>JACONK010000037.1:365417-401616 GCA_014323795.1 Paracoccaceae bacterium | reverse complement strand
TGGAGGGTGGCAGTGGTAATGACCGTCTGGTCGGCGGTGCCGGGGATGATTCGCTGCACGGCGGGGCGGGCAACGATGTCATTTTCGCCGGCGATAGGGACCGTGTGGATGGCGGGGGCGGCAAAGACGTTCTGTCCTTTTACGGGAACGGGGGGGTCGGGGTCACCGTTGACCTTGCCGAAGAGACGCTGAACGGAACCGGGACCGTGGCCAATGTTGAGTATCTGGCCGGCGGTTACGGAAACGACACCTTCAGGGGGGATGAACGCGCCAATTGGCTTGCGGGCGGGCGCGGAAATGACACCCTGACGGGACAGGGTGGTGCAGACGAGTTCGTGTTCCAGTATGCCCAAAACGGGGAGGATGTTGTAACAGACTTCGATGCCGGGGAGGGAGATACCCTCGTTATTGGCGGGCGCGCATACAATGAACTGACGATTACGCGGGAGGGTGCCGATACCGTTGTTTCGTGGCAGCCCGATATCAATGGTACGCCGCAATCCTCCGTCCGGCTTGATGGCTTCACGGGTGATTTGGACAAGAGCCATTTCAGTTTTGAGGTGCTGAGTTTGGATGGCCTCATTTTCTGACACCGCCGGCGCGGTTCCCGGGCGGGCTGGTTCCAACGGGACAGGCCCGCGGCAAAAAACGTTCTGACCGGCCACCTGGGCGGGCGTGGTTACGGCGGGTGCGTCGGCCGATGTGGTTTTGGCGGCGGAAGGGCTATGCGCCGCTCCCCGGCTTCCGGCTGTCGCGCCTTCCAATCTGCCTGGTCAGATTCATGGCCCGCTTCCCTTTCCTGTCGCGACAGGGGTTCATGTCCGCCCGGGATCGCATAAATATCCGGACAGGTGTGCCGGTGAGCCCGAAATCCTCCCGCAGCCCATTCACCAGATAGCGGGTGTAGGCGACAGGCATCATGTCCGGTGCGGAACACATCACCACAAAACCCGGCGGTCGTGTGCGTACCTGGGTCATATACCGCAGCCGGATACGCCGCCCGCCCGGTGCCGGCGGCGGGTGGGCGCGCAGCATACCGGCGAGCCAGCGATTTAACCGCGCCGTTGTCACCCGTATGTTCCAGGTTTCATAGGCCCGCAGTACCGCCGCACGCAGGCGATTCAGGCCACAGCCGGTCCTGGCAGAGACGGTGATCAGTTCCACCCCCCGCAGCTGGGGCAGCAGGCGGGTGCATTTCTCTTTCAGTTCCTTGAGCCGCGCCTGCCTGTTGTCCTCCAGATCCCATTTGTTGACCGCGATCACCACCGCACGGCCCTCCCGTGCCGCCAGATCGGCAATCCGCAGATCCTGGCTTTCAAACGGAATCTGTCCGTCAAGCAGCAGCACGACAACCTCAGAAAATCTTACCGCCCGCAGCCCGTCAGAGACGGACAGTTTTTCCAGCCTTTCCTGCACCTTGGCCCGTTTGCGCATGCCAGCCGTGTCCCAGATACGCATAGGCGTACCGCCCCAGTCGACGTCCGAAAAGATCGCGTCCCGGGTGATTCCGGCCTCCGGCCCGGTCAGCATCCGGTCCTCATCCAGAATGACGTTGATCAGCGTCGATTTGCCCGCATTCGGACGCCCGACAACGGCAAGCTGCAACGGCCGCCCACGGGTTGGCACCGCTGTCTCATCGCTGTTTTCCAGGGCAACATCCGTGTCCGGCACCCCTGTTTCGGCAGCCATGTGCGACGCCAGCGGTGCAAGCGCGCGCAAGAGATCATCCATTCCTTCCCCGTGTTCCGCCGAAAGCATGATCGGTTCACCCAGCCCGAGCCCGAAGGCATCATAATACCCGTCCTGGCCTGCCCGTCCTTCCGCCTTGTTGGCCCCGAGAATCACGGGTATGCCGAATTTGCGCAAGATATTGGCAAACACATGGTCAGCCGCCATCACCCCTGCGCGCGCATCCATCAGAAACAGGCAAATATCGGCCTGGCCCACAGCCCGTTCTGTCAACGCACGCATCCGGCCCTGCAGGCTGTTGCCGGTTGTTTCCTCCAGCCCTGCGGTATCCACAACGGTAAATCGCAGCGGCCCGAGCCGCCCTTCACCCTCGCGGAAGTCGCGGGTCACGCCGGGCTGGTCATCGACCAGGGCAAGGCGCTTGCCAACCAGCCTGTTGAACATGGTGGATTTGCCCACATTCGGGCGACCTGTAATGGCAAGGGTAAAGGTCATGGCCCGAAAACGTGCAGATGAACGGGTTGCGCCCTACCTGATCGATAGACCGATGAAAAGAGTGCTAGCGGTAGGCGTGTAGCCGGCCATTGCCGGACAGGATATACATGACGCCATCCGCCACGGCAGGCTGGCTTGCCGCCCCGCCGGGAATATCAGCCGTGCCGGTCATGGTGCCGGTCTCCGGATCATAGCTGCGCAGAAGCCCGTCAGAACTTGCAACCCAGATCTGGCCCCCCGCCAAAATCGGGCCAAAATGCGCATAGGCGTCCCGCCGGCGTTGCGGCCGGCCGGTCTTGTAGCCCGGCAAATCCGCCGACCAGACCTCTTGCCCGTCGCTGGCATTCAGCCGCTTGACACGGAAGGCGTCGGTCACGATAAAGACAGCACCACTCGCAGGCCAGACAGGTGTGTAAGACCCGTCTTGCGCAATCCAGTTGCCAGCCCCTGACCGACGGTCGATAGAGGCAATCCGCCCGGCCTGGTTACCCGCGTAGACAGTGGTGCCCACGATCACCGGATCAGCCGAAATATCATTGATGATCCCGCGCGCCACACCCTTGCGACCGCCGGTCACGGCAGCCGACCACGCCCGCAGGCCGTTTGTTGCGACCACGCCGATCACTTCCCCGCTCGCATAGGGGATTACCGCAAGGTTGCCCATGGCCGCCGGGGCCCCTGCACCCGCGATGCCTGCGGTCCGGCCGGGACTCAGTATTTGCCACAGGATGCGCCCATTGGTGATATTCAGCCCCAGTGCCGTGTTGTTGCGGCTGACCGCCACAACCACGTCACCGATGATGGCAGGGGGTGCGGAAATCGCACCCGGCATGCGATGGCGCCAGCGTGGTTCACCGGTCGCCGGATCAAGCACATAGACATCCCCATGGCCAGTGGTCACTGCCAGGGCACCGCTGCCGTAGGCCATGCCACCGCCAGAGGCTTCGCCAGACTTTTCGTTGGGTGGTGTCAGATCGCGGTCCCAGATCAGCACACCGGCAGGGCTGAACGCCCGGGCACCTGATCGACTGTTGAGCGTGAATATGCGTCCGCCGGCAATGACAGGATCCGCCGTGATTTGGTGCTTCCGGCTGTTGCCGGAACCGATGCCGGTGCTCCAGATTCTGGTGAGTGTGCGGTTGAGTACCGGATGTCGGATATTGTGCCTGGCTGATCCGTTGCGGTGCGTCCACTCCGCGTTCACCACGGCCTTATCGAGCACCAGCCTGTCCGGCACAATCGGTGCCGGTTCCGCATCATCTTGAGGCGGTGCCCGCAGATCCAGCCGTTCGCCAGGCAAAACAGGTTCACGGTTGCCGCAGTTCACAAGCACAAGCACGAGCCCCGCACAAAGCATGCCGCACCTTAGCCAGTACATCGTGCGTTCCGTATCCATGGAACCCCCGCTTAATCTGCTCATGCGTATTTGTGCCCTTTATTGCTCTGAAAACAGTTGCGGGGCGGACGGTGCCGTGCCGCCAAGTGCCGCCAAAATCTGTCCTGCCCGGATCCGCATCGCATCGGTTGCTTCGCTATCCTCAATCAGGTCCGTCAGGATGGTGATCGCGCCATCCGGGTCACCCGTATCGATCAGGACCAGGGCCTTTTGTTCCAGTGCCAGCGGGCGAAACGGTGCCCCCGGTGCAGCCAGTATATTAATCACTGCAACACGGGCATCAATCCCCAAGGTATCACCCTGCAGGATGAGTGCCTTCAGGGCCGCCAGATCCGCGTAAATCGGATCGCCGGATCCCTCCGCCACAGATTGGTAAATCGCCACCGCACCTTCGGTATCTTCAGCCTCCACCAGGGCGGCAGCCTGGCGCATTTGCACGATTACTTTCGCAGCACCGGATTCCGATGCCAAGGATCCCAAGGCCTCCGCACGGGCGGCGGGATCTTCTGCATCCGCTGCTTCAATGATCCGGTCGCCAAGGGCCCGGGCGGCCTGAATCGCCTGTGCCTTGCGGTATTCCGACCACGCGATAAAGGCCACAAGGCCGAGAACCGCCACAAGTGCGGTCCAGCCGTAGCGGCGCACATAGCCCCAAAGGCGGTCGCGCTGGACCTCTTCCCTGACTTCCTCGATAAATCTGTCGCTGCTGCTCACCGCCGTGGCCTCCGTCGCGCACGTTAAAGCTGTCGCATCATAGCGAGGCACCCAATAGTTGCCAATACATGCCAAGGCAAATTTCGATCACGGCATGCCGCCAGGATTGCGACAGGATGTGTCAGGAAAAAAAATAATTGTTTTCTTTTCTGGCGGGTTTCCGTAGGATTAAGGGGTGTGAAGTGCTTTGTGTAGAGAAAGTGCTTGGTTGGTAATAATCCCCGAGACTGGAAAGATCATGCGACTGACATCTCTTCTTACCGCAACGCTGGTGTGTGCATTTCTCTATGTGATTATCCTTGAACGCCCGGTACTTCTGGCATTTGCGGGGGTTGAGCAGGAAGATGACATAGCAGAGACAAAAATAAGGGATGAGACTAAACCGGCTGTGGCTGTCGTTGCCATGAAATCATCCGCCCGGCCCGTGACCCGCAGCATCATCCTGCGCGGCAAGACGGAGGCGTGGCGTTTGGTCGACGTAAAGGCGGAAACGACAGGTGCCGTGGTGTCCCGGCCCCTGCGCAAGGGAACCATGGTTGAAGAGTCCGCGATTCTTTGCCGGCTCGACAGTGGCACGAAAGACGCATCACTGGCAGAGGCGAAAGCCCGCCTGGCAGAGGCGAAAGCCAAAAACAGGGTCTCCGCCGAACTGGTGGAGCGCGGTTATGCGGCAGAAACCACGGCGATTGCCCGCGTGGCTGCATTGGAGGCCGCCCAGGCCAGTGTGAAACGTGCGGAAAAGGAAATCGAGCAGCTGACCATCAAGGCACCGTTTTTCGGCCATTTGGAAAGTGACACCGCTGAATTCGGTGCCCTGCTGCAGCCCGGCATGACTTGCGCACGGGTTATTCAGCTGGACCCGATCAAACTGGTGGGCTTTGCCACCGAGCAACAAGTGCGCGGCCTGACAGACGATGCGCTGGCAGGTGCACGCCTGATCGACGGGCGCGAGGTACTGGGCCGGATCAGTTTCATTGCGCGCAGTGCGGACCCGCTGACAAGAACCTTCCGGGTAGAAATTACCGTACCCAACGACGATCTTCTGATCCGCGACGGGGCGAGTGCGGAAATCTATATCGGGCTTGCGGGCGACGTCGGTCACTTGATACCACAATCGGCCCTGACACTGGATGACTCGGGTCGCCTCGGTGTTCGGATTATCGAAAAAGATACCGCGATGTTCAAGCCTGTGACCATCGTCAACGAGAGTTCTGACGGAATCTGGATCACTGGTCTCGGCGATACGGCTGACATCATCCTGCTGGGACAGGAATACGTAACCGACGGCCGCAAGGTTACGGTAACCTACAAGGATGACGCATCATGACAGGGATCGTCGATTGGGCCTCTGCCCGGGCCAGGATGATAATCGCCTTTGTGCTGCTTTCGCTTGGCACGGGGGGTGTTTCTTACTACCTCCTGCCCAAAGAAGGGGAGCCGGATATCCAGATCCCGGCACTCTTTGTCTCTGTCCCTTTCCCGGGCATCAGTGCCGAAGACAGCGAAAAACTAATAGTTAAACCGATGGAATCGAAGTTTTCCAACCTCGACGGGCTGGAAGCCATGACCGCCACGGCAGCGGAAGATTATGCCGGTATCGTGCTCGAATTCGAATTCGGCTGGGACAGGGGTGCCACGATTGCGGATGTTCGCGACAAGCTGAGCCAGGCCGAAGGGGAATTTCCGGAAGGCTATGAGACGCCCACGATCACCGAATACGTCTTTTCGGAATTCCCGATCCTGATCATATCGCTTTCCGGTCAGGTGCCCGAACGCACCCTGCTGCGCGTGGCCAGGGATCTGCAGGATGATGTCGAAAGCCTGTCCGAGGTGCTGGAAGCCGGGCTTGCCGGCCATCGGGACGAGATGCTGGAGGTGTTGATCGATCCCCTGAAACTGGAGGCCTATAATGTTACGGCGGGAGAGTTGATAAACGTCGTCTCCAATAACAACCGGTTGATCGCTGCCGGGGAGGTAGAAACCCAAAACGGTGCCTTTGCGGTCAAGATACCTTCCGCCTTTGATGCGGCCTCCGACGTCTACAGCCTGCCGATCAAGGTGAACGGCGACCGCGTTGTGACGCTGGGCGACCTGGCCGAGATCCGCCTGACATTCGAGGACCAGGTCGGCACCGCGCGCTACAACGGCGAAACAACGGTCGCCCTGCAGGTGGTCAAGCGCAAGGGCGTGAACCTGATCCAGACGGTGGAGCTGGTACGCCGGACCGTGCTCGATGCACAAAAGCAATGGCCGCAGGAACTGCGGGATTCGATCTCTGTCAACTTCTCGATGGATGAAAGCGCACAGGTCGCGGGCATGGTCAGCCAGCTTGAGGCCTCGGTGCTGACCGCCGTTGCGCTGGTTATGATCGTTGTGCTGGCCGCACTTGGCGTACGCTCCGCCCTGCTGGTGGGATTTGCTATCCCGACATCGTTTCTGCTGTCATTCGCAATTATGGCCGTTGCGGGCATTGCGATTTCAAACATCGTCATGTTCGGCCTGATCCTGGCCGTAGGCATGCTCGTCGACGGGGCCATCGTGGTGGTGGAATACGCCGACAAGGAAATCTCCAAAGGCACCGGCCCGATGCGTGCCTATGCCGCTGCGGCAAAACGCATGTTCTGGCCGATTGTGTCCTCAACCGCGACCACTCTCTGTGCCTTCCTGCCGATGCTGTTCTGGCCGGGAGTGCCGGGGGAGTTCATGGGCAACCTGCCGGTGACGCTGATCTTTGTTCTGTCCGCGTCCCTGCTGGTTGCGCTGGTCTATCTGCCGGTCATCGGCGGTGTTGCAGGGCGTATCAGCCAAGGGCTGGAAAAACTCGCAGGCCGGCTGCGCACCAAACTGCCATGGGTGCTGCGGCTGGTGCTGCTGGCGGGTTCTGGCCTGGTGCTTTTCAGTGGCATACTCATGCTGCTGCGCGGCGCATTCTTGGCGGCGGTGCCGGTCATCATCTTTGGCTGCATGGCCTTGTCCGCAACCGGTACTTCTGTGCGTTGGCAGCCCCCGGAAAGGAAAATCCGGTCGGGCTACCGCCGATCGATGTTCGGCCGGGTTATCCATCTGATCATCGGCAATCCGATCATGCCGATTGTCGCCATCGCGGGCGTCATTTTCACCGTGGTTTCCGTCTTTGGATATTTCGGGGCCAACAACAAGGGGGTGGAGTTCTTCGTGACAACAGAGCCCGAGCGTGCGCTCGCCTATGTCCGCGCCCGCGGCAACCTGAGCCTGGAGGAAAAGGATGCGCTCGTCAGACAGGTCGAAGCCGCGATCCAGGATATTGACGGCATTGAATCGATCTTTGCCTTTGCCGGCGAAGGCGGTCTGGACACCGAAACCGGCGGTGCCCAGGTACCGCTTGACACCATCGGCCAGATCCAGATTGAGCTGACCGACTGGAAAGAGCGGCCTGTCGGATCCGGAAACGGCATCCTGAACGACATCAACGGGCGGCTGAAAAATATCCCCGGCATCGAGGCAGAGATCACCGAACTGGCCACAGGCCCGGCCACTGGCAAGCCGCTGAACCTGCGGATTAAAGGCGAAAACTGGCAGGATCTGCTGGACGCGGCAGGCTATGTGCGCGACCACTTCAGCACCACGCCGGGGCTTGTCCGGATAGAGGACACCCGGCCCCTGCCCGGCATCGACTGGCAAATTGACGTGGATGTGGAAGCCGCGGGCCGCTATGGTGCGGATGTTCTGAGCGTGGGCGCGATGACGCAGCTGGTGACGCGCGGGCTGCTTCTGGATACCATGCGGATCGACAATTCCGACGAAGAGATTGAGATCCGCGTCCGCCTGCCGGAAGAATTCCGTGTGCTCAGCACGATCAATACGCTGCGGGTGCGCACGGAGCGGGGGCTGATACCGCTGTCAAACTTCATCACCCGTACCCCGGTTCCGCAGCTCGGCCAGATCGACCGGGCGGATGGCAAGCGGTATTTCGATATCAAGGCGGATGTGGATGACACCCTGTTTGTGGATCGCGCAGGTAATGTCGTGGCCCCTGATGTGGCGGGGGCGGTGCCGCTCAACGGTAACGAACGCATCGCGCTGGTGACCAAATGGCTGGAAACGGAGGCCATCTTTCCGCCCGGGGTGGACTGGGAATGGAAGGGGGATCAGGAAGATCAGGCAGAAAGCCAGGCCTTCCTGGGATCAGCGTTCAGTGCCGCGCTCGGGCTGATGTTCGTCATCCTGCTGGCGCAGTTCAACAGCATCTACAATTCGGTCATCGTGCTGCTGGCAGTGGTGCTCAGCACCACGGGTGCGCTGATCGGGATGCTGGTCATGGATCAGACATTCTCGATTATTATGACAGGTACGGGGATTGTGGCACTCGCCGGGATTGTGGTGAATAACAACATTGTTCTGATTGACACCTATCAGGAGTATGCCAGGCGCATGCCGCGCCTTCAGGCGATTGTGCGCACGGCGGAGGATCGGATCCGCCCGGTGCTGCTGACCACGCTTACCACCATGGCGGGGCTTGCCCCGATGATGTTCGCAATCAGCGTGGATTTCGTGAACGGCGGCTATTCGGTTGGGGCACCGACCTCGCTGTGGTGGGTGCAACTGGCGACAGCGGTGGTTTTCGGGCTCGGTGTGGCGACTGGCCTTACGCTGATTTTCACCCCTGCCATGCTTGCCATGCGGGTGTGGATTGTGGCGGGGGCCTATCAGGGCGGTGCGCTTCTGGCCGCACTCTTTGGTGGCCGCGAAAGCCGCATCGCCCGGGATCGCCGGGTGCGGCGGGCTGCCAGGAAGGTCAGGGCCATCGGTTTCGACTGGTCAGAAATAATCGGAAACGGGGCGGCTTTTCCGGGGATGCCCGACAACGTTTCGCCAATCAAGGCAGCGGAATGAATTTTTTCCGGGTCGCGAACCGGTTCACTATCACTTCGGCCGTGCGGCATGCACTGGTCATCGGTTTTTCGGGTATCGTTGTGGCACGGAGGCATCGATTGCCACAAGCCCGCCTCACTTTCCAGGGTCTGTAGCCTGCCGTGTTCTCCGCAGCATTCCCGGCAGGAAAGCACAGGGCTGTCTATCCGAATTGCTGCAGGATCGGGAAGTGTTCATTCAGCCACAGCGCGAAATCTGTGAACGTGCCGGTCATCATCAGCAGGCCAACTGTCCAGAGCAGCACCCCGATGACCTTTTCAATCCGGTCCAGGTGCCGATTTATCCGGGCCATAATCCGGGAAAGGCGGGGGAAAAAGAGCGCGACCAGCAGGAACGGGATACCAAGCCCCAGCGCGTAGAAGCCGAGCAGAACAATGCCCCTGGAAGTACTTTCCTCCACCGCAGCCAATGCCAGGATCGCCCCTAGAATCGGCCCAATGCAGGGCGTCCAGCCGAAAGCGAAAGCGAGGCCAAGCACGTAAGCTCCCACAGCGGACCCGCCACAATCCCCCGCGTCCATCCGCACATCCCGGTCAAGGAAGCCGATGCGGAAGACGCCGATAAAATGGGCACCGAAGACCATGATCACAAGGCCGGCAAGGATCAGGAGCCTGTCTTTCCAGACGAGAAAGAATTGCCCCAGGAGCGACGCTGTAAATCCCAGAACCAGGAACACAGTCGACAGACCCAGTACAAAAAAAAGTGCTGCCAGCGTAGCCCGGGTGCGGATATCCCTGTCCGGCCGCTGCATGTCACCCATGCTGACCCCGCCCATATAGGCGAGGTAGGGAGGTACAATCGGCAGTACGCAGGGACTAAGAAACGAAATCACACCCGCAAGCAGCGCGACAATCAGGCTTGGCAGCAGGGCTGCGTCCACGATCTCAATTCCAAACATGAGATAGACCTAACCGCACCAGCCACAGCCGTCACGCCCCAAAACATCACATCTGCCCCCCAGGGTGTGGCGGGTCAACCGCAAGGAATGCCTGCGGACATTCATTTCATGGCACACAGCCATCGGTTTCCCTTCGTCCCGAACCCTGCTACATTCCCCACCCATGACTCACGATGCGAACCTGGATGCGACCGGGCTTTTGTGCCCCCTGCCCGTTCTGAAAGCCCGTAAGCGGCTGCAACCCATGGCCAGGGGCCAGACCCTGTGCGTATTTGCCGATGATCCGGCGGCTGTCATCGATATCCCGCATTTCTGCAACGAACAGGGTCACACGCTCGTCTCGGCAAATGTGGACGCGACACCGCAAATGTATCTGATCCGGAAGGGCTGAAGCGGTGTTCGGGAAAGACACGGGATATTGCCCGGCACCGGAAGTGCGGAAAAGGGCCTGATATTTCAGTCTTTTCCCGAACGGTTCTGGCCAGTTTCCCGGTCCGCGATCTCCAGCGTAAGGTCGAGGATTTCCAGCCCCGTCATCAGATCCTGTTCCGAAATGTTCAGCGGCGGCGTCAACCGGATGACGTTGGAGAAAAAAGACAGGTAGAGCCCGGCGTCCATCGCAAAATCCATCATCTCTGTCATCGGTTTTGCCGCGGCCCCCTTGGCCGCAAAAGGCACCAGGGGTTCCCGCGTGGCGCGGTTCTTCACCAGTTCGATGCCGTTGAACATGCCCTTGCCGCGCACCTCCCCGATAGAGGGATGCCTGTCTGCCATCGCCCGCAGATTGGCCCGCATCACTGTCCCCATCCTGGTGGCATGGGCCAGGGTGCCTTCCTCCTGCATTGTCCGAATTGCGGCCACGCCGCTTGCGCAGGCAAGCGGGTGGCCTGCATAGGTCAACCCCCCCGGCAATGAATAATCCCGCAACCAGTCGGCGAGCACTTTCGACACCGACATAGTGCCGAGCGGCACATAGCCCGAATTAATCCCTTTCGCACCCGTCAAAATGTCCGGCACGACGCCCCAGTGATCCATCGCAAACCAGGCACCGGTACGCCCGAAACCCGCCATAACCTCATCAGCAATCAGCAGGATACCGTATTTTTCACACGTCTCCCGGATCGAGGTCAGATAACCGTCCGGGGGCACAATGATGCCGTTGGTACCCACAACAGGCTCCAGGATCACGGCGGCCACCGTGGCCGGATTTTCGTACATCAGGATCTCTTCCAGATGCGGCCCGCCCTGGCATACCGGGCAATCCGCCGGGTCTGTGTGACCGGTGGACATACGATAAGGGTACGGATCAAGCATACGCACCACCCCCGGCATATCGCCCCTTGTCAGGTGATGGCGCGGGTCGCCTGTCACGCTGAGCGTACTGCCTGTGGCCCCGTGATAGCTGCGGTACCGCGCGATGATCTTCGGTCGCCCGGTATAATGTTTTGCGAGCCGGATCGCCAGTTCATTCGCCGCCGCCCCACCAGTGGTGAAAAATGTTGAACAGATGTCACCCGGCGTGATCTCGTTCATCAGTGCCGCGAGTTCGGACCGCACACCGGATCCCATCGCCGGGCCGATATAGCAGAGCTTGTCCGCCTGATCCTTGATTGCCTGAACGATCTTCGGATGCTGGTGGCCGAGATTTGCGTTTACCAGCTGACTTTGAAAATCCAGATAACGCCTGCCGTCCGTATCCCAGAACCATGACCCTTGCGCGCCTGCTATGACCCGGGGCCGGGTGCCCTGCCTGGACCAGCTTTGCAAATAGTGGTTTGCGTGCATGTCCTGCACCCATTCCGGGTCGTGGGTCGGGAAGGCATTTGAAAGACTATCCACGGTTTATCCCCTTATCTGAAATCCGCGACGGGTGTGCCAAGCACGTCCTGGTCCGGCGTGATACCAAGCCCCGGCCCTTTCGGCGGGGCAATGGTGCCATCCTTGCGCAGCGGACAATCAGTGGCGACGCGGGGGATGACATACCCCGACAGGTCGCACGTGTTGAGAAGCCCGCGACCCGGCGTACTGGCCGCAAGGTGAAGCACGGCTGCAGTTACAATATCAGAACCCCAGGTGCATTCCACGCACATCTTTGCCCCGAGGTGAAGGCAGAGATCCCGGGCTTGGCGGGCTGCGGAGAGACCGCCGAACTTTGACAATTTCACGGCTACCGCATCCATGCAACCGCGTCCGGCCCCTTCCAGCAGGGTCGCGGTGTCATGGGCAGTTTCATCGAGCTTCATGGGCAGTCCGCAGGCGTCCTTGACCTGGGCACACTGGGCGATAGTGGCACAGGGCTGTTCAAGCATGACGTCTTCGTCCCGCACTGCCCGGCCCACGCGGGTTGCCGTCAGCGGATCCGTGCCACAGTTCCAGTCACCGTAGATAAGCGGGCCGTCCCCGACGGCTTCCCGCACTTTGCGCAGGCGGGCAACGTCGGCTTCCCAATTGCCGTCCGCGCCGAGTTTGACCTGGAACTGCCGGATGCCCTGGGCGTAGGCATCCTCGGCGATGTGCGCCATTTCGTCGGGTGCTACGCAGGTGATTGAGTGGTAGAGCGGCATGGTTTCGTTCATCCGCCCGCCAAGCAATCCGTAAAGCGGCAAGCCAGCGGCCTTACCGGTGAGATCCCACAAGGCGATATCGAGCACCGATTTGGCATAGTGGTGGCCGGGCAGGCAGGCGTCGCAGGCAGCGATCAGTGCTTCCGGCCCCACCGGGCTGGCGTTCAGGATAACCGGGGCGAGCTCTTCGATAGCCGGGGCGACACCGCCTGCATAGGCAGGCAGGTAGCGGGGGATGGGGCATACCTCTCCCCAGCCCTCTTGGCCGGTATCTGTTGTGAGCCTCAGGATTGTTGAGGTGACCGTGTCGCAGGTCTTCCCGCCAGCCATATAGTAGGTGTCGTGGCTGGTGAGTGGAACCTGCCAAAGCGTTATGCTGCTGATTCTCATCAGTATGTCATCATCTTTTTGCGGCGCAAAAGCGCAATGTTTACCCCTGACCGGGTGAACTCCGGGGTGCGGCGGCACTGTCCGACCCAACTACACATAAACAGCCCCCGGGGACCCCAGGGCATCTTCATCCGGTGCAACGCCAAGGCCCGGTGCCTCCGGCAGATGCAGATGTCCGTCCAGGTTTCGGGGACCTCGACCGCCAGCTATATCTACTGTCAACATATCCTGGCAAGCCCACACCGCATGGCAGTTGGCATCCGGGATTGTAGCCGCGAGATGCAGTGCCTCCGTATCAGCCAGCACAGACCCGCCGGTGGCCATGACGAACATGTCGATGCCGTGGCTCAATGCCACATCCCGCATTCGTGCGGCCTTGGTGAGCCCCCCCACCCGGTTGAGTTTGATCCCGAACACTTCTGCCAGGCCATCGTGTGCGACCCGCACGGCGTCTTGCAAAGTTACGAGCGTCTCATCCACACTTACCGGTGCCCTGTGCAGGGGTCGGATAGCGGCGATATCGTCCAAAGTTTCGCATGGCTGTTCGAACATCACCCGCAGATCCTCGGTCGCCTGCATCACCCGCAGTGCCTGCTGGCGCGTCCAGCTGCGGTTCACGTCGTAGAGGATAATCTCTCCCTCAGGCCGGTGCGATTCCACATCCCGGATACGTTCAATATCGCGGTCCACATCCCCGCCGATCTTCACGGAATGGGCGGTGTAGCCGCGGTCGCGGTAGCGAGCCATGACCTCCCGCGTTTCCTCCGCTGTTTTGGTGCCGACAGACGATGCAATCGGTCGCCGCGTACGACTGCCGCCGCCCAGCAGATCGGCAATCGTCATCCCTGCCGCCTGCCCGGCGATGTCCCAGCATGCCATATCTACGGGCGATTTCGCGTAGAGGTGTCCGGGCAATGCAAGATCCATTGCCCGCTCCACATCGAGCACACGGCGCGGATCAAGCCCCAGAATGAATGGTGCCATCGTTTGTAGCCCGGCCCGGATGCCCGGCCCATGGGCCGGCACATAGGTATGGCCCCAAGGCGTCCCTTCCCCCCAACCGGTGAGGCCCGCGTCAGTTTCGACCTTTACCAGAGTTGCATCAAGCGTTTCGAACTTCAACCGCCCGCCAGAGAGCCAGTAGGGATATTCCAGCGGCAAATCAACGTGATAGACGGACATGCGTGTGATTTTCATGAGGCCCTGCCGATCCCGGTCCCAGGCCGGAATACCCTGGCCCCCGGGAACCCCCTGATCCGATCCGGGGCGCGACAGCTGTTATCACAAACCCTATGCATAGTCCGCCACCGGTTGCCCAAGGCTGTTGAAATCCGGCACCACCCCCAGACCCGCTGCGTCGGGTGCATAAATCCGGCCATCCCGTGCCGCGGCACCACCGATACCAGTCGACCGCGTATTATAGTTCATCAGATCGGTGGAGTTTACCAGATACTCCGCGGGTGTCGAGGCCGCGAAGTGGCTCAGCACGGTGGTCGCAATCTCTCCGCCCCAGGTGTCCTCCGCCACCACGGGTATTCGGTTATCGACCATATAATCCCGCACCCGCCGCGCCTTCGACAAACCACCGAGGTTCGAGATTTTCAGGCAGCAGATTTCCGCTCCCCGGTCCGTCACGATCCGCCGGGCAGCCTGAAGGCCTGTCACACATTCGTCAAGTTTCATCGGCAGGTCCACCACCCGGCGTACCTGCTGGCACTCCTCATAGGTGCGGCAAGGTTGTTCGAGGATGAAATCAAGATCCTTCGTCGCCCGCGCCACACGGATCGCATCATCCACACGCCACCCCTGATTGGCGTCGACCATGGCCTGCTCCCCCGGCTCAAGCAGTGGAACCGTAGCACGAATGTGTTCAATATCGGCTGCCCAATCCGCGCCGACCTTGATCTGAAACTGGCGATATCCGCTGGCACGATGACGATCCATCTCGGCCCGGGTCTCTGTCATACCGCACTGAGGCACAACCCGGTACATGGGCGCACCGTCCGTAAGTTTGCCACCAAGCAGCATCCAGACCGGCTGGTTTGTGGCCTGCCCGAGAATATCCCAGAACGCGGCATCAAAGGGGGCCTTGGCGTAGCCGTGGCCCTGGACCAGCCTGTCCATCTGGCGTTCCATCCGCGCGACCTGGCGCGGGTCTTCGCCGAGCAGCGCAGGCGCGATGAGCCGGGCGATCGCCTCTACCCCTTCGGAATGCGCAAACATATAATTTTCGCCACAGGGTGTGAACTCGCCGCATCCCTGCAGACCCGCATCCGTATCGATAACCACCACCGAGGCCTGCGCGACCTCTATCCGGTTACCCGCCCCCCAGGCATAGCAGCCATCCGCGTAAGGCAACGGGGTCTTGTAAATGCGGATGCGTGTGATTTTCATGCGCTGGCTCCGATCCCGGATTTCGCTTCCAGCCGGTACCTGCGCCAGAAGGCGGTGGCCAGAAGCGGCCGGGTCGCCGGAGCCGCTTGCGCCGGCAGCGAATCCACGCCCCGGTGATGGCCGGGTGGCAAAGGTATCCTGGCCACAGCCGCATCCATCAGCCGACCGCAAAACACTTTAATATCAGGGGCTTGGTCACAGGCATATGCCCGAAGCGCGGTGCGCAAGGCATACAGGGTGGTGTGCAGGCTCATCCCCAATGCACCTGTCGATTCGGTCAGGACGGGCGACAGGCACAGATGGTTGCGCCAGACCACGTAACACAGAACCGAACTGTCCACGGTTTCCATCGCATGGGATTGCATGGACGCATGGCAAACGGCAGCCCCGGCCTGCAGAACCCCTGCCATATGGTGATGCCAAGGATAGTAAAGCCCCGGAGGCAGCGTTACCATGTAACGTGCCATCTGTGCATTGTGATACGTACCGCCACAACCGATGATGCAGTCGCAGCCGAACCGGTCCAGAAAGTCTTCGCTGATTGATGTATTGGCGCAGGTTCTGCGCCAATTGGCCTGTCCGTCGGCACGGCGGATCGCCCGGGTAAACGTGTCGGGATCAGCCACCATGGCACTGCCCCGGTAAAAGTACCCGGCACAGGGCAGATGCGGGGCGGACAGCGCGGCCGGTTCCGGATCATCCGGGAACGGCTTAAAATCTGCCGACTGCGGGTGCGTGGCATGGGCGTACCTCACATCTTCCAGCAGCTGGTCAAGCGCATTCACATCGTCACCACGATGTTTCCGGTGTGCTTTTTGTCGATGAAAGCCTGCTGTGCTTCTGGCAGCTGTTCCAGCGGATAAGTTGCGGCGAGCACCGGTTTGACTTCCCCGGCCCCGATGTATTTCACGAGGTTTTCGGTCACATGGGGGGCAATCACGGTGGAACCGGTGAATGTGAGGTCGTTCAGGTAGAAGGTGCGCAGGTCCATTTCGACTATAGGCCCGGCAATAGCACCGGAACAGGTGTAGCGCCCGCCCCGGGCAAGCACGTTGATCAGCGTCTCCCAATACGGCCCCCCGACGATGTCCGCAACGACGGTAACCTTGTCAAAACCAGTTGCCGCTTTTAGTGCCTCCGGCAGGTCGTCCGGAGCACGCGGCAGCAGGTGGGTGGGGTTCAGCGGCGCGACTTCGGCGTGTTTGGCTTTCGATGCCAGGGCGATGGTCATTGCCCCGCGCCGATTGGCCAGCCCGATCAGGGCCGACCCGACGCCACCGGATGCACCAGTGATCAGCACCCGGTCGCCCGGGCCGACGCCGGCACGGTCCAGCATCCCTTCGGCGGTTGACCAGGAACAGGAGAACGTCGCCAGCGCTGCATCGGAATACGCCGAGTTAACGGTGATCGCGTTTCTGTAATCGATCTTCGTATATTCCGCAAAGCCACCGTCCGATTCCGATCCGAAGTATGCGGTTTTGTCCCGGTTCATCGGATCATCCCAGTCGCGCAGCCAGTTGTCAGTGATCACCCGCTGACCAATGCGACCCGTATCCACATTGGTGCCGACCGCCACAATGTGCCCGCAGACGTCCGCGCCCTGGATGCGGGGAAAGGACAGTGGTGCCCCGCCCCAGGTACCGTCGTTATCGATGGTCTCATAGGCACCGCCGGTAGTTTCGCCCGTTACGGCCTTGGAATACCAGCCGGAGCGTGTGTTCACGTCCGTATTGTTCAATCCGCAGGCGGCCACCCGAATCAGGACGTCTTCCGCACCGGGTTTTGGTACCGGCCAGTCGGTGTGAAATTCGTACACTTCCATGCCGCCCTGACCGGTCAGCACCATCGCGCGCATTGTGTCCGGTATATTGCTCATATTTTTTCAATTTTTGCATCGGTGCGCGGAAGCGCGGATTTCGGATCGTAGGCAGGCTCACCCAGCACTTTCGCTGCCCGGGATTTGCCTGCGATTATGACGGAAAGGTCTGTGCCGGGCTCCGCTGCCTCCGGTTTCACGTATGCGAAAGCAAGTATCGTGCCGACACTGTGGCCATAGGCAACCGAACTGGTGGAACCGACGACCTGATCACCCATCAGCACGGCTTCACCCCCGTGGCCGTCCTCAACCCCGTCGGGTTCGATGGACAGGTATGCACAAACCCAGGGCCTGGTATTTGAGCTCATACTTGCACGAGTGGCTTCGGCACCCAGATAGTTTTTGTCAAGATTCACAAATCGCATCACATCCGCCTCTGGCAGCGTAACCTCGTTGGTCAGTTCACCGGCACCCTTGAATCCTTTTTCCATCCGCAGCGTGTTCATGGCGAAACTGCCATAATCGGCCAGGCCATGCGGCGCACCTGCTGCCCAAAGCGCACCATAGGTGGCCTTGACAGCGTCGTGCGGGCCATGGAATTCCCAGCCTAACTCACCTGCGTATGACATGCGGAAGGCCTGGATTTTGTGACCGGCGACGTCTATCTCGCGAAGCGACATCCAGGGGAAGCTGGCGTTTGAAAGGTCTTGAGATGTGGTCGCACACAGGATCTCCCGCGCCTTCGGACCGTTCAGCGTGATCGCCGCCCAGTCGTTTGAACGCAGGGTTATGGTCACATTCTCCGTGCCCTGCTGTGCTGCCAGGTGATCCAGCAGGCGCTGTTCAAAGAACGCGGCACAGACGATATAAAAGCGATCTTCGGCCAGACGGGCGACTGTGACCTCCATCTCGATACGTCCACGCTGGTTCAGCATGTGGGTAAGTCCGATCCGCCCGGTACGGGGGAGTTTGTTGGGAACCAGCCGATCAAGGAAAATTCCCGCATCCGGCCCGGAGATCTCCACCTTCGTAAAAGCGGAAATATCCATTATCCCCGCCGCCTCACGCACGGCCCTGCATTCAGCCGCGACCATGTTGTGGACAGGTGTGCGCTTGAAACCGTAGTAATCCCGCTGCTCAATTCCCTTCGCGAACCAGCGGGGACGCTCGTGGCCGAAGACCTCCTCATAAACTGCCCCCTTCTCCTTAAGCGTCTCATAGAGCGGAGACGGCTTTACCGGGCGCCCGGCAAGACGGTTGAAATGCGGGAACGGAATCTCGTGGCGCAGGCAATAATCTTCCCTGGCCTTAATTACCTGCCAGGGCTTGTCGGCATAGTCACCGAAGCGGCGCGGGTCATATTCGCGCATGCTTATGTCCGCAGACCCATGCACCATCCAGCGTGCCAGCTCCCGCGTCAGGCCGGGACCCCAGCCGATACCGATCTGTGTACCACAGCAGCACCAGTAGTTTCGTACGCCCGGGGCCGGGCCGACCATCGGGTTGCCGTCCGGCGGGTGGGAAATCGCCCCATGTACGTCGCGCGAAATTCCGAGTTCGGCCAGGATCGGCATGCGCTCCAGCGCGTTCTCCAACCATGGCATGATACGGTCGTAGTCCGCTTCAAAAAGCTCGTTCTCCGCCTCCCACGGGCAGTAATCCTCCCATACTGTGTTAGGGTTTTCCTTTTCGTAGACACCGATCAGCCCGCGTTTTTGTTCCATCCGGATGTATCCGGACACCAGCTTGTCATCGCGGATGACCGGCAATTCGTAGTCGAGGTCGGCAAACTCCGGCACCGGATCGGTCACGAAGTAATGGTGCGTCATAGAAGTCATGGGTAACTGCAGGCCCGACCACTCGCCCATCTGGCGGGCATAGGTTCCACCCGCGTTCACCACATGCTCGCAAGTGATTGCCCCTTTTTCTGTATCCACCCGCCACTCGCCTGACGGCTGCTGCGTGATATTCGTGGCCCGGCAGTGCCGAAATACGCGCACACCCCCGGTGCGTGCGCCTGCGGCAAGTGCCATGGTCACATTTGACGGATCCACATGCCCGTCGTCCGGCGTGTGCAGGGCACCACGTACACCGTCAAGATTGTAGAAGGGGTGCAGTTCGGCAATCTGCGCCGTCCCCACCAAATCAATATTGAAGCCCAACGCCCGGCCCACGCTTAATGTATGGCGCAGCCAGTCCATCTCATCGTCGTCATAGGCCAACCGGAAAGAGCCGCAGCCGTGCCAGGTCACCGCCTGCCCGGTCTCCGCCTCAAGGGTGCCGGAATAGAGTCCGATGTTGTAATCCACAATCCTGCCAAGGCCGAAGGACGAAGTAGAATGGGTAATCTGTCCCGCCGCGTGCCAGGTGGAACCAGACGTCAATTCTGCCTTTTCCAGAAGGACTGTTCCCGCCCCCCAGCCCTCGTGGGCCAGATGGTAGGCCAGCCCGCAGCCCATAATACCTCCCCCGACAATCACGACGCGGGCGGTGGAAGGAAGGTCTTGGGCCATGGTACACCTCGACTTAAAGAATCCGGTTGCAGGCAATACGCAACACTTGTATCATCGTCAACCATGAATGATATGTCTATACCATCCGGCGCGATCCTGGCAAAACTTTCGACGAAGATGGACGAGCTGACGCCGGAGCAGCGCAAGGCAGCGGCCTGGGTGCTCGAAAACCCCAATGCTGTGGGTATTTCATCGGTGCGCGACGTCGCCGAAGCGGCAGACGTGAAACCCAACACGGTCGTGCGCCTGGCGCGACAGGCAGGTTTTGAAGGTTTTGAAGATTTCCGTATCCCGTTTCGCGAGGCCATCCGAAGCGGCCCCTGCAGCTTTCCTGATCGCGCACGCTGGCTTCAATCACTCTCCAAAGACGGGCAGCTCGGTGCACTTTACCACGACATGCTGGACGCAGCATTTCGCAATATCGAAGACACTTTCGCAGGCATCTCCGAGGCGGATCTCAGGAACGTCGCGAAAGACATCTGGACCTCGCGCAAGGTCTATATCCTCGGCGTCGGCGTGAACCATTCGAACGCCAGCAACTTCGGCTACCTCGCTGCCACGGGGATGAGCGATTTCCACGCCATCCCCCGACCCGGCTCCACCGCTGTTGATGACCTGGCTCGCACGGATCACCGGGATATCCTGATCGCAATCACCTGCAAACCTTACCGGGCAGAGGTGGTGAAAGCGATGGCAGTGGCCCGCGAACAGGGGCTGAAGATCGTCGGCATATCCGACAGTGCCGCTTCCCCGGTCATCGTGGGGGCTGACCATGGATTTGTCGTTTCTGCCGATACGCCACAGTTCTTTCCTTCCTCTGTCTCAACTATTGCGCTTTTGGAAACGCTCATGAGCTTTGTGATTGCCGTTGCCAGTGACGAGATCGTTGATAGGGTCGAGACATTCCACAAACGCCGACACCAGCTAGGCATCTATGTTGAGGATGACACCGGATGAACCAGCCCATCAGATCGCTCGAGGCCCGCTATTACACCGACCCCGGCGTGTTTGCGCAGGAATGTGAGGGGGTGCTGGCCCGCACCTGGCAGTTCGCCTGCCATGGCGGCAGCATCGGGAAGCCCGGCGAATACACCACGTTCGAAATCGCAGGCGAAAGCATCTTCGCCATCCGTGGGCGCGATGGAAAAGTTCGCGCGTTCTACAATGTTTGCCAGCATCGCGCGCACCAGCTGGTGCAGGGGGCCGGGCGCACCAAACTTATCACTTGCCCCTATCACGCCTGGACCTACGACTGGGAAGGCAAGATGAAAGGCGGGCCGAACATCCGTGCTGTTGCCGGGTTCGATACCTCTGACGTGTGCCTGACGGAGGTGCGGACGGAAGAATTCCTCGGATTTATCTTCGTCAATCTGGATGAAGACGCGGAACCGATGGAATTTTGGTACCCGAACGCCCGTGCGCAGCTGGAAGAATGGGTGCCGAATTACAAGCATATAAGACCACTGGAATGGGTGGAGATACCGGAACGCTGCAACTGGAAGGTGTCGGTGGAAAATTACTCCGAATGTTACCATTGTATGCTCAACCACCACACATTTTCTACCGGTGTGGTGCAGCCCGCAACCTACGATATCCAACCCCAGGGCTATTGCCTGCGGCACACGACGGAATGTCAGAACCTCGATAAGATGACCTACGAAATCCATTCGGGTTTCAAGCACTGGGATGAATATTCCAGCTGGTTCCTGTGGCCGATGTTTTCTTTCCAGGTCTATCCGGGTAATGTGCTGAACACGTATCACTGGCGCGCCATCAATGCCGATAACGTGGTGGTCTGGCGCGGCTGGTATTCTGTCGGGGGGGAGGAAAGCGCGGCGGTGCGCAAACTCGCCCTCCAGGATCGGGAGACCACCGTTGAAGAGGATATCCGGCTGGTCGAGAGCGTATACAGGGGCCTCAAATCCCGTGGCTACCGGCCCGGACCGCTTGTTGTGGATCCGGCCTGCGGGGTGAACTCTGAACATTCGATCCTGTCATTGCAGCGCTGGATGCGTGAGGCGGTGGACGGGCCATGCGCATCGGAGCCCCGAACCAGGTCCGGGGCGCGGCGGGCTGACAGCAGCGATTTTACGAAACGGAGACGGACATGAGTTTTTTTGACGAAGATCTCTTCAAAGCAGGCCTGGAACAGCGCAAGAACACGCTGGGGGCAGAGTATGTTGAGAAAAACCTTGCCGCCGCTGACGACTTCACCCGACCGTTTCAGGAGGCAATGACCGCCTGGTGCTGGGGATTCGGATGGGCGGACGACGTGATTGGGCCGAAGACACGCTCGATGATGAATCTTGCCATGATTGGTGCGCTCGGCAAAATGCACGAATGGGAAATCCACTGCCGTGGTGCCCTGAACAACGGTGTCACCAAAGAGGAAATCCGTGCGATCGTGCATGTGGTGGGCATCTATTGCGGGGTACCGCAGGCCCTGGAATGTTTCCGCGTGGCCCGGAAGGTATTGGAATCGGAGGAGTAGCGTCTTGGACTCGTCCCGTGTGTTTCGAACACGTTTGGGCTTTCCCCCCTCGCGTCAATGTGTCATGTCTGTGTAGAACCACATCGCCCCGGGAACGCGCATGAATATCCACGAATATCAGGCCAAGCAGCTGCTCAGGGAATACGGTGTGCCCGTCAGCGATGGTCGCGTTGTGTTGCGTGCGGAAGAGGCAAAAACCGCTGCTGGCGAACTTGACGGCCCGATTTGGGTCGTGAAGGCACAAATCCATGCCGGGGGCCGTGGTAAAGGCAGATTCAGGGAGGCCGCCGCCGGCACCGCCGGCGGTGTCCGGTTCGCCGGATCAGTCAGCGAAGCGGCAGAAAAGGCGCAAAAGATGCTGGGTCGCACCCTGGTCACCAAACAGACGGGCGCGGCCGGCAAACAGGTCAACCGCATTTATATTGAGGAAGGCTCCGACATAGAGCGGGAACTTTACCTCGCTGTGCTTGTGGACCGGAACACCTCTCGCGTGGGGTTTGTCTCCTCCACCGAAGGCGGCATGGATATAGAAGAGGTCGCCCGTTCGACTCCCGGGAAAATCCTGTCCTTCACCGTGGACCCTGCCACCGGCTTGCAACCTTATCACGGGCGGCGCGTGGCCTTTGCCCTGGGGCTTGAAGGCAAGCAGGTCAAGCAATGCGTATCGCTGATCCGGACGCTCTACAAAATGTTCATCGAACGGGACATGGAGATGCTGGAGATCAATCCGCTGATCGTTACAAACGGCGGCGATCTGAAATGCCTTGATGCCAAGATGGGTTTTGACAGCAACGCGCTTTACCGCCAGAAGGACGTGATGGCCCTTCGGGATGAGACAGAGGAAGATCCAAAGGAACTCGCCGCCTCCAGGTTCGATCTGAATTATATCGCGCTCAATGGCGAGATAGGCTGCATGGTCAATGGCGCGGGCCTGGCCATGGCGACAATGGATATCATCAAGCTGCACGGGGCCGAACCTGCGAACTTCCTGGACGTAGGCGGCGGGGCCACGAAGGAGAAGGTGACCGAAGCCTTCAAGATCATCACCTCTGATCCGAACGTAAAGGGCATTCTCGTCAACATTTTTGGCGGTATCATGCGCTGCGACATCATCGCCGATGGCGTGATAGCCGCAGTGAAAGAGGTCGGGCTGAATGTGCCTCTTGTGGTGCGCCTGGAAGGTACGAATGTCGATAAGGGCAAAGAGATTATCGCGGCTTCCGGCCTGAACGTGATTGCCGCCGACAGCCTGAAAGACGGGGCAGGGAAAATCGTCGCCGCGGTGAAAGGCTAGGGGTTCTGCAGGATGCGCGCAATTGTTCATATTGGCATGCCCAAGGCCGGATCAAGCTCGATCCAAGCATGGTTGCAGCGCAATCAGGCCGCCCTGGCCAAACAGGGGTTTGTGTATGACAGGCTGGCAGCCCCCGGTGCCGAACATTTTACGGCGCAGGCGGAACTGGCCGTCTGTGTCCATGATCGTTTGGGCGAGCAAGCCCGGGCCCGCGGGTTTCGGTCTGCGATTGGCGTTCTGGATGAGGCAAGCCAGCGGGCCTTCGCCCAATCCCATACGGCGCGGTTCAGGGCTTCCGTCCGGGCGGCGCAGGGGCGGGTCTATGTGATCTCGGCCGAGCATTTTGCGGGAAGCCTGCGCACCAGGGAAAAAATAACCGCACTGGCGCAATTCCTGTCGGAGTTCTTTCAGGAGGTGCGCTATGTGCTTTATTTGCGGCGGCAAGAGCACTACGTTCCATCCGCCTATTCTCAAACTATACGGCGCGGGAAAAACGCCTCCCTGCAAGATACAATGCGCCGGGTTATCATGAACGATTATTTCAAAATGGTCGGGCAGTGGGCCGCAGCTGTGGGGCCCGATGCGCTGGAGGTGCGTCTGCTGGAGCCTGACGCGCTGATTGACGGGGATTTGCTGGCTGACTTCGCCGCGGTGCTGGGGGTGGATCAGGCCGGGTTCACCATCCCCGAACACATGAACAAATCGCTAAGCCGGGCCGCGCTTGAGATCCTGTGTGCCTATAACGCCAGGCATCCCGCCTTTCTGGAAAACGGCCGCACGAACCCCGCTGTGGACCTGTTTAAGAAATTACTGTATAGGCTGGATCGGGATCGGACCTACGAAAAACCAATGCTGACGCACCGCCAGGTGCGCATGGTGCGCAGTGCCTGCGCCGACGGCAATGAACGCCTGCGTGCGGCCTGGTTCCCCGACCGGGCGGAACTGTTTCCGGAACTCCCCCCCCCGGCGCGTGTCTCCGGTGCAATGGTTTCCCGGCAGATAACCGAACTGTTTGTCGCACTGTATGAGACGCCTTCGCCCGTGACACCACGGATTCCGGCCCCGGCGGCGCGGCGGGTCGCCCGGCTGCGGCGATTCCTCCGGTTCAGAAGAAAGGGCTAAAGGGGCCGCAGGATGCACGCAATTGTCCATATTGGCATGCCCAAGGCCGGATCAAGCTCGATCCAGGCTTGGTTGCAGCGCAATAAGGTCGCCCTGGCCAGGCAGGGGGTTGTGTATGACAGGCTGGCAGCCCCCGGTGCTCCTAGTAGCTCGCAAGCGGAACTGGCCGTCTGTGTCTTTGACCGTATGGGCCGGCAATTGCCGTCCCGTTGGTTTTGGTCTGCAATTGGCGTTCTGGATGAGGCAAGCCAGAGGGCCTTCGCCCAATCCCATACGGCGCGGTTCCGGGCCTCCGTCCGGGCGGCGCAGGGGCGTGTCTATGTGATCTCGGCCGAGAATCTTGCGGCAACCCTGCGCACCGGGGAAGAAATAACCGCACTGGCGCAATTCCTGTCGGAATTCTTTGAGGAGGTGCGCTATGTGCTTTATCTGCGGCGGCAAGAGGAGTACGTCCCATCCGCTTATTCCCAAACTATACGGCGCGGGGCAAACACGTCCCTGCAAGATGTAATGCGCCGGATTATCAGGCGCGATTATTTCAAAATGGTTGAGTGTTGGGCCACCGCTGTGGGGCGGGATGCGCTGGAGGTGCGCCTGCTGGAGCCTGACGCGCTGATTGACGGGGATTTGCTGGCTGACTTCGCCGCGGTGCTGGGGGTGGATCAGACCGGGTTCATCATACCCGACCGCCTGAATGAATCGCTAAGCCGGGCGGCCCTTGAGATTCTGTGCGCCCATGCCGCCGGGCATCCCGCCTTTCTGGAAAACGGTCACAAGAACCCTGCCGTGGCCCGCTTTACGAAATTACTGTACACACTGGATCGGGATCGGACCTATGAAAAACCGGTTCTGACGCAAGGCCAGGTTCGCAAGGTTCGCAACGCCTGTGCCGACAGCAATGAACGCCTGCGCACCGCCTGGTTCCCTGACCGGGCGGAACTGTTTCCGGAACCCCCCCCCCCCCCGGCGCGTGTTCCCGGCCCCCGGGTTTCCCGGCAGGTGGCCGAACTGGCCGTCGCACTGTATGAGACGCCTTCGCCCGTGACACCACGGATTCCAGCCCGTTTGGCGCGGCGGGTCACCCGGCTGCGGCGATTCCTCCGGTTCAGAAGGGGTCGCCATGGGCGCGCAACATGATCCCTTTCCACGATCAGTGCCAAAGCTTGCCGTAAATTAAAGGACCAGGGACATGGCCGTACTCGTCGATAAACACACCAGGGTGATCTGCCAAGGATTTACCGGTTCCCAGGGCACATTCCATTCCGAACAGGCGATTGCCTATGGCACGAGGATGGTCGGCGGTGTCACGCCGGGTAAAGGCGGGATGATGCATCTGGACCTGCCGGTTTTCAACTCTGTGCACGAGGCCAGGGCCGTGACTGGTGCGGATGCATCTGTCATTTATGTGCCACCGCCCTTTGCCGCCGATTCGATTCTGGAGGCGGTCGACGCCGGGATGGAGCTGATCTGCTGCATTACCGAAGGTATTCCGGTGCTTGACATGATCAAGGTGAAGCGGGTGCTGGAAGGGTCAGGCAGCGTTTTGATCGGGCCGAATTGCCCCGGGATCATCACGCCGGACGCCTGCAAAATCGGCATTATGCCGGGCCATATCCACAAGCGCGGGTCGGTTGGCGTTGTGTCCCGTTCCGGCACCCTGACCTATGAGGCGGTACAGCAGACCTCGGATGTCGGCCTTGGGCAATCGACCTGTGTGGGCATCGGTGGCGACCCGATCAAAGGGACAGAATATATCGACGTGCTGGAATGGTTCCTGGCCGATGATGAGACCGAGAGTATCCTCATGATCGGCGAAATCGGCGGTGCGGCCGAGGAAAACGCGGCAGAATTCCTCGCTTCCGAACGCAAAAAAGGCCGATGGAAGCCGACCGCAGGCTTTATCGCGGGCCGCACGGCGCCCCCGGGCCGCCGCATGGGGCACGCGGGTGCGATTGTGTCCGGCGGCAAAGGCGGGGCGGAGGACAAGATCGAGACCATGCGCTCCGCCGGCATCGTAGTGGCGGACAGTCCTGCGGGCCTGGGTGAGGCGGTGCTGAAGGCGATTGCGGGCAGGGAAGAATAGGCAAATGCTCCGGGTTCTTAAAATATCTTTAAAATGGGTGCTTATTGGCTTGGGGTTGCTAACCGTGCTTGCGATTCGCGCTGGTCCACCACTCAAGGATAAAGAGAAAGCAGCTCGAGAAGCGGGGCGACAGGGGCGCAAGGCAGCCAGGATTGCTGAAGAATCGGAAAAACGCCGAAGAGGGTTTCGCTGTTTGAGTACCTGGGATGGATCGCATCCGCATTTCAAGCGGCATGTGAGGAGCCTGATACGTGATCCGGACAGTTTCAAGCATATGGAAACCCGCGTTTCTCCTGTTTCAAAAAACGGCACACATACTTTTTGGATGACCTGTCGCGCTCGAAATGGTTTCGGCGGTATGAACGTCGGCAAGGCCCGTGGCACCTATCGAAACGATAACTGTCAAGGTTTCTCTCTTTCCCAAGTCGAATAGGATGATCCACAGCCATGACCGACCAGCCCCGCAACGACCGGTTCCACGGTTCCTCTTTTCTCCAGGGCCATAATGCGGCCTATATGGGGCAGCTCCACGCCCGCTGGGCGGACAACCCGACTGCGGTTGATCAGGCATGGGCGGAGTTTTTCCGGTCAATGGGCGACGCAGGCGAGGATGTAACGGTGGCGGCAGCGGGGCCGTCCTGGGCGCGATTGGACTGGCCTTTGCAGCCGTCGGATGAGCTGACGGCGGCACTTGACGGGCAGTGGGCACCGGCACCTGACAGGCAGGAACAGAAGATCAGAACCAGGGCCGCGGAAAAAGGGGCCGCAGTGACAGACGCGCAGCTGCGCAAGGCCGTGCTCGACAGTGTCCGCGCCCTTATGCTCATCCGGGCTTATCGGATCGTCGGTCACCTGGAAGCCGACATTGACCCGCTCAACATGCGCTCTCACGGGTCGATGCCGGAGCTTGATCCGAAATTTTACGGATTCACCGACGCGGACATGGACAGGCTGATTTTCCTCGATAATGTGCTGGGACTTGAGTTCGCCACGCTGCGCGAAATCGTGAACATAGTGAAACGCACCTACTGCGGCACCTTCGCGCTGCAGTATATGCACATTTCCAACCCCGAACAGGCGAGTTGGCTGAAGGAGCGGATCGAAGGCTACGGAAAGGAAATCGCCTTTACCAAACGGGGCCGGAAGGCGATCCTGAACAAGATGGTAGAGGCCGAGGGTTTTGAAAAATTCCTGCACGTCAAGTATATGGGCACAAAACGCTTCGGGCTGGACGGCGGGGAAAGCCTGATCCCGGCGATGGAACAGATCATCAAGCGCGGCGGGCAGTTGGGTTTACGCGACATCATCGTGGGCATGCCCCACCGGGGGCGGCTGAACGTGCTTGCCAACGTGATGCAAAAACCATTCCGTGCGATCTTCAACGAATTTCAGGGTGGCAGTTTCAAACCCGAAGACGTCGACGGCTCAGGCGATGTGAAGTACCATCTTGGTGCCTCTTCGGACCGGGAATTTGACGGGAACGAGGTGCACCTGTCGCTGACCGCAAACCCCAGCCACCTGGAGGCGGTGAACCCTGTCGTGCTGGGCAAGACCCGCGCCAAACAGGAGCAGCTGGGGGATGCGGACCGAACCATGGTTATGCCGATTCTTCTGCATGGCGATGCGGCCTTTGCAGGTCAAGGCGTGGTGGCGGAATGCTTCGGGCTTTCCGGCCTGCGCGGGCACAGGACCGGCGGCACGATGCATATCGTCGTGAACAACCAGATAGGTTTTACCACCGCACCGCATAATTCCCGGTCCTCCCCTTACCCGACGGACATCGCGCTGATGGTGGAGGCACCGATCTTCCACGTGAACGGTGACGACCCGGAGGCGGTGGTGCACGCCGCCCGCGTGGCGACAGAGTTCCGCCAAAAGTTCCACAAGGATGTGGTGATCGATATCTTCTGCTACCGCCGGTTCGGCCATAACGAGGGTGATGAGCCCATGTTTACCAATCCGCGGATGTACAAGCACATCAAAACGCGGAAGACATCGCTCGCGCTGTACACCGAACGTCTGGTGGCCGACGGTCTGATCCCGGAAGGCGAAGTGGAGCATATGAAGGCTGATTTCCAGGCTTTCCTCAACGAAGAGTTCGAGGCCGGGCGGGACTACAAGCCCAATAAGGCAGATTGGCTCGACGGGCGCTGGTCCCACCTCGATAAGCGCGGGGAAGAATACCAGCGCGGTGAAACAGCCGTCGAAGAAGCCCGCTTCCGGAAGGTCGGCACCGCGTTGACGAAGATCCCCGACACCTGGAACATGCACCGCACAGTTGCCCGTTTGGTGGATGCCAAGAAGGCCATGTTTGAAAGCGGAAAGGGCTTTGACTGGGCCACCGGCGAAGCACTTGCCTTCGGCACACTTTTGCAAGAGGGATACCCTGTCCGGCTTGCGGGTCAGGACAGCACCCGCGGTACATTCAGCCAGCGGCACTCCGCCTTCATAGATCAGACGACAGAAGAACGGTATTACCCGCTCAACAACATCGCGCAGAAGCAAGCGGCATTTGACGTGATCGACTCAATGCTTTCAGAATACGCGGTGCTGGGGTATGAATATGGCTACACGCTGGCCGAACCCAACACGCTGACCCTGTGGGAGGCGCAGTTCGGCGACTTTGCCAACGGTGCGCAGATCATGTTCGACCAATTCATCAGCTCCGGTGAATCGAAGTGGCTGCGCATGTCGGGTCTCGTCTGCCTTCTGCCCCACGGGTTTGAAGGCCAGGGGCCCGAGCATTCCTCTGCACGGCTTGAACGGTTTCTGCAGATGTGCGGGGGCGACAACTGGATTGTCGCCAATTGCACGACGCCTGCGAACTATTTTCACATCCTGCGCCGCCAGATGCACCGGACCTATCGCAAGCCACTGATTCTGATGACGCCGAAATCGCTTCTGCGTCACAGGCTCTGCGTCAGCCGAAAAGAAGATTTCCTGACCGGTTCCAGCTTCCACCGGGTGCTGTGGGATGACGCGCAATACGGTAATTCTGACGTGCGGCTGAAACCGGATGACCAGATCAGGCGGGTGGTACTTTGCTCCGGCAAGGTTTACTTTGACCTGCTGGAAGAACGCGACGCCGGCGGGCGTGACGATATCTATCTCTTGCGGGTGGAGCAGTTCTATCCGTTCCCGGCCCATTCCATGGTGACGGAGCTGCGGCGCTTCCCGAACGCGGATTTTGTCTGGTGCCAGGAGGAACCCAGGAACCAGGGTGCTTGGGCATTTATCGAACCCAATATTGAATGGGTGCTTACCCGGATCGGTCACAAACACACACGGCCCGCATATGCCGGGCGCAATGCTTCGGCTTCGCCCGCGACAGGGCTGGCAAGCAGGCACAAGGCAGAACAACAGATGCTGGTTGAGGCCGCGCTGAGCCTGGAAGGATAAAGAGATGGCTGATGTAAGGGTACCGACGCTCGGCGAAAGTGTGGTGGAGGCGACGGTCGCCACCTGGTTCAGGCAGCCTGGTGATGCGGTCGGGATTGATGAGATGCTTTGTGAACTGGAAACCGACAAGGTAACCGTAGAGGTACCAAGCCCGGTGGCAGGGGTGCTGCAAGAGATCGTTGCCCGGGAAGGGGACACGGTGGCTGTGGACGCACTTCTTGCCAAGGTATCCGTGGGCGGCGCAACGGCCGTGCAGGGCATCGCATCAGACGCAGTTCCGGCAGAGGCAAAAGATCCTGCCGTGAAACTGGCAGTGCAGGCCCCGGCGACCACTGGCAGGGATGTGGCGCACGCGCCGTCGGCCAGGAAAACCATGGCGGAGAAAGGCATTGATCCGGCGACCGTATCGGGTTCCGGCCGCGATGGAAGAATCATGAAAGAAGACCTGGCAAATGCCCCGCCGCCTGCGGTGCGCCCGCCTGCCTCGCAACCCCAGGTTCATGCACCGGTACCGGCAGCGCAGGCGGGGCGGGAGGAACGGGTGAAGATGACGCGCCTGCGCCAGACCGTCGCCCGGCGTCTGAAGGACGCGCAGAATACCGCGGCCATGCTGACGACCTATAACGAGGCGGACATGTCCGCCATCATGGGGCTGCGCAACGAATACAAGGACGTGTTCCTGAAGAAACACGGTGTCAAACTGGGTTTCATGTCCTTCTTCACCAAGGCCTGCTGTCATGCGCTGATGGAAATCCCGGAGGTAAACGCAGAGATTGACGGCGACCACATCGTCTACAAATCCTACGTTAATATGGGCGTGGCCGTGGGTACGCCAACAGGGCTCGTTGTGCCGGTCGTCAAAGATGCGGATCAGATGAGTTTTGCGGCCATCGAGAAAGCAATCAACGCGCTCGGTTCCAGGGGTCGCGACGGGACGCTGACGCTGGCAGAGATGCAGGGCGGCACCTTTACCATCTCCAACGGCGGGGTCTATGGTTCGCTGATGTCTTCGCCCATTCTGAACCCGCCGCAATCGGGCATTTTGGGGATGCATAAAATCCAGGATCGCCCGGTGGCGATTGGGGGACAGATTATGATCCGCCCGATGATGTACCTGGCACTAAGCTATGATCATCGGATCGTGGACGGCAAGGGTGCGGTGACCTTCCTGGTGCGCGTGAAAGAGGTGCTGGAGGATCCGCGGCGATTGCTGATGGATTTGTGAAACAACGGAGGAAATGAATGTCTGTAATAAAAAAAATTACGGCCACTATTGGAGCCGCACACTGATTGAATGGGGTGCCCCCGGCCCCGGACAAGGCGGTACGCTAAGAGGAACGAGAGGAAACGTAGTTGTAGATTTTCGCGAACAAATCGCGATCTACGTGCTTTACGACGGCACCCGCGCACCAGTTTACGTAGGCCAGACCGGTAGCGGCGATCAAAGATTGCTCAAGCGGCTGCGACAGCATTCGATGGGTCAGATGAGGGACAGGTGGACAAACTTCTCTTGGTTCGGTTTGCTGGACGCCAACGCAGACGGCAATCTGGAAGATGGTGAAGATGGAATCCCAGTATCCCTCACTCAGGCACTTACAGGAATGGAAGCGATATTACTCCAAATAATCGAACCAGGGCTCAATAAGCGGGGCCCTAATTGGGGAAATTTAAGGGTAGTTGAGTATCTGCAATATACAGAGCGCACACAAAGGACTAATGAGGACATATGGCAAAAGTTGGAGGAAATTCGGCACATGATCGAGGGAGAGTGAATTCCAAAAGCAGCACCCCCGCCACCCCGCTGCAGGCAGTTTCCGGCCAATCCTGAGCCATCCCTGCACTTCCCTGTGGCAATTGTGTCGGATGTCACGCTAAAGCAGGGCAGACGCGCACGGCACAGGCCCGGATACGGTCATGGCAGCCCCGCGCCACCACCCAGGGAGGATCCCGATGGCAAACTATGACGTGATCGTAATCGGGGCGGGCCCGGGCGGCTATGTCTGTGCCATTCGCTGTGCGCAACTGGGCCTGAAAACCGCCTGTGTGGAAGGGCGGGATACCTTGGGCGGCACCTGCCTGAATGTGGGCTGCATCCCGTCAAAGGCATTGCTCCATGCCTCCCACCGGCTGCACGAGGCGGAACATACCTTTGCCAGGATGGGGCTGATAGCGGAGAAGCCAAAGGTCGACTTCAACCGGATGCTTGCCTACAAGGCAGAGACGGTGAAGGGCAATACGACCGGCATTGAGTTCCTGTTCAAGAAAAACAAGGTTGACTGGTTAAAGGGCTGGGGCAGGCTCGCTGGCGCGGGCAGGGTGGATGTGGGCGGCACAGCCCATTCCGCCAGGCATATCGTAATCGCCACCGGGTCGGTGCCGGCCGCGCTGCCGGGTATCCATGTGGATGAGCAGACGGTGGTGACCTCCACCGGTGCCCTGGCACTGAAAAAGGTGCCGGACAAGCTGGTGGTCATCGGTGCCGGCGTGATCGGCCTGGAACTCGGATCCGTCTACGCACGGCTGGGCGCGGAAGTCACGGTGATTGAGTTCCTCCCCCGTATCACACCGGGCCTGGATGCGGAGGTTGCCAAGACCTTTCAGCGCATTCTCAAAAAACAGGGAATCAACTTCATTCTGAACGCGGCGGTCAGCGGTGTGGACACCTCCGCCGGCAGGGCGAAGATCACGTTCACGGACCGCAAGAAGGGAACGGAAATGGCGACCACTGCCGACATCGTGCTGGTGGCCACCGGGCGGCGGCCGTTTACGGATGGCCTGGGATTCGCCGATTTGGGCGGAGAAATGACAGAACGCGGCCAGGTGGCCGTGAACGCCCATTGGGTAACCAGCCTGCCCGGCATCTATGCCATCGGCGACGTGATCGAGGGGCCGATGCTCGCCCATAAGGCAGAGGATGAGGGCATGGCGGTGGCAGAGATCATTGCGGGCAAGGCGGGTCACGTGAACTATGACGTGATCCCGGGCGTGATTTACACGGCACCCGAGGTGGCGCATGTGGGCGCGACGGAGGAAAGCCTGAAGGACTCGGGCATCCCCTACAAGGCCGGCAAATTCCCCTTCATGGGTAACGCACGGGCGAAACTGGTGCACCAGGCGGACGGCTTCGTGAAGCTGCTGGCCCATGCGGAAACGGACCGGATATTAGGTTGTCACGTGATCGGCCCCGCGGCGGGCGACCTGATCCACGAGATCTGCGTGGCCATGGAATTCGGCGCAAGTGCTGAAGACCTGGCCCTGACCTGCCATGCCCACCCGACCTGTTCGGAAGCCCTGCGCGAGGCCGCGCTCGCCTGCGGCGATGGGGCGATCCATGCGTGAGATGCAGATGGCGGGGTGATCTTCGCGCCACATTGGGGATCGGTTGTGGCGTATCCCCGCCTAAAATCCTGCCCGATGCCCGTCCAGTCCATGCAAATCCCGGGTGACATCCGCCCGGATCGCCTCCTTCAGCACCGCCTCATCCCCTGTCTTCAGCGCGGCAATTGCCTTTCGGTGGTGAGCCGTCGCCCCGGCCCCCTGCAGCCGGGCGTAAGACGCACACATCGTTGGCCCAAGCTGTAGCCAGACCGTTTCCACCAGTGCCAGGATTGCCGGGGCCTGGGCACGCAAATACAGCGTATGGTGAAATTCCAGATTCGCCCGCACGTAGCCTGCTGCATCGTTCTGCACATTGGCCTGTTCGCAGGTCGCGTTGATCTGAGCCAGCCGTTTGATCAAGGCCATATGCGCCCGCGGCCGGGCCCGGCCTGCCAGTTCAGGCTCCAGCAGTGCACGAATGGCGGCGAGCTCTTCAATCCGCCTGCCAGACAGTTGCGGTACCGTAACCCGCCCGGCTTTGTTCGGCGTCAGCGCACCTTCCGCGCCCAGCCGACGGACGGCTTCGCGGGCCGGGGTCATGGAAACGCCAAACCGCTCCGCGATGCCGCGAATGGTTAGCGCACATCCGGGCGCGATCTCCCCCTGCATGATTTCGGAACGCAGGATGCGAAAGATCCGGTCGTGCGCGGCTCTGTTCGCGGGCACAGTCATGCCCGGTTCGTGATCACATTACCAGGGCCTGTCAACAGTTCTCTTCTGCCTCGCCGCGCAAACCGGCCAGCCCTTGCCGGGCAGGCCTTTATCCGGATGTTTATCGCGCCCCGGCGACAAGCCGGACGTATAACCGGGGGAACCATAGATCGGTCATAGAGATGCCTTTTTGTCCATCGGGTTATGCGCGCTGTGCAGAATCGCAGACCCGGCGGGGTTCTGTTTCATCAAGCGTGGTTCGCAGGGCCATCTCATTACCGCATATTCCATGGACAGGTACCGCTCTGCGCCCGGTTCCATCGGGAACCGTCGATTCGCGCTGCTGCCAACCCGTGCCTGGTGGCAAAGATACCGCACCCGAGGGGGCGTGATCGGTTTCTTTGATCCGGAGTCCGGAAGATGGACGATGCGCCGGGATGCCTTGGTGCCGCGTCCGGTAAGGCAGACCGGGCAGCATGCGGTGGCCGACGATTTGCACCTGTCCGGGCCGCTGAACAAGGTCGTTCCCGGCACCCCCGTTATTCGTCGAACCCGACCTCTTCGGTCAGTTTCAGTGCGGTCGGACGCAGTTTGGCGATATCAATCAGCGGCATATCATCCGGTTGCAGTTCACCCCAGCCCAGCACCAGGTCAGATGCGGAAGCACCCGGCAGAAGCGGGTATTCCCCGTTTATATCCGCATAAATTTCCTGCGCTGTCCTTGATGTCAAAAATTCCATAAGCTTCAGCGCATTCTCCCTGTTCGGTGCGGCTTTTGTCAGCGCCATGCCGGACAGGTTTACATGGGTGCCTCCATCAGCAAATTTTGGGAAGACGATGCGCACGTCATCGGTCCAGAGTTTCTGTTCCTCATCCTGCATCATCTTCTGCATATAGTATGTGTTACCGATGGAAATATCGCATTCACCTGCCCAGATCGCTTTCACCTGTGCCCGGTCATTGCCGGCAGGTTTGCGCGCCAGGTTCTTCTTCACACCTTCGAGCCACGCCCTGGCTGCCTCTTCGCCGTGGTGGGCAATCACCGAAGAGGTCAGTGCCAGGTTATAGGCGTTCAGGCCGGACCGTGTACAGATGCGACCCTTCCACCTGTCAGAAACGAGGTCTTCGTAGGTTGTCACCTCCCCATCCGCCACCCGAACCTTATGGGCATAGATCACACGGGCACGCGATGTCAGGCCGAACCAGTGACCATCCGGATCGCGGAACTGCGCCGGGATGTTCGCGTTGATCACCTGGCTGTCGACAGTTTGGGTGACGCCCGCCTCGACCACAGCCGACAGGCGAGAGATATCGACCGTCACAACCAAATCCGCTGGTGACCGATCCCCTTCCACCCGCAAACGTTCCACCATGCCCTTTTTCAGGAAGGTCACGTTGACCGGGATGCCGGTTTCATCGGTAAACGCGTCAAAAAGCGGTTCAATCAGGAAGGGTTGACGATAGGAATAGACGTTGACTTCGTCAGCAGAGGCAGTCTGTGCCAAAAGCGCAAATGCCAAGGCAGAGGTAGTTGGAAACCGGAACATGTATATCTCCTTCATCGGTTCGCACGGCATTCAGAACCTGTCAGTAAAGAGTCAAGTTAATTGATCAAAATAGTAAGATTTAAATTTGTCCCATACGCAAGGGTGCCCGGATCAACCGCCATCCCCGCCCGCCCAGATTTTTGCTGACTGTCTGCTGACAAAAGGGTGAGCCTTACGCAAAAGCTGATGCCTGGTGCGGCAGCGGTAATTCCGCAAATCCTGATCCGGCACACGGGTGCATCGATTGCACATGGCGGGTGTGTGCGGTTCATCGAGTTCGACGAAAACGGGAAACATGAACCAGGGCATATATCAAACGGGAATAGCCCGATGAATGACACCTTCAGGGCAATTTCCGGACTTCGGGTTGCGTAATCCTGGTCCATGAAACCAGGCTGGCTTGCGCCAGCCGTCGGTTGGGGAGCAACGCCTCCCCAATGACCGGCACCCCCCC
>JACONK010000037.1:0-365397 GCA_014323795.1 Paracoccaceae bacterium | reverse complement strand
ACTCCGGATCAACCATGCGGAGTTACATCCACACTGACAGGGCAGGGTGGACTTACTACCTGATGAGACGGGGTAGGCACAGAGGTTGGAAATCAAAGGGGAATCATATCCCAACGTAACATTGTGCGGACTGACGGCTGTTTGCACGGGGGAAGGTCTGATCCGGTCGCCATCCGCGCCGCCACAGCCAATGTGGCGCACCGGTGCGCCGCTGGCGGCACATATTGCACCGGCACATATTCCCCAGGTTTCAGCTCTGCGCGATCATTGCGGGAGCTGATGCGCCACCCTTCGTCCCGAAGCACCCGCTGCCGGCGGGCCCATTCCGCAACATCCCCGGCCACCTGCCGAATCTGCCGGCTGGTCACGATTTTACCCGCGTACTGTTTCGGGAAGCGGCGCATGCGCGCTTTCGCCCCTGTCCTTCTTGTGCCGGCACGTGCCCCACACAGGTGCTGCCGCAGGGCCTGTCCGACCCAGGCGGTTAGGCGGGCGGGATGGCCTGGTTCAGATCGCGCTTTGTCATCCAGTCAATCCCCATTGCGTCCCGCGCGGCGGCGACAGAACAACTGCCGCCTGGATAAAGGGGAAGGGATAATTCGGTTGCGGGGGCATTATCAACGCCAGTGACAGCAAACCCCGCCTGCCGGTAGCCGGCGGACGCGCCTCCAGAACCGCAGAACAGACCCGGTAATTCCGGTTGTCTGCTCATCTGTCAGCCATTCAGCCCGCCTGCCCGGTTCAGGGGCGTTCCGGCAACGACACCTGGGTGCACGGGCCAGCCGGCCGCTAAATCGCAACGACACCTGGGTGCACGGGCCAGCCGGCCGCTAAATCGCAGAGCTGCGTGGCGCAACAGTAAAATGTTACTTCAGAATATAATCTCCAAAGTTTGAACCCCCCTTGGCAACCCCCGCGGGATGTGCTTTAATCCGGTCAATATGTTTGATGTCGTGTGTGCTGCCCGATTCGCCCTTGCAAAACCCCTGCTTCGGCAGGGGACGCCCTGTCGGACCGGACCCCTTGGGCGGACACGGCGTACAGCCACTGCGTTTAAGTAAGATAAGGAAGGAACCTGACCCATGGCACGTATCAGAGGCGGATTTGGCAACGACAATCTTGTCGGCAACGGCGATAATGAGGGGGACTGGATCCAGGGGTTTTCCGGCAACGACACGCTGACGGGCGACGATACCGATGACACGCTGGACGGCGGTCCGGGGAATGATACGCTCAACGGCGGCGGCGGTGCTGACAGGCTGGATGCCGGCTACGGTACGGATATTCTCAACGGCGGTGCCGGCAATGATCTGCTGGGCTTTGGCGGTGACCTGCTGGACGGGGAACAGGACACGGTGGATGGTGGCCCCGGGCGCGACCGGATAGATTATACCAACGTCCTGTATTTTGCCGTACACGTAGATCTGTCCACCGGGCTGGCCACCGATACCGACGGCACTCAAACTGTCCTCCACGATATCATCCGCAACATCGAAAACATCGTCGGCGGTGACCTGGACGACACGCTGACCGGCGATACCGGCAACAACCACATTCGCGGCGATGCCGGGGCCGATACGCTGGATGGCGGTGCCGGGCGCGATACCGCCAGCTATTACGGCTCGACGGCCGGGGTGGATGTGAACCTGGGCACTACAGCCGACACGGACGGCTACGTCACCGCCCGCGGCGGCGATGCCCAGGGCGACAAACTCAGGAATTTCGAAAATCTTGTCGGGTCGGACCATAACGATACGCTGACCGGCGATGCGGGCAACAATCGCCTGAAAGGTGCCGGCGGGGCCGACACGCTGGACGGCGGGGCCGGCAGGGACCGGGCCATTTATAAGGGGTCCGATGCGGGGGTAAGTGTCAGCCTGGTTTCGGGTGCGACAAACACCGGCGGCGATGCCGCGGGCGATGTGCTGCGCAATATCGAAAATCTTGTCGGATCAGACCATAACGATACGCTGACCGGCGATGCCGGCAACAATGTTATCCGGGGCGATGCCGGTGGCGATACGCTGGATGGCGGCGCGGGCAATGACCGGCTGGATTACAGCAAATCCGATGCCGCCGTCACCGCAAACCTGGCTGACAACACCGCTGGCGGGGGCCACGCCCAGGGCGATGTGATAAGCAATTTTGAACACATCTCCGGCTCGGCCTTCGCCGACTCCCTCACCGGTAACGACGAAAGGAATGTTTTTGCAGGCGGGGCCGGGGCCGATACCATCGATGGCGGCGCGGGCCGTGATGTGGTCAGTTACAGGAAATCGGACGCTGGTGTGCGGATAGATCTTGGCGGCACACAGGACGCAAATGGCTTCATAACCGCCAGCGGCGGCACTGCCGAAGGCGACAAGTTGAAAAATGTTGAACATATCGTTGGTTCCGCCTTTGATGATGTGCTCAAGGGGCATCGTGTCGGGGGCGCAGACGGCAAAAGCATCTTTCGCGGCGGCGGCGGGGCCGATGAGATCCGTGGCCGTGGCGGCCGGGACACGGCAGATTACCGCGATTCCGGGGAAGGCGTGACCGTCAGCCTGATTGATGGCACGGTGAACTCCGGCGGCACCGCCGAAGGTGACCGGCTGTATAGCATCGAAAATGTGCGCGGTTCGCATCATAACGACACCCTGATCGGAAATGAGAAGGATAATATAATCACTGGCGGCAGGGGTGCCGACACGATGACCGGCGGAGAAAGACCGGATGGCAGGGATTTCGATACCTTCATCTTCAAAGAGGGGGGATGGGATGATGGGGATGTCATTACCGATTTCGACCTGACGTCAGACACAATCCGATACGAGGTGGACTTTGATACAGACCCCGTGTCTTTCGCCCGGCACGATGCGAATGGGGATGGCACGAATGACAGCGTTACCGTCACCCTGAGCAGCACCGGCAACGTTCTGCTGCTGCGAGGTGTGGATTATGACGTGCTTATGGATGATTCACAGGTAGGCGCAGACGGCCTGGCGATTTTCTTCTGACCCAATGTCGGCCCCGCATCCCATCCCGCCGGGGGGCGCCACACAGGCTGGCCTTTCACGCACCGGGGCACTGGCTGGCCTGGTTGGCGAAAAAGTGATCACCAGTACAGAGAGGGCGGGATACGGGCCAGCGGGGTGCCTTGACCACCGCTTCCGCCGCAGCCTGCCAGGTGCGGTTCCGGCATGTATTCCCTTGTGCCCCGGGCCGGGGCCCCGCGGCGTGGGGCCAACGGGCCGGAAAAGTCCCAAAGTCGTTCCCGGATTGGTGCCGTGCCGGGACAGGCGTTTGGGGCGCGGCGTTATGTTACCCGCATATTGAACCTGTGCCGGTCAATCGCCTCACGGATATCGGTGTAATATTCCAGTTTTCCGCCCTCTATTACGGCACCGGAATCGCAGACTTCGCGCAGCATGCCCATGGAATGCGACACAAAAATACCGCCTGAAGTCTGCATCCGATTGCGGAAAACAGCCTTGCTCTTGACCTGGAAGGCGGCATCACCGACAGAGGTCACCTCATCCACAAGGTAGGTGTCAAAGCAGATGCCCATTGAAACGCCGAAAGCAAGCCGGGACCTCATCCCCGATGAATAGGTTTTGAAAGGCAAATGGAAATGGGTGCCAAGTTCGGCAAAATCTTCCGCAAAGGCCATCAACTGATCGGTGTCAACACCATAAACCCGGGCAATAAAACGCGTATTTTGCGCACCGGTGAGTTCCTGATGAAAGAAACCGGAAAACCCTACAGGCCATGAAATGGTTCCCGTTGAAACCACCCGACCACGGGTGGGGTTCATTGTGCCTGCTATAATTTTCAGCAGGGTTGATTTCCCGGCACCATTGCGGCCCAAAAGACCCACAGTGGTTTTATCAGGAAAGACAGCATTGATATTGTCCGCCACAACCTTGGTCCGGTTGTCCAGGCTGTAAATCTTTGTCAGCTGTTCAAGCCGTATCACAGGTCTAGTGCCGGTCGCGTATGGCGTAGTAGATCAACGTGCCGATCATACACAGCAGGAAATTAAACAAGGCAAACAGCCCCAGAATGGTGAAGCGTTTTGGATGTTCTGATCGTTCTGCCTGGCTGGGCTGGATGTAGGGTGCCAGGTAACGGTTCTGCCGCCGGGCCTCCGCCAGGGTGCTGTTATAGGCGGACAGGGCTGCCAGATAGGCCTGTTCAGCAAATTCACGCTCTATGGTCAGTTTTTCGTATTCTGATACGATGGCGGAAAATCCTTTGCCGGCAATCCCCCGGGCGTTGAACTTTTCCCTTTCTTCCGCGATGCGTTCCCGGATAACCTCAACTTTGCGCATTGCCTGTGAAACGCGCGGATCAGCATCGCGAGAGATTTCGCGCAACAGATCCAGTTCTACCAGGGTTTCAGCGAGCTGGGCCTGCAGTTTATTAATAAGTCCGTCCTGCCCCTGTATGACGGCCTGGGGGTCTACCACCTGGGTTCGCTCGCGAAATTCTGTCACTGCCAGACGTGCGGCGCGCAGGCGTTTTTCTGATAATTCCAGTTCATCGCGGGCGTATTGGGTGGAATCTGACCGGGCGATCGACGAAAGATCATTGATCATCCTTGAACTTTCCTGAAAGATGCCCGCTGCAACGGATTTGGCGTCTTCCGGGCGGAATGCCCGGACGTTGATCTGCATCAGCCCGGTGGATGCATCGTAATCAATGCGCACCATCCGGCCCCAGTAAGACATCATATCCTCAATTGTTCCGCCCGGATGATACGTGAAAATCGGGTCTGACGCCAACCATTCCCGCATCCTGCCAACAGCGAAAGACGGCGCGGGGATTGTTCCGTTTTCCGTGCGGCGCGGCCAGGACCATATTTCGCGCAGATCAAGGATTTCGTCCAAGGCTGACACGAGTGCCTGGCTCTGGATAAATTCGTAGAGAATATCGGTATCTTTGTAGTTGCTTTGAGAGGTTCCCGCCAGGGCACCCAGTACATCAAGGGAGCTCTCAGATTCTTCCGTGCGGACTGAAAATCCTACGGTCGAGGAATACTGATCGACTGCATAATACCACAAATAGGTGTAGACCGCAGCAACAGGTCCCGCCACCAGCAGCAAAAAGCCAAACAGCACACCCCAGTGGCGCGGGCGAATATGTGCCGGTTTAGCCGCCTGCTGTATAACCAGGCCGGACACAACGCTGGCCTTGTGCGGCTGGCCACCCTTGTGCCCTGTCCCGGGCGGCTGCTTTGCGCCACCGGGTTCTGCCCTGTGCCGCCGGGCAGGGATATCTTCCCCAACGGGCGGGGTATCCGCTGCGGGGACGTCCGGGGACGGTATCGCCTTGTCGGTTTCGGGTGCGGGATTTGTGCGGTCAGGGAGCTGATGCTGTGTCAAATACACCTCTCAGATGCGTATCTTGTTGCCGTAGGGATAGGTTTGGTGCCAGACAATACAAAGCCCTGGAATGTGTCGGCAAGCGATTCCGGGCCCGGCACAAACCAGTTATGCCAAAACAAAAAGAAGATAAAAGGATTTGTTACATGCCCCAGATGCGTTTTAAGACATTCCGGACCATCTTCGCGCTTTCCGTACGCGAAATGTCAACAAGTAAAGGAAGAGCCGGGGTTGGATATTTCTGGGCTGTTGCTGATCCGGTCCTTAAAATCATAGTTTTGGCCTTTATTTTTGAACTGGTGCTGCGATCCCCGGATATCGGATCAAATTTCCATATATTCTATGCTTCCGGCATACTGCCCTACACCTTTTTCACCCAAACCGCCAGCAAGGTCGCCCGGACAATAAATTTTTCACGGTCACTCCTGTCTTATCCGGTCGTCACCTACATTGATGCTATTGCCGCACGGTTCGTCGTGAACGCCATAACCAATATCATGGTCTACTATGTGGTAGTGACCGGAATTATTTATTTCTACGACCTGCGGCTTACGCTGAATGTTCCGGCGATCCTTCTGGCCTATACGATGGCGTCAGTGCTGGGCCTGGGCATTGGAACCCTGAATTGTTTTCTCTTCATCTACCTGCCGTTTTGGGAATTGGCCTGGAGTCTCATGACCCGTCCGCTTTTTATTCTGTCGGGAATTCTCTACATTTATGAGAATGTGCCATCCCTGCTTAAGGAATATCTTTGGTATAATCCGTTGATCCACGTGGTGGGCGCGTCGCGGCGGGGAATATATTCCACCTACGATGCGGCCTATGTGGAACCGATGTATGTTTTTGGCATCGGGCTTATCTGTTTGTGTATCGGGCTTTTCACGCTTAACCTGTGTGTGCGCGAGATCGTCAACCGATGAACACCATGTTACATGCAGTTTTGCAGGAACGATATCTTAAGCGGGCATCGAAGTGCACGTTCATGCCAAAGCGTATTCGCGGCCACCGGACGGAAAAGCCGACAGAGCATGCCCCGGGCTGAAGTCGCACAGCACCGTCTGGTTGTACTGACCGGCCAAGAGGCGTCCAGTCCGATAATCGCCCATGCCCTGGATGCACTCGGCTGGGGGACGGCAGAAACCCTTATAGTGGAGGATTTGGTCCGCGGCACAGACCTGAGCCGCTTTCCCCTGAACAGAAATCTCTGGCCCCATTATGCGGTGTGGTGCGCGGCTGCAGGATATGATGCGGTGCTGGTTACCCTTTTTCGGGGCCTGGCATACTATCTGATGCAAACCCGGCCGGAAAGCACCTGGGTGCTGCCCTATCGTTCCACGCTCGGGGACAAATCTCTTGGTATTGTGTTGGATGAACAGGGTCTGGTATCCACTGAACTTGAAGAACACATCATAAAAGACTGGCGGGAAAGGTTTCTGTTTTTTCATGCCGGTGCGCTGGACCGGCTGGACCATCGGATTTCTTCAGAAGGATTTGCCCGGACTTTTCCGGCAGAAAATGATCCGGCCCGGTTTCTTGCGGATGCCTTTTTTATCTTCATGCCCCACCCGGAAACTGAAACAGCCTTGTGCGCGGATACCCTCGGGATTCGAATCAGTGCCGATGATTATCTGGCATGGACAGCAGGACAGGGAATACCCTCGATCCTGAAAAATATACCGGACAATCGGCACCTGGTTTTGGTTGATGAGGGCTATGATATTCTGGATTTAATGACCGGTGCCCTGGACCGGGGGGAAGTGGTGCGCGGGCTGGTGATGTATGATCAACGCAGACCGGTCGTACGTGACCCCGAACGCCTGATACCAGGGATAAGATCTGAACGCTGGATTAGCGAGTTACGGCAGGCCACCGCTGTCGGGCGCTATATCGGGTACGGAGATCCGGCAAACTATACCGTAGATGTATCCCCCAATCCTGGTGCCGTCGCCTTGTCCGTGGTTATCGTATATCATAATCGGCAGGCATATTTTGCCACACTAATCGCTGCTTTTCGGGCCCAGACAGAGCAGGGGTTTGAGCTGGTCGTTGTCGACAACGGATCCGACAAAGATATTCAGACACAGGAAATCCTGGACGCAGGTCATTTACCCTTTGGTTTGCGCATCATCCGCAATATGAACGCATACCCCGGGTCTGCCCGTAACACAGGGGCACGGGCAGCCGTGGGGGAGTTTGTGGTTTTCTTTGATGATGATAATTTGCCAAAGCCGGAATTCGTTCAGACTTTTCTGGAGGCAGGGCGGCGCGGCACCTATGACGTGACCTTGTGTTTCCGCGACCTGTTTGTGCCCCGGGAGGGTACAGAAATCATACAAAAGGGAATTTTACTGTCCGCACCGCATGTGAAATACGCCAATGCGCTTCGAAACTATATGGGCGACGGGGTCTTTATCATACGCCGTGATTTGTTTTTACAACTATACTATACGGAGTTTTTTGAGGTCGGCCGGGAAGATGTGGAGTTTTTGCAATACGTGTGCGCCGCAGGCTACCGGGTCGGCATTTTACCCCGGGCCCCGTACCTGTATCAGATTTCCAACACCGACAAGATCGGCCATTCCCACCTGACCCACCGCACGGGGGCTGCAGAAAACCTCGATTATGGTACGTACTGTAAGTATTATCGTTCGGCAGGCAGTTTCAGTGGGCGCAAGTTTCGCCAAATGGCAGACACGGCCATGGTTCACAAACCGTTTTTGCAGTGGCGGTGGCTGCGGGCGCGTTTGGCAAGAATTCCTTTACTACGCACAGTTTATTACAGGTTCTTCAGATGACCATCGATGTGCTGGTTCCGGTGCACTGGAAAGGGATTCATAACCTGCACCGGGCGGTCAATTCGATTCTGGTCCAGCCCTTATATGATGTGCGGGTGCATATTTTGCTTTCGGGCAAGGCTGATGCTGCGGCGACCGGGAACTATCTGAATTTTCTTGAAAAAGCAGAAGATCGGGTTACCATCCATTACCGGGAGGATCATTTAAGCGCGGGGATGGCCCGCAATTTCCTGATAGACGCGGTGCAAGGATGCGGCGGCGGTGCCTGTATCGCATTTCTTGACAGTGACGACGAATGGTGCACGAATCACTTGCAACAGTTCCTGGATTGCACCGAGAGAAAGCGGGATATTCCCCTGCTGTATTCGGCATCCTACCTGCAACGTCAGAGTGGCCGTATTGTGCGCCCCCAGGGGAATGCCCCCAGCATCTGGAGATTGACGCGCCAGCCTTTGCTGCTGTCTTCGGTTGTCATCACCCATCTTCCCGCCAGTTTGCGCTTTCATCCCTGCGGTGCCGAAGACCTGATATTTTTTGCTAATGCCCTTGACCATCTGGATACTTTTGTGGGCGGGGAAAAGCCCTCTGTCATATATGATCAGCGGAACTGGGCCCAAAAGACATGTGCATTCAAGATAAACAGAACTTTCAGAGCTTATCGCACGATTTTCAGAAGCCGGATTAAGGCGGGATTTTTCCTGTGTCTCTTTTCAGTGCATTACGGGATACGCCGGATGTGTGCATACATAAACCGGGTCGGCTAGCTTCCGGGTGGCCCGTGCCTGTGGCATCTTTTCTAATGTTTCCGGTTCAGGGCCGGTATCATGCGCGGGCCTGTTGACAGACATTCCCAAAGTTGGCACGTGCGGGGACGTTTTGGTCTTTATCTGCTGCCTGAATGACGATACAGAAGCGCAAAACCCTCAATCGCGAAAGGAAATAACAGTGCTTGCATCACCGATCCATAAATTTGTTCTTCTAATGAATCCGAAAACCGCCACGACATCTTACAACAAGTCTGTGGTGGGACGATGTGCCCACATCAGAGTCGGCAGAAATGAATTTTTCAAGCACCTCACCTATGCCGCATACCGGGACATGTTCGGTGATTATTTTGACCGTAAAGGCTGTGACGTTTTCATCGTAGTCAGGGAACCCCTGGATGTTTTGCGCAGCTGGTACCGATTCCGGATCAACCGGAATCGGTACAAGTACAAACTCGATAAAACCGCGTTTGATCATGAACTGAACGACCTGAACAGGTTTGGTGCGAAAGGCAAACCCTGGGTGCATGACAATATAGACAAGAACGTTTCGGGGACTGAAAGATTCAGAGTCAACCGGGAAGAGACGTCAACGCGCAGCATAACCTTTCAGGACTTCATGGATGACTGGGCACAGGAAACCCCCACGCGCCGGGCAAATGTCAGCTGCGGGATTGATTTCTGCCTTGATGCCCAAGGCAACATTCCCGATGAGGTGATCTTTATCCGGTATACTGAATTGTCGAAGCTTACGGAACGCCTGTGTAGCAATCTGGGTGTACATTTTGATTTGCCGCACCTCAATCCGTCGCCAAAAGTTGACCCCGAGCTCATGACCCTGGAAGATGAACACAAGTACGAAAAGCTTAACGAGGCCCGGCACATCTACAGCAGGATACCCTTTGTGTAAGTCCGGTTCGGACACGGGACATCCCGGTTCAGGATCGCCGGGATGATATTTGCGGAAAAACGCTGTGATTGCATCGCCGATACACAAATTTGTTATCCTGACCCCCCCCAGAACCGGCACAAAATCCCTGAGGGACAGTGTGGGCAAGGTTGGCAGATACGCCCACGTGGAGCTCGGCGGACACAGATCCATGGTGCACTTTACCTATGCCGCATACCGGGACATGTTCGGGGACTACTTTGATCGTAACGGCTGTGACACTTTCATCATCGTCAGGGAACCCCTGGATGTTTTGCGCAGCTGGTACCGGCTCCGGAAGAGCACGGGGCGCTACGACAAATATTTTCAGGACTTCATGGATGACTGGGCACAGCAAGCCCCCACGCGCCGGGCGCGGGTCAGCTGCGGGATTGATTTCTGCCTTGATGCCCGGGGCAACATTCCCGATGAAGTGATCTTTATCCGGTATACGGAACTATCAAAGATTGCGTATTACATTTCCAGGAAAGTTGATAAACAGGTTGAGCTGCCACACCTTAACCCGTCGCCGGAAATTGACCCGAACCTTATGACGCTGGAAGATGAACACAAGTACGAAAAGCTTAACGAAGCCCGGCACGTCTACAACAGGATACCCTTTGTGTAAGTCCGGTTCGGACACAGGGTGCCCCGGTTCAGGATCGCCAGGGCGACAATTGCGGAAAACGTTATGATTGCATCACCAATACACAAATTTGTTATACTGATGAACCCGAAAACCGGCACGACCTCTGTAAAGAGCAGTGTGGGCAGGCTTGGCCGATACGCCCACGTGAGAGTTGGCGGGAATTTGCATTGTAAGCATCTCACCTATGCCGGATACCGGGACATGTTCGGCGATTACTTTGACCGCAAGGGTTGTGACGTTTTCATCACCGTCAGGGAGCCGCTGGATGTTTTGCGCAGCTGGTACCGGTTCCGGAAGAGCACGGTGCGCCACAGAGGGGGAATCACCGTACACCGGTATGAACATGACGAAAAGGTACGGCAGACCTTGACGACCCACATGCATTTTCAGGACTTCATGGATGACTGGGCACAGGAAGCCCCCTCGTTCTCGGCGCATGTCAGCTGCGGGATTGATTTCTGCCTTGATATCCACGGCAACATTCCCGATGAGGTGATCTTTATCCGGTATACAGAACTGTCAAAACTTGCGGATCGCCTGTCGGAGAAATTTGGTGAACAGGTTAGTCTGCCACACCTCAACCCGTCGCCGGAAATTGACCCGAACCTTATGACGCTGGAAGATGAACACAAGTACGAAAAGCTTAACGAAGCCCGGCGCATCTACAACAGGATACCCTTTGTTTAAGATCGGTTCGGACATGGTGTGCCCCGGTTCATCGCAGGCAGCATGGATTCTGTACGCTGATGAGACGATGAGATAAAATGCCTTTCTTTCAACAAACTATCGCGCCGGAACCGGCTGTTCTGCCAGATTATGGCACCATGACAAAGGGCAGGAATATCCCGGTTTTCAAAGAAACCGGGGCTTATGCCGGTATTGCCTCGATCCCGAGGCGTGAAAAAAATCTGCGTTTTGTACTGGAGACACTCTACGGCCAGATGGACCATTTTTTCATCTATCTGAACGGTTACGATTCAGTGCCGAACTGGATGGAAGACAGAAAGGTGACCGTCTTTCGCTCACAGGATTACATTGATATGAATGCTACCGGGAAAGTCTTTTTCGCGGAACGTATCGACAAGGGTTTCTTCTTTACCCTGGACGACGATTTCCTCTACCCGGGAAATTATGTCGCGCATTTAAAACAAACCATGGCGAATTATGATAATCGGGTTGCAGCCTGTGTGCACGGGTCAATCTTTCCGGAAAATCCGGAATACTACTATATGCGCACGGCCATCTATCAATACCAGGGCGGCCTGAAGACGGACCGCTTTGTATGTTTGCCCGGAACCGGATCTTTTGCTGTGAATGTTTGTAATGTTGACCTGTCGCTCCGGCAGTTTCTGCCTGAGGTCATGGTAGATCTGACATGCGCCATCCTGTGCAAGAATAACAAGGTACCGCTCGTGTGCGTATCACGCCCGCATCGGTGGCTGAGAAATACTGACAGGGAGGGACTTTACCAGCAATTCACAAAGGAAAAGACACATCATACCCATTACGCCATGGCAGAAGCCCCATGGGATTTTAGTCAATACTCCTGCACGATTCGCGATATCATGGAGCATATCGTTGCCAAGGATGCAAAAGCCCTGGAAAATCCGAAGCTCGACCACGATGCCTTTATTGCGGCCCGGCGCGGAATCGTCCCCGGCAACTGGCAGAATACCCCGCAATACTATGCCCGAATGGCAGAGTATTACCGGTCGATGGATTATACGTTCAAAGTATGAACGCCAAACTGGAACTGTTCCTTCTCAAAATCTTCAGGAGGCTAAGGAAACGATACATGACCATGGACAGTGCATTAGGTCTTGGTACCGGAATAATTCGCGCACCGGGCGGCAAGCCGATAATATTTTCCGCGTTTCACGACAGTCTTGTGTTTCACTTTGAGAAAATTCCGGAACCTAAAGTACTTTTTCTGCTTAGAATTTTCAACGAAGAACAGCGTGATCTTAATGCGGTTGTCACCTATCGGACAGCGGCAGGGACACCGATTCATTGCCTGGAAACAGTACTCGAATACGTTGGGACAGCGTCGTCACGTCTGAGAGAGGAACACAAGATCAACAACCTGGTTCCTGGGCACCCGAAAAGGTATCGGATGAAACTGTCGCCACCGAAAGATGCAGCCACCGTAACCATTGTTCTGAAAAACGGGGGTGGGGTGGCGACGGCTGTCGTGCAATCTGCCCGGCTTTGCTCTGCCATGAACACGGACGACAATACCCGTCATACTTATGCCAGTCGCATATATCTTGGCCTTCATGCAGGGTATTCCGAACGCATTGTGGTGCGGTTCAAAAAACCGCCTGCCAAAGATATTCGTCTGATTGATATTCTCATGCCGGACGTGGTCGGAAACGGGCCGGGCGTTTTGCGCATGAAGCGATATTCGGCCAAAGGAGATTTGATTGTGCCCGGCCCGTCAGAGATCCTAGGCCACGACGGGTCTTCCCTGGGTGCGATTCCGCGGGCACGAAAACTGGAAAAACCGCACCTGTCACCCACCCGATTTTTCCTCAGCCATGATAACCTGCCGAACATGCTGGCGTGTGATATAGAGCTTCTTGGGTTGGGGACAAATGGCTTCATAGATTTGTCATTCATCGTTTTCCGGATGCATCGTAATGTGCCGGAGTTTGACAATCAATGCCCCGCCCTGGACGATATCTCACTGTCCATTTATCGTAATGCCCACGAGGCAGGAACAAGCGATCTGATAAACCTTCTGGTCTAGGGGCTGGCGGGTGTACACTGCCGGAAAGGCGCACCCCGGGCCATAGCGAGTGCCCGGGTGCCAGTGCCCTGTCGATGCAAAACAGTGAGCCTTAAGAGATCCATCAGAACGAGCAGGGCAAAGATCATGGGCGCAACCATTCTCTTGACAGGGGGGGCCGGCTATATCGGTGCCCATACATGTGTGGCGTTGGATACCGCAGGGTATATCCCTGTTATCTTCGATGACTTTTCCAATGCGGACCGGAACACACCAGCGCGAATTGGCCAACTGACCGGCAAAGCGGTGACGGTGGTGGAAGGAAATATACTCGACAAACAGGGGCTCGCCCGGGCCTTTGCAGATTATCAGCCAGATGCGGTTATACATCTTGCTGCCAGGAAGGCGGTTGGCCAATCTGCGAAACATCCTTTTCTTTACATCGAAAATAACGCGGCCGGGCTGATCAATGTGGTGGGGGCGATGCGCACCTGCGGCACCCGAACGATTGTGTTTTCTTCTTCCGCTACGGTCTATGGTACGCCTGCGATTTTGCCGATCCCGGAAACGGCACCGTTGGGTTTTACCAATCCCTACGGGTTTACCAAACTGATCGGCGAACAGATCCTGGACCAGATCGCTGAGGCGGATAAGGACTGGACGGTCGGCATCCTGCGCTATTTTAACGCGGCCGGGGCCCACGGATCCGGTCTTCTGCTGCCCCATCCCGAACATTCCTCTCAGCCTGCGGAAAACCTGATGCCACGCCTTCTGGGCGTTGCCCAGGGCACAAGTGATCATCTGAAGATTTTTGGCAACGACTGGGATACCCCTGACGGTACTCCCATACGCGATTACATTCATATCGAAGATATTGCCCGCGGTCATGTGCTGTCGCTTGATGCGCTTATGACAACGCAAAAAAGCCACACCGTTAACCTGGGTACCGGTGACGGCTGTTCGGTTCTGCAGATGGTTGCTGCCTTTCAAAACGCCTGTGGTCGCGAAATCCCCTGTCAGATTGCTCCCCGGCGCGGGGGTGATATCGGCATATGTTATGCTGATGTGCGCAGGGCCCGGCAGATTTTGGGATTTGAGGCACAGTTCAGCCTGGCAGAAATCTGCGCATCCGCCTGGGCGGTCGGGGCGTGACCATGGCCATGCCAGGACCGTGCGGGCGAATCCTGTCACCCACGGTTCTGGCCACGCCACAGCACCTTTCATTGGTTGTGGCGGCGAAAGACACAGCTGATACGGGTGCCGGTGCGGGCTTTTCAGAAACTGCCCGGGGCAGCGGCATTCCAATTCGCGGGGCATCCGGGGCAGACACAATTGGTTCGGTCCATGGTGTTCGCAACCGGCCTGTGTGCACAAACCGGGTCGGAAGAGGTGGAAAACCCGTAGCAGTATCCGGCCCCTGCCAGCCCTGAAGGTGACAGAAATCACAACCGGCTTAGCAACCGCCACAATCTGAACGATTGCGAGGTGCCCCATACCCGACCCTGCCCAATTGAATGACCTGGCCATTCGGGACGGGCATTCGTGGACCACGGGATGTATCGGCGGTTTATACAGTCGCGATGCGGACACCTGCCACAGGCTGACCCTCTAATCATCGCCAACGGCGGGCATATCTGGTCACCTTCCAGGCAGGGCTGCGGCAGGCGGACCGAAGTCAGCGGCCGGACATCACGCCGGACACCGCATTGAATGGCAGGTTCGGAAGATGTGTAGCCGCCACATGATGTTGAACTGCTGTTCAGACCGTTTTCCCGACCCATAAATAGGGGATTACATACCTGGCTATGCACTTCCCCCGCCCCGGACAGAAAGCCTGACCACCGGTTTTCGCGCAAGGGTCAGATACGGCGGGGAAACGCCTCATTTATCGGGCTTTAAGTGCCGATTAACCGGTCGGTCTTTCATGCCATACGGGTTTGCAGGGATTCGGGACGCAAGACCCTGCCGCCACAGACGGGAAGTGCGCACACCGGGCCTTGCGCGTTAACCGGAGAGCCCACACCGGGGCGCGGAAGAAAATGTATGCGCAGGTGCCACAGGCACGGCCATCGCTGCCACAATGTGACAGAAATTTTGACGATCCCCGCCACTGTGGCCCCGCTGTCCGGAACCTGACCATACCGCGCCACACCCTGCAACAAGCCCCAAAGCAACACCTGCACACTTTCAGGACTGTACAGGGAAAACAAAAAGCAGAACATATATGCGGTGAAGGATGCACTATTGGAGCATCCAATCAAATATATATATATATATATATATATATATATATATATATTCCCCAATCAATACGTTTCGTTTAAAACGCATTCGGGCGGTACGCCTTACCCTCCCTTCACCCTTCGGCCATTGCGCGCCCGTCTGCCGGCCTACAGATCCATCTTATCCTGTGCGGTTTTATCTTCTTCCCGCACGGCGCGTTTGAAGGTGTCGGCGCGGCGCAGGGGAAGGCGCACGGCGCGGTTGCGCAGGGCCAGCGCGGCCTCAACGGTGACGATTTGGATACGCGGGACAGCCGATTCAAAGCCTTCCATCCTGAACTGCCCCGCGGCGGCGGCCTCGGCAACCATGGGGTTCGTCGGTGGGGTCAGGGTCAGGAAAATGCCGATCTCCGCACCTTCGCGTTCAATCACCCCGCGCAGGTCGCGGATCATCGAAATGCTCACATTCTCGCCCGCCTTCACACTGACAAGCGCACGCCGGGTTCTGTCAAAATAGATCGTGCCGTCGATCCCCTTATCCGCCCCCCGCCCCTTATCCGCCCCCCGCCCCTTACCCGCCCCCCGCCCCTTATCCGCCCCCCGCCGTGACAGGGTGCCGGGCCGCGCGTTGATAAGAGAGAGGGCCCATTTCTCAAACTCAAAATAATGCCGCCCCTCCTTGCGTCCGCGGCGGGCGAGGTCACGGGCACCCGCGATGTCCTGCGGCACACCGTGGGTTGTGAACGCGACCCTGGGGAAGGCATCGCGCAGGCGCTTTTCGATCAGGCCGATGGCCAGGTGCGTGATATCAATGCCGCACCATCGGCGGTTCAGTTTTTCGGCGGCGTGAACAGTGGTGCCGCAGCCGCAGAACGGGTCCAGAACCAGATCGCCTTCATTGCTGCTGGCGGCGATGATGCGTTCCAGCAGGGCAACGGGTTTCTGCGTCGGGTAGCCAAGGCGTTCTTTCGCAATTATACCCAACGGCGGAATATCTGTCCAAATGTTTCCCGGAACAACTCCCTGCCCCGGTATGCAATAGCGTTTCAACAAGGGAACGCCCGTTTGTGTCCAGTGGATCATGCCCGCCGCGTCCAGCAGATCAAGACGGGCATGGACGCCGGATTCATCCAGGTATCCGGGCAAAAGTACATCGTGCAAATAACGTGCGTATCTGCCCGTCTTCGGGGCACTCCAATGCCTTCCGTATCTGGTCGGATCACAGCCCTTCCACGCCTGCCCGCTTTCCCCGACTGTCTCGCCTGACGTGCTTGGCCCCATTAAGTTGCCGCGCATATATCGACCACGCTCGTCTTCGTAAGGATACTTTTCCCTGATCTCATCGGTGGTAAAGGGGATAATGACAGCGTCCATGTTTCGCGTGACCTTTTCCCCTTTCCCATACCAAAGCAGGGTGTCCGACAGCGCACCGAACATCTTGTCGCTACGGGCATAAGTACGCTTCCAGGCGATACATGCCTGACACATAGCGCACCCAAACACCGCATCCATCAGCAGTTTCAGGTAATGCGCGGCCGTCGGGTCACAATGCAGATACAGGCTGCCCGTATCCTTCAAAACCCGGTGCAACTCCAGCAGGCGGATGGTCATCATCGCCAGGTAGGCCATCATGTCATTTTCACCCAGAAACACCCGCATGGCCCGCAGCAGCTCCGCCGCGTCCCTGTTGCCGGACTGTAACACCTCGCCATAGGCGGCCTCCGCCGTGTCAGTCCAGTGCCAGGTGTCGTCAAATGCCTCAATCTGTGCGGGGCTGTCCGTACCGCCGGGCCCCATGAACAGCACATTGTAGGACGCGTTGGAGTTGAACGGCGGGTCCAGATAGACCAGATCCACGCTGGCATCCGCAACGGATTCGCGCAGGACCGGCAGGTTATCGCCGTAATACAGATGATTGACCATGCGCCTGCCCTTGTCCTTTGTCGTGCCGCACACAGGGTTGAACAGGATACCCGCCAGAGTCAAAGCACAAAGCGCCGCGTGACCTTTCGGCTTGCGTCAGGGGGAACGGCCCTGCCCCCGGCACTGGCACCCTTGGCCTGTTCCAGGGCAACCGGAGTATCGGGGGCTGATCCTTGTCGCCACATTGGCGGGCGGGTTTTCCTGCACAACCGGCACCGGGTTTGCCAGTGGTCAATCCCGGGCGATGTAATCCGGGTAGTGTTCCTGCAAATACGGGCGCAGGTGTCTAAGATCTTCAGGTTTGGATTGTATCAGATACCGGATGCGGCGCAGGGCATAGCGCAGCTCATGGGTCAGGGTGCGGGGTGAAACGGCCATTTCAAGCGGGAATATCTTCTGAAAATCCTGATAGGGCTTGGTCCAGGTGCCATGCTCTTTGAAACGCCCTGAATCCCAGGGCTTGGTGCTGCCATAAAAATGCACGACGCGGGCCTTTTTGGCATATTCAGCCTTCCAGAGCATGGAAGTTCCGGTATTCCACGACAGATCAAGCGGACACCAGCGGCCAACGCAGGTGTGGTTCAGGGCACACTGATCATTATGTTTCAGAAAGCGCACACATTTCTGGTAGAATTCAAGGGCGTCTTCTTCTGTCTGCCCCCCCCATTTTTGCCAGTCGATCAACAGCACACCGGAATTGAAATAGCGGTGGCCCCTGCCCCGTAACCCGTCCCTGATAAACATGCTGTCATATGCATTTCGATACGTAAAATCCTCAACGGCCCCGAACACCTTTCCCTGCAGGTCCTGCCCCATATCAATCGGCACGGGGCCGGCCAGCGTATCCCCGTCCAGATACAGGACGCGATCCCAGGATTTATCCAGCAGCAGGCTCAGGTAAAGCCTTCCCATGGCCCATACCGGAACGGCGCGATCTGTCGGAAAATCCGCCACCCGGAACCCGGCCCGGTCCGCCATTTGGAACGGCAGGATATCCACGCCGGGGCTGTGCGCATCCGCAAAATCCCGCGCAATTCCCAGGTCGGCATCGGAAATCCCGCCAACAAATATCTTTCTTTCAATATTCTGTTCAGCGGCGACCGCCGCAAATGACATGGAACTGACCAGGGAATACCCCAGCCAGGATTTGTCACAGATATGCACAATGACAGATTTCATCCTGCCCCTTGTTTCCGATCATCCCGCGGACACATCGCATCGGGCCTGCCCCGCCCGGCTGTGGTGGCGGCATCCGGTTGCCCGCATCCCTGCCATACCCTATGTCCGGGCCCATGAAAACCCGGACCGGGGCCAATCATGACGGCATTGTATTACATCAATCTGGACCGGGCCCCGGAACGTCGCACCTTTATGGAAGCGCAGTTTGCCGACATCGGGGTGCAGGCGCAACGTTTCCGCGCCCTTGATGCGCGGGCAGCCGGCCCGACAGGCGAGGGCGGATATGTGCCGGGGTCAGGCTGGCGCTATGGCCTGACCAAAGCTGAAATCGCCTGTTTTGAAAGCCATCGAGCCGTCTGGCGGCGCGTTCTGGAACAAGGCCTGTCATCCGCGGTTATTATGGAAGATGATGTGGTGCTGTCCGGCGCGACCGGCCCCGTGATTGAATCCCTGGCATCCGCGGCCCCGGAGTATGATCTGGTCAAACTGGACTATTCCCCCAAGCCTTCGTACTTCGATGCCGTGCGGATGATGAATGGCGTTGCCGTCAGGCAAATCCTGCAACCCATAACAAGTGCGGGGGCGTATATTGTATCGGGGAAGGGTGCCAAAAAGCTGATGAAGGCATCCCGGCGGTATTCCGACCCTGCGGATGATTTTATCACCATGCCGCGCCGGATGTGGCGCATGTATCAGGTCTTTCCCGCAGTCTGCATACAGGTCTGCTTACAGATGATGCAGATTGAAGGCAAACAGGCACCGGCTGTATCCCGCAGCACCGTGCAGCCCCCGGACCCGGATTCTCCGGCACAATGCAGGGACAAGGGCCCATTGTGGTTCCGGGTCAGGCGCGAATTCTATACGGGGTGCCGCAAATTGTATTGGTTGGGCGCACGGGCCAGCCTTTCCCGCAGGGGCGGGTTTATCGGTGTGGTGCCATGCGTTGAAGGCCTGTCGGCAAGGGGTGGAACAGATATTGACACCGATCAGGCACAATAGGCCCGGTCCGCAGTGCCACTGGCCCCGCAGTATTCCGAGGCGGGACGCGTCAGCGGGCAGCGTGATGGCGCGGCGGATTCTATGGAATTTGTGTTAGCCTTCTTAACACAGTAGGCTGAATATCATACCGGGAAAGGAAAGCCCATGCCGGAGCTCATGCCGGTAACGCCGAAAATCATCACTTGGGCACGCGAACGTGCGGGCTTTTCTATCGAGGCGGCCAAGGCCGATTCCCGCTGTCGCAAGATCGCCGAATGGGAGTCTGGCGAAAACTATCCAAGCTATCCGCAGCTTGAACACATGGCAGACAAGTTCAGGATTCCCGTCGCCGTATTCTTCTTTCCCGACCCGCCAGACCTGCCTGCGATTGAGCAAACCTTTCGCACCCTCGGCCCTGATCAGATCGCTGACATTCCGCCGCGCATCCGCCTGCTGTTACGCAAGGCGCGCACCTTCCAAATGGGACTGGAAGAGCTGAACGGCGGACGGAACCCGGCAGCACGGCTGATCATCCGCGACCTGGCTTTCAGGCCAGGCGACGATATCAGGCGGATTGCAGACGACCTGCGACACTATCTTGGCGTCACGCCAGCGCGGCAATCTGAATGGAAAAATGCCGACAGCGCACTTGATGAATGGCGCCGCATCCTTCTGGATGTCGGCGTCTATGTGTTCAAAGACCAGTTCCGTGCGCCGGAGTATTCGGGGTTCTGTCTCTATGATGACGAATTCCCGATCATCTATGTCAACAACACCACGGCGAATACCCGACAAATCTTCACGCTTTTTCACGAGCTGGGGCATCTGCTTTTTCATACCAGCGGCGTAGATACCCAAGGCGACGATTTCGTTGACCGGCTTACCGGGGATGAACGCCGCATCGAGGTGCACTGCAATCGCCTGGCCGCCTGTTTCCTGGTGCCGGAGGACCGATTTGGCGAGGCCCTCCGGAACCGGCCAGCGACAGAGGAGACTGCGGCCGCACTGGCGCAGCATTTCCATGTCAGCCGCGAAGTCATCTTCCGCAAGTTTCTCGACCGGGATCTCATCACCACCGCCGAATACAAACAGGCCGCAAAAAAATGGGACGATCAGGCGGGCAATCAGGGTCGGCCCGGCGGTAATCATTACTACACCAAGATCGCCTATCTCGGCACCGAGTATATCAAACTGGCTTTCCAGCACTTCTACCAGAACCGAATAGACGACATCCAGCTTGCCGAGATCCTCGGCACAAAGCCCAAGCATCTCACCCGTTTGGAAGAATACGTTTTGAAGAAAGAAAACTAATGTACGTTTTCGATACAAACACCTTTTCCCAGTTGTTTCACAGCTACTACCCCAAGCGGTTTCCGACGCTCTGGGATCAATTCAATACCTTGGTAAGGAATAGCAAGATCACGTCTACCCGGGAAGTCATGCGCGAACTAGAAGGAGACCGGGAAGAAAAACTGCGCGAATGGGCCAAGACCCGCCGGGATATTTTCCCAACACCCGACGCTCATGAAGCCCGGTTTGTCAGAGATATCTTCGCGGTGGAACACTTCCAAAATATCATAGAGCAGAAGAAGCTTCTGAAGGGTGGCCTCAATGCCGATCCCTTTGTGGTCGCACGCGCACGCGCCATTGACGGCACCGTTGTCACGCTCGAACGGGAATCGCCCAACGGGGCAAAGATACCCAATATCTGTCGGCATTTCGATATTCCGTATCGGTCTCTCGAAGGTTTCATGGAAGATGAAGGCTGGACATTCTGAAGGGCAAACCCTATCCGCCTGAGATCTTCGGGGGTTGAGCTTGCCCGGCCGGGACGTGAAGGTGGGACGGCATACAACAGAATCCCCGCGATGAAGATCAGCACCCCGCCAACGATCAAACTTTCCGACTATCAACCGCCCGCCTACACGGTGGCCACAGTCGCGCTGACCTTCAAATTACACCCGACGGCGACGCGGGTGCTGTCTGCCATCCGGTTCCTGCCGCAATCGGGCGGGGTGCTGCGGCTTGACGGGCGCGGGCTGAAGCTGATCTCTGCCGCGATTGACGGGCAAACGCTGCGCACTGATCAGGTGCTGGTGGATGTCGAAGGGCTGACAGTGCCCGAAGACCTGGTGCCCGACAGGCCCTTTACCTGGACAGCGGAAGTGGAAATAGACCCGTCCGCCAATACCGGGCTCGAAGGGCTGTATATGTCAAACGGCATATACTGCACACAATGCGAGGCGCAGGGATTTCGCAAGATCACCTACTACCCGGACCGGCCTGACGTGATGGCCGTCTTCACGGTCACGATAGAAGGCGATGCACCGGCCAGACTATCGAACGGCAACCCGACAGGGCCGGGAACCTGGCATGATCCCTGGCCAAAGCCGAGCTATCTGTTCGCGCTGGTAGCGGGGGCACTGGTAAGCGTGGACGATACCTTCACCACCGCATCCGGCCGGAAGGTAAACCTGCAGATCTGGGTGCATCCGGGCGACGAAGGCAAGTGCGGTTATGCCATGGATGCCCTTAAACGATCCATGCGGTGGGATGAAACAGAATATGGCCGGGAATACGATCTTGACCTTTTCATGATCGTTGCCGTGCACGATTTCAACATGGGCGCGATGGAAAACAAGGGGCTGAATATCTTTAATTCGAAGTATGTGCTGGCCTCCCCCGAAACCGCCACCGATCACGATTATGCGCTGATCGAGGGGATTATCGCGCACGAATATTTCCACAACTGGACAGGCAACCGGATCACCTGTCGTGACTGGTTCCAGCTCTGCCTGAAAGAGGGGCTGACAGTCTTTCGCGACCGGCAATTTTCCGGCGACACCCGTTCCCGCGCTGTCAGGCGGATCACCGACGTGCTGACGCTGCGCACACGCCAGTTTCGGGAGGATGCAGGCCCGCTTGCCCATCCGGTAAGGCCTGAAGAATACATTGAAATCAATAACTTATACACTGCTACGGTCTATGAAAAAGGGGCAGAGGTAATCGGTATGCTGCGCACGATTGTGGGGCCGGAAAAGTATCGCGCCGCGCTTGACCTCTATTTTGACCGCCATGACGGGCAGGCCTGCACGATAGAGGACTGGATCAGGGTGTTTGAGGATACCTGCGGGACGGACCTGAGCCGGTTCGCGCTTTGGTATTCCCAGGCAGGCACCCCCCGGGTAAATGTGGAAGCCGAACATGAAGGCAATACCCTGCGGCTTCATCTGCGCCAGATATTGCCGGATACCCCCGGGCAGACCGGCAAGAGCCCGCAGGTGATCCCGCTGCGGGCGGGTTTTCTGGCCGAAAATGGCACGGAAGCCGCGCCGGAAGAATTGCTGGTGCTGAAAGAGGCGCACCAAACCTTTGTCGTGGAACCGGTCGATGCCATGCCGGTCCTGTCCATCAACCGGGGCTTTTCCGCACCGGTGATTATCAACCACGGGCAAACCGGCCAGGACCGCGCCTTTCTGCTGACCCATGACACGGATCCCTTCAACAAGTGGGAGGCCGGGCGGGTTTTCGCGCTCGATCTGCTGCAAGACATGGCGGTGTCGGGGCGGGCACCGGATCAGGGATTTGCGGATGCCATGCGGGATGTGGCACTTGATGACACACTTGACCCGGCGTTTCGCGCACTCGTACTTGCGCTACCGGGGGAAGAGACGATTGCCCAGGCCGTGTTCGCCAGCGGCAACGTGCCGGATCCGGAAACAATCCACAGGGCCCGGCGCAACCTGCACAGGGCCTTGGCCCTGCGGATGCAGGACGATCTGCCCGGGCTTTACGCGGCCATGGCGGTGCCGGGGATCTATTCGCCTGCGGCGCAAGACGCCGGCAAGCGCGCCTTGCGCGGGGCGGCCCTGGATCTGCTGACCCGGGTGGAAAGCGGGGCAGAAACCGCCCGGGCGCAATTTGCGGATGCCGGCAATATGACCGAACAGATGGGCGCGTTGACCGTGCTTTTGTCAAACGCTGCCGGGGCAGAGGCGGCCCGCGCCTTCTATGACCAGTGGAAGGCTGACCGGCTGGTGATCGACAAGTGGTTTGCCACACAAGCCGCCACCACACCCGGGAACAAGGCGGTGGAAGCTGTATCCAGCCTGACGGAACATGCTGATTTCGATTGGAAAAATCCCAACCGCTTCCGATCCCTGATCGCCGGATTCGCGATGATGAACCCCGCCGGATTTCACCGGGCGGACGGGGCAGGATATGCGTTTTTCACGGATTGGCTGCTGCGGCTTGACCCGGTAAATCCGCAGACCACGGCGCGGCTTGCAAGTGCGTTTGAAACCTGGCGGCGGTATGACAATGGTCGCCAGGCGTTGATTCGTACGCAATTGGAACGAATCGCCGGGACAAAGGGGCTCAGCAGGGATACCGGAGAAATTGTAGGAAAGATGCTGGCCGGGTAAACAGCAGCGCGGAACGGCCGGGCCACCGGCCGGATAAGCCGGGATGCCCGGCCGCAGCCCAGGGCCGGTCTTTTGAATGCGACCCCCGGCGTCTTTCGTGTTCCGGCCTGCCCCGCAACGCCGTAGACTGCCTGCGGCCCAATTCATGCCGGAGTCTGTCCAATGCCCGACCTGACGTTTGAAGCCCCGAAACCGGAAGTAATCCACGGTGCCAGGGACGATTGGGAGCTGGTGATCGGGATGGAGGTGCACGCGCAGGTGACCTCCAGGGCAAAGCTGTTCTCCGGTGCATCCACCAGGTTCGGGGCGATGCCGAATGCCAATGTCTCTTTCGTGGATGCGGCTCTGCCGGGGATGCTGCCTGTGCTGAACGAATTTTGCGTGGAGCAGGCCGTGCGCACGGGGCTGGGGCTGAAGGCGCATATCAACCTGCATTCGGCCTTTGACCGGAAGCACTACTTTTATCCGGATCTGCCGCAAGGCTATCAGATTTCGCAGCTCTACCACCCCATTGTGGGCGGGGGCGAAGTGCTCGTTGATATGGAGCCTGGTGTGGCACGTGTCGTGCGGATTGAACGCATCCATCTGGAACAGGACGCGGGCAAATCCGTGCATGACATGGACCCGGACATGTCTTTCGTTGACCTGAATCGTACCGGCGTGGCACTGATGGAAATTGTCAGCCGCCCCGACATCCGCGGGCCGGGGGAAGCCGCGGCCTACCTGGGCAAGTTACGCCGGATTATGCGCTACCTCGGCACCTGTGACGGGAACATGCAAAACGGAAGCTTGCGGGCGGACGTGAACGTGTCGGTCTGCAAACCGGGAAAGTATGAGGAGTACCGCGAAACCGGAGATTTCAGCCACCTTGGCACCCGGTGCGAGATCAAGAATATGAACTCCATGCGGTTCATCCAGCAGGCGATTGACTATGAGGCCAAACGACAGATTGCGATCCTGGAAGATGGCGGCACAGTAGAACAGGAAACCCGGCTTTATGACGCGCACAAAGGCGGAACCCGGGCCATGCGGTCAAAGGAAGAGGCGCATGACTACCGCTATTTTCCGTGCCCGGACCTGATGCCGCTGGAAATTGAGCAAAGCCGGATTGATGCTATTGCCGCCGCCTTGCCGGAACTTCCGGATGCCAAAAAGGCGCGGTTTGTGCATGACTATGGCATATCGGAATACGATGCAGGCGTCCTGACAGCAGATGTGGAAAGTGCCCGGTTTTTTGAATCCGTGGCCGCAGGGCGCGACGGCAAGCAAGCGGCGAATTGGGTAATCAACGAGTTGTTCGGACGACTGAACAAAGAGGGGCTGACAATTGCGGAAAGCCCGCTGGAGCCCGGGCAGATCGGCGGTATCATCGACATGATCGGCAGGCATGAGATTTCCGGCAGGATCGGCAAGCAGTTGTTCGAGATCATGTGGGATGAAGGCGGCGATCCGGCGGAAATCGTCAGGGCCCGCAACATGCGGCAGGTCACTGACACAGGCGCAATCGAGGCGGCGGTGGATCAGGTGATCGCGGACAACCCGGGGCAGGTGAACAAGGCGCAGGCCAATCCCAGGCTCGCCGGGTGGTTTGTCGGTCAGGTGATGAAGGCGACAGGCGGCAAGGCCAATCCGAAGCTGGTCAGCCGGCTGGTGCAGCAGAAGCTGGGGTTGCAGCAACCCGATTGATGCACCCGGGGCACCCCGTGCAACTGTGTGGCGCGGATTAAAAGCCGCAAGCCGCCGTGCCAGGCCAGCCTGATACCAAGCCGTGCGGCGACGCACCGGTGCCCCCCTGATTCCGCGCCCGGTTCAGCCGGTTGGCAACCCTGTGCCGGGAAATCAGCCGTTCCAGCCGCCGACAGATTTGACCTCCAGGAAATCTTCCAGCCCCCAGACCCCGCCTTCGCGCCCGTTGCCGGACTGGCGGTAGCCGCCAAAAGGGGCACCGGGGCCGCGGGAATGGCCGTTGATTTCCACCATACCGGAGCGCAGGGCGCGGGCAATGCGCCGGGCTTTCTCCGCGTCCCGGGTCTGCACATAGTTCGTCAGGCCATAGGAAGTGTCATTGGCCATTTCGATGGCGTCATCTTCATCATCAAAGGGCGTGATCGAAAGGACGGGGCCGAAAATTTCTTCGGACCATATGGTCATATCGCCGGTTACATCGGCAAAGACCGTGGGGCGCGTGTAGTAACCGCGGTTCAGCCCCTCGGGCCGCCCGGTACCACCGGTTACGATACGGGCACCATCGTCGATACCCTTCCGGATCAGGCACTGGATTTTCTGCCACTGGATATCCGACACGACCGGGCCGATGTGGTTGCCTGAACTGTCCGCGCTGGCGACCCGGATTTTATCGGCTTCGGCCCTGGCCTGCTCAATCGCCTGTTCGTAGCGCGAGCGTTGCACAAGCATCCGGGTCGGCGCATTACACGACTGGCCGGAGTTGTTCATACAGTGCCTTACACCGCGGGGAACCGCATCCTCGTCCGCGTCGGCGAAGATGATATTTGCCCCCTTGCCGCCGAGCTCAAGCGTCACGCGCTTTATCGTATTGGCCGCGTTTTTGGTAATCAGCCTGCCGGCACGAGTGGAACCGGTGAAGGATACCATGTCCACATCCGGGTGGCCTGACAGCTGCGTACCTGCGCCCGAACCATCACCGTTGACCATGTTAAAAATGCCCGCAGGCAGATCAGCGGCGTCCATTATCTCTGCAAAAAGGTAGGAGGACAGGGGCGCAATCTCTGACGGTTTCAGCACAACGGAACAGCCCGCGGCGATGGCCGGGGCCACCTTCAGAACCACCTGGTTCATCGGCCAGTTCCAGGGCGTGATCAGGGCACAGACGCCGATAGGCTCCATCAGAATGCGATCATTCGGTGCCCCGTCAAGCCTGCGTTCAAATTCGAACTCTTTCAGTGCCCTGATCGCGCTTTTGAAGTGGCTAAGGCCCGCCACTACCTGCTGCCTGCGCGCCATTTCAATAGGCGCGCCCATTTCGGTCGAAATTGCCCGGGCCATGTCTTCGGTGCGCGCCTTGTAGGCTGCATACATCCGTTCCAGCGCGGCAACACGTTCTTCCCTGGGGGTATTGAACCAGGGCGTGAATGCCGCCCTGGCAGCCGCCACCGCGGCGTCGGTATCGGCCTTGCCACCCAGCGTGATTGTGGCGACAGGATCTTCGCTGGAGGGGTTTATCACCTCCATCTTCTGGCCGTCTATGGGGGATACCCAGGCACCATTAATGTAGAATTCGTGTGCGTCTTGCATGATGTTCTCCGTTACGAAATCCGGTGCGGGGATTCGATGGCCCGGGCCACCGAACGTCCTTGACCCGGAATCTACCACGTTTGTCTGCGATGTCCACCCGCCTGTCAACGGAGGCCGGACGGCCCCCGCCGGATCATGCGGGCCGACGTGCATGTTTCCCCCGGACACAGGTCGGTCTATAAGTCATGGCGTGATACATCCTGTGCCGCACAAATCCCGCCCCATGCCCGTCGAGCCCCCAGTGGATTGATAACGGCCACCTGAACATGGCCCATTACAACGTCCCGACGGACCGCGGGGCGGACTGGCTGTTTGAACTTTTCGGATTTGGCCCGGAGTATCGGCACACCACCAATCACACGACCTTTTCGGCAGAACTTCACGTCTGCTGCCTGCGCGAAGTGAAAGAGGGAGGTATGGTTTACGTAACCTCCCGGTTGCCGGATTTTGATGAAAAGCGGTTTCATTTCTGCCAGGAACCTTATCACGAAGACGGGCGGCTGAGCGCGACGGGGGAAGGGCCTGGCCTGCACATTGGCCTGAACGGCCCGCGGGTCGCGCCCATGCCGGAATCAGTGATCGCCGCGGTGCGGGCGGTGCATAGGGCGCATCAGGTGCTGCCATGGCCAGCGCGGGCCGGGTGTACGATCATGACCAGGCGGGGGGTAGACACGCCCGGCCGGTCTTTCGCCGCTGTGGCGGTTCCGCAAGCCGTGCGCAGCAGGAGCTGACCACCCCCGCCTACATTAAAGATCAGCCCCGCAGACCCGCCAATGCAGGCACTCCCGGATAACCTGCCCCGCCCGGTTCCTTGTTTCAAGGGGTCATGTCGGTCGTATTGTCGGGTGCTTTATCTGTATGTCCGCAACTATCATGACACCCCGGTGTGCCGCGGCAAAAACCTGGTTACAGGCCAGGCCGGGATATTTTGCGGACAGTCCGGCCCGATAGACCGGTGAATAATCAGAATTGATGCGGGGCAGCCTGGCAGAAAACGTTTGAAATACCGGCTGCGTGGCCCTATGGTCGGCCTGCGGGATTGGCGATGGCGTCGCCCGTGTCCCTGGCATCCGCCCGCACGAATTATCTGTCCTGAACGCCGGGATATTGCCTGCGGGCCGGGGAAAGGTGCCCGCCTTTCCCCGGCCCGCAACCGCGGCCTGAACAGGAGGCCATGATGAACAGAACATCTGACCTGACCGATACCGCCGCCGGGCGACCGGATTTTTACCGCTTTCATCAGGGTGACAGGACGCTGCCCTTTGCGGAGGCGGAATATGACGCACGGGTCGCAAGGCTTCGCACCGCGATGCGGGCACAAGGGATTGATGCCTGTGTGCTGACCTCCATGCATTGCGTGGCGTATTACTGCGGGTTTCTCTACTGTGCCTTCGGACGGCCCTATGCTTTGGTCGTAACCGCGCAGGACACGGTTTCGATCAGTGCCGGGATAGACGCGGCACAGCCATGGCGCCGGAGCCATGGCGACAATATCACCTATACGGACTGGCGGCGAAATAACTATTGGCGGGCGATCCGGTCCGTAACCGGCCGTGGCCAGACCATCGGGTATGAGGCCGATCATCTGTCCCTGGCACAGATGGCACTGTTGACAGGGTTTCTGCAGCCCGCGGCCACCTGCGACATGGCACCTTCGGCCATGCGTCAACGCATGCGCAAATCCCCGGCGGAGCTTGATCTGATCCGTGCCGGTGCCGCGACGGCTGATGTAGGCGGTGCCGCCATCCGCGATGCCATTCGGCCCGGGGCGCGGGAAATCGATGTGGCCATGGCAGGCCGTGACGCGATGGAACTGGAAATCGCGCGCCGCTTTCCGGAGGCGGAATACCGCGACACCTGGGTCTGGTTTCAATCCGGTATCAACACGGATGGTGCCCATAACCCGGTTACAGCCCGGATTCCGGAACCGGGCGATATCCTGAGCCTGAACACCTTCCCGATGATCAGCGGCTATTACACCGCCCTGGAACGAACACTGTTTATGGGCCACGTAGATGATGCCAGCCTGCGGGTGTGGGAGGCGAATGTGGCAGCCCACAAACTGGGGATGAGCCTGTTGCGCCCGGGTGTGCGCTGTTCCGAAGTCACGGCTGCCATCAATGCCTTTCTGGCGGAGCGCGACCTGCTGCAGTATCGCACCTTCGGCTACGGGCATTCCTTCGGCGTATTGAGCCACTATTACGGGCGCGAGGCAGGGCTGGAACTGCGCGAGGATATCGATACAGTGCTGGAACCCGGCATGGTAATATCGATGGAGCCGATGCTGACGATCCCGGAAGGCCGACCCGGTGCCGGCGGATACCGGGAACACGACATCCTGATCCTCACCGCGGATGGTGCCGAAACCATCACCGGCTTCCCCTGCGGTCCGGACCACAATGTGGTCTGAGGCTTGCCCGATTCGGAGATCTGCCGCGCCCGGCCTGTTTCAGGTCGTGATGTCCAGGGCCAGCGCGTGTATACGTTCCTCCAGCTCTGCCTTTATGCATGCGTAGACCGCCCGGTGCCGGGCCACGCGGGATTTGCCCGCAAGCGATGAGGCGCGCATGATAACGCGAAAATGTGTTTCACCCCCTGCGCGGTAGCCGACATGCCCGCAGTGTGATTCTGATTCATCAATTATTTCAAGGTATTCGGGAGAAAACTCTGCCGTCAGCCTGGTTTTCATACGAGGTTTTATCAGCATATTTTGCGAATTCCCTTGGTTTGCTTCTTGGCTGTGTCGGATGTTACGGTATAATTCTACGCCCGAAACGAAAAGCCCGACAGGTGGTACGATGGCTGATCGATCGCCTTTTGATTTCGATATCTCTGTTTCCGCGGATAAGAAGCGCCGTGCCAGGGGGCACCGGGGCATGTCCGGGGCGTTCGAGACATCGTCTCGGGCCTGCGACCATCCGGGATGCGGGGAGCGGGGCAAGTACCGTGCACCGAAAAATCCTGACAACCTGGAAGAATTCTGCTGGTTCTGTCTCGTCCATATCCGGGAATATAATTCCAGGTGGAACTTCTTTGAAAACCATTCGGAAGAGGAACTGGCAAAGCAGTTCGCCGCCGACAAGGTGTGGGGACGGAACACCGCACCCTTCGGCCAGGCCGCTGAAAGGGTGAAAAAATCGGCGGAGGAACGCGCCTGGGCCCGGCTTGGCATCGAGGATCCGCATGAGATCCTGGGCAATAATTCGACCATGAACCCGGGTCGGGCGAACCCGGCGGGTGCCCGCAGGCTGCCGGCACCAGAGCGCAGGGCGATCAATATTCTTGAAGCCCGCGAGGACTGGACAAAGACCGAATTGCGCAAACAGTATAAAAAGCTTATAAAGGAACTGCACCCTGACATGAACGGCGGCGACCGGTCGGACGAGGAGCGGCTGCAACAGGTGGTCTGGGCTTGGGATACGGTTCGGGCGAGCCGGTCTTTCAAGGATTGAAGCCTCCCTTGACAGGGTGCGCGGGCACGGCTTCAGGGTGCAGCCCCCGTACCCGGCCTGTGGTTTCCGTGCCGGTTTTGCACAGACAGGGCCACATTCCGGTTGCCCGGACAACATCCATGTGTGCCGAATGATCATGAACGATAACTCTGGCCGGGAGATCCGCCCCCCATGTCACGCCACAATGAAATGTCTTTCCGCGAATCCACCGGTATCATGTTCAACCGTGCGGTCAAACTGATGGATCTCCCCCCCGGCGTGGTCGAAAAGATCAGGGTCTGCAACGCCACCTACACTGTCCGCTTCGGTGTACGCCTGCGCGGTGATATTCACACCTTCACTGGCTACCGGTCGGTCCATTCGGAACATATGGAACCGGTCAAGGGCGGCATCCGTTACGCGCTGTCGGTCAATCAGGATGAGGTGGAGGCACTGGCCGCGCTGATGACCTACAAATGTGCGCTGGTCGACACGCCCTTTGGCGGTTCCAAAGGCGGGCTTCGCATTGATCCGCGGGAATGGGACGAACACGAAATGGAACAGATCACGCGCCGATTCACCTATGAGCTCGTCAAGCGCGATCTGATCGACCCGGCACAGAACGTGCCCGCACCCGACCTGGGCACGGGTGAGCGCGAGATGGCCTGGATATCGGACCAATACGCCCGGATGAACACGACAGACATCAACGCGCGGGCCTGTGTAACCGGCAAGCCGATCAACGCCGGCGGCATTCGCGGCCGGGTTGAGGCCACGGGCCGCGGGGTGCAATATGCCCTGCGGGAAATTTTTCGCCATCCCGAAGATATCCGGGCAGCGGGCCTTGACGGGACGCTCGACGGAAAGCGGGTGATTGTACAAGGCCTCGGCAACGTAGGCTACCACGCGGCAAAATTTCTGTCGGAGGAGGATGGCTGCAGGATTATTGGTGTGCTGGAATACAACGGCTGCATCCGAAACCCCGACGGCATCAATATCGAGGATTTAAAACAGCACCTCATCCTGCACGGCAGCCCGGAGGGGTTTGCCGGCGGCACAATCCTGCCCGCGGATGCGCCGCTTATGGAAGAGAACTGCGATATCCTGATCCCCGCCGCGCTGGAAGGGGTGATCAACCTTGAAAACGCGGACCGGATTGCCGCCCGCATGATAGTCGAGGCCGCCAACGGGCCTGTCACCTCCGGGGCGGACAGGATTTTGCAAAAAAAGGGTGTTGTGGTCATCCCGGACATGTACGCCAACGCAGGTGGTGTGACGGTGAGCTACTTTGAATGGGTCAAAAACCTAAGTCACATCCGCTTTGGTCGCCTGCAGCGCCGCCAGGAAGAGGAAAGCCATCGCATCCTGATCGAAGAGATGGAGCGGATGACCGGCCAGGCCTTTGACCAGGATTTCAAGCGCCGCTACATACAGGGGGCAGGAGAGCTGGAACTGGTTCGTTCCGGCCTGGACGACACGATGCGCGGGGCCTACCAGGATATGCGAGAAGTCTGGCATGCCCGCGATGACGTGGGCGACCTGCGCACGGCAGCCTATCTGGTATCCATTGGCAAGGTAGCCGCAAGCTATCAGGCGAAGGGGATATAGGGGAGAATTAATTGTTTCGCGGTACCGGTTCGGTCTTCAATTCCGCCTGCCCGGTGCGGGGATGGCATGGAAGCCACTGTCAGCGATCCGGCCAATCCTTGCCATCACCCGTGTGGCACAAGAGACAGCGGGGTTCAGGGTTTCGGCTCTGCGGGTGAAAAGGGCCCGTAGGTTCCGGCTGCTTAACAGAAGCCTGTCTATCCGTTGCCAAAGAACGTGCTGAAGTCATTATCGAAGAACAGGCCGATGCAGACGCCGATCAACAGGGCCAGAACCAGTTTCAGACGCCGGTCCATGTCCTGCTGCTCAATCCGCCTTTCGGTTCTGCTTCATTGATGTTTCCGCCCCGCGCCTGCTGTTGATGCGCGCCTTTATATTTTCCCACAATTTGGCCATGCCCAAGGGCTCATAGATCATGAAGAGGATGATCAGCACCCCAAAGACGACCAGTTCAATGGATGAAATGATTGTTGCATCCACCATGCCGTGGAAAATCTCGTTTCCCAGCGTGTTCAGCACCACCGGGAACAGCAGGATGAAGGCCGCCCCGATAAATGCACCGCTGATCGTGCCGAGCCCGCCCAGAATCACCATAAACAGGATGCGGAAGCTGAGTTTGATGTCAAAGGCCACCGGTTCCATCGATTTGAGGTAGGTGAATGCAAAAAGCGCACCCGCCACACCGCAGAAGAAGGCGGAAATGGCAAACGCCTGCAACTTTGTCTTAAGCAGCGATATGCCCATGCTTTCGGCAGCGATATCCATGTCGCGAACCGCCATCCAGTTTCGCCCGGTACTGCCCCGTGTCATGTTAATGGCCAAGATTGTCAGAATGGTCACTACGACAAGAACCACCAGATACATTTCCAGAGGCGCGGTGAATTCCCGGCCGAAAATAACGATATCCTGGGCGGTGATGATGCCGGACGTATCATAGTTCTTGAACCAGCCGAACTTGTCTATCATCCAGATGATAAAGAACTGAGAGGCCAGCGTGGCCACCATCAGATAGATGCCGCGCACCCGTAACGAGGGCAGGCCGAAAAGAACGCCGAACGCCGCCGCCACCAGGCCCGACAGCACAAGATTGACCGGAAAGCCCAGAAACGGCAGCCTTAATTCCAGATTAAACAGTGCAAAGGCACCGGCGGCCATGAACCCGGCAGCACCAAGGGCGAGCTGCCCGGCATAGCCCATCACGATTTGCTGTCCGATTGCGGCAAGCGACAGGCACAACCACGGGATCAGGATGGACGAATACCAGTAATCAGTTGGCACCACAAAGGGAATAAGGACAAAACCAAGAACCATAAGAACCAACAGGTTCAACAGGTCGCCCCGGGTGTAGCTCATGAAGACGGGAGTGGATTTCATTTCAGGATCTCCTCACACGCGCCTGATGATCTTTTCGCCGAACAGCCCTTCAGGTCGCCACAGCAGGAAGAAAATGGCCAGAACATATGGTGCCCAGCCTTCGATGGCACCGCCGAAAAACGGGCCGATATAGACCTCCAGCACTTTTTCGGTCGCGCCGATGATCAGACCCCCGATGATGGCACCGGGAATGGATGAAAAGCCGCCAATGATCAGCACCGGCAATGCCTTGAGTGCCAGATCGACAAGGGCAAATTGTACACCGGCCCGCGCACCCCACATCATGCCCGCAACCAGTGCCACGATACCCGCCGCGGTCCAGACCATCAGCATGATACTGCCAAGCGGAATTCCGATGGAACTGGCCGCGCCGGGATCATCGGCCACGGCGCGCAGGCCAAGGCCCATCCTGGTATATTTGAACAGGAGTGCCAGCGCGATGATCAGTGTGGCGGCGACCAGACCGGCGGTCAGATCAAGGGCCGAGATAAAAAGCCCGGTCGAGTCGATGATCCACTGGATCGGAAAGTCCCCGATGCCGAGATCCAGCCGCCGCACCTCAACCCCCCACGCGGCCTGCGCCAGCCCTTCAAGCACGAAGCCGAGCCCGATGGTGGCCATCAGCAGAGTGTCTTCGCTCTGATTACGCAGGGGTTTCAGCACAAGCCGTTCGGTCGCAAGCCCCACAAGTGCCATAAGAGCAATGGTCACAAGGAAGGCCACCACGAAGGGCAGGCCCCATTCCATGAACCCCACGAAGGACAGGACGGCAAAAAACACCATCGCCCCCTGGGCGAAATTGAACGTCGAAGACGCCTTGTAGATTAGCACAAACCCCAGGGCGACCAGCGAATACATGGTTCCTGCCAGCAGCCCGGCCACCACGACCTCAATAAAGAAAAGAAATTCAGTCATGGGCCACTCCCAAATAGGCGTCTATTACTTTCTGGTTGTTGCGGATATCGTCCGGCGGTCCGTCTCCGATGACCTTTCCGTAATCAAGCACGACAACGTTGTCGGAGATGTCCATCACAACGCCCATGTCGTGTTCAATCAGCACGATAGTGGTGCCCAGCTCTTCGTTTACTTTGAGGATAAAGCGGCACATCTCGCGCTTTTCTTCCACGTTCATGCCGGCCATTGGTTCATCAAGCAGCAACACCTCGGCCTCGGTCGCCAACGCACGGCCGAGCTCAACCTTTTTTTGCAGGCCGTAGGGCAGTTTGCCCACGGGAGTATCGCGGATATCGGTGATTTCGAGGAATTCGATAATCTCCTCGCATCGTTCGACGTTAAGCCTTTCTTCCTCCCGGGCCGAGGGCATCTGGAAGGCAACCGCTAGGAAGTGCGCATTCATGTGCAGTTTGCGACCTACAAGGATATTATCGAGAACCGACATCCGCCTGAACAGTGCCAGGTTCTGAAAGGTTCTGGAAATGCCTTCTCTGGCGATTGCGTTCGGGGTAATCTTCTGAAGGCTTTTTCCCTTGAACCATATGCTGCCTTCCTGCGGCCTGTAGATCCCGTTGATGCAGTTCAGCAGCGATGATTTGCCCGCCCCGTTGGGCCCGATGATCGCTTTTATCTCGTGCTGCAAGACCTTAAAGGACGTGTCCGTGATCGCCCTGACGCCCCCGAAACTCAAGGATACGTTACTTACTTCCAGAATCGGCGCACCGATCATGAATGATCTTGTATCCGGCATGATCTGTTATCCCCTTGTCCGCGTCAGTGATGAATGCCCGCGTGCCGTGTGCTTTCCCTGCGCAGCACGTCGCGGAAATTTTTGCGGCCTTCCCTGGATATGCCGAGGTAGAGTTCCTTAACCTTCTCGTCGGCCAAAAGGCTTTCGGCACTGCCATGCAGCATCACATGGCCGGTTTCGATGATGTAGCCGTAATCGGCATTGCGCAGGGCCACGTTGGTGTTCTGCTCGGCCAAAAGTATGCTTACGCCTTCCTTCTGGTTCAATTCGTTCACGATGTTGAATATCTCGGCCACCAGCTGCGGGGCAAGACCCATGGAAGGCTCATCCAGAAGCAGCATCCTGGGCTTTGCCATCATGGCACGCGCAACCGCCACCATCTGCTGTTCACCGCCGGACGTGAAACCGGCCTGGCTTTTGCGCCGGTCTTTCAATCGTTTGAAGTAACCGTATATCTTATCGAGTTCATCACGGATTTGCGCCTTGCCAAGCCTGCGTGAATAGGCCCCGGAAATGATATTTTCCTCAACTGTCAGGTGGCCGAAGCAACGGCGCCCCTCCAGCACCTGCACCAGCCCCAACCCTACCATGTCGGCAGGATCCTGGTTGGTGACGGGAATGCCGTCATAGGTGATGGATCCTTGGGTAACCTTGCCGCGTTCGCCTGCCAGCATGGTTGAAACCGCTTTCAGTGTGGTGCTTTTACCCGCACCATTACCACCGAGAAGGGCCACGATTTTGCCCCGTGGTACGCTTAGGGAAACGTCATGCAAAGCCGCGATAACGCTATCGTAAACAACCTCGATTGTGTCTATTTCGAGGATGTTGTCGGTGTCTGTCATCTGGTAATTGCCCATGATTTCTGTCTGATATCGGCACCCGACGGATGGAGCGGGTGCCGACGGTTCAGTTGGCCTTGTGCGCCCCGGTGTCAGGAACACTCCCTGGGGGTGATGCCGTTTTCGCGGGCAAACTTGGCGGCTGAAGCTTCGACCAGGCCGCGAATGTAGCCGGGATCAAGCGGTGCCTCCCAGTCCGTGACCTGCACGAACTTTTCACCGTCCCATTGCATCATCGCGAATTTGCCGGCACCTTCGTGGTTTTCGCAAGAGATTGAGAACGGCGCGATCATGCCCCTGATGCCCAGCTCTTCCAGCCGTGCGTCATCCATGACAAGGTTTTCATAGCCGTCACGAAACTCTGCACCGGTCACCGCCTTGCCGACCTTGCCGTGCATTTCCTGTGCCAGACGCAGTGCCTCGATATAGGTGACAGCGGCACCAAGCCCGCGATTCCAGTAAACGGTTCCGATTCGGCTTTCCTCGGCCAGGTTGCCCTTGCCGGCACCATAGACCTGTTCCCTGATGGATTGCACCAGCGGGAAGTGGTCCCCCGGCAACGCATTGGCCATGGCGTAGGTACCCTTGGCGGCATCACCGGCCGGGAACATGTCTTCTTCAGCCGCACCGAAGGTGACATAGATCATCCGTTCACGCGGGAAGCCGACACGGGCGGCGTTTGTCATGGCGGTGGAATTCATGCCTGAACCGGCACCCCAAAACGTAACCCAGTCAGGACGTTCCTTGCGGATCTGGAGCCACTGCGACTGCTGCTCAAGCCCCGGCGGCGGGATAGATATCTCCACCAGTTCGACCCCCCATTCTTCGGCGATAGCCCGCATCGCGGGCAAGGGCTCACGACCGTAGGCACTGTCGATATGCAGGTGCACGATCTTCTTGCCTTTCATGTTGGGGATGCCACCCTCCTGTTCAGCCATGAACTTCATCTTCACGGCGATCTGCGACCAGTAGTGAGAGGCCGCATTGAACACCCAGGGCCAGACGCGTCCGTCGGCAGCGTCTGTGCGGCCATAGCCGTATTGCGCCAAAACGACTTCATCCTCTGCCATCCGGTTGATCACAGCATAGGCACCAGGTGTGCCGAGAGTATCGAACACGACGATCCGCTGGCCATCCTTTTCCAGCAGCCGCTGATAGCATTCCACGGTCTTCACCGCGTTATACTCCGTTTCGCACTCCTGCCATGTCAGCATGACGCCGTTCACGCCGCCATTCATGTTGACGTAATTCAGGTAGTCGATCTGTGCACCGTAATAACCGGTACCCATGGCGGAGTACGGCCCGACCCGGCTGCTGGCGACAGGGAAATACTGTTTCTCCTCTGCCGCAGCGGCCCCGGGCATTGCCGCCGCAAATGCGGCCACAGCAGTGGCCGTTGCGGCGAAACCATTTCCAAGGCGTTTCCATTTCATTGTGTGTTTCCTCCACTTTTCCACGCACTTCGTTCACGAATTAAGACGGGACGGACAAATACAGTGCCTTACCATAAAGCGGTTTCACAATTTCTGCGCACTTTAATTGCATGGCCCGTGGCACTGCTCCCCCTTGAAAGGCCACGCCGCAGGCAAATCCGGCGGATTGCAGCCATCTCCCGTTTTCTGTCGGCAACCCCCGCGCCCTTCGGCCTGCGTTTTTCGCAGACTTTGGCTTTGGGTACATCGCACGAACCCTGCCACAAATACCTTGAGATTCGGGCCTGTCAACGCTAAATAATTAAAAAAGTAAATTAAATCAACCGGTTATACGCTTCTTACGGTATCATATGAAGGTCATAATATCCCGGATAACCTGCTTTTTGCATGGACGTAGGGACAAAATGTCCATATTTCAGATAATTTTATCAGGTCTTTCGGACGGATTGTCCTCCCCGGGAAACCACACGGTGAATGTCGCCCCGTTGCCCGCCACACTTTCAACGCTGATCAATCCCCCGACTCGTGTGACAAGGGCCTGACTGATCGAAAGACCCAGCCCCGACCCTTTTCCGGGCTTTGTTGTCATGAACGGATCAAAGACGTGATCCAGTTTTTCAGCAGGAATTCCCGGGCCGGTATCTGTTACCAGGATCTCCGCCCCCTGTAAGCCGTCACGTTCGGCCGGGCCGGTCAGGATGGTGAGTTTGCCGCCAGTATCCATTGCCTGCGCGGCATTGATAGCAAGGTTGACGATGACCTGCTGCAAATCGGTTTCCACGATCCTGAAACGCGGGCCGGGAAGGTGCCGGACATCGGTTTTGATCGCATGTTTGCGCAGATCCGGGGCTACGAGGATCAGTGCATCATCGACAGCCTGCGCGGCATCCACGAGCGTGGTGAGATCCGACATTTCGTCCGGGCGCGTAAAGTTGAGAAGTTTTCCGACGATGATGTTGATCCGGTTGGTCTGTGCATCGATGAGATCCAGTTCAGTCTTCAATTTCGCCTGCTGGGGCGGGGTAAGACCCAGGCGAATGATTTCCATATTCCCCTGTATAACGGCGACCGGATTGTTGATTTCATGCGCAACCCCGGCGGTGATTTCGCCGACCGAGGCCAGTTTTTCCGACATCACCAATTGGGCAAAAGTCGCCTCCAGCTTGCGGTTGGCTTCCTCCAGTTCCTGCGTACGCTGTTGCACGAGGTCGTTGAGATTGTCGGCATAGCCCCGAAGTGCCGCATCGCGTTCCTCAACCTGGTCCAGCAATCTGTCAAGGTGCCTGGCCACCGTACCGATTTCGCTCTTTTCCGCAACCACGCCGATCCGGGCGTTCAGCGCACCCGCCTCCGCCCGCGCCATGGTCGCCGTCATCTGCTCCAGCGGCGCAAAAATACCCCTGGCCAGCCACAGGAACATCGGGACAGAAAGCCCGATCACCGCCACGAAAGCCGCGATCAGTGTCAGGATGGTGGCATTGCGCTGCGCAGTGAAGGGTTGTTCCAGAAAACCGGTATAGAGCATACCGATGCGGTTGCCCGCAATATCGGTCAGCGGCACGTAGCCGGAAATATACCAGTTATTGACCACAAAGGCCCGGTCAAGCCAGGTTTCCCCGGTTTCCATGACCTTCTGCCAGACCGCTTCGGAAACCCGCGTTCCCAGCGCACGCGCCCCTTCAAACAGGCGCACGTTGGTCGAGATGCGCACGTCATCCAGAAACAGGGTCGTCGTGCCGATGTGCGAAATTTCCCCGGTTGCGTCCCGGTAAACCAGCGCATTCATCGTATCAATAAAATCGAGGTTGCGGTTCAGCAGACGCCCGCCGATTAGTGCCGCATCGCCGTTGCCCGACCGATAGGCGGCGAGAATAAACATGCCGCGGCTTTCCACGTCCCGGGTGATCGTCCGTGCCGCCTCCGTCGGCACCAGCGGAATTGCCGCCCGCGGAACCAGTGCTTCCGACACCATGCTGATCTCCGCCGGCTCCATCAGAACAATGTGGCCGGCAGGCGCGTCAACCGCTGAGGCATTGGCGACCTCCCGCAGGGGGTGCGGCAGGGTATCGTCAGCCAGCGAAACCCGGATAAGGAAATCCAGGCCATGATCTTCCCGCTCCCGTTCCAGGAAAGCGGTTAAATCCTGTTTGCCGCCTTCCAGCGCCCGGGCAAACCCGACTGACCGGGCCACCGCCGCCACGGCTGCGGCCTGTGTGGCCTCGATCCTGCCGAAATACTGTTCGGCGACGCGCAGGTCGCTGGCTACCTTGGCGATCAGCAGATCATCAAACCGGTTGATCCACCGAACCATGGTGACGCCCAGCAGCAGGGGCAGCAGCACAATCAGCGGCAAAAAAGCAATCAACAGCAACCGCCAGCGGACTGAGCGCATCATCCTACAGGCCCCAGGCCCGGCATTTTCGATCAATTGTCTTGCGCGCCACGCCCAGCCTGCGGGCGGCGGCGGCCCTGTTGCCGCCACAGGCATCCAGCATGGCAAGTATGTGCCGCTGCTCGACAGCCGCCAGGCTCTCGGTCTCGAATTCGCCTGCTGCCGGTTCCAGCGCGTCCTCAAAACTGCCGCGGATCAGCGCACGCTCGATGGTGTTGCGCAGTTCCATGACATTTCCGGGCCAGGTGTGCGACATGAACCGTCGCCGGGCCAAGGGGGTGAACTCGGGCACGTCCACCCCCATCCTCAATGCAAGTGCATCCGAGAAATACCTGACTATATCCAGGATATCCTCATACCTTTCCCGCAGCGGCGGCTGGATGATTTCGATCACGGTCAGCAGATAGAACAGCTCCGGCCGGAATGCCTTTTCCCTTGTCATAACGGATAAGGGCCGGGTGGTGGAACTGACGATACGCATATCCAGTTCCACGCTGCGACTTGCGCGAAGCGGGCTGAATCGTCCCGTGCCAAGAAGTTCGGTCAGGACATTCTGCCCCCCCGGGGAAAGCGCATCGATATCTTCGAGATAGAGTGTGCCGCCGGCAGCACTTTGCAATATACCGTCGTGGCGCGTGACCGTTCCGTCCGGCTGCGTTTCGAGCCTGCCAAAGAGGCATTCCCTGAATGCGTCTTCGGCCATCCCGTGACACTGCAACCAGACGAACGGATGGTCGGCCCGCCGCGACGACGCATGCAGCATGCGGGCGGCAACCTGTTTGCCTGACCCTACCTCCCCGCGGATGACAACGGGGGCATTGGTTTTTGCGGCACTCAGGACAGACTGCCGAACCAGTTCAATTTCCGCAGAAGATCCCAAAAGCGCATCGCGGTTCTTAAGGATATCCTTACCCAGTTCCAGCTCATGACGCAGAACGGAGTTCTGCCGCCGCAACCGCACCCGCTCCAGACTGTGGGAAATGGCATTAAGGATCTGGTTGCTGCGGAATGGCTTTGGCAGAAGGTCAATGGCCCCGGCCCGGATTGCCTGAATTGCGGTATCGAGATCCGCATGGGCCGTAATCAGGATTGCGTCACTGAAAAGTCCCACAAGCCGCTGTTCGGCCAGCCATTCCAGCCCGGTTTTATCCGGCATAATGTTATCGAGGATAATAATATCGTAGGTATTTTCATCCAGAAGCTGCGATGCCCTGCGGGCATCTTCGGCAATATCAACCCGTGCGCAATTCCCGGTCAGCACCTTGTAAAGGAAATTCCGCATCCCCGGTTCATCATCAACGATAAGCACCGAGGCCTGTGCAAGTTTATCGGCGAATCCTGCCCTTGTACCGAAAGAACCCGGGTTTTGCGCGGACTCGTTCATTTTTCCCCGATCTGGAAAATTTCCCGCCCGAAGGCATCGCAAAAAACGCACCTCCATGCAAATGCGCAGGCCTCTTTCCGGTGCGCAAAATACGCGTTTTATTGCCCGGATTTATGGTGTTGACACCGATCAGTTGATGGCCTTTGCGGAAGATTTTGCCGAACTTGGCACCCATTTCCATTTGCCTTTCAAAACCTGTTCATCGGGGATGAGGTTCCGGCTTGCTTTCGGCGTTTCAATGGGCATCTGCTTTGACACCTACCTTGTGGATGAGGTGACCTCTGTCGGTGATGCCGCCTTCCAGGTCAAGAGCAAGGCTGTTTTCCGCAATCGGATGCAGACTTCAGGCGGTATTTTTGTGTCGCATTCCATGGGCATGCTGCGCGAAGTCTGCGATTCCGGTGCCGTAATAGAGGGCGGAAAACTGGAATATTACACCGATATCCGTGAGGCGATTGACCGGCACAGGTTCAATATGCGGGTAACATAACGCCGCGCCCCAAACGCCTGTCCCGGCACGGTGCCAATCCGGGAACGGCTTTGGGACTTTTCCGGCCCGTTGGCCCCACGCCGCGGGCTGGCCCTGTCTGCCGTTTCCTGCACCCCCGGGCAAACCGGGCGTCAGTCCGCACAATGTTACTTTGGGATATAACTCCCCAAACGTTCAGCGTATCGTTCCCGTCAGTTCCCGCAAAAAGTGCCATTCCCCATTTGTGACGGGTCGGGTTACAATAAACCGTCCAGCCTGCCACACACACCACGGCACCGACCCCGCCCCCGGCAAGCGGGTACAGCCGCATGCTGATCTGTCTTGCGCACTTTCATATCTTTCATATAATTCACCTGAAGTATACCAGAGCCGGATAAGGGAGACCATAGCATGTGCGGAATCGCCGGGCGCATTCTTTCCAGCCTGGGCAAGGTCGGCCCGGACCTTGTGGAATTGATGGACGCCCAGAAACATCGCGGGGCGGATTCGACCGGGTTTGCCATCTACGGGCCACCGCGGGATACGGGTTACGTGCTGCGCGGGATGGGGTTCGACAAATCCCGAATCAACGCGGACCTGGAAGACTTCACCAACATTCTGCGCGACAACGCCGCGGATTTTCTGTGCGACCCCGATATAAAGACGGATAGGGCTGGCCACTATTGCTTTCGCATGGAAATTTCCGACCCGGATAATATCGCCGGGTGGGTCCATGACGCCGACAGTATCTGCGACCGGATTGAAGTGCAGTCCTGCGGGCGCAGTCTTGAAATCATCAAGGATATTGGCTGTGCAGCGGAAGTGGCCGACAAACACGGCGTGAGAGAGATGATGGGCACCCACGGCCTTGGCCATGCACGCCTTGCCACGGAATCGAGCGTTCTGCCTAACGCAAGCCATCCGTTCTGGGCGCGGCCGTTTTCTGACGTGGCCATCGTGCACAACGGCCAGATCACCAACTATTTTACTTGGCGCGACAGGCTGGAACGCCGGGGCTACCGCTTCCTGACCGGTAACGACAGCGAACTTATAGCTGTCTGGGTATCCGACCGAATCAAGGCAGGCATGACCATGGAACAGGCCTTGGAAAAGTCGCTTTCCGCCATCGATGGCGTCTTTACCTATATGATCGCGAATCCCGGCGGCATCGGCCTTGCCAAGGACCGATTCGCCATGAAGCCGCTTGTGCTGATTGACGATCACGGCAGCCTGGCCATGGCGACCGAAGAACAGGCCGTGCGCCGCATCTTTGCCGATGAATGCGACGTCATCAACTACGATGGTCCGTCTTTAACCGGGATCTGGGGTGTTGGCAACCGGAAGCTGGCCGCATGAGCGAACACGTGGTCGATGCGGGTCAGCGTCACATTCGGGAAATCAACGCGGAAATTCAGGAAGCAGCGGCCCGGGGCGACAGGATCCGCGTGATCAATACGCTCAGTCGCCACAACCTGGGCGTTGGCCTGCCGGACGGGGCGGACATCCGCTTTGAGGGATCGGTCGGCTACTATTGCGGCGGGTTGAACACCGGTGCCAGGGTGGAGATTGAACGCAACGCCGGATGGGCCGTGGGAGAGGGCATGTCCCGGGGCCATATCACCATCGGCGGCTACTGCGGCATGTCTGGCGGTGCAGCCATGACGGGCGGCATGATCCACGTCAAAGGTAACGCTGGCCCGCGCCTGGGTGTTGCTATGAAAGGCGGCAACATAGTTGTCGAAGGCAAGATCGGCTACCAATCCGGTTTCATGGCGCATTCCGGAAAGATTATCGCGCTTGGCGGGGCCGGGGAAAGTTGCGCCGACGCGCTTTGGTCGGCAGAAGTCTGGGTCGCAGGTGCCATCGAAAGCTGCGGTGTGGACGTCAAAATCCTGGAACCGACGGCAGAAGAAGTGGCGGAGGTGGATGAAATTATCAAACCGCTGGGGCTCGCCGACAGCAGCCGCGACTGGCGCAAGATGGTGGCGGGCGAAAGGCTCTGGTACTTTGAAAGCCGCGACGCCGGGGCCTGGCTGATGATTTGAAGTACGCACGGCGGCGCATCCCGCAACCGGCACAACACCTGGGAGACCATCATGGATGACGAAGACGGCAGGGATTTTGAGTATCCGTTCGAATTGCCGCCGGAGGAGGAGATCTGCTTCAACGACGCGGGCGCAATCCCCGGCCGGCTGGCTGGTGTACCCGATTCTTATGACAAGGGTGGCTCTGCCCGGTGGACACCGGAAGCGATAGCGGAGGTTCACGCGCTCGCCCGGCTCGGCCGCTACCAGGTGCGGGGCTACAATACCTTTAACAAGCATCTGCCGACGTTTGATGATCTGACCTTCGTACCCGCGACGATGACGAGGCTGCCGCTGGAAGGCTACCGGGAGAAGTGCGATACGACCACAATCCTCGGCGGCGGGCGCGGGCCGGATGTGGTTGCCAGACCGCTGAAATTGAAGATTCCGATCTACATCGCGTCGATGTCCTTCGGTGCGCTCAGTGCCTCCGCCAAGGCAGCACTCGGCCACGGGGCGTCAAAGGTGGGTACCATGACATGCACCGGCGAAGGCGGGATGCTGGAGGAGGAGCGCACGGCCAGCCGGCAGCTTGTCTACCAGATGTCGCCGGCACGCTATGGCATTGACCTTGACCACCTGCGCCGGGCTGACGGGCTGGAAATCGTGGTGGGGCAGGGGGCAAAACCCGGGACCGGCGGTCTCCTGCTCGGCATGAAGGTCAGCCCGCGCGTATCCGGCATGCGTACGCTGCCCGAAGGTGTGGACCAGCGGTCCACCATTCGCCACCCGGATTTTCTGGGTGCTGACGACCTGTCGGTGAAAATCGAGGAACTTCGGATCGCCACCGGCTATCAGGTGCCTATCTCCATCAAGATGGGGGCCACACGGCCCCGCTTCGATGTCGCTATTGCGGCCAAGGCGGGTGCGGATATTGTTGTTGTGGACGGTGCCGAAGGCGGCACCGGTGCCTCGCCGGAACTGCTGTTGGACCACACCGGCATCCCGACGATCAGTGCCATCCGTGCAGCGCGCGAGGCCTTGGATGAATGCGGCATGACCGGGACAGTCAGCCTTGTGGCGGCGGGCGGCATCCGGTCTGGTGTAGACGTGGCCAAGGCACTGGCACTGGGTGCAGACGCGGTGATGATCGGCACCGCCGCCATGATCGCCATGGGCTGCAACTCCCCCCGTTACCCGGAAGATTACCAAAAGCTCGGCACCGCGCCCGGGGCCTGCCACCACTGCCACACAGGCCTGTGCCCGGTGGGCGTGGCCACGCAGGATCCGGAACTTGAAGCCCGCATGGACCCGAAAGCGGGTGCCGAACGGGTCGCCCGCTTTCTGACTGCCATGACGATGGAAGTCACCGCGCTCGCCAAAGCCTGCGGCAAGTCGAGCGTACACAACCTGGAGGTTGAAGACCTGCGCGCCCTGTCGTTTGAAGCCTCCGCCTTCACTGGCGTAAAAATGGCGGGCATTGATCGGGCGTTCGATTGGCACGACCGCCAGGCCCCATGAAACAGATCCCGTGAAAATTGCCGTATCTGACCCGGCCAGCCATCCGGCGATGCTTAACGGCCACCCCCGGGTGTGGGCGCAGATCGTGGCCCGACCGCCCCGGCCCTGACGGGGGCACAGATGATCCCCGCGGACCTGGCTGTGGCGGGTGAGCCCCTGCCGGTCTCTGCAGGTTTATCGCCACAGTGGCGGCTGTGGACGCCTCCGTGAACGCCCCATGCATCGGCTGCCTTCGTGGCGACGAAGGCTGCGGGAAACCGGTCTGCAGCATATGTTTCGGCCACTGTGTGGCGGCGGATACCTTCCGGGGGCAAGGCGGAAAAGGTGGTTCAGGTGCCCGGAAGCGGGGCCACACTGGCGGGTGCCCGTGCCATCAGCGGCCACTCGGGCTTTCTTTCGGGCTCAGCCTGCGGCGGCCTGCGATTTTGAAGCGGTCCGCGGTGCCATAGTCGCGCATGGCGACCCCGGCCACAAAATCCCCGAACATCGGCCCGTGTTTAAAGAGGTGGCCGGAACACCCCCCTGCAAGCAGGACATTTTCATGCACCGGATGCCAGTCCACGATGAAATGGGTGTCGGGCGTCAGGATCACCTGGCTGAACTTTGAATCCACCACCCGTTGCCCGACCAGCCCCGGCAGGCGATGCCGGATATAACTGCGGGTTCTGTTGAGCGACTGGCGTTCGATCAGCCGTTCGTCGTTGTTGATATCGATAGGCGTGTTCGGGATTACCACTGCTGCCTTCACCCCGGACCCTTCGGATGACGGAAGGCCGAAAGACCCCTGACCATGGTCAATCCAGCAGGGCATGTTTTCCATATCGAAGGCATCGGATCCGTCCGGCGTGGAGGTGTAAAGCACGTTGATCCCCATGATCGTGGAAATCGGCCTGATCGTGTGCGGGAACATTTCTGCCATCCAGGCACCAGTGGCAATGATGATCACATCGGCCTCGATCAGGCGGCCGTCCAGCAGCGGGCGTTCGCCCGCGTCCGTCCTGACCGTGCCGCGTTTGACGATGCCGCCTTCTTTCCTGAACAGGTCAATCGTTGTGATCACGCAGCGATGGGCCATCAACAGGCCTGCCTCCGGTTCGAAAAGCGCGTAGCTGACTTCATCTGCTCTGAACTGTGGGAAATTGGCGCGCATATCCTCCGGCGTGAAGCGGTGATAGGGGACGCCGACTTTATCAAAGGTTCCCGAAGTGGCGTCTTCCCAGTGGCAACGGCCTTCTGTCGCCAGGATCAGGGCCCCGCACTCATACATCAGGTTCTGGCCGGTCTCGGCCATCAGCTCCAGCCACCGCACCCGGGCATCCCGTGCCCAGCGGGTGTAGAATTCATCGCGCCCGGAGATCGCCCGGATCACCCGGTTATAGTCGGTGGAGGCAGCCCGGGCATGCCCGGGCTGCCACCGGTCAATCAGAGTCACCTGCACCCGGCGCCGCTGCAGATACAATGCGACCATCGCCCCGGCTATGCCGCCGCCTACAACCGTGACAGTCACTGAAGGCATGACAGAAAATCCTTGCCGGGGGCTGTATCCATGAGTATGTTATACGGTATGCAGTCACTGCACAAGGCCCGTGGGATACCCCGGACAAAGGGAAGAAAACGTGACAAATCAGGACTTTAACCTGCCTGAAGGGACGCATACCGTCGCTCTCGGAATCGGGGATCTGAACGGGATTTTACGCGGTAAACGTATCCCGGCGAGCCATTGGGACAGGGTCTGCAGGAACGGCATGGCGATGTCGATTGCAACGCACGCCATCGATATGACCTGCGATGTCTGGGACACGCCGTATGCGAATTTTGACAATGGCTACCCGGATATGCACGTCTTCCCGATCACCAGACCGGTGACGACACCGTGGGAACCCGGCGTGGCAATCTGTTTTGGCCGTTGCGAAGGCATGGACCACAAGCCGGTGCCGATTGACCCGCGCAATGCGCTCATCCGGCAGGTGGAACGGGCTGCGGACATGGGCTACGCCGTGCAGGCAGGCACGGAACTGGAGTTCTACCTGCTTGACCCGGAAACGGGTCAGCCGCGGGACCGGGGGATCAGTGTCTATGGACTGGACCGTGCGGCGGAACTTGAACATGTGCTTGGCCCGATCCGCACCCAGATCAACGCATGCGGTATCCCGATTGAACAATCGAACCCGGAATATGCCGCCGGTCAGGTAGAGGTGAACATCCGCTATGGCGAGGCACTTGCGGCCGCTGACCGCGTGGTCATGTTCCGCAGCCTTGTCAGGCAGCTGGCGTACGCCCACGGCTACCAGGCAACCTTTATGGCCAAGCCGTTCCCCGATGAATCGGGTAACGGATTCCATACCCACTACAGTCTCTGGAAAGACGACATGAACGCCTTTTCCGATAGCGGCAAACTGACGGCAGTGGGCCGAAACTTCGTGGGTGGACTGCAAAAGCGCATGGCGGAATCCGCGATCTGCGGCAGCCCGACGCCGAACGGATTCCGGCGCCGCCGACCCTATACATTCTGCCCGATCAACACAACCTGGGGCGTGGATAACCGCACAGTTGGCCTGCGGATCATTGAAGGTGCCGACAATGCGGTGCGCGTTGAAAAGCGCGATGCGGGGGCAGATGCAAACCCCTACTACCTGCTGGCAGCCGAACTTGCCTCGGGCCTCGACGGGATTGAACATGGTATTGAACCCACGCCGGAAACCACCGGAAACGGATATGAGGATGCGGATGCAACCCCGATTCCGACCGACGCCGGCACGGCAATTAATCTTGCCCGCAGATCCAAATGGCTTAAGGATGTCATGGGCACTTTTGCCTATGAAATCTACCTCCAGCAGGCGGAGCGGGAGGTGGAATTAATCTCTGCCCAGGTCACGCCGCTTGAAACCCGGCGCTATCTGGGAACTTTCTGATGAAGCTCGCACGGGTTACAGGCTCCGTCCATGCGACAGTCAAGGACGCGGCCCTGACCGGCACAAAGCTTCTGCTGTGCCGGGAACATGGGGGCCAGGCATTTGTGGCAGCCGATACCGTTGGGGCGGGGGCGGGAGACACTGTTTTGATTGCCACTGGCAGTGCGGCGCGGATGCCGCAGGTGACTGCCGGTGCGCCCCACGACGCCGCGATTGTGGCGATCGTGGACCGGGTGGATAATACAAACCGTAAAACAAAGGAGTAAACCCCAATGGCAAAACCGGCAGCAGGCCAGGCGGCCCTCGGAATGATCGAAACACGCGGACTTGTCGCCTCCATCGAGGCTGCAGATGCCATGGTCAAGGCAGCAGGCGTCAGCATCGTCTGTCAGACGAAAGCGGGTGGCGGGCTTGTAAGCACACTCGTGCGGGGCGAGGTCGGCGCAGTGAAGGCAGCGACAGACGCGGGTGCCACGGCAGCCAACAAGGTTGGTGACGTGATCAGCGTACACGTCATCGCCCGGCCCCATGATGAGCTTGAAGCCATCATCGAAAATCTGGCGGGGTAACATGTTATGGCGTCCGGTGTTGATGCATGGAAATCAGCATCGCGCCCGCCACCGACGGGAGGCGCAAACGCGCCTGCCCCCCGGGCGGGCATGATCAGGCATGCCGCAAGGCTGACGCCATGCAGCATGCCTGACCCGCGGGGTATACGCCATGTCTGACTTTTCCAACTTCGCAGAAGTCGCCGCGAAAGGCGCGGGTACGCTTACGTCGCCCGCACGGCTCAAATTCAGGCGTTTTGCCGTGCTCGGCGGCGGTGCGGATGCGCGCCTGATCGCGGCACTTGCGCTGGCAGAAGGAAAAGACGTCACGCTTTTTTCTGCCTATGGGGCGGAACTAAGACACCTGTGTGCAGGTTCCGGCATCGGTCTTCGCGGTGCAGGCCCGGTCGGCACCTACCAGGTGGACCGCAATGCAGGGCCCTCCGTACATATAACTGCGGAAATCGACGCTGCCGTGGCAACGGCGGAGGTTATTTTTCTTACCGGACCCATCCACAAGCAACGCACCTACGCCATGGTACTTGCCGACCACCTGAGCGATGGGCAGGTGCTGGTGCTGGCCCCGGGACGATCCTTCGGTGCACTGGAAGCCGCCTGGCTGCTACGCATCGGCGGGGTGACGGCGGATGTGACAATTGCAGAGGCCCAAGGCCTTCCGTTCTGGTATCGCCAGGAGGGTTCTCTGTTACACCTTGGCAATCGCGGCCCGGTGGCGGGTGCGACAGTGCCAGGCGGGCGGCAGGATGTGCTGGCAGCCCTTGCACCAATCCTCAACCTCACGCCGTGCGAAAGCGTGGTGACGAGCGGCTTCGCCGACGGCTCAGCACTCGTGGAATTCCCCGCACTTTTCATGAGCGGTCCGGCACTCGGCCCGGGCGCGGTGCCCGTGCCGACGGGGGGCACACCCCTGCCGGAAAACCAGACTTTTGCAACCCTTGTCGGCCCTGAACAGCGCAGCATTATCAATCGGCTGGCGGAGGAACGCCGGGCGGTTGCCCATGCCTTCGGCGTACGTGACCTGCCGGATACGGACACCTGGATTACCGCCCACGCCGGTGCCTCTCGCGGGGATGGGGCTCGCAGCCGACCCGACGTGGCGGAGTCCAGGGATCTGCTGCGTTGCGGGGTGATCGGTTCTCTCGTCCCGCTTATCTCGGCTGCGGAACTGGCCGGCATTGACGTGCCGGTAACCCAATCCATGGTCACGCTGGCCGGGGCCGTGCTTGGTACCGACGCTGCCGCCGCAGGCCGCAGGCTTGATCAGATCGGGATCCGTAAAACGAAGGCCGCAGAGGCCCGCCATGCGATAAATCGCCTTGCCTTAGGGGGGCATGATGGACGCTGACCTGCTCTCAATCGCCTCCGCCCGTGCCTGTGCCGAACGCGCCTTCAATGCCTATAAGGAATTTCTTGGTACGGATCCGGCCCATGTGGATGCTATCGTGGAAGCCATGGCCCGCGCCATTGAACCGGAATGCGCCCGACTCGGCCAAATAGCGCATGAGGAAACCGGCTACGGCAATCCGGAAGACAAGCGGGTCAAGGATCTGATGAATGCCCGTGAGACAGCGAATTGGCTGCGCGATGTGAAAACGCTGGGGCTGCTTTGGCGGGACGACGCCACCAGGATTGCAGCCTTTGGGGAACCGATGGGCGTCGTGGCCGCGTTAATCCCGGTCACGAACCCAACCTCCACCGTAATCTTCAAGGTGCTGAGTGCCGTGAAATCCGGCAACGCCATCGTTTGTGCACCGCACCCGCGCGGCGTGAATTCGGGCAAAGAGGTCGTGCGTATCATGGCCGGGGTGGCCGAACAGATGAGCGCACCAAAGGGGCTGATCCAATGCCTCGACCGGGTCACGATCCATGGCACGACAGCACTGATGCGCCACCGGCGGATTTCACTTGTTATGGCGACCGGAGGAACTGCGATGGTACAGGCGGCCTATAGTTCCGGAAAGCCGACCCTGGCGGTGGGGGCGGGCAATGTGCCGTGTTACGTGCACAAATCCATGCGTCATGATCTATGCGATGTGGCAGAAATGATTATCGCCTCCAAATCTATGGACTGGGGTACGGCTTGTGTCTCCGAACAGGCGATTATCGCAGACCCGGAAATTGCCCCTGCCCTGCGGGCGGAACTGAAACAGGCAGGTGCCTATTTCTGTACGCCTGCGGAGGCGGACCGGCTGGCGGGAGTTATCTTTATCGGCAGGCAGGCAATGAACCCCGAACGCGTGGGCCAGCCGCCCGAACGGCTGGCAGAAATGGCGGGCTTTTCGATTCCGCCCAGAACCCGTGTGCTGGTGAGCGAAGAGAGTGAGATAGGCTGGCACCGCCCCCTGACAGCCGAAAAGCTGAACCCTGTTCTGGCGTTCTATGAGGCAAAGAACACGGATCACGGGATCGAAATTGCGCAGTCTGTCGTGCGGTTTGAGGGCTGGGGCCATTCAGCGGTTATCCATTCCCGTGACCCTGAAATTGTTGCGAAATTTTCGACTGTGCCGACGGGGCGCGTACTGGTGAACGTGCCCGCAATCCACGGCGGTTCAGGATACGCGACCGACCTGGAACCATCCTTCATGCTGGGGACCGGCACCTGGTCCGGTTCCATTACGTCGGACAATGTGACCGCGCTGCATCTGATCAACATCAAACGCGTCGCCTACGGCAACCGGCCGTGGCGCGATATTTACGAAGACTACGCGTAAGGCGGCGGGGACGCCTGTCCCGCCACCCTTCCGCGGTGCCCCCGGACCCGGGTTCAGGGCGCGATGAAAAAAAGGACGAAGCCCATGGCTGACATAACCATCCGTGCGCTGATGCAGATTGACAACCTGCAGCCGAAGTTTGCTGCCTACAACGGGGCTACCGTGCAAGGCTCTGTTCCCCTGTCCGGAGACACGGTACTGATCGGCGAGTTCGCCCCCGGCAACGGGGTGTTCGGACTGATTGATCGGGCACTGAAGGCCTCCGGCGTGGAGGCGACGACGCAACTGGTGGAGCGGGAGTTCGGCTTTTTCATCCTTCGCTCGCCTTCGAATGCGGAGGTCACCATGGCTCGCGAGGCGATCCTCGCGGATCTGGGTGCGCAGCTGACGGATCGGCTGAAGCCGTCGATTGCCTCGACACAGATCATCACCTCGGTCGAGCCTTACCAGGCGCAGCTGCTGAACAAATGGCGCAAAGGTTCGTTAGTGATCCCGGGGCAGACGCTGGGGATCATCGAATGTATGCCAGCGGCCTATATTTCGATTGCCGCCAATGAAGCGGAAAAGGCGGCAGAGGTCGACATGGTCGAAATCCGGGCTGTGGGCCGTTTTGGGCGACTCTTCATCGCCGGGTCAGAGAATTCTGTCAAACAGGCCGTGGCCGCTGCGGTCTCTGCCATTAAAGCGGTGGAAGGCCGACCCGCCTGATGGGCCGGGTCATCGGCGGGGAGGTGATTGAAGATGCCCGTCGGCGCGGGCGCGTCGTCCTTGAGGTGCTGCCGGGGGATATTGTCACCAGCCTGGCACGGGAGACCGCGTTGCGGCTTGGGATCCTGCTGGCGGACGGGCCGATTGAAAAACCTGCACCGGTCAAAACCGACGGGCCGACGGCGGCACGGCGGGTTTTGTACAAGCGGTCCGCCCGCTGGGTCGCACCAGGCAAGGGCCCGCACCACCGGGGGCGGCGGTTCACCAAAATCGCCTGTGTCGGGGCAGGAGGTGTGGGCAGCAACGTGGCGCATCTGGTGGCTACGGCGCATCTGGCGGACGAAATCATGCTGATTGACATCGCACCCGGCCTGGCTGCCGCGACAGCTATGGATCTGAATCACACCGCGGGCATCACCGGTGTGGGGACGCGATGCAACGGCGGGGAGGATCTGTCGCTTGTCGCCGGGGCAGACGTGGTGGTTGTGACCGCCGGGCAGGCGCGCCGCCCGGGCATGACACGGGCAGACCTGATCAATGTGAACGGGCGTGTCATCGGCCAGGCGGCGGAAGCAATTCGTACGCAGGCACCGGATGCCGTAGTGATCGTGGTGACCAACCCGCTCGATGAAATGACGGTGAAAATGCTGCGCGCCACGGGTTTTCCGCATGGACGGGTGCTGGGCATGGCCGGGACGCTCGATTCCGGTCGTTTCCGCACCGCCCTTGCCGCAGCGGCGGGGGTGACACCTGCGGATGTGCAGGCGATCACGCTGGGCAGCCACGGGGATGAGATGGTGCCGATAACCTCACGCGCACGGATCAGGGGACGCCCCCTGGATGTATGGCTCCCGCAAGATCAGATCGATGCCTGCGTGAAGGAGGCCGTCATCGGCGGCGGGCAGGTTGTGGCCCTGAAGAAGCGCGGGTCGGCCACTATCGCGCCTGCCCATGCCGCGGTGGAGCTGCTTGATTACATGCGTGGCGCACGGCAGGGGCCGGTACCGGTAAGCGTGATGCTGAACGGTGAATACGGCATCAGGGATGTCGTGCTCGGGATGCCTGCAAATCTCGGTATGTCCGGCCTGCTGTCTGTAGAAGAAATGCGCCTGACGCCGGCTGAAACGAAAGCACTGCACGCCGCGGCGGCGGCGGTCCGCACACGGCTGGAAATCTAGACATGGGTGTGCGCACGGCAGCGGGCGGCGGGCGGTTTGAGGAAATCGGCAGCTACGCCCGCGCCAGGCGCGTGGGCCCCTTCGTCTGGGTTGCAGGAACCACGGCCATCGAACCGTCGGGCAGACTGCACGCACCCGGCAATGCTTACGCGCAGACCCGCTACATCCTCGACAGGATCGAACAGGCACTCAAAGACGTCGGCGCAGAGCTGCGCCACGTCTGCCGGGTCCGCGCTTACCTGACCGAAGATGCCGACGCGCATGGGTTCATCCGCGCCCATGGCGAGATTTTCAAAGGCATCGCGCCGGTTCTGACAGGCGTAACTGCCGGGCTAAGCCAACCGGGCATGGTTGTGGAAATTGACGTGGATGCAGTGATCCATGACGGTGAGGGAAATATCCCCGGAATCGCCTGACAGACCGCGACTTCAACGCTGGCCTGCCGCTGCAAATACTCCTGATGGATGCCCTTTCCCAACGTAGCGCAACGCACCGGTTGTGGCGGGAGAGGGGTGCCTTCCGCGCCACACACGACTGTCCCCGTCGGGCATTACAGGCAGGCGGCATCCGGACCACCTTCATTTCTACATGCGCGGCAGTGCCACAATCAACCCGATGATCCGGCCGGTTCGTGTTGTCCGCCAGGCCAACCCTGCGTTTCAAAGGTAAAAAATTCTATTGACTCCGGACCCCTGGTGCTGATTCCGTGTCATGTAACGCTATACATGGCGGCCAAATTTCTGGCCGTAACACAAGGAGAACAGACCATGCAGAAGACCGGGGCTTTTTTTGCGGCAGCCATGGCCGCAGGGCTGATGGCGACGGCTGCGGAGGCGGACGTCAAGGTCGGTTTCATCGGATCACTGTCATCGGACACCGGGCTTTCCACCTTGCGCGGGGCAGAAGTGGCGATCGAGGAGCTCAACGCCGCAGGCGGCGTGATGGGCGGGCAAAAGATCACGCTGGTGGCGGCGGATACGCAGGAAGATGTGACTGAAGGCGTAAAAGCTTATGAATACCTGGCAGAAACCGAGGAGGTGGATTTCATCATCTCCGGCTCCATCGACGATGTCAGCCTGGGCTGGCTGCCCCGGATGCAGGAATTCCAGATCCCCACGCTCGACACATGGACCAGCTACATCGACATCATCGACATGATCGTGGAAGACCGCGACACAATGGCCCCTTACTTTATGAACATCGCCTCGGATGAAGCACTTGCGACACTCTACATCAATTTCGGCGCGGACGTGCTGAAGGCAAAGATGGGATTCGATTCCGTGGTCATCCTGGCCGAAGATACCGCATTCGGCGACGCGATCACCGGGCTCGTGACGGACGGGCTGGCACCGGTGGCTGACATCGAAGTGAAAGAAATCATCACCTACGACGTGAACACCGTTGACTTTGCGCCGATCTTTTCCAAGGCCCGGGCTTCCGGGGCGGATTTCATCTATCAGGTGAGTTCAGTGAACAGCCAGGTGATCTCTTCCCAATATGTGAAGCTGCAGGTGCCGATGGCGATGACGGGCGTGAATGTTTCTGCCCTGGGTCTGGAATACTGGGATGACACTGGCGGGGCTGGCGGTGGTATTTCCACCCTTTCGCCGATTCCGTCCGTGGGTTTTCCGCTTGATCCGGTCAGCCGGAAGTTCGTGGATGACTATCAGGCGAAGTATTCCTCCCGCCCGAAAGTGCCGCATTTCAACGGGTTCAATGCCTATCACGGGCTGAAACAGGCCATGGCCGCCGCAGAAGAGGCTGGCGGATTTGAAGACGTCAAGGCTTGGTCGGCGGCGATGCTTAAGCAGGATCTGAAACTTGAAAAGGATGGCAAAATGTGGCTGCGCTACGGCTTCTGGGATTACGATACCAAAGAGCCCGTGACGGGGCGTACCTATCCGCATAATGCGCTGTTTGATCTGGAAGCACCCTATGACTTCGCCCAGCCGTCCATGGTGGTCATCCAGTGGAAGGAGGATGGGTCGGTCGGCGTGGTTTACCCGTTCGAATACGCAAATACCGAGTTTGAACTGCCGAGCTGGGTAAAATAACACAGCCGCGCCCGGGTCAGCGTCCGGAGCGCGGCGATGTGCCTGCAGGCCAAGGCTCCCGTATTATGCTGCAAATCCTCATTCAAGGGCTTCTGCTCAGCGGGCTCTATGCCCTGATCGCGATGGGCTTTACACTGATCTTTTCTGTGGGGCGGGTGCTGAACCTGGCCTACGGCACTTACCTGCTGGCGGGGGGCTACACCTATTTCTATTTTGCCCAGCAATTGGGTCTGCCGAAGTTTGCGGGCGTGGGGCTTGCCGCTGTTGTGGGCGCGGCCATGGGGCTGGCAAAATTCCAGGCAATCGTCAAACCACTGAAGGGCAATCATGTGGCGGTGGAAATCTCCACGCTGATCCTCGCGGTGGTTGTTCAGGCAGGGATCATTTTCCGGTTCGGAGACAGTTCGAAGATACTCCTTCCCATCGTTCCCGGGGTTGGACGTGTCGCAGACATTGCCATCCCCTATTCGAACCTCATCGCGGCGATTGTCAGTTGGGTCATTCTGATCGCACTCTACGTCTTTGCGCGTTCCACCCACATCGGCCGTGCCATGCGGGCCGTCAGCATGGACCCCAAGGGTGCGGCACTTTCCGGTGTGGATACGGATCGGGTGAATGCCTTCACCTGGGGCATATCGGGCACCCTGGGTGCGGTCGCGGGTGTGTTCTTCGCCAGCTACACGCAGCTTTATCCTGGCATGTGGGTGGCACCGCTGATCATCGCCGTTGCCGTGGTGATCGTGGGCGGCATCGGATCCATCTTCGGCACCCTGATCGTGGCCCATATCGTGGGCTTTATGGAGATCATAACATCCAGCCTCATCGCGCCGGAACTGCGCGGCGTCTTCACCATGATCCTGATCATCGGCGTTCTGATCGCACGGCCGCACGGGCTTTTTGGCAGGGAAGAACCGTGAACCTGCGCCGGTATCATTTCGCGCTTTGGGTTTTGTTTATCGCGGGGCTGTTTTTGCTGCCCTGGTTTGTGTCTAAAGGTACGCTGCGTACGTTCATCTTCGCCAATTACCTGGCGATCTTTGCCATCAGCTGGGATGTTTTAAGCGGACGGACGGGGTATATCTCTTTCGGGCACCCGTTTTTGATCGGCATCGGTGCTTATACCACGGCCATTCTGACGAAGCACTTCGACGTGCCAGTGGAAATGTCGATTCCCATAGCCGTGCTCGCAACCATGCTGGGCGGGGTGATCGTGCTGGTCCCGGCACTCAGGATCAAAGGCAGCTACTTCGCGCTGGTTACGCTCGCCCTTATGGAGCTGATGTACCAGCTCGTCCAGGTGATCCGCCCGGATCTGACGGGCGGCACACGGGGCATGTCCGGCCTGCCGACGCTGACGCGCGGGGCGGTAAACGGCTACTACCTGTCTGTCACCCTGATGGTCGTGATCGCGCTTTCCATGTGGCTGTTGATGCGCACACGCATCGGCACGGCACTATCGGCCATCGGCATGAATGAGGAGGCAGTCAGCGGATCCGGCCTAAGTATCGTGCGGTTAAAGATGTTCGCCTTCCTGGCCTCCGCCTTCGTGGCGGGACTGGGGGGTGCGTTCTATGTGCATTACCTCGGTTCTGTCGCACCGCGGGCCCTGTTCGATATCAACATGGTCTTCACCATCATCGTGGCTGCACTCATCGGCGGGGTCTCAACCATTGTCGGGCCGGTTCTCGGCGCATTTTTCCTGACGTTCCTGCTGGAATATCTGCGCCCCTATCTGCCAGGGGCCGAACGCTACCTCATTTATGGCAGTATCGCTTTGGTCCTATACATGTACCAGCCCAGGGGGCTGATCCACATCGCAACAGGCGTATGGGATCGGTTACGCCGGTTATGAGCGCGGCATTGGAGGTCAATACACTTTTCAAGCACTTTGGTGGCCTGATGGCGACGGATGGCCTGTCGTTCCGATTGGAACCGGGTGAAAGCGTCGGGCTGATTGGCCCGAACGGGGCCGGGAAAACGACTGTCTTCAGCCTGATTATGGGGGAACTGCGCCCCACCTCCGGCTCGATCAGGCTCGACGGGGCTGAATTGACCGCGCTTTCCACTCCGGCGCGCATCCGCGCAGGCGTAAGCCGCACCTACCAGGTACCGCGGCCTTTTCCGGAGATCTCCGTAGCAGAAAATATCCGTGTCGGCATGATGCCCGACAGCATCCGGGGCATGGTGATGCGCGGCCCGGACCATGCACGGGAACGAAACCTGGCACTGTCCGTCGGCTTCACGGAGGCAGACCTTGACCGTGTTCCGGCGGAACTGTCCATGGGCGATCTGCGCAAGCTGGAGATGGCGCGCACCATGGCGACGGAGCCGAAGGTGATGCTGCTGGACGAGGTGTTCGCCGGCCTGACCGTAGGGGAAATCGCCCGGATATCGGACCTGATCCAATCCATGCGCACGAACGGTATGACGTTTCTGATTGTCAGCCACGACCTGAAGGCACTGGAACCCCTGATTGACCGTGCCATAGCCATCGACCGGGGCCGGATGATCACGCAGGGCAGATTCGCCGATGTCATGGGTAATCAGGCCGTGCGTACGTCTTATCTGGGGGGTGCGGCATGAGCTGTCTGACTGTCACGGACCTTAATGCCTTTTATGGCAGGGCACAGGCACTCTTTAATGTGTCCATCAGAGCAACAAAGGGAGAGATTATCGCGCTGATCGGTGCCAATGGCGCGGGCAAGTCGACATTCTTTGACAGCGTTATGGGGCTGGCCCGGGCGACCGGCACGGTGCAGGTGGCGGGTACGGATGTGTTGGGCCGGAAACCCGCTACAATAGTGGCGCACGGGGTGGGTTACGCGCCGGAACGCTTCAACCTCTTCCCCTACATGAGCGTGCGCGACACCCTTTTGGTCGGTGCCTACACGGCACGAGGCGATATTGAGCGTAATCTGGGAATCGTGCACAGCCTCTTCCCCCGGCTGAAAGAGCGGGAGGGACAGGAGATCTCCACCCAGTCAGGGGGCGAGCGGCAGATGGTCAGCCTGGGACGTGCGCTTATGACATCCCCGCAGGTGTTGCTGGTCGATGAGCCGACGATCGGACTGGCCCCAAAGGTCTGTATCGAGATCGCCGGGGTTTTGCGCCGCCTGCGCGATGAGTTCGGCCTGACAATTGTGATCGCCGAGCAAAACGCCAACTTCGCCCTGTCGCTTGCGGAACGGGTCTACGTGCTTGAAAGCGGGCGGGTCAAGGCGGAGGGAACGGCGGCGGAATTGTCAGAAAACGAGGCGTTCGCAGAAGCATATTTCGGGCACTAGGCAGACAGCGGGGCACAGTGCGCCACGGACCTGATTCGGAGACACACGAAAATCTGCAAAGGAAGGCCTGAAACCGCCAGGCCCATGTCGTCCTTCGGCTTGCGCCTGCCCGCGAACGGCGTAGGCTTGCACGAAACTGCGCTTTGGCGCACTGGCAAAGAAAGGTTTCCGAAATGTCGAACCCAATTCAAAGACGTCGTGTTGATGATGACACGGGTGGAATTGTCCGCTATGATCTCCTTGACAAAGGCAGCCGTGTGGCGACTCTGCGACGTACGGATGTGGTTGCCTGGTCCGGACCCTGGATTTGCGAGCCGGTGCCAGAATCGGGGATCGATTTTCCGCCATTTTCGCCCGAGAATGCAAAAAGGGCGTCTTTCCAGGTTGCGGATATCGTTTCTAAATCTGCCGCCAAAGCCAATTACGGGAGACCTGCCATGACTATCCACCCCCTCGGGCTTGATCCCGGCCTCTGCCTGATCGGTGACGCATGGTGTGCGGCTGACAGCGGTGACCGGCTGCCGCTTTATAACCCGTCGGACGGGTCCGTGCTGTGCGAAATCGCCGCCGGGGGCGCGGCGGATGTGGATGCGGCGGTGGCCGCGGCACAGGCGGCAATGGCAGGCGCATGGGGCAGAACCACGGCGATGGAACGCGGGCGTATCCTGCACAGGATGCACCGGCTGGTGCTTGACCACGCGGATGAACTGGCACAGCTTGAAAGCCTCGATGTCGGCAAGCCGCTGAAACAGGGGCATGCGGATGTCGTCGGGCTCGCCCGCTATCTCGAATTCTACGCGGGCGCGGCAGACAAACTGCACGGGGATACGATCCCCTATCAGAATGGATTTACTGTCTACACGCTGCGCGAACCCCATGGGGTCGCCGGGATTATCGTGCCCTGGAATTATCCGATGCAGATCATCGGTCGGGCTGCCGGGGCGGCACTGGCTGCGGGCAATGCGGTGGTGCTGAAACCGGCGGAAGAGGCAAGCCTGACCGCGCTCGCCTTTGCAGAGATCGGTCGCCGCGCCGGGCTGCCCGCGGGTGCGCTGAACCTTGTTCCGGGCCGCGGACCGGAGGCGGGGGCCGCGCTCGCCCGGCACCGGGGCGTACACCATATGTCTTTCACCGGCTCTGTCCGTGTGGGCAGGCTGATCCAGCAATACGCTGCGGAAAATATCGTTCCGGTGACGCTGGAGCTTGGCGGAAAATCCCCGCAGATCGTCTTCGGAGATGCGGATCTCGGGGCTGCGCTGCCCGTCCTGATCAGCGCAGGCCTGCAGAACGCGGGGCAGACCTGCTCTGCCTCGTCGCGCATTCTGGTGCATCAAAGCCGCTATGACGAGGTTGTGGAGGCCATGGCAGAACGTTACCGGGCACTGCGGGTCGGCCCGGCATCGGACAACCCTGATGTTGGTCCGGTGGTATCGAACCGGCAGAAGGGTATCGTCGAAGATTTCCTGGGCCAGGGCGGCGACCTGACCCGTGCGGCAGAGGCGGATATTGCCGCGGACGCGCCGAACGGGGGTGCCTATGTGCGGCCTACGCTGTTTGCCTGTGACAAGCCCGATCACGTGCTGGCCCGAGACGAGATCTTCGGTCCGGTCCAGGTCGCTATACCGTTCTCTGACGATGAAGAGGCTTTGGCAATTGCCAACGGCACGGACTACGGCCTTGTCGCAGGTTGCTGGACGATGAACGGTCCGCGCCAGATGCGCATGGCCAAGGAAATCCGCGCAGGACAGGTCTATATTAACAACTACGGGGCCGGGGGCGGTATCGAAATCCCCTTCGGCGGTGTGGGCCTGTCCGGTCACGGGCGTGAAAAAGGGTTTGAGGCACTCCACGGTTTTACCCGGGTCAAGGCGGTGTCAAACTTCCACGGCTGATGACCTTGCCCCGGCACCCCCGTCCCTTCTGTCGGATTTTCGCCGCGGCACAGGGGCGGTTCCGTTGCGGCCTTGTCGGGCTTCTGCCCCTTCTGCCGCCGTTGAGTGATTCTTGCCACAACGGGGGACGGGGCAGGGTGACCTACGGCCCCGCGCCACACAGTCTATGGTGCGCCCATGGCACAAGCCCGCCCACAATCACTGATTCGGCCCCACATAAAGCCGACTTCAGGCCACGGGTTTTCCCCTCCCCTCCGGAACTGCACCGCCGTTGTGGCGGCGAAAAATGGAAAGAGGGGCTGTAGGGGGGGCGGATAATCCGCCACACACCCGCGAAAACAGCCGGAGGATACCATGTCACGCATCGCATTCATCGCCGCTGCCGTGCTGGCCGCAATCGTGGTTGCAACAGCCGCCCGGGCAAATGACTGTAACTGGGAGGAGGAGGGATTTTGGGAACAGCAAGACCAGTCCGGGCGCGTGGCAGCCTGCATTGCTGCGGGCGCGGATATTGAGGCACGGGACAAAAACGGCGTGACACCGCTTCACCGGGCGGCGGAGCATGGTACCCCGGATGTCGTCCGCGCCCTGATTGCCGCAGGCGCGGATATTGAGGCACGGGACAAACTCGACTGGACACCGCTTCACTTGGCTGCGTTTTGGGGCACTTTGGATGTCGTCCGCACCCTTATTGACGCTGGCGCAAACGTCAGGGCGCGGAGCAAAAACGGAAATTTGCCGGTAGACTTTGCCGAAGACAACGAGGCCGTGCGCAACGATCCGGTGTTCCAGGTTCTGAACAAGGCCCGGTTTGACTGATCACCAATGACACGGGAAGGGGCAGACGGGGCAGACGTGTCGGGCAACCGTGCGAATTGTGGGGTTTCGGTCAGGAGGGCACCTGCGACAAACCCGGGAACCCCGTGTTTTGCCTGTGGGCGGGGACGTCCGGCCCTGTAATCGCAGCGATTCATGAACCTGTTCGAAAGCCCCGTGACGTGGCCTGGACGCACTGGGCCGCCACACTGGGGAGAAGGTGATCGATTGCCCGTGGCCAGAAGGGCAGAGTATCCGCCTTATGCGATCCCTTCGAATTTTGCAAATACCTCTTCATATGTACGGCGCTTGAAGGGGACGATCCTTTTCAGAAGCATCGCACGGTCCATCCATCGCCAGGCAGAAAACTCGGGCACCGCCGTTTCGATGTTTATCAGACTGTCCGGGCCAAGGAACCGCAGCAGAAACCACTTCTGTTCCTGCCCGCGATAGTACCCTTTCCAGAGCTTCGGAACCAGATCATGGGGCAGGTCGTAGGGGATCCAATTGCCGGTCTCTGCCACAACCTCCACTGCATCCGCCGGGATGCCGGTTTCCTCTTCCAACTCCCGCAGGGCCGCGGCGCGGGGATCTTCGCCCTTGTTCACCCCGCCCTGGGGCATCTGCCAGGCGTCGTTGCGGGTGTCGACCCGCTGTGCGGCAAAGACCAGACCGTCCGCATTCACCACCATAATGCCCACGCAGGGGCGATACGGCAGCCTGGAGATGTTTTCCGGCGTCACGGTCAATCAGTCGTCGTTATAAAGCACGGCAAGCCCGGTCAACACGTCAAGCGCAACCGCCAACTGGCTGTCTTCGGCCCGGCGTTTGGCGACCTCTTCCTGTTCCTTGCGCTCCGCCTCCAGCTGTTTGCGCTGGCTTTCGGTCAGGCTGTCATTGGCCAACGCACCGCGCAGGTCCGCCTCAAACCGTTGGGACCGGGCATCTTCTTCGGCGGTCCCTTCGATTTCGGTCTGCTGGTCTACCAGAATGTCCGGGGCCACGCCAAGTGCCTGAATCGACCGGCCGGACGGGGTGTAGTAGCGGGCTGTTGTCAGGCGTATGGCACCGTCCCCTTGCAGCGGCATGATCGTCTGGACCGACCCTTTGCCGAAGGATCGGGTTCCCACCACAACAGCGCGGTGGTGATCCTGCAGGGCACCGGCCACAATTTCCGACGCGGAGGCCGAGCCATTATTGATCAGCACGACGATCGGCTTGCCTTCGGCAAGGTCACCCGGCTGCGCGTTGATGCGATCACTATCGCCCGCACTGCGCCCGCGGGTGGATACGATTTCACCTTTTTCAAGAAAGGCGTCGGACACCAGAACCGCCTGATTAAGAAGTCCACCCGGGTTGTTGCGCAGATCAATGATGAAACCGGAAACGTTGTCCATTCCGCCCATCTCTTCAACCTGTTCTTTCAATCCGGATTCGAGGTTGGCAAAAGTCTGTTCCGAGAACGTTGTGATCCGCAACACCACCGCATCACCTTCCTGGCGGACCCGGGTTGCTTTCACTTTAATGGTGTCACGGATGATCGTGATATCAAAAGGTTCTTCCTGGCCTTCGCGCACGATGGTGATAACGATCTCGCTGCCCACCGGCCCGCGCATTCTGTCAACCGTTTCGTTAAGCGTCATGCCAAGCGTCGTGTCACCATCAACCCGGGTGATGATGTCACCGGACTGTACGCCCGCCTCTGCCGCCGGGGTATCATCTATGGGTGCCACGACTTTCACAAAGCCGTTTTCCTGGGTCACTTCGATGCCGAGCCCGCCGAATTCCCCCCGGGTCTGCACCTGCATAGCACCGAAGTCCTCGGGCGGAAGATAAGACGAATGCGGATCGAGCGAGGTCAGCATCCCGTTGACCGCGGCGCGAATCAGCTCTTCTTCATCAACCTCTTCCACGTAAGCCGACCGGATGCGTTCGAAGATATCGCCAAACAGATCCAGCTGTTCGTAGGTGGATTTTGTGCGCACGGCTTCCCGGGCAACCAGCGGGCCGGTCAGCTGTGCTGTCAGCAGAACCCCGGCCAGTATGCCACCGGCGGCGGCGAGTGCGAGTTTTTTCATCTGTTGTTCCTGCCTGTCAGTCTGTCCCGGCACACCATGGCAAGGGATCAATCGGATCACCGTTTTATCCCGGCTCCGTACAATACATTATAATGCGGTTCCCCGGCAACTGCGCCACCGCCCTGGCGGGCCCGGATTAAGAAATTCCTATACCCCGGCGATTTTGCCTGCCAGAAGTGCCACTGGCGACCCGGGCCTCTTTCAGCACCCCGATCTGGCCACAAACCTGTATTTAGCCCGAGATTCCCCAAAAGCAGCCAGATTCAGGATCACGACATTGCATAGCACATGGGCGCAGCACCCGCAGGATAGCCGGATTTTCCGTTCATGACAGCAGATATTTGTGGCGGCATTGCGGGCCTGGCGTAGCCTCTGGTGCCATCATGCCGGGACGGCCGTGCCGACGGCATCAGTCGTACAGATCAACAGAAGCGGTGCCGGACAACTCTATCGTAGTGACCCGCCGCGTCTCCATGACGATCATGTCAGCAGGCACCGGCACAGGGCATCACCCGCCACACCCTGTGGCGCGGTAAAAAATGCCTTTAGGTGTGCAATAAGCTCTGTCCTGTCATCTGCGGTGGCCGGGCAAGACCCATGAGATCCAGAACTGTGGGTGCTACGTCCGCCAATCGTCCTGAACGCAGTTTTGCGTCCTTTGGGCCGTAGATCAGGGCAACGGGCACCGGATTGGTGGTATGGGCGGTATGTGGTCCGCCAGTGACCGGATCAATCATGGTTTCGCAGTTGCCATGGTCCGCGACCATGGCCATCGTCCCGGAAACAGTATTCAGTGCGTCACAGACCCGGGCCAGCCCCTGATCCACTGATTCGCAGGCTTTGATGGTTGCCTTCAGGTCGCCGGTATGGCCAACCATATCCGGGTTTGCGTAATTAACAACGATCAGATCATAGTCGGCATGGATGGCTTTCACGAGGTTCTCTGTCACCTCCGCAGCAGACATCTCCGGCTGCAGATCATAGGTTGCAACCCTGGGGGACGGGGCCAGATAGCGTTCTTCCCCCTCTGCCGGGATATCCACGCCGCCGTTGAGAAAGAAGGTTACGTGGGCATATTTCTCTGTCTCTGCGATGCGGAACTGCTTCAGGCCATTGGCAGACACCCAGGCACCAAGGGTGTTCACGATGTCGTCTTTGGGAAAGATCGCATCCATGTAAGTGGAGTGGTTCCTGGAATATTCGGTGAACCCGGTCATCAGTGCCAGGTTCGGGCACGGACCGGTATCGAACCCGGCGAAGGCCGGGTCGCCGATGGCAGAAAGGAGCTGCCGTGCCCTGTCCGCCCGAAAATTCAGGAAGACGACAGCGTCTCCGTCTCTCATGCCTGCGTAGTCGTCAATAACATAAGGCTCAAAGAACTCATCCCGGCGACCGGCGGCATATTCGTGTTTAAAAATTCCGGCAAGGTTTTGTGCATGTTTCCCCTGCCCCTTGACGATGGCGTCATAGGCACGGGAGATCCGTTCCCAACGGTTGTCCCGGTCCATGGCGTAATAACGCCCCGTCAGCGTGACAATCCGGATGCCGGCAGGCAAGGCACTGAGCAGTTGATTAATAAAAAACTGCCCGGATTTCGGTGCCACATCGCGCCCGTCGGAAAAAAGGTGCAGTGCCACGTCGCAACCTGCCTTCGACAGCACACCGGTCATCGCAATCATGTGATTGATGTGGCCATGCACACCGCCGTCTGACAGGAGGCCCATCATATGCACAGTGCCTTTGCCGGACATCGTATCCACGATATGCCGCACCCCGGGCAAACCCTGCAGTTCACCGCGCACAATCACGCCGTTGATGCGCATCAGGTCTGTTTTTACAATTCGGCCTGCGCCAATATTCATGTGTCCGACTTCGGAGTTGCCCATCTGCCCGTCGGGCAGGCCCACATCCGGGCCTGAGGTCACAAGCGTCGCATTCGGGCAGTGCGCCATGATACGGTCAAATGTCGGCGTCCGGGCCAGGGCAACGGCGTTGCCCTCCGGCTCTGCCCGCAGGCCCCATCCGTCCAGAATGCAAAGAACAACCGGCTTTTTTTCAGCCATAACGGCCCCTTGATTTGCCGGACTCCGGAATAACGCCCCTATCCGGGTACCTCAACCGCGCAAAGCGACCATTTGCGAAGATACGAGGCCCGCCAGCATGGCGCGGTGCCGGGTCTTGCCTTCCGGGCCCCGCCTTTGCCCTGTGTGCCTTCCATCTTTGCAACCCGCACAGGTTCCGGCCCTTCGTGGTTGCGCGATCCGGATAATCAGCGTTCGAGCCTGCCTCGAAGCCCGGATGCAGACAGCCCGCCGCAGCAACCGTTCAGGTTTCCGCCGGGGACTGCCACATTTTCTCGAGCTGGTAGAACTCTCGCACTTCGGGGCGAAAAATATGGATGATTACGTCGCCTGCATCAATCAGAACCCAATCGCCCGCAGATTTGCCTTCTACCCTGGGTGCCACGGTACAAGCGGCCTTCAAACGGCGTGTCAGATTTTCCGACAAGTGCACAACATGCCGTGTCGACCGGCCCGAGGCCACCACCATATGGTCCGCCTCAGACGACTTGCCACGCAGGTCAATCAACACAACGCCGTCAGCTTTTTCGTCGTGAAGATAATTCAGAATCAGGTCGAGCACGGACCTGTCCGGAAGGTTTGCATCTTTGGCCAGGTCGGCCATTGCACGTTCGCTCAGAACAAAATCCTCCTGTTGATGCAGCACATCGGCCCCGGTGCCCGTTTCGGACATATTAAAATAAAAACGGGGGGCATACATTTGACGGCACAAAATTATTCAAACCTTTCCCTTACCCTGCAGTCTGGCGAAATCGCCCAAGGTACATACACGCAGAAGTTTATCGTCACATTGTTTCATAAGCCACTCCCTGGCACCTGGTCTGTATCCGGCTCCATCAAGAACAATAATTGTCGGATACTCTCCATGTCGTATACATTCTACTTCAAAAGGATATTTCTCATCAACCGACCCTGGAATGGCCTGCCACTTGCACTGAATGACCAAACATTTATCCCAACGAACCGGATGATAAAGAATGAAGTCAACCTTGCGGTCCATGCCATAGATATTTTTCCCGACAATTACTTGTTTGGAATAAACGTTCTTGCCATGATGTGTGGATTCGAAGAATTTTTTGTTATTTACGGCGGTGTAATTCTGTTCCAGGTAGCCTTTGATATTTTCTTCAAGCATTTTACCTGTGCGGTTGGCACTTGCCCCGCCAGACGACATTACTGATTACCAATTCTGCCGCTTTTGTTCTGCTGGCAACCTTCTGACCTATTGATCGCCGGATTTTGGCTGTGAACGTTTTCCATGACGGATACAGGTTTCGCATAAATTCCGTGTCGGAATTACTCAGGATGACCTTGGCACCAATTTTGTCCCATCTGTGTGCAGCCTCGGCAAGACGCTTCTGATCATCCCTGCCAAAGCCATCTTTCTGATATTGAGCAAAACATCCGTCGTATGGCGGGTCACAATATATAACATCCCCTTTCCGCGGCTCAAAATCTTCGAAGTCACAAAGGCGAATATGGGCTTTCTGCAGCGCAAGGCTGCATTTCCTCAGGCGCACCGGGTCACAGATGGCAGGGTTCCTGTATGAACCCTCGGGAACATTGAATTGACCTGTCTTGTTGACACGATACAATCCGTTGAAACATGTCTTGTTCAGATAGATGAACCTTGCGGCAATGTCTGTATCGGACTTCGGGTGCTGGCTCCTGATCTTTTTGTAGTGGGAGTTCCCACCGGAATATGTGCAACCTGCCATCTTCATATGCATGCGTTTGTGTTCATCAAGAACATCGATAAGCCGTTCAACATCATGCTTGATGACCTGATATGTGATAATCAAATCCTTGTTTGTATCGGAAAGGTACGCCTGCCCGATGCGGTCAGCAAAGGTGAAGAAGACGGCCCCGCCTCCGACAAAGGGTTCCCTGTATGTTTTTATATAATCAGGAAAATGCGGGGCAAGAAACGGGATAACCGCACGTTTACCGCCGGCCCATTTGATAAAAGGCTGCGCAGCGTCCTTGTGCGGATTACCCGATTTCATTGCATACCGCATTTATTATATTGCTTCAATACCTCCTGTTACCTGTCAAATCTATTTTGTCAAAGGCAAATTTCACCTGCGCCGTCAAATATATAATCCCCGAAATGACAGTATTGACAGGAAGACCGTTCAAGACCCTGCAGGCGCACCAGGGCGGCATATCTGAACCGCATGGCAGTGCTGACGAAAATTACGGCCTGCTGTTTGCACCGGGCGTGGCAGAGGCGGCCCTGCGCACCACCCCCGGTCACCTGTCACTGAGGGCACGGGCCCCAAAGGCGCACCTGCCGGCAGAAACAGACCAGCGCGTTTCGGCAGATTGAGCCCATGGGCGATCTGATCCGAATTGGACCTATTGAATTCGGTCATCTGGCTCTATTGTGTTAGGGGCCACCGGGGGTTAGGGTGGAATGCAATCAACCCAATGACGAAAGGGAAAAACCATGGAAGACATAGCAATAGAGGCCGTTGGCAGTGCTGCCGAAGCCGCCGTCACGTCTGACACTGCCAAGGCCGTCGGTTCCGTCGCATGGGATGCCGGTGAAGCCGTCGGCGGGGCGGCCAAGGCCGTCGGTTCCGTCGCATGGGACGCTGGCGAGGCCGTCGGCGGGGCGGCCAAGGCCGTCGGTTCCGTCGCATGGGACGCTGGCGAGGCCGTCGGCGGGGCGGCCAAGGCCGTCGGTTCCGTCGCATGGGACGCTGGCGAGGCCGTCGGCGGGGCGGCCAAGGCCGCCGTCACGTCTGACACTGCCAAGGCCATCGGTTCTGTCGCGTGGGACGCCGGCGCGGCCGTTGTCACATCTGACACCAGCAAGAAAATTGCAAAGGACGCTGCCAAGGGTGCCGTCCTCGGCGTCGTCGCGGTCGCCGGGGCCGGTGCCACCGTCGGTACCGCTGGCGCGGCCCTTCCCTTCATCGGCGGCAGCGTTGTCGCCGGTGCCGTCGGCGGTGCCATAAATGGCGTCAGCACCCTGGGCGTTGCCGCGGCCGTCGGCGGTGCCGCCCAAGGCGTCTGCAAGGGGGCGGTGAAGGAACTGTTGGGCGAGGAGGAATGACTGTGAACATGGGTCACTGACAGACCTGTGTGTGGCCATCGGTGCCCTGTCCGGGGAGGGAGAGACCCACACCCGCCAGGCAAAGGCACTTGCGCATCTGTGGTATCCCCGCCACAGCGTTAGCGCGTTTCGGCAGATTGAGCCCATGGGCGATCTGATCCGAATTGGACCTATTGAATTCGGTCAACTGGCTCTATTGTGCCATGGGCGACCGGGGGGTTAAAGTGGAACGCAATTAACCCAATAACGAATGGGAAAAACCAATGGAAGACAAAGCAAACAAGGACGCCGTGCAGGCTTCCGTCAAAGAGGAAGGCACCTCACGGATCTGGGCTGGCGTCAAAGCCGTCGGCGGTGCTGCCAAAACTGTCGGTTCTAGCGCGTGGGACGCTGGCGAGGCCGTCGGCGGTGCTGCCAAAGCCGCCGTCACGTCTGACACTGCCAAGGCCATCGGTTCTGGCGTGTGGGACGCTGGCGCGGCCGTCGGCGGTGCTGCCAAGGCCATCGGTTCTGGTGCGTGGGACGCTGGCACAGCCATCGCCACATCTGACACCGTTCGAGAGCACGGCAAGAAAATTGCAAAGGACGCTGGCCGCGGTGCCGCCCTCGGCGTCGTCGCGGTCGCCGGGGCCGGTGTCGCCGTCGGTGCCTTAGCCGGGGCCATTCCCGTCATCGGCGGCGGCGTTGTCGTTGGTGCCGTCTCTGGTGCCATGACGGGCGTCGGTGTCGGGGCCACCGTCGGTGCTGGCCTCGGCGCATCCAAGGGGGCGGTGAAGAAACTGTTGGGCAAGGAGGAGTGACTGTAAACATGGGCCACTGACAGGCCCGTGTGTGACCATCGGTGCCTTGGCCGACATTTGCTCATAGCAGCCCACCACGACAGCGAAGTTTTGCGTATGGTCGGGCGCGCCCTCTGGCAGAGGGCCTTCCGGGCCCGCGGGCATGGTCGGATCCGGACCAATGCCGCGCTTGGGTTGTCGCCCTTTGGCACGGGCGTCAGGGCCGGGTCAAAGGGCGAATCAGTGGCATCACACAGGGCTGTCACAGGCACACCGCGGGTTCTGCCGAATGGTTGTGCTGTCGGTGACGGGGGCGTATGAACCATGTCGCGCCGGATGACAGAACCGATATCACCGGGCCTGGAATTTTATCGTTTGGCTGCGTCTTTTGCTGAAACGCGGGCCGGGTCTGGTGGCCCTGCAGCAACGATCCCCGCCCCCCAAAGGCCGCATAAGACGGCCCATCCATTACAGTGCGGTCCGCACGGGCGGGGAAATTGTGTATCAGCGCGGTCGACATGTTGCGCGGGACGAACCGCATGGTGATACGCGTTGTCACATTCTTCAATCTTTCACGCAGATGTTGATTGAACGTGGCATTGCAAGAAATATGTTTCGTAAAACACAAGACGGGAACATTCGCCATGAAACGCCTTTTCGCATGCGCCTTTATGATCCTGATGGCAGGGGTTCCCGCTTTTGCGGGCCAAAGGACAGCCGTCTTTGCGGGCGGCTGCTTCTGGTGCGTCGAAAAGGACTTCGAGGGAGTGCCGGGCGTGATTGAAGCGACGTCCGGCTACATCGGCGGGTCGAAGGCGGATGCCAGCTACAGGAAAGTCACGCAAGGGGGCACCGGGCACTATGAAGCGGTGCAAATCCTCTATGACGACAGCAGGATCAGCTATGCGGAGCTTGTGCACCTGTTCTTTCGTTCCGTAGACCCTGTGGATGAAGGCGGGCAGTTCTGTGACCGCGGCACCAGCTACCGGACGGCCATTTTCACGGCCAACCGGTCAGAGGCGGCGGTTGCCAAGGCCGCCAAACAGAAAGCGGGCAAAGAGCTGGGCCAGAAGATCGTTACGCCCATCCTGCCCGCCACACCCTTCTACGTTGCCGAAGATTACCATCAGGATTACTATAAAAGCACTGAAAAAACGCTGACGCGCTTCGGGCTGATCACTCGGGCAAAGGCCTATAGCCGCTACCGCACGGCCTGCGGCCGCGACGCCCGCGTCAAACAGCTCTGGGGCAGCACATGGACTTCGGCCGGGAGCTGAATTCCCGGCTCACCCTGCCAAAACAGACCCGCCCGCCGCGCCCGGGCAGATCTTGATCTTATCAGAAGAACACATTTCTCACCAAAATCCCTGCGATGTGGATCCCGATAAAGACGATAATTGGCGAAAAATCAACCGGCCCGGTTTGCGGCAGGATACGCCGGACCGGATCATAGACAGGGTCGAGCAGGCGGTTCAGGCCTGACTGGATTTGCGCGACTATCGGCTGCTGCATGGTGAGCACATTGAAAGCCACCAGCCATCCGATGATAATGTGGACGATCAAAATCCACCATGCCAAGTCTAAAAGGAAAATCAGAATTTCACCGATGGCTTGCATGGATAATTCCCAGGCTGCTGCGCTGGAAGTAACATAAGCATTGCAGCATCCGATAACAAGCCCTGCCGGCACGGACCGAATGAGAAATTTCGGGACAACACGGGGAGGCGCAAAAAGCGGGCGCGTGATTTCGTGCCGGCAGACCTGCCGAAAGCCTGTCGCCAGGTGCTCGCTTCTGACTGAAATCATTCCTTGATTTTGTTCGAAATCTCCCCCGCCCTCATCCTCTTGAGCATATTTGTTACAATTTCCCGGAAGATTTTAGCTGGCATGTAACTTGTTATTGACAGAGAACCTTCGGGACTGGTACTGTCTTTTTGCAGCAATCCGGTCAGCGAGTCCCGTATGCCCGACGCCTATATCTGTGATGCGGTGCGCACCCCTATCGGCCGCTACGGCGGCGCACTGGCGCAGGTTCGGGCCGATGATCTGGCAGCGGTGCCGATTTCCGCCCTGATAGAACGCAACACGGGCGTAAATTGGGTGTGCGTCGATGACGTGGTTTACGGCTGCGCCAATCAGGCAGGGGAGGATAACCGCAATGTCGCACGCATGGCCGGGCTGCTCGCCGGGCTGCCGGCTGATGTACCGGGGGTGACGCTGAACCGCCTGTGCGCATCCGGGCTCGACGCCGTCGCCACCGCCGCCCGGGTGATCCGGGTGGGGGAGGCAAGCCTGATGATCGCGGGCGGGGTTGAAAGCATGACCCGCGCACCCTTTGTGACGGGCAAGGCGGGCAGTGCCTTTTCGCGGGTGGCAGAGATGTTTGACACCACCATCGGCTGGCGATTCGTGAACCCGAAGATGAAGGCGCAATACGGCATCGACAGTATGCCCCAAACCGCCGAAAACGTGGCACAAGACTGGCATATCAGCCGTGCGGACCAGGATGCTTTTGCAGCCCGATCCCAGGCGCGCTGGTCAGCGGCGCAAGACGCCAACGCCTTCGCGGCAGAGCTTGTGCCGGTTACGATCCCCCGGCACAAGGATGCCCCGATTGTGGTCAGCATGGATGAACATCCGCGTCCGGGCGCAACGGCGGACAAACTGGGCGGGCTGAAAGGCATAAACGGGGCGGAGATGACCATCACAGCAGGCAATGCTTCCGGTGTAAACGACGGGGCGGCGGCACTGCTCCTTGCTTCCGGCGAGGCGACGAAGGCCCATGGGCTGAAACCCATGGCACGGGTCGTTGCAGCGGCAGCGGCGGGCGTAGAACCGCGGATCATGGGCATTGGCCCGGTGCCTGCGGTCAACAAGGCACTGAAGATTGCGGGCCTGACGATGGATGACATGGACCTGATTGAGCTGAATGAAGCATTTGCTTCCCAAAGCCTCGCCGTTCTGCGCGATCTTGGCGTGGCAGATGACGATGCGCGGGTGAACCCGAAGGGCGGCGCGATTGCACTCGGCCATCCGCTCGGCGCGTCCGGGGCACGAATGGCGGCGACTGCGGCGCATCATCTTCGTTGCACAGGTGAAAGATACGCGCTCTGCACTATGTGTGTTGGCGTAGGCCAGGGTTTTGCCCTGATCCTTGAAGGGGTCTGACAATGTATGCCCAGATTGTGGAATCGACCGGCAAGGCAGTGAAGACACTCAATGAAATGGAAGGGGAGGAACGCGTTTTTCAGGAGCGCATCAACGCGGGGGGAAAGATTGAGCCGAAGGACTGGATGCCTGATGGCTACCGCAAAACGATGGTGCGCCAGATCAGCCAGCACGCCCATTCGGAGATCGTGGGCCAACTGCCCGAAGGCAACTGGATCACTCGTGCGCCGACGTTGGAACGCAAGGCGATCCTGCTTGCCAAGGTTCAGGATGAGGCCGGCCACGGGCTCTACCTCTACTGCGCGGCAGAAACGCTGGGAATCAGCCGGGACCAGATGTTTGACCAGCTGCATTCCGGAAAGGCCAAGTATTCGTCCATTTTCAATTACCCGACGCTGACCTGGGCGGATATCGGCGCAGTGGGCTGGCTCGTGGACCAGGCAGCGATCATGAATCAGGTTCCACTGCAGCGTAGCTCCTACGGGCCCTATGCCCGGGCCATGGTGCGGATCTGCAAGGAAGAGAGTTTCCACCAACGCCAGGGCTTTGACATCATGATGAAGATGTGTGAAGGCACCGCCGCGCAAAAACGGATGGCACAGGATGCGCTCAACCGGTTCTGGGCACCGTCCCTGATGATGTTCGGCCCGCCCGATGCGGACAGTGTACACTCTGCCCAGTCAATGGCCTGGAAGATCAAGATGAATTCCAACGACGAACTGCGTCAGAAATTTGTTGACGCGGTTGTCCCGCAGGCAGAATTCCTGGGCCTGACAATCCCGGACGAAAACCTTGCATGGAATGATAAAAAGGGTGGCTACGACTTCACCGACCCGGATTGGCAGGAATTCATGGCCGTCATCCATGGCAACGGCCCTTGCAACAGGGAACGGCTGGCCGCCCGGGTGAAAGCCTGGGACGACGGTGCCTGGGTACGCGACGGATTGAACACTCACGCGGCGAAGAAGAGAAAAGCCGCAAAACCGGTGGCCGGGTAATGGTACCCATGTCGCACAGGTGCATCGTGTACCTCTCACTTGGCAAGGGGGGCAGGGGCATGCAGTTTTCAGGTGCGTCCCGTCACGGGGTGACAGCATCCCGCGCCCTGGCCGCGGTCCGGGCGACAGTCGTCGCATCCGCAATATGACCCCGGCTTTGGCAGAGACACTGCCCGCAGGGCAGGGTGCCGGGCTTTATCGGCTGATCACCCTGGCTGTGGCGGACCTGCAGGGGCACTGTTTGTTCTTTGGCTGTCTGACGCTGCGCGGAACCGGCTGTTACGGCCCGGCTTTTCGCACCACAGAATCCGGATCGACAACTTCCGGCACGGTCAGGCGATCTTTACCCTGTCAGGTGCCGATGGCAAAGCGGGGGACAAAACCCGCGGGTGGATATCCCGAAAGCCACGCGCAGGACATGCGCAAGGCTCAACCTGCTGTCCCTGTCAAATATGAAGTGCCGGAATTATTACGGCTGCGATGATTTCATGATCAAGGATATCGGCATCCCCATGATCGCCTTCGGGCAATCCCGCAACCCGGACCGGAAGAAGCTGCGGCCCGCAGCCAGGCAGATATGAGCACTGAAATCCCTCTTTGGGAAATCTTCATCCGCAGTGCACACGGCATGTCGCACCGGCATGTGGGCAGCCTGCATGCACCCGATGCAGGGATGGCGATCAGGAACGCCCGCGACGTTTACTGCCGCCGGAAAGAAGGCGTGTCGATCTGGGTAATTCCGACGGCCCAGGTTACGGCGAGCGATCCGGGCAGGAAAGACGCACTCTTTGATGCCGCAGACAGCAAGCCTTATCGCCACCCCACCTTCTTTGACATTCCGGAAGATGCGGGGCCGATGTGATGGCTCAAATCCTGAATCGGGATACGGCACTTTTCCACTTTCTGACCCGGATCGGGGATTCGACCCTGATCCTGGGCCATCGCGTCAGCGAGTGGTGCGGCCATTCCCCGATGCTGGAAGAGGATATCGCGCTCGCCAACACCGCGCTTGACCTGATTGGTCATACCCGAATGTGGCTGGGCCTGGCGGCAGAGGTAGAGGGCAAGGGGCGCAGTGCCGATGACCTTGCCTTTCTGCGCGACAGCATGGATTTCACCAACCTGCTGCTCGTTGAGCAGCCGAACGGGGATTTCGGGCAGACAATGATGCGGCAGCTGCTGTTTGACGCCTGGCACCTGCCGTATCTGAACGCGCTGAAATCCTTCCCCGACCCCCGCGTCGCGGGGATCGCGGAAAAGGCAACCAAAGAGGTCGCCTACCATGTCGACCGCGCCGCCGATCTGGTGGTCCGCCTGGGCGATGGAACGCATGAAAGCCACACCCGCATGCAGGCCGCGCTTGACGAACTGTGGCCCTGCGTCGGCGAAATGTTCAGCACTGATGAGGTTGACGCGATGCTTGCCCCTGATGCGCCGAAGCCGGACAGGATTCGTGATGCCTGGGACGCCACCATTCTTCCCACTCTGGCCAGGGCGACCCTGGCCGTGCCCGCCACCCGTTTCACCCGGCAGGGCGGCAAAACCGGCCGGCATTCCGAACACCTGGGCCATGTGCTGGCGCAAATGCAGTTCCTGCAACGCGCCTACCCGGGGGCGACATGGTAGCTACAATTCCTCGCGTCGCGCAGGTCTGGGACTGGCTGGACGAGGTGCCCGACCCGGAGATACCGGTGATCTCGCTCCGTGATCTCGGTGTGATCCGGGACGTGCGGTGGGAAGGCGATATCCTATCGATCACCATCACGCCAACCTATTCCGGCTGCCCGGCGACCTCGCTCATCACACTCGATATTCATTCGGCCCTGGCGGACCGGGGGGTGGACAAGGTTCGTGTCATGCAGCAGCTGAGCCCGGCCTGGACCACCGACTGGCTGTCCGACAAGGGCAGGGCCAGGCTTGAACGCTACGGCATCGCGCCGCCCGGCCAGGCAGGCGGGCCGGACCGCTGCCCGCATTGCGGCTCGGACAAATTGGAGCGTATCTCCCAATTCGGGTCCACCCCATGCAAGGCCGCCTGGCGTTGTATGGGATGTCTGGAGCCCTTCGACTACTTCAAGTGCATCTGATTTATGGCATTGTTTTACGATCTCGACGTAATCCATGTGGACCGGACCATCCGCGATGCGGTGGTGGTGTCACTGAAAGCCCGGGATGCAGGGGTTTTCGCCTTCAAGCCAGGCCAATATCTGACATTTTCCCGCGATTTTGACGGGGTGGAGGTACGCCGCAGCTATTCCATTTGTGTGCCGCCGGGGGAGGGCTACCTGCAGGTCGGCATCAAGACCGTTGACGGAGGCGCATTTTCAACCTGGGCAAATACAGAACTTGCAGCGGGCCAGCAGCTCCGGGCCCTGCCGCCGCAGGGTCGCTTCTTTGTGGAACCGGACCCCGGCACCAGCCGTCACTACCTGATGTTTGCCGGGGGTTCCGGTATCACGCCCGTTCTGTCACTTCTCCGCACCTATCTGCGCGATGAGCCGGGCGCGCGCATCACGCTTGTTTACGCCAACCGGGTTGTACACTCGATCATGTTCCGCGAAGATATCGAAGACCTGAAAAATATCCACATGGATCGCCTGTCGGTGATCCATGTGCTGGAAAGCGACGGCCAGGATATTGAGCTGTTCACCGGGCGCGTGGACGGCGAAAAATGTGCGGCACTCTTTGCGACGCTGATCGATCTGGCAACTGTGGATTACGCTTTCATCTGCGGGCCGGAACCGATGATGGTCGCCATCCGCGACAGTCTGGCGGAAAACGGGTTCGCGAAAGAGCGGATCAAATATGAGCTTTTTGCCGGCTCCCGGCACGGGCGGGCCAAACAGGCCGCAAAGATTTCGAAAGACGCCCGGTCAACAGGTGGCACCGCCATCATCACGCTTGACGGCACACGCTGCACGGTGAAAATCGCGCCGGGCCAAACGCTCCTCCAGGCCGCACTCGACGGTGGGCTGGCGGCACCCCATGCCTGCTGCGGCGGGGTCTGTTCCACCTGCGTGGCCAAGGTCCAGGAAGGCGAGGTGGAGATGATCGCCAACCACGCGCTTGAGGACTATGAAATCCGTGCGGGGTACGTGCTCACCTGTCAGGCAGTGCCCATAAGCAGGTGCGTAGTACTGGAATACGAAGCCCGGGCATAAGCGGCGGCGCAGCCGCCCGCAGGCATGCTGTGACGCTCATTCGGATCGGTTATCCACGACGCGCAGGGCTTTGCCTTCGGAGCGGGCCACTGTGCCGGGCACACCCACGGCGATGTCAGCAGTCACGCCGATCACATCCTTGATGCGCGATTTCAGAACAGCACCCAAAGATGCCCGCTCTTCATCCGATCCCTTGTGTGGCAGTGCCTCCACATGTACGCGCATGGCATCCATGCTGCCTTCGCGCCACAGTTCGATCTGGAAACAGGGGGCGAGCCCCTTGATCGCCATCACCTGTTCCTCAATCTGGGTGGGAAAGACATTCACACCCCGCAGGATAATCATGTCGTCGGATCGCCCGGTAATCTTTTCCATCCGGCGCATGCTGCGCGCCGTACCCGGCAACAGGCACGTCAGGTCGCGAGTCCGGTAACGGATGATCGGCAATGCCTCCTTTGTCAGCGTGGTAAGAACCAGTTCACCGTATGCGCCGTCGGCCACGGGTACACCTGTTTCCGGATTGATCACCTCCGGGTAGAAATGATCTTCCCAGATATGCAGACCATCCTTGGTTTCCACACATTCGTTGGCCACGCCCGGACCCATCACCTCTGACAGGCCATAGATGTCCACCGCGTGCATATCGAAAGCACCCTCCAGTTCTGCCCGCATGGCGTTTGTCCATGGTTCGGCACCAAGGATACCGACCTGCAGTGAGGTTTTCCGCGGGTCAATGCCTTCGGCCCGGCAGGCCTCCATGATGTTGAGCAGGTAGCTCGGAGTCACCATGATCGTCGTCGGCCTGAAATCCTGGATCAGGGTTATTTGCCGGGCGGTCATCCCGCCGCCCGCGGGCACCACTGTGCAGCCGAGCCTTTCGGCCCCGTAGTGCGCCCCGAGCCCGCCAGTGAAGAGCCCATAGCCGTAGGCCACATGCACGATATCCCCGGGCCGGGTGCCGCTGGCGCGCATGGAGCGGGCGACCAGGCGGCCCCATCGATCCACGTCGCCTTGCGTGTAGCCCACCACCGTGGGCTTACCGGTTGTTCCGGACGACGCGTGTATACGGATCACCCGATCCCGCGGCACGGCAAAAAGGCCGAAGGGGTAGGTGTCGCGCAGGTCGCTTTTTACCGTGAAGGGAAACCCTGACAGATCGGCTGACGTTTTCAGATCATCCGGATGCACCCCGGCTGCGTCGAACCTTGCCCTGTAGTGCGGCACATTTTCATAGGCATGGCGCAGGGACCAGCGCAGGCGGTCAAACTGCAGGGCCATGATTTCATCGCGTGACGCGATCTCGATGGGGTCCAGAGATGATCGGGGCGGTGTCAGATCTTTCACGGTGCGTTCTCTTCGAAATGCTGCCCCTTTATGGTGCGCGATGCACCGCGAAACGCCGCAATCTGCACACCATCCTGATTGCTGACCGTCACATCGTAAAGCCCCCCACGGCCGGTTCGGGATACCTCCGTCGCGACCGCTGTCAGCACGTCACCGACCCGTGCCGGTGCCAGATAGGTGATCGTGTTGTGCTGCGCCACTGCAGGCCGGTTATAGCTGTTGCAGGCGAAGGCAAAGGCACTGTCCGCCAGGCCAAAAATCACCGCCCCGTGGCAAATGTAATGGCCATTGCAGTGGTGTAATTCGACAGTCAGTGACATGCGTGCCGTGCCCGGTGTCACCTCCGGCGGGCCCATGCCCATCCAGGGTGAGGCCCTGTCGTTTGCGAACATGGCAACCGCGCTGCGGCGGGCGCGTTCCTGTGCATCCATTTCTACCCTCCCAAGGGACGTATTTCCAATTGCATACGATACAATAACAGTCAATATTAAACTGATCCTGTAACATATCAGCCAGGGGTCGGTCATGCCTGTCATAGCTGTCGAAAGTTTTCTGAAGGGGGCCTGGGTGACGCCCGCCGCCACCGCCGTGCACATCCGGTCGGCAATCAACGGGCGGGTCATTGCGCGGTCCGGCCACGCCGGTTTCGATGCGCAGGCGGTGATCGACTACGCACGGCTGATCGGGGGGCCGGCCTTGCGGGAAATGACGTTTCACGACCGTGCCCGGAAGCTGAAAGAGCTTGCGCTTTACATCCGCGAACGACGTGAGGTGCTGTACGAGTTGAGTTTTGATACCGGCGGCACACTCTCCGATCATAAAATCGATGTGGACGGCGGCATCGGCACTATGCTGGTGATCTCTTCCAAGGGTCGCCGTGACCTGCCGGACGCAAATATCTGCCTGGACGGGGAAGTGGAGGCCCTGTCGCGGCAAGGCAGTTTTGTTGGCCAGCATATTATGACGCCGCTTCAGGGCGTTGGCGTTCACATAAATGCCTTCAATTTTCCGGTCTGGGGTCTGATGGAAAAGCTTGCCCCCTGCCTGCTCGCCGGTGTGCCCGCGATTGTCAAACCGGCGACGGCGACCGTGCAGGTGGCAGAGGCTGCCTTTCGGATGATGGTGGAATCCGGCATCTTTCCCGACGGTGCGATTCAGTTTGTGGCCGGGTCTGTCGGAGATCTGCTTGACCGGCTGGGCCCGCAGGATGTGGTGGGGTTCACCGGTTCCGCCGAGACGGCACTGAAACTGCGGTCAAACCCGTCGATCATGCGCAGCGCCACCCGGTTCATGTCCGAACAGGACAGTCTGAATGCCTCTGTTCTCGGGCCTGATGCGGGGCCGGGCACTGTTGAATTTGACCTTTTCAGCAAAGAGGTCTCGCAGGAAATGACAGCCAGGGCCGGTCAGAAATGCACGGCCATCCGCCGCATCATGGTACCGGAGATATTTGCTGGCGACGTGGCCGAAGCCATTGAAGCGCGCCTGGCGAACGTTCAGGTCGGCGATCCGCATGACCCTGCCACGGGCATGGGCGCACTGGTCAACAACGGCCAGAAGGCAGATGTACTGGAAAAGGCGGGCCTGATCGGATCAGAGGCACGGCTTGTCTTTGGCGAAATGAACCGGTTTGCACCAGCCGGATCGGGCATGGAGAACGGCGCGTTTATGCCGCCGATGCTGTTTCAATGCGCTGATCCGGATGTGGCGGATCACGTTCACCGGACGGAGGCGTTTGGCCCGGTCTCTACCCTGATGGGCTACCGGGATGCGTCGCACGCGGCAGAACTTGTGAACCGGGGCGGCGGATCGCTTGTATCATCCGTTATCACGGCGGATCCGGATTTTGCGGCGCAGATCGCGCGGCGATCAGCGGCATTTAACGGCAGGCTCTACTTTAATAATGCGGACAGCATGGCAGAAAGCACCGGCCACGGATCACCCGTGCCGCATATGGTTCACGGTGGTCCGGGGCGGGCGGGGGGAGGGGAAGAGCTCGGCGGTGTACGCGGGGCCTTTCATTACATGCAACGCACGGCGATCCAGGGTGCGCCGGGAATTATCGCCGCTGTCGGCCAGACCTGGGTACCGGGTGCTGACCGGTCAGAGCCGCCGCGCCACCCGTTCCGCCTAAGGATGTCCGGGCTGAGCCCCGGCCAGTCCATCACAACGGACGCGCGCGAGGTGACGGAGGAGGATATCGAGCATTTCGCCCGTTTTACCGGCGATACATTTTACGCCCATATGGATGAAGATGCAGCCCGGGCGAATCCTTTCTTCCCGGGACGGGTGGCACACGGTTACCTGCTGCTGAGCTTCGCAGCAGGTCTCTTCGTCGATCCGGACCCGGGCCCCGTGCTTGCGAACACCGGGCTCAACAACCTGCGATTTCAAAAACCCGTATCACCCGGTGACAGCATTCGCGCCACACTGACCGTGCGGCGCATGACCCGGCGCAACCATGATTATGGCGAGGTACGCTGGCACGTGTGCCTGACAAACCAGGACGACGACCAGGTGGCGGAATACGAATTGCTGACGATGAACGCCCTTTGACGCAACAGGGGCGTCCGGGGTGGCGGGCAGGAACATACCTGCCCGGGAACAGGAGGCCCGAGTATGCAGGCGGATACGCCCCTGAGTGCATTGGAAGGTGGTCAGGGCGAAAAGAGGATTGTGGCGGTGAAACCTGTGTTGCCGCCCCCGGACCGTGGCACTATACCCGCCGCGAAACTGGCTCACATACCCCGGAGACATCTCATGTCGAACGCCCGACTGGAAACCGCAATCGAATCTGCATGGGAAAACCGCGACAGCATCACCCCCGCCACCGGAGGCGAGGTGAAAGAGGCGGTTGAAGAAACACTGAACGCGCTTGACAGTGGTATGCTGCGCGTGGCTGAACGGCAGGAAAGTGGCGACTGGCACGTAAATCAATGGGCGAAGAAGGCGGTTCTGCTGGGCTTCCGCATGCGGGACATGGGGCAGCAAGGCGGCAGTGCCCAGGGCGGCTGCTGGTGGGACAAGGTTGACAGCAAATGGAAAGACTGGGGCGATAGCCAGTGGCGCGGCGCGGGCTTTCGTGCGGTGCCGAACTGCGTTGTGCGCCGGTCCGCGTATATCGCGCCGGGCGTGGTGCTGATGCCAAGTTTCGTGAACGTCGGTGCCTATGTGGACAGCGGCACGATGGTGGACACATGGGCCACCGTTGGATCATGCGCACAGGTCGGCAGGAATGTGCATCTGTCCGGCGGTGCGGGCATCGGCGGTGTGCTGGAGCCGATGCAGGCAGGCCCGACAATTATCGAGGACAACTGCTTTATCGGTGCCCGGTCAGAAGTTGTGGAAGGGTGCATCGTGCGCGAAGGTGCCGTGCTTGGTATGGGTGTTTTCATCGGTCAATCGACCAGAATCGTAGATCGGGAAACCGGCGAAGTAATGTATGGCGAGGTTCCTGCGGGTGCCGTCGTCGTGGCCGGGTCCATGCCGTCAAAAAACAACGTCAGCCTCTATTGCGCGGTGATCGTGAAGCGGGTGGATGAAAAAACCCGCGCAAAGACCTCGATTAACGAACTGTTGCGCGATTAGTCCTGGATAGTCCGAAAAAACCAAAGCGGGAAAAGCAGGTTTTCACCCTGCTGGCGGAGCTTGGCCGCAGGGCCGGTGATGGTCTGCCCGCAGGTGCGACCGGCGCGGCACTGATATGCTATGCCTGTGGTGTGGATGAGACGGAGGCCGTGCGCGCAACCGTCGCGACCCTGCAGCGGTCCGATATGGTGCCGCTCAATGTATCGGGGTATGGTACGCTGAAGGAACGCCGGGCAGAAGGTCACGACATATCTGATGCCGAAGCGGCCCTGATGACCCGCGCAGGGGATGAAAACGCTGTCATCGTTGCGCAGGTCACACCGCTTTTTGAAAATTGAACAGCACACCGGGCCATTCAAAATCCTGCCCGGGGCTGATACGGATGTCGCCGCCGAAAAACCTGCCCGCAATTCCGGGCACATCGCACGGTCAGCCACCGGAAAATCTTTTGGCACCGCCGCGGGGCTTCTGTGGCCGTATTCCCGCCACACTGTTGTTCAGGCTGGCAGCCTGTGTCGGAACAGCCGGGCCACAGGTCTGCCCGAAATTAACTCCAATTAATTTCAGCGGCGACCCTTGAACCGCCGCAGGGTGCTACTATGTGTATTTTGTCGGGTGCCCGCAAAGGGGCCTGATGCCAAACCGGCCTGTCCTCCGGGAAGGCCTCAACAGGATGACTATCGCTTCTGAAGGAGGATAATCTGTCATGCGTACCTATGATTTCGCACCCCTTTACCGTTCCACTGTCGGTTTTGATCACTTGGCATCCATGCTGGACCGCGCCATGAGCGTTGAACCGAATGCCAGCGGTTATCCGCACTACAATATCGAAAAAACAGACGAAGATGCCTACCGCATCTCGGTCGCCGTTGCCGGCTTCGCCGATGACGAACTGTCGATTGAGGTTCGCGATGGCCAGTTGCTTATCGCGGCCAGTAAGGCGGATACCGGCACGTCTGACAAGGTGACCTACCTGCATCGCGGAATCGCGGCCCGCAGCTTTGAAAAACGGTTCCACCTGGCCGACCATGTGCGCGCCACCGGTGCCCGAACGGAAAACGGTATCCTGCACATTGACCTTGTGCGCGAAGTGCCGGAGGCCCTGAAGCCGCGGCGGATTGCAATCGAAAGCCGGGATGGCCCGGTGCTCAACGCGCCGAAAAAAGTAGCCAAGGCAAACGCCGCGGGCTAGGCTGCCCCGGCACCGCGACACCCGGCTTTCTGTGCCGGGTGTCGCCCCACGGGCTGGTCAGGCCAGTGCTGAGCCTGTCGGCACCTCGGGTGTTTCTGTCGGAGAACTTCTGTTGCCCGATCATTTCGTCCGTGCGGCGATTGCTGCCGCCCATAGATTCTGCATCGGTTTACCTGTGCGGCGCAAAACAGGGCCGGGAAAATAAATCAGCCGCTTTTGTGCCGATCCTTAATCGCATCCGCACGGGCAATTTCCCGGGCAAGAAGCGCACGTTTGACCGGCAGACCCCAGTGGTATCCGCCCAGTGCACCTGATTTGCACAGCACACGGTGGCAGGGGATTAACCAGCTGACGGGGTTGCGCCCGACGGCTGTTCCCACGGCGCGCACGGCCCCCGGGTTTCCTATGGCACCTGCAATCTGTGAATAGGTGGTCACATGGCCTGCGGGTACGTTCAAAAGTGCCTGCCACACCTTTATCTGAAACGGTGCCCCCATCATGTGCAGCTTCGCCTGATGATGACCAAGAATGCCATTCACCAGAGGTTTGAGCGTGTCCCGCGCCTCCACGAACTCCGCTTCGGGCCAGCGCCGACGCATATCTTCCAGGGACCAGTCGCGACCGAATTCCTGCGTAAAGCCGAGCCCGCAGATGCCGCGGTCCGTAGCGGCAAGGATCATATCGCCGAAGGGGCTGTCAAACCAGCCGTAGCGGATTTTTAGCCCCTGGCCTTTGGCGGCGTATGTGGCGGGGGTCATCGCCTCCCATGTCAGGAACAGGTCGTGCAGGCGACCTGCACCGCTTAGACCGGTTTCAAGGGCTGTATCAAGCACAGTGAAACGATCCGACAGCAGCACCTTCGCGTGATTAAGCGTCAAGTATTGCTGATACCGCTTTGGGCTGACCCCGACCCAGCGGGAAAAAACTCGCTGAAAATGCGGGGACGACAGGCCCACGGCCCTGGCCACGTCATCAAGTTTCGGCTGATGCCCGACGGTTGCATCAATGTATTCTATGGCCCTGCGGATTACGTCGTGATGATATTTTGTCTGTTTCATGGGATAAAAATGGCGGGGCAGGCAGCCATTTGCCACCCGAATCTTGCGCATTTGTTGGCTGTATTGCCTTGGCTGATTTTCCCTGACTGGTTAACCTGAACAAAGATTCGCGTCATTTTCCGTATATTCAGATAGCGGATTTTGCGGGCATAGCAGCCATTCATCCTTCCGGCCGAGATTTCCGCTCGGCAATGGCCGTCCGCTTTGGCCCGGTGGAAGGGTTTTGGTGCGCATTTTCCGATGATTTTTGAGCTGGTGATGAACGCGGCGTCCCGCGACCGGGTGTGCCACGGGCCGGGATCGCATATTCGGCTCTTTCCACAAAGAGGGTCAAATCCCGCGCTCTGGTTCTGTGCGCAACCCTGACAGCCGGAACCTGGTTGAACATCCGGTTTTCTGAACTTTCGGCCCTGTTCAGCGAACCGCGCCTTCAGGCAGTCCCGGATGCGTCTTTTTGCGCCGCCCGATTGGAAGCCACAATGGTGTTGCGGTTATTGCCAAAATCGCGGAGAACAGCGCGGGAATTTTTGCCCCGTTGTCACGTTTGGCATCCGGGTTCCGGTTAAGGATATGGTGCCGTGAAAAAATACCAGGTGGTCGGGATTGGCAATGCGCTGGTCGATATCCTGGCCCATTGCGAAGATGCATTCCTGGCGGACAGCGGTGTTGAAAAGGGTATTATGCAGCTGATCGATGCGGATCGTGCGGCTGCACTTTACGCAAGGATGGGTCCGGCCAGGGAAATATCCGGCGGTTCGGCCGCCAACACGATTGCGGGCATCGCCTCTCTTGGAGGGCGTACGGCGTATGTGGGGAAGGTAAAGGATGATCAGCGGGGTTATATCTTTGCCCGTGACATCCGTGCCCAGGGCACTGATTTTGAAACGCCTTTCGCACCCGGGGATGAAAAGCACGGGACCGGGTGCTGCATGGTGCTGGTGACACCTGACGCGGAACGCAGCATGTCTACCTACCTTGGCGTGTCCGAACAGCTTGGCCCCGGAGACATTGACCCGGCCTGGATGGCGGCGGCGGATTGGATTTACCTGGAAGGCTACCGCTTTGACGGCGCGGCGGGCCATGCGGCTTTTGCCAGGGCTATCGGGGTGTGCAAGGGTGCGGGCGGCAAGGTATCGGTTACGCTTAGTGACCCGTTTTGTGTGCAGCGCCACCGCGACGCCTTTCGCGATATGATCCGCGATTATGTGGACCTTCTTTTTTGTAATGAGCATGAGGTGATCGCGTTGTACCAGACAGATGACCTGCAGGCCGCTGTCGATCAGGCTGCCACAGAGGTGGAAATCGTTGCCTGCACCATGGGCCCGAAGGGCGTGATTGTGTGCAAAAACGGCACACAGACCACGGTTCCGGCGGAGGCAGCAGAGGTGGTCGATGTGACCGGGGCGGGAGATCTCTTTGCCGCGGGCTTTCTCTACGGCCTGGCGACGGGCCGTGATCCGAAAACCTGCGGGCGGATGGGCAACATTGCCGCCGGAGAGGCGATCAGCCACATCGGTGCCCGGCCCGCGCAGGATTTGTCGGTGCTTTTCAGGGCCGCAGGGATTGCCTGAAGGCATTGGTACGCCGGTCAAATCAGCCGGTGCAACTTCGCGGACATCCGACAGGCGATACAAACCCAGCAGGATGCTGTTTGACTCGTCACCCCAGGTGACCAGCACATCCCCAACGGTCTTCGTATATGTAGTATATCCTACTCCACGAACCCATTTTGTGCCTTCGATAATATATGATTTTTTCCCTTTCATTCACTTCGGTCAAGGTCAGGTTATCAAAACTGTCCTGTTGGGCAGGCCCTGTGAGCAGGATCCTGTCCCCCTCTTCATCTCTGGTGCCCTGGTCATGCTGAAACCCAAAAGTATATCATGCCCGGAATCAGCGATGTTGAACACGAAGGTATCCGCCCCCCAGCCACCACCCAGCCTGTCGTCTCCCTGGCAGTACCTTCGGCATTATAGAAGATAAGGCCCCAATTCACATGAAAGTTGTCGCCGCTCCGGAGGCCGGACTTGTCGTGTGCCAAAATCATCGCCTTCACATCAATGCATTCTCACAGATCGATCAAATTATCCACGTAGATGGTGGTCATAATCAATCCTTCTTGTTTGCAGATTCAAGCGCATCATATTCCGGCACCTGGTCCGGTTTCGCGCCCAGGTCAGGCGGTTCCCGAAGGAGCGCAAGCGATTCGAAAGAAAAATCGCGACCTTCTGAACTCGGGTTTGCTATCGCTTTCTCCCGGCGGCAGGGGCTTTTTGCGCCACAGCCGGGAGATGTGGTGAGGGCTTGCCGCGCATCGGAGTTGAAGAAATCCCGCACCTTTGCGCGGGTGACCGCGTGATGGTGCACTTCATCCGTCCCGTCGGCCTTCGGCCCTTCCAACCCGATACGGCACGGTCGAGCCCCTTTCTGAAAAAACAGTTATGGCAATTACCTTTTACCTTTGCCTTGCGCGTAAAATCTGTGATGGATAAGGCTGGTGCGCACAGGATACTTTTCGCTCGGGGTACCAGTGCCCCGGGCAGCAAAGGAGATAAATCCTGAGGCCTGGTGTCGGGCCACCGGGCGCGATGAAACGGAGGCTGGTTTCATGTGGTATATAAAGTGGATATTTCGGGTGCTGTTTGTCGCGATTGTTTTCGCGTTTTTCCACTATACCTTGCCGCAACGCGACATCGTGCGGGTGATCAAAACAGAGATTATCCGGCAGGATTTTTCCCGCTGGAACCGGATTTTCTTTGCCCAGGCCGACGCAGGCAATGAAGAAGGCGTATCCCGGGATCTGCGGCTGATCGAAACTGCCTACGACGACGGCAGCACTATGATATTCCGCAACGAGGACACAGGCTTTGGCTGGCCGTTGTATTTCAAGTTCGACAGTTCCGATTTGCAGGCGAAGGCGGCCGATCTTGGGAGTACGCGGGAAGAACCTGTCTGGGTGGCGATCACCCACTATGGCTGGCGCATCAAGGTTTTGACGATCTATCCCAATGCGATTTCCGTGCGCAAGGTCGATGGCCCCGATGTATGGCTTATTCCCTGGCTTAACATAACCATCCTCATGGTGTTGGGGCTGCTGCTTCTTGGGGTTTATCGCATGGTGCAGCGCTTCAGGCGGCGCAGGATTGACCCGCTGCTGGCCCGGTTTAAGGACAGCCGGGACCGGGCGGAAATCCGCACGGCACAAACCGGAGAGACCGCAAGACCACTGGTGCGCAATTTCCTGCGGCACTGGTTCGGCGGCGGCAAATGAAATCATCCGCTGCCAGGGCAATGTGGACCATGCTTTGCGGGGTCACGCCGCATCCCGAATATGCGACAGGCGAATCATCTCATCGCCGCTGTCGGTGATGGCATCGCCGTTGAAAGCATTCCTGACCGGGCCTGTTTGACCGGGCATTTCCGGAATCCCCGGAACACCTGTCTGTTGCCTTTGATAAAGCTGGCTGGGATGGCAGGATTCGAACCTGCAGCCTACGGTACCAAAAACCGGTGCTCTGCCAATTGAGCTACATCCCAAACGTGAAGCGTACCTAGTCACCGGGCCGGGAGGACCGCAAGAGAAATTTTGGCGCGGATATTTTCCGGATCTGTCGTTCTACCCGTCAAGCCGCACCCAGATCGGAACATGGTCTGATGGCTTCCCGAGGCCCCGGACGTATGTATCGATCTGGCAATCCAGCAAAAGATCGCTGGCGGCGGGTGACAGCATGAAGTGGTCAATCCGGATGCCGTGATCCTTGTTCCAGGCACCGGCCCGATAGTTCCAAAAGGTAAATTCCTGCATACCGGGGTGGCGTATGCTGTAGGCTTCGCTGAAACCCAGAGATTCGATCCTGCGGAATGCCTCGCGGGATTGCGGCAGAAAGAGCGCGTCTTCTTTCCAGACGGCGGGATCCCAGCAGTCCTCTGCCTGGGGGATTACATTGAAGTCACCGGCCAGAAGCGCGGGCTCCTCTGTGGCAATCAACCGGGATGCACACGCCTCGAGGCGTCCCATCCAGGCAAGTTTGTAATCGTACTTCGGCCCCGGTGCAGGGTTGCCGTTGGGAAGATAAAGACATGCTACGCGAACGGCACTTTTATCACCGATTACAGTGCCTTCCATGTAGCGGGCCTGTTCATCCGAGTCGTCGCCGGGAAGGCCGCGGCTGATATCCTCCAGCGGCAGGCGCGACATGATCGCCACACCGTTGAACGATTTCTGTCCGTGGGTTTCCACTTGATAACCCAAGGCCTCAATCAGCTCACGGGGGAAGGTTTCGTCTGTGGATTTGAGCTCCTGCAACAGGGCCACGTCCGGTTTGGCCTGTTCCAGCCAGTCCAGCAGCACGGGCAACCGTGCCCTGATTCCGTTGATGTTGAAAGAAGCTATTTTCATGGTATGACTTTACGGCAAAAGCCCGGCGGCGTAAAAGCAGGATGCAGGCGCATGATAACCGGCCGGGCATATGCGGGTGCGGCATGAAACACTGCCTGGATAATCCAGGCCGACATTAAGTCATTTCTATCCCCCATGTTCAGACAGAAAAGCTGGTGCCGCACCCGCAGGACGATGTTGCGTTCGGGTTCTTGATTGTGAAACGTGCGCCGATGAGCTCATCCGTAAAATCGATGGTTGCCCCTGCCAAAAACGGCAGGCTCACGCTGTCAACCAATACGCGCTGCCCGTCTTTTTCAAGCACGAGGTCATCCTCACATGCGGTCTCTGCCAGCGCAATTTCGTATTGGAAGCCGGAACAGCCACCGCCCTCGACAGCAACGCGCAGGGCCTGAGGGGTGTCGAGGCTCTTATTAATTTTCTCCAGCCGCTTAAACGCACGGTCGGTAACTTTCGGCGGTATGGCCATATCCATGCTGGTGAAACCTGTCCGGCTGTGCTAGATTATGCCCGAAATAACATGCAAAAGTGCAGGCGACAAGGCAAGGCGATGATGGCGGGTTACGCATGCCATCCTGAACAATCGCACGGGCGACTGGTGGACGAAAGCAGCCCCTGGCACAGATCCTGTTTCCAGCGGGATCGCGACCGGATTGTTCATTCCACATCTTTCAGAAGACTTATGCACAAGACCCAAGTCTTTGTGGAACACGAAGACGACCACTATCGCACCCGGCTGACTCATTCGATAGAGGTGGGGCAAGTGGCCCGCACGATTGCCGATGTCCTGGGTCTGAACCTGGCACTGACAGAGGCTGTCGCGCTGGCCCATGACCTGGGCCATACACCTTTCGGCCATGCGGGAGAGGACGTTCTTGATGCCTGCATGGCGGACTACGGCGGTTTTGACCATAACGCGCAGGCAATCAGGCTGGTGACCTCGCTGGAAAGACATTACGCAGCCTTCGATGGGCTGAACCTGACATGGGAAACTCTGGAAGGGATAGCCAAGCACAACGGCCCGGTGCCCGACCCGGTGCCGGTGGCGTTGGCAGAATACAACGAAAAACATGATTTGGCACTGAAAATCCGCGCCAGTGCAGAAGCGCAGGTCGCGGCACTGGCGGATGACATTGCATATAATAATCATGATCTGGACGATGGCCTGCGGGCTGGCCTGTTCGGAATTGCAGATATTGTGGACCTGCCTCTTGTCGGCAAAGCGTTCAGGGATGTGGCCGTCGCCTATCCGAATCTGGACGATTACAGGCACAGGCACGAGGCCCTGCGGCGTGTTTTTGGGGCGATGGTCAAAAATGCGGTGGCGGAATCGCGGGACAGGATCCGCCGCGCCGGCGTTGAAACAGCCGATGATGTCCGGGCAATGGACCAACCGGTGGCGGCATTTTCCGACGACATGCTTTCCGATATCAGTGTCATTCGGCAATACCTTTACACGAATATGTATCGCCATCCGAAAGTCGTGGCGGGGCGGGAGGAGATGGCGGAAAAACTGCGCCAGCTCTTTCAGTTTTTCATGGAAAGGCCGGAATTTATGGGCATTGGCCGACAAACCGGCGATGATGAACCGGCGCGTGCCCGCACAGTGGCGGACTATATCAGCGGCATGACGGACCGTTACGCGCTGAAGATGCACAGGCAATTGCGCAAGCACAGGATCTGACCTTCGTTGACGGCGGGGGCGTGTATGCTAAACCGCCACAACTGTTTCTAGGGACTGATATGAATCTTTTCGCTGACATCCACACCCTGGTGACCAGGAGCCTTTGGGAGTTGCAGGAAGAGGGCGTATTGCCGGATGGGCTGGACTTTACCAGCGTCACAGTGGAGCCGCCGCGCGATACGTTGCACGGTGATATGGCCACAAACGCTGCGATGGTGCTGGCGAAGCCTGCGAAAATGAAGCCACACGACATTGCGGTGCCGCTGGCCGCAAGGCTGTTGACGGATGAACGGGTGGACACCGCGGATGTGGCTGGCCCCGGATTTTTGAACCTGCGGCTTACCACCGCCGTGTGGGCGGCGGTGGTGCCGGCCGCACTGCAGGCCGGGGTGGATTTTGGCAGATCCAGGATGGGACATGGCAAACGGATTAACATCGAATATGTTTCAGCCAACCCGACGGGCCCCTTGCACGTGGGTCACACCCGGGGTGCGGTTTTCGGGGATACGCTGGCGAACCTGCTCGCCTTTGCGGGTTTCGATGTTACCCGCGAATACTACATCAACGACGGCGGTGCCCAGGTCGACGTCTTGGCCCGGTCCGTCTATTTGCGGTACTTGGAGGCACACGGCCAGGATGTGGCTTTCGAGGATGGCACCTACCCCGGCGACTATTTGATCCCCGTAGGGCAGGCATTGAAGGAAAAGGCAGGCGATGCCTACGTCGGTGCGCCGGAGGCGGATTGGCTTACAGATGTGCGGGAGTTTTCAACCGGTGCCATGATGGACCTGATCCGGGAAGATCTCAAAGCTCTCGGCGTGGAGATGGACCTTTTTTATTCAGAAAAATCGCTTTATAATACCGGACAGATCGAAGCGGCATTGGAAGCCTTGGAGCAAAAGGGCCTGATCTGTGAAGGCGTACCGGAACCGCCTAAAAGCAGGACGCCAGAGTATTGGGAGCCGCGGAAACAGACGCTTTTCAGGTCGTCCGAACATGGGGATGACGTTGATCGGCCGATCAGAAAATCCGACGGATCCTGGACGTATTTTGCGCCTGATATTGCCTACCACTACGACAAGATCGAACGCGGATTTGATGCGCTGATCGATGTCTTCGGGACGGACCACGGCGGATACGTCAAACGGATGAAGGCGGCTGTATCCGCTTTGTCTGACGGGCAGGTTTCACTTGATGTCAAGCTGATACAGCTCGTTAGGCTGCTGAAAAACGGGAAGCCTTTCAAGATGTCGAAGCGGGCGGGGATATTTGTCACCATGCGCGACATCGTTGATCAGGCAGGCGCGGATGCGACCCGGTTCCACATGCTGACGCGGAAGAATGATGCGCCGCTGGATTTCGATTTTGCGCTGGTGCTGGACCAGTCAAAAGAGAACCCGGTTTTTTACGTGCAATACGCCCATGCGCGGATCTGTTCGGTTGTGCGGAAGGCATCCGAGGCCGGATTGGACGTGAATGACAGGAATTTGCAGAACTGTGACCTGGCGCATCTGTCCGATATGGCAGAGATCGCCCTGATCCGTAAAGTTGCGGAATGGCCGCGGCTTTTGGAACTGGCTGTGCACCACAATGAGCCGCACCGGATTGCTTTCTATCTTTACGACCTGGCGGGGGAATATCACGTGCTGCACAACCGTGGCAAAAGCCGGGAAACCCTGCGGTTCTGGCAGCCCGAAGATGCTGCCGCGAGCAGCGCAAGGATTGCCATGATACGGGCCGTTGCGGTTGTTTTGTCAGCCGGGCTCGCTATTTTGGGGATAAACCCAATGGAAGAAATGTAAAAAGAGCGGATATAACCGCCTTTTGGGGAGCTAAAGCAGTCATGCGCACAAGGTATTGTGCGCATGACAAAGAGGCAATTTTATGTCCGAAGCCAATCCGTATAAAACCCCGCCTTTTGGCTGCGCTGTCGCATCCGGGTCAGCTGTGCTCAGGCTGGCGACGCATTGGGTGATTTCCGGTGTTTCTGTCACAGTAATAGCGGGATTTATCTATTGGGCTATCAATCTCGGCACTCGTGACCCTCACGAGGTGCCAATCATCCGTGCCATGGAAGGGCCAGGTCGAACCCAGCCCGCAGATCCGGGCGGTCAAACAGCCCGCCACCAGGGATTGGCAGTGAATCAGGTGCAGTCAGACGGAAGCGTTGCAGCACCTGCGGCCGAGGTTGTTCTGGCACCGCCGCCGGACCGGCTGGATGATGGCGACCAGCCGCTTGGCACAGCAAGAGAAGCTGCAGCTGAAACCGCAACGCTGCAAGAAGATTTGCAGCGCGTTGCAGACCCGAAACCGGTTAAGAACAGATCCGCAGAACCAAATGACAGTATCCGGGGCACGGAACTTTCACCGAAGACATCTCTGCGCCCGCAGGGCAGGCCCAACCTGTTGCGCACCGGGATCGATCAGGTTCAAGGCACGGTTTCGGCCTCGGCGTCCAGTCCGGCGGCATTGAGTGCCAGCGTACCGACCGGGACGCAAATGATCCAACTGGGTGCCTACGATTCGGCGGAGCTTGCCCAATCAGAATGGGTGAAACTCCTGGAAAAAAATGCCGACCTCCTGGAACACAAGCATCAGCTAGTGATCCGAACCGAAAGCGGCGGGCGAACATTCTACAGGCTACGCGCCGCTGGCTTCAACAGTCCAGATGAAAGCCGTGCGTTATGCACCGCACTGGAGGCGCGCGAAACATCCTGTACCCCGGTCATGGTTAGGTAAGCGGCATGCAGGCGGTCATTTTCGGCTGCGAAGGCCAGGAGTTGTCCGCTAGGGAACGTGCATTTTTCATTGAGGCCGACCCTTGGGGCCTGATCCTTTTCGCCCGCAATATTGATACACCCGATCAGGTGCACGGCCTGATCGAGAATGTTCGCAGTGCACTGGGCCGCACCCTGCCAGTTTTGATTGATCAGGAAGGCGGGCGCGTGGCGCGGCTGGCACCTCCGATCTGGAAGCAATGGGCACCCGCCCGTGATTTCTGCGACGCGGCGGGTGCCAGATATCGCGCCGCCATGTATTTGCGGGGTCGTATGATCGCGGCGGAGCTGTTTGCGCTGGGCATCGACGTTAATTGCGCACCGATTCTTGATCTGGCCGGAGACGATACCCACGCGATCATCAAAAACCGCTGTTATGGCACTGATCCCGGTGCAGTCGCAAAGGCGGGCAGGGCCCTGTCCGAAGGTCAGGCGCACGGCGGTGTTTTATCAGTCATCAAACATATTCCGGGCCATGGGCGCGGCAATGCGGACAGCCACCTGGGCCTGCCGCGTGTTGACACAGGGCTGGAAGAATTGCGGAGCCATGATTTTGCGCCATTCAAGGCACTTTCCGATCTGCCGATGGCGATGACGGCCCATATAGTTTATGAAGCGATTGACCCGGAGTTGCCTGCCACACTGTCGCCTGCAGTGATCCGGGAAATCCGATCCTTCATCGGGTTCAGCGGATTGCTGATAACCGATGATCTGTCAATGAATGCCCTGGGCGGGGCGTTTGGGGAACGCGCCAGGAGAGTTTTGGGTGCCGGGTGTGATATGATTCTGCACTGCAATGGCAATCTGGCAGAGATGGAGCCTGTGGCTGCAAACACACCGCGGCTGGACGGGCTGTCTCTGCTGCGTGCGGATGCCGCGCTGGCCCGGCGCCAGGTCCCCGATGACTTTGACCCGATTGAGGGTGCCGCGGCACTAAAAAATCTGATGGGGGATATTTCCCGATGCCCGATGATATGATGCCGACAGCTTCACATTCTTTGCCCGATCCAGCACGGGCTTCGGGATATTTCCCGATGCCCGATGATATGATGCCGACAGCACCCGATGACGACTTCGAAGGTAACAAAAGCCGCCATCAGGCGGAGGCACTGACAGTTGACGTTGACGGGTTCGAAGGGCCGCTCGACCTGCTTCTGGCGCTTGCCCGGATGCAGAAGGTAGACTTGCGCAGGGTCAGTCTGCTTGCGCTGGCGGAACAGTATCTGGGCTTTGTCGAGCGGGCCAAACGCCTGCGTATCGAGCTTGCCGCCGACTATCTGGTGATGGCGGCTTGGCTGGCATTTCTTAAGTCGCGCCTTTTGTTGCCACAAGGCCCCGGGGATGAAGGCCCGAGCGGCGAACAGCTGGCGGCCCAGATGGCATTCCGGCTTGAACGGCTGGAGGCGATGCGCCAGTCAGCGGCCAAACTGATGGCCCGCGACCGGAAGGGCAAGGATTTCTTTGTGCGCGGTATTGCCGGAGACCACTCGGCCCGCCGCCGCATAACCTACACAGCCAGCATCCTGGACCTGATGCAGGCCTATGCATGGCTTAATACGAAATCAAGATTCAAGCCGCTGCACAATATGCGCGAACGCACTCTTGTCTTCACGATGGAAGAAGCACTCAACCGGATGAAAGCCATGATCGGACAGGCGATTGACTGGGTCTGCATGAGCAGCTTTATCCCCGACCGGGCGGGGCATCCGCAGGGGCTGCGGTCCACCACGGCAAGCACCTTTGCGGCAGCATTAGAACTGGTGAAAGCCGGCAAACTGGAAATCCGGCAAGCCGGGACGTTTGCACCCATCGAACTGCGTGCAAAAGATGTCCGGCAATGATGAAACAATCCGCTGCCAGCACCGAAAACCCGTTCAAAGTGCCATCCCTGGCAGAACAGGAGCGAATGATAGAGGCCGTCCTGTTCGCCAGCAGTGAACCCTTGTCGAAACTTCAGATCGAGATGCGGATGTCCCATGGCTGCGACATTGCGGAGGCCCTTGTGCTGCTGCGCAAAAGATACGAGGGCAGAGGCGTCCACCTGGTAAAGGCAGGGGACGGCTGGGCCTTTCGAACGGCACCGGACCTGGGCTTTCTGATGCAAAAAGAACAGGTCGAGGTTCGAAAGTTATCCCGTGCCGGGGTGGAGACCCTGGCGATTATTGCCTATCATCAGCCGGTGACGCGGGCAGAGATTGAGGAAATCCGCGGTGTAAGCGTGTCATCGGGCACGATTGACATTCTGATGGAACTGGAATGGATCAGGCTCGGCCGTCGTCGGATGACTCCAGGTCGCCCGGTGACTTTCGTGGTAACGCGGGAGTTTTTGGATCACTTCGGGCTGGAAAGTGTGCGAGATCTGCCGGGTATTAAAGAACTGCGTGATGCCGGTCTTTTAGACAACCGCCTGCCCCATGACGCGGAAGACAACGAAAACCGGCGCAAGATACTTTAGGGCGGGAACGCCATGAGCGCGGACCTCGCCACACAGTGTTCGAAATTTTTCACACGTTTTAGTCAGCCGACCCTCAGAACCGAAAATCACTTAATCCGGGGCGGGAAAGTACCGCAAATCCAGGCGGCAGGCTTTGGAATCAGGGGCATCAACCGCCACAGGCCGAGCCGTGCAGGGATACCGGTTCCGACAGGATAACAAAAATGCCGAATTTACAATAAGGTCGCAATGGCCGAAAGAAACCCGCCACATCCGGGACAAATATGCAATGTCTGAAAAGCGGTGCGCAAATTGGTCAACGGGGCACGACCGCACCTGCCACACCGGCCGGCAGCTGTATGCAAAGGCATGGATGTAGCCGGGATGGAAATAACCCTGTTCAAGGCCCGCGGAAATATCGCTACAGCCAATGTGGTCAGGGTCGGAACTGCTTTGCCAGTTTAAGCCCCTGGCCCTGGTAATTTGACTTTATACCGAGGCCGTAGGGCACGTCTGGCGGTTCTGTCATCGTCTCATAAACAAGGCGACCGACGCTTTGTCCGTGTTCAAGTACGAAAGGGGCCTCATGGCAGCGCACCTCCAGAACGCCACGGGATCCGGTGCCACCGGCCGCGGCCCAACCGAAGCCCGGGTCAAAAAAACCCGCATAGTGTACGCGAAACTCTCCGACCATGGCCAAATACGGTGCCATTTCGGCGGCATGGGTCGGAGGGATAGTGACAGCCTCACGGCTGACGAGTATGTAGAATGCGCCGGGATCAAGGATGATGCGCCCATCGTGGGCATAAATCGGTTCCCAAAACTCGGAAGCAGGGTAGTACCCGATCCGTTCAAGGTCGATCAGCCCTGTATGAGGCTTGGCCCGATACCCCGCAAGCCCGTTGGCTGCCCCCCTGAGATCCACTGAGAAGCCAAGGCCATTGTCGATTTGCGGAGGGACATCCACCAGCTGCACTTTTCTGTACAGGTCACGGAGTGCGCAGTCGGACAGAACAGTCCTCCCCCTGCGAAAACGAACATGGCTCAGCCGCTGACCCGGACGCACGAGCACGGAAAAGCTGCGCGGGCTGATTTCCGCATAAAGCGGTCCGGTGTAGCCCGGCCCGATACGGTCAAATTCTATGCCGTGGTCCACCAGGCATCGCGTGAGCAGGTCGAGCCTGCCAGTGGAGCTTCTGGCATTTGCAACAGCGGAAATATTCCCTGGCAGGGCCAGGGATTCCATCAGGGATACGACGTAGACACACCCCTTTTCCAGCACAGCACCATGTGAGAGGTCGACCTCGTGCATGGCGAATTCATTCAATCGGTCAGATACCGTTTTGCCGCTTCCTGTCAGAAAGGATGCCCGGACACGCCAAGCCCGGTGACTGAGCCGCAGATCAAGAGAGGCGGGCTGGATCTGGCAGTCAAGCGCAGGGACAACGCCCATGGTGATCTGCCGCTGTGCGATCATCCTGGCAATTGCCTGGCGCGGCAAAACCCCCTGGACAGCCATCGGTCCCCCGGATCAGAAACGCCGCCCTGCGGGTCGGCTCTTTGGTCGGGCTAGCAGGATTCGAACCTGCGGCCTCTCGTCCCCCAGACGAACGCGCTACCAGACTGCGCTATAGCCCGAGCCAGCTGTCGAATACGCAATCGTGCCGTAACATGCAAGGCGAATCGGTGTGAGCCTAGCCCGCGTATTGCATCCGATCACGGATATCAGCAAGCCTCCGGTAAAACACACCGATTTCGGCACGCTCCCTGTCGGAATATTTCCCGATGGCCCGGGGTTTCAGCGGGACAGAGGCGATGCAGATCGATTCCGGCAGGGTTTCGTCAGCACCGGTATCTTTTTTTCCCCCGTCCAGCGGGGCCTTGTCGCGGTCTTGCGTCATGGTTTCTTCCTGTTGTGCGGCAACCGGCGTCGCGAAGGTTTCCGCCTCGTCCACACTGTCGGGAGACCGTGCGGGTTTGTCCAGTTCAGGGGAAAGAGCCATGACATGCTTTACCCCCTTTTTCCGCAGCACCGCCTGGACGGCACTGATCGTCTGATCATCAAAGTGGCGCAGGCGTTTGATACCGCCGAGCAGGAGCATATCCTCCGGTCGATAGTACCGCCGCCCGCCGGTGCGTTTGACCGGTTTAATCTGCGCAAAACGGCTTTCCCAGAAGCGCAGAACATAGGCGGGAGTGTCCAGCCATTCGGACACCTCAGAGATTGTGCGAAACGCGTCCGGGGATTTTTCGGCCATCGCGATCAGGGCCTGTTGCCGCCGGAGACGCGTTCATTCATCAATCGGGACGGGCGGAATGTCAAGACACGCCGAGGCTTGATGATAACCTCTTTCCCGGTTTTCGGATTGCGCCCGATACGTTCGGATTTGTCGCGGAGAGAAAATGTTCCGAACGAGGATATTTTCACGTTCTCTCCCCGCACAAGGGCATCAGAAATGTGATTCAGGACACTTTCAACAAGGCGCGCCGATTCATTTCTTGAAAGCCCGACCTCACGAAATACGGATTCGCTCAAAACCATACGCGTCAAGGTCTTGCCACCCATCATGCTTTCCTGTCCATTTTGGGGAAATTACCTGGATTGGGAAAGGCGCGTCAACCCTGGACCGATGAAATCAATTAATCTGATCTGGCCAGGCCTTAATGTTCATGGAACCGTGAGTGTGCCTTGCCTCGGGCATCCCTGCCGCTACCATCGGATAACGGCCGCACCCCAGGCCAAGCCACCGCCGATAGCTTCGCATACCAGAACCTGCCCGGGCTTGATCAAACCCTGTTCTTTGCCGTGCGCCAGGGCGAGCGGGATGGATGCCGCAGAAGTATTGCCGTGATTTTGCACGGTGACGATGACCTTTTTCATTGGTACGCGCAGCTTTTGCGCGGTTAATCTGATGATGCGCAGATTTGCCTGATGAGGCACAACCCAATCGATGTTGTTCTGCCCGAAACCGGCTTTGGCCAGCGCGGTTTCTGCTGTCGCGGTGAGTTTTTGAACCGCGTGTTTGAATATCTCTTTGCCTTCCATGACAAGTACACCGGCCGTTTGGGTGGAGCTGACGCCGCCGTCCACGTAGAGAAGGTCGTTGAACGCCCCGTCGGAATTCAGGTCTGTGGCAAGGATGCCGCGGTCTGCCGGGCTGCCGGTGCCCTCTTGTGCCTCCAGGAGCAGCGCACCGGCACCGTCGCCAAAGAGTACGCAGGTGGTGCGATCTTCCCAGTTCATAATCCGGGAAAAGGTTTCTGCCCCTATTACCAGAATCCGTTTTGCCTGACCAGCCAGGATCAATGCGTCAGCGTTGGCAAGCGCATAGGCAAAACCCGCGCAAACTGCCTGGATATCGAATGCAAAACCACCCGTCATGCCGATGGCGTACTGCACCCTGGTTGCGGTTGAGGGGAAGGTCTGATCGGGCGTCGATGTAGCCAGTATAATGGCATCGATGTCTTGGGCAGTGTAACCTGCATCCGCAAGTGCGGTCTTCGCAGCGTTGATGGCAAGGTCTGACGTCAGCTCGCCTTCTGCCGCGAAGTGGCGACTTTCGATGCCGGACCGTGATACGATCCAATCATGAGAGGTATCAAGCCAGTCGGTGAATTCCTGGTTCGGAACAACCCGCTTTGGAAGGTAGCTGCCGACACCGGTGACAACTGACCTAAGGGTGCTCATGTATTTGCTGCCTCGTCAGCCTGGGCCGGATATTCATCTTGGCTGTTCTGAATGCCCGATGCAACGCGGGCGGCCAGCCTTTCGGTAAAACCCTGTTCAGCCAATTGAAACGCCAGTTTGATAGCTGCGGACACGCCGGTTGCATCGGCTGCGCCATGGGATTTGATGACAGTGCCGTTCAGCCCCAGGAATACCCCCCCGTTGACGCGGCGCGGGTCAATCCGGTGGCGCATGCGCCGCAGGGAGGTATAGGCCAATAGCGATGCGATGCGCGACAGGGGGGAGTATTCGAACGCCTGCCGCATGCGTGTACCAACCAGCAATGCGGTGCCTTCGCCGGTTTTCAAGGCCACGTTGCCGGTAAAACCGTCGGTTACGATCACGTCGACGCGGTCCGATGGGATGTCGCCACCTTCGACGAAGCCCACATATTCGAAATCATTCGTGCGGGCATCGGCGGTGATCATGTCATTGGCCTCATGCAATTCCGGTCGGCCCTTGTGGTTTTCAGTGCCGACATTGAGAAGGCCGATGCGCGGACGGTTAAGGCCAAGGCCGTTGCGGGCGTAGGAGACGCCCATCAGGGCGAAGACCTTCAGGTCGTGGGCATCTGCGCGGATGTCGGCACCTACGTCCAGCATAACATTGAAGCCTTGCAGATTGAGTGATGGCCAAAGAATCGCAATGGCCGGGCGCTTGATCCCGGGCGTACGGCGCAGGCGAATCATCGAAAGCCCCATCAGAGCACCGGTGTTGCCGCATGACACGGCAACCGAGGCTTCCCTATCGCGTATACTGCCAAGTGCAGACCACATGGATGTGCCCTCACCGTTGCGCATGACCTGGCTGGGGCGTGTGTGCATATCGATTACTTTGGCGGCGTGTTTGATGACAACACGATCACGCAGAACAGATCGGCGATCTATCAACCGTTTCAATTCTTCACCGTCGCCGTGGGCAATGAAGCGGATATCGGGATTGATCCCGGAAGACTTTGCCATGCCGTCGACAACTGACACGGCACCATTGTCGCCACCCATCACGTCAACGGAAATAACTGTTTTTGAATCTGAGAATTGCGCGTCGGTTGTAGAAGTAACCATTACCAGTCAATTACCCAAAACGCGCCCCGCCCCTGCGTCAGGCTGCGTCTTCGTCAAGATCGATGTCTTCGACCATAGCCACAACCTCGCGGTTGTCGTAGTGGCCGCAGGCGAGGCAGACGTGGTGCGGCCGCTTCAGTTCACCGCAGTTCGGGCATTCGTTCGGGTTGGCCACGACCAGTGCATCGTGTGCGCGACGCATGTTCCGGCGGGACCGGGTGACTTTATTCTGTGGGACGGCCATTTAGACAACCTCTGATTTTCTGGCAGGGGGCTGAGTCGGATTTTGATTGCAAGACGTGTAGCACCTGACCCCCCGGGAGAAAGCCGCAGGTATGCCCTGCGGCATGAAACATCCCCCCAAAATACAAGGAAAAACCGAAGTTTCAAGATCTTTTAGCCCTGTTTTTCATCCGGTTCCGCAGCACCTTGAGGGCAGCAAATGGCTTTAGGTCTTCGTCTGAAAGCGGGGTGATGCCGTCCGGGGCGGCACTGAAATAATCGAACTCCGCGCCAGCGATGCGAGGATAGGTCGGTATCGCCAAAGATATCTCTTCGAATGCGACAGATGCGATATCGAGCTCGTCCGGTAATGGATCAGTGCTGACATCTGCCGACATTTCTGTTTCGCTATCGGCTTCCGGTTCGGTCCAACGGGCCAGGAAATGGCGAACCAGGTCCATGTCAAGCCGGGTCTTCACCAGTTCCAGCGTAACAACACAATTTTGGGTGACTGTCGCGCCAAGATGTGCTTTCAACAGCCAGTCCGTCTTGCCCTTTGGCGTCAGACTGCCCGTCACCCGAAGTTTTGCCAGGGCCGGAATGCCCAGAAGGACAGCACCTTTCCTACACTCTTCCCCCGTAGCGATATAGGTCACGTCGTGGGGTCTGCCGGCATCCAGGGTGGCCAGACGCACCAGTCGATTTACGGACATGTCACAAGATCATGGTAAGTGCATATGTGCATTTTCGTTAAACCTGGCCAGAGAAGGTATTTGATTGTTGCCGTCAGGCAGTATAATCTTCGGCACTGCAAACGGAAAGGCTAGGCGGAACCGGCATGAGCAAAGCGATGTTTCTTCGCAGGATCAGGACGATGGCACTGGGCGGTGCTTTTGTGGCGTTGACTGCCTGTTCATCTACGTATTCGAACCATGGGTACGTTCCGACCGATAAGGAACTTGAAAATATCATGGTTGGAATTGATACCCGTGCCGAGGTTGAAGAAATTGCCGGTATACCGTCTTCTGCCGGTATTCTGTCCGACGGGGCATGGTACTATATCTCCAGCCGGATTGAGTCTTACGCCTACCACAAGCCCGAAGTGACTGAACGCACGGTGCTTGCAATTTCCTTCGACAGCAACGACGTTGTTCAGAATATTGAACGCTTTGGTCTGCAGGATGGCCGCGTTATTGAGCTTTCGCGGCGCGTGACTTCCCCGAGCGTACGAGGAACAACATTTTGGCGTCAGTTGATCGGGTCCATTGGCAACTTCAACCCGGCCGATTTCTTGGATGAGAACGGCTGACGCACGAGCGCACTTAAAAATTACAGAACAGGCTGATATTGCTGCTATTAATTATCCTGGTCAAATGTCATAGCGACGCCGTTCATACAGTAGCGCAGACCAGTTGGCGCGGGACCGTCCGGAAAGACGTGGCCGAGGTGCGCATCGCAGCGGGCGCATCTGATCTCTGTCCGGGGCACAAGCCAGCTGTTGTCTTCATGTTCTTCTACGGCCTGATCATTGATCGGCTGGTAAAAGGATGGCCAGCCGGTACCACTGTCAAATTTGGCTGCAGCATCAAAGAGCGGAGATTCACAACAGATACAGCGAAATGTACCGGCCACATTTGGAAAATCATCATTGGTGAAGGCCCTTTCGGTCCCGGCCCTGCGGGTCACCCTGAAGGCGAGAGCCGAGAGCTGCGTACGCCATTCTGCATCGGTTTTGACAATTTTATCCGCCATGTTCGATCCCGTTACCGGTTTGCGGGTTTCATGATGCGTTATTTATATGCGCCAAAGGCGTGGTCAACCGAAGCGATTCGTTTGGGGCGTAGATGCACGGGCAGTTTAAACAAAACCTTATTCCATACCTTCCGGATAATCCGTATCATGACGTGGTACCCGTCAAAAAGGGGTTGTGGTGCGCACGTTTGGCGCAAACCAGCGCGGACTGTCGCAAGGCACTGGACCTGCGGGCCAGGGAGTTTCGGGACGGAGGCGCGGACGAAGACGCGCTCGACCGGCTGTGCCGCCACGCCCTGGTGGAGCCCATTGAAGGCGGCCCGCCGGTGGCGACCTTTCGATTTCTGCATCTGGCGGATGGCAACGGCATACCACTGACCTATTCCGCGCAATACTACGACCTGTCGCGGATGAAGAGTTACACCAATCCGATGCTGGAAATCGGGCGCTTTTGTATCCGGGACGTGGTGTTGGATCCGGACATACTGCGCCTTGGCTGGGCATTGCTGACGCGTTATGTGGATGCGTTCGGTATCGGGATCATGTTCGGATGTTCGTCTTTTAAGGGCAACAAGATTGCGGTCTACAAAGATGCGCTGGCACTTTTGAAAGAGCACCATCTGGCACCGGATATCTGGCGGCCGGAGATTAAGGCATCGGAAGTCGTGCCATTTGCCAGACTGTTGCGCGACTACCGGCCGACCTTGCGGGAGGCGAACCGCCAGATGCCATCGCTTTTGCGTACCTACGTGACCATGGGCGGGTGGGTGAGCGACCACGCCGTGGTGGACCGGGATATTGGCACGTTTCACGTCTTCACCGGGGTAGAGATCGCCACAATCCCGGAGATGCGCAAGCGGCTTTTGCGGGCTGATGCGGCCTAGGATCAGCCGCCAGTGTGGCTCATGTGTCGGCTGATTTCGCCGCTGACTGTCTGGTGCGCATAGTCGAAGCCGTGACCTTTGGGCTTGCGTGCGATAGCTGCGTGGATTGCGGCGATCAGCGGACCATCGTCTTGCGGATTTTCGCGCAGAACGCGGCGCAGGTCTGCCTCTTCTTTTTGCCCCAGGCACTGGTAAAGCCGACCTGTACAGGCAAGGCGTACGCGGTTGCAGCCTGCACAGAAATTGTGGGTCAGCGGCGTTATGAAGCCGACCTTCTGGCCGGTTTCGCTGATGCGGGCATACCGCGCCGGGCCACCGGTCGATTCGCACAGGTCCGTCAGGGTCCAGATTTCGTTTAACCGCAGCCGGAGATTTCTGAGCGACCAGTATTGGTCAAGCCGGTCTTCATTGCCAAGATCACCCATTGGCATGACTTCTATGAACGTGAGATCCATGCCACGGTCGGCGCACCATCTGACCATTGTTTCAAGTTCATCTTCATTGGTGCCCTTCAATGCCACCATGTTGATTTTCACGCGAATGCCCGCGTCTTGCGCCGCATCAATCCCGTCAATAACCTGGTCAAAGCGACCCCAGCGGGTGATGCGTTTGAATTTGGCTTCATTAAGTGTGTCGAGCGAGACGTTCACGCGGCGCACACCGCAATCATAAAGATGATTCGCGAATTGTCGCAGTTGGCTGCCGTTTGTGGTCAGCGTCAGCTCTTTCAGCGCGCCGCTTTCGAGGTGTCGCGCCATGGCAGCGAAGTAATTCATGATACCGCGCCGGACAAGCGGTTCCCCGCCGGTGATACGCAGCTTGGTTACGCCCTGGCCAATAAAGGCGGAGGCCAGGCGATCCAGTTCTTCAAGAGTCAGAAGTTCCTTTTTAGGCAGGAACGTCATGTTTTCAGACATGCAGTAGACGCACCGGAAATCGCAGCGATCTGTTACCGATACCCGGAGGTAGGTGATCTGCCTAAGGCAGGGGTCCAGCAATCGGGGAATCGGACGCGACGTATCTGACATACCAGATATCTATTGCGGCGGGTTGAACGCTGCAAGACCGGATGCGCGGGCGGCTGGACCCAGCCGGACATGAGCCTAGTTTTAGTCCTGAAACAAAAAGAAGATCATGAAACGACGCGGTTTCACATTTCTGTTGGGTCTGACATGCACAGGGTGTTCATGCACCAATCTCTTGCGGCATTCTCATGTCCGGCCCCTTGGCGTACGGACGGAGCGACCGAAGGGCGGGCATGCGGCGGCGACCGTGAATATCCGCCCGCACGAAGCGCAGGCTGTGACCGGCACTGGCAAATACCCGGGCGGGATCCCGGTACCACCCGGGTTTCCGGGGCGTGACGGGTTTTGGCCGGCACCGCCGCCTGTGAAATCCGGGATGCATGTGATGGATATTCCGCTGAAGATTATAGTACCGGAGGTATTTGTGCCGTGACATTTTCAGAAAATACGATTGTTCCGCGTCTGGGCAGTTGGGACGAAATAAATGCGGCGTTTTCCTGGCCGCGACCGGATCGCTTCAACATGGCGCACGTTTGTGTTGATCGTTGGGCCAAGGGAGATCCGCGGCGTGTTGCATTGATCCTGCCGAAACCTGCACGGACAGTTACTTTCGGGGAGCTTGCGTCTTTGTCGAACCAGTTCGCAAACACCCTGCAATCACGGGGATTTGGTGCCGGTGATACATGCGCCATTCTTTTGCAGCAATCCATGGAAGTCGCCGTTTGCCATTTCGGTATCTACAAGTGTGCAGGCATCGCGCTGCCGCTGTTCACCTTGTTTGGTGAAGACGCGCTGGAATACCGACTGGAAAATTCTGGCGCAAGGTGCGTTGTTACGGATCTGGTAAATCTGCCAAAGGTGATGGCGGTGAAGGATCGCCTGCCTGATTTGAAGACCATTTGGTGTGTTGGGGGCCCGGCGGATGGCACCCGGGATTTTCAGGCGGATTTGGCAGCCGCGAAGGACAGTTTCGAAACCGCGGATACAGGTGCCGAGACGCCGGCACTGCTGATCTATACCTCCGGCACCACCGGCCCGCCCAAGGGGGTTTTGCACGCCCATCGGGTGCTTTTGGGCCATTTACCCTGTATCGAGATGGCCTACGATATGTTCCCGCAGCCGGGCGACGTAGGCTGGACCCCGGCTGACTGGGCCTGGATGGGCGGGTTGATGAACCTGATGATGCCCTGTCTCTACTTTGGTATTCCGGTCGTCGCACACCGTATGGGCAAGTTTGACCCGGAAGAAGCCTTTGATTTGATCGATACGTACCACGTTCGTACGTCTTTCCTGCCGCCAACGGCTTTGAAGGTGATGCAACAGTCCGGGTTGCGGTGCCCAGGTATTCTGCGTGGTGTGCTGTCCGGTGGCGAATCGTTGGGCGCGGATGTGTTTGAGTGGGCAAAGGGCGCATTCGGCCTGACAATCAATGAGGTCTACGGGCAGACGGAATGCAATCTTGTGCTCGGGAACTGCCATTCGATATTTGCGCCCAAACCCGGTAGCATGGGGCGGTGCAATCCGGGGGCGCGGGTTGCCGTGCTCAACGCGGAAGGCCATGTTTTGTTACCGGGGGAAGCGGGCGAACTTGCCATTTATCGCGAACACCCAGGGATGTTTTTGGAATATTGGCGCAATTTGGAAAAATCCCGCGGCAAGTTCGTGGGGAACTGGATGCGCACGGGCGATATTGGCACCTGCGATGCAGACGGGCACTTCTGGTTTTCTTCCCGGGATGACGATGTGATTTCATCCGCCGGGTATCGGGTCGGGCCAACCGAGATTGAGAACTGCCTGACCGGGCATCCGGGCATTGTGATGGCGGCTGTGATCGGGGTGCCCGACCCGGTGCGGGGTCAGGTAATCAAGGCTTTTGTGAAAACCACCGACGGATCCCGACCAGCAGGGTTAGAGGCAGAGTTGATCGCACGTGTGCGCGAAAAGGTGAGCCCGCATGTGGCCCCGCGCATCGTAGAATTCATCGATAATATGCCGATGACTGCAACCGGCAAGATCCTGCGCCGGGAACTGCGGTTACTGTCCGGGGCGGAATGACCCCGACAGCTGTGGTGCGGGCATCAGGGTGGCACATACGGTGCTCATCAAATGGCGTCAGTGCCAGGGTGTGGATGCAATCGATATCATGACTCTTGTTCTGCAGGGCCGTTTTGGCATCCTTCTTGGTTCACAGGCCGGGTATAGCAGACCCCGGGCCTGGGGTGGTTACAGGGTATGGCGGCATGTTCCCGCCACACTGGCACCAGCCATTTCAAATGCGGCCATCCTGTAGTTCCTGCCGCAGCAACCCGTGGGGCTGCGTATAATCTGACATGAGCAATCTGCCACGGGCCATAATGACGAAGCCGACGTATACCCAAAATCCCGCAAAATTCCGTTATCGGCGCAGGTTTTGGTCTGGCGGCACCGAGAATACAGGCAGGACAGGGGCGTTTGACGGGCAATCGCCGGGTATTTCAGGTCAGGCTGTGGCCGGTGGTTCCCCGCGCCACCGCCTGCGGAAATATCCGTGCTACGGAAATAGGGGCGGGTAATCCGAACGTTTGACCACATGCCAAAACGTTCCCTTTTACAAGGCGGAAGAAAAGCGTTAGGATTCTGGGCCAGGATTCGGGACATTGCAACGCATCCCGGCGCGTTATTTGCTGGTACGCAGTTGCTTTCGGTATCGTTTACAGCGACAGTATAAAAACGGCTCAACGCCAGGGAAGCGATGATGGCTTTAGACGAACGCAAAGGCATCTGGAAGAAAAACCGGGGCAAGGGGCGGCATACGCCCAAGGGTCGTCAGATCTCTGACACGGCTTTGGCGGAGGTGCGTACACTCATCGCTGATATGCCGCTTCGAAGAGATCTGCTGATCGAATATCTCCATCTTGTGCAGGATGAGTACGGCCATCTGAGCGCGGCACACCTGCGGGCACTGGCCGAAGAACTGCGGATCGGGCAAGCCGAGGTCTATGAAGTCGCAACCTTCTATGCGCATTTTGATGTGGTCAAGGAAGGTGAAGTGCCGCCGCCTGCATTAACGATCAGAGTGTGCAATTCCCTTGCGTGTGAAATCGCAGGCGCACAGCAGTTGAAAGCGGCTTTGGAAGACGGACTGGACCCTGAAGCCGTTCGGGTTGTTAACGCACCCTGCATGGGGAGGTGTGATACTGCCCCGACTTTGGAGATCGGGCACAACCATATCGATCACGCCACGCCGGAGAAGGCAGAGGTGGCCATCGCCGCGAAAGATACGCATCCGCACATTCCGGATTATGAAAATTTTGATGCCTATCGGGCGGGCGGCGGATACGACACCCTGTGCGCCCTGCGGGGGGGCGCGAAAACACCCGATCAACTGCAGGAAGAGCTGCTTGAAAGCGGTCTGCGGGGTATGGGGGGTGCCGGTTTCCCGTCCGGGCGCAAATGGTCTTTTGTGCGGATGAACCCGGGTCCGCGGTATTTGGCTGTTAACGGCGACGAAGGGGAGCCGGGCACGTTCAAGGATCGCTATTTCCTGGAGCGGGAACCGCATTGCTTTCTGGAAGGAATGCTGATAGCGGCGTGGGCCGTTGAGGCCGAGACGTGCTTTATCTACCTGCGAGACGAATATCCGGCCGTGCGCAGGATCCTGCAGACCGAAATTGCAGAGATTGAGGCCGCCGGTCTGGTGAAGCCCGGTTATATTGACCTGCGCCGCGGCGCGGGTGCCTACATTTGCGGCGAAGAAAGCGCGATGATCGAATCAATTGAGGGCAAACGCGGGCTGCCGCGGCACCGGCCACCCTTTGTGGCGTCAGCAGGTATCTTCAACCGCCCGACCCTGGTACATAATGTCGAGACACTGATCTGGATCGCCAGGATCGCAAGATTTGGCGGCGGTATCTTCGGGGATCACGGGGCCAACGGTCGCCGGGGGATGCGCAGCTATTCAATCTCTGGCCGGGTAAAGAGCCCGGGGGTGAAGATCGCGCCCGCAGGGACCACCATGCAGGAACTGATCGACACCTATTGCGGCGGCATGCTGGACGGGCACACTTTCCGTGCCTATCAGCCGGGTGGCCCGAGCGCAGGTCTTCTGCCCGCCACGATGGGGGATATCCCTATGGATTTCGACACTCTGCAAGAGCATGGGACATTCATCGGTTCTGCAGCAATCGTTGTTTTATCAGACCACGACAAAGTTCGCGATGCCGCCCTGAATATGTTGCGTTTTTTTGAAGACGAAAGCTGCGGGCAATGCACACCGTGCCGGGTTGGCTGCGAAAAAGCGGTCAAACTTATGAGCGAAGACGTTTGGAACCAGGAGCTTTTGGAGGACCTGAGCCAGATCATGGCCGATGCATCTATCTGCGGTCTCGGCCAGGCGGCAAGCAACCCGATCAGGCTGGTTATGAAGCATTTCCAAGATGAGATCTGCTAGGCGTCCCGTGCGTACCATGGTCCAGCCTGACGTATTCAGAAGCCTATGCGGTGCCCCGGCAAAACCATTTGCCTTGTCAGAACGATATGATACAGGTATCCTGGATCGGCAGCGGGACAGGACATATGCGATGCGAGGGCATCAGCGTGACGACCGCTGCACCAGAAATCATATCAGGCACAACCAGTGCCTGCGCAACGTGAGGAATGAACATGGCTGAGCCGGAAAAACCAGGCGACATTGAAGAACAGGTCAGAAAAATTGTCGTAGAACACCTAAGCGTCGAAGAAAGTAAGGTTGTCCCCGAGGCGTCTTTTATCGATGACTTGAATGCAGACAGCCTTGACACGGTTGAGCTGGTGATGGAATTCGAAGAAAAATTCGGGATCGAAATCCCCGACGAAGCAGCTGAATCCATCCAGACGTTCGGCGACGCGGTGCAGTACATCAGAGACGCAGATAAGTAAGCGAATTTGCATATTGTCAAAAAGGCGTGGTCCGTTGAACCACGCCTTTTTTCTGTCGTTCGTCTACCTTGCCCCGCCCATAGCGGCGCGTTAAAAGAGATAAAACCATAAGGCAGGGCTTACCGGAGGTTTTCATGCGTCGGGTTATGGTTACAGGACTGGGGATGGTTTCACCGCTGGCCAGCGGTGTGGATGCAACATGGAAAAGGCTGCTGGCCGGGGAAAGCGCGGCAGGCACCATTACCCGGTTTGATGCTGATCATCTTGCAACAAACTATGCCTGCGAAATTCCGCACGGGAGTACGGACGGTGCTTTCAATCCGGATGACTGGATGGAGCCGAAAGAACAGCGCAAGGTCGACGATTTTGTCATATATGGCATCGCTGCGGCTGTTCAGGCTGTGGAAGATTCCGGTTGGGTTGCAGAATCAGAAGATGAAAAATATCGCACGGGTGTTTTGATCGGCTCTGGCATTGGCGGGTTAGAAAGCATCGCGGCCACTTCCATCCTGTTGAAGGAACGCGGGCCCCGGCGGGTCAGCCCGTTCTTCATCCCTGGATCACTGATCAACCTGGTGTCCGGGCAGGTTTCAATGCGTTTCGGATTTAAGGGGCCGAACCATGCGGTTGTTACCGCCTGTTCCACAGGCACCCATGCGATCGGGGATGCGGCGCGCATCATTGTGGCTGGTGAAGCTGACGTAATGATCGCAGGCGGTGCCGAGGCTGCGATTTGTGAAATCGGTATTGCCGGATTCAACGCGTGCAAGGCCCTGAGCACCAAACGGCGCGATAATCCAACGGTTGCCAGCCGCCCCTATGATGCTGACCGCGATGGATTTGTGATGGGTGAGGGTGCCGGTGTGGTCGTGCTGGAAGACTATGATCACGCAAGGGCGCGGGGTGCCAGGATTTATGCGGAGGTTCTGGGCTACGGGATGTCTGGTGACGCCTATCACATCACGGCACCCAGCGCAGATGGTAACGGTGGTCTGCGCGCCATGCAGGCCGCCCTGAAGAACGGCGGTGTGTCAGTCGACAGTATCGACTACATCAACGCGCACGGCACATCGACGATGGCTGACATCATTGAGCTCTGTGCCGTGGAGTGCTTGTTGGGCGATAAAGCCGCGAGCACCACGATGAGTTCGACTAAATCCTCCATCGGGCATTTGCTGGGGGCTGCAGGTGCTGTAGAGGCAATTTTTTCGATCCTGTCGCTTCGGGATCAGGTCGCCCCGCCGACCATTAACCTTGACACCCCGGATTTTGAGACACCTCTTGATCTTGCGCCGAATTCCGCAAAAAAGCGTACTATCAATGTCGCACTATCGAATTCATTCGGTTTTGGCGGTACCAACGCATGCCTGATCGTGGGTAAACCGGAAAAGGCGTAATGGCGCGTCATTTTGCAGCAAACTTCGTAAACCTGCTGATTGTTCTTCTGGTCGCTGCCAGCGGTGTTGTTTATTGGGCGAAAACCCAATTCAAAGGCCTTGGCCCCCTGACCCGGAACACATGTATCGAGGTGCCGAAGGGTGACACGATTGGTCAGCTGGCGGACAGGCTGGTCGAAAAGGGCGTTATCTCCAACGCGTCTGTTTTTCGTATCGGTGCGCAGTATAGCGACCTGAGTTCCAATTTGCGATTCGGCATTTATGAGCTGCCGGCACAGGCCTCCCAGGAGGAAATTCTGCGCATTGTCACCGGTGGCCATGCGGGTTTCACCTACGTCGTGACCTACCGGATAGGCATCCGGTCCGCATCTTTTGCCGTTTCTGAGCGCACCGGAGACGACATGGAGCGTCTGGCCGTGATTGGCGTGGAAGAAGGCCGCAACGCCGTGCAGGCACTTACCGGCGGGACAGGCTGCGTGACTTTACGCGTAACCGTTGCAGAGGGTGCGACCAGCTGGCAGGTGCAAAATGCCCTGAATCAAGCCTATTTCCTGGTTCCTACGGAAGAGCCCGTCCCGGCGGAAGGCATGCTGTCGCCCAGTACCTATGACGTCTCGCCGGGGGAACCTGTGGATGCTGTCATCTCTCGCATGCTGGAAAGCCAGAAACGCATCTTGGCCGAAGAATGGGCTAACCGCAAGGAAGACCTTCCCGTAAACAGTCCTGAGGAAGCATTGATCCTTGCATCGATCATTGAGAAGGAGACAGGCTTGGCGGAAGAAAAACCTGAAGTGGCCGCCGTTTTCGTGAACCGATTGAACAAGGGAATGAAGCTGCAGATGGATTCCACGGTGGAGTATGGGCTGACCAGCGGTCAGGGCTTCCTCGGCCGGGGCCTGCGCCGGTCGGAGTTGTTGAAAAAGACGCCTTACAACACTTATCTGACCGCGGGGTTGCCGCCGGGGCCCATCAGCAACCCGGGCCGTGATGCGATTCGTGCGGTGCTGAACCCCAACACATCCAACAACCTGTTTTTCGTTGCGGATGGCACAGGCGGGCACAGGTTTGCGGAAACTCTGGTGCAACACAACCGCAACGTAGCCGCCTGGCGCAAGATTGAAGCCGAACAGAAACGGAACCATCAGAACAGCACAGGCACCGCATCCTTCCGGTAAGGCAGAAGATTCCGATGTTCGGATTGTTGAATCAGCGCGGGCTGAACAGCAGGTTTGCCGGGACAAGGGGGGCGAAAGAACGTTTGTTTTGGTTAAAACCGGCCGCTAATACATGGTCAACCGGATGCTGAACCACGAGGTGCTGTTATGGCCCAATCCGCCCCCGAAATTCCCGTATCTGATCCGGTATGGGACCGGATTTGTCGTGATGCGTCTGCCCTGGTTCAGGAAGAACCGATCATGGGCGGTCTGGTGCATTCCGGAATTCTCTGCCACGTTTCGCTGGAGAAGGTGCTGAGTTATCGGATGGCCTTGAAACTGTCGTCCGACGAAATGCCCCCCCGGATTCTGCGTGAACTTGTGGAAGAGGCCTACGATTCCGACAAGACGCTTGGGGAGGCCGCACGCACGGACCTGACCGCAGTATTGGAGCGGGATCCGGCGTGCCATCGGCTGATACAGCCAATTCTCTTCTTCAAAGGGTTTCAGGCCATTCAGTCGTATCGAGTGGCGCATTGGCTTTGGCGCAATGACCGAAAACCGCTGGCCTGGTTTATCCAGATGCGCACGTCAGAGGTGTTCGGCGTGGATATTCACCCCGGTGCAACAATCGGGCGGGGAATCATGATCGATCACGCCCATTCTATTGTGATCGGGGAAACGGCAGTGGTCGGCGACAATGTATCGATGCTTCACTCGGTTACCCTGGGCGGTACAGGCAAGGCCGACGGCGACCGGCATCCGACAATCGAAAACGGGGTATTGATTGGTGCAGGGGCCAAGGTTCTGGGCAATATCAGGGTCGGTTACTGCTCCCGGGTGGCGGCAGGCTCTGTTGTTTTACAGGGTGTTCCGCCATGCAAGACAGTTGCCGGGGTGCCTGCGCGGATTGTGGGGGAGGCGGGATGTTCCCAGCCATCCCGAACGATGGATCAGCTGCTCAGCTACCAGTGAGCGGGCTGAAATCGCGGATGTGTGACCAAGCCGAGGGCTTTTGCCATTTTCCGGCGGCACCTGGACCCCGTTCTGCCCTATTGGCCTGTGGGTCTTGCCCCGGGTAAAGCACCGATGCGGGGTCGCGTCCCTGGGCAACATGGAATAATAACGCCGCAACCCTGCCTGCCACAAGGAATAATGCGCCATGCCAAAAGTCACTTTCATTGAATCCAACGGAACGGCTCACAATGTTGACGCCCGAACCGGGCGCAGCCTTATGGAGGCCGCACGTGAAAACAACGTGCCGGGGATCGATGCGGATTGCGGCGGGGCCTGTGCCTGTTCTACCTGCCATGTCTATGTCGATGATGCCTGGATCGGCCACCTGCCGGAAAAGGATATGATGGAAGAAGATATGCTTGAATTTGCCTGGAAACCGGATCCCAACCGGTCACGCCTGGCCTGTCAGGTAAATGTCAGCGATGCATTGTATGGGCTGGTCGTTCATATGCCGGAAAGGCAGTAGTGCGGTTTGGGCTCATCCCTGCTGCCGCGCTTTTGACGGCCCCGTCGGTACCCGATCCCTAAAATCTCACGGTGCAACCGCGCAGTTGACCACAATCATAACCCCGGCGAAACCGGCAGGGATGCGCGGTGGCCAATGATCCCCGCAAGGGTGCCGTTGATGTGTGCCTGATCCCAAGCCGGCAAGGTGTGCCTGCCAAAAATAACGGACCCGTATCCCGGCCCCTGCGGGGCATTCAACCCGGCATGTCTGCGGCCCATAACAAAGGCGGGGGTCGCCAGTGCCACAGCGGTGCCGGGGGCGGGCACAAAACGCCCCTGCATCCGCGTGTGGCGGGGCCTATCCGGATTGGTCCAGGTCAGTTCTTTTTTTTATCAACCATCTTGCCGTCAGAAATCCATGGCATCATGCGGCGCAGGGTTTCGCCGACGGCTTCGATCTGATGGGCATCGCTGTTGCGGCGGATTGCCTTGAAGCTTGGCTGGCCAACAGCACATTCCGCCATCCAGTTGCGCACGAAGTGCCCCTGCCGGATGTCATCGAGCACCGCCTTCATCCGCGCTTTGGTTTCATCGTAAGGCAGGATGCGCGGGCCGGAGACGTATTCGCCATACTCTGCCGTGTTGGAGATGGAGTAGTTCATGTTCGCGATGCCGCCTTCGTAGATCAGATCCACGATCAGCTTCACTTCGTGCAGGCATTCGAAATAGGCCATTTCCGGTGCATAGCCCGCTTCGACCAGGGTTTCAAAGCCGAGGCGAATCAGCTGGACCAACCCGCCAGCGAGCACGGCCTGTTCGCCGAAGAGATCTGTTTCGCATTCTTCCCTGAAGCTGGTCTCGATAATACCTGCCCGGCCGCCGCCGATGGCGGAACAATAGGACAGGGCGATTTCCAGTGCTTTGCCGGAGCTGTTGCTGTTCACAGCCACCAAGCAAGGCACACCGCCGCCTTTCAGGTATTCGCCGCGAACGGTGTGGCCGGGACCTTTCGGTGCCATCATGATCACATCCACGCCCGGCTTCGGCGCGATAAGGCCAAAGTGCACGTTTAACCCGTGGGCAAAGGCAATAGCGGCACCATCCCTTAGGTTGTCGTGCACATATTTTTTGTAGGTGTCTGCCTGCAGTTCGTCCGGCATGGCCAGCATGATCAGGTCACACCAGGCAGCCGCTTCCGTAACTGGCATGACCTTTAGCCCTTCGCCTTCTGCCTTTGCAGTGCTCGGCGATCCTTTGCGCAGGGCGACAGCCACGTTTTTCACACCCGAATCCCGCAGGTTCAGCGCGTGCGCGTGCCCCTGGGAACCATAGCCCAGGATCGCGACGTTCATGTCTTTGATCAGGTTGATATCGCAATCGCGATCATAATAAACGCGCATGGTTTTCTTTCCTTGTCAAAATGGCAAATCCGTGCGCAGAATAGGGCAGAAACGGCGGCGGCGCATTCAAAAAATTCCTTTTCCTGTCGGTTGCGGAATTCTGGCGGATGAGCGAAAGGCCAGTGGCCTTGGCAGGTCTTATCCGGAACCGCCCGTCTCGGGTTTGTCCGCACCCGCCGCCGGTTTGCCGCGCAAGCAAAAGTGCCACCCCGGCGGGGGCCTTGTATTTCTGTTTTGGCCAGGGTCGGTCAGGCTATATCGTCCGGGGCAGGGTTCCTTGTGACAAGGTTGTTCAGATCCAGCTGTCCGTTGCTCACCTTAAAATCATGACCATCTTGGCTGGCGGTAAAGCCTTCAAGCGTGATCCTGTTTTTTAATTCTCCTCCTTCGGGCATGTAAATGGTGTCCCAGATGATCACGGCAACGCCGTCTTCTTCGGTCACCTGCCCACGTACACGATCAACAGCGAACCTGATTTCATCCACCCCCGGTTCAAAGTCGGTTATGGTGTCGTGGCTGTTGTCCAGGTTGAAGATGAACGTATCCTAGCCCGCACCGCCTGTCAGGGTATCATTGCCACCCAGGCCGGTCAGCCTGTCCTTGCCATCACCGCCGACCAGCTCATCCGCTTCGTCCTGGCCGCGCAGTATGTCATCCCCGGCACCGCCGTCCAGAAGGTCAGCACCACCGCCGCCATTCAGCGTATCGTTGCCGGCACCGCCCTCCAGCGTGTTCGCCTGTTCGTTCCCGGTCAGCGTATCGCCGTGATCAGAGCCGCGCAGGTTTTCAATACCGATAAGCACATCGCCTTCGGCGTGGCCGCCTTGCTCTGCTGCGCTGTCGCCCAAGTTGACCTGCACGCCCGCATCGGAGCCCGCGTAGCTGGCCCAATCGTTCTTATCGTTGTCGCCGCCGCCGCCGTTCAGCGTGTCGGCCCCGCTCCCGCCCTCCAGCGTGTCGTTTCCGTCCCCGCCGTTGAGCACGTCTTTGCCATCCCCGCCGTAAAGCGTATCATTGTGGTCCCCGCCCTCCAGCGTATCGTTGCCGCCCGCGCCGTAAAGCGTGTCGTTGCCCTTCTCGCCCTCCAGCACATCTCTACCCTTGCCGCCGTGCAGCGTGTCGTCACCCTCTCCGCCGACCAGTTTGTCGTGCCCGCCTTCCCCGCCAAGCCGGTCATGCCCGCCCCGGCCCTCCAGCGTGTTATCCCTGTCATTGCCGCGCAGGCTGTCGTTGTCATCAGTACCCTTCAGGGTCACGGTGGCAGAAGAGACCCGGTGACCCAGCTCATCCCGCTTATACTTGCCACCGCTGGTCTTGGTTTCCGCACGAATGGGGTCTTCGTTCAGCCAGATCCGAACACCCACCTGCTTTATGCCCTTGTTTTTATCATCTATGTCACTGAAATCGGCGGTTGTGTTTGTCATCGTTATTCCCTCCCTGGGGTGTTATCAGTCGTGCGGCGCACAGGATGCACCACCCTGATGCGCGCAGGTGTTACAGGTTTCAGGCGAAGATGAAATCATCTGCGCGGATATACGACAGCTCATGAAAGGTCAGCGTGATGCTGTTTGATTCGTCACCCCAGGTGACAAGCACATCCCTGACTATCTCCGTATATGACGGCTTGTCATATCCCACTCCACGAATCCATTTTGCGTCTGCGGGGATATACTTCTTTTCCCTTTCGTTCACGATCTCAAACGTCAGGTCATCAAAACTGTCCGGTTGGGCAGACCCTGTGAACACAATCCTGTCCCCCTGTTCAGCTCTTCCGTCCCAGCCAAGGTTGAAACCCGCGATGGTATCATGGCCGAAATCGGCGATGTTGAACACGAAGGTATCAGCACCCTGATACCCAAACATCAGGTCATCACCCCGGCCACCGTTCAGCGTGTCGCTGCCCTTACCGCCATACAGACGGTCGTCGCCCTTGCCGCCATGCAGGAAATTCCTGCCATTATCGACACGCAGCCGGTCATCGCCCGCCTGGCCGCGCAGGGTATCGTTGCCCTTTCCGCCATCCAGATGGTCATCGCCATGGCCACCGTAAAGTTCGTCATTGCCGGAGTAGCGGTCGCGGCTGCCGGTATCGCCATGCAGAGTGTCGTCGCCCCAGCCACCGAGCAGGAGGTCGTCACCATCTCCGCCATCCAGATCGTCGTCGCCCTGGCCACCGCGCAGGACGTCGTTGCCCGCTTCGCCTCGCAGGCTGTCGTTGCCCTGGCCACCGTGCAGGAGGTCGTTGCCCGACCCGCCATACAGACGATCATCGCCCCGGTTGCCGCGCAGAATGTCGTCATCCGCACCGCCATACAGACCGTCATCGCCTTGGCCACCGTGCAGGGTATCGTCGCCCGCATCGCCGTCCAACACGTCATCGCCCCGTAGCCCGTAAAGGGTATCGCTGCCCGAACCGCCATCGATGATTTCTTTCCAGTCCGGCAGATCCGACCCGTATACCGTATCGTCACCACCCCCGGCTTCAATGCGGTCATTGTCGTAATAGTAATCCCCCCCGGACGACCGACCGTAGATCGTGTCGGCACCATCGGTGCCCTTGGCAGTATGGGAGAGACCGTACCCAAAAAAAACCAAAGGGCAGGTTGCCGGGGTAAGCATCTCCGGGATTGTCGCGTTGATGTTCATTAAACTTCGCCCTCAGATCATCGCCTTCAAAAGGTTTGATCAGATTATCAATGTAAATCGTTGCCATGGTCATCTCCCTTTGTTGGCACGTTCATATGCGGCACATCCCGGCACCTGGTCCGGTTTCAAACCCAATGTAGGTGATTCCCGAAGGAACGCAAGGGGTTGGGCAAGAAAAATCGCGGTCTGCCGAATTTATTTTCATCGTTTCACCCCGAAAAACCCGAATCAGGGCTTGTGCCTGATGCGCGGTGTGCCGTTGCCCTGTTACAGGCCGCCCGCCAGGGGCACAAGCCGCAATACGCACTCTTTCCCCTTCCGCCTTGGCGGAAAATCACCGGGGCGCAAAGCCCTTCCCGCTTTTTTATTCCCGGCGGTGCAGGCAAGGACGGACTGCCCTTCATACAGGAATTTCCGGGCACATGTCCGCCGGATGCTGTTTGTGCCAGTTCCCCCGGGGGGGTTCGCCCCATCACCTGGCGTTAAAAATAGGGGGCCGGATCCACACTTTCCGTGCCCTTGCGGATTTCAAAGCGCACATAGCCGGGGGAACCGCCGGCAACCCTGCCAACCGTGGTACCGCGTACAACGCTTTCACCCTTCTTTACCGGCACATCATTCACGTTTGAATAGACAGTGTAGACATTGCCCGTATGGCGGATCAGAACGATTTTCGTGTTCGCGCCGGCACCGGATACCAGCGCAACCTCGCCATCGTCCGCAGCTTTCACGGCAGTGCCTTTTGTGGCGGCAAAATCAATGCCTTCGTTCCCGCCGGGCTTTGACGAATAATCGCGCAAGACCTTGCCATCCACCGGGCGCTGCATCTTTGGGACGTTGCTGCCGGCGGTGCGCTGTGCCACCAGATTTGGGCTCTGTGGTGCGACACTTGCCGTGATTTCTTCCGGGGCGGGCAGTGGGGTCACACTTGACGGCGGGTATGGCGTGGGGGAGCCTTGGCCCGGGGCCGTATCCACGGCAGCCATATCCCGCCGGGGCGCACCATCGGCAACCACCGGGATCAGCAACAGCTGCCTGTTGCGTACCTCCCGATCCTTGCCAAGCCCGTTCCAGCCGGCCAGCGCATCCACGCTGACATCATAGAGCCGTGCGATCGAATAGGCCGTTTCACCGGGTTCCACGACATGGCGTATCGGCTCCTGTCCTGGCTGCACCATAGCGGTCGGCCGGTCGGCCCGTCCATCAGATCGCATGATCGCGGCCGAGGCGATATTTTCCAGGCCGGATGTGTCTATACCCGCCGCAGACGGGTCTGTCGCCGGTGCCACGATACCTTCGGGCAGGGCCAGCACCTCGCTTCTGCGGGGGCGATAGCTTTCAGGCAGGCCGTTGTGACGTGCCAGTGCCGCACCGGTCATGCCAACGCGCCCGGCCAGTTCTGCCATTGTTTCGCCGCCGTTTGCAACGATGACCTGATAGTTCGGGTAGCTGATCACACCGCGTCCGTCGGGTTGCGGCCGCGGTGCGGCCACCTGGTCGCCCGCCGTGTCCGGCTGCCGGTCAATGCCATTGCGCAGGGCACCAGAACCAATACCCTGGCAACCGGATATCATAATCGCCGATACCGAAATTATGAGAAATAACCGCAAGATCATCCCCTTTCCCTGATCCGTCCTGTTTCGGGGTTTTGTCATCCTCAGATATCCTGTGCGACCCCTTCTACCAGCGGCACAAATCGCACCGATTCCAGCTCCCGATATTCCAGGCCATTTTTCGTTTTTTCGACCCGGAGCAGGCGTTGAACCGTGTCTGTTTGCCCAACTGGCAATACCATTATACCGCCAACCCGCAATTGGGCCAATAGGGTAGCCGGCAGATCTTCCGCCGCGGCCGTCAAAAGGATGCGGTCAAAGGGGGCCTGATCCGGCAACCCGCGGGAGCCATCGCCGGTCATGACAATTACGTTCACGAGCGACAGGCCGTCTATTACACGGCGTGCGGCCCGCGCCAGCCGCCGATGCCGTTCGATAGTGTAAACCCGCCGGGCCAGGTGCGCCAGAACAGCCGCCTGATAGCCGGATCCGGTTCCGACCTCCAGAACCTTATCGCGCGGCCCCACATTCAGCGCGGATGTCATTTTGCCCACAATGCTCGGCTGGCTTATCGTCTGGCCGGAGTTGATCGGCAGGGCCATATCCGCATACGCACAGTCCCTGAACGTGCGCTGCACGAACAGAGCGCGAGGCACCTTTTCCATGGCTGTCAGCACACGCTGGTCTGTGACGCCATTGGAGCGGAGCCCGGACATGAACCGCATCTTCTGTTTTGCAGGGATCTCCATCAGTTGAAAATTTCGCCCAGTTTGTCCAGCGTGTCATCGGCCGTCAAATCGGCGCACATGGGCGTAATACTGACAAATCCCTGCAGATTTGCGTACGCATCCGAACCGGGCGCAGACGGCACATCCTGCGGGCTTCCCTCAACCCACAGGAATCGCCGCATCCCGCGCTGCTGGGCGGAGGCTGAAAATCCGCCCCTAGGGCGAAATCCCTGGCGCACCGCACGGATGCCTGCCACCTCTGCCGCAGGCACCGGCGGAAAGTTCACGTTGTAGAACACCTCGTACAGGCCGTCGTGCCACGGCGCGGCATCCAGAAGCCGGCGGATAACCGCCGCACCATGGATCTCTGCCGCCTCGAACGGGTTGGCAAGCCCGCGGTTTTCGGGACCATAGAACTGGCTGAGCGCGATACCCTTAACCCCGTGCAAAGCCGCCTCCATTACCGCCCCGACCGTGCCGGAATAAAGCGTGTTTTCAGCGGAATTATTGCCCCGGTTCACCCCGGAAAGCACCAGATCAGGCCATGCGTGTGGCATCACATCAAAGAGTGTCGCCAATATGCAGTCTGCCGGGCTGCCAGAGACGGCGAAATCCCGCTTACTGATCTGTTCAATCCGCATGGGATGGCTGAAGCTGATGCAATGGGCCACGCCGGACACTTCGTTAGCCGGTGCTACGGTCCAGACATTATCCGGGCCGGCTATATCCGCTGCAAGTCTGCGCAGCACCTGAAGGCCTTCCGCCCGGATACCGTCGTCATTGGTGATCAGAATGCGCATTCCCGCCCCGGTCTTTTCCCTGTCAGTTCCTTACCGACCGCACAGAAGGCCGGGAAGGGGAAACCACGTGTCTGCCTTAGGCCAGCGTACCTTCGGGCGTGATACGGGTCTTGCCGCCCAGCACCCGGTGCAGCACCCGGGGCAGCAGGACGGAGCCGTCCGCCTGCTGACCGTTTTCCAGAACCGCGATCAGGCAGCGCCCGACAGCCAGGCCGGAGCCGTTGAGCGTGTGCACGAACTCCGGTTTTTTTTGGCCGACGCGGCGAAAGCGCGCGTTCATGCGCCGCGCCTGAAAATCGCCGCAGACAGAGCACGAGCTGATTTCGCGATAGGTGTTCTGACCGGGCAGCCAGACTTCAATATCGTGCGTCCGGCGGGCACCGAAACCCATGTCCCCGGTGCAAAGCACAACAGTGCGGTAAGGCAGGCCAAGGGCCTCCAGAATGCCTTCCGCGCAACCGGTCATTCGGTCAAGCTCTGCCCGGCTATCCTCCGGCCGGGTGACAGAAACCATTTCTACCTTTTCGAATTGGTGCAGGCGCAGCATGCCCGCCGTATCGCGCCCGGCCGAACCTGCCTCTGATCGGAAGCACAGCGAATGCGCGGTGTAGCGGCGGGGCAGGGAGCTTTCCTCCACGATATGTCCCGCGATGAGGTTCGTCAGCGTGACCTCCGAAGTCGGGATTAGCCACCAGCCGTTGGCGGTCTGATAGCTGTCCCCGGCGAACTTTGGCAGCTGGCCCGTGCCATACATTATCTTGTCCCGCACAAGCACGGGGGTGTTTACCTCTGTCAGGCCGTTCCCTGTTATATGCGTGTCGATCATGAATTGCGCCAGTGCCCGGTGCAGGTGCGCAACGGCACCCGACATGACAACAAAGCGCGCGCCGGACAGATTCGCCGCCGTCTCAAAGTCGAGGCCCGGTTTTACGCCCGCGATTTCAAAGTGTTCGACCGGGGTGAAGCTGAATTCAGGGGGCGTACCCCAGCGTTTGAGCTCTGCGTTATCGGCCTCATCCTTGCCTTTCGGCACGTCGTCATGGGGCAGGTTCGGTATGTCGGCGAGCATCTTTGTCAATGCGGCATCGAGCTCTTTGGCTTCTTCTTCCAGTGCGGCGATTTCTGCCTTTTTATCGGCCACCAGTGTGCGCAGGTGTTCGAATTCAGCACCGTCACCCCTGCCCTTGACGGTGCCGATTTCCCTGCTGGCGGCATTGCGTTCGGCAAGAGCCGCATCAGCGGCAGCAATCTTTTCCCGGCGCCGGGCATCAAGTGCGAGGAGAGAGGAAGACATCGGCGCAAGCCCCCGCAGTGCGAGGCCGGCATCAAACCCTTCCGGGTTGGCGCGGATTGCCTTGATATTATGCATCTTTCCCATGTCCTTCGTATACAGGTTCGGCCAAGGTTGCCCGGCTTATGACGCAAGCCCCCGTGCCGGGCAACCGGGCGTGGCGCGGATGGGCAAATATCAGGGTTTTTAACAGTTTGTCCGGCACGGCCCAAAGGCTCTGGCAAACGTTCATAAAAACGCTTGCTCACTGATATAGCGGGTCAGATAAACCTGCCCGCCAAGGCGCACAAGCATCGCTTCCGACACAGGTTTGCAGCCCGCGCCCAGGGAGTTTCGCGTGCGGAAACCAGGAATTTTCATCGGGGCCTGTGGATATGGGCAGATTGAACCAGGCCGAAGGCAACCATCAGTGCCAACATGGCCGAACCGCCATAGCTGACAAGCGGCAGAGGTACGCCGACCACCGGGACAAGTCCCATGACCATCGAGATATTCACGGCAAAATAGAAAAAGAACGTGGTGCTCACACCGATGGCCAACAGGGTGCCGAACCTGTCCCGATTGGTCAGTGCGGATGCAAAACAGAACGTCATAATCAGGGAATACAGCACCAGGAGAGTGATACCGCCGACAAAACCGAACTCCTCCCCCAAGGTGGTAAAAATGAAATCGGTGTGTTTTTCCGGCAGGAAATCCAGCATATGTTGCGTACCCTGCATAAACCCGCGCCCGGTGATACCGCCGGATCCGAGTGCGATCTTCGACTGGGTGATGTGATAACCCGATCCAAGCGGGTCGGAACCGGGGTCAAGAAACGTTTCAATCCGCTTATACTGGTAGTCCTCAAGCAACTGATATTCGGTGCCCCTAGAGGCGAAAACCCCGGTGAGGAGCAGCGTGATACCGAGGGTGACAGCAACGAAATACCACCAGCTGACACCTGCCACAAACATTACGACAGCACCGCCCGCCATGATTAAAATCGCGGTGCCAAGATCCGGCTGTTGCAGCACCAGGATTGTCGGAAGCAATATCAGCATGATCGGAAGCAGCACCCAGAACGGACGTGACACGCGGCGTTCGTCCAGCCCGTCATAATAAAACGCGAGCACCATCACGACACCGATCTTCATCAGTTCGGACGGTTGCAATGTGCTGAATCCGAGATCAAGCCACCGCTGTGCGCCGCCCCTGGAAACCCCGGCGTAGGGCACGGCCAGCAGCATGACCAAGCCGACCAGATAGGCTATGGGACTGATTTTACACCAAAAATCCAGCGGTATGAAAGCCACGACCAGCATAATGGCAAAACCCGTCGTGAAGCGAATGATGTGAGGGACCGCCCAGTGGTCAATGTCACCGCCAGCGACCGAATAAAGCATCAGGAAGCCTGTCAAGGCCAAAGCGAGCAACAAAAGTGCCAGCGGCCAGTTCAGGTAGAGCACCTTTGAAATGCCGGTCGGAACCGTGCGGACGTCGTGCTCAAAGTAACTCATGCCTTTTCAGACGCCCGTTCGGCAGTCTTCCGGTTCGGCACAGTACGGTAGTTCATGTCGGGGGCAAGATTGAGTGCCTTTTGCAGGATGTCGCGGGCAACCGGTGCTGCTTTTTTGGATCCGCTTCCGCCGTGCTCCACGACCACAGAGACCGCAAAACGCGGACTGTCAGCGGGTGCGTAGCCGATGAAAAGCGCATGGTCACGCCGTTCCCAGGGCAGATCTTCATTGCGAAAGACACCGCGTTCGCGTTCTTCCCGCGTGATGTAGCGCACCTGGCTGGTACCGGTCTTGCCTGCCATTTCCACATCGCGCCGGTGCAGGCGTGATCCGCCGGCGGTGCCCCCGCGTTCGTTGACCACAGCCCACATGGCTTTGCGCACCGTTTCCAGATGGTCCGGTTCAATATTGATCGGTTCCCGCCCCTTTACCGGTTGCGGGCGGTTATCAATAGCGTTGATCAGTCGCGGAGAGATTTTGGTACCGGTTGCAATGCGCGCCGTCATCACCGCCAGTTGCACAGGTGAAGACAGCACAAATCCCTGCCCGATAGAGGCGTTGATCGTGTCACCCACCACCCAATTCCGGTCATGGGTTTCTTTCTTCCAGGATTTGGTCGGCACAAGCCCGCTGCGCACGGCGGGCAGATCCAATTCATGCGATACACCCAGCCCCAGTTCCCTGGCCATGGCCGACATGCGTTCGATGCCCAACTCCTGGCTGACCTTATAGTAATAGACGTCACAGCTTTCCTTAAGCGATGTGTGCAGTGCCACGCGCCCGTGGCCACGGCGGTTCCAGCAGTGGAAGCGGCGACCGAACACTTCCACAAACCCGTTGCAGCGATGAGAGGTGCCTTTATCCACGATCCCGTGCCTCAAGGCCGCCAGGGCCGTGACCATCTTGTAGGTCGATCCGGGCGGATAGGTGCCCGTGATCGCCTTGTTGAGCATGGGTTTGTATTTATTTTCATTAATCTCTGTCCAATCTGTGACGGAGATCCCGTGCACAAATTTGTTGGGGTCAAACGTCGGAGCGGAGACAAGTGCGACCAGATCACCGTTGCGCAAATCCATCACCACTGCAGAGCCACTCTCATTCCCAAGCCGTTCAAACGCATAGGCCTGAAGCCGATTATCGATTGTCAGTTGCACGTTCGCGCCCGGATCCGGTTCCTCCCGCTTCAGGACGCGCATGACACGGCCAATTGAGTTGACCTCGATCTGCTCCACACCCGCCTTGCCACGCAAGGGCACGTCTATGCGCCGTTCCACACCGGTCTTGCCGATCTGAAACTGCGGGATCAGCAGAAGCGGATCATCGTCATTGCGGTTTTTAAAATCATGGTCGCTGACCGGGCCGACATAGCCTACGATGTGGGCGAAATCCTTCGCCTGCGGGTAGATGCGGTGGTGGCCAAGCTCTGTAGTGATACCTGGCAGGGCAGGGGAATTGATGCTTACGGCCGCGATATGTTGCCAGTCAAGATTCTGGGCCACTGTAATCGGAACAAATCCGCGGTATTTTTGCATCTTTTCCAGGGCTGTGGCGATGTCCTCGTCACTGATCGGCACAAGGGTCTGCAGGCGGCGAAGCACGGTCTCCGGGTTTTTTGCCTGCTCGCGTACCATATCGATCTTGTAGTTGGGCCCGTTATAGGCAACCGGCTGGCCAAGGCGATCAAATACGAGCCCCCGCACCGGCGGGATAAGACGGATGTTGAGCCTGTTTTCTTCAGCCAGCAGGCGAAAGAATCGGTTCTGCCCCGCCATAATGCGGTGCATTTGCACCCCGAGCCCAAAAACCAACACCCCTTGGACGGCACCCAGCAGAACAGATCTGCGGATTAACTTCTGCCGCAGGAGGCCGGGTTTATGCAAACGGTTCATATCCGGTTCCCCTAGCCATCGTACTTACCTGACTGCGGTCGCGGGATCCCAAAGGCAAATTTCAGCACAAACACAACTCCGGGGTATGCAAAGGCGGTTAAAAGCACCAGCCAGAGCTGCCCGACAAACAGTGGGGTCTGTACCAGCATAAGCCTCAGTATAATCTGTTGGCCCAGCATGATCAGAATAAAAATCGCGGTCATCCACAGCCATTCCAGCAGTATGTGATATCCGCGGAAGGCCTGCAGGTTCAGCCGCACAATCTCTGACCCCAGAAGGATCGCGAGCGTGAACAGGCCAGGCGGTGCCATCGTCAGGATGTCGCGCAGGAAAAACACCAGGAAGATCGCCCAAACCGGCACCCATTCCGGGCGCCGAACCACGCAGGCCATTGTGATGCAGTAGAAAAAATCGGGCCAGGGCAGGCGGTCGGCGGTCATGTCAAAGGGCAGGATTTGCCACAGGATAAAAATTACACCCACGGCAATGAAGGTGCCACGGGCCATCAACAGACGGGCCAGGCTGTTCTTGTTCATCGGGTTGTATCAGGCACAGGCCCGGTCGGCAGAATGGGGCCGACCAAGCCACCCGGCCCCGCTATCGGTGTGTGTGGACGGAAACGGATGACCCGCAAAAACTCCAGCCGCTCATAATTTGCAGATAGTTTAACTCTCAATCTTCCGTCATTGCCGAGGAACACCGTGCCTGCCAAAAGGTTCGGGGGTAAAACGCCGCCGTCTCCGGTGGTTCTGATCCGGTCACCCGCACGAACCTGACTGACATTTTCAACGAATTCAAGTAGCGGCAGGGGAGAGTTATCGCCCGCCAGAATGGCTCGCTGGCCGGAAGGTGCGATTTCCACCGGTATACGACTGGAAATGTCGGTCAGAAAGAGTACCCTGGACGTGTTTTCACCCACACCCGATACACGCCCGACGATCCCGAGGCCATCCATCGCCGCCCAGCCATCCTTCACCCCGTCGCGACGACCGATGTTGATCAGTACCGATTGCCGAAAAGGAGATCCTGCATCCGCCAGCACCGCACTGGTCATAAACGTCATCTCAGGGCTTAATTTCACGTTGTTCAGGGCAAGCAGGTGCGCATTTTCCCGCTCAAGCTGGATTGCGGTTTCACGCCAGGCTTTCATCCGCTGCAGTTCGAGACGAAGCTCTTGGTTTTGTTCGTAAATCCGCGTGTAAGATTGAAATTCACTGATCATCCCTGACAGCCGCGTGACGGGCACCAGAGCCCATTCCACCTTGAGCATAACCTGGTCAATGACCGCCATGCGAAAGCGTTCCGCCCGGGGCGTATCGACGCGCCAGATCAGGAAGGCTGCGAACAGGAAGAGGCAGAGGATGACAATCAGGATGCGCCGGATAGCCCCCCGGAAGCAGGCTTTATTATCGTTTGAGACGGACATGCCCAATCATGGCGAATCAGCTGTCAAAATCAATTACATGCATTAGCTGCTTTTCGTATTCCAGGGATTTTCCCGTGCCGAGGGCCACGCAATTGAGGCTTTCGTCCGCCACAGAAATCGCCAGCCCGGTTTGTTTCCGCAGGGCAATATCGAGTTCTCCCAGCAGCGCACCTCCGCCGGTCAGCATGACACCGCTGTCAACGATGTCGGCAGCCAGGTCGGGTGGCGTGGATTCAAGGGCAGTCATTACAGCCTCGCAAATCTGCTGTACCGGTTCAGACAGTGCGCTGGCGATTTCGGCCTGGGTTATCTCGATCTCTTTCGGCACCCCGTTCAGCATGTTGCGCCCGCGGATTTCCATGGAGGTTCCTCGCCCATCTTCAGGTATATGCGCCGTGCCAATGCTGGTTTTGATCCGCTCGGCAGTGGATTCGCCCACCAAAAGGTTCTGCCTACGGCGCAGGTGGGACACAACCGCCTCATCCATCCGGTCACCGCCTACGCGCACCGACCGGGCATAAACGATATCGCCCAGTGACAGGACAGCCACCTCTGTCGTTCCACCGCCGATGTCTACTACCATGCTGCCTGTCGGCTCGGTTATCGGCATACCAGCCCCGAGTGCCGCCGCTATAGGTTCCGCAATCAAGCCGGCCTTACGGGCACCCGCTGACAGAACGGACTGGCGAATGGCGCGTTTTTCGACCGCCGTCGCGCCATAGGGGACGCAGACAATCACCCGCGGCTTTGTCAGGGCGGAGCGTTTGTGAACCTTGCGGATGAAGTGCTTGATCATCTCTTCGGCCACGTCGAAGTCGGCGATCACACCGTCGCGCATCGGTCGGATCGCCTCGATGGATCCGGGCGTACGGCCGAGCATCAGCTTGGCGTCCTCGCCGACAGCCAGAACCTGCTTAACCCCGTTCTTGACCTTGTAGGCCACAACCGAGGGCTCATTCAAAATTATGCCCTTGCCTTTAAGATAGACCAGCGTGTTCGCTGTGCCGAGGTCAATTGCCATATCTGACGAGAAAACGGAAAATAAGTTTCCCAACATCTGCTCTTTGTCCCGGTGGTTGATGTCTTTTTGGCGTGCGTTCGCCACCGAAATACCCGATTGCGGTTATACAATGTAACGGCTAAATCCACGATGTGAAAGGGACGTGGCACCCGCGCCCCGGGTTTTTCACTGCCTTTCGCTGTGCAATTTGTCATGTATAACAATATAAAATCAAATACTTCCTGGTTTTTACGCTGTGTAAGCGTTTTCATGCACACTCATCGCCAGAATCAAGGGTCGTCCCGTTCCTTCGGCGGCGGTGCCAGGGTGGCCGGGAAACAGCTACGGTTTTCTTTTGCGACGGGGGAGGCCTGCGGCAGCAGGGTGCGGCTGACATGATGCCGGATACAATAAAGATTTGAGAAACCCTCAACAACATGATTGCGGTCAGGGTTCGGATACTGATGAACTCCGGTCAAGTATCCCGGCCAGGGGCCTGGCGGCATGGAATCAGTTCTGCAGGTACACAGCAGTGCACGGAAAGGCAAAGATGGCTGTGTGCACGGCTTACGGGGTGCTAAAGATGATGAAACTGCCGACGGAAAAGGATGAAAAGCCCGACACAGACGTGATATGGCCCGCACGGGAAAAATATCTGAAAGCCGTAACCAACCAAGCCAGCCGGGGTGCTGATGACAGGGCGGATGCACTGTTGAGGGCGGTACAGAAGATTGCCCGGCCCCCGGGTGCAATCCCGGGGGGCGGTGCTCTTATTGCGCCGGGGCTGTCTTTTCGCGGCGCACAAGCAGTTTGTTGAGTGCGTTTACGTAGGCTTTCGCGCTTGCCACCACCGTGTCGGTGTCCGCCGACTGGCCCATGGCGATGTGCCCGCCGTCTTCTATCCGTACGCTGACGGTGGCCTGGGCGTCCGTGCCTTCGGTCACCGCATGAACGTTATAGAGCGCAAGCCGTCCCCCGTGGGGCACGATCATCTGCACGGCGTTGAAAGTGGCATCCACAGGCCCGCCCCCGGTGGCGGTAACCGAGTGTTCTTTGCCGTCGACGGTCAACGTTAGTTCCGCCGTCTGCGGGCCCGAGGTACCGCAGACCACACGCAGTTCCCTGACGCGGATTTTATCATAGGCGGCCATCGTGCCTTCGTCGGCCATCAACGCGAGAAGATCCTCGTCAAAGACTTCTTTCTTCTGGTCCGCGAGCACCTTGAAGCGCATGAACACATCCTTCAGCTGATTATCTGCCAGTTCGTAGCCCAGATCCTTCATCTTGGCCTTAAGTGCCGCACGGCCGGAGTGTTTGCCCAGGGGCAGGGAGCTTTCGGCAAGGCCCACATCTTCGGGGCGCATGATTTCAAAGTTTTCCGGGTTCTTCAGCATCCCGTCCTGGTGGATGCCTGACTCATGTGCAAAGGCGTTTTTACCAACGATGGCCTTGTTGGGCTGCACGGTGAAGCCGGAGACAGTCGCCACCCGGCGGCTTAGGTTCATAATTTTCGACGTGTCGATACGCGTCGAATAAGGCATTATGTCGTTGCGAACCTTCAGGGCCATCACAACCTCTTCGAGCGCAGTGTTACCGGCACGTTCGCCCAGGCCGTTGATCGTGCATTCGATCTGCCGCACACCGGCCTCCACCGCAGCCAATGCGTTGGCTGTCGCCATGCCGAGGTCGTTGTGGCAATGTGTGGCAAAGGTGATGTCCTCTGCTCCTGGCACCTCCTTGAGCAGCATAGTGATCAGGTTCGCGCTTTCGCGGGGTGCGGTGTAGCCGACTGTGTCCGGTATATTAATCGTGGTGGCCCCCGCCCTGATGGCGATTCCGATCACGCGGCAGAGGTAGTCATGCTCCGTCCGCGTGGCATCCATCGGCGACCACTGCACGTTATCGCAGAGGTTGCGGGCGTGGCTGACCGTCTTGTGAATCAGATCGGCCATTTCGTCCCGGGTCAGGTTCGGGATAGCCCGATGCAAGGGCGAGGTTCCGATAAAGGTATGGATGCGCGGTCGTTCAGCGTGTTTCACCGCTTCCCAACAGCGGTCAATATCCATGAATCTGGCGCGGGACAGGCCGCAGATGACCGCGTTTCGGGCGTTCCCGGCAATCTCCCTGACCGCCTTAAAGTCCCCTTCGGAGGCGATAGGGAAGCCGGCTTCGATGATATCGACGCCCATTTCATCGAGCAGGACAGCAATTTCCAGCTTTTCATTATGACTCATCGTGGCACCGGGGGATTGTTCGCCATCCCGCAGGGTCGTATCGAAGATCAGGATATGATCTTTGGTCGTGGCAGTCATTTTGAACCTCGGGGGGGGGTTGCTTCGGTTCGGGTGAGGTCGATGCGGTCTTCCAGGCGCGTACGCCGGGATCCCGACACGCTCAGAGGCGGGTCAGAAGCAGAAGACCCGGGGTACGATATACCGATACTGTTTCCATGGCTTAACATCATATAGCGGCGATTTTCCGGGTACACAACCGGGGAAAGGTCGGGAATGCAGAACCGTGCATTGTCGGCCCGGTGGGACAAGCGGGCAATGCACGGCGACCTGACAGTTTTGATACCGCGCCATGGATTACCTGCGGGGTGCCTTTAGGCGCACCTTAAAACTGTCTTTCAGTTCATCGTCACCACAACCTTGCCGGGCATCTTCCTATCCTCCGGCACCCGGACAGGTTCCGGCACCTGTTCCAGCGGGGGTCCGCCGACACCTGCGGTTTGATTCTGCCTTGCTTAAAAAGGTGTGCTTGGGGGGTTCTGCTTTTCGTGACGTTGCATATCGTTATCTTGTCAGTCCGGGGGACAGGTGCAATTCTTTCCGTAATGAAATACACTGAAAAAGCCGCAGAGACCCGCGGCGTAATCCTGAAAAGAGCAGATCCATGCGTGGCGCGGTAATCGTTTCCCCTGCCCGGACACTGATCGGCAAAGCCTGTCGATGTGGCGTTCCAAACGTTGTGCGCCAGGTATCAATCCGCGCAGGGCTTGGGGTTACTGTCGCAGGGATGACACTTGACCGACAGTGCACATCGGGCATGATCTGCGATCATGAGGAGACGCTCAAAAAGACGTGGGCGACCGCCCGTACATCGCTGCCAAAAGCCTGGCGAGAGAAACAGCAAAAACGCCAGTGGCCAAAAATTGTAAGCGCAAGGTTCACCTCACCCTGTCCCTGAACCGGGAGATCCCGTATGATCAGACCCTGGAACGCCACCCACCGTGACGACCACCTGCCCAAGGCATTGCAGAATCTGCGCATTCCCGCTGTGGGCGCACCGCTATTCATCATATCCAATCCCGATCTGGTGATTGCCCAGTGCAAGGCCGGGGTGATTGGTTCTTTTCCTGCGCTCAATGCACGGGAAACGGAGGGGGAATCGCCGCTTCTTGACACTTGGCTGATACGGATCAAGGAAGCACTTGATCGCCATAACCAGAAAAACCCGGACACTCCGGCGGCATCCTATGCGGTGAATCAGATTGTGCACCGATCCAACACGCGGCTACAGCGCGATATTGAGATTTGCGCAAAGCACGAAGTGCCCGTCTGGATTACCTCTCTCGGTGCCCGGGAAGAAGTCAACCAGGCTGCTCATTCCTGTGGCGGGATTGTGCTGCACGACATAATCAATAACATGTTTGCCCATAAAGCAATCAGGAAGGGCGCGGATGGCCTTGTTGCCGTGGCTGCCGGGGCAGGAGGGCATGCAGGGCAGGTCTCGCCCTTCGCGCTGATCCAGGAAATTCGCGAATGGTTCGACGGGCCGCTTCTGTTGTCGGGCTCGATTGCCACTGGCAGGGCAATCCTGTCGGCCCGGGTGCTGGGAGCTGACCTTGCCTATATCGGCTCGCCTTTCATCGCGACAGATGAGGCGAACGCCGATCCGGCTTACAAGCAGATGATCTTGGACAGCTGCGCCGATGATATCGTTCTGACCTCGCTCTTCACCGGGGTATCCGGCAACTATTTGAAGCCCTCTATTTCGAACGCGGGGATGGATCCGGACAACCTGCCGGATGGCGATGCATCGACCATGAACTTCGGGGCCTACGGGTCAGTGAAGCCCAGGATATGGAAAGACATCTGGGGCTGCGGGCAGGGCGTTGGGATGATCCGGGCTGTCCAATCGGCAGGCGGGCTGGTCGCGCAGCTGGCCGAGGATTACCGCACCCGGCAGGCCATGCTTCTGGCCCACAGTTAAGATTTTTCGGCCATCCGCCCCGCGCAGGTGTTGTCCGGGGCTGATGATTGGCTGGTACAGACCGGGTCGCCGAATTAAGGAAAATGCAAATTGCCACAGCCTGTCCTTGCCAAAAGGCCAGGGGTGCCCGGCCACGCCGTGCCCCGATCCCGACGGGGCAGCACAAAGCCTGCCCGGCCGGATTATCGGCAATCCTGGCAGAAAAGGCCTTGCTGCCAGGGCAGGGCTTGCGGTGCCCGGCGTTCAACGCAATCGATTCAGGGTGCGTTTCGGGGCACATACGTCCCGGCAGGGGCCGGTTGTGGCGGACACTGTGGACCGTATGCGCTCCATGCTGCAAGGAGATACAATCGGATGGCCCATAGTTTTGACGATACCCGGCTTGACCGCATCCGGACCTGGATGCAGGGCTACGTTGATACCCGCAAATTTGCCGGGTGCAGCGTCCTGATTGCGCAGGACGGGCAAGAAGTATGGTACGGCCAGGCAGGTTTGCGCAGGGTGGAAGAAGGCACACCCTGGTCCCGCGATACGGTTGTGCGCATCTATTCGATGACGAAGCCGGTCACGACTGTGGCTCTTATGATGCTGGTAGAACGAGGCCTGACCCACCTTGATGCGCCGGTGTCGGAGTTCATTCCGGCGTTCGCCGCCATGCAGGCACTGGTGCCCGATGCAAACAGCCCGGAGGATACCCGGCCCTGTGCCACCCCCACCTTGCATCAGTTGCTAACGCATACTTCGGGGCTCACATATCCCTTCAACCCCGGCCCGCTGGCGGAAGCACTGACCCAGGCGCAGATGATGTTCGCGGGCAGTTCCGCGGCTTTAGCCGATGAATGTGATCGTCTGGCGGCTTTCCCGCTGGCGTTCCCTCCGGGAAAGAAGTGGGAATATTCGGTTGGCATTGATGTGATCGGACGTGTGGTTGAAGTCATTTCCGGCCAGCCGCTTGACGCATTTCTTGCGGCGCATATCTTCGGGCCTCTTGCCATGACAGATACAGGATTCACCATCCGCGACGACCGGCTGGACCGGTTTGCGAACCTTTACACACCCTTGCCGGGTAACGCGATGGGGTTGAATGCTGCCAAAGGCGGCGATACCCTGCGCTGCGCGGATGCGGCGCAGACATCGCCTTTTCGCGCCACCACCTGCCTGTCAGGCGGTGGCGGGCTTGTCAGCACCCTTGACGACTACCTGTGTTTCATTGAAATGCTGCGGGGCAAGGGCACCTATAAGGGCGAACGGCTGCTCGGTGCCAAAACCGTCGATTTTATGTGGCGCAACCACCTGGCGGGCGACATCGCATCCATGGGTCCATCGAGCTTCGCCGAACAGCCGATGGAAGGTGTGGGCTTTGGTCTTGGCGGTGCGGTGATGCTGAATCCGGGTCGCGCCCGTACGCCCGGTTCTGTCGGCGATTTCAGCTGGGGCGGTATCGGGTCCACCTTTTTCTGGATCGATCCGTTCCATGCCCTGTCGGTGCTTTTGTTCACTCAACTTGCGCCATCATCAAGTTACCCGGCCCGCCCGCAGTTGAAGGCCCTTGTGCACGGGGCCTTGTACTGAACTGTCAGGGCGGTATCAGCGCGGCCGGGCCTGTCGGAAATCGTGAAAAGTGCCGCGATTCCACCTATATCGGCCGACGGGAAGTGCCGGCAGGGAAACTGTTGCCGGGGGTGCCCCGCCAAATGACCATGAACCATGACAGCGTTGCTAACGCGACTGTCTTTGATACGTTTGCGGCCTATGCAGCCAGGAGGCCCCGCATGAGTACACCCGGTTCTGACCTGATCACGCTTTTGGATATCGAACCGCTGGAGGTTGACCTTTTCCGCGGGCAGGGTTCCGGCGGGGAAACACCGACGCGCATTTTCGGCGGGCAGGTGATCGCCCAAGCGCTGAACGCGGCCTGCAAGACAGTGGAAGATCGGCTTTGCCATAGCCTGCACGCCTATTTCATGCGCCCGGGGGATCCGTCTGTCCCGGTGATTTACGAGGTAGACCGGGCGCACGACGGCGGATCTTTCACCACCCGACGGGTCGTGGCGATCCAGCACGGCAAGCAGATATTCAACCTGGCGGCGAGCTTTCACAAGGCGGAACCGGGGCTTGGCCACCAGCACATTATGCCGAAGGTGGCAGGGCCGGAAGGGCTTCAGACCCGCGAGGAATTTCGCGAACAGTATCGCGTACGCATACCTGAAAAGCATCGGGCCGATTTCTTTCGCAAAAGCCCGGTAGAAATACGCCCGGTGGCCCCGCGTGACCTGTTTGCGCCAGTACCTGCGGATGATAAAAACGCGCTATGGTTCCGCATTCCGGGCGCTGCAGGGAACCAGCGGATGCAGCGTTGCCTGTTGGCCTATGCATCAGACATAAGTCTTTTGGGATCCGCCCTAAGGCCGCATGCAGCGACATGGTTTACGGGCGACGTGATGACGGCAAGCCTTGACCACGCCATGTGGTTTCATGGCCCGGTGAATTTTGCCGATTGGCATCTCTATAGCCTTGACGCACCCTGGACCGGTGGCGCACGGGGTTTCACGCGAGGGTTGATATATGCGGCGGATGGGACACTTGTCGCCTCCACCACGCAGGAGGGGCTTGTGCGCCCGATTGCCAAAAGGCAACCTTTTGCGGATGGGGAGGAAAGGGCTCCTTCTTATTCCCGGACCGAAAATAATTCGGGATAGGGGGCAGACCTCGCGCATGCCGGCAGCGCAGGCAGATGATTAAATGCCTAAATGCCACAACGGCCTTTGTGCTTTCCGTACACGTGCAGGGTCCACCCCGGCGGGCGAACCCTTTTTCTTCTGTTCCGGCCAGAGCCAGTCAAATGAAGGTAAAGTAGCCGGATTCCGGGGCGACCAGTTCCACAACCGCGCCCCTGCGAGCTTCGCGCCACACACAGGGGCGGTCACGACTGCGCCCATGGGGCCGCCACAGCCAGCGCAGTTCCGGAAGCCGCATTCGCAAGGCAAAAGACCGCCCCGATACTCGCGGCCGTCCGGCTCAATATCCGCCCCGGCCCTGCGTTGCTTTTTTGGTTTCGCCGCCACGTGAACCGGCACTGCACGGTTTTCGTTCCACACCGCGTTATCCAAACGTCAAATCAGTACTGCCGCCACAGCGAGGGCCGCGATTTCTGACACCTGCTGTATGCAGCCGAGCACGTCGCCCGTGTAACCCTCGATCCTGCGCCATGCCAGGAAGCAGACGGGCACTGCCGCCGCCAGGGCAATCACCCACATTGCGACCCCGGCCCAGCCACAGGTCAATACCGCGATGGCAAACGCGACAGCCCCCGCCAGGGCCATGGCCTGTGCGGGAACAAAACCCACGCCTGCGGCAAGCCCGTTGTGCCGGGCACGGGGCATAGCCCACATGGTCACGGCCATGGGAAGGCGTGAAACCGCACCAACGGCGGCCAGGGTCAGCAGTTCCGGGCCGTGCAGGCTCGCCTCAATCCCGGCCCATCGCATCAACATGGCAACGGCAAGGGTTACGCCCCCAAACGCGCCCAGGCGGCTGTCTTTCATGATTTTCAGCCGCTGTTTCACCGTAGTGCCACCGCCAAAGGCATCCGCGCAATCGGCAAGGCCATCTTCGTGCAGTGCCCCTGACAGCAGAACCAGTGCTGCAAGTCCCGCGCCGGCGGCCATGCCGGCAGGCAGGCCGATGGCGACCAGCACCCATGCCAAAAGACCCGCCAACGCGCCAATCAGTGCGCCGACAATCGGGTAAGCCCAAGCCGATCGGGCCGCACGATGCGCCATGGGCGCGTGGTCCACCGGCACCGGCAGGCGGGTCAGCAGGATCAGGGCTGCCGGAATATCATCCGGCGATACATCGATCTGGCTGATCATATCCCGGATCGTGCCGCGCATAGTATCCCGTCCCTTGCGAATATCGTTGCCAGTATACTGCATCTAGGGCAAATCGTATTTCACGCGCAACCCATGCCGAAGAAGGGAAAGCCATGTCCGGTGCCGCATTCACATCAATAAACGGGTTTTTGGGGCTGGTGGCCACCGCACTTGGCCCCGATGCCCGGGCCAGGGCCGCTGCGCAGGATCGAAACAGACAATTGACAAAGCCCCCGGGTTCCCTCGGGCGGCTGGAGAATCTTGCAATCTGGTATGCGGGATGGCGCGGGATGGCTGCGCCGCGGATATCTGCCCCGCAGATCGCGGTCTTTGCGGGAAATCATGGGGTTGCGGCACTTGGCGTTTCCGCCTTTCCGGCACAGGTGACCGAACAGATGGTGCTGAACTTTCAGAACGGGGGCGCAGCCATCAACCAGCTCGCCCGGACCTTCGGCGCAAAACTAACGGTTGAGGCATTGGCACTCGATAAACCGACAGCAGATTTCACCCGGGCACCGGCCATGAGCGAAGAAGAGCTGGTATCGGCCCTGCGGGTCGGGTGGAACAGCCTGGACCCGGATACGGATCTGCTGGCCATTGGCGAAATGGGAATTGCCAACACCACATCAGCGTCCGCCCTGGGCTGTGCGTTATTCGGTGGCCCGGCGGCGGATTGGGTCGGCCGTGGCACCGGGGTGGATGAGGCCGGGCTCGCCCGCAAGGAAAAGGTGGTGGATTCTGGCGTGACCCGCCACAAGGGGGGGGCCGGGCTGGAACTGCTGCGCAGGCTTGGCGGGCGTGAAATGGCGGCGATGGTCGGCGCGATTGCCAGGGCACGGGTCGACCGTGTGCCGGTTATTCTGGACGGGTTTATCTGCACGGCTGCCGCTGCCGCACTGGAGGCGGCGTCCGCAGGGGCACTTGATCATGCCCTGGCCGGGCACCAGTCAGAAGAACCGGCCCATGCAACGCTGTTGCAGCATCTTGGCAAAACACCGCTGTTGCAGCTTGGCCTGCGGCTTGGCGAAGGTTCCGGTGCCGCAACAGCCATCGGGATTGTACAGGCAGCGGTGAATTGCCATGCGGGCATGGCCACCTTTGCCGAAGCCGGGGTTTCGGACGGATAAACCGGTATAATTCGCAATTTGTCAGATTAATACGAAACCCTGCCCGGGAAAGTGCGCACACGGGCACAGGATGCGGACGATTAGTGGCTTGTCCGGGCGCGGGATTTTCCCTAAGCCTTTTCCCATGACGACGGATCATATCAAACGCTGGCACGACATGGGCGGTGACCCGGCGGGGCAGATTGACATGGACGAACATGACTATGCCCTTTGGGAAAAGCGGGTGGATGCGCTGCTTCTTCTGACTTCGGGCAAGGGGTATTTCACGGTTGACGGGTTGCGGCGTGTTCTGGAAGATCTGGGGCCGGAGGCGTTTGAGACGCAGACCTATTATGAACGCTGGGTTCAGGCGGTGAACCAGAACCTTCTGGAAGCGGGGGCCTACAGCATACAGGATATTGCCGAAAAAATGGCGCAGGTGGAGGCGCGCGGTTCCACCTATGGTGATTGCACCGGAGGTGGCGGATGAACGTCGGCCAGCGGGTTCGGGTCAAACGCATGTTCCCGCCGGGGCATATCCGTACGCCGGGCTACCTGCGCGGCAAAACCGGCGTGATCGAACGGGTGGTTGGCCCCTGCGAAAACCCGGAACAGCGGGCCTATATGGTTCCCCCGGACATGAAACAGAACCTGCGCGTTCGCTTTACCATGGCAGAGATCTGGGGGCCGGGGGCAGAAAACCCGAACGATACGCTGGACGCTGAAATATACGACCACTGGCTGGAGCCCGCCGATGCCCCGTAGCCGCCACAGCCCCGGTCACGGCCACCCTTGCCGCGCAGACCAGGACGGACCGCTTACGCGGTTTCAGTGCATGGAAATTGCCATGCGGGAGCTGCTGATTGAAAAGGGCATTCTGACGGCGGATGAAATCAATGCAGCGATTGCGGCCATGGATGCCCGCTCCCCCGCCGCGGGGGCGCAGGTGGTGGCACGGGCCTGGACAGACCCGGGGTTTCGCAGGCATCTGCTTGCGAACGGTACCGAAGCGATCCGTGAAATGGGCTATGATGCGGGTGCCATGGAGCTGGTGGCCATGGAAAACACGCCACAGGTGCACAACGTTATCGTTTGCACACTTTGTTCCTGCTATCCGCGCAACCTGCTGGGCCTGCCGCCGGACTGGTATAAGCAGCGCGCCTATCGGTCCCGCCTGGTCCGGGAGCCGCGCAGGGTTCTGGCGGAATTCGGGCTGCACCTGGGCGATGACATCACGGTCCGGGTGCACGATTCAACGGCGGACCTGCGCTACATCGTGATTCCGGAACGCCCGGCAGGCACCGGCGGGATGGACACCGCCGCCTTGGCCGACCTTGTTACCCGCGATGCCATGATCGGGGTTGCCCGTGCGAACGCCCCCTGACCGGCGGGTGCGACTGTGGCGGCGAAAAAATGCAAAAAGATGGAAACAGGCCTTGATTAAAGGGGGGGGGCTATCTCTCTTCCATCAGAGGCTACCGCTTCTTCCCGGGGCTGTGCAATATCCGGACAGACCTTTAACCAAAGGGGCGCAGGCATAAAGACCAGCCTGCCAAAAGAGGAAGGATGGAGATTATGGGAAACGATGAGACTGCAGGTGCCGGGTATAAGGATATCAAAAGGTTTGCTCAAAGGTTTGCTCCGGGTATTTTTGCAGGTATTTTAGTGGCGGTTCCTTTGCTTATCTACGAACAACTAACAGATTTTCAGTACTCACTGAGAGAATTCAAGGAACAACAGAAAGAATTCGAAGAGAAACTGAACACATTCGAAAATTATTTGTTGGCAGCGCAAAACAAAACGCAAAACAAAAATATCATCCCGGCATCGTTTCACAAATATATTGAGGAGGAATGCACAGAAGAAGGAGAAAAAGCAAAAGAAAAGCAAGAAATAGAAGAAAACAAGCAAGAAATGAGCCTGATCGCACCAGCCGCGGATATCAACACACGGGCCGGTAACGGAAAGACGCTGCTTCACCTGGCGATATACGCGAAATGCAGCTCTGATTTCGTGAAGAAATTGATCTATCACGGCGCGGATATCAACGCGCGGTACGGCGGCGACTATCCCGGCTATTCACCGCTTCACACGGCGGCATATGAAGGCCACGCTGAGGGCGCGAAAGCTTTGATAGAAAAAGGTGCGGATGTCAACGTGACAGATAAAAACCAAAAGACGCCGCTTCACTGGGCGGTGTCGATAGGCAAAAACGGAATAGTGAAAGCTTTGATCGAGAACGATGCGCATGTAAGCCCGCAAGACAGAGAAGGCAATACGCCGCTTCACTGGGCGATAGATTGGGGTCACGACGAGACAGCGAAGATTTTGATCGATAAACGTCCCGATGCCGAGGCAAGCCGATTTGCGGCAAGCCGATCTGTGAGACTTTTCTCCAGCAGTTTAAACCTGCAAAACATAAACGGCAATACGCCGCTTCACCGGGCGGCGCAGAAAGGCAACGACGGAATAGTAAAGAAGCTGCTCGCTGAAAAAGCGGACGTCAACGCGCAAAACCACGAAGGCAATACGCCGCTTCACCGGGCGATACATTGGGGTCACGACGAGACAGCGAAGATTTTGATCAATGCAGATGATGCGAGTTTAAACCTGCAAGACAGAGAAGGCAATACGCCGCTTCACCGGGCGGCGCAGGAAGGCGAAGACGGAATAGTGAGTGGGCTATGCGATAAAGGAGTGAACGTCAACGTGAAAAACCACGACGGCGAGAAGGCACTTGATATTGCGAATAAAACGTTACAAAAAGAAGAAGAAGCGGCGCACACTCCCTCCTTCGGGCACAATATTAAAGACGAAAATATTGCTTCATATAATAAGGTGATTAGCCTGCTGCAAGACAATGAAATATGTAGGCAGTAATCTTTATGATCCGCATCGAACCAGCAGCGACTGGTAGCCGGAACAGGCAGGTTCTGCGGCAATGGCCAGCCGATGCCGATGACGCGGCACACTTCTTTGGGCACCGGGGCGGGCCAGGGTTTTTATGACACGCCTCCCGGCCCAAATGGCAGTTTTGGCGGTGGCTGGCTGACAGTGCCGGGGCCACAGGGCCGGGGCGGGGCCTTAGGCCGCTTTTGCCAGATTGCGCAGCACGTATTGAAGCACCCCGCCGTTTTCAATGTATTCGAGCTCAACCGCGGTATCGATCCGGCACCTGAGCGTGATTTCCACAACCGCGCCGTTTGCGCGCGTTATCCGGCACGGCACCTGCTGCAAGGGGCGCACCCGGTTCAGGCCGAAAATATCTACCTGTTCATCGCCCCGCAGCCCCAGGGTTTTGCGGGTATCCCCGCCAGTGAATTCAAGGGGGATCACACCCATGCCCACAAGGTTGGCGCGGTGGATGCGTTCAAAGCTTTCCGCGATCACGGCCTTCACGCCCAGCAGGGCGGTGCCCTTGGCCGCCCAGTCGCGGGAAGAGCCGGCACCGTATTGCGCCCCGCCAAAGACGACCAGGGGGATGCCCCGCGCCTGCCAGGCCATGCAGGCTTCATAAATTGAGGTCTGCTGCCCGTCCGGGCCGCGTGTGTAGCCGCCTTCCACGCCATCGAGCATTTCGTTCCTGATGCGGATATTGGCGAAGGTGCCGCGCATCATGATTTCGTGGTTGCCGCGGCGTGCGCCGTAGGAGTTGAATTCGCGCAGCGGAACCTGGCGGGCGGTCAGGTAGCGGCCCGCCGGGGTGGTTTCCCTGAAAGACCCGGCGGGTGATATGTGATCCGTGGTGATCATATCGCCCAGGATCGCTATAATCCGGGCACCGGTGATATCTTCGATTTCTTTGGTTTCCATCGTCATATCCCGGAAGTAAGGCGGATTCCGGATATAGGTGGAGCCGGCGGGCCAATCGTAGGTTTCCTGTTCCGGCACACTGACCGCCTGCCATTTCCCGTCCCCGGTAAAAACCTGGGCGTATTTTTCCCGAAACGCGGCGCGGGTGACGGTTTTTTCAACAAGGGCCTCGATTTCCGCCGGGTCAGGCCAGATATCTTTCAGGCAAACATCCCTGCCCCCCGGCGTTTGCGCGATCGGGTCTTTGGCCAGGTCAATGTCCATGGTGCCGGCCAGCGCATAGGCCACCACCAACGGCGGGGAGGCCAGGTAGTTTGCCCGCACGTCGGGGCTGATGCGCCCTTCGAAGTTGCGGTTACCGGAAAGCACGGCAGCGGCGACCAGGTCACCTTCCGCGATGGCCGCGCTGATTTCCTTCTGCAGCGGGCCGGAGTTGCCGATACATGTGGTGCAGCCGTAACCCACAAGGTTGAAACCGATGGCATCAAGATCATCCTGTAGCCCGGCCGCCTCCAGATAGGCGGACACCACCTGAGAACCCGGTGCCAGGGAGGTTTTCACCCAGGGCTTGCGGGTCAAACCCAACGCATTGGCTTTACGCGCAACCAGCCCGGCCCCGATCATTACGGAAGGGTTGGAGGTATTGGTGCAGGACGTGATGGAAGCGATCACAACCTTGCCCGATTCCATACTGTAGTCTTCGCCCGCAACCGGGATTTTTTTGCCTATGGGACGTTTGAAAGTGTCCTTCATCTGTTTGCGGAACGCCTGCTTTGCCGCCGTCAGCGGAACGAGATCCTGGGGGCGTTTGGGGCCGGAAATGGCGGGTACGATGGTGCCCATGTCAAGGTGCAGCGTATCTGTGTAGATCGGTGCATAGTCCGCCCCCCTCCATAAACCGTTGGCTTTGGCGTAGGCTTCAACAAGCGTGATACAGTCTTCTTCCCGGCCCGTGATACGCAGATAGCGCAGCGTTTCGCCGTCGATGGGAAAGAACCCGCAGGTCGCCCCGTATTCAGGGGCCATGTTCGCTATAGTCGCCCGGTCGGCAAGCGGCAGATTATCCAGGCCAGTACCGAAAAATTCCACAAATTTGCCGACGACGCCTTTTTCGCGCAGCAGTTTCACCACCTTGAGAACGAGGTCTGTGCCGGTTGTGCCTTCAACCATTTTTCCGGTCAGTTCAAAGCCGATCACCTCCGGTATCAGCATGGAAATCGGCTGGCCGAGCATGGCCGCCTCTGCCTCTATCCCGCCGACACCCCAGCCGAGCACGGCAGCACCGTTGACCATCGTCGTATGGCTGTCGGTGCCCACCAGGGTATCCGGGTAAGCGATTACGGTGCCGTTCTGATCCTGATCCATCCAGATTGTCCGGGACAGGTATTCAAGGTTTACCTGATGACAAATACCCGTGCCGGGCGGCACCACGCGAAAGTTTTTAAACGCGGACTGACCCCATTTGAGGAAGGTATAACGTTCCATATTCCGTTCGTATTCCCGGTCCACATTCACCCGAAACGCACGCGGGCTACCAAATTCATCAATCATGACGGAATGATCGATCACCAAATCCACCGGGGTAAGCGGGTTGATCTTTTGCGGATCACCGCCAAGTGCCATGATCCCGTCACGCATGGCAGCAAGATCAACAACAGCGGGTACGCCAGTAAAATCCTGCATCAGCACACGGGCGGGGCGATAGGCGATTTCGCGCGGATTTCTGCCCCCGTTCTGCCCCCATTCGGCAAAGGCCCTTATATCATCCGCAGACACGGTACGCCCGCCATCTTCGAACCGCAGCAGGTTTTCAAGCACAACCTTAAGGCTTGCGGGAAGGTTCTCGAAGGGGCCCAGGCCTGCCGCCTCAGCGGCGGGGATTGAATAATAGTCTATTGACCGATCCCCGACAGTGAGTGTGGTGCGGGTGTTGGTGCTGTCTTGTCCGACGGTTACAGTCATGGCGGGCCTCCTTGGACGGGCAGGATTCATGGCGGGCACCCTGCAACGTATCCGGTCCAAGGCGCAGAATCAATTGTATACTATTGCATACACCTATTGCGCGGGCAAGGCAAAGTCAAGACAGAAAACATCCGGTTCCGTTTGCGAAACAGGCTGATTGCGGTTTGCCTGTTTCAGGAACGGGAAACTTCCGCAATTGTCCCCTGCCGCCTGTGCCTTCAGCCACGTTTCCGGTCAGTTCAAAGCCGAAAGGCTTTCCGCCCCGGCCACGCCAGATCGATTTCGGTTTCGGCGAAGATAAATCCGGCTTCTGTCAGTTTATCCCGTTTGACCCATGTCAGGGCAATCTTGACATGTTCTTTCCAACTTGAGGCCGCCTGCCCGCCGGAGCTGTCGGACGATTTTTATGTCCGTGTATCGAGGCTGAGTTCACTGCATGACTGCGGTTGATTTTTGCGGTGCCAGCGTGTTTCATGGATTGGAAAAACATGCGGTGACCATGCCTGGTCTGTGCCGGCTGACAGATAGGCGGATGGCGCGTCCTGAAACCCTTTTTCCCAAGTCCCGCGGCAAGCCGCGTGCCGCCACACTGGTGTGCCCGCCACAGCCGTGCAGCGTATCACATCACCCGCACCTGCAATATCACCGGTCCTGTACCCCACGTACTCCGAATAACCGGCATAAATCGTGTCAGCAGCCGAAGTGCAAGGCAAGGTTTCGTCGACAAGGCGGCATCTGAAAACCGGGCCGGAGATGTATCCGTCAGGAATCGCCGGACAGGGCTTCGGAACTCATTATTCAGCGCGATCCGGGCCTTTCATGGGCCTCTCCCGGACTACCGAACAGGGGCCTGCGTTGCCCTGTGGGCTGTTTTCCGGGATCCGGGCATCATTTCCCCCCCGGTGCGGTCCGGATAGTGGCCTGCGCAGCCGCATTTGCGGGGGCCGTCATCCCGCCCGGCCCGCATATCCCCCTGGTGCCTGCCATGCGCCACATCTCGCGCCCTATTCTCTGCTCAGGGCCCGGCATGATCCCGGTCATCGCCGGGTTCCACAGTTCCAGCGTTCGGCATTGTGTCACCAGCAGGCCGTCTGTGCGTGTGCCCGGCACGGCGCGGGGGCGACCATGGATAGATAGCCGCCCCCGCCGGGTCTGCCCTGTATGGCGGGGGCAGTCCGTTCCGTCATCCTGTCAGGCTATGCGGCAAACATGTCCAGCGTGAGATCGGCGGCTGTCAGGCCGAGCAGAATCACCTTGTCGCCGCTGGGGTCACCATATTCAAGTAGAGAATTTTGGTTTTCAGGCGAGGATTTTGCGTCCAGAAAATCCTTCAGGGCGTGGCCATAATGGATTGTGACGCCGCGAGGGCCGTCATACACCAGTGGTTCCGCGCCGTCCGCGCTCCCTGTCAGAATACGGAACACCTCCGGCAGGTCGGCCTCTGTTACGATTAAATCTCCAAAGACGATCTTGTCGCGCTCCGGGTCAAAGCCGCGTATGCGGTCATGGCCGTCACCGGGTCTGAACACGAAACTGTCGGCCCCGCGCCCGCCCACAAGCAGGAGGGGTGGAATGGCGGCGGCCCGGCCGCCCAGCGTCGGCCCCGCGCCCGCCCACAAGCAGGTCGTCGCCCGTCCCGCCGTCCAGCGTGCCGTTGCCCGCGCCGCCATAAAGACGGTCGCCGTGGGCACCACCCAACAGCGTGTCGTCACCAGCCCAGCCATAAGGACGGTCGTTGCCGGGGCCCCCGGTCAGTTTGATGTTTTTGGACATTGGTATTTTCCTCTGATTTCACGTGGCGACCATCGCCACCCGAAATCCTGTATAGGCTGCTCTTCCGGGGGGGGGGGGCGGTCGCCTGATTGTGGCGGAACAAGGGCGGCCTGAAGACCAGGTTGAAAAACAAGGGGATACGCGCCACACCCCGGTCGAAAGCGGCGCGGAACTCCCCGGCTGACCCAAAAACAGGATCAGGGCCTTGCGCCTGGATGCGCACGAGTCACGGAGCGCGGGCAAAAATCAGCGTCCTTTTGGCAAACCCCCGATTTTGTAATTTCCCGCTATTTCGAACAGGCACACGGTCCCCGAAAACAAATTGCAAAAGCGATCTTTTTATTGCTTTTCTATCTGCGCGATTACAGTGGCGACGGCCTCCTTAATGGACAGGTCAGAGGTATCAATCACGATGGCATCGTCAGCCGGGCGCATTGGTGCCGCATCCCGTTCCGCATCCATGGTATCCCGCCTGATGAGATCGCCCAGCACTGTTTTGAAATCCGTAGCTTCGCCCCGCCCTGCCAATTCCTGAAATCGCCGTTCGGCGCGAACTTCCGGATCGGCAGTGATAAACAGTTTCACATCCGCATCAGGGCAAATGACTGTGCCGATATCCCTGCCATCCAGAATGGCACCGCACTGTTGGCCTGCAAATCTCCTTTGAAACGTCACCAACGCATCCCTTACACCGGTCACCGTCGCCACGCGGCCAGCGGCCTGGGCAACAGCCGCCGTGCGCAAATCATCACGGTGTATATCCGGCTCTGTAATTGCGGACGCGATGCGCACAAGTTCCGATTCACCTTCAAGCGCGGGGCCCAGTTCTGCCAGGGCCCGGCGGCCAACGGCACGGTAAAGCAGCCCGGTATCCAGATAGGCAAAACCAAAACGGGACGCCACAGCCCGCGCAATCGTGCCTTTGCCGCCAGCGGCAGGGCCATCGATAGCCACAATAAAAGTCATGCATTTGTCCGTGTGATTTGTGCGCCGAGATCTGTCATCAAACGTTCAAAAATCGGGAAAGACGTTGCAATAGCACCCCCATCATCGATTGAAACCGGCTTGTCCGCTGCACAACCCAGGCACAGAAATGACATGGCGATGCGATGATCAAGGCGGGTTTTGGCAGTACCGCCGCCAGGTACACGGCCATCGTGGCCATGAACGATAAGATAATCCTCGCCTTCCGTGACCCTTACGCCGTTCGCTTCCAGCCCGCGGGCCATGGCATCAATCCGGTCGCTTTCCTTTACGCGCAGTTCCCTGATGCCGCGCATGATGGTTTTCCCGCTGGCGAAAGAGGCAACCACGGACAGTATCGGATATTCGTCGATCATCGAGGCCACCCGGTCCGGCGGAACCTCAATCCCCGTCAGGCCTGATGACCGGACGTGCAGGTCGGCGACAGGTTCGCCGCTTTCTTCGCGTTCATTTTCGCAGGTCAGGTCAGCCCCCATTTCGCGCAGCGTGATGAAAAGCCCGGCGCGGGTCGGGTTTAGCCCGATGCCGGGAATAATAATATCCGACCCTTCAATAATCAATGCCGCACAGACGGGAAACGCGGCGGAAGAGGGATCGCGCGGAACAGTGATGTTGCGGGGTTTCAGCTCGGGCTGGCCCTGCAGGTGAACGGCAAACCCTTCGGGTGTTTCGCGGGTCTCGATCCGGGCACCAAAACTTTTCATCATGCGTTCGGAATGATCGCGCGTCTTTGTCTCTTCAACCAGAATTGTTTCGCCCGGGGCATTCAGCCCGGCAAAGAGGACGGCGGATTTTATTTGGGCACTGGCATGGGGTGATACATAACGCACGGATAAGGGATTGTCAGCGCCAACGACAGTAAGCGGAAGGCGACCGCCGGATCGGCCAAAAGACTGTGCGCCGAACAGTGCCAACGGACCTGTAATCCGCGCCATAGGTCGCGACCTTAGCGATGCATCACCTGTGAACGTGGCCACAACAGGCGATGTCGCCATGGCACCCATGATCAGCCGCACCCCGGTACCGGCGTTGCCGCAATTGATTACATCCTCCGGTTCCGCAAATCCGCCTGTACCGACACCATGCACTGACCATTCCCCGTCACCGTGTTGCACCACATCGGCACCAAAGGCCGCCATGGCTTCTGCGGTATTCAGCACATCCCGCCCTTCCAAAAGGCCGGAGATCCGCGTCTCCCCAACGGCGAGCGCGCCAAGGATCAAGGAACGGTGGGAAACGGATTTGTCACCCGGCACCCGTGCCACCCCTTTCAAGGGCGGCGATTTTCGGGCTGTCATGGGTATAGGCGCAGCGGGGCCGAACATCTTGCAAACCTTTCTGATTATGACATTCTGTTAGCCCATTGTCGCATCGGCATCCAGCCGCAGGCTGACGGCTCTTCATATCGTGCGGATAACCAGTCGGGCCAAAGCCTGCCGGTTCAGCAGTCCGTGGAAACCCGGCCCGTGCAACGCCTTGCGGGAACCTGTGCATCGAACCGGCATTGCCGGCAACCACACGGGCCGCGGGCATGGGCCGTACAGATTGCCAATTGAAACAGGTATTTCCACGCTACAAAACGGCCGCTCAATCAAAATAGCAAAAAAGGTTTATCATATCCCGTGCGGCACCGGGCGGGCCGGATGTTCCGCGTTTCATGCGGTTACAGAAAGGGTGCCAAGGCCATATTATTCCGGCTAGTTCAGACATGTTTGGGGGGTGTTTGTGGCGGCGATGTCTGGTTCCCCTGTCCCGACAGCCAGGCTGCACACCGCATTCCAAAAAGCCTAGACAGAGTTTTTAAGCACCGCTGCCAGATCTGTCTGTTCCCAGCTGAAACCACCGTCAGCGTCAGGCTTGCGGCCAAAGTGACCGTAGGCTGCCGTGCGCTGGTACATCGGCCTACGCAGGCCCAGCTTTTCGATGATGCCGCAGGGCGTCAAATCCATAACCTTGCCGACAGCGTTTTCAATGGCGGCGGATTCGACCTTTCCGGTGCCGTGGGTATCCGCGTAAACCGACAGTGGCCTGGCGACGCCGATGGCGTAACTGAGCTGGATTGTGCAGCGTTCAGCCATCCCGGAGGCCACAATGTTTTTTGCAAGATAGCGGGCGGCATAGGCGGCGGACCGGTCCACCTTTGTGGGATCTTTGCCCGAAAATGCACCGCCGCCGTGGGGTGCCGCACCGCCATACGTATCCACGACGATTTTCCGACCGGTCAGTCCGGCATCCCCGGCGGGGCCCCCGATCACGAATCTGCCAGTCGGGTTTATATGCCATTCCGTGGCGTTACTGATCCAGCCGTCGGGCAGGGTATTGCGGATATAGGGATCCACAACCGCACGAACGTCATCGGAAGTCATCCTGTCATCAAGGTGCTGGGTCGATAAAACGACGGACTTCACACCGACCGGCTTTCCGTCAACATATTTCACGGTTAGCTGGGATTTCGCATCCGGGCCGAGCTGCGGGGTATGCCCTGCATGGCGGGCGTCTGCCAGATTGCGCAGAATATCGTGGGAATACTGGATGGGGGCCGGCATAAGCTCCGGTGTTTCGTTTACGGCATACCCGAACATAATGCCTTGGTCACCGGCACCGTTCCGATCCACACCCTGCGCGATATGGGCCGATTGTTTATGAAGGTAGTTTTGAACCTCCATCGTTTTCCAGTGGAAACCGTCCTGCTCGTAACCAATTGCGCGTACGCAAGTGCGGGCGATTTCATCAACAGAAGCGATAGTTTTTTTGGTTTTTGTATCCGACGACAGACCAACTTCGCCGCCGATTATCACACGATCCTTGGTGACAAAGGTTTCACAGGCCACGCGGGCCATGTCTTCCTGGCAGAGGAAGGCATCAAGCACTGCGTCCGATATGCGGTCGCAGACTTTATCCGGGTGTCCTTCAGAAACGGATTCTGATGTAAAAAGGTAGCATTTGCGGGCCATGGAAAGTGCTCCGTTAGCTGTTTCGCGCCACGTCAGGAAGCCGTTGTGGCAGCTGTCCGGCCCCGTTTAAGGGCCGATCTTGCCCAGGTCAACGCCTTTCTTGGCACAAGAACTGGCGATGCAGTAAAAGAAAGGCAAACATTGCCGCCAAGACAGCAAATAACGGAAAATCGCCAAACCTGCTGTATGGTGTTGGCGGCAGTGCCTGTGGCAGCGCGGCATCAACAAATCCCCCGGTGCCCAGGGCCGCGTGTTTTTGTATGCGTCCAAACGGATCAATCATGGCGGATATCCCGGTGTTTGCTGCCCGTGCCAGCGGCAGGCCCTGTTCAATCGCACGGGCACGGGCCTGAACCAGATGCTGATAGGGGCCGGCGAAGTTACCAAACCAGGCATCGTTTGTTATATGGAGCAACCACTGCGGACGTAACCCGCCGAACCGGGAGTAGGCCGGAAAAATCGCCTCATAACAGATCAGGGGGATATAGTCCGGTACACCTTCAACGGAGATAAGCCTTGGTCCCGGCCCGGCAGCAAACCCCAGGCGATCATTTGCGGCCAGGCCGTAAAGCTCAAATTCAGCGGCCAGTTCGCCAAGCGGAATATATTCACCGAACGGCACAAGGTGATGTTTGTCGTAATCGTCCGCAATCCGTCCTTCCCCGTCCAAATGCAGCAGGCTGTTTTTTACCCGGTCACCTTCATGCTTTCTGTGACCCAGTATGATGTGCGCACCCCTTGCAGAAGCGATTATTTGCGCCTGCATTCCCGGGGAATCATCCCACATGAAGGGAAAAGAGGTTTCAGGCCACACAACAATCGTAGGCGGTGCCTCAGCTGCCGTGTAAGCAACCGCACGATCATAAAACTTCTGAATCCAGCCGGGATTCCATTTCAGATGCTGCGGCGCATTCGGCTGGACCAGACGGACAACCGTTTCCGTTGGAACCGCGGGGGACATGCGCAGGGTTCCCAGCCCCCAAAGGCCGGCGACGCAAACCAGCACCGCCGCACCGCCGCCGCGGTTCATCACAATCGGCAAACACGCAATCGACAGGGTCAAAGCTGTCAGCCCATGGGGCCCCGCCCATGACAGCGTCTGGAAAACCGGGGTTTCTGACCAGCCGTAGGCGAGCATCCCCCATGGGAAGCCAGTGAGAATGAAAGACCGTGCGTATTCTGCAACGACCCAAAAGAAAATCATTGCGACAATACGCGGCCACCCTATGAACCGCGCTGCCAGCGCGAAGGCCGCACCCCAGAAAAGCGTCATTCCCGTCGCCACGAGAATCAGCGCGAAAGGCGCCATCCAGGCATGACGGGCAGTATCTATAAAAAACGGCTCAATAATCCAGTACATTGAGCCGCCGAAATAGGCCAGTCCGGCCCACCATCCGATGCCAAATCCCTGGCGGGCGGTTTGGCAGGACAACAGCATCCATCCCAGCACCGGAACCGCGACAAACAGAAACCAGACCATGGAAAACGGTGCCGCGCCTGCTGCCAGGCCAAAACCGCAAGACACAGCGATCATTATCCGGTGCCAAGGCGACAGGTCAGCCGTTTTCCGGGGAACGAACAATGCGCATCCGTTTGATACGACGCGGATCTGCGTCAAGGATATGGAATTCGACACCGGCAGGGTGGCGAATGACTTCCCCCTTTGCAGGAACACGGCCCAGCATCATGAAAAGCAGGCCGCCCAGGGTGTCTATTTCCTCATCTTCATCTTCGGCGAGACGTCCCATATCGAGGGCTGCCTCGAACTCCGCCAAATTGGCCCGGGCCTGAGCAACATAGATGCCCGGCTGTTCTTCCACAAATAACGCACCTTCTTCTGTGTCGTGTTCGTCAGTGATCTTTCCGACCACTGTCTCGACAAGATCTTCGATAGTTAAAAGCCCGTCCACCCCGCCGAATTCGTCTATGACCAGTGCCATATGGACACGGTCCCCCTGCATCTTTTGCAGAAGGACGCCGATAGTCATGGAAGGCGGTGCATAAAGCAGAGACCGCAACATGCCTTCCATTGAAAATTCCAAACGAGAGCTGGTGAATCCGTATTTCAGGGCCAGATCCTTCAGGTGTACAAAACCGACAGGATTGTCGAGGTTTTCCTTATAAACCGGCAGCCTGGAATAACCTGATTCCTTAAACACGTCGATCAGTTTTTTCAGGTCGGCATCAATTGCCACCGCCGTGATAGCCGCCCTTGGCACAGCTACATCTTCCACCCGCAGGCTGATCAGATTTCGCAGGTCACCTGTCGGCAGGTGACTATTCCGCTGATTTTCCGGATTGTCCGCCGCCGGTTTTGCGCCGGAAAAGAGGCGTGTCAAAAAACCGCCCTGTGATGATTCACCCCCCTGTGCAGCCAGTGCTGCACCAGAGGGCGGGTCCGCGTTATCGCCCATGGCTCCTTTACCAAAAAGAGGCGCAAAAACGCGCATCTGTCAGCAATATGGGTCTTTGACCCCTAATGTGGCAAGTATCTTTGTTTCCAAACCTTCCATCAGTGCTGCATCGCCGTCGCGTTTGTGGTCGAAACCCAACAGGTGCAATGCAGCGTGTACCATAAGGCGGGTTGTATGATCAGCCAGACTGACCCCATTATCGGCGGCTTCCCGCACACAGGTTTCAAAAGCTATCGCAATATCTCCGATACTGTCTTCAAGTCCCGCAGGCGGTGGAAGTGTATCCGGAAGGCCGCCATCCAGGAAGGCCGCCAGATCATATTCAGGCCAGCTGAGCACATTTGTGGGATTTGGCTTTCTGCAGAATTCTTCATTCAGGCGCGCTACCTTTGCGTCATCACAGGCGAGAACGGATAATGAGTACCCTTTGCCGGATATTTTCTGATTTTTAAAAACAGCGGCAAACGCATTGCAGCAAAGGTTTTTCAGCCCGACCTCTTGCCAACGGTCGTCTTTGATAAGGATATCGATCTTTTCCGGCATGGCGGCGATCAATCATTCCGCGACCTTGCATGGTGGGCATCATAGGCCCTGATGATGCGTGCCACCATCGGGTGGCGCACGACATCAGCGGCACCAAAAGTCGTGAAGCCGACACCTTCCACACCGCGCAGGATTTCTTCCGCCTCCGTCAGGCCGCCAGGCACACCACGGGGCAGGTCGGTTTGACTTCTGTCACCAGTTATTGCCATATGGCTGCCCTCTCCCATTCGGGTCAGCAGCATCTTCATCTGCATGGCCGTCGCATTCTGCGCTTCATCCAGCACAATGAAAGCGTTCGACAGGGTTCTGCCACGCATAAAGGCGAGCGGGGCAATTTCAATCTGTTTTTCCTCGATGAGCCTGGTCACCTGTTTGACAGGAAAAAAATCGTGCAGCGCATCATAGAGCGGCTGCATGTAGGGGTCGACTTTATCTTTCATGTCACCCGGAAGAAAGCCGAGCCGTTCGCCCGCCGCCACGGCAGGACGGGACAGCAATATCCGGTCCACATGCCCTTCAATAAACATCGATACGCCCACCGCCACGGCAAGGTATGTTTTCCCGGTTCCGGCCGGACCAAGACCAAAGACCAGTTCCTTTCCGAAAAGCTGTCCAACGTATTGTTTCTGGGCTCTGGTCCGTGGCTCAACCGTTTTTTTGCGGGTACGAATTTCAACATCGCCAGCCGGAAACATCTCTTTCTGATCACTGGCCCGGGTACTTGTGTCCTGGTCCGTCTGACCCATGCGAATGGTTGCGGCGACGTCGCCCGGTTCAACAGTGCGCCCCTGTTCCAAACGCCTATAAAGCACTTGCAGGGCCTCCGACGCACGCGCTGATTTATCTGCCGTGCCGAGCACAGCCAGTTTGTTACCGCGCCGCACAATCTGAACGTGCAACGCCGTTTCAATAGCTGCCAGATGGGCGTCAAATCCCCCGCAGAGTTCAATCAGCAGGCGATTGTCAGGAAATTCCAGCGTGGTGCCGGGATTTGAAATTACCATATCCGGATTGGTCAGGGCCGGGGGTACCAAGGCGTACTCCTGCAGGGGAACGGGATCGTTTTTGCTATGGTGAAGCATGCGTGACATCCCTGCAAGAGAGACCCGCACACTATCGGTCCGGAGCAGGCTATCAGCCAAAAAGCTGTTTCATATATGGGCAAATTCCGCTAATCGGCCAGCGTCCAGAGACTTGTCCCCCGGGGAGATACGACAATGGGTTACCGTGTTATCGTCGCAGGAAGCACAGGAAACGTGGGCCGCGAAATGCTGAACATCCTGTCGGAACGGCAGTTTCCGATAGATGAAATTGCCGCACTGGCGTCGCGCCGGTCAATTGGCACCGAATGCAGTTTTGGCGATACTACCCTGAAAGCCCGGGATATGGACACTTTTGATTTTACCGGCTGGGATATCGCGCTGTTTGCGATCGGATCGGATGCGACCGGTATTTACGCCCCCAAAGCTGCCCGGGCCGGGTGCTACGTTATAGATAACTCGTCTCTTTATCGCTATGATGCGGATATCCCGCTGATTGTGCCGGAATGCAACCCGGGTACGATCAGTGATGCGACAAAGCACAGGATCATCGCCAACCCGAACTGTTCAACAGCCCAAATGGCCGTTGCACTGAAACCGCTACATGATCGGGCAAAGATCAGGCGTGTGGTTGTATCTACTTATCAGTCCGTTTCCGGGGCTGGCAAAGCAGGCATGGATGAGCTTTGGAACCAGACCAGGGCTGTTTACAACCCGATATCCGAAGTTCCGCCAAAGACGTTTCAGAAAGAAATCGCCTTCAATGTAATCCCGCACATTGACGTCTTCCTAGAAGACGGGTCTACCAGGGAAGAATGGAAGATGGTGGCGGAAATCAAAAAGATCATCGATCCGTCGATCAGGGTTACGGCGACATGCGTACGCGTACCGGTATTTGTAGGCCACTCGGAAGCCGTGAACATTGAAACCGAAGACTTCCTGGACGAAGATGAAGCCCGCGATATTCTGCGAGAATCGCCCGGCATTATGGTGGTGGATAAACGCGAACCCGGCGGCTACATCACGCCGAAGGAATGCGTCGGCGACTTTTCCACCTTCATCAGTCGTATCCGGCAGGACTCGACGATTGACAACGGTCTGAACCTCTGGTGCGTTTCGGATAACCTGCGCAAGGGCGCGGCACTGAATGCTGTACAGATTGCGGAACTGCTGGGCCAGCGGATATTGCAGAAGGATTGAGCACGAAATCCCGCGCACCGGATCAATTCCGGGACGCGATTCACCTATCGCCGCCGCCGCAGGCAGACGTAGAATGCACCGTCGCCGCCGTGTTTCGGATGGGCTTGCGTCACATGCAAAATCAGCCCGGATAATGCACCGGACCTCAGCCATTCCGGCACACCAGCCTTCAGGACGCCGCGGCGCGGGCGACCGAATTCATCCGTGCGCGTTCGTTGCCCTTTGCCTGTGATGACCAGTATAAGCCGATACCCGGTCGCATGAGCGTTGAGTACAAACCTGCCGAGCCGCTGTTGTGCCTGATCTGCCGTCAGGCCGTGCAGGTCCAGTATCCCGTCAATTTCAAACCGATTCTTCACCAGCCGCCTAAAGTTGCGCCGGTCCATACCAGGGTAAGGTACAGAAGGCCGATTAACAAAACCCGGTGGGGTAGGGTCCATCAATTTCGGTTCAGCCTTCGACCCCGTTATGAAGGGATTCATATCCGGTTTCGGGTCTGGTTTCCCTGTTGGATTCGCTCGTGGAGCAACTGTCGCCGCCCGTTCCACCCGGTCCATCCGACGGATGACCTTATCCCATAAGGCCCGTTCTTCGGCTGTCAGGGAACGGGGTTTGCGTATCACGGCTTCTCCTATGCACCAGTGGCCACCAGTTTCCAGTTAGGATCATCGCTGCCCATGACGCGTACAAAAGTCCAGATATCTGTCTGTCTCTTTGATTTCATCGAATCACCTTCGACCACTTCACCGTCAGCATTCTTCACCACGCTGGTGAGCTCGCAGACAAACCTGATTGTGATCTCAGCCTCCTTGCTGGCCTTGTCATACGTGGCATCTTTCAGGGTCAGTTCCCGAATGCCTTCAAACGTGGTATTGATTGTCAGGCCTTGGCCCTGCCGTTCATCAACCACCTCTGCAAATATGTCAAAGACGTCGCGGGACAGGAATTTTCCAAGAGTTTCCAGATCACCGCTTTCGAAGGCCATCAGAATTATTTCATAGGCCTGACGGGATCCGGACAAAAACCCATTCACGCTGAAACCGGGCTCAGCCCGCTTCATTTCAGCCAAGGCTTTGCCTGCAGCACTATCCTGGTCCACGTGGTCTGCGATATCCTGGCCCGATTCGTCTCCGATCACCTCAAAATCTCGTGCAGGGGGGCCGCAGTCTAACCTTTTTTGGTCTGCGGGACGTTCATATCCTTCACGGGTTCCAAGCGTATTGCGCAGTCTTAGTATCAAAAATACCGCGATACCCGCAAGAACAAAAAGCTGGATTACTGTTGGTGTCATGATGTCCTTCCGGAATTTTATGTGTCGCAGGGTTTTGAAACCGACTTTTCAAGCCGTATATTTAGATCATAGACTGGGTCACGTCCACTGCGTATCAAGGGAAAAGCGTCGATGCTGCCATCGTTTCTGCCGGTTTTCAGCACCGTCCCGATCATAGAGAGCGCGCTTTTCACCTATGCAGGCGGTTTCACTGGCCGACGCAATCTTGTGTATCGGGCTTTCGGCTGTTAGGATTCGGCCAAGTTTAAGACAACTGAGGAAAGCACATGGCAGAAAGAAACAACGACACAGCACCAGCCAGGCAGAAGCCCGTCTCGATGAAGCTGGTAAATCAGTATATCCGTGACCTCAGCTTCGAAAACGTGGCAGCACTGAAAGGTCTTGGCGGAAAGCTTACGCCGGAAGTTCAGGTGCAGGTCAATCTCGATGCAAATCGCAAGGGCGAAAATGCCTATGTGGTTGCACTAAAACTGACCGTCGACGCGAAATCGAGTGAACAACAGGTCTTCTTGCTGGAGGTTGATTACGCTGGTGATTTCCAGATCGAAAACGTCCCGGAAGAGCAGATGCATCCCTTCCTGATGATCGAATGCCCACGCATGTTGTTCCCGTTCGTCCGCCAGATCGCACGGAACATGACAGCAGATGGGGGCTATCCGCCGATTAATATCGAAAATATAGATTTTCTGGCCCTGTACCGAAACGAATTGGCACGCCGCAAGAAATCAAAAACCGGCACGGCACAAACCTGATAACCTGTCCTAAATCCATTAACTGCGGTACCACACAGGATTGTCACCCAGCCCTTCCACAAAAGCCTTATGTGCCGCTTTTTCATCTTCTGAAAGGCGGGGCGGTAGCGGTTTTGGACGTGGAGGTGGTGTCCAGCCGCTCATATCAACTTGTGCAATATCGCGTCCGGCCATAACATTCAGCACAAAGTCCGGCTGACGACCGCCACAAAGTTCGAGATATACTTCTGCGAGAATTTCACTGTCAAGCAACGCACCATGCCTTGTTCGACCGGAGTTATCGATATTGAACCGACGGCAAAGGGCATCAAGAGAGTTCTGAGCACCCGGAAACTGCCACCGCGCAATATCCAGCGTATCAATAACCTGATCCATCGGTAAACGTTCCAGATTGGCCCGGACCAGCTCTGTATTCAGGAATTTCATATCAAAATCCGCGTTGTGGATCACAAGTTTTGCATCACCGACAAAATCGAGAAAATCCTGCGCAACAGCCTTGAACACCGGTTTATCTGACAGGAACTCTTCTGAAAGGCCATGTATGTCAAACGCTCCTCGGGGCATATCGCGTTCAGGGTTGATATACTGGTGATAGACATATCCCGTGGGAAGATGGTTCAGCAGTTCTACCGCGCCTATTTCTACGACACGGTGACCGGTCATGGGATCAAGACCGGTAGTTTCTGTATCCATCACGATTTCACGCAAACTGTCTGCTCCTGATTGCCCTGATAATCTTGTGTACGCCTTTTCGGGCAATCTGCAAGGTTGTTGTCCGGATTATAAAATCTGCCCGCGCCCGTTTTTCCGCATCTGACGTTTGTTTGCATAAGATAGTTTCCAGCATTTCTTCGGATATCGTATCGCGGGCCAATACTCGCTCGCGTTGAGTCGCGGCATCCGTACTAACCAAAAGAACTGCATTGCAAGCCGTATCGGTGCCGGATTCAAACAGTAACGGGTGATCGATTAATGCGATATCAGCCGTCACCTGTTTGACAAATGCCACTCGGTTTATATGTAATTCCGGAGCTAAAAGACGCTCAATCTGGTCAAGCAGTCTCTTGTCCCTGGCAATGGCTGATTTCAGAAGTGAGCGGTCTATACCGCCGGACTTTGCCGCACCAGGGACAAGAGCATCTATTTCCGTAATCAGCCTTGTATTATTTTGATACAGCAGGTGGACAGTCGCATCTGCATCCCAAACGGGGATTCCAGCAGCCGCAAACATCTGTGCCGTTGTGGATTTACCCATCCCGATAGATCCGGTCAAACCCAGGATAAAAGTCATGCTGACAATACCTTTTCGCGCAACGCAGGCGTCACCGCCGGTCGTGTGCCGAACCATGCTTCAAATCCAGGAACAGCCTGATGCAACAGCATGCCTAATCCATCAACAGTGGCCAGACCCTTTGCCTTGGCCTGGGCTAGCAGCGGCGTTTCAACCGGGGTGTAAACAATATCTGTTACCAAAGCATCGGACGGGCAATTCAGTTCGATATCCAACGGTGGCTGACCCGCCATGCCAAGAGACGTGGTGTTTACAACCATAGATGCCTCTGCCGTAGCCTGGTTAATATCATCCCAGGATATCAAGGATAATTGAAATTCCGCCGCCAGATTTTTCGCACGGAACTGCGTTCTGTTAGCGATAAAAATTTGTGATGCACCGGATTCCACAAGGGCATAAATGATGGCCCGAGCGGCACCCCCTGCACCCAAAACCAATACCATGCCTCTTGCAGGATTCCAGTCAGGCGCACTTGCTCGAAGGTTTCTAATAAAACCTTCCGCATCCGTATTTTCGGCAATGATTCCGCCGCCCCGGAATATCAGCATATTCGCCGCGCCAATACTGGAAGCCCGACTTGTTTTTTTATCAGCCATGGCAATGGCAGATTCTTTATACGGTATCGTTACATTCACACCCACAAATCCATCATCCGCAAGCTGAAAAATACATTTTTGGAAGTCGTCCGGTGAGATCTCAATATCTGTATAGTGACCTCGGATATTATTTTTTTCCAGCCAGTAACGGTAGATAATCGGCGATTTTGAATGCTTTACCGGCCATCCGATCACCCCTGCCTTTGGCATATTTTTCTTCATGCTTCCAGTCAGAAAGCGAGAATATGTGTCTTTCATCGATCTTTCCCAAAATGTTGGCAGACTGTGGATAAGATAGATATCACAGCTGTTTATTCACAGAACGTCCGGCCTATGAAGAGGCTTATCATCATTATGACATTGCAACCAGCGCATTTCTCCCATGTGAATTTGAATAACTTCATAATACACATAAACAAGAAAATACACAGAATCATATATAAATACAAATAATTTATCCCACAGATGAAAATCTTTTAACATACTGAATATATTAGATATTTTACAAATTATACATTGTACCTTATCTGGTTTTACACAGAATTTAAAAGAATATAAAAAACGACACACAAGTGTTTATAAATTACATATCCACAGAAATCATATTTTCAACATCATAAACAATTTTTCTATCATTATTTTAAGATTATCTATGGTAAACTAGGTTCATGACTCATATCCAATAGATGATGGGCGCTACGAGAGTAATTGCTGACAGGAAGCCCTTGGGGCATCTGTTGTATCTGGTGGCATCGCGCCGCTGATCCCTGGATATCTCTGAACATGATCAGGCGACCACGCCGGTCATTTTCCGTCCGATGAACCTTGAGGCAGGGCGCATCTCGAACATCACGGTTTCGTTCTCGGCGTGCGCAGCGGCGAGGACGGCCATCATTCGTGCGAAGACGCCCTTCCACTGTTTCCAACGATTGTATGACGTCTTGTGCGGGCCACAGGTAGCCGGGGCATCTCGTCTCTGTCATCCGGAACAGATTAGACCTAGCCAATTTTGTATTTTCCCAACCATGAATTTAGACTGGCACATAGGAATCGAATGGGGACTGATCCCAATTTTTTTTATTGACCTATGTGTCTATGTTGCTTAGGCAGCCGTAAATAGCCTGGCTACCCAAGCCGATTCGTGGCGTACACTCTGAACTCTGATCTAGGGAGCGCTCTGCAAAGGGCGCGGTATTTCATGAAAAATGAAAAAGCCTCTTTGGCCGAACTGAAAACTATGTCTCCGGCAAAACTTCTGAGGAAGGCAGAAGTTTTGGAAATTGAGAACGCATCCACAATGCGGAAAGGAAATATGATGTTCGCGATTCTCAAGGAGATAGCGAAAGAAGGGGAAGAGATATCCGGGGACGGCGTTCTGGAAATCATGCAAGACGGTTTTGGATTTCTGCGCAGCCTGGAAGCGAACTATCTGCCAGGTCCGGAGGATATCTATGTTTCCCCTGAAATGATTCGCCGCCACAGTTTACGGACTGGCGATACCGTCGAGGGCGTTATTTCAGCCCCTGGGGACAGGGAACGCTACTTCTGTATGGTAAAGGTTACGTTGATTAATTTCAGTGAGCCGAAAGACGTCAAGCACAAAATTAATTTTGATAACCTGACACCGCTTTATCCGAAAGAGCGACTGAAGATGGAAATTGAGGATCCGACGATAAAAGACAAATCGGCACGCGTGATTGATCTGGTCGCTCCTGTCGGAAAGGGCCAGAGATCCTTAATTGTGGCACCTCCGCGAACAGGCAAGACAATAATACTTCAAAATATCGCAACCAGCATTGAGCAGAACCACCCGGAATGTTATCTGATCGTATTGCTTATCGACGAAAGACCGGAAGAGGTCACAGATATGCAGAGATCTGTAAAAGGAGAGGTGATTTCCTCAACTTTTGATGAGCCTGCTATACGTCATGTTGCGGTTTCAGAAATGGTAATTGAAAAAGCCAAACGCCTGGTAGAACACAAACGTGATGTGGTTATTCTACTGGATTCCATAACTCGCCTTGGCCGCGCTTTTAATACAGTTGTTCCATCTTCTGGTAAGGTTCTGACAGGTGGTGTGGATGCAAACGCTCTGCAACGCCCAAAACGTTTCTTCGGTGCGGCCCGAAATATAGAGGAAGGCGGTTCGCTCACTATTATTGCAACTGCGCTGATTGAAACCGGTAGCAGAATGGATGAGGTAATCTTTGAAGAATTTAAGGGTACCGGCAATTCTGAAATTGTACTTGACCGAAAAGTTGCAGATAAACGAATTTATCCTGCCATTGACATTCTCAAATCCGGTACACGTAAAGAAGACCTTCTGGTAAATAAAATACACCTGCAAAAATCCTTTGTTTTACGCCGAATTCTAAACCCTATGGGTACAACGGATGCAATCGAATTCCTGCTTGGAAAAATGAAACAAACAAAAACAAATTCAGAGTTTTTTGATTCCATGAATACATAGAGAATAAGGTTGGATACAATTTTTGCACTGGCATCCGCCCGTGGCAAAGCGGGCGTATCTGTTATTCGCGTATCAGGTTCCGACGCGTTGAGAATTTGTGAACGCCTATGTAAACTTCCAAGGAAGCGAAAACTGCTGCCTTTAGTCTGGAACGGAAAGATTCTGGATGAAGCCTTGGTTCTGGTATTCGCTCAAGGAAAGAGTTTTACCGGAGAAGATGTTGTTGAGCTGCACACGCATGGCTCCATAGCGGTCGTGGATGCCGTATCCCGTGCATTATCAGCAGCCGGAGCACGAATGGCGGAACCTGGTGAATTCACGCGCCGTGCCCTGGAAAACAATCAAATTGACCTGGCGCAGGTTGAAGGCCTGTCCGACCTGATTGAGGCAGAGACAGAACTCCAGAGATCCCAGGCCTTGTCCCTGATGCAAGGCAACCTCTCGGATAAAGTTGAATCCTGGCGCAGACAGCTGATCAGGGCAGCCGCTTTAATTGAAGCGACCATAGACTTCGCAGATGAAGATGTCCCGACAGATGTAACGCTGGAAGTTGGTGAACTTCTGAAACGTATCCAAAAGGATTTTCTTGCCGAAATTAATGGGAGCTATGTGGCTGAACGCATCCGTGATAGTTTCGAAGTTGCTATTGTCGGCCCCCCGAATATCGGGAAATCAACTCTTCTGAACTGCCTTGCAGGTCGCGAGGCCGCAATCACCTCAGCTGTTGCAGGTACAACTCGAGATATTATAGAAATACGCATGGATTTAAACGGCATACCCTTAACCCTTCTCGATACTGCAGGTTTGCGAATGTCCGATGATACAGTTGAAAAAATCGGGGTAGCCCGTGCTCTGGAAAGGGCTGAATCTGCGGATATACGTGTTTTTTTGACAGAAGACGGCATAATACCTGCTGGTTTAGAAAACAAACCCGGCGATGTTATTTTGCTTGGAAAGCAGGATCAAGGTAATGGAGTATCTGGTATCACAGGAAACGGGGTACCAGAACTTTTGAAGGCACTAACGCATGAACTTGGTAACAGAGCGAGTCATGCACGGTCTGCTGTCAGAACACGCCACCGGCTGGCCATGGAAAATTCCAACACCTATATTCAGAAGGCTGTTAATCTGCTGGACCAAGATGCTGATGCGGAGCTGATTGCACAAGAAGTCCGATGTGCACTGATGTCGGTTGATGCAGTAACCGGCAAGGTCGGAGTTGAGGATATTCTGGACGAAATATTTTCAAGTTTCTGTTTGGGCAAGTGAGGATGTTTCACGTGAAACAACCGGATTGTGATGTACTTGTTATCGGGGGCGGCCACTCAGGCACTGAGGCTGCGCAAGCGGCATGGCGTTGTGGCGTAAAGGTTATTCTTGTCACGCACAGTTTCGTAAAAGTGGGTGAAATGTCATGTAATCCTGCAATCGGGGGACTTGGAAAAGGCCATCTCATTCGGGAAATAGATGCTCTTGACGGCGTAATAGGACGTGTGGCCGATAAATCCGGCATCCAGTTTCGTCTTCTCAACCGGCGCAAAGGTCCGGCTGTTCAGGGTCCACGGACACAATCTGATCGCAAACTCTATCGGACTGCTATGCAGGAAGAATTTAAGGGGCGACAAGGTCTTTCAGTCGTTGAAGCAGAGGTCTGTGACTTTCTAGTTGAAGGTTTAGCGGTGAAAGGTGCTGTTCTGGCAGATGGGTCAGATATCCATGCAAAAGTCACTGTCCTTGCCACGGGTACTTTTTTGCGGGGTGTTATACATATCGGCAATATATCCAGGCCCGGTGGCCGGATGGGTGATAAACCATCGATCAAACTGGCAGAACGGATTAACAGCTTTGGCTTACCTTTTGGGCGCTTGAAGACGGGGACCCCCCCAAGACTAGATGGACGGACCATTCGCTGGAAGGGGCTGGATATGCAGCCCCCTGACGACGACCCTAGCCTGTTTTCCTTTTTATCAGAATCTGCAAGCGCACAGCAGATTTCATGCGGCATCACTTATACAAATCCAGATACCCATGCTATCATTGAAGAAAACCTCTCAAAATCAGCGATATACGGTGGTCATATTAGCGCAGTTGGTCCGCGGTACTGCCCGTCAATTGAAGATAAAGTTATCCGTTTCAGTGAAAAGGACAGCCATCAGATTTTTCTTGAACCTGAAGGCCTGGATAATCCTACCATCTATCCGAATGGAATTTCAACATCACTGCCTCTGGACGTACAAATGGCCTATGTGCGCACGATCGCCGGTTTAGAGAATGTGGAGATATTGCAACCAGGTTATGCCATCGAATATGACTATATTGACCCGCGTGTGCTGGATAGACGTCTGGCCCTGATGGATATTTCAGGGCTTTACCTCGCCGGGCAAATTAATGGCACAACCGGTTATGAAGAAGCCGCAGCGCAGGGTTTAGTCGCAGGATTGAATGCAGCGAAAGAATCTATGGGAAGTGATCCGGTGTTGTTTTCCCGCACGAATAGCTATATCGGGGTCATGATTGATGATTTGACAACGCACGGTGTTTCGGAACCCTACAGAATGTTCACGTCAAGGGCCGAATATCGCTTAGCTTTGCGATCTGATAATGCGGATCAGCGCCTGACGCCTAAGGGCATAGAAGCCGAATGTATCTCAGAAGAACGGCGCATTGCTTTCAGCAACAAAATGAATGCCTTGGTAAAAGCTAAAAATTCCCTACGCCGACTTTCTTGTACACCACACGACCTGCAAAGGGCAAATATAAAGGTAAACTATGATGGTAATCGACGTAATGGCATGGATGTTCTGGCGATGAAGGGTATTAGATATGAAGATGTACAGAAAATATGGCGGGATGCTCCGGAACTTGATAAAGACGTCTCTGATCAGATCAAAAACGATGCGTTATACGCCCATTATATTGACCGACAGGCAACAGAAATCAAAAGATTTGAGCGTGATCAAGCGATTCGCATACCTATGAATTTCCAATATGAAAACCAGCCGGGTCTTTCAAGGGAGTTGCAAAAAAAGCTCTCAAAGGTGCGCCCGGAAACTCTTGCTCAGGCCGCTCAGATCGATGGAATGACTCCAGCCGCGCTAACACTGATCTTGGCCCGCATTAAGCGATACATCACACAAAGATCAGTTTCATGAGTTGGGAACTTGCCGATGTTGGTATTTCAGGTGAAATAATTGAAAATCTGCAAATTTACCTCGATCTCCTTAAAAAATGGAACGCCAGGATCAATCTCGTTTCTGAAAAATCACTGAAAGATGCCTGGACGCGGCATTTTAAAGATTCTGCGCAACTTTGGGAACACTCCGGGGATGGTGGAAAATGGTTGGATATGGGTTCTGGTGCCGGGTTTCCCGGTATGGTTCTGGCAATCATAAATCACGGAGAAGGTAATAGATACCGATTTTGCTTGGTGGAGTCCGATGCGAGAAAATGTGCATTTCTTCGCACTGTTTCACGTGAAACAAAAATAAATACAGAAATTATAACTATACGCATAGAAAACCTGCCATTTCAGAAAGCCGATGTGATTTCTGCACGCGCTTTGGCATCGCTAACGGATTTGCTGTCTTATGCTAAGCCGCATCTGAAAAATGGCGGCTTTGCCCTTTATCTAAAAGGGCAGAAATGTGGAGAAGAGGTTGAAAAAGCTAAGAAAATGTGGTATTTTAGGTCGCGTTTATTTCCGTCTTCGATTGATTCAAACGCATTTGTCGCAAAGATATGGGATTTAAAACGTGCCATATAAGGTGATGTCGCTTGCCAATCAAAAAGGCGGCGTTGGAAAAACGACAACTGCGATCAATCTTGGCACTGCTATGTCTGCCGTCAGTAAAACTGTTCTTGTAATCGACCTTGATCCCCAACGCAATGCATCAACCGGATTCGGAATTTCCACAACGGATCAAAAACTCACAACCTACGATGTTCTGGTTAATGGAGCATCTATTGAAGAGGCAGTTATGCCGACAAATGTACCGAATCTCAATCTTGTGCCGTCTTCTGTTGATCTAAGTTCCGCAGAATTAGAACTGGGTGAAGAACCTCGCCGTATTCTTAAATTGCGCGATAATTTGCAAAAAATAGAAGGAAAGTATGATTTTGTGATGATTGATTGTCCTCCATCGTTAAATTTATTGACCTTAAATGCCTTGGCAGCCAGCAGATCTGTCTTGGTACCGCTTCAGGCAGAATTTTTTGCGCTGGAAGGTTTATCGCAACTGATGCTGACAATTCGTAAGGTGCGACAAAGCCTTAATCCAAAACTAAAGATCGAGGGTATCGTTTTGACAATGTTTGACCGCCGCAATAATCTTTCGCAACAGGTAGAAACAGATGTGCGTGAAAACTTGGGCAACCTGGTGTATAAGACGATTATCCCTCGTAATGTCAGGCTGTCCGAAGCACCGTCTTTCGGATTACCGGCAATTTTGTATGACCATCGCAGCACAGGAAGTATAGCATACCAAAAATTTGCGGCTGAATTTCTCAGACGCAATACATAAAGAGCAGGAATATGGCAAAAAAACCGGAAAAGAAAGCTCTTGGGCGCGGTCTGTCAGCTCTTATGGCAGATATTGAGTTGCCTTCACACGGCATGAAAGATCCCGAGATAATCGGGGTACAAACTGTTGAAATTACAAAAATTTTTACAAATCCGGAACAACCCAGACGGACTTTTGATGAAGAAGATCTTGCCGACCTTGCCCGCTCCGTAGCTGAGAAGGGTATCATCCAGCCACTTATCGTGCGCGAACATCCTAACGGTGGCGGGTATGAGATTGTCGCTGGCGAACGTCGCTGGCGTGCAGCGCAACGAGCGAAGATTGATCGCATTCCCGTTATTGTACGGAATTTCAGTGATCTTGAAATGCTTGAGATTGCGATTATTGAAAATATACAGCGTGCAGACCTGAACCCCGTGGATGAAGCGCGGGGCTATCGGATGCTTATGCAGAAGTTTGGGCATACACAGGACAAACTGTCGGATGCGTTGGGCAAAAGCCGCAGTTATCTGGCTAATACGATGCGACTTTTGAATTTGCCGGAACCGGTTTTACAAATGCTCTCTGACGGGCAATTATCGGTCGGCCATGCCAGGGCAATGATAACTGCCGATGATCCCGTTGCGCTCGCAAAAAAAACAGTGGCCAGAGGTCTGTCAGTGCGGCAGGTCGAGACCCGTTCAAAAAAATCAGCCACCTCAAGGAAAACTAAAACATCTAAATATACGAAAAAAGATGCAGATACGATTTCGCTGGAAGCTGATTTGACTGCGAACCTGGGTATGAAAGTGACTATCAATCACACTGCCGGAAAAGAAAACGGCATTCTGTCGATTGAGTATAAGGATTTTGGCCATCTTGACAAGCTTTGCCAAATGCTGTCAGCCACCCGGAAGGCCGACTCCAAATAAAATCAACATGGTGATGGTGAGTGATCAACCACTGATACACACGACTTGAAGGTATTGCAAAATTGCAAAAATAGAAAGGTGCCATGTTGCTTTCAAAGGCTTTCCTCGGTAAGCAATTCTCTTAAAATTGCGTCGAGAACCAGCCGGCCTTCATGTGTGGCGGACAGCTGTTCCTTGGACCTTGTTAAGAAACCGTTTTCTTCTATTTGGCGAATTTTTTTGCCAGAAATCCTGAGCCCCAGATTTTGTAATCTGGACAGGCATACTCCCTCTGATAATCTCAATCCCATCATTAGATACTCTTCCGCCTGTTCTAACGGAGGGATGACATCAAAATGGCATGCAGTATCCCCGGTATTTACCTTCCTCAACCAGACTTCTGGCTGCAAATCAGTGCAAGTTGCCCATCTTGAATTTCCTAATGTGATGCGACCGTGGGCACCAGGGCCGATACCGGCATAATCCCCATATCGCCAGTATATCAGGTTATGATTACATTCGGCACCCGATACCGCGTGATTGGACAATTCGTAGGCAGGCATTCCATGGCTATCGCATATATCCTGGGTCAGCATGTATAGGTCAGCACCAAGGTCACTATCCGGGAGGCCGCGTAAGCATCCCCTCGCATACATCTCGCCAAATCTTGTTTCCGCCTCAATTGTCAGCTGATAAAGTGACAGGTGATTTGCGGCCAGGTTTATGGCCAGCGTTAGCTCGTCCTTCCATTCGGCAGCTGTTTGGTGCTGTCTTGCGTAGATCAGGTCAAAACTGGTGTTAGTGAAATTTTGATGAGCTATTTCAATAGCTTGTATCGCATCTTGCCTGTTATGCATGCGACCTAATCTGCGCAGATCGGTGTCGCTCAAGGTCTGAATTCCCAATGACAGGCGATTTACACCGGCGGTGGCGTAATCCCGGAAACGGTTAGTCTCAACAGATGTCGGATTTGCCTCCAAAGATACTTCGGCGTTTTTCGGTAGCCCCCATGCGTCTGATATCGCTTCCAAAACCGTGCTTACGGTGGCGGGTTCCATAAGGCTCGGTGTTCCGCCCCCAAAAAAGACCGTGCACACTTCTCTCGGGCCGGTCAGCTTCGATAGAGAAAGGATCTCTGATTTATACGCTTCCGCCCAGCTTCTTTGATCTACTTTTGACCAAACGTGCGAGTTGAAATCGCAATACGGGCATTTGGCAGAGCAAAACGGCCAGTGAACATAAACACCGAACCCTGCTTTCAGCCAATCAGGCGTTGAGGCAGGCCGATTTGAATTTTGCAAAAGCGACAGCACGGTGGGACATTGCATTTTTTCGGTCAGGATCCATCTCGCCGAAGGTTTCAGAATCACCATCAGGGATGAAAATCGGATCAAAACCAAATCCCCGATTTCCCCGCATAGGCCACGTCAAGGATCCGGTGCAAATGCCTTCAAAAAATTCGTCGTGTCCGTCCGGCCATGTAAGGCAGAGTGTACAGCGAAATTGCGCCAACCTCGGTGAAGGCGCGTTTACCTCTTCCAGTAAGTTCCAGACCTTGGTCATTGCCATGGGAAAATCGCGTCCGTGCGCGGTTTCCGCCCAATCAGCCGTGAAAACACCGGGCTGCCCATCCAAGGCATCAACCGTGATTCCGCTATCGTCGGACAGGGCGGGCAGACCAGAGTTAATCGCTGCCGCATGGGACTTGATGCGGGCATTACCCGCGAAAGTATCTTCGGTTTCCGGCGGGGCTTCCAGACCCAAGCAGGGGGCAGAAATACCCTCTATCCCCAAGGATCTCAACAGGACGGCTATCTCGTGCAATTTACCTCTGTTTTGGGATGCAATCACAATTTTCTTTTCCGTCAGCCTGCGCATCACGCGGTGGCGTCCTTTTGGGCGTTCACAAGCGCGTCCACACCTTTTTCTGCATGATCCAAAAGGGTGTTGAACTCTGTTCGGGAAAAGGATTCCCCTTCGGCAGATCCCTGCACCTCAATCAGTCTGTGTGTATCCGTCATCACAAAGTTTGCGTCGGTGCTGGCCTCGGAATCCTCAGAATAATCAAGATCAAGCACAGGCTGACCAGCATAAATACCGCAGGAAACCGCCGCCACATGGGCCGTGACCGGGTTATTCTTGATATCACCCGAAGCCAGCATCTTATTCACCGCCAAGCGTAACGCGACCCAACCGCCAGTAATGGAAGCGCATCGCGTACCGCCGTCCGCTTGCAGCACGTCACAGTCTACGGTGATTTGCCGTTCGCCCAGTTCCACGCGGTCAATACCTGCCCGCAAGCTACGACCGATGAGCCGCTGGATTTCCTGCGTTCTGCCAGACTGTTTTCCAGAAATTGCTTCACGCCGGTTCCGAATCGTTGTCGCACGGGGTAGCATGCCATATTCAGCCGTCACCCAGCCCAAACCGGATCCCTTGAGCCAAGGCGGTACACGGGCCTCCAGGGTGGCGGTGCACATCACATGCGTGTCGCCACATCGAATAATACAGGAACCTTCCGCGTACTTCGTTACATCGGTTTCGATACAGATCGGACGCATTTCATTTTGAGATCGACCCGACGGGCGCATGAATAGACTCCTCTTCCGGATCAGTATATGCCGTATCGCCCTGACAGATCAAATCCCGGTTGATCGAGATGGTGCGCAATGTCATACAAACCCCGGCGCATCCAGGCTTGTTTTGGATTGGTAATTTGTCCGGGTTGAAATATCTGTGTCCCGGGCCCATTTCTGATCACACTTCCCGGCTGGTGATGCGGCTGACCGCAGGCAGGTAAAAGACCGATGGCAAAAGAAGAAAAAGACATAGACGTAGATCTTGAACGTTTCCTGAAAGAAAATCCGGCACCGGATGAGGAAAAATTCCAGGAAGACGAGCTGATCGATATCGATGCTTCAAGCGAAGAAGTTGATCCGATAGCAGCTCTTGAAGAAGAGGTTGCGACGCTGAAAGACCGGCTAATACGCTCTTTGGCTGAGAGTGAGAACCTCCGCAAACGGGGGGAACGGGAATGCCGTGAGGCAGAGGTCTACGGTGGCCAAAAACTCGCCCGTGACCTGCTGAGCGTCTACGATAACCTGGCCCGTGCTTTGGAAACCATCGAGGAAAATCAGCGGGAGGCACACAAAGCCCTGATCGACGGCATAGAATTGACTCAGAAGGAACTGATCTCCACCTTTAAAAAGCACCGGATTACCAAGATAGTACCGGAACGTGGCGATAAGTTTGATCCGAAATTGCACCAGGCAATGTTTGAAGCACCCGTTCCTGATGTTGCCGCTGGCCATATAATCCAGGTCATGCAGGAAGGTTTTATGATAGGTGACCGCCTTCTGCGCCCCGTGCAGGTTGGCGTGTCTTCCGGAAATGGCGGTTAAGGAAAGGCCTCTGGTCCGTTCCGACCTTGGCGGTGGAGCTATGCCATCGGAATGGCAAATTGATTTTGCGGTATTTGCCCAAGATCTATGGCATGCCCGGATTGGTCACGCCTTTAGGATTATCCTTCGGATTTAGCCTTCAGATCATAGATGAGTTGAAGTGCTTCCATCGGCGTCAATTGATCCGGATGTATGTCTTCCAAAGCCAGTTCCACAGCTGATTGAAACCGCGGAGGAGGCGCAGATATCGGCGATGCAGAAAAAAGCGGCAGGTCTTCAAGTAAGGTTTCTGCCTTTGATCCGCTTGCCCGGTCACCTTTTTCCAGCGCATTGAGCACAACCCGCGCCCGGTCCACCACGCTTTTCGGCAAACCAGCCAACTGAGCGACCTGAACCCCATAGCTGCGATCCGCAGCTCCTTTTTTGATCTCGTGAAGGAAAATGATCTGTCCCTCCCATTCACGCACCGCAATTGTGGCATTCAAGAGGTTCCCCAGCTTTGAAATTAGTCCCGTAAGCTCGTGGTAATGTGTCGCAAAAAGTGAACGGCATTGATTCGTTTCGTGAAGATGTTCCAGTGTTGCCCAAGCTATGGATAAACCATCATAAGTTGACGTTCCACGCCCGATCTCATCCAGAATGACCAATGCATTTTTGTCAGCCTGGTTGAGAATGGTTGCGGTTTCGACCATTTCAACCATGAAAGTTGACCGTCCCCGGGCCAGGTCGTCGGATGCACCGACACGGCTGAACAGTTGACTAACGATCCCAATTGTCGCGGATTTTGCAGGGACGTAGCTGCCACACTGCGCGAGGATAGCGATCAGCGCATTTTGCCTTAAAAACGTGGATTTACCGGCCATGTTAGGCCCTGTCAGCAACCAAACGCGTTTGCCGGTATTACCCAGATCACAGTCATTGGCGACAAAGGGTTCACCCTGCTTTTTCAGCGCGACTTCGACAACAGGATGTCTGCCCCCCTCTATGTAAAACTCGCGTCCGCCTGTCACCTGCGGTTTCACCCAATCCTCCGCAAGGGCAAGTGTCGCCAGGGTTGACTGAACATCCAGTTCTGCCAGTGCTTTTGCAGCCAGACCGATCTGAGCACCTGCAGCTACAATCGCCGTGCGCGTTTCCTCAAACACTTCGGTTTCGATCTGCAATGCTTGTCCGCTGGCGTTCAGCATCTTCGTTTCCAGGTCGGAAAGGTCCAACGTCGTGAAACGAACCGCGTTAGCTGTGGTTTGGCGATGGATGAAGGTATCGCTTAGCGGAGCAGACATCATCCTGTCGGCGTACGTTGCCGGAGTTTCGAGAAAATATCCCAGAACGTTGTTGTGTTTTACCTTAAGGGAAGCCACACCCGACAGTTTTGCATAATCAGCCTGCAATCCCAGAATTACCCTGCGCCCGTCATCCCGAAGACTGCGGGCCTCATCCAGGTCGGCCCTGTACCCACTGGCAACGAAGCCACCGTCACGGATAAGCGGGGGTGGTTCATCAACCAGTATCTTGCTCAAAAAACGCGTAAGTTTGTCGTGTCCAGACAGCGATTTCAGCGTATCTGAAAGCAGCAATGGCAGTTCTTCGCTGAAAACTCCCGCGACTTCGGCAGCGACCTGAAGACCGGTCCGAATGGCGGTCATATCCCTTGGACCGCCGCGATCCAGTGACAGCCGTGTCAGGGCACGGTCCATGTCCGGAGCACGTTTGAGAAGCTTCCTCAATCTATCGATCAGCGGCGGGTTTTGAACAAGGAATTCAACGGCTTCCAGACGATTATTGATTTCATTTTTGCCTGCAAGCGGGTTTACCAGCCTCGCCTCTAAAAGGCGGGCACCCGCGCCTGTAACCGTTCGATCAATAACCGAAAGCAGGGATCCGGCACGATCCCCGCTAATTGTACGTGTCAGCTCAAGATTACGTCGCGTTGCTGCGTCAATGCGCATTGAACCCTGAACAGTTTCCCGAACCGGAGGCTTGACAAGGGGCAATTTACCTTTCTGCGTAATGTTCAGGTAATCAACCAATGCACCCATGGCCGACATCTCTGCCCGATCAAATGTACCGAATCCATCAAGCGATTTCACCTGAAACAGTTCGGTCAATCGTTGCGTGGCAGCCGTGCTATCGAAGCTCGCTTTCGCCAGTTCCGTTACAGCAGTCCCGGTTTCATCGGCAAGATCCCTGATCCATCTATCAGGTTCAGCCATGACCAGCAGTTCTTTGGGTGATAATCGCGCCATGGCAGGTGCCAGTGATACGCTTGGGCAGGGCATCACGTGAAATTCGCCTGTTGAAACGTCTAGCCAGGCAAGTGCGCCTGTATCACGCACAGTTGCGAACGCGCACAAGAAATTATTGCGTCTGGCATCCAGCAGTGTATCTTCTGTTAAAGTGCCGGGCGTGACCAGTCGTATAACGCCGCGTTTCACAACAGTCTTTGAGCCGCGCTTCTTTGCCTCTGCCGGGTCTTCCAGTTGCTCACAAACGCCTACGCGAAAGCCTTTACGAATCAGGGACAGGAGGTAACTTTCCGCCGAATGTACAGGAACACCACACATGGGAATATCCTTGCCCCGCTTCGTTAGGGCGATATCCAGTGCCTCTGCTGCGGATATGGCATCGTCGAAGAACATCTCGTAGAAATCACCCATGCGATAGAACAGCAGTGCACCCGGATACTCTTTCTTAATCTCCAGATACTGTGCCATCATCGGTGTGACTGCACTACTTGTTTCCGCCATGGAATTGGGCCCCGGGATACCTGTCAGACAGTCAATACTCGCGCCGCCAAAGCAGGGAAAGAGCCGATTGTCTGCGAGATGGTATCGGGATATGCCTGATGTTTCGTACCGACGTTAGGATTGTGGAAATGACCAGAAGTGGACGCATCACAGATGAAGAGGCCTTGGCTTACCACTTGGAGCCGACCCCTGGGAAACTTGCCGTGGTGCCGACGACGGCAATGGCAACGCAGCGCGATTTGTCGCTTGCTTATTCCCCCGGTGTCGCCGTCCCGGTGAAAGTGATCGCCGAAAATCCCGAAACCGCTTACGATTATACGTCCAAAGGCAATATCGTAGCCGTTGTTTCGAACGGGACGGCTATTTTGGGGCTCGGCAATCTCGGGGCACTTGCTTCCAAACCGGTGATGGAGGGGAAGTCTGTCCTGTTCAAAAGGTTTGCGGATGTGAACTCCATTGATCTGGAGTTGGATACCGAAGACGCCGATGAGTTCATCAACGCCGTGAAAATCATGGGGCCATCGTTCGGCGGAATAAACCTTGAAGACATAAAGGCCCCCGAGTGTTTTATCATTGAGCAACGTCTCAAGGACATCATGGATATTCCCGTGTTCCATGATGACCAGCACGGCACTGCTGTTATTTGTGCAGCCGGATTAATCAACGCCCTGCATCTGTCCGTCAAAAATATTGAAGACGTGAAGATCGTGCTCAACGGCGCAGGTGCCGCAGGCATTGCCTGCATCGCGCTGATTAAGGCGATGGGTGCAAAGGCGCAGAACTGCATCGCCTGCGACACAAAAGGTGTAATTTACCAAGGCCGCATTGAGGGGATGAACCAGTGGAAATCGGCACATGCCGTCAAGACGGACCTGCGCACACTGGAACAGGCAATGGTTGGTGCGGATGTTTTCCTGGGTGTGTCCGTTAAAGGTGCTGTGACGCCTCAAATGGTTGAAAGCATGGCCCCGAATCCGGTGATTTTTGCGATGGCAAATCCGGATCCGGAAATTACACCGGAAGAGGCACGGGCCATCCGTCAGGACGCTGTTGTGGCAACAGGACGCAGCGATTATTCGAATCAAATCAACAATGTTCTGTGTTTTCCTTACCTCTTTCGCGGTGCGCTCGACATCAACGCTCGCGCCATTAACGAAGAGATGAAGATCGCCTGCGCCCATGCCTTGGCGGAACTTGCCCGGTCAGAGGTACCCGACGAAGTCGCCATGGCTTATGGCAAGAAGCTCGTCTTCGGGCCGGATTACATCATACCCACGCCTTTTGATCCCCGACTGATCCATGTCATTCCGCCTGCGGTTGCGAAGGCAGGTATGGATACAGGCGCGGCGCGGCGCCCTATTGTAGACATGGAAGCCTATGAGCTGGCCCTGAAATCCCGGCTTGATCCGGCGGCATCGATACTCCAGTCGCTTTACGTGCGCGCCCGAAACGCCCAGGCCCGTATGATTTTTGCAGAAGGCGACGACGAACGGGTTGTACGCGCAGCCGTAGCTTATGCACGTAACGGTCTTGGACATCCGATTGTTGTGGGCCGTGTGGATGAGATTAAATGCATTCTGGAATCCGCCGGACTCGGTGATGCGATTGACGAGATTGAGATTACGAATGCTGCGCTCATCGATCAGCTCGATACGTTCAAGGATTTTCTCTATCAACGGCTTCAGCGTAAAGGGTATAACCAAAAAGACGTTCACCGCCTGGCGGCCCGCGACCGACACGTGTTTTCCGCGCTGATGCTTGCACACGGTATGGCTGACGCAATGGTCACGGGAGCCACCCGGAAATCTGCCCAGGTGCTTGAACAACTAAACCACGTCATAGATGCGCGGCCAGGCGATGGTGCCGTCGGTGTGACAGCCGTCCTTTTGCGCGGCCGGATTGTTTTTGTGGCAGATACACTGGCCCACGAATGGCCGGAAGCAGAAGACCTTGCTGACATTGCCGAACGCGCAGCCAGTGTTGTGCGCAACATGGGGCTGGTGCCGCGCGTGTCCTTCGTCAGCTTCTCTAATTTTGGTTATCCGGTCAGCGAACGTGCGGTTAAGATGGAAGACGCCGTGAAAGTGCTTGACCGGCGGAACGTCGATTTCGAGTATGACGGAGAAATGACCGCTGATGTGGCGTTGAACGCGGATTTGATGGCCGAATACCCGTTCTGTCGCTTGACGGGCCCGGCGAATGTGGTCGTGGTGCCCGCCCGGCACTCGGCGTCGATTAGTGTGAAGATGCTGCAGCAGATGGGTGGTGCCACGGTTATCGGACCGATTTTGGCTGGTGTGGATGCACCAGTGAAAATGGCAGCGATGACGGCAACCGCGAACGATATTCTGAATATGGCTGTGCTGGCGGCGTGCAAAGTGGGGATGAAGCGATAAGGGCGGGACTGTCCGACAGTGTTCGATAACCGCGGGATAAACCCGCTTTGCAAAGTCATTATCTTCACCGGAATGGTTGCAGGCATCCGGGGTATCGGACAAGGCTTTACCCGGTCATATTATCCCAAAAATCTCTGACTTTGCTGAAAAAGTCCTTGCTTTCGGGATTGTTGTTTTCGCTTAGCCTGTCAAATTCGCGCAGCAGCTCTTTCTGTTTGGAGGACAGGTTGACCGGCGTCTCTACAGCCAACTCCAGGAAAAGGTCGCCAGTCGATGCGTCACGCAGCGCGGGCATACCCTTTGAACGCAGGCGCATTTGCTTCCCTGATTGGGCACCGGCAGGCACTTTTACCCGGCTTTTGCCGCCGTCTATGGTCGGAACTTCAATTTCACCACCCAGAGCTGCCGTTGTCATGCTGACAGGCACACGGCAGAAAAGGTTTGTGCCGTCCCGTTCAAAGATGGGATGATCCGCAACTTCAATAAAGATATAGAGGTCGCCAGTCGGACCGTTGCGAAGACCTGCTTCGCCCTCGCCAGCCAGACGAATACGGGTACCGGTTTCAACACCTGCCGGGATCTTCACGCCAAGGGAGCGTTCGCGGTGCTGTCGACCGGATCCCTGACAGCCGCCGCAAGGGTTGGTGATGGTCTGTCCACGCCCGGAACATGCCGGACATGTCCGTTCAACCGTAAAAAATCCTTGCTGCACACGCACCTTGCCCGCGCCCGAACAGGTGGGGCAGCTCACTGGCTCCGCACCGTCTTCTGCTCCGGTTCCATTGCAGTTCGTACACGTGACAGAAGTTGGAACCGTGATGGATTTCTGCAGCCCCGAAAATGCCTCTCCAAGGTTTACTCGTAAATTATAGCGCAGATCTGAACCGCGCATGGCCCGCTGTCGCCTGCTGCCGCGCTGACCCCCCATAAAGTCACCGAAGAGATCATCAAAAACATCCGAGAAAGCGGATGCAAAATCACCTTGGCTACCGCCAGGTTGAAAGCCGCTACCCATGCCACCTTCAAAGGCTGCATGGCCATAACGGTCGTAGGCCGCCTTTTTGTCCGCGTCTTTCAGAACCTCATAAGCTTCGTTCACGTCCTTGAACCGGTCTTCTGCGTCCGGATTTTCTTTGTTTCGGTCGGGGTGAAGCTCCATCACTTTCTTGCGGAAGGCTTTCTTTATGTCGGATTCGCTCGCCCCACGTGTGACACCCAACGTATCGTAATAGTCGCGTTTTGACATCGGTACCTCCGGAAAGTCGGGCCGGGCTTGCGCCCGGACCGACGCCACCGCTTAGCGGTTGTCTTTGCCGAGGTCTTCAAAGTCGGCGTCTACGATGTCTTCGTCCACGCCGCGCGGCGTGTTATCTTCTTCTTCGCGGTCCGTCGGGTCGCCGCCCTGCGGTGTTTCTTCCGCCTGGGCCTTGTAGATGGCCTCGCCGAGTTTCATCGCTGCTTCCGTCACATCCTGGGTTCGGGCCTTTATTTTTCCGGCATTGTCGGTTTCCAGTGTCTTTTTCAGCGCCTTTATAGAAATCTCTATCGCCTCCACAGTCGAAGGATCAACCTTATCGGAATGTTCTTCGAGCGATTTTTCGGTACCATGGATCAGGCTTTCGGCCTGGTTTCTGGCTTCGACGAGCTCTTTGCGTTCCTTGTCCGCTTCGGCGTTTTCTTCCGCGTCGCGCACCATCTGTTTGATGTCATCATCCGACAGACCGCCAGAGGCCTGTATCGTTATCTTTTGCTCCTTGTTTGTTCCTTTGTCCTTGGCGGATACGGACACGATGCCGTTAGCGTCGATGTCAAAGGTGACCTCAATTTGCGGCATGCCGCGCGGTGCCGGCGGGATATCTTCCAGGTTGAACTGGCCGAGGATCTTGTTATCCGCCGCCATCTCCCGTTCACCCTGGAAAACCCGGATCGTTACCGCGTTCTGATGATCTTCCGCAGTCGAGAATATCTGGGACTTCTTGGTCGGGATCGTGGTGTTGCGGTCAATCAGACGTGTAAACACGCCCCCCAGTGTTTCGATGCCGAGCGACAGCGGGGTCACGTCCAGCAGAATCACGTCTTTGACATCACCTTGCAGAACACCAGCCTGAATGGCCGCGCCCATGGCGACAACTTCGTCCGGGTTCACGCCCTTGTGCGGATCCTTACCGAAGAAATTTATGACTTCTTCGATGACCTTTGGCATCCGGGTCATACCGCCGACGAGAACAACCTCATCAATATCTCCTTTGGCAACGCCAGCGTCTTTTAACGCAGCGGCACAGGGTTTCAGGGATCGTTCGATCAGGCCATCCACCAGCGATTCCAGCTTGGCACGGGTTAATTTCATGACCATGTGCAGCGGCTGGCCACTGTTCGGGTCCATGCTGATAAACGGCTGGTTTATTTCAGTCTGAGCCGAAGATGACAATTCAATCTTGGCTTTCTCAGCAGCCTCTTTCAGGCGCTGCAGGGCCATTTTATCTTTCGTCAGGTCGACGCCGTTCCCTTTTTTGAACTCGTCGGCAAGGTATTCGACGATCCTCATGTCAAAGTCTTCACCGCCCAGCGACGTGTCACCGTTGGTAGATTTAACCTCAAACAGACCTTCGTCTATTTCCAGGATCGAGATATCGAACGTGCCACCGCCAAGGTCGTAGACCGCGATGGTCTTGCCGCCTTCTTTATCCAGCCCGTAGGCAAGCGCGGCAGCGGTCGGTTCGTTGATGATCCGCAGTACTTCAAGACCCGCGATCTTGCCAGCGTCTTTGGTAGCCTGGCGCTGGGCGTCGTTGAAGTAGGCAGGCACGGTAATGACCGCCTGGGTTACGTCTTCGCCGAGGTAAGATTCAGCGGTTTCTTTCATCTTGCCCAGGATGAAGGCAGAGATTTGGGATGGTGAATATTTCTCACCCTTTACTTTCACCCAAGCATCCCCATTGCCACCGTCTACAATAGAATAGGGCAGGTTCTTTGCGTCCTTCCTGATCGCATCGTCGTCGTGACGACGACCAATGAGGCGTTTGATCGCAAAAAGCGTGTTTTCCGGGTTGGTGACGGCCTGCCGTTTTGCAGCCTGGCCAACCAGGCGTTCGTCGTCGGTAAATGCCACGATAGACGGAGTAGTCCGGGCACCTTCGGCGTTTTCGACAACTTTTGGTTGGGAGCCGTCCATGATGGCAACGCACGAGTTTGTGGTGCCAAGGTCTATACCAATAACTTTAGCCATTTCAGCTTCCTTTCTTGCGGCGATGTTTAAGAGAATGCGGCCCGTATTTCGGCACCGGAACTCCATCCCTAATTATCCCAGGAAATCCAGGGAGGCGTAAGCACCAGCAATATATAGGGGCACCGTATGTGATCTGCAAGCGGAGTGATTGCGAGAATCTCAGGCCTTTTTGCCGCTTGCATCAATTTATGTTAGGGTCAGGATCCATTATTTTTTATTTTCCAGCGTGATTCATGGCTTGGAAACTACGGAGATGACCATGTCTGATCTGTTCCGGCTGACAGATGCGCGGATGGCACGTCTTGCGCCCTTTTCCCGGGTTCCACGGCAAGCCACCTGTTGATGACCGGCGCGTTAACACGTGGCTTGACCACATCCTGTTTGTGACAGGTCTGTTTGTGCCGGCTGTGCGGATTCGCCCGCTGCTGTGGTAAATCACAATGTTCACGCCAACGCACTTTCCCGGCCCTGTTGTGAAACCGATCATCGCGGCGTCTATCGTCTATATGACTATAAAAAAATCTGTTTACACAGGAGCTACACCCTTGGAGACCTGCGCTGGTATTCGGTTTTGGCCTGCTGCACGGTTTGGGATTTGTCCCCGTTTTTGACGAGTTTGGCTTGCCGGATGGCTATTTCGTTTCGGCACTGATCGGATTGAACATCGATGTGGAAGTTGGCCGGATTGCAGTGATCGCCGAGTGTTCCCTGGCGGTGGCCTGCCTGGTTTCGCGACAAGCCCTGGTATCACCGTTTGGTCGTAATGCTGACCTCCTTTGGGTCGGAGATGCCCCCGGGAGAACTGGCTGTTGGCCAATGAACAAGCCTCCATGTTGCCCTAATCATCCGAATAAGGATCCAGACTTTCACGCAGACCGTCGCCCAGGAAATTGAAGGCAAGCACAACCAGCACAACGGGAAGCATCGGCAATGCTGTCCAGGGATAGATTTCGATGCTTGCGAGGTTCTGTGCGTCGTTGAGCATCACCCCCCAGCTCACCGCCGGTGTACGCAGACCAAGGCCCAGAAAACTGAGCGCGGTTTCACCGAGGATCATTGCCGGAATCGACAGTATGGCACTGGCAATGAGGTGGGATGAAAAGTTGGGCAACAGGTGCCTGGAAATCACCCGCCGGGGCCTGGCACCCATCATCTCCGCCGCACGGACAAACTCCTCTTCGCGCAGGGCCAGAAACTTGGACCTGACTGCCCGGGCGAGGCCGGGCCAATCCAACAGGCCGAGGATGATTGAAATGATGAAGAACACCGCACCCGGACCCCAATGGCCCGGCACCGCTGCAGACAGGGCGAGCCAGAGGGGCAATTCCGGCAAGGATCGCAAGATTTCGATCACCCGCTGTACGCCCCAGTCCACACGTCCGCCAAAGTAACCGGCGATGCCGCCGATAGAGATTCCCAAAAGGAAGCTGACTGTAATGCCGATCAGGCCCACTGTCAGCGACAGCTGGGCACCATAAAGGATGCGGCTGAAAATATCCCGGCCCAGCCGATCTGCCCCCCACAGAAATACAGTTGCGCCTTCGGGGGCGCAGAACAGGTGCGCGTCGGACGGGATAAAGCCCATCAGGTTATAGGTGTGCCCTTCGCAAAACCATTCGAGACGGGCGGCGGTTTTCCGATCCTGAATGTAAGTCCAGCGGAAGTTCACGAGGTCTGCCTCTGCCGTGATCGGATAAACGTAAGGGCCGATAAATTGACCTTCGTGAAACAGGTGAACCATCTGCGGCGTGGCGTAGAGGTGAGCGGCATGTCGTTCATTCGGCGTGTAAGGCGCAATGAAACCCGCAAAGGGCAGCATCAGGTAACTGAGTGCCAGAAAGATACCGCTGATTACCCCCGGTTTGTAACGTTTGAACCTGTGCCAGATCAGCACCCGGTTGGGGACATCGAGGTCCGGATGCCCCGGCGTACGGATGTCCTCCGCCGGGTCGTAGGGCGCGGGGTCGACATAATGGTTTGGCCGGTGGGTCACTTTCCATGCCCCCCGTAGCGGATACGCGGATCAAGCATGGCGAGCAGGATGTCAGAGATCATCGTGCCGATCAGTGTCAACCCGGCAACAAACAGCAAGATGAAGCCCGCCAGGAACTGATCCTGGGACTTCAGCGCCGTCAGCAGGGCCGGGCCGATGGTTTGCAGCCCCAGAACGACAGACACGAGGACGGCACCGGATATCAGCTGTGGCAGCAGGTTGCCGATATCTGCCACAAATGGGTTCAGGGCCACGCGGAAGGGGTATTTGAAAATCAGCCTGATCGGGCCCACACCCTTGGCGCGGGCGGTTTCGACGTAGGGTTTATGCAGCTCGTCAAGCATGTTTGCCCTCAGCCGCTGCATCATCACCGATGCGCCTGCCGTGCCGATCACGAAGGTCGGGATAATCAGGTGAACAAGCACCGATCTGACCTTAGCCCAACTGAGCGGTTGGCCTTCGTACTGCGGGTCCATCAGGCCACCGACAGGCAGGGCAAGGTACTTGTGACCGTAGTAGAACAGGATCAAAGCCAGCAGAAAGTTGGGTGTGGCAATGCCGAGGTAGCCGATGAAGGACAGCGTGTAGTCGATCCAGCTTCTGGATTTCACCGCCTCCAGAACACCCAGGGGAATGGCGACAACATAGACAAACAGCACTGTGGCAAGATTCAGCAGAACTGTCAGCCAAAGGGCATCGGAAACGATCTCTGATACTGGTTGGTCATATTCAAAAGACCAGCCGAAGTCGCCCTGGATGATGCCGGAGAACCCGTGCGGACCGGGCCAGAAACCTATCCAGATCAGGTATTGTTTCCACAACGGCTGATCGAGCGAATATTCCCTGCGCAGAAATTCCACTTTTGCCACACCGCTGTCCTGACCAGTGGCACGCAGCTCGGCGATCTGGTTCGATAGATAGTCGCCCGGGGGCAGATTCATGATGAAAAATACCAGCATACTGACAACGATCAGTGTCAGGATCATCGTAAAAAACCGGAAGGTGACGTAGCGTAACAGCTCCATCAATGGCCTTTATTATCAGCAAACCAGAATTCATCGGGGCGGTGCAGGCCAAAATGGGCACCAGGTTCCCAGGCCCATAGGCCAACCTCTGGCACATTGCGCAAGTGTTTGGATACGACAATCGGCTGAGGGGCCTCCGACAAAATGCCGATGGCGTACATCTCTTCCGCATGAATGCGCAGCATCTCTTTCCAGATGGCGGTGCGGGTTTCTTCCGTGGCGGCGCGGTCCCACTCATCGGCGAGCTGCATAAGCCGTGCAGCCCTGGGCAGGTCGACTTCTTCTCCTGCATCGCCGCCGGTCTGGTAATACTGACCCCACTTGGGCCAGCTGAAAAACTCCTGCATCCGCGGGGCAAGGTAGGCAGGAGATGTGCCCGGAGTCGGGATGCCGTTGTCCCAGCCAAACCACACGGCGGCTTCGGTCGTTCCGGAATAGACGCGCTGACGCAGGATATCCCGGTCAAGCGGCCGCATAACAAGATGTACGCCAATTTCCCGCCATGTGTCGGCAATGATTTGCAGGGCGTTTTCAACCTCTTGTCGCTCACCGGCGGTTTCCACTACCAGCTGAAGGGGCCGTCCGTCTGGCAGTTTGCGCAGCCCGTCACCTCGGCGTTCTGTTAGACCAATTTGATCAAGCAGCGCGTTCGCCTCTGCCACATCATAGTGTGCGTAGCTCTTGAGGTTATATTCCGAATAGAATGGCGACACCTTCAGTGCGGTCATATTGCCCTCAGCCGCCAGCCCGAAATACAGTGCGCGGTTGATCATGCGCCGGTCGATGGCCAGGCTGAGCGCGCGGCGAAAGCGGGCATCGCGCAAAACTTCCCGCCAAACGGGATCCAGTGCGTTGAGGTTTGGGTATATGGCGATCTGGCTCGCGGTGCCGTTCGGCCATAAATATACGTTATATCCACCCCCTTCCGCGGCACCCTTTTTCAGAACAGGTGTGTCCTTGAAATCGAGCCCGCGGGCTTGCAGATCCGCTTCTCCGGCGTTGGCTTTGGCAGCGACAAGGCCTGCGCCCACGATCTGCATTTCCACCGTGTCAATGTAGGGTAGCTGACGTCCGATTTCGTCGACCCGGTGGTAGTAGGGGTTGCGTACAAAGATGCGGCGCGTCTCCCCACCGGTATCGACGGGGAACCATGGCTGCAAGGTGGGCAGCGCCGGGTTGTCAAATTTATACATGTTGTCGCGCTTGTTGTGAAGCGCGGCCCAGCTGCGGACCTTTTCCCTGGCGATATTTTCCTTAATTTTTTCGGGGTCAGCATATTTGCCGTGGAATTGCCTGAGATAGTGACCCGGACGATATATGAAAGGCGGGCGTGCCTGTGCAAGTGTGGTCAGGAACCCCGGGTTGGGCCGAGACCAACGGAAAACGACCGTGTAATCGTCCGGAAACATCACGCAGGGCGTTTCCCCGTCGAGCCGCATGAAAGATGGCGGGCCGCTGGGCGACAGTTCTTCATTGTTGGCGATATCTTCCCACCAATAGCGGAAAGCCTCAGACGTGAAGGGGGTACCGTCAGACCATTTCATCCCTTTGCGCAGGTGAAAGGTAAAAACGCTCCCGCCAGAGATGTCCACCTGTTTCAGGATATCGGGAACCAGCGTATAATTTTCGCTGTAGCCCAGCAGTCTTGCGTAGCCGTAAACGACCATCTGCCGGGTGTCCTTGGATCGGGTCACCATGGTGCGCAGGCTGCCCCCGTGCTGCCCCGGTGTTCGCCCCCTGGAGGAAAGATTTACAAATAGCGGCTCTTCCGGCAGGCGGTCACTGATGGCGGGCATGGTGCCTGCCCTGACCTCTGTCTCCCAGAAAGGGGTTTCAACGTATTCGGCGGTGGCCTGGACGGGCAGAAGCAGGAAGGCCGCGAACCATCGAATCATGTTTGAATTCTCACCATATGTCCCGGAACAGTTTCAACAAGTGCAGGCAAAGATGTACCACACATAGCATATTCTGAGGGCCATGAATGCGGGTCGCCTGCGCCCATCGATATGGTGGCAAGGTTGACTTTCCGATCCACGTCCGCCTCCAGACAGGCAGCAATCAGAGCTTTGGTGTAGGGATGTTTCGGTTGGGTAAACAGCACATCCGGTGCCGCCATTTCCACAATCAGACCTTGGTGCATCACGGCGCATTCATCCGCAACCCGCGCCACAACAGCCAGGTCATGGCTGATGAAAAGGTAGCTGAGCCCGAGGTTATCCCGGATTTCTTCCAACAAGTTGAGCACTTGCGCCTGCACCGATAGGTCCAGCGCACTGGTTGGTTCATCGCAAACAAGCAGATCGGGTTCCAGCATAAGGGCACGGGCAATAGACAGACGCTGCCGTTGGCCACCGGAGAACGCGTGGGGAAAGCGCCGCAGCATGCCGGGGTCAAGCCCGACGCGTTCAATCAGTGCCGCCGCCTTTTCGCGGCGTTCTTTGCGGGTACCGATTCCATGGATCGCAAGCGGTTCCGTCAGGATGTCGAGGATCTGCATCCGTGGGCTGAGCGATGAGAACGGATCCTGAAACACCATCTGCGCCGATCCCTGGAATCTGCGCCTGGATTTGCCTGTCAGGGTCTGCACGTCCAGCGGTTCCCCGCCTCTTTTGGGCCAGTAGCGAATTTTAGAACCTTCATCAGCACGGAGTGCGCCCAATACCATATTGGCCACAGTGCTTTTGCCTGAGCCACTTTCCCCCACGATGGCGAAAGTTTTACCGCGCGGGATTGCGAAGCTGACGTCTTCAACGGCGCGAAATTCCCTGACGCGGCCAAAGAATTGTCCGGTTTTTATTATAAACGTTTTATGTACGCTATCGAGCCGCAGGATCGGGTCTTCTGCCAACTGTACATCGTTCGGCATCGCCTCATGCGGGATCACAGGGGCGGCGGCCAGCAGTTTTCGCGTGTAGCCGTGGTCGGGCTTTTTGATAACCGTGTCTACCGGCCCGCTTTCCATCACGCGGCCCCGGCGCATCACGCAGACACTGTCAGCGATGTTGGCCACAACGCCCAGATCATGCGTCACGAAGATTACCGACATGCCGGTCTCTTCCCGCAAATCCTTGATCAGCCCCAGAATATGGGCCTGGGTTGTCACGTCGAGCGCGGTTGTAGGCTCATCCGCGATCAGCACGTCAGGCTTCGCAATTATCGCCATGGCGATCATGGCGCGCTGGCGCATGCCGCCTGACATCTCAAAAGGATAAGCGTTCCACGCCCGCTGAATATCTTTGAATCCCACCCGGCTGAACTGGTCCTTGACGGTGCGCCTTGCCTCCCTCCAGGGTAGCCCGCGATGCAGGCACAAGACCTCTGCCACCTGGTGGCCCACCCGGTGCAGCGGAGAAAGCGACCGCATTGGTTCCTGAAAGATCATGGAAATCCGGTCGCCACGGATAGACCGCATGGCTTTATTCGAAAGGTTCAACAGATCGATATCCAGGCCGAGACCTCGGAAACGGGCGGTGCCGGTATCAATGCGGGCAGAGCCTGGCAGAATATCCAAAAGTGCCCGGCAGCAAATCGTTTTGCCTGAGCCGCTTTCGCCAACAATCGCGAGCGTCTGGCCACGCTCCACCCCGAAGGACACATTTTGGATAATCGGCGCATCTTTGCCGAAACTGATCGATAGATTTTCTACCTGCAACAGCATGTCCCGTTGGCCTGACATCTCTGGTCTTCTATAACCTTCCACGCCTGCTAAAGTTTGCATCGATCTCAAGTAAAAGAGTTTAAACGCGATGCAGTTCCACGGATCAGAGCCGAAAATCAACTGCATCACGCGGCAAAATGCCTTTGAGGTCTTGCACGACACCGCCCTCTTTTACGAAGCGGGTAACCTCTGCACCAAAGGCATCGTGCGCAACAGCCAGAACAAGTGCATCATAGCTGGCCTCGGAAGGCGATACTGCGAGCACCAGTCCGTATTCTGACTGTGCCGCCACCGGGTCAGCGAGAGGATCGTGCACATCAACGGACAGGCCATAGCTTTTAAGTTCTGCCACCATATCGACGATCTTCGTGTTGCGCAGATCGGTGCAATTTTCCTTGAATGTCAGGCCCAGAACCAGGACGCGTGCACCTTTTATGTCGCTGCCCTTGCGAATCATGACCTTCACAAGCTCTGCTGCCACGACCCGGGCCATAGTATCGTTGATTCGGCGGCCAGCGAGGATGATTTCCGGTGTATAGCCCACCGACTGCGCCTTGTGGGTGATGTAGTAGGGATCCACCCCGATGCAGTGCCCGCCGACCAGCCCGGGCCGGAAAGGCAGGAAGTTCCACTTTGTTTCTGCCGCTGCCAGTACGTCACCGGTATCGATGTCAAGGCGGTGGAAAATCAGCGCAAGCTCGTTGATCAACGCGATGTTGATGTCGCGCTGGGTATTTTCGATAACTTTGGCGGCCTCAGCCACCTTGATCGACGGTGCCTTGTAGGTGCCTGCCGGGATGATGCTTGCGTAAAGCGCATCCACAAAATCGGCCACTGCGGGGGAAGAACCGCTGGTGACCTTGACAATATCTGTCAGCCGACGGGTCGAGTCGCCGGGATTGATGCGTTCCGGGCTGTAGCCGAGGTGGAAATCCTGCCCGAAGGTAAGGCCGGAGATTTCCAGCACTGGCACGCAGTCCTTTTCCGTGGCACCGGGATAAACCGTGCTTTCGAAGATCACCGTATCCCCGGGTTTCAACACCCTGGCCACGGTTTCACTAGCGGACATGAGTGGCCGCAGGTCCGGCCGTTTTGCGATATCCACGGGGGTCGGCACGGTCACGACGTAGACGTTGCAGCCCGCGATGTCACCGGTGTCATCGGAGAATGTGGCGGATGTCTTCGTCAGATCTTCTGCAGGCACCTCTTGCGTGTAGTCCTGGCCGCTGCGCAGGGCCGATGTACGAGCTGCGTCAATATCGAACCCTACAACCGGGTATTTACGGGCGAATTCAATGGCCAGAGGCAGGCCAGCGTAGCCTAGTCCCATGACACAGATGCGCACACCCGACAAATCAGACACGATAGTAATCCCGGTACCATTCGACGAAAGCACGCACCCCTGTGCGCACGTCCGTCTGAGGGGCATACCCCGTCAATGTCTGCAAAAGCGAGCAATCCGCCCAAGTGGCGGGCACATCGCCCATCTGCATTTCCTTCATATTTTTCTTCAGCTCAAAACCAAGGGCAGCCTCGATTTCTTCAATGAAGCGCATCAAGGCAACCTTGTCTGAGTTGCCGATGTTGACTACCCGGTGCGGTGCAGCGGGGGAAACCGTGTCGCCGTTTACCAGTTCACCGCGGCCTTCCGCCTGCGGTGGAACCGCATCGATAAGCAATGCAATCGCGTGGACCAAATCCGTAACATAGGTAAAATCCCTTTCCATCCGGCCGTGATTATAGACATCAATCGGCGTACCATTAAACCCGTCCTTGACGAACCTGAAAAGTGCCATATCAGGCCGCCCCCACGGACCGTAAACGGTGAAGAGCCGGAACATGGTTGTGGGCAGCCGCCACAGGTGGGCGTAGCTGTGGGCCATGTTCTCATTTGCTTTCTTGGTCGCGGCGTAGAGCGTCATCTGCGTGTCAACCTTTTGCGTTTCGACAAAGGGCATTTCCGTGTTGGCACCGTAGACGCTGGAGGTGGAGGCCATTAACAAATGGTCCACGGCCAGTTCGCGTGCGTATTCCATCACATTAAAGGTGCCAGTGACGTTGGTTTCCACATAGGTGCGCGGATTTTCAATAGAATAGCGCACACCTGCCTGTGCGGCGAGATGCACGATCACGTCCGGCGCAAAGTCGCGCAGCGGTTTGTCCAGCGCGTCGAGGTCGCGGATATCCACCTCTGCCGCCTGGAATCCGGGCGTCTGCGCCAGCATTCCATGGCGTCTCTGTTTCAGCGCGATATCGTAATAATCCGAAAGGCAGTCGATGCCGAGCACCTGCCACCCCTGATCCAGAAGCAGCTTTGCGAGGTGATACCCGATAAAGCCGGCACTGCCGGTGATAAGCACCTTGCTCATGTTGCCTCCGTCCTGCCCCGATAACGCAGGAATGAACCTGCTCCAACCCGTTCCGCACCACAGACAGAACAGGATTGCTTTGCCGCCTGTCTCACTTTGGCTAGAAACGGGAACTGCGTAACCACCTACAGCGGCGAAAAGCGAACCGTATGTCCATGAACCTTGCAATGATTGGCACCGGCTATGTCGGACTGGTTTCCGGTGTGTGCTTTTCCGACTTCGGCCATGATGTAATCTGCGTTGACGTGGATGCTGAAAAAATCACCATGCTCGAACGCGGTGAAGTGCCTGTCTATGAGCCCGGCCTTGATGATATGATGGCCAGGAACATGGCCGCCGGGCGACTCAGATTCTCGACTGATCTTGCGGCTGGCGTGGCGGGGGCGGATGTGGTGTTTATCAGTGTGGGCACCCCTGCACGCCGGGGGGATGGGCATGCGGATCTCACCTGCGTTTATGCAGCGGCTCGCGAAATCGCCCGGTCATTGTCGGGTTACACGTTGATTGTCTGTAAATCGACTGTGCCGGTTGGCACGAATCGGGAAATCGGGCGGATAATTGCACAGGAGAACCGGGAAGCGGGCTTTCATGTCGCCTCAAACCCTGAATTCCTGCGCGAAGGCGCAGCGATAGAGGATTTTATGCGCCCGGACCGCGTGGTTGTGGGCGTCGAAGACCCAAAGGCGAAAGCACTGATGGCCCGCGTCTACCGCCCGCTTACCCTTCGGGAGGCCCCGATTGTCTATACCGACCCGGAAAGCGCGGAACTGATTAAATACGCTGCCAACGCATTTCTGGCCACAAAGATCACCTTCATCAACGAAATTGCCGCCCTGTGCGAAAATGTGGGCGCGGATGTGAAATCGGTCGCTAAAGGCATGGGGATGGACAAACGCATCGCACCGAAATTCCTGCATGCGGGCCCGGGCTATGGCGGCTCCTGCTTCCCGAAGGACACCAGGGCACTCGCCCGCATCGGACAAGAAGCAAATTCGCCCATGCGCATTGTCGAACAGGTGATCGCCACCAACGAGGCAGTTAAACATCGGATGATCGACAAGGTAATGGACCTGTGCGGGAATAACGTGAACGGCAAGAAAATCGCCGTACTCGGCGCAACATTCAAGCCGCTGACCGACGACATGCGCGACAGCCCGGCCCTGACGATTGTGCCCGCGCTGGTGGAGGCAGGGGCCAACGTTCATGTGGTGGATCCTCAGGGCCGGAAAGAGGGTGCGAACCTGCTTGTGGGCGTCAGCTGGCAAGAGGATGTTTACAAGGCCATCCGCGACGCATCCTGCGTGCTGATACTGACGGAATGGAACGAGTTTCGGGCCCTTGACCTTGATAAGGTTGCCAGGATCATGCGGGAACCGAAGATGGCCGACCTGCGCAACATCTACGACCCGGCAGAGGCGGGGGCGGCCGGTCTGACTTACGTCAGTGTCGGTCGTTAGCGGGCTGTGCCCTGTCCAAAGGGAGTGCGGGACGGATTCTTCGGCGAGGGTCGCTTCTGCGCCACGGGCGCAGCATCCACAGGCATGGCAGTAAGCCCCGGGAAGGCCCGCCGGATCCTGGAAACCACAACGGCGATCACTTCAGGCACACCCGCTGCGCCCCGGTTTATCTGCCACAACCAGCCCGGATCGGGCACATCACTCTTGGCTGCATATGTTCATCGGCCCGGCAATCTGTGGCCTCCCGCCACCCCGATCATGTGACGAAGCCGCTGTCCGGGGGCGTGTTTGGTGCAGACGACCCTGAATCGCAGGGCACATCCGTGCCGACTCTTGAGTTGCAGGCGTACCTTCAGGGGCGTCTAAAGAACATATCGGCTCATATCCGTGGACCGCACCAGTTCACCCAGATGCTCTTCCACATAGTCCGCGTCAACCATAACCGACTTACCACCACTATCCGGTGCAACAAAAGACAGTTCCTCAAACACACGCTCCATCACTGTCTGCAGGCGTCTGGCACCGATATTTTCGACTGCGGAGTTCACCTCCGCCGCGATTGACGCGATTGCCCTGATGCCGTCTTCGGTAAAACTGACCTTCACACCCTCCGTCCCCATCAAAGCCTGGTATTGGCGGGTCAGGGCATTGTCTGTCTCCGTCAGGATGCGGACAAAATCCTCCTCTGTCAGGGCCCGCAGTTCCACACGGATAGGAAGGCGACCCTGCAATTCCGGCAGCAGGTCACTGGGTTTGACAGTGTGGAATGCGCCGGAGGCGATAAACAGGATGTGGTCCGTTTGCACCGGCCCATGCCTGGTACTGACGGTCGTGCCTTCGATCAGCGGCAGCAGGTCACGCTGCACCCCTTCGCGGGACACATCTGTCCCGCGAATGTCGGTGCGTGCGCAGACCTTATCGATTTCGTCGAGGAAGACGATACCGTTTTCCTCCACTGCCTTCAGCGCATCGCGGGTGACAGTTTCCTGATCGACAAGATTGTCAGCCTCTTCCGTGATCAGGATCTCATAACTCTCTGCCACTGTAAGCCTGCGTCGCTTGGTTCGGCCAGAGAACGCTTTGCCAAGTATATCACCAAGGTTCATTATCCCGGCCTGCTGGTTCATCCCCGGAAGTTCGAGCATCTGCATGGGGCTGGAGGTATCCGCCACCTCAAGCTCGATCACCTTGTCATCAAGCCTGCCGTCGCGCAATTTCCTGCGGAACGTCTCTCGCGTTGCCTCCCGCGAATCGGTCCCTGTCAGCGCATCAAGCACACGATCTTCTGCCGCGCTATGGGCGTTGGCCTTGACCTGCGCACGCATCTCTTCGCGGACCATGACAATGGCACTGTCCACAAGATCACGCACAATCTGTTCTACGTCTCGGCCGACATAGCCGACCTCGGTGAATTTTGTCGCCTCAACCTTCAGAAACGGTGCCTTGGCGAGTTTGGCGAGGCGCCGGCTGATCTCGGTCTTGCCTACACCGGTTGGTCCGATCATCAGGATATTCTTGGGATACACCTCATTGCGCAGGTCATCATCCAGTTGCCTGCGCCGCCAGCGGTTGCGCAGGGCCACGGCCACGGCGCGCCTGGCATCCCTCTGACCGATGATAAACCGGTCAAGTTCGGAGACGATTTCGCGGGGGGTCAGGTCGGTCATGTCATGTCAGGTGCTTTTTGTGCACTTCGTCAGCGGTAAAATCAGTAAACCATGTCGGGTAGCGGCGGGCGGGCGGGGCGATGGCGTCAAGCTGGTCCATATCCTTGGAAGTGAGTGCCAGGGAGGCGGCCGTGATGGCAGAGGTCAGATGCGGCATCCTGCTGGCACCGATGATCGGAAAAACCGACGGACCCTGCGCCAAAGCCCAGGCGAGTGCGATCTGCGCCGGCTCGGATTTGTGGGCAGCCGCGATATCCCGCAGCGTTTCAATCGCAGCCTTTGCCGCATCGACAGGGGTGCCCAGGAAATCACCACCCTGAAGCCGTCCTTCCGACGCGGACAGGTTCGCCGGGTCATACTTGCCTGTCAGCAGTCCTCCGGCCAGCGGTGACCAGGCCATCAGGCCCAGGCCCATCTCGCGCATCATCGGCAGCATGTCGTCTTCCACATCCCGTACAACGAGGTTGTAGAGCATCTGTCCCGCAATGAACTGCGACATGTGGTTATCCTGTTGATATTGCACCGCACGGGCCACGCGCCATGCGGGCCAGTTTGACACGCCCACATAGCGCAGCTTGCCTGCACGGATCAGATCGTCGAGCGTGTGCAGCGTTTCTTCCAGCGGGGTGGTGAAATCCTCTTTGTGGATGATAAGCACGTCAATGCAGTCTGTACCGAGCCGGTTGAGGCTCGCCTCCACGCTGCGGATCGTATGACGCCGCGACAGACCCGACCGGGTAATCGGATCACCATTGCGGAAGCCATATTTGGTGGTGATGATCGCGTCGTCGCGACGCCTCCCAAGGGCCTTGCCAAGAGCAATTTCGGATTCGCCTTGGCTGTAGCCGTCCGCCGTATCGAAGTGGTTGATGCCTGCATCAAGACATGCCGCGACCATGTCGGTTGCAGCGGCTTGCCCGACAGAGGCGATACCGGGCATCCATTCCGCCCCGAGGTTGAACGTCATCGTTCCGAATATCAGCCGGGAAGAGATAAGTCCGGAGTTGCCGAGGTTGCCATAGATCATGTGCGTTTTTCCTTTGGTATCCCGATAGCGATTCGGGGAAAATTCATCAGACAGGTTGCTATCCTGTGACGTGCCCGAAGGCGCGTTTCGTTAGCGATTATTCTATGCCCACGGGGGTAAGTTGGATTTGCCGGGAAAGTCGGGTAGCCTGCGCATGATGGCAGTGCGGATATTCTCCCACATGGTGCCGAGCGTGACAAGAATGACACCGAGCCCCAACAGTGCCTCCGCCCGGCTGTTGTCAAGGACAGTCACAATCAGGGCGATGATGTAGCCGATACCGGACAACAGGAAGGAACGGCGGTCGATAACAAGCGCGATGATAGCAAGGGCGATAACAAACAAAACCAGGATCGCCTCTGCACCATTGGTATTCATGGCAAAAAGTGTGGCTGCCACAGGGTTCACGATCATTGGGGCGGCAGCCACATGCAGCCAAAACGCATGGCTCGTCCTGCGTGTAATCCTGTGCGGATCGGACTGGTCAAACCACATTGCGACCCCGAAAAAAGCACCCCCCAGGATAAGTGTGACAATTGCGAAAGGACCGTCTGCGGAAAGCAGGAAAAAGTCATCAAAATCCGGTGCCGTGCCTTCGGGCCAAAGGATCGCCACGATCAATGCCAGCGTGGCGAGCGATACCAGAAGCAATGTGTAGGGGATACGTGCCCAGGTCCAGTAGGCGGCTAAAACCACAAGGGCCAAAAGCGGTATGACCCACACTTCGTTGATCATCAAAACGGCGAGTGCGGCACCGGCCCAGGCTGCGAAATATGCTGTCGCTGATGCAAGCAGAATGGATGGTGCCACCATCATGCGACGCAGCGTAAGGTATAAAGTTATCAAACAGATAATTCCGATTGCCACCACACTCAACACCAGCGTGTGCACTGCGCCGGCCCGCGTACCGCCATCCTGTGTGATCAACAGATTTTCCGGGAAAAAATTATAATCAAGGAAAATAGAATATCCCACGAAGAAGATCGCGAGCCCGACGGTCACAAAAATCTCGTTAAAGCCGCGGAATATCTCGAAGGGTTCGTCGCCTTTCATTACTGAATCGCGCACCACGGACCGTGCCTTGGCCAAGGCGATCAGGCCCCTGGCCTGCCCTTCGGTAATTGTGCCCGTGCCCACGGCGGCACGCAAGTCTTCTTTCGTCAGGTTCACTTGGTAATTCGTTCCGTGGTAAAGTTGCCGTTTGTGTAGACGCAAATCCCTGCCGCGACTTCGAGTGCCCGCCGGGCTATCTCTTCTGCGCTCTTGTCACTGTCCATCAGTGCACGCGCAGCGGCAAGCGCGTAATTTCCGCCTGATCCGATGGCGGCAGTGCCGTGCTCCGGTTCCAGCACGTCGCCCGCACCGGTGACGATGTAAAGTGCGTCCCCATCGGTAACGATCAGCATCGCCTCCAGTTTTTGCAGGTATTTGTCGGTGCGCCAGTCCTTTGCCAGTTCCACGCTCGCACGCTGCAATTGTCCTGGCATCGCTTCCAGTTTGGCTTCCAGCCGCTCCAGCAGGGTGAAGGCATCAGCCGTAGAACCGGCAAAGCCACAAACTACATCAAACCCGCCCGGATTAATCCGCCGCACTTTCCGGGCAGAGCTTTTTATGACTGTTGGCCCCAAACTCACCTGCCCATCGCCGCAAATTACCACTTCGCCGCCTTTTTTGACACCCACAACCGTGGTGCCGTGCCAGTCCGGAAATCGATCTACGCTCATAGGTGGAAGACCTGTATTTATTCTTTGTCCAAAATACTTCTGCCAGAGATCCGTGAATCCTGCCAAAGACGACGGAGCGCAAACCTGCCGCGCCTTCTTTTATTTTTACGGTTGCAAGATCACACCAGCGTCCGCTCAACCTCTTCAGTCTCGAATATTTCGATCACATCGTCTTTTCGGATATCCTCGTAGGTTTCAAACGCCATGCCGCATTCCTGGCCAGCGAGCACTTCTCTGACCTCATCCTTAAAGCGCTTGAGCGTCTTCAGTTTGCCTTCGTGAATCACCACATCGTCGCGCAGCAGGCGCACACTGGCAGCGCGGCGGGCGATACCTTCGGTGACTGCGCACCCGGCAATGTTGCCAACACCAGAGATTTTGAAGACTTCCTTGATCTTCGCATACCCTATGAAGGTTTCACGCACTTCTGCGCTCAACAGACCGCTCGCAGCCGCCTTCACGTCATCCACAAGGTCGTAAATGATCGAATAGTAGCGGAGCTCAAGCCCTTTTTGGTTGGCGGCACTTCGGGCAGGTGCGTTGGCGCGTACATTGAAGCCGATGATTGGCGCACCGCTGGCCTCTGCCAGGGTTACGTCTGATTCGGTAATGGCCCCGACGCCAGAGTGAAGCACACGCACACGAACTTCGTCTGTGCCAATCTTTTCCATAGCCTGGACAATCGCTTCTGCAGAACCCTGCACGTCAGCCTTCACAACAATCGACAGTTCGGCAACGTTTTCATCGGCTTTGGCTTTCGCCAGCAGTTGGTCGAGTGTTGTGCCAAAACCTGCGGCGGCTTTTTTGTCCTTTGATACCTGGATGCGGTATTCCGCGATCTCGCGGGCTTCCGCCTCAGATGCCACTACGTTAAGTATGTCACCCGCCTCCGGTGCGCCGTTCAGGCCCAGAACCTCGACCGGTGCCGACGGGCCAGCAAACCTTACCCTTTCGCCGTTGTCGTTGACGAGTGCACGAACTTTACCCCATTTTTCACCCACAACAAAGATGTCGCCCTGTTTCAGGGTGCCTTTCTGAATTAGAACCGTTGCCACCGGGCCACGGCCTACATCCAGCTTTGCTTCGATCACAGCACCTTCCGCCGGGCGGTCCGGGTTGGCTGTCAGCTCCAGGATTTCCGCCTGGAGGCTGATCGCCTCCAGCAATTGGGGGATTCCTTTGCCGTTGATCGCCGATATCTCAACATCCTGGACTTCGCCGGACATGGCCTCGGTAATTACTTCGTGTTGCAGCAGGTCGGTGCGCACCTTGTCAGGATTGGCACCCGGCTTGTCCATCTTGTTGATGGCAACGATCATCGGCACTTCGGCTGCTTTGGCGTGGTTGATGGCTTCAATGGTCTGCGGCATGACTGCATCATCCGCAGCGATAACCAGCACGACGATATCCGTCACTTGCGCCCCGCGTGCCCGCATGGATGTGAAAGCCGCATGGCCGGGGGTGTCGATGAAGCTAAGCACGGTGCCATCGTCGGTTTTAATCTGATAGGCACCGATGTGCTGGGTTATGCCGCCGGCTTCGCCGGACACCACGTTGGTGTCGCGGATTGCATCAAGCACGGAGGTTTTACCGTGGTCGACGTGGCCCATGATGGTGATCACGGGCGGGCGCGGCTGCAGATCTTCGTCCTTGTCCTCGATTATCTGTATCGCGTCCTCAACGTCAGCGTCAGAGACGCGGACAACCTTGTGCCCAAACTCTTTGACGATCAGTGCCGCCGTGTCGGCGTAGATGGTCTGATTCTGGGAAACCATGATTCCGTTTTTCATCAATGACTTCACAACAGCAGCCGTCTTTTCAGCCATGCGGTTGGCAAGTTCCTGAACCGTGATCGCCTCCGGCACCTGCACGTCGCGTACGATTTTTTCACGGTCGCCACCGGAGCCATCCATCTGCTTGCGGCGTTCCCGTTCCTGGGCGCGGCGCATAGCGGCCATGGAACGCTGACGCCCGCCTTCGCGACTGGACAGGGCCTGGCTGATGGTCAGTTTGCCGGACCGGCGGCTTTTGTCGCGTCCGCCGCCCTTGCCGCGGTTTTGCTTACGATCATCATGACGGGTGTCACGCTCTTTCTCACGGCCCTTGGTCGGCTGCTTTTGGACAGCAGCCTGCGCGGCTGCCGGATCAGCCGCAGGCTCCGCTTTGCCGGCCGGCATGGCTTTCTCTTCGGCAGTGCGGGATGCCTCAGCCTCTTTCCGGCGCATACGCTCGGCGCGTTCGGCATCTTCCCGCTCTTTTTCTTCTTTCTCCCGACGGCGTTCTTCCCGCTCCGCTTCGCGACGGGTGGTCTCTTCCGCTTCCTTGGCCTGACGTTTCGCCTCCACAGCGGCCGCTGCAGCAAGTGCCTTTTTGCGGCGCTCCATCTCTGCGTCCGAAATGCCGGGTGCGTTCACGCCGCCGACTGGTCCGCCTCCACTGGCTTTGCCACGGGCGGCACCTTTGCCGGGTACCATGACCCGCTTGCGCTTTTTCTCCACAACGACGGATTTTGAACGACCGTGGGAAAAGCTTTGCTTAACACGGCCTGTTTGTCTACTCCCGCGTAAACCCGGCGGTCTGCCTGTGGTCGGGCCGGAATTTTCGTTATCACTCATAAGTCTAATCATCCTTCCGGCCGGTTATCCCGGTGTTATCCTGTTTGTCTGGATTTTGCGAACACCAGCCAGCCTTTTAGCGTCCCGGCGGATTGTTTCCGTCAGCCCGCCCGACATAAGTGCCGCGTGTATCACATGTTGTCGCCCAAATGCCAAACCTAATTCGGCGGCTGTCAGGCAAAAGATACATGTATTTTTGTCGCCTGGCGGGCGCAGTTTGCGCTTTTGGCCCGATGATCCGTCGCTGGCTTGGGCCAAAAGAGCCGCTGACCGGTTATTCAGGGCGACCTTCGTCTTCTCATATCCACAAATAGCATCGCCGGATCGACGCGCAAGGGAGATAAGTGAAATCACCCGGTGGGCGAGCCGGGTTTCTACCAGTTCGATGAAGCCGTCCGGCAAGGCCACCCTTACCTGCGCCGCACCTAGGAACGGGTTTTTCCGGGTTGCTTTTTCAAGTACCCCGCGATCCGCGGAAACCCACATGCCCCGGCCCGGCAACTTTTCCGGTATGTCGGGTACAACAACACCTTCAGAACTCACCACAAAGCGGATCAGCCTGGCACGGGGCAGGATTTCGCCGGTGACAATGCACCGGCGATCACCTGCATGGGCACCTGCACGGAGTTTGGCCCCGGTGCGGCCCGGGGTTGTGTGTCCGAGGCTGGCATCAGACCCGGTCATCCTGTATGGTCTCGCCGCCATCTTCTTCTGCCGTTTGCTGAGCGGCGATGTCTTCTTCTGTTACGTAGCCCAGTGTCAGACGCGCACGCATCACCAGTTCCCGCGCTTCTTCCAGATTCACGTCAAAGGCTTCAAGCAGGCCCTCTTCGCGGACGCGCTTGCCGTCTGCCTCGGTCCACTCCCCTGCCAGTTCCCAGTCTGCGCATCTGGCGAAATCTTCCAGCGTTTTTACGCCGTCTTTGGCGAGCACGACCATCATTTGCGGGGTCAGACCCTCAAAATCAACAAGCGATTGTTCAACGCCCAGATCACGGGCCTCTTCCAGGGTATGCTGGTTGATTTCATCAAGCGATTCACGGGCGCGAGCCTGCAGTTCATCAGCGGTTTCTTCGTCAAATCCCTCGATGGCCAATAGTTCATCGATTTCGACGTAAGCGACCTCTTCCAGAGTGGCAAATCCTTCGGAAACAAGAAGTTGTGCCACAACTTCGTCCACGTTCATCGTATCTGTGAAGAGCCTGGAACGTTCCTCGAATTCGGCCTGACGGCGGGCCGATTCCTCTTCTTCGGTCATAATATCGATGTCGAGACCGGTCAGCCGGCTGGCCAGGCGAACGTTCTGTCCGCGGCGACCGATGGCGAGCGACAGTTGCTCTTCCGGCACCACAACCTCGACCCGGTCCGTCTCATCATCCAGGACAACCTTGGTCACCTCAGCCGGCTGCAGCGCGTTCACAAGGAAGGTGGGCGCATCATCGTTCCAGGGTATGATGTCGATCTTTTCGCCCTGCAGTTCGTTCACAACAGCCTGTACGCGGGAACCGCGCATACCGACGCATGCACCGACCGGGTCAATTGAACTGTCGTAAGAGATCACGCCGATCTTGGCGCGGCTGCCCGGGTCACGGGCGACGGCCTTGATCTCAATTATTCCGTCGTAATTCTCCGGCACTTCCATTTTGAACAGTTCAGCCATGAACTCCGGTGCAGTGCGGGACAGGAATATCTGCGGGCCGCGCATCTCTGACCGTACCTCACGGATGTAGGCGCGGATGCGGTCGCCGTTGCGGAATATCTCGCGCGGGATCAGCTGGTCACGGCGGCACACGGCCTCCCCGCGGCCCACATCCACGATGACGTTGCCGTATTCAATCCGACTGACCACGCCGTTGATGATTGTGCCCTGGCGGTCCTTGAATTCCTCGTATTGACGCTCACGCTCCGCTTCGCGGACTTTTTGCAGGATCACCTGTTTGGCGGATTGTGCGCCGATGCGGTTCATATCGATGGGCGGAAGCGGGTCAATCAGCTCGTCACCGGGTACCGCGCCTTCCCTGTATTTCCGGGCGTCTTCGACCGTTAGCTCGGTGAAACTGTTTTCCACCTCCTGGACCACCGTGCGTACGCGCGTCATGGCCAGTTCACCGGATTTACGATCAATATGCGCACGGATATCGAGCTCCTGGCCGTAGTGCTGCTTCGCCGCCTTCGCCATTGATTCTTCCACTACGACAATCACCAGGTCCGGATCGATCATCTTTTCCCGTGCGACCGCGTTGGCGATTTGCAAAAGTTCCAGCCGGTTTGCGCTCGTGCTTGCCATCTGGCCTACTCCTCAATTCCTGTCTGTTTGTTTCGGAACCTGTCGCGCCTTCCGGGTGCGCAGGCTGGCCTCTGCCAGGGCATCGGACATCATCAGTCTGGCATCCGACAACCAGGCGAATTTCAACCCGATGATGCCTTCGGGGATTTCGATCAGCACTTCGCCGTCTTTGACGCCGTGCAGTTTGCCTTTGAAGCGGTGGCGACTGCCTATCATCTCTGACGTTTCCACCTGCGCGTCGTAGCCGGACCAGGTTTCAAAGTCCTTCTCGCGCGTCAGCGGGCGGTCGATACCGGGGCTGGAAACCTCCAGCGTGTAGTCACCCGAAATCGGGTCTTCAACGTCAAGTGTGGCCGATACCTCTGTTGAGATTCTGACACAATCCTCCAGCGCAATTCCGCCTTCGGGGCGTTCAGCCATGATCTGCAGCGTGACCTTTTTGCCCGGTATCAAACGCAGGCGCACAAGCTCCATACCGAGGCCTTCAATGACCGGGCGCACGATCCCTGCAAGGCGTTTGTCAATGGCCGCTTTGGCGACAAGACAGTACATCGGGTCGAGGCCTTCAGGCATAAAAAAACGGGCGGGCGGCCCGTCGGGATTTTCCGATGGAGGTTTGGGGTTGGAAGCCGAACCACCGCTATCGGCAGGAAATATAGGAGGGCGAATCAGAATCCGCAAGCGGGCCTTACGATAAATTGCCCATACCCCTTAAGGCACCGAAGACCATGGTTGTCGCGGTGGTGGCGGCGAAGTCGCCCGCCAGGCAGGTTATGGTGGCGGGCGGAAATCGTGCGGGAGGCGACAACGGACCGGCGGGGTCACCCGGGTGCCCGCTAACGGTGCCTTTGGCATCACTCCGAAATCCATTGGGTGCGCCAGCGATTTCCAAAATGATCCCCGGATGCAGCCGGAACCGGGCTACCGCTGATTCTTTGGGTTCCGGCCATGCCCCGAATCGTGGACAGGTCAAAGAGTGCGGCACCTGCACAGGCCGCCGACAGATCCGCCCCCCGGCACTCTTTCAAGGGCTGCAATCAGTCTTTGGCATTGATGTCGGCGCGCCCGGGGAATGTGCAAGGGAGGGGCTAGGATCCGAACACCTGCACCCACCAGATCTTGCCGTTCGGCTCCTGCTCCCAGGCAAAGCCGATGTGGCGTGCGTCGGGGTTGAGCATCCCTTGCCGGGTTAACGGATCCCCAAGCCATGCCTCAAGAGTCCGGATATCGTTTTCAAAGGTCTCGGATATGTTTTCGGCCAGCATCCGGCCCGCGTATCCCGTGTGCACCACCCGGTCGATCGGGGTCGATCCGTCAGAGCCGAAATGCCACGGACGGCTTTGGCCTGCCATATCCCTGGCGTGAGTTCTTGCGGCTGATGTAAGCTGTGACGAAAAACGAACCGGCTGCAAGCCCCGGGCCTGGCGTATGGCATTCACCGCATTAATGTGACGGTTTTGAATCCTGTTCGTGTCAGCTGCATCGATGCGGAAGACATTTTGCCCCGATGGGTCTGTTGGAGTTGCGGTGCAGGCCGCAAACAGAAACAGCACCGCCAAAATCCCCATGATACGCAGCATAACTTTTCCCGCTCCCCGGCAGTAAAAAGAGGCATACCAGTAATTTGCAGGGCTTTCAAAGGCCGTACAATCATCTTACACCAGCTCTTGCCGGGAACATTACGTCTGACAGAATATATCGGAAGGTGATTTTATCCGGGCCTGCATCGGCGGGCCGGAACAAAAGGGGGGTTGCATCGGTGCGGGTGCCCTGGGGGGGCCTGCTCCTTGCGCGGAAAAATATTTTCTGAATTATTTTGAATCATGGGTTGACGGGGGCAGGCGGGCACCATATATCGGTTTCACGGGGCAGGTGAGCCGCCATGTGCGCCTGAACCGGCAGGCTGAAAAACCCCCGTGCGGGCCTTGCGGCGCGCCGGAAAATGTGGAAGGATGTGGCCATGACTGATGTGAACACGAACAATAAGACTGCTTACCTTGAACAGATTCCGCAGCCGGAAGGTGGCTTTCGGGTGCGGCTGAAGGTGGATAAATCCTCGTTGTCCACCCCGTGGCTGGAGAGCAAAAAAATTAAGCCCTGTTCCTTGGGCAGGTGAAAATCTTTCCCCCGGCACGTTGAATCTGGAGGGCACCCGACATGTGCAGGGCACCGAATATAACGACCGCTTGGTAGGCAACCACGGGGATAACACGCTGGACGGCCGGGGCGGCAATGACAAGATTTGGGGAAGGGCGGCAACGACATCCTGAAAGGCGGTCCAGGGGATGACAAACTGGGCGGTGCTGGCGGCAACGACACGCTGATTGGCGGGGAAGGGGCCGATGCGCTGGATGGTGGCGCGGGGGAGGATTGGGCGACCTATGAAAAATCCGGGGCAGGCGTGACGGTTTAACTGAGCAGGCCCAGGGATAAGGATGAGGAGGATGACGGCGAGGCTGACAAAATGTCCGGTGGCGATGCGGAGGGCGACACGCTTAAGGATATTGAGCACCTGACGGGCTCCGACCATAACGATACGCTGACCGGAGATAGGAAAGACAATGAGCTCCGGGGCCGTGCCGGGGATGATGCGCTCAACGGCAAGCGTGGTGCTGACTGGCTGGACGGCGGTGCGGGCAACGACACGCTGAACGGCGGTGGGGACAACGATACGCTCTACGGCGGTTCGGGCAACGACGAGCTGCACGGTGGCACGGGCAACGATACGCTGAATGGCGACATCGGAGACGACAAACTGAACGGCGACGCGGGCACCGACAAACTGGTCGGCGGCACGGGCAACGACACGCTGAACGGCGGTGCCCACAACGACGCGCTGAACGGCGGTGCGGGCAGCGATACGCTGACTGGCGGCACCGGAGACGACACGCTGTACGGCCGAAGAAAAGAAACGCTGGACGGCGGCGGGGGCAAGGACACGCTGAACGGCGAGGACGGGGACGACACGCTGGACGGCGGTGCGGGGGATGACCGGCTGAAAGGCGACGGCGGTGCGGATACCTTTGTGTTCCGCACCGGCGAAGCAGGCCACGACACCATCGGCGACTTTGAAATCGGGGTGGACACGATAGAGTTTGATGCCTCTTCCGGCAGTCTCAACTTCGAAACCCTGAAAGAAAAATCGGACCGCCTTTGACCCGCCCCATGCCGGACACGTGCATATTACGTCTCAACTTCGAAACCCTGAAAGAAAAATCGGACCGTGATAAAGACGGGCGACCGGACAGTAATGAAGACGGATATGCTGTTCTGCGCTGGAAGGATGCTGCCAACACCACCCCCGAAGAGGATGCGAGCATCACCCTGAATGTGACCTGGCAGCAGCTGGAAAATGCCATAGAAGAAAATGGCGCAAGTCACATCTTTGACTTCGGCTGAACCACAGAAATCCCAACCTGAACAAGGAAAACACACCATGAGCACCAACCGGAAACCTTCCTCGCTCTACTACATCACACCTTCGGGTGATGATACTGTCCTCCTGTCCGATAGACCTGAGTGGTCGAATAGTGATGCATATAGGGATGCATACTCGAAATGGGTGGAGGAGCTTGCCAGGATAGAAGTCCCTTACGGCGACGGCCTGCTCATTCGTGTGACACACGGAACTGAAGGGGATGATCGGCATTCGGGTCGGTTTGCCAACGACCGTATGTACGGATACGGCGGGGATGACCAGCTGCGGGGCGATGCCGGCAACGACACGCTGTATGGCGGTGCCGGGAAAGATTACCTGCGGGGCGAGGCCGGCAACGACACGCTGTATGGCGGGTCGGGGGATGACCATCTGGATGGCTATCTCGGCAACGACACGCTGTATGGCCAGTCGGGGGATGACGCCCTGTATGGCGGGGACGGCGACGACCTGCTGAAAAGGGCCCGCGGGGATGACGCCCTGCGGGGCGATTCCGGCCACGACACGCTGATCGGCGGTGCCGGGGAGGATTACCTGAATGGCGGTTCCGGCAAAGACACGCTGTATGGGCGCCGCGACAATGACGCCCTGTGGGGCGATGCCGGCAACGACATCCTGCGCGGCCAGAACGGGGATGACCGACTGCGCGGTGATGCAGGGGACGACTTTCTGCACGGCGGTGCCGGGGATGATTACCTGCACGGCGAGGACGACGACAACACCCTGAACGGGGGGACGGGGGATGACCATATGGCGTCCTGGAACGGGGCCGATACCTTTGTGTTCAGCCAAGCCAACTCCGGCCATGACAAGATAACGGGCTTCAACTTGAATCTTGTCAAAAAAGGCAGGTGGAAATACGTATCCGAAAGAGATGAGGAAGGCGATAAAATCGTGTTCAGCGGTGCCGCGGAACCGGACAGTTTTGATGACCTGACCCTGACCAAAAAGAAATCCAGTAGCGCGGACACGACGCCCGGTACGCTGATCACTTGGGGCGACGGCACAAACAGCATCTATCTGGACAACATGCCCCCGCATCTTCTGCTGGAATCGGACTTCATCTTCGCCTGAACCGGCCCGCGCCGCACATACCCCCGGCGGCTTGGGCTGGCCCCCCGGGCCCCGGCCCAAAACAAAAACACGAAAAGGGCACCCCCTGGCGGGGTGCCCTTTTGTATGCAACGGCACGGCATCGGGATGGGCCCGCCACAACCGGGCACCCCCGGCGCGCAGCAGGGATTCCGCCCTTGCGGCGGCGCACCCGGGGCAGAGTACCGACAGGCGAAAAACACACAGGCCCGCCGGGGCAAAGGCCGGGGCACACACATTTCCCGAAAATCGGTAAAATTGCTGCGTCCGCCGACTGATCCCGCCAAAATGCCGCTGTGTCAGCCGCGTTCCACAGCCGCAAGGAGCGATTCCAGCCCGGCCCTGTAATCGGGATACTTCAGGCTGACGCCCAATTCATCCTTGATGCGATCATTCTTTATCCGCTTGTTTTCGCTATAAAAACTGCGGGCCATGGGCAACATCTCTGCCGTCTCAAAGGGTTCTGCCGGGGGCAGCGGCAGGCCCAGAAGTTTTGCCGCATATCCGATAACATCTTCCGGCGGGGCGGGCATGTTATCGCAAAGGTTGTAGGCCCTGCCTGGGTTGGGGCGGGCGATACTGGCGGCAAGCACCCGGGCGATGTCGTCCCGGTGGATACGGGAAAACACCTGGCCTTCCTTGATAATCCGCCGTGCCGTGCCGTTGCGCAGTTTGGAAAAAGGCCCGCGCCCGGGGCCGTAGATTCCTGCGAGCCGAAAGATATGTGTGTTTCGGTGTGCAATGCGCCAGGCGGTTTCACCGGCCACCCGCCACCGCCCGCGGGTTGTCGCAGGTGTCAGGGGGGTATCCTCGTCAACCCAGGCACCCTGATGGTCCCCATAAACACCTGTGGTGGACAGGTAGCCGAGCCATTCGTAGGCCCCTGCCGCAATGTGGGCACCGAATTCCTGCAACACCGGGTCACCGGTTTTGTCCGGGGCGGCGGATATCAGGATATGCGTTGCCGCCGCCAGGTGGGGTGCCATGTCGGTGCCGGGGAAGGGGATCATTTCCACCCCCTGCTGCCTGCGTTTGCCCGGCGTTCTCGAGGTGCCGATCACGCGCCAGCCCTGCTGAACCAGAATCTCTGCGAGAGCCTGGGAAGAGTAACCGTGACCAAAGCTAAGAAGCGTTTTCATGACAGCTGTTCCACCGCCCAGCGTGCGGCGTCGGCCACCGCCGGGTCTTCGTCATCTGTCAGGGCCTGCACCGATGGCTTGAGCAACGGCAAGCCGCTGTTGCCGATGGCATAACATACATTTCGGACCATACGGTTGCGTCCGGACCGTTTGACCGGCGAGCCCGCAAAACGCGTCCGGAAGGCGGCGTCATCAAGCAGGGCAAGCGCCGCCAGGTCCGGCGGTTCCGGGCTGCCCAGGTAGCGCAGGTCGGATGCAGCCACGGCGAATTTGTTCCACGGGCAGGCCGCCAGGCAATCGTCGCACCCATAGATGCGGTTGCCCATCTTTGACCGCAGCTCTTCATCGACCGGCCCGGCATGTTCAATCGTCAGGTAAGAAATGCACCGCCGCGCGTCGATTCGGTAGGGTGCCGGAAACGCGTTTGTCGGGCAGGCGTGGAGGCACCTGGTGCAGGATCCGCATCTGCTGACCTCCGGTTTATCCGGTGCCAGGTCGAGCGTCGTGAAAATGCTGCCAAGGAACACCCAGTTCCCCATCGTCCGGCCCAGAAGGTTGGTATGCTTTCCCTGCCATCCGAGCCCGGCCGCTGCGGCCAGCGGTTTTTCCATCACCGGGGCAGTATCGACAAAAACCTTTATCTGCCCGCCAGCGGTTTCGATCATCCATCGGCCCAGCCGTTTCAATCGCTTTTTGATGATGTCGTGGTAATCCCTGCCCTGCGCATAAATGCTGATGGCACCTTTGTCCGGGTGCCGGTGCACGTCCGTCGGATCCCCGGCGCGGGCGTAACTTTCGGCCAGCATGATGATTGATTTTGCCTCCGGCCACAGCGCGCCCGGCGCACCGCGCCAATCCATACGGTCGGCCATCCAATCCATTTGGCCGTGGCAACCTTCGGCGACAAAGAGCCTGAGCCGCTCCGCAATTTCAGGCACCGCATCCGGGCGGGTCACACCGAAGCCGGCGAAGCCTTCCTCAAAGGCCCTGGCGCGCAGCCGTTCCCTGAAATCCGGCGCAACCGGATGCACCTGCGTGGGGCGGTCCCGGCGCACCGTGGGCGGTGCGGGGAATGCTCTGCCCATTCGGTCCTTCAAAAATCGAGGTTCGAATAATGCGGCGGCGGCGGAAAACCGGGAAGCTGATCGGCCAAAAGCCCGCGGAACGCCGGGCGCGACTTGATCTTGGCATACCAGTCTTTCACGCTTTCCGCCTGGTTCCATGGTACGTCGGAGATATAGTCCAGGCAGCTGATCTGGGCAGCCGCGGCAAAATCGGCGAGCGTCATGCGATCTCCGGCCAGCCATCGGCGGCGCTCCAGCAGCTGTTCCATCCGGGTCAGGTGGTATTTAATTCGCCGGGTGCCGGTTCTCACGTTCCCCGGATCCGGAGATCCGCGGGACATAATCTTTTTATTCACCCGCTCCCCGAGCAGATTGAGTGTAACATCCCGATAAAAGGCATCATCGAAATATCCGTTCAGGCACCGGACCTCTGCCCGCTGTTCGGGCCTGCTGGGCATCAGGGATGGCTCCGGGTGTGTTTCTTCCAGGTATTCGATGATGGCGTTTGATTCCGGCAATGTTATGTTGCCGGTCCGCAGGACGGGCACCTGACCTGCCGGGTTCAGTTGCAGAAACTGTGCCCGGTGCTCCCAATAGCGTTCTTCCACCAGCTCTGCTTCAATTTTCTTTTCAGCGAGCACCAGTCGCACCTTTCGCGAAAATGGGGAGAGTGGGAAATGATAAAGCTTGTGCATGGGACGTTTGGCCAGCGAATTGACTGTGGCTTGCCTGCCCTACCACCGGGGCGGCGTCCGATCAACCTGTTTCGAAACAGGTGGCCCGACCGTCTGCCGCTATGGTTTCCGCGCCGGAAGCGATCTGCCGGGCGCGCCTGCGCGTAATGTTTGCGGGGCGGGCGGCGGAGTGTTTCTTCGGGCTGGGTAGAATCGCTGCAATGCGGGCGGCCTGGTTTAACGTCAGTTTATCCGGTTCAACCCTGAAATAGTGCCGCCCGGCGGCGGCGGCACCGAAGACACCCTCACCGGTTTCCGCGATGTTGAGGTAGACCTCCACAATCCGCTGCTTTGGCCAGAACAGCTCAATCAGCATGGTAAACCAAACCTCGATCCCCTTGCGTACCCAGGTCCGCCCCTGCCACAGGAACACGTTCTTGGCAACCTGCTGGCTGATGGTGGACCCGCCACGCAGGCGGCTGTCATCCGACAGGGCGGCCTTTATGGCATTAAGATCAAAGCCAAAGTGGGTGCAGAAATTGGCGTCTTCCGCCGCGACCATGGCCCGCGGCATGTGTTTGGAAAAGCCCTCAATCGGCGTCCAGTCCCGGTCGACCGCACCCAGACGCATGCGTTCGGCCATAAAATATGGTGTCAGGTGGGGGTTCACAAACCGCAGGAACACCACCACCAGGATTGATATGATGATGCCGAGGCCCAGTGCCCGGAATATCCATCTGCAGACCAGGCGGATGCCCCGGTGCCAGCAAATGGACCAGCAAATGGCAAAGCCGTCAGCCACCAAAGAGCCGCCCCTGCGGTGCGGTATCTTTGGTTTCCTTCCGGGCTTTTGCGGCGTTTCGTCGGACATAATCGCAAATGTCCGCGATGTCCGGCAGCGATGCAATCCCCGGGTTAATCGGATCCCGGGGCGAATGTGGCAAGGATATCGCGGTCCGGCTTGTGATGCGCGAAAATCACTTGCCCGATCATGAACCCGGGCCGGTCATCCAGGGGGCCCGGACGTGCAGGGCCCGCCATTTGTGTGGTGGCACTATACGCGATGGCATATGCGCATCACAGCCGGGCCGGCATCCGCCCGGTCGATAACCACGCACAGGCCCTGGCCGGAGCATCTGCCACCGATCATTTTGAAACCTCCGGTATCGGACCGGGCGCGGGTTTCGTGCCTGTCACATCCGCTTTGTACAGGAAATAAGACGATTCACAAATTGCGCTATATCCGGTAGAATCCGACGCGGTTGAACCGCCGAAAGGCACATCATAATGCCACTTTTGCACCTTCTTCTTGTGGCCATCATCCAGGGCATGACGGAGTTTTTGCCGATCTCCTCTTCCGGTCATCTAATCCTGCTGCCGCAATTGACGGGACTGGAGGATCAGGGGCAGCTGATTGATGTTGCTGTGCACGCAGGAACGCTCGGGGCGGTGATTATCTACTTCCGGAAGGACAGCACCCGGGCGTTTGTGGGACTTGGCCACCTGGTGCTGCGCCGGCAAACGGATGCGGCGCGGCTCGCCGGATTGCTGGGTGTTGCCACATTTCCGGCCGTGCTGTTTGGCCTTGTATTGAAGGTGACAGGCCTGTCGGACGGGCTGCGCAGCATCACGGTTATCGGTTGGATGATGCTCATCTTCGGCGTGATCCTTTGGGTTGCGGATACCCGCGGCAGGCAGACCAAAGCCGCAGGCGACTGGTCACTGCGGGACGCGGTGGTGATGGGCCTGTGGCAGGCCGTGGCACTTATCCCCGGCACATCCCGTTCCGGCGCGGCGATTACCGGTGCCCGGGCCCTGGGTTACACACGGGAAGACGCCGCCAGGCTTGCCATGCTGATGTCGATCCCGGTTATCATCGCGAGCGGTATAATTCTGGGAACGGAGGCGGTGGCTGAGGCAAACGCCGCCGCCCTGCGCGACTGTGCCATCGCAGCACTTCTTGCGTTCATGTCCGCGCTGCTGGCACTTGCATTCCTGATGCGGTTACTAAGGGTCGTCAGCTTTACGCCTTACATAATCTATCGCGTGACATTAGGCCTGATTCTGCTGTTAATCGCCTACAATTAGTTCCCGTGATTCCCGCGCCCCCGGGCCGGGGATGGTGCCGGCCTGCGGCCCTGATTGTGGCGCAGGGTTCCGGGTTGCCCCGGGCCACCATGAACTAACCAATCGTCCCGCGGTTTTCACCCACCTGCCCGCGGTGCATCAGGACGTGGTCGAGGATCACACAGGCTACCATTGCCTCCCCGACCGGGACGGCGCGGATGCCGACGCAAGGGTCGTGGCGGCCTTTGGTGACGATCTCGGTCAGTTCCCCCGATTTGGTAATCGTCTTGCGCGGTGCAAGGATGGATGACGTCGGCTTCACCGCAAAACGCACGACAATGTTCTGGCCGGTGGAAATACCCCCGAGGATGCCGCCGGCGTGGTTTGAGCAAAATTCCGGCCTGCCGTCATGGCCCAGGCGGATTTCGTCGGCGTTCTCCACTCCGGTCAGCGAAGCCGCGGCCATACCGGTGCCGATTTCCACCCCCTTCACGGCGTTGATGCTCATGCAGGCGGTCGCCAGATCGGTGTCGAGCCTGGCGTAAACCGGTGCGCCGAGGCCGGCAGGCACGTGCCGGGCCACCACCTCGATCATCGCGCCACAGCTGTTGCCGGACTTGCGCAAACCATCCAGGTAGTCAGCCCAGCGTTCTGCCGCCGCCGCGTCCGGGCAGCGCAAGGGGTTTTCTTCCGCCGTGGCCCAGTCCCAACGGGACCGGTCGATGCCGTGCGGGCCCATCTGCACCAGTGCGCCACGAATTTGAATTCCGGGGATCAGTTCACCCAGCACCGCCCGCGCCAGGCCGCCTGCCGCTACCCTGGCTGCCGTTTCCCGTGCCGATGACCGCCCGCCGCCGCGATGGTCGCGAATACCGTATTTCTGCCAATAGGTGATGTCGGCGTGGCCCGGGCGGAACTTCTCCGCAATCCCGGAATAGTCCCTTGACCGCTGATCCCTGTTACGGATCATCAATTGGATTGTGTGGCCGGTCGTCTGCCCCCCAAACACGCCTGACAGGATCTCAACCGCGTCCGGCTCCCGCCGCTGGGTGGTGTATTTTGATTGCCCTGGTCGGCGGCGATCCAGCCATGGCTGGATCGCCGCTTCCGAAATCGGCACCCCCGGCGGGCACCCGTCCACCGTTGCGCCAATCGCGGGCCCGTGGGATTCACCCCAGGTCGTGACAGTAAAGAAACGTCCGAACGTGTTGAACATGGGGGGAACAGCTCCATGGCGTTTCGCAACGTGTGATAACGGGTTTGCCCCGCAAAGAGAAGGCTTCGGTGACGGAACGGCCATATTATCGGGTTTTCACCCGGCGGCATCGGTGTGGCGCGGTTTGTTTTATCGGCCCGCCCCCGACGCGACGGAACGTGCATTCACGCCCGGCAAGGCTGGCATGGCCCCGGCAACGGGTGCGCATCTTTCCCCCTTGCCGGCTTCTGCCGTCTCTCCTAATATCCGGGCATATCCTCGGGGAGGCCTTGCGGCCTGAGATTTGGCACCGGCCATGACCCGCAGAACCTGAACCGGATCATACCGGCGGAGGGAAGGCGCATCGCATTCAGCCCTGTCCGTCCGCCTGAAAGCAGACAAGGACAAAAACATGTTCCGATACCTTCTTCTTGTTGCGGGCCTGACGGCTGCTGCCCAGGCAGCGGCCCGGGACAAACCCGTTCTCACCGTTTATACCTATGACAGTTTTGTCACTGAATGGGGTCCTGGCCCGGCAGTGAAAGGCGCGTTTGAAGAGGTGTGTGCCTGCACTCTCGATTTTGTGTCGGCGGGCGATGGGGCCTCTCTCCTGTCCCGGCTGCAGCTTGAAGGTGCGCGGGGGCAGGCGGATATCGTGCTCGGCATCGATACCGGCTTGACGGACCGGGCGCGGAGGACCGGGCTCTTTGCGCCGCTGGCCCGGCAGCCGGAAAACCTCGATCTGCCGATTGAGTGGTCGGATGTGACCTTCGTGCCTTATAACTGGGGCTACTTTGCCTTTGTTTACGACAGAACCCGGCTGGCAAACCCGCCTGCATCCTTCGGTGACATGATCAGGGCGGACGGGCTGAAGGTGGTAATCCAGGACCCGCGGTCGTCAACCCCGGGGCTCGGCCTTCTGCTGTGGGTCAGGACAGCCTATCCGGATGCGTCCCGGACGATCTGGGAAGGGCTGGCCCCGCGTATCCTGACCGTCACAAAGGGCTGGTCGGAAGCCTACGGGCTCTTCCGTGACGGGGAGGCGGATATGGTGCTGAGCTACACGACCTCCCCCGCCTATCATCTGATTGCGGAGGCGGACGACACCAAGGCGGCGGCGAGTTTTGCCGAAGGCCACTACATGCAGATTGAGGTAGCGGGAAAACTGGCCGCCACAGACCAGCCGGAACTGGCGGATATGTTCCTGGAATTCGTGACGTCCCCGGAATTTCAGGGCGTTATTCCGACAACCAACTGGATGTACCCGGTAAAGTTCCCGCCGGAAGGTTTGCCGGAGGGGTTTGAGACCCTGATAACACCGGAGCGCAGCCTGATCCTGTCCGACGTGGAAGCAGCGGCACAGCGTGATGCAGCCCTGGCGGAATGGATCGAGGCGTTAAGCCGGTGACGTCCCGGAAAGAAATCCCTGCAGGCCCCGGCGTGTGCGTCGGGGTTTTGTTTCAGGGAACAGCCATGCGGCTTGTGCCGGGCGGTCTGACGGTGCTGATTATGCTGGCGGTGACGCTCGGCAGCACGGCGGCGGTGCTGGGCTTTCCTGGGCGCACAACGGGGCTGAACGCGGGGGACTGGGCCGCGCTGCGGTTTACTGTGATGCAGGCGATGATTTCGGCCGCGATCTCGGCGGGAATTGCCATACCGGCGGCGCGGGCACTTGCACGGTGCCGGTTCATCGGGCGCGGGATGCTGGTGGCCCTGCTGGGGGTGCCATTCATTCTGCCAGTGATTGTGGCGGTCTTCGGCCTGCTGGCAATCTGGGGCCGGGCCGGGCCGGCCTCTGCCCTGCTGGGCGTCTTCGGCCTGCCACCGATATCCATCTATGGGCTGCCCGGGGTTGTGCTGGCCCATGTATTTCTCAACCTGCCGCTCGCCACCCGTCTGCTCCTGCAAGGCTGGATGTCGATCCCGGCGGAGCATTTCCGGCTCACCGCGAATCTCGGCATGGGATCAGCGGAGGTGTGGCGTACGCTTGAATGGCCGATGTTGCGGGCGGTGCTGCCCGGCACGTTTCTGGTGATTTTTTTGCTCTGCGTTACGTCGTTTGCCGTTGTTTTGACGCTCGGGGGCGGGCCCCGGGCAACGACGGTGGAACTGGCGATCTATCAGGCCCTTCGGCTCGACTTTGATCCTGGCAGGGCGGCTGCTTTGGCACTGGTACAGGTCGTGCTTTGCCTTGTGGCAGGGGCACTTGCGCTGGGGTTCGCGCGGCGGGCGGAATTTTCGCCGGGGTTTGACACCCCGCCGCGGCGCTGGGACGGACGCACCGCCCTTGCGCGCGGGATCGATGCCGGTGTCATCGGGTTCGTGGCGCTGTTTCTGTTGCTGCCCCTGTCGGCTGTGATTCTTCGGGGCCTGCCGCAGTTGGCCGCGCTGCCCGATGATTTGTGGCGCACACTTGGAACGACGCTGATAATTGCCCTGCCCGTGGCGGCCCTTTCTATCGCGCAGGCCCTGGCCCTGGCCGCGCTGCTGTCGCGGATGGCGCCAGGGCCTGCACGAGTGATAGAAGCGGCTTCTGTTCTCGGGCTCGCCATATCCCCCTTCGTGATTGGAACCGGGTTGTTTATCCTTCTGAACCCGTTCATCAACCCTTTTTCCATGGCGATTCCCGTGACCATCGCGATCAACGCGGTGATGGCACTGCCGTTTACGCTCCGCATCCTGTTGCCCGCGTTTCAAAGGGCGGATGAACACTACGCCCGGCTTGGCGCATCTGTAGGGATGGGCGGATGGACGCTGTTCCGCCTGGCACTCTGGCCCCGGCTGCGGCGTTCTGCGGGGTTTGCGGCGGGGCTGACGGCGGCGATGTCGGTCGGAGATCTCGGCGTGATCACGCTTTTTGCACCGCCGGATGTGTCTACACTGCCGCTTTTGATGTACCGCCTGATGGGATCCTACCAAATGGACGCCGCTGCCGGAGTCGCGCTGGTTCTGCTGGTCACGGCCCTGGTGATTTTTGCGGTTTTGGATCGGGGGGGCCGGCTTGACGATCACATTCGATAAGCTGCGCATTGACCGCGGGGATTTCAGCCTAAGCGCGGATTTCGCGCTGCCAAAGGGCGGGAAATACGCCTTGATCGGCCCGTCCGGGGGGGGCAAATCGTCCCTGCTCTATGCTCTTGCGGGGTTCATTGATCCGACCGCGGGGCGCGTACTTTGGGATAACGCGGATATCACCGGATTCGATCCGGGCGTACGGCCGGTTTCGATGCTGTTTCAGGATCACAACCTTTTCCCGCATATGACGGTCCTGCAAAATACCGGGCTCGGCATACGGCCCAACCTGCGCCTGTCGCCGGCAGAATGGGATCGCACACGGGCAGCCCTGGCCCGGGTCGGACTCGCCACACAGGCCGAAAAGAGGCCCGGTGTCCTGTCGGGCGGCCAGCGCCAGCGCTGTGCGCTTGCCCGGGTGCTGCTAAGGAACAAACCGGTGCTGTGCCTTGATGAGCCCTTCGCAGCACTCGGCCCGGCCCTGCGGGCAGAGATGCTTGCCCTGGTGGATGAGATCGTCGCCAACATCGGCGCGACGCTTCTGATGGTGACGCACCAGCCGGAAGACGCCCGGCGGATTGCGGACCGGACGATTCTGGTAGCGGACGGTGTTGCCCGCCCGCCCGTTGAAACCAGGTTGCTTTTTGCTGACCCGCCCGGGGCCCTGCGCGATTACCTGGGCCAGGCGGGATTGCGCCCGTTTCGGGATATGCTAGTGTCGCCGGAATAAGGGGGCAGAATGACCAGGATTAAAACAACGCACGTCGGCTCTTTGCCGCGCACACAGAAGGTTGTGGATTTCATCTTCGCACGGGAAAGGGGAGAGGATTACCGGGAAGCGGATTTCGATGCGGCCATGGCCGAAGCGATAGATGAAACCGTGCGCAGGCAGGTGGCCGCCGGCGTGGATATTGTGTCGGACGGGGAGACGTCCAAAATATCCTACGCCACCTATGTAAAAGACCGGTACACCGGTTTTTCCGGTGACAGCCCGCGCAATGCCCCGGCGGATTTGAATCTGTTCCCGTCTTTCCGGCAACGTCTGGCAGAGGCCGGCGGTACACCGCAATATGCCCGTCCGATGTGCACGGGACCGGTAGCGGGCAAGGGCCAGGGCGCGCTTGAAAAAGACATCGCAAACCTGACGTCCGCCATAAAAAAACATGGAGCTGGCCGGGGTTTTATGAATGCCGCTTCGCCCGGGGTGATTTCCCTGTTTCTGCAGAATGATTACTATCCGTCGCGCGATGCCTATCTGGCGGCACTCGCCGACGCGATGCGCGAGGAATACGAAACGATTGTGGCGGCCGGGCTCGATTTGCAACTGGATTGCCCGGATCTCGCGCTGAGCCGTCATATGCTGTTTTCGGACCTGTCGGACAGGGAGTTCGTCAAGATAGCCGACGCCCATGTGGAGATCCTCAACCATGCCCTCCGGAACATACCGGCAGAGAAGGTGCGTGTGCATATCTGCTGGGGCAACTACGAAGGCCCGCACGTGTGCGACATCGCCATGGCAGAGGTGTTTGACACGCTGATGAAAACCAGGGCCCGGTATATCCTGTTTGAAACATCGAATCCCCGCCACGCCCATGAATGGACCGTGTTCCGGGACCGCCGGGCGGACATCCCGGATGACAAGGTGCTGGTGCCGGGTGTAGTGGATACAACCACCAACTTTGTTGAGCATCCGGAACTGGTATCCCAGCGGATTGGGCGGTTTGCCGGGATTGTCGGCGCAGATCGCGTTATCGCGGGCAGTGACTGCGGCTTCGGCACCTTTGCCGGTTTCGGTGCCGTCGATCCGGATATCGCCTACGCGAAGCTCGAGAGCCTCGCCAAAGGTGCGGAATTGGCATCCCGATGACTGGTTCACTTCTGAAATTGCTGCAATCGGTCGACACGCCCACGGTGTGCAACGCTATTGAGGCAGCGGAGGGCAGGCGCGGGTTCGGTGCCTATACGCGGGGAACGATGCAATGTTCCGACACCTCCCGTGCGATTGTCGGTTACGCGCGTACGGCGCAGATCGCCGCGGCGCACCCGCCGGCGGAACCGCAGCAGGCCATAAGGAAGCGGCGGATGGATTACTACCGCCATATGGCGGGCGGTCCGCGCCCCGCGATCGCGGTGGTGCAGGATGTGGATTTTCCCCATACCGCCGGTGCCTATTGGGGCACGATCAATACAACCGTGCACAAGGGCCTGGGCCTGAACGGGGCGTTGACGAACGGGATGATGCGCGACCTGGGCGACCTGCCTGCGGACTTCCCGGTGATTGCGGGCAGCATCGGGCCGAGCCATGGGTTCGTGCACCTGCGCTCCATCGGGCAGCCCGTTGAAATCTTTGGCATGACGGTGGCGGACGGCGACCTTGTGCACGCGGACCGCCATGGTGGCCTGGTTGTGCCGCCTGCGGTGATTGACGGGCTGGAGGCGGCGATCCTGAAACTGTTTGAGACCGAGAAACTGGTGCTGGACCCTGCGCGGGCTGAAGGATTTGACATCGATACTTTTGAGGCGGCCTGGGCGGCCTTCGAGGAATCCAGAACATAGGTTTTGCGCCCCCTGTCCGGGTGCCGGTCGACAATCTGTTACGTCCCTTGCGGGGGTGCCCCATGGACCTGGCGTTTGCCCTTTTTCCGATGTTCATGATAATCGTGGCCGGTTATGCGCTGGTGACCTTTGGCATTGTTCCGAAACAGATGTGGCCTGCGATTGAGCTTTTGTGCTTTCGCGTTCTGATCCCGATTGTTCTGATTGATGTGCTGTATTCGGCGGACCTGTCCCTGTCGCGCATTGGCCCGTTCGGGCTCGCCATGCTCGGCAATTTTATCGGTATTTCGGCACTCGTTCTGGTAATCCGGTTTGTGGTTTCCCGGGAACGGCTGTCAAATTCCCGTTTCACGACAATTTTCCAAACCGCTACGCGCTGGAATGCCTTCATTGCCTTCGCGGCGGCGGATCAGATTGGCGGGCCCGCGTCCGTTGCCCTGATTGCCGTGGGAGTTGCGGTGCTGATTCCGCTGATTAATGTGACGAATATCGGCGTTCTTGCCGCCTTTGGCCCGGCCCGGCGATCGCTGCGCGAGGCAGGTGCGGCGGTTGTCAAAAACCCGCTCGTAATCAGCTGCGCGGTTGGCACGGTTCTGAACCTGACCGGTCTTCCGATACCCGATCCGCTGCATACGGGCATGGCTGCCATCGGTGCAGGCGCACCACAAATCGGGCTGCTGGTTGTCGGTGCGGGCATAAGGCCGGGGCGGCTGTTTGCCGCCACACCCGCGCTTTGGGCTGCTGTCGGGCTGCGCCAGGCGGTGAGCCCGGGTCTGTTCCTGCTGCTGGCGTCAATGATGGGGCTCACCCCGTTGGAAACCTTTAGCGGTGCGCTTGTTCTGTCCGTTCCGGCGGCGACCAACGGGTATATCGTTGCGCGCCAAATGGGCGGGGATGCAGAGCTTTATGCAGATGCGCTGATGTGGCAGACGGCTGTGGCGGTTGTGGCAATTCCGCTGCTGGCGGTGCTGGTGCTCTAGCCGTTTTGCTCCAGGACGCGCCCGGCGAGTGCAAGCGAACCGCAGATCAGGATGCGTGTGCCGGGGGCCCGGGCGGCGATTTCGACAACCGCCGCGAAAACACTGTCCGCCTCCCGCGCCTTGAGCCCGGCGCATCGGGCCGCGGCGCAGGTTTCAGCCGCGTCCAGCGTGGCCGTTTCGCCGCGGATCGGGACAGCCGTCAGGCTGTCGGCCACCCCGGCCAGGGGCTTCATGTATCCCCTGGCATCCTTGGTGTTCAGCATGCCGCAGATCAGGTGCAGCGGGCGGGCGGGCAGCCTGCCCAGGGCCTCTGCCACCGCCACGCCGGCGGCGGGGTTGTGGCCGCCGTCAAGCCATAGTTCGGCAGCACCTGCCGCTGCCACCAGCGGGCCATCGCGCAGGCGTTGCATGCGGGCAGGCCATTGTGCGTTTGTCAGTGCGGCCGCGGCGGCCTCTTCCGGCAGGCCCATCAGGCGCAGCACGGCGATGGCGGCCCCGGCGTTTTGCACCTGGTGGGCACCGATCAATGCGGGCGGCGGCAGATCCCACAGGCCGGTTTCATCCTGGAACAGAAGGCGCCCGCACTCTTCCCACACGTGCCAGTGCCGGCCGTGAATTTTGCATGTCGCTCCGACCCTGGCTGCCTGTGCCGTTATCACCTGCTCTGCCGCCTCTTCCTGGGGGCCGATGACGGCAAAGGTGTTGCGTTTCAGTATGCCCGCCTTTTCAGCGGCGATCCGGGCGATGGTATTTCCCAGGAACCGCTGATGATCAATCGATACCGGCGTGATGACTGTCATCGCCGGGTCATCGATCACGTTGGTTGCATCCAGGTGCCCGCCCAGGCCGACCTCCAGCAGGATATGGTCCGCCTCCACCCGCGAAAACGCCAGGAATGCGGCGCAGGTGGTTATTTCAAAATAGGTAATCGGCGCACCGCCGTTAGCGGTTTCACATTCTTTAAGGGTTTCTGCCAGCAGGGTTTCGCCGATCAGCTCCCCTGCCAGGCGGATGCGTTCGTGAAACCTGGCAAGATGCGGGGAAGTATACGCATGCACCCGGCTGCCGGTTGCCTCCAGCCCCGCACGGATCATGGCCAGGGTCGATCCTTTGCCGTTGGTTCCGGCCACATGAATAACCGGCGGCAAAGCCTGTTGCGGGTTGCCGAGCAGGCCCAGCAGCCGGGTCACCCGGTCAAGCGTCAGATCGATGGCTTTGGGGTGCAGTTTCATCAGCCGGTCAAGGATGATGTCTGATTTTGTGTCGCTCACTCTGCCGCGTCCCTAAACCCTGCGTCGCCCGGTGGCGGTGCGGGCAGGTCGCCATGCACCGCAGGCGGCTGGCCCATCAGCATGCGGGTGATGGTGATCAGTTCCGTGCGCAGGTGCTTGCGCTCTGTCACCCGGTCCAGCATGCCATGGTCCAGCAGGTATTCGGCCCGCTGAAACCCGTCCGGCAATTTTTCGCGGATCGTCTGTTCAATCACGCGGGGCCCGGCAAAGCCGATCAGCGCATTGGGTTCAGCGATGTGCACGTCGCCCAGCATGGCATAACTGGCCGTAACGCCGCCGGTTGTCGGGTGTGTCAGCACGACGATGTAGGGCAGGCGGGCGGCCTTCAGCATGTCTACCGCCACGGTTGTACGCGGCATCTGCATCAGGCTTAGAATACCTTCCTGCATACGCGCGCCCCCGGCGGCGGAAAACAAAATCATGGGGCATTTTCTTTTCACCGCCCGTTCACAGGCTGCGATAATGGCGTTGCCCACATACATGCCCATTGACCCGCCCATGAAAGAAAAATTCTGCCCCGCACAGATTACGGGTGCCCGCCCGAGCCGGCCTTCGGCAACCAGCATCGCCTCTTTTTCGCCGGTGGATTTCCGGGCCGCTTTCATACGGTCCGGATATTTCTTCTGGTCACGGAAATGCAGCGGGTCAGCGGCCGGTTCGGGCACTTTCACCTCTGTAAACACGCCGCCGTCAAACAGGGCCAGGAACCGCTGCCGCGGGCTTATGCCCAGGTGATGGCCGCAATTGGTGCAGACGTTCAGTGCCGCCGCCAATTCGCGGTGGAACAGCATCGTGTTGCATTCCGGGCATTTGGTCCACAGGTTTTCCGGCACCTCCCGCCGTGAGAAGAGCGAGTTGATTCGCGGGCGGACGTAGTTGGTAATCCAGTTCATGGCTGCTTTTTGTCGATGTCAGACGCGGATTTATGCGGTGCGGGCCGCCCGTGCAATCCGGCGCACCGCCAGTGCCAGGCCAGCCAAAAGGCGTAAAGCACCCCCGCAACCGCAAGGCCTTGCAGCAAATGGCCCCTGACGGCCGTTTCATCCGAAACATGGATATCGGAAATAAACAGGGACAGGCCGGTCACCGTGCCGTCCAGCGCAACCAGCATCATGGCTACGAAGTTATTGGCGAAATGAAGGATGACAGCGGGCAGCAGGGACCCGGTGCGCACCGTGATATCCGCCAGCACCAGCCCCATGAAAAAGGCGAACCCCACGATCAGCCAGGCGTTGGACCCGAATGTTTCCCCCTGGTAGTGCACCAGCCCGAAAACGGCAGCGGGCAGCACCCACCATACAAGGGGTGCCTGGTACCGCACGGCCAGTTCCTGCAAAAGGTAGCCGCGAAAGATCAGCTCTTCTGCTGTAACCTGTATCAGCAACAGGGGCAGCGCGACGGGCATGTAGCCCAGCCAGGTGGCAAACCGCATGTTTTGCGCGGGCCGGTCTGCCAGAACAGCCGAACCCGCCGCGCCGATGGCCAGGATAACGATGATGCCGGATGTAACCGCCATGACCCTGCGGCCAGGCCACGGCCCTGTCAAGGATCGCAGCCCCCTTTTGTGGAAAAGGCAGGTGGCTGCAAGGACCGCGCAGAACCAGAAAACAAATGTGCCCAGCAGCAGCAGCACCGATACCGGCCTGTGCAGGGTGGCCAGGGCGACAGCCCCCTGGGCAAATATGCGTTCCAGGGACATGGGGCCCGTAATGCCCTGCACGGCGGCGGCGATGGCCGGCACCAGCACACTGCCGATAATCGATACAACCACCATGCACACCAGCGCGGCGACCGGCCGCCACCAGGAAACTGGCGGGCGGGCCGGCGCGACAAACCGCGAAAAGGCATCATTCATCGCCGGAAGCATAGGAACCTGCACCGCGCTTTTGATACATCAGGTGGTTTCAGTGTAGGGAATAGCCCCGGACGGGGCAAGCTGAACCGGATTCGGGCCGCAAGAGGAACCTGCCCCCGGGCCGGACAGGGTGGGCTGCATATAAGTGGCGGTCAAAGGGGTGATGCCGGTTCGGTCGGCGGGGCAGGTCAGGCGACAGCTTCACGACATCCACCACAAAAGAGGCGGCAGATCAGATTCGCGGGGTCACTATGCCGGAAGTGCCTTCACGATATCGAGTGTGCGCTGAACGTAACCTTTCAATTCCACAGGATCAATTTGATCAGGCGTGGCATCTGTCCCATTCTCGCCATGATGATACCGATTTGTGTAGTCATTGATGTCGTCAAGCTCCTCACAAAGCGGCTTGGCAGGATGCTGATCGTCACTTTCACGTATCTTTGCCAAGATAGCTCCAAGTGAGGCACCAGGCTCTAATATGTCCGGATAAGTCTTGCGGCAATAGGTTTCCAGGACAGGGCGCATTTTGCGGATGATATCCCGTTCGTTACCCTTACCATGCGTCAAATAAGCCTGCAAATCGTCTATCTCGGCCATGGTTCGGCTGCGACACGCCTTGTCGATGTCAAAACACCGGAGTTTGGATCCTTGGACACGCTGATCGGCAGTTTCCAGCGCGACACGCTTATCCTTAGGTGACTTGTCCCAAACCTGCTTCAGGAAAGTGGCATCGTGCGAAAGTACGATCACCTGGGCGCATTTCCCGGCTACCTTAATGATTTCGTGCACTGTCTGTTGCCTGCGGAAAGCGTCCTGGCTGTTAAAGGGATCGTCGAATACGACCAGATTTTTGGCGACCGTCGGGTCGCGCTCCAACTGTGCAAGGAAAAACGCAAGGGCCAGTGCGCTCCGATCACCGGCACTTAGGGTGTTCCTGAAACTCGGAATATCCCCCGGCGTCTTGCTGTTGCCGAGGTCAACCGCCGTCTCATTGATAAGAATCTGGTAGTCTGATGTCGCAACGCCGCTTGGGTAAGTATGCTTGGTTTTGGTAATGGAAAAATCGGCACCGAACTTCATAAGGTAGTCGTTGATGAGATCCTCGTAGGGTTTCACCACGGTTTCTGTATGTTCGTTAAGACGCTTTCTGATCTTTTCCTTGCGCTTATTAATGTCGCTTTTTTCGGCACCAAGCTTCGTATAGTCGGCGCAAAGTGCAGACACGTCCGCCTGGTGACGGGTCTGACTTGCCTTTAGGCGGATCAGTTTACCCTCGGCAGATTCCAGATCGCCTGTATCGGCTGTTGCCTTCTTGCCTGCAATGACGTGATTCGTTTCACGGATTGCAGCATTTGCAGCCTTGATGGCCTCCGCAGCGCGTTTATAGGCGTCGCGTACGGCAGTGAATTTTTCGTCCGGTGTAATCGGATCAAGCGGCCGCGCCGCCTTGCGATCAAGAAGTTCAATCGCCGCGCCAGCCATCCCGCGGATGGCATCAACGGCCCCACGGGGCAAGGCAAGGGCAGATGCCTTGATTTCACAATACTGTTGCCAGAACTTAACGTGGTCGTTATTTTGACCGGTGATCGCATCAAGATTGGCCAACTCTTTGTCTCTCATATCACAGGCCACGCCTTTCATGGTGGCAATCTTTGCGGCCAGATCTTTGTAACGCTTGCTAAACACGGCCCGAAAAGCAGCAATCAGGGGAAGGCCCCGAATATCCTGCCCGCAGAAAGGGCAGGTATCGTCGGCATGTAAGAGCCCGTCAGCGACCCATTTGCCGCCGCTGCCCTCCATGCCGTGCTTGGTCAAATGTTCCGATAACATGCGTTCCGAATCCTGCGCGATGTCGTCGATAGTGCGGGCTAACAAACCGGTGAAATCCTCCGGCAATTTCGGGACTGGAAACTCTGACAAGGCAGGACGTTTCCGCAGCACTTCGACCTGCTTCAGCGCGGCCACATCGCGCTCTTGGGCCTCTATCCGGGTGTCGATGTCGTCAATCTTGGGCAGGTTAATGAAATCCTTCAGATTCATACCTTGCGGTATATGCGCTGTTGAACGTTCTTTTCCGTTGTGCTGACTTCACTGGTTTTGGCCCGGCTCTTGGTGGCAAGATCATCGGCCTGCCTTGCAAGTTTTGCGCCTTCGGCACCTATGATAATGCGATAGAGGTTACGCTTGTGTTCGTTGCCCACGATCTCGCCGAAGTAGACATTTTCGGTTACAAACACGCCGTCAAAGATGGCGATTTCCGGCCTGGGTGTGTTCCATTCAGCATCGTTAAAGCGGGCTTGCCCGCCTTCCATATCCAGTTCAATTAATGGTGCATCTTTCGCGGCAACGGTCTTGCGGCCAAGGATGTGGGCAGGATCGCCCGTTTGCAAAGATCGTAAAACGGCGCAGAGGGTTGTTTTGCCGGAACCGTTGGCACCATAGATAAAGGTATATTTTTTGAACTGTGGATTGCCACGTTCTGTCGAATTGCGGAACCGACCGACATTCCTGACTGAGATTATTTTCTTGAGCATTTACAAACCCCTGGTGTCTCCATTTATCAGCGCATCATCAGCTGTGCCGTCTGCGGATCATAAAAATATCCGGCGATGGAGCCGTCCCTGATCCGGTCAATGGCCTCTTCAATGGCCTCGATCGGCACCAGAAACCATTCGCGCGGGGTGACGGGCTGGCCGAACCTGTCTGTGATTTCTATGTCAAGCCGGGCCGCGGCAAAGATGCGGTGGATCAGGTTTTCCAGCCTGCTGCGATTGATGTTGAAAAGATCGTAGGTCGCGACAATCTCAACGTCTGCCATCAGGAAGGTGGGGTCCTGCCGGGCATGCGCGATGCGGCTTTCCACAGAACCGCCGGTCACGCCGATCTTGTGCACGGTCTCCCGGTTTTGCGCGACGACCGGATGATCGGACATGCTGCGCAGCACATAGATGGTGCCGCTGGCCATGTCGCCTTCCGCCGCGCTGGCGGCGAACAGGGGCCCGGCCTCCGGTTCGGTGATGCGCCGGCCCGCGTCATCCTTGTGCAGGGCCCGCTGAAGCGACCGCATCAGCAGATCACTTTCGGTGCCGTTGTCAAAAATCACGCGCAGGCGGGCATCAGTATGCCCTTTTTTATTTGGGAATTCATCCCCCTTTTCCGCCACATAGGCTTTCTGCCCGCCGACAATGAAAAACCGCCCCTGTTCAATTTCAGCCTTGCGCGCAAAGGGGCGCGTTTCCCGCAGGCCGGCATTCAGCTCGTGCTGCACCTGTTCAAACAGCGGTTTGAACCTGTCAAAATCCGTGCAGCGCTGGCGGTTGGCGATGTCTTCGGCGGCCCGCCTTTCGGCGGTTGAGCGGACATGGCGCAATTCGGTGATGGGCCGTGTTTCATCCCCGCGCCCGAGTTCTGCCAGCAGTGCGGCGTCATCATCGGGCCCCTCTTCCGTGCCGGCAGCACCGGACATGGCCCCGGCAAGAAGCCCCTGATGATCTGTCGGTTCAACCAGGGCGCGGGCCTCTGCCATGTGCCGGATGCGGTCCAGCCGCACCGCATGCAGCCGTTCCAGGATGGGGCGGCCCGCACCCGGCTGCGGGGGGCGGCCATGGGATTCGGCAAAGCACTGGATCTCCGCAAAACCTGCGATGATCCGCTCTTCCTGCGCGGTGTGGGGGGCGGGTGCCCCGGTGTCTGCCTCAATGCCCAGCGCGGCCAGCAGGGCCGCGTCTTCTTCGGTGAACGCATCAGGCATTGGCGGCCTCCCGCTGCATCCGGCGCAGGACTTCCACACCTTCGGCCATGCGCCGTTCCTAGGCGTCCGGGGATGTGACGGCCGGCAGCCGCCCCCGGTCCTGCCTGAACTTAAGGGCCCGCCGGGCCAGGGCGCGCGCCTCCTCCGGGTCAATCTGCACGCGCCTTGCCGCGATCACGCGGGCGACCTGCTGCAGCCTTTCCTCATTCATGGTTTTGGCCAGGATGGCATAGGCCGCGCTGAAAGGGTTGATGCTGTCAATCAGGTCAATGTCCAGGTCGCGCACATCCATCGCAAACCTGCGCACCCCTTCGATCAGTGCCGTATTGCCGCCGGCCCGGGCATCCGTTTCAGCCCCCGAAACGGCAGCCTGCCTTGCCTGCTGTGTCACGTTCAGCGCGGCAATCGCGTGCTGGCGCACCGCTTCCTGATCCCGTTCGCCCAGGTCCGGGTATTTGTCCCGGACAATCTTGCCCATGCGCGCCTGGGTCAGTTCCTGGGGTGCCACCTCTTCGTCAAACATCCCGCGTTCAATTGCCGTTTTATCCTGAACAAAGGCGGTGATCACCTCGTTGAGGTCTTCCCGGCAAATGCGGCTGGCTTCCGGGCTTTCAGGCCTGGCCAGCCCCTTGATTTCCATATGCAATTGTCCGCTGTGCTCATTAAATCCGATGTTGTTCCCGTCCGGGTTATAGCCGGTTGTGCCATAGTCGAACCCGTCCGCCGGCCCGCTGTCCGGGCTTTTCGGCGTGAAATGAAAGCGCGGGGCCAGCACCTGTTCCATCAGCAGGCTTGCGGCGATGGCTTTCAGCGTATCGTTGATGGCTTCGGCCACATTTTCTTCTGATGCGTCCGGTTCGGCGATCAGATTGGTGAATCGGGCACGGGTCTTGCCCGGCGCATCGCGGGTCGCCCGCCCGATAATCTGCACGATTTCTGTCAGGCTGGACCGATAGCCGACGGTCAGCGCGTGTTCGCACCAGATCCAGTCAAAACCTTCCTTGGCCATGCCCAGGGCGATGATAATATCCACATGATCGCGGTTGTTTTTCTGGTCCGGGTCTTTCAGCGCGGCCGACACCCTGCCGCGCCTTGCGGGCATATCATCCACCAGGTCGGCGATGCGCAGCACACGGCCCTGCGCGGTTTTGACAAGCTGAAATCCCGTGGCCTCGTCTGTTCCCTGCCAGCTGCCCAGGGCATCGATGATGCGCTCAACTTCCCGGTTTTTATCCTTCGTGCTTTCGCGCGCATTGACCGAAGGGATGTGAATGATCGTCTTTTCAGCCGGGTCAAGCACATCCCCGATCCGGTCAACATAGGCACCGGTATAGAAGGCATAGCCGATATCGAGTGCCTTAAGATGCTGATAGCCGTTGAGCTGTTCATAGTAGGTGTAGGTAACGGTATCGAATTTCGCCTCATCCCCGGGGGTCAGCACAGGGGCTGCGTCGCCCCGGAAATAACTGCCCGTCATGGCCAGGATATGCGCCCTAGCACGGGCGATCAGCTCGGCCAGCAGTGCGCCCAGCCGGTTGTCCGGGTTGGCGGAAACGTGGTGCACCTCATCCACCGCGATCAGGCAATCGTCAAACGCCGCACAGCCGAACCGGGCAACGGCAAAGCGGAAGGTCGCATGGGTGCAGACCAATACCCGGCCCGCGCTGGCAAGAAAGGTTTGGACAGCACCCACCTTGCCTTCATCGCCGCCCGGGGCGTTACACAGGTTCCACCGCGGTGCCACCTGCCAATCCCAATCAAAGCCGAAACGGGACAGGGGTTCATCGGCAAAACTTGCCCCGATGGCGGTTTCCGGCACACAGATGATGGCCTTGCGCAGCCCCTGCCTGTGCAGTTTATCCAGCGCGATGAACATCAGTGCCCGCGATTTGCCCGAGGCCGGCGGGGATTTGATCAGCAGGTACTGTTCCCCCCGCCTGGCCCAGGCGCGTTCCTGCATCGGGCGCATGCCCCGTTCATTGGATTGGGTCGAGGCCCCGCTTTGGGCATAGGTGACAGATAGTGTTTCGGGCATGGTCAGTTGTGTTCCATTCAGCCATGGCGACGGTTGCCTTTTGATCTGTTACAATGGCTGCACAACAGTGGCCACAGAACAGACCCCGGCCAGACACGCGCCTTGTCATCATCCGGAAACATCCCCATGAGCGTCTTAAGACTGCTACCGTTACGGTGCGCCTTGCCAGGTGTCTTGCACATCGCGTTTATTCCTAAAATATACATCTTTAATGAAGATAATAAACCACGTTTCACACCTGTCAAGGGCAATTTGGGATTTTACCGTATAAATCCCGTCAACCGGCCCTTCGGGCCGGGAGGTCATTCCCGCACATCCGCCCGCCCGGTTCAACGGCATTTTCATGCATGGCCCTGGTGTGATAGGCTGCCGCCCCGCCACAGCCGCAAACAGGGGGAGCTCATGCCCGCCGCAGACCCATCCGTGCCCGCCACAGATCCGCCCGCGCTGCGCCCCTGGGCCGCGGCCTTTCCCTATGTCAATGGCGGGCTGTTTGATGGCCCGGCGGCGGTCCCGAACATTGGCCAGGCGGCGCGGTCTTACCTGTTGCATATCGGCGCGCTGGACTGGACGCAGATCAACCCGGATATTTTCGGGTCCATGATCCAGGCCGTCGCCGATGAAGGCGAACGGGCCAGCCTGGGGATGCATTACACGTCCGTCCCCAATATCCGCAAGGTGCTGGACCCGCTGTTTTTGGATGCCCTGCGCGCGTAATTGCAGGCGGCCGGGAATAACCGCCGAAAACTGGGGAACCTGCGCAAAAGCCTGGCCCGGATCCGGGTGTTTGATCCGGCCTGCGGGTCCGGCAACTTTCTGGTAATCGCCTACAAGGAACTGCGCGGGATAGAGGCGGAAATCAACGCCCGCCTGGGGGAGGCCGGCCGCCGCAGCACCATTCCCCTGACCAATTTTCGCGGCATTGAGCTCAACAGTTTCCCGGCGGAAATTGCCCGCCTGGCCCTGATTATCGCTGAGTATCAGTGTGACGTGGCCCACCGGGGCCAGGCGGAGGCCCTGGCCGAATTCCTGCCCCTGGACGCCCGCAACTGGATCACCTGCGGCAATGCCCTGCGGCTGGATTGGCGTTCTGTCTGCCCGCCGGCGGGCACCGGGGTGGACCAGCGGGCCGAAGACCTGTTCCACACCCCGCAGCAGGCCGGGCGCGCCTTTGCCAATGAGGGCGGCACAACCTTTATCTGCGGCAACCCGCCCTATCGTGGGTCGCAATGGAAATCAAAGGAACAGAAGGAAGATCTGAAAGCCGTTTTTGACGGCCGGGTGAAAAACTGGAAATCGCTGGATTATGTGTCCGGCTGGTTTATGAAGGCGGCGGATTATGCACGCGCCACGCCCGCCGATTGCGCCTTTGTGGCCACCAATTCCATCTGCCAGGGGCGTCAGGTGCCTGTTCTGTGGCCCGCGCTTTTTGCCACGGGTGCCCGGATTGCCTTTGCCCATAACAGTTTCAAATGGGCCAACCTGGCCAAATATAACGCCGGCGTCAGCGTGGTGATTGTGGGCCTGTCCCGCCGCCCGGCCACGCCCCGCCGCCTGTTTACCCTGGCCGATGGCGGCACAACCCGGCGCACCTGCACCCATATCAACGCATATCTGATCGCCGCCCCGGATGTGATCGTGACGCCCCGCCCCAAACCCCTGGCCGATGTTGCGGATATGCAGTTCGGGAATATGCCGAATGACGGCGGGCATCTGTTGCTTAGCTTTTCACAGGCGGATGCCGCCATCAATGCGCATGATGTTCCTTCTAAATTCATCAAACCCATTGTCGGGTCCAAAGAGTTTATCAGAGGTGAAGAGCGGCGCTGCATATGGGTTGCGGACAGTGAATACGCCGAAGCGAAAGAGAACGCCTGGCTTTGCGCGAGGTTTGAGGCGGTGCGCCGGCACCGCTTATCTTCAAGGAGTGAGACGACGCGACAATTGGCAAATACCCCGCATCGTTTCGGTGAGGTTCGCCAGCGCGGGGATGAACAAACAATCGTCATCCCGGGTGTCAGTTCAGAACATCGCGAATACTTTCCGGTCGGCCTGGTGCCGCCGGGTGCCATTATCAGTAACAGCAATTTCGCCCTTTACGACGCGCCGCTGTGGAACCTGGCCATCCTCGCCTCCCGCCTGCATCTGGTCTGGGTCGGGGCCGTCTGTTCCCGGCTGGAAACCCGCTTCAGATATTCCAACACCCTGGGCTGGAACACCTTTCCCCTTCCCCCGCTGACGCAGAACGACAAGGCCCGCCTGGCTGAATGTGCCAAAGATATCCTGCTGGCCCGCGAGGCCTGCTTCCCCGCCACCATCGCAGACCTCTACGCCCCCGGTGCCACGCCCGAACCCCTTTGCCGCGCCCACGCCCGCAACGATGAGGTTGTGGAACGCATCCAGGCCGGCCGCCGCTTCCGCAACGACACCGACCGCCTGGAATGGCTGTTCGAAGCCTACGTGAAAGGGCAGACGGGGGTGGCGTAACGTGTGTGTGCCGCACCGGGCCCTGCTTCCGCACCCTTATCCCGCCACGCCCATGCGCTTAAACATTTCGTCCGGTGACCGGATGTCTATGATGTTCGCGAGGTCTGCGACCATCTGTGCCTTCGCATTCAGGTTTTGGCTGTCTTCCACAACAGCGTTGAGCGCAATTCCGGCACCCGCTTCCCGAATATCCGTGAACATCAGGAACTTGCCGGAAACCGAGCCGGTGTTGTTGTTCATCGGCTCAAAGATTGCCCGCCTGGCATTGGGCAGCGTCACAACGTTGCGGGCATTCCAGGTCGCCCGCCGCCCCCTGATCTCTGCCGTTCTGGCTGTGGCGCGGGAACCGAACACACGGTCAATGCGCTCAAATACCGCTTCGGCCTTCTGCCGCGCCCGCGCCTCCGATGCCACCCGCACCGCCTCTGCCGCTGCCTGGGTTGAGGCGTTGGCCACACAGATAATGGCCCCCCCGAGCCGCCCCTCGGGCACCCAAAGCGTAAACAGCGCCCGGTTGTCCCGGTTGTCAAAGCCGATGCCGAACGCCTGCGCCTTCTTTCTGGCAAGGGGCCGGTAGCCGTCCTGTGCCGCCATCATCTCTGCCTCAAGCAGCCCATTGCCCATGTCAGAGACCCGGACCCGGTCACCATTCCGCTCAATCTCAACCACGGCAGACGCCCCGCTGGGATAAATCGTCGGGACATCAAGCAAAATACGGCCACCGATTGAACCCCGGCTTGCCATTAACCCGGCACACGATTCTTTCAGCCGCTCCCGAAGCCCGCTATTTGCCTTTTCAAGAATCACAGGAACGCCCCCTGGGCTGGTGGCGCGGGAATGTCCGATCCGTTCACCAGGTTCACCTTGTTACAGAACACAGCCAGCCCGTTGGAAAAATCCGCCGGGTCAACGACAGCCTCACGCGCGATTGCAAGTGGATTTTTGCGCAACGTTCCATCTTTTGTCAAACTGTCGTGAAAATCGTGTTCATGTGTGCATCCCGCGGCAAAATACAGGCCGTGCAGAGCCTCCGGGCCAATAAATGCATTCGTGTGGGGGCGGAGGGGATTGACCTCCAGTCGATACAAGGGAATGCGCGACCGGGCAGTATCGGGGGGTGCGTGAGGGGGGTAGAATATGCAGGTTGCCCTACAGCGCACGAAAGGCCTCTCTGGCATGTTCCGGCTGACAGATGCGCGGATGGCGCGTCTTGAGCCCTTTCCCCAAGATCCCACGGCAAGCCGTGTGCCGATGACCAGCGCGTTCTGAGCGGCATAATCTTCATCAATCGCAATGGCTTATGCAAATGTATAATCCCCCCAGGCCCGCGTTCCGGCCCGCAATGATGAGGTGCCGAACCGCATCCGGGCCGAACGCCGCCTGAAATGGCTGTTGCGGCATGTATGAAAGGGCAGGGGAGGCGACCATTCACTGACCGGGCGCACACCCCGCCCGGTTGCCAGGCTGTGGAATGAAAATGACACCCGTGAAAAAACGGGAACCCCGCGTACCCCCGGGCCGTGCCTGGGCGTATGAATTTGTGAAGGTTGCACCAGTGGGGCGGAGTGTGCCAAATATGCAACATGTTTGTGTGTGTGTGTGTGTGTGTGTGTAATGACCCCGATTAAAATAAAAGTTGTTATTAGCAAGTTTTATTTTATATAGGTTTGTAAACCGGTTTGTACGTCAGTGGCCGAATACCGCGCCGCGAACGCAAGAAGCGCAGAAAGGGGTAAAGACATGACCAGTGCAATCGACCGCGTCGCCGACCTGTATAGGAAAAAACAGAAGGACGGCCTGACGAACGTGAAATTTTTCGTGGACAACCCGTACAAGGCAACCGAAGAAGGCGTCTGTGAAGAGGTTCTGCGGCTTGAAAAGGCTATTCAGAACGGGGATTTTGTACCCTTGACCTTCAATGATTGCCATTAGGTGTCTGTGCGTTAACGAGAACCGGATCATCAACATCATGAATCATATCAGGTGCAACGATATCATCGAAAATCTTTTGAAGGAGAGATGTGAATCACTGGAAGAGAATTTATCGGGGGAAGCCATTCTCATCCGTGCACCGATGCACCATGGTATTGACGACATCGTCAGAAGAGAAGTGGAGACACTCGTGGCAGGGGAAAACCGGCACGATAAGCTGATTGTCGTTCTGGAGACGGACGGTGGTTTCGTTGAAGTGGTTGAGCGGATCAGTGACGTATTCCGCCAACACTTCAAAACCGTGGTTTTTGTTGTGCCGAATTTTGCCTACTCCGCGGGCACAGTGCTTTGCCTTTCCGGGGATGAGATATATATGGACTATTATTCTGTTCTTGGACCGATTGATCCTCAAATTCGCGCATCGGACGGGCGTTCGGTGCTTGGGCTGGGCTATCTGAGAAAGTACGATGAGTTGGCGAACAAGAAGCCGATCTCTGACTCCGAGATTATTGCACCATGATGGGAAGCGGAATTGCCATACACACAAAGCACCGTTTCCTGAACCTGGGGCGTTAGGCCCCTTCTGCTGGCCGGGAGTTGGCCAGGGAAAACCGAGGTGATAACCTCAAGCCAGGGAGAATCGAAATGAGAACCGAGGAAGATTTTGAAGCCGCGCTGGAAGAATTCCGCCGGCAATTGGAAGAACAACGCGCCGCATCCGGGGATGCCCCGGTGCGCCGTCAGCGGCGGCGGGGGCTGCGCGACAGGCCGAAACCCGAACTGCCTGACCTGCCATATTCATCCTTCCCGAAGTTGTTCGGACAAAAGTGGAACTTGGACCCGCCCCTGGGAAAATGACCGGGAAATGACCCTGCCACCCGCGGCGCAGGCCCGTGCTGCCGAATCCTTGCAGAAGTGCCCGAAATCGAGGGAGAAAACGCCGTTTAAAGGGCCGTTAAACCGCCTTTAAAAGCCTTTTCAACGCCCTGAACGATGCGGTGCCGAACCGCACCCGGGCCAAACGCCGCTTCCAAAACGACACCGCCCGGCTGGTGCGGCATGCGTAAAAGGCCGGGGGCGTAACAAGGATTCACCGCCGTGCCACATTCGCGCTTGACATTATGCAGGTCCGGACCGATATACAGGGTTGCGGCTGCACCGGACCATGTGGAAACAGGCCGACATCCGCCGGAAAACAGCACAGGAAAGGCAAGGCACGATGAGCATTAACCTAAGCAAGGGCCAGACCATCAGCCTGTCCAAGGACGGCGGCGGGGGCCTGACCAGGGTTTTTATGGGCTGCGGCTGGGATCCGGCGCAGCAAAAGAAGAAGGGCTTTTTCAGCGGGCTTCTGGGCGGTGGCGCGGCGGATGAAATTGATCTGGACGCATCGGTCATTCTGTTCGATGGCAACCGGGCCGAAGTGGATATGGTCTATTACGGCCAGCTGAATTCAAAAGACGGCTCCATCCGGCACGGCGGCGACAATCTGACCGGTGCTGGCGACGGCGATGATGAGGTGATATATGTGGATCTCGCCCGCCTTGACAGTCGGGTGCACTACCTTGTGTTCACCGTGAACAGTTTTCGCGGCCAGACCTTTAATGAGGTTGAAAACGCCTTTGCCCGGCTTGTGGATGAAACCGCTGGCAAGGAGATCTGCCGCTATCAACTGGCCGAACAGGGCCCGCACACCGGCGTCATCATGGCGTCCATGGCAAAAACCGGCACCGGCTGGCAAATGACGGCGCATGGCAGGCCCGCGGACGGGCGCAGTGCCCGCGACATTGCCGCCGCCGCCGCTGCAATCCTTTAAAAAATAACATAAAATACTGAACCGGCTGAAAGAAATGCTGAACTGGCTGAAAGAAAACACCGCAACGGCCCGCGCCAGGATGACTGCAGAGGTCGCGAAGTTTAAAAACCGCACCTTTATGGAGGCGGTCGTCAGCGGCTGCGCCCTGGTTGCGGCGGCCGATGGCAGCATTGACGCAAGCGAAAAGCAAAAAATGGCGGGGTTCATCGAACGCGCCGACGAGCTGAAACATTTCGATATGCGCCAGGTGATCGAACTGTTTCAGAAAACCGCCGCGGATTTTGAGTTTGATCACGCCATCGGCAAGGCAACCGCCCTGAGAACCATCGGCAAAATCAAGGGCAATGAGGCACAGGCGCGTCTGCTGGTACGCATTGTCTGCGCGATTGGCGCGGCCGATGGCGATTTTGACGCGGATGAACGCGCAATCGTGGCCGAAATCGCCCGCGATTTGGGCCTGAACCCCGCTGAATTTGACCTGTAACCCCCGGCGGACCGGCGGCACCCCCGGATGTGCGCCCTTCTGTGACGACATGAAAGAGGCGTTCCATGCATGAACTCGCATCCTATCAGCTGGGCATTATTGCGCTGGGCGCAATCGCCTTTGGCGTGTATCTGCTGATCAAGGGCGGCGACTGGACCATTGACAACGCCGTGGCCGCGGCGGAACAATCCGGCCTGTCCAAACTGTTCATCGCGGCGACGATTCTGGCCTTTGGTACCTCGGCCCCGGAACTGTTCACATCGGTCAACGCCAACCTGAAAGGCTATCCCGGCATCTCTGTGGGCAATGTGATCGGCTCCAATATCGCCAATGTCATGCTTGTGGTCGCGGTCAGCGCCATCATTGCCCCGATTGTGGTGGAACGCGGCGCAGTGCGCGTGGATGTGTGCGTCATGCTTGCGGCAACGGCGGCGATGATCGCGGGCATTCTGCACGGCATCCTGCCCCGCTGGGGCGGGCTGGCCATGGTGGCGGCCATTATAACGTACATCGTCTATCAGTACCGCGCCTCCAGGCTGGACACGGATGAGGTGGAAGGCAGCGACGCGCAGGGCTGGAAGGTCTGGGCGATGCTTGCCGTTGGCCTGGTAACGCTGCTGGTCGGCTCGGAAATCCTGGTGCAGGGTGCCGTGGCCGGTGGCCTGTCCCTGGGGGTGCCGGAATCGGTGATCGGCCTCACGGTGATTGCGTTCGGAACCTCGCTGCCGGAACTGACGGCCTGTGTCGCGGCGGCGCGCAAGGCCCAGTTTGACATGATCGTTGGCGGCATTCTGGGGTCCAACATTTTCAACATTCTGTCGGTGATGGCAATCTCGGCAATCGTAAAACCCCTGATTATTGCTGAACGGTTTGCGTCTTTTGACATGTGGGTCTTAACCGGCGTTACCCTGCTGTTCGCCGCATTGCTGCTGTTTGGCGGCAAGGCCGGGGTTGGCCGCGGGGTTGGAATTTTTATGCTTGCGGGCTATGGGGCCTTTGTTGTAAGCCAGTATCTGATCTGAACAAACCCTGCCCTGTTAACTTCAAGGAGACCAAGCCAATGGCACTGTCGCTTTCAAAAGGTCAGAATATCTCTCTCAGCAAGGAAGCCCCGGGCCTGACGCGGGTTCTTCTGGGCCTCGGCTGGGATGAGCGCGCCACAGACGGCCAGGATTTTGATCTGGATGCCTCCCTGTTCATGCTGAACGCCGGGGGCAAATGCCGCAGCGATGCGGATTTCATCTTTTACAATCAGATGCATTCGTCCTGCGGTTCTGTCAGCCACACCGGTGACAACCGCACTGGTGCGGGCGACGGCGATGATGAGGCGATCAGGGTGGACCTGAGCAAGGTTCCGGCAGATGTGCAGACCCTGGCCGTAACAGTGACCATCCACGACCATGAAACCCGCAGGCAATCCTTCGGCCAGGTGGCCAACGCCTTCATCCGCATCGTCAACGAAGATAACGGGGCGGAGGTTGTGCGCTACGACCTCTCAGAAGATTATTCGACTGAGACGGCAATGGTCTTCGGTGAACTGTACCGCCATAATGGTGAATGGAAATTCCGTGCCGTGGGCCAGGGCTACAACGGCGGCCTGGGGGCCATGGCCTCGCAATATGGCCTAAGCGCAAGCTAGGCCCGGGGGGCCACCCTGTGCGCGGCCCCATCCATCATACCCAAACATAAGGACACATTCCAATGGCAGTTTCCCTTTCCAAAGGCGGTAACATTTCCCTTAGCAAAGAGGCCCCTGGCCTTTCACAGGTTCTGGTCGGCCTCGGCTGGGATGCCCGTGTCACCGATGGCACCGATTTTGATCTGGATGCGTCGGTGTTCATCTGCGGGGCCGATGACAAGGTCATGTCCGACAGCCATTTCATCTTTTACAACAACAAGCTCTGCCCTGATGGCGCGGTGTAACATACCGGCGACAATCGCACCGGCGCGGGCGACGGCGATGATGAGGCGGTCAAGGTGGATCTGTCAAAACTGCCCGCCGAGGTCAAAAAGCTGGTTTTTGCCGTAACCATCCACGAAGCGGCGCAGCGCAGCCAGAATTTCGGCCAGGTGGCGAACGCCTTCATGCGCGTTGTGAACCAGGATGGCGGCAAGGAAATCGCCCGCTATGACCTTTCGGAAGACTACTCCATTGAAACGGCGATGGTCTTTGGCGAACTCTATCGCCACAATGATGAGTGGAAATTCAAGGCGGTCGGCGCAGGCTTCGAAGGGGGCCTTGGGCCGCTTGCCGCCTCCCATGGCGTAACCCTGGGCTGACCTTTGTACCCCCGCACCGGGCGCGGGGGCTGGAGGATGTGAATGACCACGCTTTCCCTGGGCGCGAATGCGCCCCTGTCCGGACGGAAGGTCAGCCTGACCGTTGAGGTGGCCGGTGCCGCCGCCGATGCCAGTGCGCTCCTGCTCTACGCAGGCGGCAGGGTGCGCGGCGACGGGGATATGTGCTTTTTCAACCAGCCCGCCATCGGCGGCGGGGCTGTGCGCCTGTCCACCTCCGGCGGGCGCAGCACCTTTGATGTGGACACATCAAAACTCGCCGGTGATGTGGAAAAGATTGTGTTCACGGCCACCCTGGACGCGGGCAATTTCGGCACCGCCTCTGCCGTCACGGTGACCAGTTCCGAGGGCCACAGGCTGGCCGTGGAGACCGCCGGGCGCAGCGAGGCGGCACTGATTCTGGCAGAGATTTACCGGCGCAACGGGCAGTGGAAACTGCGCAATGTCAGCTAAGGCTTCAACGGTGGCCTGGCCGCCCTGGCCACGCATTTCGGCGTGGAGGTCGCCGCACCGCAGCCCGCACCAAAACCCGCCCCCGCGCCAAAGCCCCAACCAGCCCCAAAGCCCGCCCCCGCGCCGCAACCTGTCAGCCTGTCCAAGGTGTCGCTGACAAAAACCGAACGCACCATATCGCTTGGGAAGGATGACGGGCGTTTTGGCCGTATCCGGGTGAATCTGGACTGGAACCAGAGGAAATCCGGCGGCTTCTTCGGCATAGGCAGCACCGCCATTGATCTGGACCTTGGCGCGTTGATTGAAACCCGGGACGGATCCCGCACTGCGGTGCAGGCCTTGGGCGATAGTTTCGGATCCTGGCAGGATTTTCCCTACGCCGTCCTGCAGGGGGATGACCGCAGCGGCGCGGCATCTGGCGGAGAGTGGCTTGACATCAACGGTGACCGGTGGAATCTGATGAAGCGTGTGCTGATCTTCGCCTTCATTTACGAAGGGGTGGCCAATTGGCGGGAAACCGACGGTGTGGTGCGGGTGATGGTACCGGGGCAGCCGGAAGTGGAGGTGCGCATGAACGAACTGGCCGGCAGCGGCAGTGACACCATGTGCGCAGTGGCCCTGCTTGAAAATATCGGCGGGGAAATCAGGGTGTCACGCGAAGTGCGGTTTTTCGCGGGTCACGAACCCATGGATAAATCCTATGGCTGGGGCATGCGCTGGGTTGAAGGGAGCAAGTAACGAAATGCCCTTTCGCTTTTTCATGCGCAGAAATCTGTTCCCGGGCGTGACGCTCAACATGAGCCGGTCGGGGCCCTCCATCAGCTTTGGCCCCCGTGGCTTGCGACATACGATCGGCCCGCGCGGCCGGCGCACGACCGTGGGCCTGCCCGGCACCGGCCTGCATTACACCATGCTGCACGGCAAGAAGCGCCGCACACAGAGGAACGGGCCTGCCGCGGGCGAGCCCGCAAACCCTGCGCCATCCCCCGCACCGCCCGCTGTTGACCCCGCCGCCGGGCAGGCGGAAGAGGATCGCGTGTTTCTGCGCGCCGTGGTGGCGTTTCAGGGCGGCGCGGCACCGGATGAACTGTGTGCACTTGAAGGCCTGGACGCCGGGGATGCACATTGGGTGCTGGGCATGGCCGCGTTTCAGGCTGGCGACTGGCCAGGGGCACTCCGCGCCTTGCGGGCGGCACTTGAATCCGATGATCTGGGCGCGCTCTGCGCACGCAATGGCGTGACGCTGCAAATCGCGGTTCCGATCACCCCCGAGGTGACGGCGCATGTCGAACCGGCCCCGCAGGCCACGAAACTGGTGCTTGTCGAAGCACTCCAGGCCGCGGGCAATCTGCGCCAGGCCCTGTCGATCCTGAAAGATATGAACGCCGCGGTACCGGAGGATTTCGTGATTGCCATGTCGCTTGCGGAGATCGCGTTCGAACTGGATGACGGCCGCTCAATGCCGATGGACCGGCTTGCCGGGATTCTGTCCGCTGCAACACCGGACCCGGATTTGTCTTGGGCACTGGCGTTTTATACGGCCCGCGCACGAACCCGCTGCGGCGATCATGACGATGCGATCAGACTTTATGCCAGGGCCATGGCCCATCCGGCAGTACCCGGGGATATGCGCATGCTGGCCTGGTATGAAAAGGCCCTGACGCATGATGAATCCGGCGACCGCGCCCGGTGCCGGCAAGAGCTTTCAGGCATCTACGCGGCCGACAAAACCTTTGCCGATGTCGAAGACAGGCTCAAGGGACGCGCCCCTTAGCAAAACAGGAGATCTCCAAATGAGACGTCTGCCAATCTATCTGCTTCTGGATACGTCGGCCTCCATGGGCGGCGAACCTGTCAACGCCGTGCAAAAAGGCCTGGATCTGCTGATCAGTACGCTGCGCCAGGATCCTTATGCGCTGGAAACCGCATTTCTTTCGGTCATCACCTTTGATACCGAGGCGCGCCAGATTGTACCCCTGACGGAAATTACGGATTTCCAGACCCCGGATCTTCAGGCAAGGGGCGTCACCGCATTGGGGGATGCCCTTAAAACAGTGGCGCAGTGCATCAGCACGGAAGTGCAGAAAAGCTCGGCCGAGGTCAAGGGCGACTGGAAGCCACTGGTGTTTCTGATGACAGACGGGCTGCCCACCGATGATTGGAAAACGGCCCTGCAGGAATTTCGGGACGCCAGGCCGGGCCTGACCGTGTGCTGTGCCGCCGGGCCGGGCGCGGATACGGCTGTGCTGTCTGAAATATCTGAAACGGTGGTGACGCTTGACACGGCGGACAGTTCCACGATTTCGGCCTTCTTCAAGTGGGTTTCAGCTTCCATCACCGTGTCGTCGCGCAAGATTGATCTGGCCAAGAACGACGCCACCGGTGGCGACCTTCCGCCCCCGCCTGCGGGCATTTCCCTGACTAAAATCTGAACGAAAGGCTGCCATGCGACGCCTTCTTGTCTATGTGCTTCTTGATACCTCTGGCAGTATGCAGGGGGAACCGATTGAGGCGGTAAACGCCGGTATGGAAACCCTTGTGGGGGCCCTGCGCCAGGATCCTTATGCGCTGGAAACCGTGCACCTGACGGTGATAACCTTTGATGCGGACGCCAGGACGGTTGTACCACTTGCCCCGCTGGAAGATATCGTGCTGCCCCGAATCACGACACCCCGGTCCGGGCCGACCCACCTGGGCCTGGCACTGGAAATGCTGGGCAGGCAGGCCAGGCAGGACATTGTTAAAGGCACAGACAGCGTCAAGGGCGATTGGGCACCGTTCCTGTTTGTGATGACCGACGGCAAGCCTTCTGACATCGGGCTTTATAATGCGCAATGCGCCGAAATAAGGAAACTGGGCTTTGCACAGATCATCGGCTGCGCGGCGGGGCCGAAGGCGCGCGAAGAGGATCTGCGACAGATCTGCGATTCTGTCGTGCGCCTTGACACGATGGATACTGCGGCCTTTGGAAAACTGTTCCAGTGGGTCAGTGCCGTGATCGCCCATGGCAGCAAATCCCAGGGCATCGCGGGTGCCGCCGAATTGCCCGCCCCGCCGCCGGAAATCAATGTTGTCTTCTGATGCGCGGATTCCCGGCAAATATATTCAGGGCGGATAACCGGTTTCGCCGGTGGCAAAGTGCCCCCTGCGGTGCGGCGGGTGATGTGAAGAAACGCCTTTACCGAATGCCCGGTACCAGGGGGACAGCATGACAGACGAAACGACAATACCGGATCCGTGCGCCGCCGCTTTCAGCGTGTTGGCCTTCATCCTGAAGGCACAGGGCCTGAAGGCAGAAGGCCCCCTGGACGGCGCGGATGGCCAGGGGCTGACACCGGAAGAACAGGAAGAACAACTGGTCCGTGCGTATTTGCATCGGCGTGAGCAGACCCGCACACCCGGATGGCCCGAAGGCGCGGCGGAACCGGACATACCCGCCGGCCATGCCGCACAGGACACCCCGGATGGCCCCGCCCCCGGCGGCAAGGATGCGCACACCCCTGACACCGCCGAAACCGGCGCGGACCCTGACCCGGAGGACAGGGAGGCCGCGCCACCCCCGACCGCCATGCCGGGCCCGGCTGATATGCCCGAACCCCCCGGTGCCGGAACGCAGGCCGGCCCTGTACCTTCGGCAGCACCCGAACCTGTATCACTTCCCGATGCACAGGCAAAAACACCCCGCACCGCGCCGCCGCTCAAAGGCCATGCCGGGCAGGACACCCCGGATGACCCCGCCCCCGACGGCACGGATGCGCACGCGCCTGACACCGCCGAAACCGGCGCGAACCCTGACCCGAAGGACATGGAGGCCGTGTGCGCCCCGACTGCGGTGGCGGGCCCGGCAGATATACCGGAACGCCCCGGCACCGGGCCGCAGGCCACCACCCTGCGTTCGGCCCCGCCCGAACCTGTGTCGCTTCCCAATGCACGGGCAAAAACGCCCTACGCCGCCCCGCCGCTCAAAGGCTATTCCAGCCTGCGGATGCACAATGACAACGGCACCGGGCTGGTTTTGGGTGCGGATGGCAGCCTGTCGGCAGAATCGATGCAGGCGGGCGAATACACCATCGATTTGAGCGGCCTCAAAGACGGGCGCAGGGTATCCGTCCGGGCGCGGTTATCCGTTATTCCGCGCCCGAAAGATCTTTGGATATCGATCCCGTCTGACCAAAACGCACCCCTGGCCAAGCCGGATGAGGCCTTTGAACAGGTTGAAGGCGAGGCCTTTCTGGTGGCCGCCAGCACACGCGGGCGCAGCCATGCCAGGGAAGGTACGTATCGGGATGACCATTTCGCCTTGTCATATGATGCGGGCAGCGGCTGGCATGTGATGGTGGTGGCCGATGGGGCCGGGTCCGCCCCGGCCAGCCGCGAGGGCAGCCGTGTGGCCTGTGAAACGGCCTGCCGCGCATTGCAGACGCTTCTGCCGGAAGAGGTAGACCCTGTTGCCCAGGCCCTGGTGCAGGATATGGCGGACAGCGGGCCCGGCAATAACGTGCCGGCCCCGGTGGTCAGCAGTTTGATGCGGGCGGCCCGAACAGCGGCGCAGGAGCTTGAGGCATGTGCGCAAAAACTTGCATGCCCGGTCGCGCATCTGTCCACGACGCTGGCCATCGCCGCCGCAAGGAAGGTGAACCGCCGGTGGCTGCTGCTGAGCTTCTCGGTCGGCGATGGCGGCATCGGCCTCTGGGACGGCGCGGCGGGTGCGGCGGTTCTTATGTGTCGGCCCGACAGCGGCGAATTCGCAGGTCAAACGCGATTCCTGACACTTGGGGAGCTGGACCGCCCGCACGGCGGGAAATCGCGCGTGTTCGCCGAAATACGGGACAGTTTTACCGCATTCATGGCGATGACCGACGGAATCACGGACCCGAAATTCGAAACCGATGCGGCCTTCGCAAACCCGGCCCGATGGCGCACCTTCTGGGAAGATGACCTGACAAAAGCGGTGACGTTTGCACCGGATAATGCAGCCATCAGAGAGCAGTTTCTGGAATGGATGGAATTCTGGTCGCGGGGCAATCACGATGACCGAACCTTGGCAGTGATGGTGCCGAAAGAACCGGCACCAGCCACCGAAAGAACGGGTGAAAGCCCATGAACACCGTCACACTAAAGGCGGATTCCGGGCGGACCATTATCTTTACGGATGAAATCAGGGCCTCCGGGGCGATGAAGGATATATATTTCAATCCGGACCGAACATATGCGGTGGGGTTTTTTCGGGATAAGGCGAGCACGGAACTCAAAGAGCGCATGCGGGAAATTGTTACCCGCTACCGCGTGAATCTTTTTGATCAGGATGGCGGGGATTTCTGGCAGCAGCATTTCTGCTGGCCCACGGACATTGTCTGCCACAACGGGCACCTGGGCGTCGTTGTGCCTTTTTTTGATAAGGATTTCTTTTTTGAATACGGATCAAAAAATGATGATATGCTCAACATTCGCGGCAAGGACAAGGAAGGCAAATGGTTCGCCTCCGCATCCAACCGCGAAAAATTTCTGGACCCGCGCGAAAAGGGCACATGGCTGACACATCTCAAAATCTGTCTGTCGATTGCACGGGCGGTGCGCAGGCTGCATATGGCGGGCCTGGCCCATAGTGATCTGAGCTACAAGAATGTTCTGGTGGACCCCACAAAAGGCCGGGCCTGCCTGATTGACATTGACGGGCTGGTGGTGCCCGGCAAATACCCGCCGGATGTGGCAGGCACACCGGATTTCATCGCCCCCGAGGTTATCGCCACGCAGCATCTGGACAAGGCTGACCCGAACCGGGCACTGCCGTCGCGCCTGACAGACCGGCACGCACTGGCGGTTCTGATTTATATGTATCTCTTCTACCGCCACCCCCTGCGCGGCGCGAAGGTGTTTGACCCGGATCCCGTCAGGGATGAAGAACTCGGGATGGGCACGCAGGCCCTGTTTGTGGAGCATCCGTCCGATACGGGCAACCGTGTGCGGCGGGCGGACCTGCGCCCGCAGGCACTGCCCTGGGGTGATCCGGCGGAACGGCCTTACACAATGGCCGGTCCCCTGCTGAAAGATCTGTTTGACAAGGCCTTTATCGAAGGTCTGCACCGGCCGGGTGATCGGCCATCGGCAGCCGACTGGGAAAATGCGCTGGTGCGCACCCTGGACATGATCCAGCCATGTTCGGCCCGATGCGATATGGGCTGGTATGTATTTGACAATTCCTGTTCGCCTGTCTGTCCGCATTGTGGCACCCCCTATCGGGGTAAGCTGCCGGTGCTTAACCTTTATTCCAGCCGGACGGCGGGCCAGTATCGCCCGGACAACCACCGCCTGATGGTGTGGGACGGGCAATCGCTGTTTTGGTGGCACGCCGACCGCAGCCTCTATCCGAATGAACATCTGGAAGACCGGCACCGGCACCGGGTCGGCTATTTTCAATTTCACAATGGCGACTGGTGCCTGGTCAACGAGGGCCTGCAGGGTATGAAAGACATCACGGGGCAGCGTGACATCCCGGTCGGTGGCAGTGTCACGCTGGACGATGGTGCGCAGATCCTGTTATCCGGTGGCCAGGACGGGCGGCTGGTGCAGGTTCAGATGGCGGGCGGCTAGGGTCACTTCTGGCCGAATACCTCGGCCCGGGCCATGGTACGGTTGGCCCAGGCGCGATGCGTGGACGGCTCGCACATCGCACCGTCCGTTCGGAACACCGCCTGCGCACCGGAATCCAGAATGGCGGAAGCCTGCCTGAGATCCTCGGCCGACACCCGGAACGCATGTTCGATGACGGGCACCTGTTCCGGATGGATGGCGGTCTTGGACACAAAGCCGGCGGCCACATCACGCTCGGCTTCCCGTCTTAGCGTGTCCGCATCGTCGATAATGTCAAACACCGGTGCGGCCACCGGATAGCCTGCAGAGATAAATATGGAAGACATCATTGACAGAGCCCACCCCAACGGCCCCTCCCACGAGGTCACGCCGCGCTGGCGGCGCAGACCAAGTGCCCCCAGCAGATCATTTCCGCCAAGGCGGATGGCGGAAATTCGGCCACAATCATGCCGGGCAAGCGCATCGCGGACGGCGACAACCTGGCCCGGATCAAAATAAGCCGCGCTTTCCAGCGTCGGCATAAGGAACATCCCCGGACCCCGGGCAATATCAAGCCACGCGGTGGCCGTGCCGGGCATCACCTTGGGCGCAACAAAGCCGTCAAATTTCCAAATGTTGTGAAACCCCGCCAGAGTTCGCGCCATATCAAGCGACCGGGGCCGGATATAAACCTGTGCGGCGCAGGAAAACGGCCCGCCCCGGCACAGGGCCCGCACCTGTTCCACGCCACGCCGCACGTCGTAATCATGCAGCGCATCTTCAAGGCACAACACAATGGATGATGCGGGGGCAGACATCCGGCCAAACAGAAAATCTTCCATCTTCGGGTGGATGACGGGCATGTAAAGGGTCGCGCCGAGCGCATAACCCCGGAAGGAATGGTGCATCAGGACACCTTTTTGATCAGCGTGATGGCCCGGTAAGGGCCAGTGGTTCGGGCGCATTCGACAATGGGCACCGTATCCGTGCGGCACAGGTGAACGATGGCCGCCGAATCCGGATCGGACACATCGCGCAGGAATACGCGGTCAGGCCGGCGGCGCAGCACGGCGCGGGTGGCCTCGGCCAGCCCTGGCTTGATCCGGTTCGGATTGTCAACATCATAGGCGCGCAGTATGGCCCCCACGCAATCGGTGGCCGCCGCGCGCAGCTGCGCAAGATGATCCGCATCAAACGGAATCGGCAGGGCCTTTGGCTGCGCGGCGGCGGCGCATCGGGATATAACATCGACAAACCGCCTTGAGATATCCATATCGCGCAGGTGGTCCACGGACATGGCCCCGTGAAAATCATTCGGGCCGATTACGCCGGCGTTCAGAATAGAACGGCTTATCAGGCCGGAAATATTTGCACCCAGAATGCCGGACGGGATAAGCCAATCATCATGGCTGCCCGAAAGGGTGGCAAAACCGCCGGGATCTGCAAGCACGACCAGTTCCGGCACACCCGAACGGCCAAGGCTGGCCCAGCTGGTGCGCAGCTCGCGCAGGATGGCCCCCTTTCCGGTCCATCCGTCCACAAAGATTACGCCGTCCGGGTCGTGCCGGGCAAAGATATGGGCCATCGCGTTTGCATCAAGCCCCCGGTCGCGGATGATTGATACCCCGTAATGGATGCTGTCAAGCCCCAGCCCCTTGAGCGCCCGGTGAAGAAGCACACCATAGGGCACACCCGCACGCACCAGGGAACAGAGCGTGATTTCGCACGGGAAGGCACCCTGTGCCGCCCTGTCGGCGATGGTTGCGGCGATGCGGGCGATGTCGGTTCCCATGCGCCGGGCACCGCGCGTAAAAGCGTCTTCAAAAATTTCAAGATACCGCGCATCGGGGCGGCGTTCTTCTGATATCATCTCGGAATAATGGGCCGCGCCGGTCTGGATCAGGCGTTCCTTTGTGCGGATGCCGGTCGCGGCTATTTTAACCGGTTTCAGCAGGAATATAACATCGTCGGGATCATAGGAACCCGACAGCAGGTCATTCCCATCCCGCATGGGTCAGATCTCCAAATGCGTCTTTGTGATTTGCGAATTGGCCGGGGCCACCATCATCTGGCACAGCCGCATGAAAGGCAGGTCGCTTATACTGTCACCCATCCCCCAGATCGGGCGCCTGTCCGTATCCGGAAGCCGCCGGAGCAGCTCTTTCACAGCGTCGCTTTTGGCAAGACCTTTTGGGGTGAACGACAAATTGCGCCCGTTGCGATGGAACACAAGATCAGTTCCGACCCGGGCACGGCAGAGCCATTCAGCCTCATCCAGCACCGTCCGAGGCGTACCGACACTGATCTTGGCGACAAAATACACCGGAATTTGCGCCTCGCACACCAGCCAGCAGCGCAATGCATCCCTTTGGACAAGCGCGGATACCGCGTCCTGCAATGCGGAAAACGCGGGCGCATGCCGGGCCGAAATCCCGGCGGTGCGCGCCGCCCACGTGCGATCATGCGCACCGTCGGGCGTGATGATTGCGCCGCCGTTGGAACATATTTTGTAATCCGTGAACCGGATTGTTGCCTGGGCCAGCACCTCGGAACTGCGTGCGGTGGTCGGAATAAGGCGCGTACTGTCCAGAAGCCAGCGCACAGTTGCCGCCTGGGCCTCTGTCATATAGGAATGGCTGCCATTCGCGGCGCGGGCAGCAAGCCGCCGTGCGTGTGCCGGGCCGGACATTTTGCGCATTGTCTGAAACAGCGTATCGTCAAGATCCGCAAAGACGATGGGTGAACGGTCGGTCATCCGGTCAGCGCAGGCACGCCACGCGGGCGTCCTGGTCCACAACAGCAACGGCACCCAGGGCATCAATCAGCGTTCCGGGCACACCTTCCAGGCCGGTTTCGTTGAACAGCACAATCCTGTCCCATTCTTCCGGTGCGACATTATACAGATACATTGCCAGCCCAAGGCCGTAATGGTCGCCGAAGACGATTTTGCGCCGGATGGCGTCACCCGGCAGAATCGGGGACCGCGTGGTGGCCGCAAAGCGGGTGTTCGGGTAACGCCCGGACACGGTTTCGGCGAACAGGAACGGCACCCACACATGTTCGCCCGCACCCAGCACCAGAACGCGGGCATTATGCGGCAGCACGTCAAGGCCCGCCTCGGACGCGATGCGGGCGACCCGCCCCGGGGTCATAACCCCGGCATCGGTCCCGGCGATTCCGAAGCGCGCAACCTCCAGTGCCGCACGACCGGTCGGTTGCCAAGCCGGACATTCAGCCGCAATCATGCCGGGCAGCTGCGGTTTGTCCTGTAACCTGCCCGGTTCCCAAAGCCACGCGCCGTTGAAAAGCGATACACTGGCCACCTCCGCACCGGGCATGGCATCCGATACGGCGGCGGCGGCGGCCCCTTCGGACCAGTCGGTCAGCGTGACCAGAATAACACGGTCAAAGCGCAGACCGGCAATGTGCAGGTTCACCGCAAGGTTGCGAAAGGTCGTCCCCGTGGTGGTTTCGTCATCCACAAGCACCAGGCCGGCCCCCGGCCCATCCTGCAAAACGCCCTCTTTTGGCGCAAGGATAACGTGGGCGGACGCGTGCGAATGCGGCTCTTCCATACGGAACCACACATCGCGGCCGCGGGGTACAAAACGTGTGGTGGACTGATAGCCGATTGCGCGGCGGGGATGCGCACGGCGCAGTTCCTGAAACACACCCGCGCCAAGACCAACGGCGGTTTCCGCGTAGCCCATCACAAAAACCGGGCCGTCAGGCAGCAGGCCCGACAATTTGGCGGCCAGTCGTTGCAGCACCGCCCGGTGATCCTTCGGCGCAACCGGAATGTGGCGGCCAAGCACCGTGGACACAAACAGGAACGCACGCTTCGGGTTCAGGCGTTCAGCCAGGCGGAACAGATTGGCCGGTTGTCCGGCAGCGGCTTTCAAATGCAGGGATCCGGCGGTCAGGCGATGCGTTGTCCAATGGGTGCCAGCCGGCGCAGCTGCCATATTTCCGTCCCCAACTGCTTTCAGGGGGCGCATCCGAAATGGCCCCTTGTTGTGACCGGTTGGCAAGGCAACCGTTGCAGGCATCATCCATACCAGCGCAATCGCCACCGCGGAAGTGCCGGCTTGCGGCGCACCGGGGCTGATGATGCCGCCGCCAGGGCGGGCCGCTATCACTGGTTCCCCACGCTTGCCGTTGTGGCGACAGTCACCCCTGCCACAGGGGCTGTGCCTGTATTCAGGCACCATGGGAATGCCCCCGCCGCGTCTCTGTCCAGGCTGCCCGTCCGTGTGGCGCGGTGCGCACACGATACAGCCTTTCATGCCGGATTATCTTCGGTCACGGCACCGGATCAGTACCGGGGCATCAGTGGGAAACTTTCCCGCCACAACAAGGGCTTGCCGCATTCGTGCCCCGGTGGCCAGGCCATATTCACCCGTTCATAAACGGAAACGGACAAACCGCCTGCGCCACAATGTTATTTCACCCTGTACCGCGGGCTCGACGACCCGCGTCCCGGTGAACGTACCCTGCCGGAACTTCCGGAAGAAAACCGGTCCTGTACGGTCACTGTCTTGCAGAAGGCTGATGCCCTGAACCGGACCGGGCAACAGGTTCTGCCCGGCGGGGACATTGCCCCTAAAGGCCATCCCTGTCCCGCGCCTCGGGCGGGGTGTTCATGGCACGAAAGATTTCACCGATCACATGGGTCGTATTGCTGCTGTCCTGCGCGGTCATCCGCGCAATTGTTTCGGTGAACAGGTCGGTATTTTTGAAAATACCTGTTTTTTCGGCGAAAAAGCAGAAAATCAGCCGGGCCATAAAATGGTTCATCTGATGGCGATGGTCGGCCCTGCCCCAATCGGGGTTGTACCTCAGAAGCGCGACATACAATTTATCCAGCCGCCCGACCGCCCTGATGTCAAACGTGTTTTCGCGGATCTCCCGCACGGTGCTGATACCCGCAAGCGGCAGAAAAAACCCGAAATTATCCACAACCTCCCCATAGGCACAGGCAAGGCTTTCGCCTGTGTCCGTATCCTCTGCCTCCAGCGTTCTGCCGTCCGTGGCCAGGATAAATTGTGCCCTGGCCTGGCTGCCCCGCAATGCCGCGATGGTTTCGGGAACATCGCCGGGGGCGCAGGTTTTGATGTGGATTTTCTTTTTCTGGCACACCCCGCCCATGTCGGTTCCGTTCGTCGCCCCTGTGCGCAGACGTCTGATCGTGGTATCCCTGTTCCCGAAGGCTTTCAGAAACGCGAACGGGAATTCCGCCGCGTCAAAAGGCCGGTCCGCCAGGTTTGATACCGCTTCTTCAATCTCAACCGCGTTCATTCAGGCCCCACTGCCATGCTGTTTCTGTTCGTGCCGGGGAATATGCCACAGGGTCGGCCCGCCCCCGCCTTACGCAAGCCCTGCGATGATACCGCGCAGGATCCCGATACCGTCCCCCCGGGTACTGCTTGTTTGTACGATTTCCGGATAGGCTGCGGCATGTTTGCGCAGAAGCCCGATTGTTTTTTCCGTTGTGTGTGTGAGAACCCCTGCCTTCGGCTTGTCGCACTTCGTCATCACCGCCTGGAATGTCACGGCGGCGCGGGTCAGCAGCATCATGACCTCCTTATCCGCAGGCTTTGGCCCATGGCGGGCATCAATCAGAAGAAATACCCGGCGCAGGCTGGCCCGCCCACACAGGTAAGCCTGCAAAAGGTTCTGCCACCTGGACACCACCGCGACCGGTGCCCTGGCGAACCCGTAGCCGGGAACGTCCACCAGATAGTGGCCAGGCCCGAGCGTGAAAAAGTTGATCTGTTGCGTCCGGCCCGGGGTGTTTGACGTGCGTGCCAGGGCCCTGCGCCCGGTCAGCGCATTGATAAGGGATGACTTGCCCACATTCGAACGGCCTGCAAAGCAGACCTCCGGCCGGTCTGCAGGCGGCATGCCGGACATGGCGACAACACCTTTCAGAAATTCCGTCGGCTGACAGAAAAGCCTGCTTGCCGCCGCTGCCTCGGCCTGCGTCGGGGCCCCCGCCAGGGTGAACGCAAGGTTTGTCAAGGGACCGTCCGGGCGTTGCCCCGAAAGCACCGTCTCGATCTGTTACGGCCGGTACCCTGGCCTGCAGTGGTCAACAGGGTTTGCGCCATAATCGAAACCAGTCGGGAAACACTGGCCGGAAAACCGGCCCCGAGGGCGAAAACGACATCAACACTGACCCCGATCATTCCTTCGCCCGGTTCTGCCGCCTGAAGCCTTCGATGATGTTGCCGAATACATCCGGCTTAATGCCCTGGCTGCGCATGATAACATATTGCTGAATAAAGGTGATCGTGTTGTTCGCGACCCAGTAAATCACCAGGCCGGAAGCAAAACTGCCGAGCATGAACATGAAAATCCATGGCATCCAGGCAAAGATCGTCGCCTGCATCGGATCTGCCGGTGCCGGGTTCAGCTTCTGCTGCAGCCACATGGTTATCCCCATCAGCACCGGGAAGACACCGATGGACAGAAACATAAAAATGCTGGTCGAATCCGGCACACCCCAGGGCAGCAGGCCAAAGAGGTTAAGGATAGACGTCGGATCCGGTGCGCTCAAATCCCTGATCCACCAGATGAACGGCGCGTGGCGCAGTTCGATGGTGACAAAAATAACCTTGTAGAGCGAGAAAAAGATAGGGATCTGCAACAGAATCGGCAAACATCCGGAAGCCGGATTCACCTTCCTGTCGCGGTAAAGTTCCATCATCTCCTGCTGTAAATTCTGCCGGTTGTCACCTGCGCGTTCCTTGATCTTTTCCATCTCGGGCTGCAGATCCTTCATCTTCGCCATCATAACGTAGGATCGGTAGGCAAGCGGGAACAGGGCCGCCTTGATAATCAGTGTCAGCGCAATGATCGCCCAGCCCATGTTGCCGATCTGCAGATTCAGCCAGTGCAGCACCCGAAAGATCGGTTTGGTAAGAAAGAAAAACCAGCCCCAATCGATGGAATCGATGAATTGCGATACGCCATAGTGCCCCTCGTATTCGCGGATCGCGTCATATTCCTTTGCACCTGCAAAGATCTTGGTGACCACCGTGTGGCTGTCCCCGTCCCTGATGATCACGGACGGATGCCGGACATCCGTCTGATAGCGGTTGCTGGTCGCGTTCCATTCGGTCACGCTGGTGAAGGCGGGCGTGTCCTGCGGGATCAGGTTTGTCATCCAGTAATGATCGGTAAACCCTGTCCAGCCGCCTTCGGACACAGTATAACGTTCACTGTGCACCCCGGGGGTGTTTGTGTCGTCCTGTTCCGTCATGTTGTCGTAGGTGACCTGCGTTAGCTCCCCGTCAAATGACGCGATGTGGCCTTCGTGCAGGATGAAGTAACCTCTTGTGTCCGGTCTACCCTTGCGGGCAATTGCCGCATAGGCGGCAAGGTCGATGGCCCCGCCGGTAGTGTTGGCGACGGTTTGCTCCACCGTAAACATGTAGTTCCCGTCAAGCGACAGTTTGCGCGTGAATATCAGCCCGGCACCATTGTCCCACGTCAGTGTAACCGATGTGTCCGGAGTCAGTTTCGCGCCGTTGGTGACACGCCATTCGGTCCCGGCATACGGCAGCCGGCCAGGTTCAACGGATCCGCCGGGCGACCACCAGGCGTTAAAAATCCAATAGCCCGCGTCGGGCTGTATAGGGCTCAGCAGGGTAAATTTTTCAGACGCATCATTCAGACGGACATTGTAATCCGTCAGCTTCAGGTCATCAATCAGTGCCCCCTGAACCCGGAAAGAACCGGAAACCCGGTCGCTTTCAATGGCCACCCGCTGACCTTCGGCAAGCATCGCTTCCGGCTGTACCTCCGGCGTGGCCAGCCTGTCGGGGGTGGCAGGCAATGCCGTATCCGCCTCTGCGGTGGTTGACCCGCCGATGGTTTCCGGCCGGGCCTGTTCGGGTTCCGGCGGCGGGAAGAGCATGAACCACACCATGATCACAAGAAAACTGAGGCCCATGGCCATCAGGAGATTGCGTGTCTGCTCATCCATCGGTGAACCTTCCGAACCGGGATTGCCGCCTTGAACCGAAGACGGGCCCGCAGGTCAAGACGAAAGGCCATGTATGCCTTTGCATCGGGCGGGTCTTGCGCAACAATTCGGGGCATGGCACAGGGAATGCGGCCCGACAAACCTTTCGGGATGCCCGAAGTTTCGCGTATGCGGATGGGCCGGCGATTGCAAAAACCGCATCACCGGCCCGAAGTCCTGCAAACCCGGGGTCTGTTTCAGGCCAACAAAAGGCATCCGGGGCACAGGCGGGCCATGGCTTCAAGGTCAGTCATATTTCAATACCTCCTGAACTTCAGATTCAGCAGTTCGGGAGCGTACCGAAGGATTACATACCCATTTCAACCAGAATATCTGCCGACCTGCCAGTGTTGCGTTCCAGCAGTTTCTTCAGTTTGCCAAGCGCGGCAGCCTGCACCTGGCGTATACGTTCCTTGGACAGGCCAAGCTCTTCACCGATGGAACCAAGCGTCCGCGGCTCTTCAATCAGCAGGCGCTGGTTCACAATGTAGCGTTCGCGGTCATTGAGATCTTCCATCGCCTCTTTCAGCCAGTTGCGCAATTGGCCCATGTCATGTGCCTGCGTGACAATTTCTTCGGCCTGCGGGCCTTCATCTGCCAGTGCGTCCTGCCATTCACGCCCTTCTGTATCGGTCGATTGCTGCGCATTCAGTGAAAAGTCAAATCCGCTAAGACGGCCTTGCATCATTTCCACGTCCCGCATGGGAACGCCGATCTCCTGCGCGATCTTTTCAGCAATCTGGTGCCTGTCAAGATCTTTGCCGCAGGCGCTTGCCTCACGTTCCAGTGCTGCCTGCACACGTTTCAGATTGAAGAACAGTGCTTTCTGGCTGCTGGTGGAGCCGGTCCGCACCATAGACCAGCTGCGCATAACATAATCCTGGATGGCTGCCTTAATCCACCACTGCGCATAGGTCGAAAACCGCACCCCGCGATCAGGGTCAAATTTTTCAGCCGCCTTCATCAGGCCGACGCCCGCTTCCTGGATCAGATCCTGCCTTGAGGTACCATAGCGGTGAAATTTTGATGCCATCGAAATGGCAAGGCGCATATAGGCGTTGATAAGGCGATGAAGTGCCTGCTCATCGCGATTATCGCGCCAGGCACGGGCCAGCCTTGTTTCTGTTTCGGCATCCAAAATCTCTGCCTGCATGGCTTGGGACCGAAATTTTTTTGCGTTTACATCATCGAAAGGCACGGAACAATCCTTCCAAAACCGCTGTCGAAGTGCTGGATTCAGCATTCTTGTGTGTGTAATACGCACAAGTACGGCATTCTGATCACTTGCGGGCGCGATTATTTTAAACTTTCCTGAAATGACGCTTGTCCTGGGCGGGGCGGCCAGCGGCAAGTCGCGCTTTGCGGAAGGGCTGATTAAGGCCCGCCCCCCCCCTTGGATATATGTCGCGACAGCCCGGGCATCTGATGCCGAAATGACGTTGAAAATTAAGCAACATCAACAGGGGCGCGGCCCGGGCTGGATCACGCTGGAGGCACCGACTGACCTGCCCGCCGCCCTGAAATCAGTGCCATCGGACGCACTGATTCTGATTGATTGTCTGACCCTCTGGCTGGCCAATATTTTTCTGCAAAAAAGCGATGTGGACAGGTTGACCCATACCTTTATGACGGTTGCAGGTGAATGCAAAAATCCGATTGTTGCCGTTTCCAATGAAGTCGGCCATGGCATCGTGCCCGATAATCGGCCTGGCCGGGATTTTCGGGTTGCCCAGGGCATCCTGAACCAGCGGGTCGCGGCACAGGCAGACCTGGTGGTTTTTGTCACAGCGGGATTGCCCCGGGTGCTGAAAGGCACATTGCCATGACAACGGTTCACATGGTGCGCCACGGGCCCACGCATCGTCACGGGCTTATCGGATGGACAGATGTACCGGCTGATCTGTCGGATGAGGCAGCACTTGCCCGGCTTGTCAAAATGCTGCCACAGGATGCCGTGCTGATCTCATCTGACCTGATCCGATGCGTGGCCACTGCGGATGCCATCGGCGAAGGCAAGTACCGCCTGGTTCATGACGCCGGATTGCGCGAATTCAATTTCGGTGCCTGGGAAGAAATGACCTTTGCAGAGGTATCAGCACGGGATCCGGATATCTCTCGTGCCTATTGGTCTGACCCGGGTGACACGGCCCCGCCTGGCGGAGAAAGCTGGAATGCTTCGGCCAGGCGCATAAGCCGCGCTGTTGACCGGCTGGTGCAGAACCACAGCGGGCGGGATATCATCGTTGTGGCCCACTTCGGTGCAATACTGACGCAGGTTCAGCGCACGGCGCGGATGACACCGAAAGCCGCACTCAGCTTCAGGATAGATAACCTGTCGGTGACAACGCTTGAACATCTGGGCTCTGCATGGCGCATCCTCGGCGTCAATCACCTGCCGTGATGCGTACGGCCGCAAATCGGAATTTGTGCTGTCGGGCAAATCGAGGGATACTTGCCCCATGACCTGTGAGCTTGCTATCGGCGACCGCACCCATTCCAGCTGGTCCCTGCGCGGCTGGCTGCCATTCGCGGTTTGGAACATCCCTGTTCGGGTTCATACGGCCCGGCTTTATACCGGCGAAGTGCAGAAACTGCTGGAAAACTTTGCGCCGTCCCGACTGGTTCCCGCATTAAAAAAAGACGGTATCGTCGTGTACGATACCCTGGCCATTGCGGAAACCCTGGCAGAGACGTACCCGCACAAACCCCTGTGGCCGACTGATCCGCTGTTGCGGGCCAAGGCGCGGTCTATGGCGGCGGAGATGCATTCCGCCTACGGTGCCCTGCGTGCCGCCTGCCCAATGAACCTGGCACACAGTTGGGCGGGGTTCGTGCCATCCGAAGACGTTCTGGAGGACTGCGCCCGGATCGAATTCCTGTGGGCAGACGCGCTTGACGCTTCCGGCGGGCCCTGGCTCTGCGGTGAGTATTCGCTGGCGGATGTGTTCCTTGCGCCCGTTGCCATGCGGTTTGCCACCTATGGGCTGCCCCGAACGGACCAGTCGCAGACCTACATTGACCGGCATTTGGCGGAAGGCAATTTCAGGCGGTGGCGCGCCATGGGGCGGGCAGAAAACCACCACCAGCCGTTCTATGATTTTGACCTGGCCAAAAGCCCCTGGCCGGGCCCTGCGCCTTTGGCAGCCGCGCCGGTTGATGCCGAATTATCGATAAATGACGTTTGCCCCTATTCGGGCAGGCCGGTCACGGATTTCCTTGAACTGGACGGAAGGGTTTATGGTTTCTGCAACCGGTTCTGTCGTGACAGGACGGTGGCAGATCCACAGGCCTGGCCTGCCTTCATGGCCCTGATCGCACCATGATGCCTGCGATGCCTGCCAGAAAAATAGTTAAATTCCCGCTGGCATCAACCCGTTTAAACAGGTAGGCGGGGCAGGATGGTTGCACGTGCCTACACCGTTTCTTTTGTAGGGGTGGAAGCCCGGCTGATAGAGGTTCAGTGTGCCTTCTCCTCCGGTCTGCCATCCTTTCAGATCGTGGGACTGCCCGACAAGGCGGTGTCCGAGGCAAAAGAGCGTGTTCGTGCGGCACTGAATGCAATGGCACTGGCCCTGCCCAGCAAGCGCGTCACCCTGAACCTTTCCCCCGCGAACCTGCCCAAGGTCGGCTCCCATTTTGATGTGCCCATCGCCTTGGCGGTTCTGGCCGCGATGGGTGCTGTTCCCGCGGAAGAGGTGGAATCCACCGTCGCTTTGGGGGAACTGTCGCTCGACGGTGCGCTGGTGCCTGTTGTGGGGGCACTGCCGGCAGCCCTGGCGGCGGCGGAACACGGGTTGTCTTTGCTGTGCCCGCATGAATGCGGCGCGGAAGCGGCCTGGGTGGGGCTGACCCAGGTTATCGCGCCAAAGACGCTGATTGCCTGCGTGAACCATTTGACCGGAAAACAAACGCTGGCACCTTCAGAACCGGGGGAGGTCACCGACACCGCGGTCGGCAAAGACATGCGCGACGTGAAAGGTCAGGAAAAGGCCAAGAGAGCTCTGGAAATAGCAGCAGCCGGGCGGCATCATCTGCTGTTTGTAGGCTCCCCCGGGTCGGGCAAATCAATGATGGCATCCCGCATCCCCGGTCTGTTGCCGGACCTGACGGCGGAAGAGGCGTTGGAAACATCCATGATCCACAGCCTCGCCGGGCTTCTGTCTTCCGGTGGCATCTCCCGTACGCGCCCCTTTCGTGACCCTCATCACACGGCGTCCATGGCGGCGATTGTCGGTGGTGGCCAGGGTGCAAGGCCGGGGGAGATTTCGCTGGCCCATAATGGCGTGCTCTTCATGGATGAACTGCCGGAATTCAGCCGGCATGTGCTTGAAACCCTGCGCCAGCCCCTGGAAACCGGGCAGGTCATGGTCGCCCGGGCAAATGCCCACGTGACCTACCCCTGCCGCTTCATGCTGGTGGCTGCCGCAAACCCGTGTCGCTGCGGTTTCATGGGCGCACCCGGCGCGACCAGTGAAAAGGTCTGCGGTTGCGGCGACCGCTACCTCGGCCGGATCTCCGGCCCGTTGATGGACCGCTTTGATATCCGCGTTGATGTGCCGCCCGTCTCTGTCGATGACCTGCATCTGCCCGGGGATGGCGAAAGCTCCCGGCTTATCGCCGAACGTGTGGCCGCGGCCCGGACCAAACAGGAAAAACGGTTCATGGGAACAGGGTATCGGCAAAACGCCGATGTTGAAGGCAACGCATTGGAAGAGGTGGCAACCCCTGATTCAGGGGGCATGGATCTGATGAAAAAAGCTGCGGAAAAATTCGGCCTGACAGCGCGAGGGTATCACCGGGTTCTGCGCGTGGCCCGCACGATCGCCGATCTGGATGCGTCACAAGACGTGCGCATGCCCCATGTGGCAGAGGCGATTGGCTATCGGCTCCAAATTGCCGCCTGATGAAGCCACGCCGGTTTATTGAACCGGTCGGTGCGTAACACAGTTTTTGACACCGGTTTTAGGCCGGGGTTTCCGGCTGCACGGCAGCTGTCCTCCGTTATCACGTTGTCTGCCCGCCGATAACCGGGTTTCTTCAGCGATTCTGCCCGTTTCGGTGCGTAATCATTGGCACCTGGCCTCGATCACCTGCCAGATCTTTTCGGCGACGTTGATACCGTCAAAACGCTCCAGCTCCTGAATGCCGGTTGGCGATGTGACGTTTATTTCGGTCAGCTGACCGCCGATCACATCGATACCAACAAAAATCTGCCCCTTTTCGCGCAACAACGGGCCGACCCGCGCACAGATTTCCAGGTCACGGTTTGTCAGGGTAACTTTTTCGGGTCGCCCGCCCGCATGCATGTTGGATCGTACCTCCCCTTTGGCGGGCACACGATTGATGGCACCGACAGGGACGCCGTTGACCAGAATGATCCGTTTGTCCCCGGCGCTCACGTCAGGCAGGAACTTTTGGGCAACCAGCGGTTCCCGATTTATGCCGGTGAACAGTTCATGCAGGGATGTCAAATTCAGATCATTCACATCCAGCCGGAACACACCGGCACCGCCATTGCCATAGAGCGGTTTGAGAATGATATCACCATGCCTTTCCCTGAAAGCCTTCAGCGTTTCGAGGTCACGGGCTATTGCAGTTGGCGGGATCAGGTCCGGAAACCGGACCACCAGCAGTTTTTCGGGATAGTTCCGCACCCAGGTCGGATCATTGACCACCAGGGTCTGCGGGTGAACCAGATCAAGGAGGTGGGTGGTCGTAATGTAACCCATATCAAAAGGCGGATCCTGACGCAGCCAGACCACATCCATATTCGACAGGGCGAGGCGCGCAGGCGGCCCGAGGTGAGCGTGATTCCCCTGCTCTCTTTGAACAGTGACCGGTTGGGCGACAGCGGTGACTTCCCCCTCTTCAAAGGCCAGTTTTTCGGGGGTATAAGCCCACAGGGCATGCCCGCGCACCTGTGCCTCTTCCGCCAGGCGAAAGGTACTGTCAGAGGCAATATCCACCGCAGTGATCGGGTCCATCTGGAATGCTATTTTCAACGCCCTGCAGCCCCTTCAGATCTTCCCGGAACCCGCGCCATGGCGGGCCCCGCCCGGATACCTGTATATGGCTGTTCAAGGCCGATCTTTCAATCAGCGGCCTTAATCAAAACACATGGCCCCCGGTATGATCTTCAATCGGCCCCGGGCGTCAACAAGGGCTGCATCAAACCGGCAATCCACATCCATGGTCGCAGCCTTGCCGGCGATATAGTGCAGTGCCGCTTTCTGAATGCGGCGCTGCTGGCGCGGCGTGATCATTTCAGAGGCCAACGCATGGGTGCGGCTGCTTTTGACTTCAACAAAGTAGAGCTTTTCACCATGACGGGCGACAATATCAATTTCGCCGTGAGGTGTGCGGTACCGCATATCAACCACGTCAAAACCGTTGCGGCGATACGCATCGGCAACCCGTGATTCTGCCAGCAACCCCTTGTGATAATTCAATTTTCCGCGTTCTGTGCGCACGGTATCGTTGCAATCCCAAACTCGTGACCCGTAAAGCCTGCCAGGAAAGTATCAAATTTTCCTTAATCTTTCGCCAGATCAAGAGCCCTTTGGTAAACGTCCCGCCTGGACAAACCAGTGGCCTGTGTGACCTCCGCCACAGCGTCTTTCAGGCTCAGCCTGTCCAGCGCGGCGGATATCAACCGGTCCATGTTCCCATGATCTGTCCGTGATGGGCCGCCGGAACCCAAAACCAGGACGACCTCCCCTTTCAGGGAATCCCGTCCGGCAATCTGTGCCGCCAGTTCCGCCAAAGTACCGCGCAATGTTTCTTCAAACCTTTTCGTCAGCTCCCGGCACATTGCCGCCTTGCGATCCGGCCCGCAGATGGATACCAGCGCATCAAGCGTTGCCTCTATGCGGCGCGGAGATTCGTAGAGCACGGCTGTGGTTCGGGCATGAGCCAAATCTTCCAGCCACCTGGTGCGGGCCGCCGCTTTTGCGGGAGGAAACCCGGCAAAGAGAAAGCGGTCCGTTGGCAGGCCCGACACGCAAAGAGCTGCCAGCAAAGCCGAAGGACCAGGGGCTGCGTACACGTGCAGCCCGGCATCGGCAACATCCCGGACAAGGTTGTAGCCCGGATCAGACACCAGCGGCGTACCAGCCTCGGACACAAGTGCAACAGACCGGCCATTTTGCACCGCCTCCACAAGTTTTTGTCTGGTGCCCGCCCCGGTGTGATCGTGATAGGGCAGAACCATGCGATCCTTGGTGGAAATCCGGTAAATGTCAAGAAGTTTGCGCAGGGTTCGCGTATCCTCTGCAGCGATCACATCAGCGTCCCGCAGGATATCCAGTGCCCGCAAGGTAATGTCCCGTGCCGCACCAATCGGCGTCGCCACAAGGTAGAGAGCAGGGACCAGGGAAGCCGCGGTCATCTGCACCATTCCGTTTTTGTCGGGGTTGCCTGTTGATTTCCCAAAAGCAGGCCTCTGGCAGTTTTTGCATTTATCCTGATAATTGATCAGAATACGAGGGGAGAGACGTATGCCAAACCGTGAATCGCGAATGTGGATTATTCGCCGGCTGACCGCTGTCGCAGCGTGTGCAGCTCTTTCAGCGTGCATGTCAACATCCGCAAATCAGCCGGTTGTTGTGGGGTTGCTGGTACCATACGGGTCCGGTCAGCCGGGGCAGGAAGCTTTGGCGGACTCTTTGGTATCGGCGGCGAAATTGGCCGTTTCCGAAATGCCGGATGCAAGGATGGATCTGCGGATTTATCCCACGGCCGGGGATCCGGCCCAGGCCGCAGCCGCCGCCCGGCAGGCGGTATCCGAAGGGGCAAAAATCCTTGCGGGGCCGCTCTTTGCCCAAGCCGCAAATGCTGCAGGTGCTGCGGTGGCAAGCCAGGGCATCAACGTGCTGAGCTTTTCAAACAACCCCGGCATAGCACGCGACAACGTTTTTATTCTGGGTGATACGTTTGCAAACATCGCAGACCGTCTGGTGGGGTATGCCTCGGCACAGGGCAAGCGCACCGTTGTCGGGCTCGTTCGGTCTGACGCCGCCGGAGATGTGGCGATTTCAGCCATCCGGTCAGCCGCCCTTGGCAATGGCGCACAATTTGTCGGTGTGTCCCGCTACCAGTTGAGTGCTGAAAGCACTGTTGCCGCCGTTACAGCAACCAGAGATCTGATCGACCGGACCGGAGCATCCGTCCTGATTATGGACGCTGACGCAGCGGGCGCACTGCCCGTCTTTGCACAGCTTCTGCCGGAAAACGGCGTGTCTTCGAAAAACACCCAGTTCGTCGGTCTTGCCCGCTGGGACCGCACGTCAGAGCAGGTTCGTAAGCGCGCCGGTATGCAGGGCAGCCTCTTCGCCATGCCAGATACCACCGCCGCAATTGCCTTCAGCCAGAAGTTCACCGCAACCTATGGTGTTGGTCACCATATCCTTGCCGGCAAAGCCTATGACGCGGTCCGGGTGATCGGAGCATTGCTCGGCTCCGGCTCATCTGATGCCCTGACACGTTCGAAACTGACCCGCCGCGCCGGATTTAGCGGTTCCAACGGTGTATTCCGCCTGCAACCCGACGGGACAAACCAGCGTGCACTTGCGGTTGCAACGTTCAGAGACGGTCAAATCGTCGTCCTGGACCCGGCTCCACGGGGCTTTGGTGGCACCGGATTCTAGACAAACCCATTCGATAGATCAGGCCCGTTCATCGGGGGCACTTTTACTGCCTCCGGCTTCTATTCTTGATGTCAGGGCACTTGAGCAAAAGATCGATACATTGGCGCAATCGGCTACAGATGCGTCCCGGCTGCGCAAGGCGATCAGCACCATACTGGCCGAGGCCAACAAAGCGGCACGCAAGGTGCTGGAAGACACTCACAAGGCCAATCCCTGGCATACGGGTCAGGCGATCCGGTCCTGGACCTGGCTTGCGGACCGACTGGTGGGAATGGTCTTCAGGTCAGTCAAAACCTGTCTGCACCCGCGGCACACCCCGAAAACGGAGGCGGAATGCCTGTCCGTTGTGGCTGTGGGTGGCTACGGGCGGGCAGAGATGGCACCCTATTCGGACATTGACCTGCTGTTTCTGACCCCATGCAAGCCTGCTCCCCGGGCGGAAAGCATGGTCGAATCCATGCTTTACATCCTGTGGGATATTAAACTGAAGGTCGGCCATTCCACACGAACTATCGATGAATGCCTGCGCATGGGGCGCAGCGACCTGACTATCCGCACGGCTCTGCTGGAATCACGTTACCTGTGCGGCGACAAGGCCCTGGCAGCAGAGCTCGATACCCGGTTGTGGAATTCGCTTTTCAAGGTGACCGGGCCGGAGTTTGTCGCCCGGAAGCGGGAAGAACGCCGCATGAAGCAGGGCCGGACCCGATTTCTGCTGGAACCTGACGTGAAAGAGAGCAAAGGCGGTTTGCGTGACCTGCAGACGCTTTTCTGGATCACGAAATATCTGTCCGGCGCGAAATCCGCATCCGAGATGATCCGCCTGGGCTATTTCACCAAGGCTGAATACCACCGCTTTGCGGAGGCGGCGGATTTCCTGTGGACAGTGCGTTGTCATATGCACATGATCGCAGGCCGTGCGTCAGAAAAGCTGACTTTCGACGCCCAGGTCGCAGTGGCGGAGGCACTGGGCTATCAGGACCGCGGCGGCTTGCGGGGGGTGGAGGCGTTCATGCAGGATTACTTCATCCACGCAACCCATGTGGGCGATCTGACGCGCCACTTTCTGACAGCACTTGAGGCACAGCACACCAGACAAGAACTGAACCTTGGCAAACGTTTGCTTCGGGCATTCCCCCGGATAGCAAAAGACGCCAGGGTGCCTGAAGGGTATCGTATTCTTCACGGACGGCTGGCCATAAAGGATGACAAGGCGTTTCTTGCAGACCCGCTGAACCTGCTGCGGATTTTCGCGGAAGGCCTGAGAACAAACATCCTGATCCACCCGAACGCTATGCGGCTGGTGGTGACAAACCTGCACCTGATCGATGACAAGATGCGTCAGAACCCGAAATCCCGAAACCTGTTCATGGCACTGCTGCTTGATTACGGAAACCCGGAACGGGCGTTGCGCCGGATGAATGAGCTGGGTGTGCTTGCCGCCTTCTTGCCGGAATGGCAACGCATCAGGGCGTTGATGCAGTTCAACATGTATCACCGCTATACAGTGGATGAGCATACGATCCAGTGCATATCCAACCTCGCGCAGATCGAAAAGGGCCGGCTGAAGGAAAGTTTGCCGGTAGCCTCGCGTATTTTGGAAGACGGGGTGGACCGGCGCGTCCTGTATGTCGCGCTTTTACTGCACGATATCGGCAAAGGCCTGCCGGAGGATCACTCCGCCGCCGGGGCGCGTCTGGCAGCGGATATTGCACCTGCGCTGGGCCTGACAGAAATGGAAACCGAAACCGTCGTCTGGCTGGTGCAGCATCACCTGCTCATGTCAGACGTGGCGCAGAAACGGGATTTGTCTGACCCGAAAACCGTGCGGGAGTTTGCCGGCACCGTACGCACGACCGCACGGCTGAACCTGCTGACAGTGCTGACAGTGTGTGACATTCGCGGCGTGGGGCCCGGCACCTGGAATAATTGGAAGGCGCAACTGTTGCGCACGCTGCACAAACTGACGCGGATCGCGTTGCAAGAGGGGCTCGATAAACTGGGCGAACTGCAATCCGCACGGGAAGCGCAAGCCACCCTGGCAGCCCGGCTGACCAGGTGGACCAGGGCAGAAATTGAAGCGGAACATAACCGCCATTACCCGGCTTATTGGCAGGGGCTGAACAGCTCCACGCAGGCCGTGTTTGCAAAGTTGATGAAAAAGGCATCGGTGTCTGACATCGCGGTGGACATCAAGCCTGACCCGAACCGGGACGCGACACGGGCCTGTTTCGTCATGCAGGATCACCCCGGTATCTTCTCCCGCCTTGCCGGGGCGTTGGCACTGGCCGGGGCCAATGTGGTCGACGCCCGATCATACACTACGAAAGACGGCTACGCGACGTCCGTTTTCTGGGTGCAGGATACCGATGGCACCGCTTATGAAAGATCACGCATGACCCGCCTGCGCACGATGATCAATCGAACCCTGAAAGGGGAAATCATCGCCCGTGACGCGCTGCAGACCCGCGACCGGTTCAAGAAACGCGAGCGCGATTTTATCGTACCGACAGCCATCACAATAGATAACAACGGGTCAGACCTTTATACGATTATCGAGGTTGACACTCGCGATCGTCCCGGCCTCCTGTTTGATTTGGCGAAAACCCTGACGAACAATAACATTGCCATCGCGAACGCGGTCATCGCGACCTACGGCGAACAGGCTGTCGATGTCTTCTATGTCAAGGATATGTTCGGGCTGAAATTACATTCCGGGCAGAAGCAGGAACGCATCATCGCAGCTCTCAAGGCTGCCGTGGAAAAGGGTGTCGATCACGCAATGGATGAGGCACCGGCGTGACACCGCGAATCCGTCTGATCGCCGGTTTTTTCACTGTTGGCGCATGGACACTGTTGAGCCGGATCCTTGGATTTTTGCGCGAAGTGCTGATCGCCGGTTTCCTGGGGGCGGGACCGGTAGTAGACGCCTTCATCCAGGCGTTTTCCCTCCCCAATATGTTTCGGCGTTTCTTTGCTGAAGGCGCGTTCAACATGGCCTTCGTGCCAATATTTTCCAAAAAGCTGGAAGCCAGGGATAATCCGGAAGGATTCGCAAACGACGCATTTACAGGGCTTGCCACAATCCTGATCGTGCTGACCCTAGTGGCACAGATTGCCATGCCCGCGCTGATCATCGCGATTGCGGCGGGGTTTCGGGGCGACGAACGCTTTGACCTTGCCGTGTTCTACGGGCGCATTTGCTTTCCCTACATCCTGTTTATATCGTTGGCCGCGCTTTTGTCAGGAGTGCTGAACGCTACCGGGCGCTTTGCCGCCGCTGCGGCGGCACCTGTGATACTGAACATTATCCTGATCGGTGCGCTGACGCTTGCGTGGTGGCAGACGGGGGACTTTGGCCTGTGGCTTAGTCAGGGAGTTGTTGCGGCGGGTGTTGCGCAATTGACCCTGGTCTGGTTCGCGGCAGCACGGGCCGGATTTCCTCTGCGATTCAAGCGGCCCCAACTGACGCCGGATTTGAAAAACCTCGCGGTCATCGCATTACCCGCAGCCCTGGCCGGGGGCGTGATGCAGGTGAATTTGATCGTGGGTCGCCAGGTGGCCAGCCCGACGGAGGGTGCTGTCGCGTGGCTCTATTATGCGGACCGGATTTATCAGCTGCCCCTCGGCGTGGTCGGCATTGCAATCGGGGTGGTGCTGCTGCCGGATCTGTCGCGACGCCTGCAGGCAGGTGACATCACGGGCAGCCGCGCCGCGTTCAACCGGTCGATCGAGTTTGCGCTGGCCCTGACATTACCTGCCACAGCAGGCTTTGTGGTGATGCCCACGGCGGTGGTTTCTGTGCTTTTTGAACGCGGGGCCTTTACGGCAGAAGACAGTGCGGCGACGGGCCTCGCGCTGGCCATCTATGCGCTTGGCCTGCCGTTCTTTGTGCTGCAAAAGGTGCTGCAACCGCTCTTTTTCGCACGGCAGGACACGAAGAGCCCGTTCTGTTACGCGTTGGTGTCGATGGGGGTCAACGCCGGGCTGGCCATCGGGCTGGCTTCGGCCATCGGATATCTGGCGGCGGCACTCGGCACAATTGTCAGTGCCGCGGTCATGGTCGTGCTGCTGTGGTGCGGCTCGCGCAACATGGGAAAGACGGTGCAAACAGACGACCGGTTGCGCCGCGTGGTACCACGCCTGGTTGTGGCGAGTCTTTTCATGGCGGGTGCTGTCTGGGGCTTGGGGCAGCTGCTGTCTGACGCGCTGATGGCCGAAGGATCTCGCTATCTGGCACTTGCCGGGGTGATTGCAGGGGGGCTGGGCACCTACTGCGTTGCGGCCTTCGCGCTTGGCGGGCTGTCTGTGGCGGACCTGTGTGCCGCCGTCCGCCGCTAGAACAGTGCCCACGCATACGGCCCGGCCAACAGCCCGCGCCTTTGGCCGGCGTTGGCTGCAAAAATGCAAAGATCACAAAACCCGACGCAAACCCCACGGCCCATTCAAAACAGCCCTGGAGACCTGAACAGCAACCGGAAGACCGACTGAAATGTACCCGAGGTCGCCGCCAGGCCCAGGCTCCGGACTCATGTCCAACAGATGACGAGTGCTGCGCGAGTGCCCGCCACACAGGAAGCCCTTGGGGCAGCTGTCGTATCCGGCGGCACTGCACCGCCAATCCCCGGCGCGTGCCGAACATGATCCCGCCCCGGTTGCGTTGTTTGTATCTGTGCCTGTTGTATCTGATGGTTTTCTTGTGCTTGTTTCGGCCAGGGAGGCAGGCGCGTATCCCTTTGTCTTACAACGCTTTCCTCAACCAATCGGCGTCATAACCGCGGTCTCAGAGCAGCTAATAGACACGCCACAGACGGCTCACAAGGGCGCGTACGCCAGTGTAGTCGCCAACCTCTGCCCGGCGGTGACAAACAAGTCGAGCGGTCTTCCATCGCTATCGCAGATAGCGTGGAGTTTGGTGTTCATTCCGCCCCTGGTCCGACCGATCTGGTGTTCGCGCCCTCTTTTTTCACGGCCAAACTGGTCGCGGTCCGGTAAGCCTTCAGGTATGTCGCATCGATCATCACGGTCTTTTCCGCTGCCGGCGCAGTGATAGCGGCAGACCCGAAGAACGTGACCAACGGAATGGTCCAATGCGCCACACCCCACCCATTTGCCGATTGCCGGCACACAACCACCGGAAAGAGCACCTCTCCCCCATCCCGGCGGAAGGATGGTCAGGTGACAAGCCACATCAGTCGGTCCGGCGGGAAAGATTGCCGGGTATACGTTTGCCAGGCGATGGCATTGAAAAGGCTGTGGCGGGGTGCGATCTCCTGCCGCAAGCCTGGCCTCTGCGACCCGCCGATAAGAACGGATTCTCCCAACTGAAACGCCCCTTCAATTAAGCCCATTGGCAGGGTCGGAAAAATCACCAGGGTCGGTAACGGTAAAGGGTTGAGCATCGGTGCATCGGCATCGGGGTGGTGCATCATCCGGGGTTTCGGTTGACCTGTGTGTGGCATATAGCGATAAACCTCGCTGAAATGCCACACAGGAGTTTTTTGGCCATGGCTGAAACCGGGCACACACAGCGCGTTTTTTCCGGAATCCAGCCATCCGGCGGGTTGACGCTCGGAAATTACCTCGGTGCCATCAAACGCTTTGTATCCATGCAGGACGGAGGTAGCGAAACAGTCTACTGTATGGTGGATTTGCACGCCATCACCGTCTGGCAGGATCCCGAAGCCCTGCGTCGGCAAACGCGGGAGCTGGCGGCAGGGTTCATCGCCTCAGGCATCGACCCGGAACGGTCTGTCCTGTTTAATCAAAGCCAGGTGTCTGCCCATGCCCGCCTCGGCTGGATTTTCAACTGCGTCGCCCGCATGGGGTGGATGAACCGCATGACCCAGTGGAAAGAAAAGGCTGGCAAGAACAGCGAAAATGCGTCGCTCGGTCTGTTTGCTTATCCATCCCTGATGGCGGCCGACATTCTGGCCTATCACGCAACCCACGTCCCCGTGGGCGAGGATCAAAAGCAGCACCTGGAGTTGACGCGCGACATCGCCACGAAATTCAACCAAGTCTACGGCCTGGACTTTTTCCCGATCACCGAACCCGTGATCGAGGGGGCGGCGACCCGCGTGATGAGCCTGCGCGACGGGTTAAAAAAGATGTCGAAGTCTGACCCGTCCGACATGAGCCGAATCAACCTGACTGACAGCGCAGACACCATCGCCAGGAAAATCCGCAAGGCAAAAACCGACCCGGAACCGCTTCCTGGTGCTGTAGACGGTTTGGCCAATCGTCCCGAGGCGCGCAACCTGGTCAATATCTATGCAGCCCTGGCTGGTATATCGGTCGACGCAACGCTGGCGCAGGCGGGCGGGCGGCAGTTTGGCCAATTCAAAACTGCATTGGCAGAGCTGGCAGTGGAAACACTGGCACCGATCACCAGCGAAATGGCCCGGCTGATGCATGATCCGGCAGAAATTGACCGCATTATCGGCCAGGGTGCCAACAAGGCCGCGGCCATAGCCGAACCAATCCTTGACCAGGTCCATGACATTGTCGGGATGATCCGGTCGCGTGGTTAGGCCCCCGCCGCCCGGGTATCAGGCGTATCCCGACGCTTTTACCAAGGTTCGTTACCTTTTACATTTTACATGCGCCTGATATGGCGAGAGTGTCGCCCTCGCAGGATCAATGCGCCCGGGGCACCCTGAAGCCGGCTCTTGTGGCCTATGCTTCGGCATGGGGTTCTGATCGCCTGGCGGGAATGTTTGCAGAAACAGTCGCGAACCTCGCAGAAGACATCATTGTCTTTCGCCGGATGTTTTTTGAAGGCAGGATTTGCACGGCTCATCTTTTTAAGTCATGCCAAGGGGCAGGTGGTATTTCCACACTCTGCCCAACGTGTTTGTGGCACCTCTTTGCCGCCTGCCATACCGCAGATGTTGGCGTTTTTATACAGCCAGAGGGAAGGGAATACCTGATCATGTCCGATCCAGATCTCCTGTGTATCCCCGGTTCTTTGCGGGCAGCTTCGTTGAACACCAAATTACTGCATGAGGCGGTTCGTCTGTTTGGTCCGTGTGATCCAGCGTTCGGTGATTTACGTCTGCCGCTCTACGATGGTGACCTGGCGGCAGATGGCATGCCGGAATCGGTGATTCTGCTGCACAGGCAGATGCAGGTCGCCGATGCCACATTGATTGCGGTGTCTGAATACAATGCCGGCCTGTCGGGGGTTCTGAAAAACGCACTCGATTGGGTCAGTCGGCTGTCGCCGATGCCTGTGGCGGGAAAAGCCTGTGGCAATCATGTCGGCGGCAGCCGGACGGGCAGCGGTGTATGGTCGCAGTATTCCCTGCGCCACGGCCTGACTCCCGTTCAATCCGAAGGTTCTGCAAGGACCAAGGGTTTCCATTTCCCGGGCACATTCGGAATTTGACGCCGATGGGCGGCGTACAAACGGACGGTATGCGGATGCACTGACGCACCTGGTGAACGCTGTGAAGGCCGGAATTTAGGATGCCCGACCCAAAATTTCTGCGGGCGGTAACATGACATCCCGCCCCCGGGCAACGTATCCGGACAGGACGGGGCGTTTCAAAACCGGTTTGCTCCCAGGGTTGGAGATGGGGAAGAATACCAGTGATCGAAGCATCGCAACAGATGACACACCGGCAGCCACAGGCGTGGTGCCGAACAGAAACAGTTTATCGCCCGGGAAATCCTCTGTCGCATAAGTATCCGGCCGGGCCCTTTCCAGCCGTTCTGCAGGGGTAAATCGCCCGGCCCCCTGCCCGATCATTTGCTTTTTCATGGGGCGTTCTCTTTTGTAGCGAGCTATACTGTCCTGATGCAGGGTTATAGCAGGTGCGGGTGTCTCCTGTCCCATGGCAAGGACAGCACGGCACCTCCGGTTCATGCGGCCGTTGTGGCAACCTCGGAATGTCCGGGCCTTTGCCGGGATTGTATCAACCGGGGGACCGGGCCAATCCGGGCCGTTTCGGCCCTCCTCTGAAGCAGGTGGAAGAAGATCATGCCCGTACAGCGCACAAAAAGGTATTGGTTTACGGCTCCGATAATTTACCCTGCACGGGCAGCAGCAAACGCTCTATACTGATCGCCACAGAGGCACAAGAAGGAACCGTTTTATGTGGAAAGCGATTTCATCAGGCATCGTGGCACTGTGCATCGCGGCAACGGCACAGGGGGCATTGAAAACTGACATGGCAGTTGACCCTGATCGACACCGCGTTGACGGCATCCGGTTGGCCATGACGGAGGCCGGTTTCCAGCGTTGGGTGCGTGAATTCAAAGGCCAGGCTCTGGCCAGCGGTATCAGTGAACGAACCTATGACCATGCCTTTCGCGGGCTGAACCTGAACCGCACCGTGATCGCCCGTGATCGCAAACAGGCAGAGTTTTCTCGCCAGATCTGGGATTACCTGGATACCGCAACCAGCCCGAAACGGGTAAAAAACGGGCAGGCGATGATGCGCAGGTACAAAAGTACGCTGCACCGGATCGAACAGCACTATGGCGTTGAATGGCCAGTGCTGGTGGCGGTCTGGGGGCTGGAAACTTCTTACGGTACCAATATGGGTAACATCAATATCATCGAGGCACTCGCGACCCTGGCCTACGAAGGCCGTCGTCGGAAGTTTGCCACCCGGCAACTGCTGACCGCGCTGAAAATCATCCAGAAAGGGGATATCACACCGGATCGGATGATGGGCAGCTGGGCCGGGGCCATGGGGCATACCCAATTTATCCCGACAAGTTACGAGGCCTATGCGGTGGATTTCACCGGCGACGGGCGCCGCGATGTATGGGATGAACATGATCCGTCAGACGCGCTGGCATCCACTGCCAACTACCTGCGCAGATTCGGCTGGCGCAAAGGCCAGCCCTGGGGCGTGGAGGTGAAGTTGCCTCGCAACTTCAACTACGAAAATGCCTCGCTGAAGGTGACGGCAACGCCGGCCCGGTGGCATGAGCTGGGCGTTCGGTCAATGAGGGGTGCGCCTGTCCCGAACCACGGTAAAGCGGCAATCTTCCTTCCCGCAGGTTCGGACGGGCCAGCGTTTGCTGTCTTCGATAATTTCTTTGTCATCAAACGTTACAACAACGCCAATTCCTACGCGCTGGCCGTCGGGCACCTGGCGGACAAGATCAACGGCGGCGGTAATTTCGTGCGGGAATGGCCCCGCGGCCCCGGGGCACTGAGGTATGACCAGAAGATCGAGGTGCAGGAACATCTGCTGGAAGCGGGTTACAACATCGGAGATGCGGATGGGATCATCGGGCCAAGGACCATTGATGCTATCAGCGATTTTCAACGCCGCAACGGCATTCAGCCGAATGGCAAAGCCAGCGAAGACCTTCTGAACCTGCTCCGGCGCAAGGTACGTTAAGCACGCCGCGATTGGTGTGGTGACGCCCCCCGCGCCATACCTGACGCTGGTCTGATCGCAGCCGTTCAGAATTTCAGGCGTGACTATCGGCAGGGCCGGGTCGGTTTTTCCGGGCTGCCCGTCTTCACCCCCGATTAAGCCTTGCGCCGGCTTTGTGCTGTTCGAATTCTTCCGGCACTTTTGTGGCGGAAACTGTCGCCCCGGAGCCTGGCGGGGGCCAACCGCCTTGCGGGCCTGTTGAGGGCACTCTCCGGTCACTACACCCGGGGCCGCGACGCTTTTTCGGGAAATTCAGTGCGGCCTAGATGTTGTCGCTGATCCAACGAGCCAATACGGCCTTGGAGGCAGCACCGGTCTTGTTCGATACGATGTTGCCGTCCTTGAATAAAAACAGTGCCGGGATGCTGCGAACACCCATCTGTGCAGGCGCATGCGGGTTTTCATCGACGTTGACCTTGGCGATTTTTACCTTTCCGGCAAGATCATCGGACAATTCTTCAAGCACCGGGCCGATCTGTTTGCAGGGGCCACACCATTCCGCCCAGAAATCAACCACAACGGGAATTTCCGAATGTCTCACCTCGACGTCAAAGGTATCGTCTGTGACGGTTACAGTTGCCATATACCGGCCTCCCAAATCTGATATTCATTCCGAACCTAGCGGCGACCCGGGACATGGTCAAGACAGCGGAACAGTTGCCAAAGCCGCGGACATCAGCTTGCGGTCCGCTATCATAAAGGCTGCTGTTTTTGTCCACAGAACCCCAACGGAAACGGGCTTTTCCCGGTAGATTTGGCGCAAGACAGCATCATAGGCACCAAGTTGGCGTAAGATGCCTTCCGGGATGGCGTCCGCCGTAGCCGGAACGACCCGGTTTGTCTTGAAGTCAACAGCAATCACGTGGTCACCTGTCACGATGAGGCGGTCGACAACACCTTCCACGCGCCGCCCCAGGATTTCACCAGTGATCGGCACCTCGGAAAGTGCCTGGTCAGCCCAGAGCCACTGCAGGTTCGGTGTGTCGATCACGTGCTCTGCCTCTTCCAACGCGGCAGACAAATCTGCGCCTGCGTCGCCTGCCAGCAGCCGTCCAGCCACCGTCCGGCGCATTTCGTGCGGAACACCGGGCAGGTGTTCCAGCAAAAGGTGAACCTGCGTACCCCGCCTTTTGACTGCCTCTTCGTCCAGGTCCTCCACACCTGGCAGAGATTTGGCCCCGGGAAAACCGGATGGATTGAGCGGTCGATATCGGATCTCTGCCGGAACCGGTGTCCGGGCCCAATCCGGCAGGTCGACAGATGGGTCATCGTTAACCGGGCCGTCAAAAGGTTTGTCCGTCCAGCCTTTGCTCATCGACCGTATCCGGCCGATGACAGGCTCCTGAATCGGGTCAAGGCAGGCGATAGATGGAACGCGTTCGCAAGTTTCCTCGATCAAACCGTACCAGCAATCTTGCGGAGCGTTGCCGCGCTCTCCTGCACCCGCAATCACCAGCCACCGTTCCGCACGGGTCATGGCAACGTAGAGAAGCCGCATCTTTTCGGCTTTCTGAAAATCTGATCGGGATGATTTCGCGTCGATTTCCTGCCTCGTTATGCCACGCTCATCGCCGGAAGGCGTTCGCCATACAAAACCGCCTTCTGCGAGCGGCAAGATCGCATCCCTGTCAGAACGACCGAACTGTTTTGCCGTGTCGGGCAGGATGACAATTGGTGCTTCCAGCCCCTTTGCCCCGTGCACGGTCATGACGCGCACCTGATCCTGCCTGCGGTCCATTTCGCGCTTCACCACGATGTTCTCTGCGTCAAACCATGCCAGAAACCCTGACAGGGTTACGATATTGGTTTGCTCATACCGCAGGGCCTGGGTCAGCAGCTCATCAATTGCATCTTCCGCCTCTTCGCCCAGTCGCGCCACAAGTTTCTCGCGGCCTTTGTTACGGGTCAGGATACGGGTGATCATTTCAAACGGGCGTTCAAAGTCGGCATTGTCGAGGATATCCGACAAGACCCGACGCTGGCTTTGAAACCGATCATCGGTGCGCAACGCCTGCCAGAGCGTACCTTTTCGCCCGTGCGCCACGGAAAACAGTTCCTGTTCGGTCATGCCCAGCAGCGGGGAACGCATGACCTCTGCCAATGACAGGTCATCGTCGGGTAAATCCGCCCAGCGCAGAAACGATAAAATGTCTTTTACGGCGAGCTCATCCGCAATCCACATGCGATCTGCCCCGGCCACTGGCACACCATGTGATTTGAGTGCCCTGATCACGTGATTAAAGAACACGCTGCGCCTCTGGACGAGGATCAGAAAATCACCCGCGCTGATCGGGCTGTTCGTTCCGGGCAGGACTGTATTTCGATCAATCCGGTATCTGATCCACCGTGCCACCTGTTGGGCAAGTATTTTTTTCGGATCATCGGGATCCGGCGTATCGACGGGGGTATACCACGGTACCTCTTCCGGCACTTCAGGCTTTTCGATGAAAGGCCAAATATCAACCCGGCCCGGCCGATCAACATCCACAGCCCGATGCAACGTCTGCTTTTGAAGATGCTCCCCGGCAGGGCCATGAAAGGTGGCATCAATGAACCTCAGAATCGGATCAGACGTACGGAAGGAATGCAAAAGGCTGGCGGATACAAGCTTCGATCCAATCGCCTGAAAATCACCGCCAAAGGCAGTTTGCATCTCAGTAAAAATCTTCGGATCAGCACCTTGGAAAGAGTAGATTGACTGTTTTTCATCGCCTACGACGAACATGGTTCGCTTCCTGTCGCGACCGGAATTGCCCGCGGTGAATTCCTCGGTCAGTTTCAGGATGATGCGCCATTGTTCCGGGCTCGTGTCCTGCGCCTCGTCCACCAGAACGTGGTCAATTCCCCCGTCAAGCCGGTAGAGTATCCACTGGGCGGATGCACTGTTTTCCAACAGGTAAAGTACTTTGCGGATCAGATCTGAAAAGTCGAATTGCCCGGCCAGCAGTTTTGCATAGTCGTAGCGTTCAAGGAAGCGCTCTGCGAAATTTGCCAGACGTGATGCGCGAACAGCCATACGCCCGGCGGCCCGTTCGCGGCGGGTGTTCGCGACACGGTCACCAATGGCGTCGAAGGCCGCGAAATCTGCCGGATGCTGTTCCCTGATTTTCGTTGATCCAATTATCTTTGGGGAGAATGCGCCTCTTTTGGAACCTGTATTATTCAGAAACAGGCGCTCTGCCAAATCAACAAACCCGCGTGGGTCCGTTTCTGTAGCGCTGGCTCTGATGGTCGCCGACTGCTTTTCGTTTGCACCCAGGTGTTCGGCGACGCGGTTCATGGCCTCTCGATCCCCTGTGCCAAGAATATAAGTCATTTGGCTGGTCGAATCGGGTTCTTCTGACCCGAAAACCCGGCTGACCCGGTCAGCCCGCAACACATCGCGTTTCGCCACGACTTCCTGCAGCAGGCCGTCGATGTCTGATCCCGTCAGCTCCTTTGCCATATCAGCCACAAGGGCCACATCCTGGTCATTGGACATCTCATCCAGGATGTTACTGCGCAGCTGCTTCGCTGCCGTCTCTTCCAACGTCTGAAACTGCGGCGGAACGCCCGCTTCCAGTGGGAACTGACGCAGCAGATGGTCGCAAAAAGAGTGGATGGTCTGGATCCTCAGGCCACCCGGAGTTTCCAGTGCGTTGGCAAAAAGCGTTCGCGCCTGGCGCAAGTTTTCCGCATCTGTAGATGCTGCTTCTTCCCCGAGCGTATAAAGCGTTTCACGCAACTTCTCATCAGGCATCATCGCCCATGCGCCGAGACGCTGAAACAGACGGTTCTGCATTTCTGACGCGGCTGCTTTTGTATAGGTCAGGCACAGAATGCGTGACGGTTCTGTGCCGCGCAGCAACAGGCGTGCCACACGGTCTGTCAGGACGCGGGTTTTGCCCGATCCCGCATTAGCGCATACCCAGGTAGAATTGCCGGGATCGGACGCCTGAACCTGAGCCTCGACTGCATCCCCGAAGCCGTTCATTCTAAATTAATCTTTGTCGGTTCGTCACTTTCCCACCATTCTCCTTTTCGTGCCAGGTGATCGTAATCACAGGCGTAGTCGAGCCCTTGCATCCGCGGGCGGGATGGAAAGGTCTGCCCTGCATCCGCATAACTGCGCACAAGGGCTTCGAACCCCGCCCATATCCGGGCGGTATCCTCGCAGGTCATCACCCGCCGCTCGGATTTCGTGGCATCGGTCAATCCCTGGCCGGACAGGCCAATGTATTCGACAAAAGCGACATCCGCAGCAGCGATTGCCTGCATATCCCCGTCCGGGCCTTTCCGGCTGAACCCGCCACTTGCGGCAATCGCTGCTTCCAAATCCAGTTGCTTTTTGAAATATTCTGTTTCTTTCCGGGACGGCGGCACGCCAGCCTTGTAATCAAAGATCGCGACGCGACCGTCTGTAAGGCGGTCGATCCGGTCTGCCTTTCCATACAGACGTATGATGGGGTCAGTCGTTAGTCGTTCACCCCATACTTCCTGGCCCTCTATGTCACCGGCGGCCCGGCGGTCAGCCTCTTGCGCCATAAGGTGGTGCACAACGCGGTCCAAACGCATCAGCCATATTCGGCGCAGGCCCGCCCGGGGAACGGACCGGGATAAGACGTCTTCGGCAACTTCCATAAATCGTTTTTCAGGTTCAGCGGGCAGTGTCTCCTGATAAATGGTGTTGAAAGCCTCGATAATATTGTGGAGTGCGATACCACGTGTCCGGGCATCCGGATCAGTTTGCAACGGTTGCAGTTTTCGCAACCGCAGGCTGTGCTCTGCATAAATCGCATACGGATCCCGGATCAGTTTCTCGACGGACGTGACAGACAGTTTTTTGAACCGGGCATCAACCGGAGGGCACGGAGCCGGACGTGGCGACAGCGGGACGGGAAGGGATAATTTATCTAGCCGGGCCGACCGCAGAAGCCACGGCTGGCCCCGGCGTTTCATTGTGTCAATGGCCGCCTGACCGACTTCACCAAGACCGATCAGAAGATTGAGAAGCCTTATAATCCATCTTGACGGGACTGTCGGTGCTTCCCCGTCGCGAACAGACCGCGTCATCATGATGTATGGTGCGCAAAATGCCTGCTGAAAGTCGTGGGCGGAAAGGCCCGTTTGCCGATCTGCCGTGGGCAAACCAAGCTGTTTTCGCATGTCACGGTTCAGCCAGGGATCCGGTTCTTCCGACCCCGGCCAAACCGTATCGTTGAGACCGCCGAGTATCACGAGATCGCGTTGTTCCACCCGCGCCTCCCGCGTACCCCAAATGGCAATGCTCGGGTGCCGCACCCGTGCGGTGCGGGACTGGCGTTCGGAAAGCACCGTTTGCACCAGATTTCGGTAGTCTTGCGCAGTCAAAAGGCCGGCTGCGGCGTCCTCTTCCATAAGATCGGAAAAGACCACTCTAAGGCCCTCTCCATCCGATCCGGCCCATAACGTGCAACTGCCAGCGGCTTCTTCGGGGCTGGCGAGCATCTCTGCCGCATGAATATGTGCCAACACAAAATCTCCGAGTGTGCCGGATTTCAGATCACCCAGGCCCGAAAGCCCGGTTATGACCCAGTCCGCCCAATCCATCCGTTCTGATTTTTTACCTTCTTCGTCCGAACGCTCCGCCCATGCCTTAAGGTCAGAAAGAGGAATTTCCGGCGGGCCTCCGCGCAGATGCTGTATCTCAAACAACCGGCTGAAAAGCTTTCGGTTGGACTTTCGGTCAGACGATCCGGCCATAGGATGTTTTAGTATGGCGGTCAGCACATCCGGTCGCAGAGGTTGTCCGATACAACTTGCGATCAGGCGGCAAAATACAGCCGGCGGTGTTTGCTGCAGCGGGCATCCGGCACTGTCATCGGGTTCAATTCCCCACCGGCGCAGGGCTGCGCTGACACGGCGGGTCAGGCTACGGTCCGGGGATATCAGGACAGCCGACCGACTATCCTCCACAGCCGCACGCAGCCGCAGGGCTATGCCATCCGCCTCCGTCTTCGGATTTGAGGCGATCATCAGTGCTACGCCGGAAAGCGCAATGTCGAGATCAGCTTTGATGCCCTGGCTTTCAGCCAGCCAGTCATCGGTGAAAGGTGCTGGCCTTAAGGCCAGTGAGATTAGTTTTTTACGTGGATTTAAGGACGTATCTTCGGGCGTCCAAACCGGCAGATGGGCGGGATTAATCCGCAAATGCCCGCATGTGGCCTGGAGCATGGACTGCGGATGATCCTGCAGGATATCTTCCGTTGTCATTTTTGACCAGATCCGTGCGGGCTGGACATCATCCCATCCGGGCAACACAACCGCCCCTTGTGGCAGTGCTGCAACAGCTTTCATCAAAACAGATGTCGCCCCGCGGGATCCGGTTGAGCCTGCGATGATGATTGGCGTATCCGGCGGATTTGCCTGCCAGCGTTCCGCAAGCTGCTGTGATCCCAGGCGCAGACGATCCAGCGGGTCCGACCCACGGCGGCTGTCCCGGTATTGCCCCATGATCTGCAGGAATCGCAAGTTGCGCGCCCAATGTTCGGAATAACGGTCTATGTTTATGTCCTGCAGGTCACCAGTGCTGACACCTTCGGCCTGCATCTCGTCCATCAATCGGGCGAGAAGGTGCGCCAGACTGAACCGCGCTGATTGCGGTGCCACGTCAGGCTCAGCCTCCAGAAAAGCTCCCGTAGCCCGGGCAAGCATCAGCATACGACGCAGTGCCGGGGTTTTGGGTGGAAGGTCCAGTCTGAACTCCGGCAGGTCCGGCACCCGGTCGAGGGTCTGTATACGTGGCAAAAGCCGTGCACCGGAAGAAGACAGTGCCGTTTTGACCGCGGTACCCATCCGGTTTGAGTTGGTCAGCACAAGGGTCCGCGCAAGGGCTTCAGGCGGCTGATCCTGGATACGTTGCAAGAGGCCTTGGGCAAAGGTTCTGGCGAAATCCTGGCCCATCGGGATACTAAAAACACGCGAACCCTTGCTTGCGTCAAACATCAGTTGCCGCTCAGTTCTGCATTGGCCCGTGCCAGCCCATCCGGGGTGCCGACGTCTATCCAGCGACCGGGGTACAGGATGCCGTGCACGGCATCGTTGGCCAGCAGGTCATCCCAAAAAACATTTAAAGAGAATTGCCGTTCGGCAACGCTCTCAATCCCCTCGGGGTCAATAATTTGCACACCGGTATAGATGTAGTCAGCGATTGCCCCGCGGCGGCGGGTAATCCTGCCATTGGGGCGAAGATTAAAGTCCCCGTTCCCTGTATATCCTGGCGCATTGTGTTTTTCAACCAGAAGCAGAAGGGCTTTGGCAGTTTCATCAGATTCCAGCAGGCTGACGACAGGATTTGGTCCCAAAAACACGCTGTCCGGGTTCATGGTCACCACTGGCCCCAGGCCCAGAACCGGAAGCGCATTCCTCAACCCTCCCCCGGTTTCCAGGATATCCGCTTCATGAAGAACATCCACACCGGGCCAATCGGACAAATGTGCCTTTATCACCGGGGCCAGGTAATGCGTGTTCACCACTGCCTTTTTCAGCCCGGCAGCAAAGACGTGGTCCAGTGCGTGATCCAGCAAGGGTTTTCCGGCGACGTCCAGCATCGGTTTCGGGCTGTGCCGCGTCAGTGCTTTCATGCGCGTTCCGAAGCCTGCCGCGAACACCATGGCAGCCTCAGGCCGCATTTTTGCCGGCCTTGACTGCGGCGATGATCGCGGATGTCGGTACCGGGACATGGCGGGCCAGCCAATTCGCGAGTCGCTCCAGAGCCGGGTGCTGCAAATCCTGCTGAAGATACAGCCATACGCGGGGGATAAAATCCGGGTAGCGGGCCTTCCCGTCCCGCACACAGAGCCGTGCGAAGATTCCCACGATCTTGATGTTTCGTTGTGCCCCAAGTGCTGCGTAGCGACGGAGGAAATCGGCTTCCGTGTCCCCGGTTAATGCTAAATAATGTTTTATTTCAGAATCCTGAAGGTTTTTTGAAACGTCCCGTCTCGCATCTTCCAGAAGCGAAACAAGATCATAGGCTGCGTCTCCCATCATGGCGTCCTGATAGTCCAGAAGGCCGACCTTTTGGTGGCCTTCCCGGTTCGGCAGCCAAAGCAGGTTTTCGGCATGGTAATCACGGAGAACCAACGTGCCGGTGCGAGCGGGCGCACAAGCGGCAGCGATCAGATCGGGAAACTCTGCCTCTGCCTCCGCATCGGCGGGCCTGCCTGTTGCTGACGGAATATACCAATCGAGGATCAGCCGGGCCTCCCTTTGATAGGTGGCCATGTCGTAGGGCGGGATGTTCGTGACATCGTTGATATCTGCCAACGTCGGCAAAAGCCCGACGGCGGCAGAATACATCTGCGCTTCCGTCTCAGAATCTTTTGCCAGCCGGGCAAAAAGGTCATCCCCGAGATCTTCGATCAGCACAAGGCCGCGGTTGGCATCCTCGGCGTAAATCTCGGGTGCAGACAGGCATCTGCTCCGCAGGATATTCGTAATGTGCACAAAAGACCTTATGTTATCGTCCTTATCCGGCGGGACAATCATCAGGATGCGCCTTGTGCTGTTTAGTTCCAGTCGTTCGTATCGCCGGTTGGAAGCATCTCCTGCCAGACCGGAGCGATCTGCTTGTCCCCAACCGGCTTTGGCCAGGAACTGTTTAATGTCGTTTTCGCTTACCACTGCCACTGACCCGCGTCTTTCAGTACTGTTGCTACATTGTCCCACCGGGGGTCTGTCCATTCAAGCGTCAGGTTACGCGTGTCCTCAGGGGTTACAGACAAACGCAGTGTAAGAGCCGAAACGGGTGCCATATCAGCCAGTCTGTCCGGCCATTCGATAAGGCAGAGTGCGGTATCAAAGGCCTCGGGCAGTCCGAGCTCAAAAATCTCTTCCTCCGAGTTGAGGCGATAAAGGTCTGCGTGCCAAATCTCTACGCCGCCAGAGTCATAGGTTTGAAGAAGCGTGAATGTGGGGGACGGAACATCCTCTGATATGCCGGATTGGGCCAGCCGCGCCTGAATAACAGATCGGCAGAGATGAGTTTTTCCGGCACCGACCGGACCTTCCAGCAGGACCGTATCTCCTGTGTGCAGATACATCGACAGCACCGCACCGAAGCCCGTGGTTGATGCATCAGTGGCCAGATGAAATGTCATTGTTTTTTGACGATGCCGTGCGCAAACGGGTCGCAATGAACAATCCTCCCTGGGTCTCGGGTCAACCCGCGCCTGCCGGATTCGGAGCCGTATACTCCTGGTCAGATTATGATCCGCCGGTTGGTGCCCATGGGCGCAGCGCGATTCACCTCTATGGCAAAACGGTTTCACCGCAGCATAACGATGGCACCGGTCATGTCAGGCATAACGGACAGGTATTGTGCGGTTTTGGAATCTTTGATGTTCGCGGCCGTATTGGCGAATATCATCTCCGCCCCTGATCGTTCCAACAGCGTTTTCGCAATAAACAGGCCAAGGCCCATGCCTTCACATTCCGGCCGCGATTTGTCTGATTGCAGTGACTGCCGTGTGGACAGGAAAGGATCCCCCAATCGGCCGAGCAGATCGCCGGGGAAGCCGTGGCCGTCGTCGCCGACTATGATGCGCACCACGTCGTCTGTCCAAATAATGTGAATACAAATCCTGGTACGGGCAAAATCCACGCCGTTCTGGACCAGGTTGCGCAGGCCGTGGATCAGTGCCGGATTTCTGGCCACATGGGGGATTTCGGCAAGCGGGGGCAAAACGCAGGATTTGTTGACCATAAAAACGATGTCTTTGCCGCGGTTCTCATGTGGTTTGGCAGCTTCTTGAACGACACCGGTGATTGGCCCGATCTTCAGATGCAGGTCTTCTTTGCCCGCCTGCCCCATGTCGCGCAGGATTTCTCGCAGCCGAGCAGCCTGTTCGCCGATCAAAACGGCATCGTCACGCATATCACTGCCTTCCGGCAGGTCTTGTGCCAGTTCGCTTGCCACCAGTTTGATTGTCGCAAGCGGGGTGCCCGTTTCATGGGCTGCTGCAGCCGCTACGCCGCCCGGAAGCGTCGGCTCATGTTCGCGGGCCAGGGTCATTTGCGTGGCTGAAAGTGCCTGGCTCATGGCAAATGTTTCTGACGTGACGCGTCGGGCGTAGACACTCAGAAAGAGGATACCGATAACCAGGGCTACCCGGTGGCCCAGGATATATACCGGGGGGAGTTCCAGAACCTCCCCTTCAACGGTGTGGAGCGGGATACAGAATACCGCCAGAAAGGTAATCGAAACAAGACCGGCCCCTGCCACCAAGAGCCATGCGTTGATGCGCAATGCAGTGGCAGAGATAGTTACCGGCGCAAGTATCAGCAAGGCAAACGGGTTGTTCAGCCCGCCGTTGAGATACAGGAGAAACACCAGCTGGCCCAGGTCAAACAAGGGTGTCAGCGTCGTTTCGCGCTGCGACAGACGCCTGTTTTCCGGCAGCATGAAGGTTGCGGCAAGGTTTAAAATAACCGATGCACCGATCGCCAGGGCGCACAGACCGACCTGAAGCTCCAGCCCGAGCCACAGTGCGGACATAACAGTCGCCACAGTCTGGCCAAGAATGGCAAGCCACCGCAGCATGATTAATGTTCGCAAACGAACCCATTCGCTGCGTGCAGCATCCTGCGGCAATGAAAGGGTTTCGGCCATGCATCCCTGTGACATGTGAACCCTTGCCGCCTTGAAGTCAAGCCGCCGAAAGCGCATATCCCGGTCCAGGTATGCGCAACTTTCCCGGGAGCATGTTACAATGTCCAGAACCCTGGCCTATATAGCGGTATCTGTCGTCGTGTTCGGCCTTGGCGCAGCAGGTGCCTTTGTCGCATTTGCACCGGAACAGTCCTGCGGCAGACCTGCAATCGCCGGGAATACCGCAGCGATTGGCGGACCTTTTACGCTGGTGGACCATACCGGCACGACGGTTACGGACAAGGATGTCATTGACGGGCCGACGCTTGTCTACTTCGGGTTTACTTATTGCCCGGATGTTTGCCCCGTTGACAATGTTCGCAATCTGGAAGCGGCAGACCTGCTGAAAGATCGCGGGCTTGATGTGACACCTGTTTTTATCTCCATTGATCCGGAACGGGACACACCGGAGGCAATGGCCGATTTCGTAGAGATCCTGGGTGAAAACATGATCGGCCTGACCGGTTCTGCTGAACAGGTCGCCGCCGCCGCAAAGGCCTATCGCGCCTACTATAGAAAGAATGGGACAGGCACCGACTATCTTGTGGATCATTCCACCTTCACCTATCTGGTGAATGAAGCCGGATTCGTTGAATTTTTCAGACGCGATGCAAGCCCGGAACAGGTCGCCGAACGCATCGCCTGCCTTGTGGGAAAGGGTCCGATTTGACGCGCATTGATGCGTGGCCTGGGTGAGTGTTCATCAGTTCCGAGAGAAGCACCCGTGACTGGACACACCGGTTCGCGAAATTGGCAGTGACAAATCGCTGCTTATCCTGGACGATGACAAGCCATTCCGTCACCGTCTCGCCCGCGCAATGGAAAAGCGCGGGTTCAGGCCGACAGCACTTTACAGTGTTGCCGCTGGCCGTGCGTTTTGCACTGCCACGCCCCCGGCTTACGCTGTCATTGACCTTCGACTGGAAGATGGTATGGGGCTCGATGTTGTTGAGGTGCTGCGCAAAAATCGCGCTGACGCGCGAATCGTGGTTCTGACGGGGTACGGTGCGATCGCGACAGCGGTTGCCGCTGTGAAAATCGGCGCGACGGATTACCTGGCCAAACCGGCGGATGCCAACGATGTGACCCATGCGCTTTTGGCAATGCCCGGTGACAAGCCACCGCCCCCGGAAAACCCGATGAGCGCGAACCGTGTAAGCCGGGAACATATCCAGCGTGTGTTTGAACTTTGTGGGCGCAACGTAAGTGAAACCGCCCGCAGACTTAACATGCACCGGCGAACCCTGCAGCGTATCCTGGCAAAGCGTAGCCCGCGCTAGGACGTTATCCGGAAAACCGCAGGATCCGGTATATAAATCCGCGCTGCTCGCCGGTTTCACGACCCTTCACGCTAACCCTCCAGTAGCCGGGGTTGTCGGCTAAAGGTTCTGGGCCACAAGATCCCGTGTGCAAGATATGCCGCACTGGTCTGTCAATGTCGGTGCCCTGCCCTGTCGCCCGTCAGTCGCCTGTGCCGTATCTGTTCCGGGGCATTTTGCCCCGGTCCCTGCAGTTCGCGGCAGAACCATTAGGCCAGAAAGGAAGGGCCAGTCGCGATGTCTCGTACCGATCAGACAAAGCGGAATTCGCTTCCCGTTGAATTGGTTGCGAGTATGCTTCCGACCGCGCACTGTTTTTACCTGGTTGCCCCGGACAATTCGCATATCGTGCCTGGTTTGCTGTTCAATGGCAGGGTTTTCAAAGATGTTCTCCTGCCGGTGACCGGTGCGGATTTCGTCTATTCCGTTATAGTTGGGTCCGTTATAGTTGGGCTTGTGGGTAAATCGCACAAAGGCTAGGTCAGGTCTTGTGCAAATTTGCAAATTGAGGCCGTTTTATGTTCACCGGTATCATCACGGATGTCGGCACGATAACCGCCGTGGAACAGCGCGGCGACCTGCGGGTGCGCATCGCCTGCAGCCGGAACCGGGGCCCGATTGATCCGGGCGCATCAATTGCCTGTTCGGGTGTCTGTCTGACAGTGGTTGACACGGGTCTGGATGGGTTAACCGGCTGGTTTGACGTGGAAATTTCGGCGGAATCCATCTCCAGAACCAATATCGGCAGCTGGTCTGTCGGCACCCGCGTGAACTTGGAACGCGCCTTGCGCGTGGGTGATGAACTGGGTGGCCACATCGTGTCTGGCCATGTGGATGGTCTGGCACAGGTTGTGGGCGTTGAACAAGAAGGCGGCAGCACCCGCGTCACTTTCCGGGCACCCGATGACCTTGCCCGACTTGTGGTACCCAAAGGTTCCGTCGCACTGAACGGCACGTCGCTGACAGTCAATGAGGCAGACGGGGCCGGCTTCGGCGTCAATTTCATCCCGCATACGAAGTCCTGTACGACTTGGGGCACCGTGAAGGCAGGGGACGCCATAAACATGGAAATCGACACCATCGCCCGTTATGTCGCCCGCCTGGCAGAAACATTGCAAGATGCCTGATCCTGTCCCTTTTGCAGCACCCGGACCCGTTGAACAGGACTGGAAGGGGTTCATCTCGCCAACTGAAGAGATCATTGCCGACGCCAGGGCCGGAAAAATGTTTATTCTGGTCGACCATGAGAACCGCGAAAACGAAGGTGACCTGGTGATCCCGGCTGAAAGTGCCGACGCAAAGGTGATCAACTTCATGGCAACCCATGGGCGCGGGCTGATCTGCCTTTCGCTGCAGTCTGACCGGCTGGATGCGCTGGGTCTGCCGATGATGGCAACAACCAACTCTTCGCGGCATGAAACCGCCTTTACCGTTTCAATTGAGGCACGCGACGGGGTGACGACCGGCATCTCCGCCCACGACCGGGCACAAACGATTAAAGTGGCGATTGATCCCAGGTCCGGTGCCCGGGACATTGCGACCCCGGGCCACGTTTTCCCGCTGCGGGCGCGGGAAGGCGGTGTGCTGGTGCGCGCAGGTCACACGGAAGCTGCGGTGGATGTTGCCCGGCTGGCAGGCAAAGACCCGTCAGGCGTGATTTGCGAGATTATGAACGACGACGGCACCATGGCGCGGCTGCCGGACCTGGTGGCCTTCGCCCGGCACCACGGGTTGAAGATAGGCACGATTTCCGATCTCATCGCCTATCGTCGCCGCTACGACAATCTGGTGACAGAAATTGCCCGGCGCGATGTGACCTCCGCCTTCGGGGGCAACTGGCAGATGCGTATCTATGCAGACCGGTCAGAAGGTGCCGAACATGTCGTGATGATTAAGGGCGACATCACCGGATCCGACCCCGTATTGGTACGGACGCACGCGCTTGCTCCGATGGAAGACGTGCTTGGCCTTGGCCCGGGCAACCCGAATGAGCTGCGCGAGGCAATGGCCCGCATAGACGAAGAAGGCCGCGGTGTGCTGATCCTCTTCCGCGATGTGGCGGCAAAGCTGACACCGGAAGAAGCCGGAACACCTGGTACGCTCCGCTATACCGGGCTTGGTGCGCAGATTATGTCGGCACTTGGCTTGCGCGACTTCATCCTACTGACCGACAATCCCCTGCCCAAGATCATCGGGCTTGAGGCCTATGGCCTGAACGTCACAGGCACCCGCAAAATCACCAAAGGCTGACCCATGGCCGGTAGCGAGAACCACGACACGCCGGAAATACCAAAGTTCGACAATGGCCCCCGCCTGCTGATTGTCGCAGCCGCCTTCTACCGCGACATTGCTGACAGCCTGTGCGCTGGTGCGCAGGCGGTTATCGAATCCGCAGGCGGCACGTTCGAGATAGCAGAGGTTCCCGGTGCGCTGGAAATCCCTGCAGCCATCCGCCTCGGGCACGGCTCCGGCAAATTCGACGGGTTTGTTGCGCTTGGCTGCGTGATTCGGGGAGAAACAACCCACTATGAAACGGTCTGCACCAACTCAAGCCGGGCGATCAGCCTGATGGGCCTGGACGCTGTTTGTATCGGAAACGGCATCCTGACCGTGGAAACCCGCCGACAGGCAGAGCTTCGTGCGGATCCGGCGGGCCAGAACAGGGGCGGCGGTGCAGCACTGGCGGCACTGCATCTGATCGCGCTGTCAGAACGCTTTGCTCCTGGCCCGAAAGGAATCGGCTTCAAGCCGGCATCTGAACACATCATGGTCGCCGACTCAGGCATCCGGCAGGCATGAGCGGGGAAAACCGCAAGTCTGCGGCCCGGCTTTACGCCGTCCAGGCACTTTTCCAGATGGAGGCCGCGGACAGTGCGCTCGACGACATTGTGCCGGAATTTCTGACCCACCGATTCGGTGCCCGGGACGATGGCCGGGACTGGGTGGAAGGCCATATTGGCCTGTTCAGGGTGCTGATCAAACAGGCTGTGAACCACCAGGCCCGCATTGACCAGGCCACAGACGACGCCCTTGTGGACCGCTGGCCGATTGACCGTATTGACCCGACCCTGCGCGCCATCTTCCGCGCCGCAGGCGCAGAGCTGCTGACCGGCGAGGCACCGCGGAAAGTGGTGATTTCAGAATACATCGAGATCACAAAGGATTTCTTTCCGCAAGGCAAAGAGCCGGGGTTTGCGAACGCGATCCTTGACGCCATGGCCCGGCGCCTGAGCCCGTAATGGCGTGACCCGCCCCTTGCCTTTTTGCCCGCTGCTGACCTGTGCTGTCCCGCCCCGATCTTGTAATCATGATTGCGCCAACAGTCGGATCGGGTGCGCTTAAACCCTGAACGGACCGCCGGTGCAAGGCAGTTTCCCGCGGTTTCGGAGCAGGCCGGCGGCAGATTCTGATGTGCAGGGTGCGGTAAAGCCCAAAATCGTCGCGTATTGGTCGAAAAACAGCCATCGCGACGGAACAAATCCCTGATACGGGCTGTGAACGAATTACCGCGGACCACACCTTATGCGCCTTCTGATTTCATTTGCGGCTCTTTTTCTATCGATCAGTTTTTTACAGCTCTCCTCTGGTGCTATTGCGCCACTGGATGCCTTGTCCGGCCTGCAAATCGGGTTTTCGGAAATGCAGATCGGTCTGCTCGGCTCTGCGCATTTTCTCGGATTTTTTGCAGGCTGCTGGTGGGCACCGCGGTTGCTGGGCACGGTCGGGCATTCGCGCGGGTTTGCGGCCTTTGCCGCCATCGGGGCCATCGGGGCCATTGCGCACCCGATGCTGATGGACCCTGCCGCCTGGGCATTCATGCGGGTGATGACCGGGCTGTGCGTGGCGGGGTGCTATACTATCATCGAGGCCTGGATGCAGGCCAAACTGACGAACGCCTCCCGCGGGCGGGTGATGGGCACCTACCGCGTGGTTGATATCGGCGCATCATCGGTTGCCCAGCTGATGATCGGCTTTCTGGAACCGGCGACCTTCGTGTCCTACAACCTGCTTGCCATCCTCTGCTGTGCTTGCCTGCTGCCCCTTGCGCTAACGCAGGCACGCCCGCCGGAAACGCCGGAAGCCCCGCGTCTGCACCCGATCCGAACGGCAATTGTGTCACCGCTCGGCGTGGCCGGTGTGCTGGTCGCAGGCATGACATCTGCCAGTTTCCGCATGGTATCGCCCATCTATGGTGCTGAAATTGGGCTGGGCACCCCCCAGATCGGGTTCCTTCTGGCCATTGCGCTGGTGGGCGGCGCGTTGGCGCAGTTTCCGGCCGGATGGCTTGCGGACCGCTATGACCGGCGCCGGGTATTGATAGGTCTGTCGGCGGCCTCTGTCCTTGTCTGCGCCGGGCTGGTGTCTGCGGGAAATGCAGCCGGGGCTGTGTTTGGCCTGATCTTTGCCTTCGGGCTGACGACATGGCCGATCTTTTCTGTTTCTACCGCCCACGCCAACGATTTCACACCGCCCGATCAGGTGGTGGAGGTCAACGCATCGCTGATGTTTTACTACGGGCTGGGTGCCATTGCCTCCCCCCTTGTGGCGTCGGCCCTGATCGCCGCCTGCGGGGCTGCGGCACTTTTCAGCTTCATCAGCGCGGCCCATGTGCTGCTCGTCATCTTCGGCTTTGTGCGCATGGGCGTTCGTCCGGCAGCCACTGAGCGGGTGCGGTATAAATATATGCCGCGAACATCGTTTGTGATTAGCCGCTTGCTGCGCCGCGGAAAATCCGAAGCCGGGGATTAATCCGGCCCCGCATGCCATGTTCCGCAAGGGGTTGCGCGGCAACCGGACTGCCGCGGACCCTGAAAAACCGGTGCCCTGCGGGAAACTGTCCCTGATGCCGCCGCCCTGGTTTTTACCCGGCAGGGCTTGAAGGGTTGCGGACGGGGTCGTGTATTTTTATTCGGAATACCGTCGGCCGTACCAGTTCGGACCGGATCGTCTGTGGCAGGGGCTGGCAATGATATCCTGACCGGGGACCATACATAATGCCCGGTATGGTTCCCTCACCGTCCTGGCGGGAATACGATGCCAGCCTGTTGATCACGCAAAATGGCCTTGACGCGATAATCACCCGGGGTATACGGGACGACATCACGTCGGAAAACGCGAAACATTCACTGCTGACCGAAACCGGCTTCCCGGCTGGTTCTTATACGGACAGACAGGCGGGACGGTATTTTGTTGGCCTGAAGGGGGCCATACCATGCCAGTCATAACTGAAATCGCGGATCTGAAGCGTATCTGCCAACGCCGGGTACCGCGGATGTTCTACGATTACGCTGAAAGCGGTTCCTGGACGGAGCAAACCTTCCGCGAAAACACAGATGACTTTTCCAGGGTTCATTTGCGTCAGAAAGTGGCGGTGGATATAACCGGCCGTTCCACCGCCATGCCGATGTTGGGGCAGGACTGCACCATGCCCGTGGCCCTGGCCCCGGTCGGCATGCTGGGCATGCAGAATGCGGATGGGGATATCAAGGCCGCCTAGGCGGCGTAGGCTTTCGGCATCCCGTTCACGCTGTCCACGATGTCAATCTGTTCTATCGAGGATGTCGCGGCTCACACGACAACCCCCTTTTGGTTTCAGATTTACGTGATGAAGGACCGTGACTTTACCAGACGGCTGATCGACCGGGCCAAGGCAGCCGGGTGTTCCGCCTTGGTATTAACCTGTGATCTGCAAATCATGGGGCAGCGGCACAAGGATCTGAAAAACGGCCTGTCAGCCCCGCCGAAGTTAACGTTTGCAACAATGCTGAACCTTGCCGCCAAATGGCGCTGAGGGTTGGAAATGCTGCAAACCAGGCGGCACGGCTTCGGCAATATCACAGGGCCTGTCAAAGGCGTGTCGGATATGTCGAACCTGGGTGCCTGGACCGCGGAACAGTTTGACCCCGCACTCAACCGGGATGACATTGCCCGGATCAGGGACCGCTGGGATGGCCCGCTGATCCTGAAAGGTGTCCTGGATGCAGAAGATGCGCGCCGTGCGGCCGACAGCGGTGCGGATGCCCTGGTGGTATCCAACCATGGCGGGCGACAGCTTGACGGGGCACCCGGTTCAATCCGGATGTTGCCCGATATCGTGGATGCGGTGGGCGATCAAATCGAGGTTTATATGGGCAGCGGTATCCGCACCGGCCAGGATATCCTGAAAACTGTGGCCATGGGGGCCAGGGGCGTGATGATCGGCCGATCCTGCGTCTACGGTCTTGGTGCCCTGGAGAAGGCCGGGGTGACCAAGGCACTGGAGGTTCTGCACAAGGAGATCGACACCACCATGGCACTCTGCGGTGAGAAGGATCTGTCAAACATGACCCGTCGGAACCTGCTGATCCCGCGTGATTTTCGGGGGAACCGGGAAGGCGGTTGATAGATTTTCCATGCAATTTCGGCTTCCTGTTCGGGCGTGAAGTGTATCTGCTTTCCTTGTCTCATTCCGGCACTTTCCTTCCTTTCCCGCCCGCCGCGCAAGGCCGGCAGGCATATGTGTGCGTTTGGATTGTCAAGTATTCGGCCAGCATATCGGTGCTCTGATCCCTGACGGCGATGTGCTTTTCACCGCGCCGCTTGGCCTTTTGGGTGGCGCGGATGGCGCGTCCTGCCTTGGCCGAAAAAATCTGCGAACCAGGCACAAAAAGTCTTGCGCGGGTCAGGGGATTGCTTCAGGGGGGCTGTGCCATGACGTTTTTGTGCCAGCATATCGCCGTGCGTAATCCCCTTCGGGATAACCCTGCCTTGGGTGCAGGCGGGGCCTTCGCGCCTTCGCGCCTTCGCGCCTTCGCGCCTTCGCGCCTTCGCGCCTTCGCGCCTTCGCGCCTTCGCGCCTTCGCGCCTTCGCGCCTTCGCGCCTTCGCGCCTTCGCGCCTTCGCGCCTTCGCTTAATTACATCTTCCCGGGTGTTGTCAAGCCCGGCCCTTTCACATCCTTTCCGGCTGTGTGCGGCAAGGTTTGCCTGTGCCCTGCCCGGTTTCGTGAGCTTTGGTTGGCGGCCCGTGGCTTTGGCCCGGGCAGCGCAGCCGGCCCGACATTCCGCGCCTTTGGGGGTATCTCTTGTGGCGCACACCCTGCCTGCCTTCCGGCGGACGCGGGGCAAACTGCCGTTCAGGCGGCATCTATCGGTGGTCCGGCCCTGCCGCACCAGAATCCAATCCACAGACATGTGAGGAAAAATCATGGTTCAAAGAATCGGAACTGTAAATGGCGAAACGCTGATCGGTACCCCGGGTAATGACATCATCCTGGGCTTGGCCGGGGCCGATACGCTGACTGGCGGTGCTGGCAACGACACACTTATCGGCGGTGTCGGCGACGATGTGCTGACCGGCGATGCCGGCAACGATATGCTGATCGGCGGTGTCGGGGCCGATAGGCTGACTGGCGGTATCGGGGCCGATACGCTGTATGGCGACGATGGCGACGATATGCTGACCGGCGGTGCCGGTGCCGATACGCTGTATGGCGGTGTTGGCAGCGACACGGCCAGTTACGCCGCCTCGGACGCAGGCGTAAGTGTGAACCTTGCCGCCGGCACGGGCATGGGTGGCCACGCCGCAGGCGACGTGCTGCAAAGGGTCGAGCACCTGACCGGTTCAGACCACAACGATACCTTGACCGGGAATGCTGATGACAACCGCCTTGAGGGCGGTGTCGGCGACGATGTGCTGACCGGCGGTGCCGGCAACGATATGCTTGTCGGCGGTGCCGGGGCCGATTCGCTGGGTGGTGGCACTGGCAGCGATACGCTTATCGGCGGTGCCGGGGCTGATACGCTGAATGGCGGTGACGGCAGCGACACGGCCAGTTACGCCGCCTCGGACGCAGGCGTGGAAGTGAACCTTGACGAAAGCATGAACTCCGGTGGCCACGCCGAAGGCGACGTGCTGCAAAATGTCGAGAACCTGCGTGGTTCAGACCACAACGATACCCTGACCGGGGATGCCAGTGCCAACCGCCTTGAGGGCGGTTCTGGTGCCGATATGCTGACCGGCGGTGCTGGCAACGATATGCTTGTCGGCGATGCCGGGGCTGATATGCTGAATGGCGGTGACGGCAGCGACACGGCCAGTTACGCCGCCTCGGACGCAGGCGTAAGTGTGAACCTTGCAGACGGCACGGCCTCCGGTGGCCACGCCGAAGGCGATGTGCTGGACAGTATCGAGAACCTGCGTGGTTCAGACTACAACGATACCCTGACCGGGGATGAACAGGCCGATACGCTGGATGGCGGTATCGGGGCCGATACGCTGTATGGCGACAATGGCAACGATGTGCTGACTGGCGGTGTCGGGGCCGATACGCTGAACGGCGACAATGGCGACGATATGCTGACTGGCGGCGTCGGTGCCGATACACTGGATGGCGGTGTTGGTAGCGACACGGCCAGTTACGCCGATTCGGACGCAGGCGTGGAAGTGAACCTTGACGCCGGCACGGGCATGGGTGGCCACGCCGCAGGCGATGTGCTGCGAAGGGTCGATAACCTGATCGGCTCAGACCACAACGATACCCTGACCGGGGATGCCAGTGCCAACCGCCTTGATGGCGGTGCCGGCGACGATGTGCTGACCGGCGGTGCTGATGCCGATGTGCTGACCGGCGGTGCCGGCAACGATATGCTTGTCGGCGGTGCCGGGGCTGATACGCTGACTGGCGGTGCCGGCAGCGACATGGCCAGTTATGCCGGTTCGAGCGCAGGCGTAACTGTGAACCTTGCCGACGGCATGACCTCCGGTGGCCACGCCGCAGGCGACGTGCTGAACACTATCGAGAACCTGCGCGGCTCCAGCCGGAACGACACCCTGACCGGGAATGCCGGTGCCAACCGCCTTGAGGGCGGTGCCGGCAACGATATGCTGACTGGCGGGGCTGGCGACGATATGCTGACTGGCGATGCCGGCGACGATGTGCTGACCGGCGGTGTCGGGGCCGATACGCTGGATGGCGGTGCCGGGGCTGATACGCTGACTGGCGGTGCCGGCATCGATACGGCCAGTTACGCCGGTTCGAGCGCAGGTGTAACTGTGAGCCTTGCCGCCGGCACGGGCATGGGTGGCCACGCCGCAGGCGACGTGCTGCGCAATATCGAGAACCTGCGCGGCTCCAACCGGAACGATACCCTGACCGGGGATGCCGGTGCCAACCGCCTTGAGGGCGATACCGGCAGAGATGTGCTAACTGGCGGTGCCGGGGCCGATTCGCTGGATGGCGGTGCCGGCAGAGACACGGCCAGCTACGCCGGTTCGAGCGCAGGTGTAACTGTGAGCCTTGCCGCCGGCACGGGCATGGGTGGCCACGCCGCAGGCGACGTGCTGCGCAGTATCGAGAACCTGACCGGTTCAAGCCACAACGATACCCTGACCGGGGATGCCGGTGCCAACCGCCTTGAGGGCGCTGCCGGCAACGATGTGCTGACCGGCGGTGTCGGTGCCGATACGCTGAAGGGCGGGGCCGGGGCGGATACTTTCGTCTATGCCTCTTTTGACGGCGATACCATTATCGACTTTAGCACCGCGGTGGACCGTATCCACATCACCGTGGCGGGTGTGTCTTTCGCTGATCTGGCCATCGCCGGCAGTGGGTCCGATACGACCGTGACCTGGGATGGCGGCAGCCTGACCCTGACGGACGTGGACTATACGGAGTTGACGGCGCAGGATTTCATCTTCACAGAAGCCCCCGCAGAACCGGAAGAAGAGGAACCCGCCGGGGAAACACCTGCGGAGGTTCCCGCAAAGAGTTCCTACACACCAGTGGCCACCAAACCGGACTCGACTGACGGGTTCAATGTTGTAGACGGCAGAAACCCTGCGGAAGGTGCTGCACAGGAACTTGTTGGCACCAATGGCAAGGACTGGATCAGGGGTTCCGATGGCAGGGATGTCATGCGTGGCAACTCTGGCCGTGACTACATCGAAGGCTCTGGCGGGAATGACTTCCTGTCCGGTGGTAATGCCCGTGACTGGCTCGTTGGAGGTCGTGGAGGTGACAGACTGCAAGGCGGAAAACAGGATGATATTCTGACCGGGAATCAGGGCCGGGATACCTTTGTGTTCAAGGCCAAGCATGGCGGAGACATTGTTACGGACTTCGCTGTCGGGAAGGACACGCTTGAACTCAGTGGTGCGGAGTTCTCTGACCTGATGATCAAAAAGTGGGCCAAGGGAACCGGTGCCAGAATCGAGTGGGAGGAAGGCACCATCTATCTGGAAGGCGTCCAAAGGGATGACCTGACAGAGGATTCTTTCGCGTTCGTGTAAGACAGGAAACCCCCGGGGATTTCCCGGAAGAAGGGTGTCCGGCCCCCCTTGGCAGAGCCTTCCGAAGGCCATGTCAAGGGGGGCTTCCCCGATCTTTGTTCTTCTGGCCCAAAAGATGCCCGCTGGCACCGTGTGCCGAACACGGCATCGGCACCCCGGGCTGACACGAATACCGGCATCCCCCTGAAACCCATCGGGGGGATGTTTCTTTTTTCTGCATCCCATAGTGCGTACCGGGGCGTGATAATTGCCCTGTCGGGGCCCCGGATGGGACGGGCCGGGGCAGCCGATCTTTTCCCGTGCCACAGACAGAAGAAATGGCAACAGGCGGCGCAGGCGTATATGTTACGGCATGGCCACCCGAGCCAGGATTTTTTGCAAAAGGCGCGGGACTGATCCGGAACCGTCCTCATGACAATGAAGCGTGATCTTGCGTGGCACGCCCGCCTGTCCGTTGCCCCGATGATGGACTGGACAGACCGGCATTGCCGATACCTGCACCGCATGCTGTCGCGCCACACGCTGCTTTATACGGAAATGGTGACTGTGTCGGCGATTCTGCATGGCAATGCGGAACAATTGCTGGGTTTTAACCCGGCAGAACACCCGGTGGCACTGCAGATTGGCGGGGCGGTGCCGGAAGATCTTGCGAAGGCGACCGCGATTGGATGTGATTTCGGCTATGACGAAGTGAATCTGAACGTCGGTTGCCCGTCGGACCGGGTACAATCGGGTCGCTTTGGTGCTTGCCTGATGCAGGATCCGGGGCTGCTGGCCGATTGCGCCCGGGCCATGACAGAACAATCCGCAGGGCGTACGCAAATCACAATGAAATGCCGCATCGGCGTCGATGATCAGGTGCCGGAAGCTGTTCTGCCGGATTTGATCGAAAAAGTCGCGGCACAGGGTATTGAGCGGATCACCATCCACGCCCGCATGGCCTGGCTGCAGGGGCTCAGCCCCAGGGAAAACCGAAATATCCCGCCGCTTGATTATCCACTGGTGCACGCCATGAAAACGCGGTTCCCGGCGGTGCGGATCATCCTGAACGGCGGGGTGCAAACCCTGGATGAAGTGTTGTGCCACCTCGGCACCGGTATTGATGGTGTGATGCTCGGGCGGGCGGCTTACCATACACCTGTCGCCACGCTTGGTTCGGCAGATCGCCGGGTGTTCGGCGATGGGCAGGATTGCAGCGCGGACCAGGCGGTGCTGCGGATGCTGCCCTATATCGATGCCCAATTATCCAAAGGTGTGCGGCTCAATCGGATCACCCGACCTATGCTGGGTCTGTTCGCCGGATGCCCCGGTGCGCGGCGCTGGCGGCAGGTATTGAGCCAGGAAGGCCACAAACCCGGCGCGGGACCGGAAGTTCTGGAACGTGCGTTATCTGCCGTTCTTCCCGCCGCAGCCTGACGTTTCGCGCTGGCCAGGCACCGCGCATCCTGCTAGCCCGGATCATGATGCCCGAGATGTCCGGCCTCCTGCCCATGCTGGCCATGCTGCTTGTGATTGGTGCCTTTGCCGGTGTGCTTGCCGGGCTCTTGGGCGTGGGTGGCGGTATCGTGCTGGTGCCCGCGTTTTTCTATGCCTTCTCCGTGCTGGGTTTTGATGGCCCGGCACTGATGCAAATCTGCCTGGCCACTTCGCTTGCAACTATCGTTTTCACTTCCATCCGATCGGTGCAATCACATAACAGGAAGGGAGCGGTGGATTGGGATATCCTGCGCGGCTGGGCCATCGGCATCGCGTTTGGTGCTGCCGTCGGTGTCGGTGTCGCCACAGGCCTGCGATCCATGCATTTGCAGATTATCTTCGGGGTGCTGGGTATCATCTTGGGGCTTTACATGGCCTTTGGTCGCCAGGATTGGCGGCTGGGGCAACAGATGCCCGCCGGTGCCGGCCGGGCCGTTATGTCGCCGATCCTGGGGTTCATGTCGGTGCTGATGGGCATCGGTGGCGGCAGCTTCGGGGTGCCGTTGATGTTGCTTTACAACGTTGTCATCCATCGCGCCGTTGCGACGGCTGCCGGGTTTGGCGTGATCATCTCCGGGCCTTCGGTCATCGGCTTTCTGTTGGGTAACCCGCTGCGGGAACGGCTTCCTCCCGGCACCATCGGCTATGTGAACCTGCCTGCCTTTCTGGTTATCATTGCCATGACGCTGATAACCGCACCTTGGGGCGTACGATTGGCCCATGTCATGGATGCCAAACCATTAAAGCGGATCTTTGCGGCGTTTCTGATCCTTGTGGCGCTCAATATGCTGCGACGGGCATGGAACGGCTAAGCGATTTTAATATTCGCAGGTGGGTCAGGTTCCCGGCAGAAGATGCCATGTTGTGCCGGGCAGAGGCTGTGGCGGGTTGCGCGTTAGCGGCGTCGACCTTTTACCTGTGACGCCCGGGCCGGCAATTCCGCCATAAGGCTGCGGCGGGCGTCCGTGTCGAGGCTGCCCCAAGACGCGATCTCTTCAAGGGAACGGAAGCAGCCCATGCATATCCTGGCCTTCGGATGTATGACACACAGTTTAACGCAAGGGCTGTCCGGCTCAGCCCGTTTCCAGACGTCGTCTGTCATGATTCCCCCATATGTGTTAGACTGTCGAGGACACCCTGCAGAATAATGCCTGCGGCAATCCGGTCGATCACCTTTGCTCGTTTGGCGCGGGAAATGTCGGCCTCCAGCAGCACACGTTCGGCGAAGACAGAGGACAGGCGTTCGTCCCAAAGCAGGATTGGCAGCCCCGCGGATCGGCTGAATTTGTGTGCAAAGGCCCGGGTTGCCTGGGCGCGCGGCCCTTCTGTGCCGTCCATGTTCCCGGGCAGGCCAAGGACAACGCCGGTGGCACCCGTGTCCGCGATGATCCCGCCCAGTTCTGCCGTATCAGTGGTGAATGTCCTGCGTCTGATCGTGGTGCGCGGCGTGGCGATCCGCCGGCGCAGATCAGATACCGCCACGCCGATTGTCCTTGTCCCCAGATCGAGCGCGATCAGGGCGGTCAGGCTCCGGGTGGCGGTTGCAAATTCGGCGGTGTCTTCGGTGATCATTGTGCCACTTCTGCCGCTTGGGCGGCCTCGCGTAACAGCGCAAGCGACACCGGATCGCCTGCAAACGCGGCCCGTGCCTCATGCCAGATTTCAGATGCCCGCGCCCGTTCCCCCAGCACACCGTAGGCGCGGATCAGGCGAGCCCATTCCGCCGCCGTGCCGCCCTCTGTCGTCAACCGCCCTGCAAGGCCGGAAATCATGCCGCGGATCATCTTTTGACGGTCTTCGGCGTCCATGTTTTCCGCCGCTGTGATGTCGGGCGCATCCGGCCCGTGCAGGGCGGGGCTGGTCAGCGGTATACCGGCAGCCAGTGCCACGCGGTGGATTTGCGACCGGATCGGCGGCACCCAGGGGTCCGTCGGGGTGCTTTCCTGCAAGAGATTAGCCCAAACCCGATAAGCCCTGTCCGGTCGCCCGGCCTGTGCCAGCATCAGACCGGAATAATAGCGCGCCCGCGGATTGCGCGGATCAGCCCGCAAGGCGGCGGTCAGTGCTGCCTCCGCCTCGGGCGAGACATAGCCTGCGGCGGCGGAAATCATATACTCGGCCAGGTCTGTCCAGTCTTCCGCCCCGGCCGCATCCCCAAGGGCCTCAATCAGTCGTGCCTGCGCCCGGTGCGCGGCCTTGAAATTGCCCATCCGCATTTCAGTGCCGGCCAGCAGCCGCAGGCCCTGGGTATCCCCGGGGCGATCTTCCACTGTTGTGCGCAATTGTTTAAGGAGTGTGCCTGGCCTTTCCCCGGCCTCGATAGGCGGCACCGGCGGGATCAGTGCCTCTGCCCGGGCCTGCCTGGGGCGGTTTTCATTCCGCTCTCGCACGGCATCCAGTCGGTCTTGCATCGGCATATCCTGATAGTCCGGCGCACCGAAACCCCGGTAAAGCGCACCGCCGCCCAAGGCCACGACCGCGATGATCACAAACCCCGCGGCCCGCACCCTGGGGCCACTTGCCCGGGCAGCGGTTTCCGCACCGGCCCGTTTGTCTGCTGCCAGCAGGCGGCGGGCGATTTCCGTCCGGGCGGCCTCTGCCTCCGCTTTTGCCAGGGTGCCACGGGCCAGGTCACGGTTGATCTCTTTCAATTGATCTTTGTAAACGGCAATATCTTTCGCCGCGGCACCAGGGTCATCACTGTCGTGCGTCAGTGCAAGCGCGAGGGGGGCGCAGACAATCAGGGCCAGGGCGCAGATAATCATCCAGAACATGCGTGACCTGTCAGATGGTTGTTTATACCGCCTGATGTAGGGCAAAACCGGGCGATTTGGAATGGGTTGTAACGATACGGGCAAGGCAAGTGCACAAGCAAGTGTCGGGGTGTCTGTGCCGCGACGGAAATATCGGGAAGCCACGCCCGCATGTCACTTGGCACCGCAGTGGGAATCCTGTTATGTGCCGCATTGGCCGTGCCTGCCTGACAGCAATACCGCTTTCGTCCGGATCTGCCCCATGAAACGCTATTCCGCCTTTGCAATTGCCCGCGAAGCGATCTCCCGCCACCAGAATTGGGAACGGGTTTGGGCCGCACCGGAACCCGGGAAAGAATACGACGTGATCATCGCCGGCGCGGGGGGCCACGGGCTCGCCACAGCATATTACCTGGGCAAGAACCACGACATCAAAAGGGTTGCAATCATCGAAAAGGGCTGGCTCGGTGGCGGTAACACGGGGCGGAATACGACGATCATACGGTCAAACTATCTGCAGGATCCGTCCGCTGCTATCTATGAGAAGTCTCGCTCGCTCTATGAAACGATCAGCCAGGAGCTGAACTACAACGTCATGTTCTCCCCCCGCGGGGTCATGATGCTGGCCCAGACAGAACATGAGATCCGCGGCTACAGGCGCACGGCACACGCGAACTTTTGCCAGAATGTGGAGACGGAATTCATTGGACCGAAGCGGGTCAAGGAACTGTGCCCGATCATCAATATCGCCGGACCCCGCTATCCGGTGCTGGGTGCGCTCTGGCAACCGCGCGGTGGCACGGCACGGCACGATGCTGTGGCCTGGGGGTACGCCCGGGCCTGTTCTGCGATGGGTATGCATATAATCCAGAAGTGTGAAATCACAGGCATCTGCCGCGAAGGCGGCATTGTGACAGGGGTGGACACAACGAAAGGTCGGATCAGGTGCAACAGGCTCGGAATTATGGTCGCGGGCCACTCTGGTGTGCTGGCAGATATGGCGGGCTTCCGGCTGCCGATTGAATCCGTGGCCCTGCAGGCCATGATCAGTGAGCCGATCAAGCCCTGTATGGATGTGGTGGTGATGGCCAACACCGTGCATGGTTATATGAGCCAGTCCGACAAGGGCGAGATGGTGATTGGCGGTGGGGCTGACGGATTCAACAACTACACCCAGCGCGGGTCGTTCCACCACCTGGAGGAAACGGTCCGTGCGCTGATTGAGACCTTCCCGATGATCAGCCGCCTCAAGATGCTGCGCCACTGGGGCGGTATCGTGGACATGACAGGTGATCGGTCGCCCATTATTTCAAAAACGCCTGTAGATGGCGTTTTTATCAATTGCGGCTGGGGTACCGGTGGTTTCAAGGCGATCCCGGGATCGGGCTGGGCGATGGCGGAGCTGATGGCCAAAGGTACAAGCTGTCTGGCAGATCCGTTTTCGTTGGACCGGTTCCGGGAGGGACGGTTCATTGACGAAAGCGTGGCAGCAGGGGTGGCGCACTGATGGATACGCCGACTCGGAAAGCAGAAGAACCCTTTGTATCAGAGCTGCGGGCCCCGGCGGCCCGGGCGAACGCAGAGGCACAATATAACCCGGTTCGATTCAGGCAAATGCCGGCGGAACACGGTGGTTTTGGGACGGCCCATCGACTCTTGGAGCGCGGTGAACCGAGCGATGAATTCACTGGCATGCTGACGGCCGAAAGGGCAAATTTGACTCTCGAATGCCTCGTGCAGCGACCCGAGTGGTGCCGATTCTTCAGCACAAGCGCGCTTGCCCTTACGAAGAAAATGACTGGTGGTCGATGCTAATCCTCCGTTGCCCCTATTGCGGTATCTGTGCCGATGAAACCGAGCTGACCCCCGGCGGGGAGGCACATCTGACGCGCTTTGGCCCCGGCTCCACCGACGAAGACTTTGAGGCCTATCTGTTCCTGCGTCAGAACCCCAAGGGCGTACATATCGAACGCTGGTGCCATACCTGCGGTTGCGGCAAGTGGTTTCATGCCGTGCGCTGCACGGCCACGCTGGAGATATTTGGCACCTATTCGGCGCAAAATCTGAGGCCACCGCCCGACATAATTGAGGCGATAAAGATCAGGCGACCTGACTGGGGAGGCTTTCACAAATGAGCGAACGACTGGCGTACGGCGGACGTCTGATCGACCGAACGTGCGAAATCAGTTTTACGTTCAACGGCAGGGAGATGAAGGGCTATGCGGGTGATACGCTGGCATCGGGCCTGTTGGCCAACAACCAGGTGCTGGTCGGCCGGTCTTTCAAGTACCACCGCCCCCGCGGCATCGTGGCGAGTGGCCCGGAAGAACCAAACGCCCTGATGAACCTCGGGAAAGGCAGTACCTTTGAGCCGAATGCAAGGGCGACGACGACGGAGATTTTCGATGGGCTGACGGCGCGGTCACAGAACCACTGGCCCAGCCTTGAGTTCGACGTGGGCGCGGTGAACGCAATCATGCCGCTCGCCTTTCCGGCCGGGTTCTACTATAAAACTTTCATATCGCCGCGGGCTGCATGGAAACACCTCTATGAACCCTTCATTCGCAAGACCGCAGGTCTCGGCGATGCGCCCGATGCGGCGACCCGCGATGCGGACCGCTACGAATACTTCTACGCCCACACGGATGTGATGGTGGTCGGGGGCGGTATCGCCGGGCTGGCCGCGGCCCGCGCTGCGGCGAGGTCCGGGGTGCGGGTGCTGGTGATGGAACAATCTGCCCATTGGGGGGGGCGGGCACCGGTTGACGGTGCATCGGTTGACGGCAAAACTGCGGACAAGTGGGTCAAAGAGGGCATTGATGAACTCTCCAGGATGCCCAACGTCCGCCTGCGCCTGCGCATGATGGGCACCGGCATATATGATCACGGGTTCGCGCTGGGCTACGAGCGGCTCTCTGACCACAAAGGGGCCGCAGGCACCTTACGCCACCGCCTGTGGCACATCCGTGCCGGGCGCATTATAACGGCGACCGGTGCCATCGAACGTCCGCTTTCTTTCGCAGGCAACGACGTCCCCGGCGTGATGCTGGCAAGTGCCGTGCGCGACTACGCTGTGAACTATGGCGTCGGCGTGGGCAAGCGCGTGGTTGTCGCCACCAACAACGACGACGCGTACCGCACTGCGCTGCTGCTCAAGGACGCGAAAGTTGAGGTTCCCTGCATCATTGATGCCAGGCCTGATCCGAAAGGTACCCTGCCGGAAAAGGCGCGGGCAGCGGGCATCAGAATTTTGGCAGGCAAAGCCGTCTCTACAGCCTACGGTAGCAAACGCCTGACAAGCGTCGGCGTTTGCGCACAGGACAGTGACGGACGCAAAACCGCGGAATTTGAATGTGACGCGCTGGCAATGTCCGGCGGCTGGTCGCCCGTCGTGCACCTCTGGTCCCATTGCGGCGGCAAACTGACATGGGACGCGGATAGGGCAATGTTCCGCCCCGACCATGACGACCTGCCGCCGTCGGGTGCTGACGGTATCGGCCTTGTCCTCGCCGCAGGCACTGCAGATGGCGAAATGCGCACGGCTGCCGTTCTGGAAAATGCGCATGCCGCAGGCCTGCGTGCGGCGGGGGTGATAGCCTTTTCCGACGGTGCCGGCACTGCCGCTGCAGAGGCACCTTATGACGGTCCCTCGGGCACCGACGCCGGCGAGGCACCGATGCTGCCGGTCTGGCAGATGCCTGCCCGCCTATCGAAAAAAGCCATGCTGAAAACCTGGCTTGACTACCAAAACGACGTGAAGGTCAGCGATGTGCGCCTCGCCGCCCGCGAAGGGTTTGAAAGTGTAGAGCACACCAAACGCTACACCACGCTCGGCATGGCAACCGATCAGGGTAAACTGTCAAACATCAACGGCATCGCGATCCTGGCCGACAGCCTCGGCGCGGATATCCCGGACGTGGGCACCACCACCTTCCGCCCGCCCTACCAGCCGGTCTCCATGGGGGTGATCGCGGGTGAGGCGCACGGTACCATTTTCAAACCGATGCGCCGGTCGCCCATGCACGACTGGATAGACGCAAACGGCGGCTTTTGGGAGCCGGTGGCCGATTGGCGCCGTCCCTATTGCTTCCGGCAGCCAGGGGAAAGCGTGAGAGACGCCGTTACCCGTGAAATCCTCTCCGTGCGGGAAAATGTTGGCCTGCTTGACGCCTCTACCCTCGGCAAGATCATCGTGAAGGGGCCGGATGCGGGCAAATTCCTGGATATGCTCTACACCAATATGATGAGCACACTGAAGGTTGGTCACTGCCGCTACGGGCTGATGTGCTCGGAAAACGGTTTCCTGTCTGACGACGGTGTGGTCGCACGGCTCGATAAAGACACGTTCCTGTGCCACACGACATCCGGTGGGTCTGATCGTATCCATGCATGGATGGAGGAATGGTTGCAAACGGAATGGTGGGACTGGAAAGTCTACACAGTGAACGTGACGGAGCAATATGCACAGATCGGCATCGTCGGCCCCAATGCCCGCAGGGTGCTGGAAAAGATGGGAACCCACATGGACCTGTCCGCCGAAGCACTGCCGTTCATGGCTTTCGGGAACGGGAAGATCGGCGGCATAAAGGCGCGACTTTACCGTATCTCTTTCTCGGGCGAGCTTTCCTACGAAGCTGCTGTGCCCGCCAACCAGGCCATGGCCTTCTGGGAAAAGGCACTGGAGGCGGGGGTCGGGTTTGGCATCACACCCTACGGTACCGAAGCACTGCATGTGATGCGGGCCGAAAAGGGCTTCATCATGATCGGCGATGAAACCGACGGTACGGTGATTCCGCAGGATCTCGGCCTTAACCGGATGATTTCGAAGAAAAAGGACGACTTCCTGGGCAAACGGGCGCAGGAACGATCTTTCATGAAGGATCCGAACCGGTGGAAACTCGTCGGGCTGGAAACCATGGATCCGCAGGAGGTCATCCCCGATGGTGCCTATGCCGTGGACGGGCATCTGCGCCACAACGGCGTCAGGAATATGATCGGACGGATCACCTCAACCTATTATTCGCCGACGCTCAAACGATCTGTCGCCCTGGGCCTGGTTGAACGGGGGCCGGATCGGATGGGGGAAATCATCACCTTCACTAACCCTGGCGGGCAGGAGATCGAGGCGAAGATCGTCGATCCGGTCTTCCTCGATAAAGAGGGGGCACGTCAGAATGTCTAACGCGGTCAGTGTCCTGGGTGGTGCGGGATTCAGCGGTATCATCAGGGTGGTGGATGCGGGCGTAACCGGGATGATCACCCTGCGCGGCGATTTGGCCTGCCCCAAAATCGCTGGTGCGGTGAAAGCAACCGTAGGTGTGAATCTGCCGCAAGCCCGCAACATCACGCAAAATGGCCACAATGGTGCCGGGTGGATGTCATCCGACGAGCTGCTGCTGACCTGCCCCTATGAAGAGGCCTGCACCAAAGTGGAAAAACTGGAAGAGGCCCTGAAAGGGGAGTATTTTCTGGTAGCTGATGTCTCCGATGCCCGGGCGCGGTTTACCCTGACAGGTGCCGCAGTGCGGGAGGTTTTGGCCAAAGGTTCCCCCGCTGATCTGTCGCCAGGAGCCTGGCCTGTGGGGGAGTTGCGCCGCACCCGCCTCGGCCAGGTGGCTGTGGCCTTTTGGCTGCGCGATGACATCACTGCAGAGCTTGTGTGTTTCCGCTCCCTGGGCAAATTTGTGTGGGATTGGCTGAACGTCACCGCCGGCGACGACGTTCCGGGATATTTCTGAGGCGGATTGTTCGCGTTCTGTGAACGAACCGATCCGGCTTAACCGATCAGATACCGCCCTGCACCTTCGAACGTTCCGCGCCACAAGCGTTTCGGGAAGTTTGCAGCGACACTATTGTGCTCTATTTCCTGGCGGTGCTTTCCGCTTCTTCCCGGGGATGCGTTTGCCACAAAGACCACAAACCGTCGTATTCGTCCCCGGTGGCGCAGACCATCTTGCCCGGGCCATGGTGTCGGCCGTTTCTGAATGTGCCGGAATAGACATCGCCATTAGCGCAGATTGCCACACCCTTCGCCGTCTATTGCCCTGTCTTTCCAGTCGCCTGAGCAGACAAAGCCTTCGGGCAGGGTGATCCTGCCTTTACCGTGTTGTTTTTCTGCAATGTATTCTCTTTCGTAGACCGCCCCGTCGGCAAAGATTGCGCGGCTGTGCCCCGACGTTTCCCTTCGACCCACTCCCCTCCGTAGGAATGACCATCAGCGAAGGCGATTTTACCCTTGCCGTGCCGTTTCCCGGCCTTGAACCAGCCCGTGTAAACCGTGCCGTTGGCGGCACACAAGGTGCCTTCGCCCTCAACCTTGCCGGCGACCCAGGTGCCTTCATAGGTTGACCCGTTCGGGTATGTCATCTTGCCCTGGCCTTCCGGCTGACCCGCTTTGAAGGTACCTTCATACCGGGTCTTGTCGGCATAGATGGCGCGGCCTTTGCCTTCAATCCGGTCCGCTTCCCAGTGGCCCAGATATTCATATCCATTGGCGGATGCATAGTGCCCCGGTCCCTGGCGTTTGTCATTTACAAAGGTGCCTTCGAATATGTCGCCGTTGGCGTAGGTCACCTTCGCCTGGCCCGATTTTTTGCCGCTTTCGAACCTGCCTTCATAAACATCGCCGGACGGGAATTGCAGACGCCCATATCCGTGGAAATCCCCGGCCTTCCATTCACCTTCGTAGGTCAGCCCGTCGGGCAGAACCAGTATACCTCTGCCCTCATGGAGACCTTCAGACACCATGCCGCGGTAGGTCGCGCCGTTGTGGTAGGTAATAAAGGCAGTGCCGTTCTTTTTACCTGCTGCCCAGTCCCCGTCATAACGGTATCCGTTGGGTCTGGTGTAGACACCTTTGCCATCTTGCACATTGTCCCTGAACCTGCCTTCATAGACACTGCCGCTGGCGTATTTCGCTACGCCGATGCCGTTGCGTTTGGCGTCTTTCCACTCACCGTTATAGGTTCCGCCGTCGGCATAGGTGAGCTTGCCGATACCTTCGGGTTTGCTATCGACAAAGGTGCCTTCATACACTGACCCGTCGGGGAATTTGGCCGTCCCTTTGCCCTCGATCCGGCCATCGACCCATTCGCCGGAGTATTCATAGCCGTCGGGCAGTCGGTAGGTGCCGATGCCGTGCTGTTTGAATTCGTCGTTGAAGGTGCCTTCATAAACGCCGCCCGTGTCGTACTGCTTGGTCACAATCCGGTCTGACCGGGCTTCGGCCAGACCAGTGGCTATCACAAAAGCAGCGGTCCATACGGCAGGTTTCATCAGGATCTCCCCGATCAGGTGCATGGCAGCCGTTGCCCGATTTCATGTTTCGGCCTTGTTTCCGGACTTACCAGGGCGGAAATTGATGAGCAAGGATTCTTGCACCTTGCGCGGGATATCCGGGATGAGGACAAGAGAACCGCAAACAGCCCGGGAGCCGGAACAGATGTCAGATAAACTGCGGCTGACGCTTGCGCAGCTGAACCCGACGCTGGGAGATTTCGCGGGCAACCTGAAAAAGGCCATCACCGCCCATACGCAAGCCACCCATGCCCGGGCTGATATGCTGGTTCTGCCGGAGATGTTCATCACTGGCTACCAGGCGCAGGATCTGGTGATGCGCCGGGCCTTTACATTCGACGCCATGGCTCAGGTGAAGAAGCTGGCGGAGGCTTGCGACACTGGTCCGGCCATCGGCGTCGGCGGCCCGCTTTTGGAGGGTGAAAATCTCTACAACGCATACTTCATTCTGTGCGGGGGAAGAATTACGGCGACGCTGCGCAAGCATAACCTGCCCAACATTGATGTTTTCGATGAACGGCGCCTGTTTGATGCGGGGCATATACCGGATCCCTACAGCCTGGCAGGCGTACGAATTGGCAGCCCGATTTGCGAGGATGCCTGGCACAAGGACGTGGCGGAGGCACAGGCAGAATCAGGGGCAGAAATTCTGATCGTGCCCAATGGCTCCCCCTATTATCGGCACAAATACAACCGGCGCGTGTCAGCCATGGTGGCCCGCGTGGTCGAGAATAACCTGCCACTTGTCTACCTCAACATGGTCGGCGGGCAGGATGATCAGATTTTCGATGGCGGTTCATTTGTGCTGAACCGCGGAGGTGCGCTCGCCATGCAGATGCCGCTTTTTGATGAGGCGATTGCTCATGTCGACCTTGTGCGCGAGGCTGACGGCTGGCGCGTGATAGACGGTGAAAAGATCGCCTATACCGATGAGTGGGAGCAAGACTATCGTGTCATGGTTGAAGGTCTGCGTGATTACACGGGCAAGACAGGCTTCAGAAAGGTATTGCTGGGCCTGTCCGGCGGGGTCGATTCGGCTATCGTCGCTACTATTGCAGCGGATGCGCTGGGGCCGGAAAATGTGCGCTGCGTGATGCTGCCAAGCGTGTACACCAGCCGGGAAAGCCTCGATGATGCAGCGACGCTGGCGGCTAACCTTGGTGTGACACTCGACACCATCCCCATCAGCCCGGCACAGAATGCCGTGATGGACACGCTTGCACCTGTTTTCGAGGGGACGGAGCGGGATGTGACCGAGGAAAACATCCAGTCCCGCCTGCGCATGGTTTTTTTGATGGCACTCTCGAACAAGTTTGGAGAGATGCTCCTGACTGCCGGCAACAAATCTGAGGTGGCCGTAGGCTACACCACGATCTACGGCGACATGGCGGGTGGCTATAATCCGATCAAGGATCTCTACAAGATGCGGGTTTTTGAAAGCTGCCGGTGGCGCAACGCAAACCACAGGGACTGGATGATGGGGCCGAAGGGTGCCGTGATCCCGCCCCGGATCATCGATAAGCCTCCCACGGCGGAATTGCGACATCACCAGAAGGACAGCGACAGTTTGCCGGAATACCCCGTCCTGGATGATATCCTGGAACGCCTCGTGGACCGGGAGATGTCGGTGGCGGATATCGTGGAGGCGGGTTTCGATTACAATACAGTCAAGCGGGTGGAGCGGCTTGTGTTCACCAGCGAATATAAACGCTTCCAGTCCGCCCCCGGGCCGCGGCACACGGGTAAAGCGTTCTGGCTTGACCGGCGCTATCCTGTTGCTAACCGATGGCGTGACCCGACCGGGAAGCAAGTGGTAAAGGTGGGCACGTGAATTAACAAAAGGCGCAGGCTACAGCACAACGTCACGTGCACCCTTGGCGGGAACAGGGGCGCACAGACGAAGGCGGCGTTCCGGGCCTTTTGCGTATTGAAAATACTCCGATGTGAGGAACCGGACGACAAGAGGTGAACCCTTTTGCCTAAAGTGCCACCCCTTCAACCCGTGTTTTCAGCCGCTCCACCGCACGTTTCGCGTCTGGCCGGTGGGGATGCACTTTCAGAACTTCCTGAAATGCCTTGAGCGCATCCCTGGGCCGGTTAAGCCGCTCCAGAATCATGCCGAGCCCCAACATCGCGCCGAAGTGGCGGGGACTGAGTGCCAGAACCTGTTCAATATCGTCCAGCGAAAGGTTATAGCGGTCCGCCATAAAGAATGCGGTGGCCCGCGCATTCCATGCCTCCGCAAAGCCGGGGGCATGGTCGATCACTGTGGAAAATATCCCGATAGCATCGCCGAGGTTGCCCTTTTTCAGGGCCTGCCGCCCCCGCTCCAGAAGCATATCCATCGCGACAGAACCGGATTTCGAGTATTCTTTCAGGATTTTGTTTTCGACTGATTTCCAGTCACTTTCGTCGGCAGATTGGAGCTGCGCAAACAGTTGTTCCATAATTGGGGTTTGTGCATCCGCCCGGGTTGGGGCACATTGCGCCGCACCTGTCCAGGTGACCGCAAGAAGTAGCGTAACGGCACGGTTTGCAAGTCTCATCATGGTTCCCATCATGGCTGCACAATTAAATTTGGGGCACCTGTCGCGAAATCTCAATTGGAAGGACATCACATATGGGTGACATCATCTCCAGGGCCGTAGAAGAACTGGCAAGTCGCATAGACAGCTTTGACGGATCTGTCAAAGTGATCATCGAGGGCGAAGGCGCGATGATGATCGACGGTGACGGCGTGCGCGCCGCCGACGAAGAGGCATCATGCACCATGACCGCAGATGCCAGGACTTTCCAGGGCCTGCTGACCGGCGATGTGAACCCTGCGAGCGCGTTCATGGCGGGCAGGTTGTCTGTGGACGGCGACATGGGCCAAGCCATGAAACTCGGTGCCGTCCTGTCGTAAAGGATGGCGACCACTCCCCTGTATTCCGGTTTTGATCGAATGCCTTGGGGCGGGCAGGCGATCTGGTGCAGGGCGTATGATAGCACCCGCATTCAGGTAGCCTGGTGGCAGGGAACTGGAGACAGAACCTTACTGCTCTTTCCCGGCCGCACTGTGGCGCGGAGAATGCGGATCTGCCCGAACCCTTTGCCTTGAGCGGCCATCCCATGGGCGGGCCATTGGAGCGCGGGATATTCTGAACAGTCTACCGGTGAAGAAGGCGGTCTTTTCGGCACTCATGTGGGGGATACGGGTTGACCCGCATTTGAAACCTGGTCACCTCTGTTGCGGCGTCGGCGGGTTCCGGAATCGGGCCCGGTGAAAAGCCGGTGCCATACCAGACTATGCAATCCGGTGATGCCGGCACCGGGCCTGTGCGCACTGTGGTTTGCCCAGGCCTGGCGCGAATACCGCACACCGGTTGATGAAGCTCCGGCACCCCATGATACCCCGACGTTTCCGGGCAGCCGGGAAATATCGTGGAGCCTTCTGCTATCCGCAAAATCCTGGGCAGATGGTCCAACGGCAATCTCGTTGAACCGGTGGACGCCAGGAACGGGATACTGATGGAGAAAAACATTATCCTGACCCGGGTATGAGCAGAAATTAATGCGCATCTGGTGCAGTGAGCCGGGTCAATCTATCGCCAGTCTGACGGGTGACTCAACAGTGTGACATATCTTTTGCCAATCTGTGATAAAGATGCGTGAACGTTGCAGCACCCAGTACCGGGGCACAGAGGTTCACGATGGGAATCGTCAATGGCACGGCCATCAAAGCACCTGAAACCCAGATCTCAAACCGGTGCCGGGTATACAGATGTTGCGCAGCGGTGCGTCCGATTCGGCGCATGGCGACCAGTTGAAAGAATTCCCGGCCCAGAAGGATGCCGTTGACCACCCAGAAGACAAGCGGTGCCGCGATTGCCGAGAACAGGTAAATGATTATCCCGAACATGTTCACGACCAGTATCAAACCGAAAAAACGGATAGAATCCGCCAGGGTATCGCGAAACGTCGCGCCTTTGGCAGGCCCCGCATCCGGGTAATGGCGGTCTTCTACCGCAGCCGCCACCCTTTCGTTGAAAAACCCCATGAAAAGAGATGCCACCGGCACCATCAGGATGGCTGACACCACAAGCATGACGGCAATCGCAAACCTGTCGAGCAGGTATGAAAGCCATTCAATTTCCCCGTACCAGGGCAGCGATATGCTGTCGGGCAAAAGCCATAACACCGCCGCCGTCAGCATCGCCAGCAAAGTAACGCTCAACCCGATCCCGGCCCAGAGCACACCCTGGAAACGGCGGTCGGGCATCTGCCTGACCGCCTTGAGAAAATCGTCAAGGATCATGCGTCAAGCCAGTTGGTGATGCTGTCGAGAGGGGGGCGATCCCGTTCATTCGGATCTGTGGTGCGCGTACCCACGTGGATGAAACCTGCCACGTATTCGCCTTCTGCCAGGCCTAGCTCGCGTTGCAGAAATTCGATATCAAAGGCCATCCAGCCGGTAATCCAGTTGGCACCGTAGCCCATGGCAAGGGCGGCATTCAGCACCGACACGCAGACCGCCCCGGCAGACAGCGTCTGTTCCACGTCCGGGATGCCCGCGTCGGGTTTCGGGCTCGCTACCACGGCGACCGACATCGGCAGATTCTGCCATGACCGGCGTACCATTTCCGCACGTTTTGCGCCGAAGCCGTTTTCGAGCGCCCGGTCATGCAAGGCCTGGCCCATGCGTTGCAGCGCATCGCCCCGGAAAACAATGAAGCGCCAGGGAACCAGTGCCTTGTGGTCGGGGACGCGAGCTCCCGCGGTAAGGATTTTTTCAACCGCCGTGCGATCAGGTGCCGGGGCAACCAGCGTGGAGCCGGAAACCGAACGGCGGGTGAGCAGAAAGTTGATGGTATCAGTCATGTCAGCTTTTCAGTTGAGGATCGCTTGCAACCCGCACAAAGGCGGTCAGGAAGGAAAGACTTTGCTTCTGGCAACCAGTATAATCAAGGCTTTCTGGTGCAAGCCAGGTTTCAAAGACTTTTTCAGGGCGGGCCATTCTTTGTCAACAGCGGCAAACCAGGCAGTATCGCGGTTGCGACCCTTATAGACGGTGGCCTGACGAAAGATACCCTCATATCTCAACCCGAGCCGCCACAGCCGCGCCACATTGCGATTGAGCACGTCACATTTCCATTCATATCGGTGGTAGCTTGCCTCAAACGCCACAGCCACCATCAGAAACATCGTTTTGGTCGCGGCGGGTGTGCGTTGCAGAGGCCTGGAAAAATTAATATGGCCCATCTCGATTGACCCGGCGTTGGGATCAATCCGCAGGCAGGAAGAGACGCCCTCAAACTTGCCTGGCTGCAGGTTTTTTATGGCGTAGAAGGATGGATCCCGACCTTGTTCCGTGGCACTGAGCAGGGCTTGATATCCTGCCGGATCAGCAAGGGGCCCGTAGGTCAGGTAATCCCGGATTCCGCCATTAACCGTTGTGGCGGCGGAGAGATCTTCGGTGTGCGCGGTCGCATTGAGCGGTTTAAGCCGGGCTTACTGCCCTTCGAGAATGTCGCATGGGGGGGCGTGGCGGAGAGATCCAGGCCGGAACCGGAAAACCAACAGGTATGGGTATGGCGGGGTTCCTTTGCGAAGTGCCCTGAATTTGCGGGCTGGCGGACGTTGGTCCAGCCTTGGCAGACCTACAGCAGGAAGCGCGGGTCGTCGCCGAGATCCAGGTCCGGAAACACCGTTGATGTGACGGCGGAGGTCTCTATGCCGTAGAGATTGCGGATAGCCCAGCCTGCATAGGTACGCAGGTCGCGCGTCGGCATCAGGTCACGCTGCCTGTAGAGTTCGGCCTCCGCGATCCCGGGCCAGTCGCCATAAACCCTGCCGCCGCGCACTGCGCCACCAGCCAGCACCATGGCCCCGCCAGTGCCGTGGTCTGTGCCCTCTGACCCGTTTTCGCGCACTGTACGGCCAAATTCCGTTACCGCCATAACCGTGGTTTTGGCCCAGACGGGCCCAAGTTCGTTTTGCAGAGCGATTAGTGCGTCGGACAGGTTGCGCATGGCGCGGCGCATCGACTTTTTCTGGCGTTGGTGGGTGTCCCACCCGCCGATGGAAAAGCTGGCGATGCGGGTATCTTCCAGCATGCGCCTGGCTGCGAAGGTTGCCAGATCGCCTGCCCTGGCTCTACGCGCCGCCTGGCGCATGTTGTCTGCCATTTCTTTTTGGTTGATCGGCTTACCCGCCATTCCGGCTTCCATCTCCATCTGTTCCGCAAGTGCCATCGCCATGCGGCCAGCTTCCTCAAACAGCGGATCTTTTTCGTAAATCATGGACAAGAGAAGCCGCGCCTGGGGGGATAGGTCCACGCGCCCTTCCGGCGACCAACTGGCACTCGGGGCATCGCCACGCAAGACAAGCATATCTTCCCGCCCGACAGAAAAAGCAGTTTCCTGTTCAACGCCGGGCATCAGCGACAGCATGCGGTTGAGCCATCCGCTTTCGCGTACGCGGGCGTCGACGGCGACTTTGCCTGCTTCCAGCAGATCCTGGCCGTCAAAATGGCTGCGCCTTTCGCGGTAAGGTGTGGATACTGCGTGGGCAAAGGCCAGCTCTCCCTTGTGCCACATGGGCAGAAGGTCGTGCAGCTCCGGCGGGAGCGCGAAGAACCCGTCGAGATCGGCAAATTCGGTTTGGCTAAGGGTCGGACGCAGACCTGCATAGATCGGGTCGCCGATGGGAGCAACCACGTGCAGCCCATCCATCGCGCCGCGCAGGATGATCACGACCAGGCGGTTCTCTGACGTGGCAGAGGCGAAGGTCATCGGTGTGATCAGCGGACTGGCGGCGGCGGAGCAGCCAACGGCGGCGGTGCGTGTCAGGAAAGCACGGCGCGAAAGAGTCATCAGGCTACCTCCGGTTGAATTCGGGCGAGGCCAGCACCAGTGCTATGCCTTCGGTCTGTTTTTCCGCGCCTGAGACGGCAAAGCGAAGGCTGTCGCCTGCCAAATCGCGCAGCGCGAAGTCAAGGAACGCTCTCGGATCATGCCTGCGGGCGAATCTTTCTGCCGTCAGAAGCGACCACTGCAGTCGTGCGGCAAGGCCGTGGGCCGTGATCCATGCCTCCGCTTCCTCGGGCCAGCCGTCTGGCCCCGGTTGCCGCCCCAGGGGCTGGCCCATGGCAGCCAGCGGGGTGACGAGGATTCGGTTCGCCCGGCGCGGCGAAATCTCCACAATCTGTTTTCGTTCCAGGCCGAGCGCACGCAATCCCGAAATCATGAAATCCATCGGTTGCTTGACTTTTGCACCAAGCGGCATCCAGGCTGCCGGGTGGTCGAGCAGGGCAACATATACCGACGGCAGATCGCCGTCTGTTTGCATGTATGTATCGGCAAGGGTGGCAATCAAATCGGGATCCGGTTCGTCAGACACGAAATGCACGGCCAGCTTGCGGGCGATATGACGGGCGGTGTCGGGATGGACAGATACATCATGCAGAAAGCTGCGAATGTCATCAAGTTCTGCCTTGCCATAGTCACCATAGGTCCGGCCAAGAATTGTTTCCGGACCGGGCTCCGAACGGCCCGGGGCAAACATGAAACCGCGTTTGTTGAGCGACAGTCCTGTGAGCAGCTCCGCCAATTGGCGTACATCCGTCTGGCTGTAGGCCCCGCCAACGCCCAGGGTATGCAGTTCCAGTATCTCGCGTGCCAGGTTCTCGTTGAGTCCCATCCCTCTGCGTGTGCCGACCCGTGATTCAGGGCCCACGGATCCGCGCTGATCCAGGTAAAGCAGCATGTTCGGGTGCAGTACGACGTCAATCAGCATGTCGGCAAAGGAACGCGTAACGTTGGCCCGGATCGCGTTATCAATGTAATCGCCCCAGGTCGCCTGACCCAATTTGACCTTTGGCGCAACTGTGAAGTGGTCTGCCCAGAAAAAGGAGAGGCGTTCAAAGAAGCTGTCGTCAGAGAAGATGGCTCGCTCAAAAAGGCGACGAGCGTCTTCAAGCCGCAGCTTGCGAAAGTCGCCGCGCACTTTCTTAAGTGCCTCGCTCTCGCCCGGGTTGCCGCTTTCCCTTTGTTTCTGGTTCTCCTGGCGAAGGCGCACTATCATCGCCATTCGATCATCGAGCGAAACCGGCGACGATAATGCCGCTAACGGGTCGCCATTGCGCATGTTGCGCGTCAGAAAAGCCGGTTCCGCATCAACCCGCTGCCCGGGTGCAAAACCAAGGCCGAAGCGAAAGGCGGCTATCGTCTCTTTTGACTGGCTCATCGTGGGCCTCTGGCGTGTGGGCTTGTATACATTGGCCATATGTTTCCTGACGCTCGCGATAAATAGGCATGCGCATCGGGGTCCGGCAATCCGTCGCAAGAATTATTTTCGAAATAGGCAGAAATTTGCGCACTTGTGCGTAATCCGATAACTTTAGGATTTGAAACAAAGCTTTATTATTTCTGTGGAACCGGGGCGATAATGTTTTTGATCATGGTGCAGGAGACCGGCACAGGATCTTCATCCTGTGCACCCCCATTTTGGCAATACCGGGCAGCAGGACGCGGCCTGCCGCGGGGTGCGCCTCAAGGCGAGGGTCATGTCGGGCGTGGGAGTAAATATCCTTTAAAGGTATGCGGTCCGGGTGTAACCGGGAACATGGCCAGCGTTGCAAATGGGGAAAAGCATCTAATATGCATATCCGAAGATTCCTTGAAATCAAGTTAAGCGGTATAAGCCTGTCACAGGCGACGGGCCCGGATTAATACTTTATTAATCCGGATCGCTGATCATTTCAAACCCTTGATCCCCCTTGGACCGAAAGGCCAGGACACCTGGGAACAGGAGAGTATCATGGCGGGTTATCGCCCTTGCGTTGCGGCCCTGCTTGGCCCGACCAATACTGGCAAAACCCATTACGCACTTGACCGCATGCTGGGCCACCGAACAGGTGTAATCGGCCTGCCCCTTCGCCTGCTCGCACGGGAGGTTTATGACCGGCTTGTCGCCAGGCGGGGACCGTCCGTTGTCGGGCTGATCACTGGTGAAGAGCGCGTCGTTCCGCCGCGTACACAGTATTGGGTCGCTACTGTTGAAGCGATGCCCCAGGGTATCGGTGCCGATTTTGTTGCCATCGATGAAATTCAGCTTTGCGCGGATCCAGGGCGCGGGCATGTCTTTACCGACCGCCTGCTGCGGATGCGCGGTACCAGAGAGACGCTTTTTCTTGGCTCTGACACCATGCACGGGCCCATCGCAGCCCTTGTGCCAGGCGTCAAATTCCTCCGCCGGGACCGGCTTTCCCAACTTGTCTATAGAGGTGCGAAAAAGATAAGCCGCATACCGGTGCGTAGTGCCATCGTTACGTTTTCTGTTGAAAATGTATACGCGATTGCGGAACTCATGCGCCGACAAAAGGGCGGCGCGGCGGTGGTTATGGGTGCGCTTAGCCCGCGCACACGGAATGCGCAGGTGCAGCTCTACCAGTCCGGTGATGTGGACTACCTTGTGGCCACCGACGCCATCGGGATGGGGCTGAACCTCGATGTCTCTCACGTGGCTTTCGCCGGGCTTTCCAAATTTGATGGTCGCCGTCTGCGTTGCCTTGCCCCAAACGAGATTGCCCAGATCGCGGGTCGTGCCGGGCGTTACAAGACGGATGGTACCTTCGGTGTGACAGGACAGGCCCCGCCGCTGCAACCGGAACTGGTCGCCGCCATCGAGCATCACCGCTCCACGCCGGTCAGAAATCTGCACTGGCGGAATTCGGACATCTCTTTTAATAGCCTCGACCGGCTGATTGATACGCTGACGCTTGGCTCTGACAACCCGCGTCTGGTCCGCATGCGAGAGGCGGATGACCTGCGCACGTTACGCAACCTTGCGGGGATGTCAGAGGTTCGTGCAAGGGCTACCGGGGGGGCCTCCGTAAGGCTGTTGTGGGACTGTTGCCAAATCCCTGATTTCCGGCAGGTCAGCACCAATGAGCACAATGCCATTGCTCGAAAAATTTTTGAACTTCTGCATGAAACCGGTGAACTCCCGCACGCCTGGCTGGCGGATCAGGTCGCCCGTATTGACAAGAATTACGGTGATATAGACACGCTGGCAAAGCGGCTTGCCTACGTTCGCACCTGGACATACGTCGCGCAACGCAAGGGCTGGGTTTCTGACGAAACCTATTGGCGCGACAAGACCCGCGCTGTAGAAGACCGCCTGTCAGATGCGTTGCATGCTGCCCTGACGCAGAGATTTGTTGACCAGCGCACGTCAGTGCTGATGCGCCGGTTGAAACAGAAGGAGATCCTCATGGCTGAGGTGAACGCCAAGGGCGAAGTGACAGTTGAAGGCCAATTCGCTGGACAACTGCGGGGTTTCCGCTTCCACCTCGATCCGAATGCCACCGGGGAGGGGGCCAGGATCCTGCGCCGGGCTGCAGTGCAGGCACTGGTTCCCGAATTCAACCTTATGGGCAACCGCATTTACAACGCACCGGACACCGGGTTCGATATCACTGAACAGGGTAACCTGATGTGGGGTGAAGATGTTGTCGGCAGGCTTGTGAAAGGCCCGGACGTGCTGTCCCCCGGTATCGAGGCGTTTGTGGACGTCGAAGCAGGCGAGGATGTGGCACGGAAAGTGCGCCATCGCCTGGGCCACTTTGTAAACCGGCGTATTGAGGCAAACTTTGAGCAACTTGTCAGGATGCGCGACGATGCGGAGGTCACGGGGCTTGCCCGCGGGCTCGCGTTCCAACTGGTGGAGGCGCTGGGTGTGATCCCCCGGTCTGTGGTCGCCGGCGACGTCAAGGCACTGGATCAGGACGCCCGCAGCCACCTGCGCAAACACGGTGTGCGGTTTGGCAATTTCACTATCTTTCAGCCCCATCTCCTGAAACCTGCCCCGACGAGGCTGCGGCTGATCCTTTGGTCGCTTGTGAAAGGCTTTTGCGAATTCCCGCCGCCGCCGCCGCCAGGTCTTGTGACCATCCCCCAACACGCCGCTGCACCGCACGGCTATTACACCCGGGCAGGCTATCGCCTTGCCGGAGAGTGGGCGATCCGGGTCGACATGCTGGAACGGTTGGCCGATCTGATACGCAAGGAAGATACCCGTGGCGGGTTTGAATGCAGCCCGGATATGCTGTCGATCACGGGCATGACGCTCGATCAATTTGCGAACCTGATGGCGGGCCTGGGATATTCGGTGAAAAAAGGCAAGCGCGAAAAAAAGCGTACGCCACATCCTGCAACACCTGCGACTGCTGAAGTGCCCGTAGCTCCCGTGGCACAGCAGGCAGAACCGGTGCCCGAAGATGCGGCCAGCCAACCGGACAGCAACCTGACCGCAGAGGCGGCAGACACCGCCCCGGAATCAGAGGTATTTTACATCTTTTGCCGGGGCGGGTGGAAACGCTTTGCCAACCAGGGCCACAAGCCGGGCGGTAAGCGAAAGGCCCGGGTCAAACCGTGTGAAAACCCCGACACCGCAAGATTTTTTCCCAGGCGCAAGGAAAAGCAGGTTGATCCCGATAACCCCTTCGCCGCACTCGCCGCTTTGAAAAGCAAATCATGATTGATCACCCCGGACGCTGGCCGCAAAGACAGTTGCCGATGACACGCTTTCCTTTCCCATGGGTGCCGGATCCGCACGGTAATATCTTTGGCTCTGTGGCACGGCACCGGACCGCGCCGGACGGGCCTCAACCCGGTATCGGCACAGGATTAACCGGCCCGATCCTGGATCGACCATCCCATGGAAGCGCAGTACGGCAAAGATTTGCCGCGATCACCACGTGTTGACTATGCATGCGGGCACCCCGCCCGGGGCACCACAGCTGCTTCATGTGATGTCGGCAACCCGGTGCATTTTTATTGGCGGTAGGCCGGAAACGCTTCTATAAATGTCCGCATATGTGTTCAAGAGGCTCCCATGACCTATGTGGTAATTGAAAGTTGCATTGCATGCAAACATACGGATTGTGTTGATGTCTGCCCCGTAGATTGCTTCTACGAGGGGGAGAATATGCTTGTGATCCACCCTGACGAATGCATCGATTGTGGTGTGTGTGAGCCGGAATGCCCGGTCGACGCGATCCGCCCGGATACCGAACCGGGTATGGAAAAATGGCTGGAAATCAATCGCGAATACGCGGAAAAATGGCCTAACCTGATCACCAGGATTGATCCTCTGCCGGAAGCGGATGAACGCGCTGGCGAGCAGGGTAAATTTGAAAAATACTTTAGCCCTGAACCGGGCCAGGGCGGTTAGGCACATATCGCGCCGCCCCCCTGAAAAGGCTTGTATTGACAAGGGGCCGGGAACAGGGTTGATTTTGTGATAACCTGTATTGATATCAGAGCCGGGAGGTAATCCGCTGACTGCGTGTGCCCGATGGGGTTTCCGCAGCGATACGCACAAAGCCGGGCCCGGGCAGCCATCTGCCAGGATCCGGTTTTGCCCTCTGAAATCGGGGATACGGCGGCCAGAAAAGGATGGGATATTCGCATGGCGAGGAAGAAAAAAAAGGATTCAGAATTCAGCCCGAACGACTTTGTTGTCTACCCCGCCCATGGCGTCGGCAAGATCATAAATATCGAAGTGCAAGAGATCGTTGGCATCTCTACGGAGTTTTTCGTGATCGCCTTTGAAAAGGACAAGATGACCCTGCGGGTGCCGACCGCAAAGGCGAGGAGCATCGGAATGCGTGAGCTAAGTTCTCCGGATATGGTGGCCAAGGCCCTGACCACGCTTAAGGGCCGTGCGCGGGTGAAGCGTGCCATGTGGTCTCGCCGGGCGCAAGAGTATGAGCAGAAGATCAACTCCGGTGATCTGATCGCAATTGCAGAGGTTGTTCGCGACCTGCACCGCAAGGATGATCAGCGCGAACAGAGCTATTCCGAACGGCAGCTTTACGAATCCGCGCTGGAGCACCTGACCCGCGAAATCGCTGCCGTGGATGGCATGGATGAGGTCAAGGCCCGGAAACGGGTAGATGACGTGCTGCTGGGCCGTGCCGCCTGATCGTCCCGACGTTCACCGGCATTCACAGGCTGACCCGTGCCGGGGACGGCAGCCGATGCGGGGCCTGTTATGTTCTGTCGGGCAGGCTTGCCCCGGGGCACATTCTGTGGATGGATGTGGCAGGGCGCACTCGGGGCGAATCCGCCGTCGTCGTTATCCGATTGTGCCCCTGGTTTGAGCAACGGGTGCCGCCGCCGGGGCACCCCGGGATCGGCAATACGTTGAGGTGGGGACAAACCGGGCGGGCTTCCCTTTGCCTGCACTATACAGTGCGCGGAACCGCCATCGGATCAACAATCCTTGACCCGGCAATGGTGCGGCCTTGTTTCGAAGGGGCAGGTGCCGCAGGTGTGACCCCGGACCTCTTTTCAGCAGGGTTGATCCGCGTTTCAATTTCATGGCATGCGCCTTTCGTCTGGTGCCGGACAGCGATTCCGGTGCTGCATCGCCAGACATGGTGCTGCCCGGTGACGGAAACCACGAAGTTCCACGTTTCGTTGTTACCTTGTTCAAGGTTTAGGAAATCGGTCTATTTTCTTGGCAAGATGATTAATTGCCTTAACCAGACGTTCTTCAGGAGGAGTTTCTAAAGGCTGGCCTAAAAGAATAGCCATATCAACATACTTTTTATTAGGAAAAAATCTGCGAAATAGCCCGTATTTTATTACAACCTCAATTTTAGATACCCTGTTTTTTTCAACAAGTTCTCCTAGATCAACATGTCCGCCCAAAATTCGTTTTATTTCCTGCCCCGGATGCATAGTACCTGCTTCATCAAGGTGTTTTATTTTGTCTATGTAACATTTTAAATCACCATATATAGTATTATAATCTATCTCTTCTTCGTTTTCCTTTAGAAAACGAACTTTAAGTTTTACTTTATTAGCCCATCCGTTACATGTATTTTTTATACTGAAACAAACCACAAAGCCATACATAATATCTATAGAAGGAAATATGTCTGGCCTCCTGGTGCTTAACCGCAGTGCTGTAAACGACACTATTAGAGCTAAAAATGCAATTAGTCCATAACCTGCATTAAACATCTCCAAGACGAAAGCGATGGTGTTTGAAAGGGTTTTTATTTGAGTTCTTCTCATTTGCTATCCGGATAGCGACTCCGGCGGTTCGGCGTTTTCCGGCTTTTGTTTTGACCTTCAGCCTGTCACCTTCCCGGGCCTCTTCGGCTTCAACCCCTGCGCCCCCTCCGGGGCCGCGATATCCCAGGGCAGGCTTGGGGATGCGCTGCGACTACGGTAATCGTGCCAGCCTTTCACCCAACAGCGCGAAGAACCCGTCAGCATTGATTCCACGCACCCAGGTGACGTTCGGCCCCCTGTCGGTCACGCGCCAGTAGTCCACCACCGTGGCCCCCAGCGTCAGGCCCTCCCGTGTGTCAACTGTCACATGTACCTCCCGGGCCACAAAAAGTTCGGGGCGCAGCAGCCATGCGATCACGCAAGGGTCGTGAAGCGGCGCGCCATCGGTGCCGTATTTTTCCTTGTCGTAGCGTTCAAAGAAATCCGCCAGTTCCGCCACCACCACGCCAGCCCGGTTGCCCAGGCGGCGCAATGCCTCCAGCCGCGGTCGCGTTGTCAGGGCCTGGTGGGTGCAATCGAGGGGCAGCACTGTCACCTGCGCCCCCGAGCGCAGCACGATATCAGCCGCCGTCGGGTCCACATGGATATTGAACTCCGCCGATGGCGTGATGTTACCCTGTTCAAAATATCCGCCGCCCATCATGACTATCTCTTTGATATTCCGTACAATTCCGGGCGCACGGGTCAGGGCCGTTGCAATGTTCGTCAGCGGCCCCAGGGGGCAGAGCGTGATGCCCGGCGTAGCCTTCACCGCATCGATGAGAAAGTCCACCGCGTGAATATCCTGCAAGGGTGTTACCGGCACCGGCAATGCCGGACCATCAAGCCCGGTGCGCCCATGCACGTATTCTGCCGTGACCAGTGGGCGATCCAGCGGCGCAGCGCAGCCAGCATATACCGGCACATCCTTACCTGTCAGATCCACGACCTTTCGTGCGTTCAGCGATGTCAGCGGCAAGGGCACATTTCCGGCCACGCAGGTTATGCCGCGCACGTCAAGCTCCGGCGACGCCAGTGCCAGCAGAATCGCCACCGCATCATCCTGGCCAGGGTCCGTATCGATGATAACAGGCCGGGTCATTTGCCCGCCCGCTTGGCTGCGTTCCAAAGGGCTTCCATCTCCACCAAATCGCTTTCCGCCGGGGTTCGCCCTGCCGCCGCCAGCGCATCCTCGATATGCTCAAACCTCCGGGTAAACCTGGCGTTGGCGGTACGCAGGGCCTCCTCCGGGTCGATCTTCAGCCACCGGGCAAGGTTAGCCATCCCGAACATCAGGTCGCCGAATTCCTCCGCCTGCCTGGCCGGGTCGTCCTCTGCTGCCAATTCCCGCGCTTCTTCGGCGATCTTATCCAGGACTTCGCCGATTTCCGGCCAGTCAAATCCCACCCGCGCCGCCCGTTTCTGCAGTTTCACTGCCCGCGTCATGCCCGGCAGGCCGGACGCTACGCCATCAAGTGTGCGGGACGGCCCGTTTGCCGCCCGTTCCGCCGCTTTGAGTTTCTCCCAATCCGCGGTCTGCTGATGTGCTGATTTATCCCGGTTTTCATCGTCAAAGATATGCGGATGCCGTGCAACCATCTTGTCGGCCACGCCGTTCACGACGCTGTCGAAGGTGAAATGCCCGTCTTCCGCCCCCATCTGTGAAAAATAGACCACCTGCAGCAGCAGATCGCCCAGTTCACCTTCCAGGGCACCCATATCACCCCGGGCGATGGCATCCGCGACCTCATAGGCCTCCTCAATGGTGTAAGGCGCGATTGTGGCGCAGGTCTGTTCGATATCCCAGGGGCATCCGGTGTCCCGGTCACGCAGGCGGGCCATGATTTCCAAAAGCCGGGGCAGGCCGCCGTCCGGATCAAGGCAGAGTTCCTGGCTGGCGGCGCGGTCTTTACGCATGGCCAACTGCCCCGCGTTGGCCAGGCACCGGGTGTGTCTGTCTTTGCCTCACTCCCGTGCGCCCGCGTCCCGCAGGGCCTGCGCCACCCCCGGCCCGCCGTATCGGTTCGCCAGAGCAAGAGGCGTGGTGCCGTTCTCCGCCTGCGCATCCACGTTTGCGCCCGCTTTTGTCAAGGCACGCACTGCCTCGGCACTGCTGAGCACCGCCGCCCCTGTCGCTGCCATGATCACCGCCGCCAGGGCGGCTGCGCACATATGTTTCATCCGGGTTCCCCGTTTCCATGATTATACATTACAGGATTCTTATCATAAATGTTCCCGGAAAGGAAGATTGGCCTCCGCCCGCACTTGCCCCTGCGCCCCCGCGGCTTAGTTTCTCCTGCCAACGGACACATACCCGAAGGACGTACTCTATGGGCGATCCCACCTATACCCCGCCGAAAGTCTGGACCTGGGATCAGGAATCCGGCGGTAAATTTGCCTCCATCAACCGGCCCGTTGCCGGTCCGACACAGGACAAGGATCTGCCGCAGGGCGACCACCCGCTGCAGCTCTACAGCCTCGCCACGCCCAACGGCGTGAAAGTGACCGTGATGCTGGAAGAACTGCTTGAAGCAGGACACGACGCTGAATACGATGCCTGGCTGATTGATATCGGCGCAGGGGATCAATTCGGCTCCGGTTTTGTCGGCCTCAATCCCAACTCCAAAATCCCCGCGATGTTTGACCATTCCACCGGTACGCGGGTTTTTGAGAGCGGGTCAATCCTGGTCTACCTTGCCGAAAAATACGGGACCTTCCTGCCTGCTGAAAATCGCGCCGAGGTTATAAACTGGCTTTTCTGGCAGATGGGTGCCGCCCCCTTCCTCGGCGGCGGTTTCGGGCATTTCTACGCCTATGCGCCAGAAAAATACGAATACCCGATTAACCGCTACGCCATGGAAGTGAAGCGCCAGCTGGATGTGCTCAACCGGGAGCTCGCCGGCAAACGATTCATCGCGGGTGACGACTATTCCATCGCTGATATGGCCATCTGGCCGTGGTATGGTGTGCTCGTTCAAGGCAAGATATATAATGACGCGGGCACTTTCCTGGCTGTGGACGAGTACAGGAATATCCGGCGGTGGACGGATGAGATTGCCGCCCGCCCGGCAGTTATTCGCGGGCGCATGGTTAACCGCGTCTCCGGCCCATTGGAGGAACAATTGCGCGAGCGTCACGCGGCGTCGGATTTCAGGATGCGGACGCAGGATAAGCCGGCGGCTGCGGAATAAATGTTCTTCTCCCTTAAGCCCGCCACTATTCCTGACCCGGCAGATGCCCTGCCCGGGCGTCCTGACCCGATACCGACCGCTTCCACACACTTTGTGAACGGGCACCCGCTGAAGGGTCCGATACCGAACGGCCTGGAACAGGCCATGTTCGGTATGGGTTGTTTCTGGGGGGCGGAACGCATGTTCTGGGGGTGCAACGGCGTCCGGGTCACCGCCGTCGGCTACGCTGCCGGGCACACACCCAATCCCACCTACGAGGAGGTCTGCACCGGCCGGACCGGCCATAACGAGGTTGTCCGTGTCATCTACGACCCGGCCGGGATTTCCTACGAAGACCTGCTGAAAGTGTTTTGGGAAGGCCACGACCCGACCCAGGGTATGCGCCAGGGCAACGACCACGGCACACAGTATCGGTCCGGTATCTACATCTATTCCAATGCGCAGCGTACGGCAGCGGAGGCCACGAAGTCTGCAATGCAGCCGCGCCTGACGGAACGGGGTTATGGCGTGATCACAACGGAAATCCTGGAGGCACCGGAAATGTTCTATGCCGAGGACTACCACCAGCAGTACTTGGCCAGGAACCCGAACGGATATTGCGGGATCGGCGGTACCGGCGTGATTTGCCCAATCTGAACCGGTGTTTGAAATAAAAATTTATCTGATGCCAGATCCTACCCCCCCCAATTTCAAATCCGGCACCGTCTGGACCGGTGACAACCTTCCTATTATGCGGGGGATGAACTCCGATTGCATAGACCTGATCTATCTGGACCCGCCTTTCAATTCCAACGCAAATTATGCAGCACCCGTAGGTTCAACAGCCGCCGGTGCTGCATTCAAGGATACCTGGTCCCTAAATGATATTGATGTCGCCTGGCTGAACCTGATTGAGGAAAAACATCCCAGTCTGTGGCGGGCAATTCAGGCTGCCATGAGTGATAGCGATAAATCTTACCTGGTTTACATGGCTGCACGGCTGATCGAAATGAAGCGTATCCTGAAGCCCTCGGGAAGTATTTACCTGCATTGTGATCCAACCATGAGTCATTACCTGAAAATCATGATGGATGGGATATTCGGGCGTGAGAATTTCATGAATGAAATTATTTGGTGTTATCCTCCGAAAGGGAAAGCTCCAAATTTTGGTTTCCATAAAAAGCATGATATTATTTTTTATTATAGAAAAAACTTGGAAGGTGTATTTAATCATCAATACACAGACTTGAATGATAAACAAATTGCCAAATTTTCCAAAAAAGATGAAAACGGACGTTCCTACAAAGAATTCAAAGGAAGGCGCACCTATCTTGATGAAAGTCGAGGGAGACCTGTACCTTCGTGGTGGACGGATATAGGGCAAACCGTTCAATCCAGGATAGAGTATGTTGGCTATCCCACACAGACACCCCTTGCGCTGTTAGACCGCATTATCAAAGCGTCCAGTAACGAAGGTGATCTGGTCTTCGATCCGTTCTGCGGCTGTGCCACATCGCTGGTGGCAGCCAACAGGCTGAATCGCCAATGGGCAGGGATAGACCTTTCTGCAAAGGCGGTTGAACTTGTAGATCGAAGAATCAGGGGTGACTTTCCCCTGTTTGGCGGGGCGATATGCCGGACTGACATCCCGCAGCGCACAGACCTCGGCAGTATGCCAAGGTATAACCATCCTGACAACAGGGAGGCTTTATATGGCGCACAGGGAGGTTATTGCACCGGCTGCAACACTCATTTCAAACCGCAGAATCTAACCATCGATCACATCATCGCCAGCGGTCAGGGCGGGACAGATCACATTGACAACCTGCAATTGCTGTGCGGGAATTGCAACTCTATCAAAGGAAACCGGGGTATGGAATACCTGAAAGCGAAACTTGGGGTGTGAGGGCATGTTGCCCTGATCGGCGGCCTGGCTATCCGGCGGAATCGGGTATAAAGGAAAGCTGGCAAAAGGTTGTCAACACTAAACGATGGTCGCTTCCGTGGCCGCCCGCATGTCCTCTTCTGATACGCCGTCGGCCAGTTCGATGATCTTCAATCCGCCATCCGCAACCTTTAGCACACCAAGGCTGGTGATGATCAGGTCCACCACCCCTTTGCCTGTCAGGGGCAGGGTGCATTGTTTCAGAACCTTGGATTTCCCCTGCTTGTTCTGATGGTCCATCACCACAATCACCCGGCCGACACCGGCAACGAGATCCATCGCACCGCCCATGCCCTTGACGAGCTTGCCCGGGATCATCCAGTTCGCGAGATCCCCGTTTTCTGCAACCTCCATGGCTCCCAGAACAGCCGCTGCGATCTTGCCGCCACGGATCATGCCAAACGACATGGCACTGTCGAAATAGGCGGTGCGGTTCAGTTCGGTGATCGTCTGCTTGCCCGCGTTGATCAGGTCAGGATCCTCTGCGCCTTCTAACGGAAAGGGGCCCATCCCCAGCATGCCGTTTTCTGACTGCAGCGTGATGTCTTTGTCACCCACATAGTTTGCCACCAGTGTCGGGATCCCGATGCCGAGGTTCACATACATACCGTCTTCCAGTTCCCGCGCCGCCCGTGCGGCCATCTGATTGCGATCCCAGGGCATCATATACCTCCTGTCTGTTCGGCCTCTGTGCCGAAGAAAATTGGAAATCTGTCCGGGTCTTTGACGTGCGGCTTACACATGCCGCGGTTCTGCCTGACCGGCACAGGGACGTGGTTCTCTGCCAGGGCCCGGCGTGGTGCGGCAGACCCCCGGGGTTGCGGCAATATCCGCGCCCGGACCGATGGGGGAATACCTTGCAGCAGGGGCACCGGTTCAGGCAGCCCGGATCGTGCGTTGTTCGATCCGCTTTTCGTGGTCGCCCTGGATCAGGCGATGCACGTAGATGCCCGGCAGGTGGATCATGTCCGGGTCAAGTGACCCGCACGGCACAATCTCTTCCACTTCTGCCACGCAGACCTTGCCGCACATGGCAGCCGGCGGGTTGAAGTTGCGGGCGGTCTTGCGAAAGACAAGGTTGCCGGTGTCATCCGCTTTCCAGGCCTTCACGATGGATAGATCGGCGAACAGGCCGGTTTCCATGATGTAGTCCTTGCCATTGAAGTTTTTGATCTCTTTGCCCTCGGCAATCACCGTGCCTACGCCGGTGGCAGTATAGAACCCGGGGATACCCGCCCCGCCTGCGCGCATGCGTTCTGCCAGGGTGCCTTGCGGGTTGAATTCCAGCTCCAGCTCGCCCGCCAGGTATTGGCGCATAAATTCCGCGTTTTCGCCGACGTAGGACGAAATCATCTTTCTGACCTGGCGCGTCTGCAGCAGGATGCCGATGCCAAAGTCATCGACGCCGGCATTGTTTGACGCAAACGTGAGATCCCTGGTGCCTGCCTCTTTGATAGATTGCAGCAGCAGTTCCGGGATGCCGCAGAGCCCGAATCCGCCTGCGGCGATGAACATACCGTCGTGCAACAGGCCGTCGAGTGCCTCTGCTGCGGATTTGTAGATTTTTTGCATGGAGCTTCCCCTTCAGTCCGGGTGTCAGAATATGGTTACGCTGCACCACGACAAGGCGCAAGGGGCGGGATTGGAAAGTACGCCTGCAGACACCCCTTGAAAGCGAAAATCCGGCGCGGCGGCGTGTTAGAAGGGCAGCACCCCCCGCCATTTGCCCAATCAACCCGGACTGAAATGCCACAGCCGCTTTCCCGGGCGTGTCGGCCCTGCAAAGTTTCGGCCATCGGGTCTGCCGCCATAACAGTATCTCCCGCTAACGGCTCTATTTCCATCACCACGCGGGTCATGTCTCCCGAAGACTTTCGCCGAACAAGGAGGCATACATATGGGCCAGCGGATCAAGGGCAGAGACGTCAAGGCCGCAGGCCACAACCATCAGGTCCGGGCAGAAGTTCCGCAGTGCGGGAATAAAGATACGTCCCGTCACCTCCGGATAGGCCTGATGCCCACAGCCCGGCGGCAGGGGGAATATTAAATGTTGGCTCCATCGCCGGCACCGGAGGCGGCGAAATCCCCGGTATCCGGCGGGTAGTTTCGCTCCTGACGTATGGAAAGTGTCAGCACATCGGCGCGATCATGATAAAGTACCTCTGTCCCGTTACCGTGGTGCACATCCCGGTCAATGACGGCGATGCGTTCGGCAGATTTACGGGCGAAAACCTCCTCCACCCCGAGGGTGATGTTGTTGAAGAGGCAGAAGCCGTTCGGGACATCCGGCAGGCAATGATGCCCTGGTGGCCGGGACAGGACATAGGCGTTGGTGCAACAGCTGTTCACGCGGCACAGAGGGGGCAGAACGTGCGTCCGGCTGCGCCAGGATCCCTGTGACATCAAGCAGGTTCTTCAGCCTGCGCTTCCGTTTCCGGATTTTCCGGCAATCACTCGGCGACCAACGGCTGCACGAGACCGCCAAGGGGAGGGGTCAGCGCATAGTCCCCGCCGCCATGCCGGTAGCGTACCCCCGGATCGGCAACGGCTTATTCTTTCAGATGATGCGCACCTGCGCACCCACGGGCGTGATCTCAAAAAGTTCGGCAATCTTTTCATTGTAGAGTCCTATGCAGCCTGAACTGCTGCGCCGCCCGATCTTGCGCGTGTCATGGGTGCCGTGGATCAGATAAGATGTCCAGCCAAGGTATATCGCATGGGTGCCCAGGGGATTATCCGGGCCCGGCGGCATGTGGGCGGGCAGGGAAGGGTCGCGCTCGCGCATGTCTGCGGTTGGCGTCCAGTCCGGGGCCACCCGCTTGCGCACGACGAAGGTGTAGCCGCGGCGCGTCAGCTGATCGGTTTGGGGAACGGATGTTGCATAAAGCCGAAAATCGCCGTTCGGATTCCAGTAATGCAAAGAGCGGGAAGAAGTATCACACAGGATCGACACCTTGTCGAGCGTGGGGAAATGATCCCGCCAATTGTGTGTCCGAAAGCCGGAGATGTTGCGGATTACCCGGTTAGGGGCGTTCGATGCCGTGGCCGGGGTTTGTGACGTTTGCGCGATGGCAGGCACTGCCAGAATTGAAAGCGATTGTGCAATAAATACGCGGCGTGTTGGCATCCGGGCCTCCTGCTTACAGTCCCGAGGCGATTTAGCAGTAATTTGGCCCGGGCAGAAGCTGCGAATTCTTTACATGTGCGCCGGAAACCGCCTGATCCGGGGAACCCCGCGCCATAATCAGCCCCTCGGCGGGTTTCGGCAGCGCATGTGGATCGTTTGGGGAAAATCCCGGCTGATTTCGCGCAAATTGTAATTGTTGCTGTCCGCACCGCCGGATTTGAAGCCCGCACTGGTACGCGGATAGTCATGTATTCGCCAAAGATACCCGATCCGGTGCAGGGTGTGATCCATATCCTGCCAATACATAAAATCAATATTCAGGCCTTGCCCTTTCCGGGGCCACAGCAGGAAAACACCGCCATTCCCGGCTACTCACCGACAGGCTTCCCCACCTCCGCTTCAACCCCGTAAACATCTATCGATCCGGCATCAGACAAGACCGCCCTATACCGGTCTTCATCCGTCACTTCCCATCCCTTACAACGCGGGTGATAGTCTATGATAGCGGCGGAGCCGTCACTGAACAGGATACCCCGACCAAAGTATGTATCATACAGATCGGGTAAACGGAATACCTTGACTGCCACACTTTTGTTATCATTAACAGCCGTGGCTATCGTCAGGTATGTTTCATCCACATCAACAACCGTCCAGGTATCGGCGCAGGGAAGCTTGGGGATTTTAAGCTTCATACGCGACTCGATATAAGGACGCTCGAACATGTCCAACTCAACGATTATGTTTTTCAAGTTGCTGTATCTTATGCTGTCCAGGGTATCGACAAATTGTCGCGCCTTCGTCAAAAGCCCGTCAAATTTCAGGATTTCAGAAACAATCCCGAATTCCTCCATGGTTTTGGAAGGTTGCACCTTGTTATTGTACACCTTCTTGATGTAGGTGGACATCGTTTCCTTGCCGTTATACTTGTGAGCAAGGAAGCGCAGGCCACGGGCCGTCAGAAACCCGTCTATGACATGGAAAACACTGGAATCGTTGTCAGCTTCATCCGATGATTCCACGAGACTGAATTGCTTAAGCATTTTCCATATGCCGATGTTCACATATTCCGATATGGAATTGTAATAATGACACTTGTAAAGCAGTTCGGCAACTTCGGTCTCAAAAGTCTGATAGTCGGTGAGTCCTGTCATTTCATCTGCTTCTGACAGTTCTTCCACTTCCAACAGTTCTTTTATCATGTCTTTTTTCATCGGAATCTCCATTCCTCACTTCTTAAGAATCTTCTTGCCAAGGGTAAGAATTTCTTTTGCTGCATTGACGCCGGTTTTCCTTTTATCAGGATCAGCAGAGGCGGCTGTCTTAACATTTACAAGACTGCCGGACTTGTATTTCAGCATGCCTTCTATGGTATACCATCCGGTTTCCAAAACCGAACGATTCTTCACATTTTTGTTCTTAAGGCTGCTGTCAGAATTCTTCTTTACAAGTTTCCTTGCGGATTTCGTCATACTCTTCACATCAATCTTTTCAACAAGAACAGAGTAAGCCTTGGAAGATATTTCCTTGGAGACATGATGCTGCCAGTTGTTCCTGATGTCCGCGATCTTCTTTGAAGTCTTGGCGAGTACAGGGATGTCCTTTCCGTCAATCTCTACTGTCAGTCGGGTTGTACGCAAAAGCCGGTTGTTTCCTTTCTTTTCAACCGCATCCATCACGAACCGCCCGCGCACCCGGTCGCTGGCGACCACCGGGTTCAGAAACCGCAACTTGTTAAAACCATAATTGATGATGCCCATTACCTGGCCTTCGGTCACGGGCAACGCCCCACGGGCGAACCAGGAGGCGAGCGAAAGCGTCACAGGAACCCGTGGTCAATCGTGACACCGAAGGCAGTTTGGGCGGCCCTGGCGGGGTCAACGTGGATCCACTGATGATTCCCGGTCACATCTGCGAAAGCATCGATGCGGGGCTGGTCTATTTTCACCCATTCCGTCACGCCGATATCTTGCCCGATTGTGGCGGCGAGCACATCGTTAATCATCGTCAGCCTCCGTTGTTTTGGGGCAGACAAGCACCCGAAATGTTCCTTGTAAAGTGCCGGTGCGGGCGCAACAATCTGCCTGGCAATGCGGGTACAACGGGTGACAGTGTTCATGAACCCATTCACATTCAACACCCCTGGCAGTATCGTGTTTGGCGCGGGCAAACTGGCGGATCTTGGCGTACTGGCCACCGGGCGGATGTCCGGGCCGGTTCTGCTGATCACCGATCCCGGGCTGGTTGAAACCGGCATCGCAGTGCGTGCGACCAATATGCTGGCGGCTGCGGGGCTTTCCGTTTCTGTCTTCCCTGACGTGATGGCTGATCCGCCCGAAAGCGTGGTGCAGGCCGCCACGGATGCCGCCCGCGCAGCGGGGGCCACTGGCGTGGTGGGCGTTGGCGGCGGGTCGTCGCTTGACGTGGCCAAGCTTGTCGCGGTGCTGGCGACGGGACAGGAAAAATTGGCTGATATGTACGGCGTTGGAAACACGCAGGGTCCACGTCTGCCGCTGATCCTTGTGCCGACAACCGCTGGCACAGGGGCAGAGGTTACCATGGTATCCATCGTCACCACCGGCACGTCAGAAAAGATCGGCGTTGTTTCCCCCTGGCTACTGCCGGATGTGGCACTTCTGGATCCGGAACTCACCTACGGTCTGCCATCACATATCACTGCTGCCACAGGCATTGACGCGATGGTCCATGCGATTGAGGCATACGCATCCGCCAGCCCTAACAACAATCCCTTGAGCCGCGCCCTGGCATGTGAGGCCCTGCGGTGCCTGGGGGCTGCGGTGGAAACCGCCGTGCACGACGGCGGGAATCAGGCCGCACGGGCGGATATGCTTCTCGGCTCCATGCTCGCCGGCCAGGCTTTCGCGAATTCACCGGTCGCGGCGGTGCATGCGCTGGCGTATCCCATCGGGGGGTATTTCAAGGTGCCGCATGGCCTGTCAAACGCGCTTGTGCTGCCGCATGTGCTGCGGTTCAACTGCGTTACGCACCCGGGTGCCTACGCGGAACTTGCGCCGATCACCTTCCCCGAACTCGAAGGAATCAAAGGGCAGGAGGCCGCTGCCGCTTTTGTGGACGAACTGGCACGGCTCAGTCAGCATTGCGGCTTGCAGCAGCATCTGCGAGATGTCGGTATCCGCGAAGACGACATTCCCATGATGGCCCGCGCCGCGATGAACCAGACGCGGCTGCTACAGAATAACCCGCGGCAGATGGATGAGACCGCGGCGCGCAGCATCTACCGGGCGGCTTTCTGATGGCACACAAACCCCCGGCAACCCGTTCGGATTACGTGGTTTTTCGTACGCTTCAGACACGCTGGAACGACAATGATGTCTACGGCCATGTCAACAACGCGGTTCACTATCTGATGTTTGACACAGCTGTGAACGGCTGGCTTTTGGATAATGGGCTTCTGCAGCTGAAACATCCGGAGATAGTCTTCATCGTTGCGGAGACCGCTTGCAAATATCATGCGGAAATCGTCTTTCCCGACGTGATCCATGCCGGCATGCGAATTGAACATCTTGGCCGGTCCAGCGTGGTCTGGCAGATCGGGATCTTCCGCAATGATGTGCAAACAGCCGCCGCCGAGGGACGCTTCGTTCACGTCCATGTGCGCCGTCAAGGACTCAAATCCGTGCCGATGCCGGTATCCGCGCGCGGGAAATTGCAACCGCTCGTGCGCTGACGCTTCCTTTTCACCTGTCAGGGCGAGTCGGGGATTGTATCCATTCTACACCACTGTATGGCAGATATGACTGCTGTTATGGCGGACGACCGGCCCCCCAAGGCGAGGGACCTTTTGCAGCGCAACCAGGGCACACGGTCAGGCCGGAGGATACATGCCCGCCCCTTCCGGCGTTTTCGGGCGTATTGATGGTATTCCGCTGCCGAAACCTGTGCCCCTCGGTGCGGCTTTAACACGCCCGAAACCCGCACCGTGCCGCACACAATGAAACCGGGTAAAGAACGGGCCGGCCACCGCAGCAAATACGCAGACCATGCCCACACGGCCGGGCATCAGGCCCTGCCTTTCACCGCGATTGCTTTTCGGATAGAGGACTTTTCGTTTTCTGTCGCAAACCGGCGATAGGTATTTTTGAATACCCGGAGCATGTGAATATCAAGCTCTCTCGGCAACCCGGCCCCCCCGACATTGATGAAGCGTTTCAGTTCTTTCCTTTCATGATCGTTCAATGCATCGACAATACCTTCAGCCAGCAGGTCGGCCTGTTCTTCGGTGATTTCCTGGGTCGGTGTCGCGGATTGGCCACCATACCCGCCGAAACCGAGTCCGGGCCGCGTTTCAAGGCGGGGCTGTGGCCCAACACCCGCAGGGGGCGTGTGTGCGGCATCATCACCTTTCAGAATATCCGCGATTATTTCTGACAGGGGGTCGCGCAACTTTCCGTTGGCGATTTCCTTGCAAAGAGCGTTGATGATCTGGTCGGTTTTGGTCGTCATGGTTTTTCTCCTAATCAGGTTTTGTTGATTTTTTTTCGGGGTGGTACCGGGCGGGGCGCACGGTCTGTAGTGTATCTGCTGTGCTGCCTGTTCAACCTTGTTTGTCACGATTCCCAAATCTGTGCGCATCTCATCTGCTAACCCGGACATTTCCAAAATGTATCTTTTGGGCAGTAAAGATAATATCTACCTCTTTTATGTTCTATCCAAAGACCTCCTGCTTCCATGTCTTTTGATAGCTCCTGATTTCTTCACCCTTGACAGGATTTTCTACTTCTTTCATACGATCCATAAACCTTTCAGTTAGTTTCTGCATTTTATACGCTTGATGTAACCTCTCGGCTTCTTCTTTGATCTTCTCTAACCGTTCGGGAGGGAGTTCAGAAAGCATTTCTTCCAGTGAAGTCCCGTCCCTAAGGGTTACTTCAGGGAACCCGTCTTCCAAAGGTGTATTTCTAGGCTCCGCATCCATCAAGCAATCTCCAAATATTGGTCAACTTCATCCTTAAACACAAACCAATCGGCGTATATATCATCTGCTTCAAATTGAGTCCAATGCCGTGCGGATTGCCCGTTAATAAGCTCTATAGAACTATCCTCATCGTAACCCGCTATTTTTACACCTTTAAGTTCTCCGTTTTTACGATAAGTATTGGTTATCTCAAGTTCTTCAAAGTGGGCGGCATCAATTAACTCATTTTCCAGCCAATCCAAATATCTGCCATGGAACTCTACTGGAGCATTGTCAGGATAATTCCTGTTTTCGTTATAGAACTCATTCTTTAGTCCCACCCAATTATCTCAGTGCCAATGACTTTCGATAAACTTACGGGTTCTGTTGGAAAGACCGTCAACCTCAGAAATCCAACCTTCTTCTAACACTACAGCATCTTCCAAGGTGTATGTGGTGTCTGTAATATCTTTCCATTTCAGGCCATTTTCATTCCTGTGTTCCTTAATCAGTTCCAGATCGGATTCTATCCGGTTTAGTCTACCCGGTCTGGCCAAATCGAAATCCAAAACGATTGCCCTCGGTTCATAATTTGGTTCAACGGGTTGACCATCGATTGTAAACAAATGGGCAAAGTTCCAATCGACATATCCATTATTCGAAGATGGTGCTTCAACAAATGCAGTAGCTGACGGAGGATAATACTTGTGCACTTTATCGTGGCCATGACCCTCTGCAAAATATAATGTCACAGGTCCACTGGTTGTAGTTATTCTGTCGCTCCCTGTTCCAGCATCAATAAATGCTTTGCCAGTGTTGGTCGTAATAACGTCATCACCACCATGAGTGAAAATAAAATCTTCCCCGCCATGGGATACAATAATGTCATCCAAATCGAAAGTGATTACAAGGTCGTCATTGTCCTTGTCATAAGATTCCCATTTGGTTTGGGGTCTATAAGCTATAAGCTGAGGAACGTGTATATCATGAAATTGTTCATTTTCAAATATCTCTTGAATCTCGGAGTATTCACCCAAGATGGCTTTAGCATAATCCCTTTTTATTTCGTTTAAAGAGTGCCCCCAAACATAATCCACAATGTTTGTTGCTTCAATGTTCCAACGGTTAGACATGTCTGGTGTGTCTCCTTTCTTAAGATTGTTGGAGGGGCACCTCGAAAGATACCCCTCTTTTGTTTCTTTGGTTACTCACACAAACTCGAAAGAATCCTCTGTCAGGCTATCCCTTTGGACACCCTCCAGATAGATCACTCCCTCGTCCCATTCCACCCGCGCACCAGTGCCCTTGGCCCATTTCTTTATCGTCAGATCAGAGAACTCCACGCCCTGCAGTTCAAGGGTATCCTTCCCGACAAAGAAATCGGTGACAATATCCCGGCCATGCTTGGCCTTGAACACAAAGGTATCCCGGCCCTGATTCCCGGTCAGAATATCATCCTGTTTTCCGCCTTGAAGACGATCACCTCCGCGACCCCCAACAAGCCAGTCACGGGCATTACCGCCGGACAGGAAATCATCCCCGCCAGAACCTTCAAGGTAATCCCGGCCAGAGTTGCCGCGCAGGACATCCTTGCCATCGGAACCCCTGATCCAGTCCTTTCTATTGGTGCCGGAAAGTTCCTGTGCGCCAGTAACCTCGGCAGGATTCCTCCCGTCTACGATATTGAACCCGTCAGTCGAGTCCGGGATTCTTGCCACTGGATTATAAGAAGGAACCTGTGGTTCTGGTTCTGTAGGTTGTTCCGAAGAGGCGGGACTCTCCGTCTCGTCCGCAGGTTCTACAACAGGTTCAGGTTCCGGTGCAGGTTCCACTTCGGGTTCAGGCTCTACTCTTGCAAACCAGTTCTCGCTGGCGTCAACGAACCTTACACTAATCCTCGGATCACCCACGAACAGAGGCCCCAGATCCAAAGGACCGGATGTCACAATAAGGTCATCCCCCTCGAACCGGGATGTGGCCTTGGTTATGTCAAAGGACCACTGGATTGTATCCACGCCATGTTCATAGCCCCGGATACGATACTCCCAATGGCCGTTACCAAGAATCAGGGTATCCGCACCGGAACCCCCATGCATGATTTCTGCCTCAAGAACATCATCCCCGGCACCGCCATGGGCAACATCCCATCCGGCACCGCCCCTGATAACATTGTTCTCAGAGTTGCCCTCTATCCAGTCATTCCCTTGGGAACCAATGACATTCTCAATACCCCGGATCGTGTCCCGATGCGGCGTGGAGGAAGGGAAATTATAATCTCCCACCTGAACCCACTCTTGGGAATCATCAGAGAGGTTTACTGTAAAGCCGCCATACTTGTCGTGCGCAGAGAGGTCATAGGTATCTGAACCGGCCCCGCCATCAATCCTGTCAGCACCCTTGGAGGCATGAAAGTGTTCATCATGGTCCCGGAAACCTGCATGTATATCCGCGCCATCTGTGCCTCGATAAACAGGATCATGCCTGTGGTCCTGAGTCGGGTCAAACATCCAGCGTTCAGCACCCCAGATTTTTACACGGGTGTTGCCAGACTCTGACTTGATAACCAGTGCGCCATTCTCGGTATCCCAAGAACGACCAAAGGCAGGGGAACCTGATGTGGTATCCAAATGTGACCACACACCGGTAAACTCCAGCCTGTCACCCTCACGATAGTCAAAATCGTTGATCTCGATCTGGTTGTCATCGCGGGAAGTGTGAATGTGAAAGGTATCCGACCCGTCACCTCCGACCAGCACGTCATTCCCGGAATACGAGATGATATAGTCATCCCCGGCACGACCATAGATGCGGTCATCCCCCTCTTTACCCTCCAGTCGGTTATTCCCGGAGTCGCCATAGAGGTGATCATCCCTTTCGGTGCCAATGACATTTTCGATAGAGCGCAGGGTGTGGGTGTGGTGGTTTATGGAGCCATCCGGCTGGGTATCACTATACCGGGTCCAGCCTGCAGCCAAATCCACGATAACTTCATGGGTGGCATCCGAAATGCGGTGATAATCTACAGTATCAGTGCCGGAACCCCCATCTATAATATCGTTGCCATGATAGCCCATAATGATGTCGTTGCCGGGGCCACCATAGAGGTGATCATTCCCGTCAGACCCCTCGATAACATCATTGCCGAGTCCACCCTGAATCCATGCGTTGCCTGCATTGGCTTTCAGATAGTCGTTCCCGGCCCAGCCAAAAAGAACTTTCCCGCGCAGGTTATCATTCCCGGTGGTCCCCGGCTGATCCCCAAATTGAACAAGAGGGTGGTTAATCCACTGATCAGGCAGGGGAGTGCCATCAGCAGCATGGTGATTGTTGTGGTATGTGTATTCGGTCATGGTTGGGTTTCAGTCCTTCCTTTTGGGGATTATTCTGCATCCCGATGCGGTTTTCTGCCCCAAGCCTATGAACCGGAGACGCCAACGTCAATACTAAAATCAGAATAAACGTCAAAAATATCCCAAAACCACCGAAAAATCAAACCGGGGCGCGGGCCAGGGCCGGGTGTGCGGCCGGACAGGCAACCGATCTTTTCAAGCAGCTGCGGACAGGCCTCAAATACCTTTGGCAGGCTGCCTGCCGGCTTGTTTTCGTGCACCATCGCACCCAGGATCTGTAATCCGGCGATGCAAGTTCACAGGCACCGGCCAGGATAGCACAAGCCATTGTCGCCGGCGTCACATGCAAAAGGCGGGTTTGAAATCTATTCCCGTGCCGGCGGCTGCAGCCGTCCCAGGAACCGCCAGGCCCAGGCCACAGCCACCCCGCCCACGATCATGGCCGCCAATGCCTGGCCGTATACCACACCAGGGGCGGCGAGCCAGCGGCCCAGCAGATATGTGCACGGCAGCATCAGCACCCCGTCGCGCAACCAGTTGCACAAGGCAGAGTTGAGTGGCCGCCCAAGATTGTTGAAAGCCGCGTTCGATACGAAGATCGCGCCGGAAAACATGTAGCCGGATGAGCCGATCAGCAGGAAGGCAAACATGACGTCCCCGGACACATCCTCCAGCCCGAAAATCCCGACAATCCGGTACCGGAAGAGGGCGAGTGTTGCCCAGCAGATCGCCGTATAGATACCGCAGAAGATAAGCGCGTCAATGAACGTGCGCCGCACCCGGTCCAGATGGCCCGCGCCGTAGTTCTGTCCGATGATCCCGCCGATCGCGCCGGAAAGCGAAAAGATGCCGCCAAAGGCCAGCACCGCCACACGACTGACCACAGCCCAGCCCGCCACGGCCCCGTCGCCATAGGCGGCGAAGACCCTTGTCAGGATGTAGTTGCCAAAGGGCGTGGCAAGCTGCGTCGCAATCGCCGGTATCGCAATCGCTGCAAAAGGCCGCAGCAGCGCCTGCACATCGTCCCGGGTGATCTGCCCGAGCATGTCATGGGTGTGCCGGACAAACCAAAGCCCGATCAGCGCTGCCGCAAAGCGGGACATCACAATACCCCAGGCGGCCCCGTCAAACCCCAGGCCAGCGGTAAAGATCAGGACAGGATCCACGATCACGGCCACCAGGCCCGCCGACATGGTAACGAACATCGACCGACAGGCGTCGCCGATGGACCGCAGCACGGCAGATCCGATCATGCCCAGCGCGATCAGCGGCAGCGAAGGGACCGAGATCAACAGATATTGCGCCGCATCCTTTGCCGTTTCCCCTTCTGCCCCGGCAAAGGCAAGTATTTCGTGGCGGGAGCTGACAACCGCCCCGGCGATGATCACCTGCAGGATCATGTTGTAGACAAGCGCGGCGGATGCCTGCCTGCGCGCAAGCCCGATCCTGCCCTGGCCAACAGCACGAGAGATCAGGGCCACGGTGGCAATCATCAGCCCGATGCCGGTGGATATTGTGAAGAACTGGATCGTCCAGGCAAAGCCGAGCGCGGCCATATACCGTTCAACCCCCAGCTTTGATACCCAAAACAGCGTCGCCACATCGACCAGAAACATAAAGACGAGCCCCGCGCTGCCGGTCAGCGTCATCACTACCACGTGGCGCATGGTGGAACCGGTCAGGAATCGGGCTTTTTCAGACGCTGCGTCCGCCATATTATTTGTCCGGCAGAGGCCCGTGCGCCCGATCCGTGAAGATTGTTTCGCAACCCGGTGCCGGGTGACGCGGGATCATGAGTGCCAGGGCCAGCGAAATCCCCGTTATGCCTGCGGCAAAGCCGAAGACGGCCGCCGGGGAGATCAACCAAAGGTAGCCCAGCATGAAGGGCAGCAGTACCGCGCCGATATGGTTGATCGTAAAGGCCACCGCCGCTGTCGGCGCGATGTCCGCCGGGTGCGCGATCTTTTGAAAATAGGTTTTCTGGGCGAAGGCCAGCGCGAAGAACAGGTGATCTATGACGTATAGTGTTGCCGCCAGCACCACGCCCCAGCCAAACATATAGATGCCGCCGTAAAGGCTGAAGACGATGATTAACCCGACGTATTCAAAGGCCAGCGCGTTGCGTTCACCCGCCAGAGTCACGAACCGGCCGAGCAGCGGCGCAATAACCATATTGGCGACATAGTTGATGAGAAAAAGCGCGGTAACTTCATGCACCTCGAACCCGAACCGTTCGACCATCATAAAGGCGGCAAAGACCATGAATATCTGCCGCCGTGCCCCTGCGGCCGCTTGCAGGGCGTAGTAGAGCCAATAGCGTGATCGCAGCACCATCCTCTGGTGCTGGGCAACCGGCACCTTGAATGTCGGGTAGGCGAACCAGCAGAAGAGCGTGATGATTGCCGTGACCCCGCCGGAGACGAGGTAGACAGTGCTGAAATCCAGCGCGAGTGCTTTCCATAGCAACACGATCCCCCCGTAGGCCACCAGCGAGGCGGCGGAGCCGATGGCCACCAGCCAGCCCAGAACCCGTGGCGCGCGGGCCTTATCGACCCACTGCAGTTCCAGGCTCATTTTGACTGTTTCATAGTAGTGGAAACCGACGGACCCGATCATCGTCGTAATCAGCAGCCCGCCGAAGGTCGGAAACCACGCGGTTACGGCAATGGCCAGGCCCATCAGCAGAAGCGACAGGTTGGCCAGGGTCTGTTCGCGCAGGAAGGTCAGCACGTAGATTACGCCCACGGCCAGAAAGCCCGGAATTTCGCGCACCGAGTGCAGCCAGCCGATATCGGAGCCATCAAAGCGAATCACCTCGATGGCGAAATTGTTTAACAGCGCGGCCCAGGTGGAAAAAGCGAGCGGCATCGAAAAGGCCATCAGGCACAACAGCGCAATGGGCCGCCGCCAAAGCGGCAGAGTATGGGCATCGCTGAGAGCTACGGTTTGGCGCATGAAACCACGCCTATATCTTATCACACGCATTGGCGAGGGATGCACAGACAAGAAAAACCCGCCGGTGGAGGCCCCGGCGGGTTCGTCATCCGGAAAGGCAGAAGGATGCCTTGCCCGAACGAATTCGCTTAAGTGCGGAAGTTCGGATTTTCCAGCGCACCGCGGTAAAGGCCAATATCAGCCAGTTCGCGGTCGGACAGTTTGCACAGTTGCGCACGGGTTTTGCGCTGCGTGTTCCAATCCACGATTGCCGCCCAGGCCGTTTCAAGCCTGGAAGTCAGGTTATGGATCGTGATAGCCCCAAACGGAGCCGGGCGGGTGTTGGATGTAAATGCCATCGTGCAACTCCTGTATGTCGTGTTTGGGGGCCGTAGCCCGTTTCATGAAGTGCCATGTATGGCGGGATTCTCGCCCGGACAAATACGAAAAATGCAAGCCGGAGTTGCATTTTCTGCAAGCTTCATGTCACGAGAGTCGGAAACAGACATGAAGCGTTCTGAAAAATCGTTTTCGAGGAATATCCTGCACTGCTGCTTCAGGCTTTCGTGAGCTTTGGCCTGAGATTTGGAAGGTGCCGGGTTCGCAAATATGGAAATTTTGTTTCCGACAGGTTTGACCCGACAGGTTTGAACAGTGCTTTATGACTGGCTGTGGCGGGCACATGTCGGTGCATTTGGTACGCGGGGGTGCCTGTGTACTTTACGCTATGGGCATGTTCTTTCTTTGTGCTAACGTGCCGGAAAAAGCGGGGCAGGCATGCGGGTAATCGGGATTGATCCTGGGCTCAGAAACCTTGGCTGGGGGGTCATTGATGTGGTCAGCAGCAATCTGACCCATGTGGCCAACGGGGTTTGTCGCAGTGGGCAGGGCTCACAGCCGGAGCGGCTGCACAGGCTGCACCTTGAATTGACCCGGGTGATGGAGTGCTACACACCCACTACGGCGGCGGTGGAGAAGACATTCGTTAATAAGGACGGCGCGGGAACGCTGAAGCTTGGCCAGGCGCGGGGAGTATGCCTTCTGGTGCCTGCGCAATTCGGGCTGGACGTGGCGGAGTATGCGCCGAACACGATCAAAAAGGCGGTTGTAGGAGTTGGACATGCCGAAAAAGAACAGGTCGCCCATATGGTGAAATTACAGTTGCCCGGGACGATTCTGAATGGCCCGGATGCAACCGATGCGCTGGCCATCGCGATGGCCCATGCCTGCCACGCCCGTTGTGCCGGCAGCCTGGATGCGGCGGTGGCGCGGGCACTTTCGTGATTGGCAGGATTTCAGGCCGGGTGGATTACCGCACAAGCGATCATGTGCTGGTGGATGTGCAGGGAATTGGCTACCTCGTCTATTGTTCGGAGCCTACCCTGGCGGCCCTGCCACCCGGAGGCGGTGCGGTGGTGCTGTACACCGACCTTCTGGTGCGGGAAGATAACCTGCAACTGTTCGGGTTTCTGACCACAGCGGAGAGAGAGTGGTATAAACTGCTGATGAGTGTACAGGGTGTCGGTGCCAGGGCTGCCCTGGCGATTGTCGGCACACTGGGGGTGGATGGTGTCAGCCTGGCCATCACGCTCGGCGATATGGCGGCAATAAGGGCTGCGCCAGGGGTTGGGCCAAAACTTGCCCGGCGGATTGCAGTGGAATTGAAAGGTAAGGCTGCCCGCGTGATTGCGCCGGGCTCCCAAGGGGCAGAAGCTGCAGGGGAGGGCGATTCTGAGGCCGTTGAAAACCCGGTTCCTGCGGCCCCGGTGCAACAGATGGCCCAGGCAGATGCCCTGTCAGCACTGGTGAACCTGGGGTATGGCCACGGGGATGCGGCGGCGGCGGTGGCCCGTGCCGCAGGGGACGTGCCCAGGGCCGGCACAAGCGAATTGATCAAGGCAGCACTGCAAGCCCTGGAACCGGAGCAATGAACATTAACGCTCAGCCGGATCCGATCCTGCGCGGTGAGGCGCGGCCGGAGGATTTTGACCGGGTACTTCGACCGCAGACGCTGGAGGATTTCACCGGCCAGGCGGCGGCACGGGCGAACCTGCGTGTGTTTATCGAAAGCGCACGCAAGCGCGGCGTGGCCATGGATCATACGTTATTCTACGGGCCTCCGGGGCTGGGCAAGACCACGCTGGCGCAAATCATCAGCCGCGAGCTTGGCGTGAATTTTCGTATGACAAGCGGGCCTGTTCTGGCTAGGGCGGGAGATCTTGCCGCGATCCTGACCAATCTTGATACCCGTGATGTGCTGTTTATCGATGAAATCCACCGTATGAACCCGTTGGTTGAAGAAGTGCTCTACCCGGCACTGGAAGATTTCGCGCTTGACCTTGTGATCGGTACAGGCCCCGCCGCCCGCAGTGTGCGGGTTGATCTGCAGCCCTTCACGCTTGTGGGGGCGACAACACGGCTGGGTTTACTGACAACGCCCCTGCGGGATCGGTTTGGCATCCCGACACGGCTTGAATTCTACAAGGTGCATGAATTATGCGCGATTGTCGAACGTGGTGCACGATTGATGGGCGTGCGGGCAAGTGGCGACGGTGCGCTGGAGATCGCGCGCCGGGCACGGGGTACACCGCGCATAGCAGGTCGCCTGTTGCGCCGTGTTGTGGATTTTGCCGTTGTGGAAGGGGACTGTGTGGTAGATGCCGCCCTTGCCGACCGGGCACTGACGCGGCTGGGGGTTGATGACCTTGGGCTTGACAGTGCGGACCGGCGTTATCTGCACCTGATGGCAGAAAATTATGGCGGCGGGCCCGCAGGTGTCGAAACGATCTGCGCCGCCCTGAGCGAGGCCCGCGACGCGGTGGAAGATGTCATAGAACCTTACCTGCTGCAACAGGGGCTGATCCAGCGCACCCCGCGGGGGCGGATGCTCAGCCGGAAGGCGTGGGCGCATCTGGGGCTGCAGACCCCGGCGCAATCGAACCTGTTTCCGCTGGAAGGCTAGGGGTCTTCAAGCGGCCGGGTCTGGCGGTTTTCATGGGCAAGAGACCAAGTGGTTCTGCCCGCGCCCCGGCAGCAGCACCCGGGCCTGAAGGGTGCGTTTTCGCTGCCAACAGCCCCATATTTTTGGGAATATATATTTTGGTTATATGCCCCAATACTGCATCCTTCACCGCATATGTCCCCTGCTTTTTGTTTCCCTGCCCATCCCTGAAAGTGTGCAGGTGTTGCTTTGGGGTTTGTTGCAGGGGACGCACGGCAATATACGGTTTGGTTTAATGCGCAAGGCCCGGTGTGCGCACTTCCCCGTCATTGGCGGCGGGGTCTTGCGTCCCGAATCCCTGCAAACCCGTATGGCATGAAAGACCGACCGGTTAATCGGCACTTAAAGCCCGATAAATGAGGCGTTACCCCCCGTATCTGACCCTTGCGCGAAAACCGGTGGTCAGGCTTTCTGTCCGGGGCGGGGGAAGTGCATAGCCAGGTATATAATCCCGTTAAAAAGCGGTCCGTCCCGGTCTCGTCCGTTGCACGGTGGGCCCGCCATAGGTGCCGCACTTGGCCTTAATTGCTTTAATGCGATTCGTGCCAGTCATCTCCACCGAAAGGCGGTGAACACTCTTAAGACAGATTCTTTTTCTATTCAGAATCGACGTCCCGGAACTCCGCGGTTTCGGAGTTCCACAGTTCCCAGCCCCATTCCTGGCCTGTGGCCTGCACCTGATCGTGCGGGATATAAGCACTTCCGTCAGGTATCTGATATTTATAGAAAAGCGATGGTGCAGATTCGGGAAGTGCATACATAATCGGCTCAATTATTTCCCGATCATACAGAACGCCGTTTGAATATACGCCCACTACGCTCCCTCTCTTATAAACGAGTCGCCAGCCGTCCGGGACATCAGGCTCAGCACGGGTCACGGTTCCGGCTGGTGCCAGTGTCTCCGCCCACTCCTTCAACCTATCCGCTATCTCATTGCTAACAATGGCATCTGCGCCCGCAAGCAAGGCCCCGCGCCCAAGACGGGCAAGAAAGGCTTGCAAGGAATCGTAGAGAGGTTCTGTCAGCCTGAGACTACCGTAGACTGCATCATATATCACAACAGCATCCGTGAGCCGAACGGGACCAGATGTTGTCATAAGCCCGATGTTTGTCGCGGCGGAATCTATATCATACGGGGCTATCCCATAGTCGCTTAGCAGCAATTCTTGGAGGCCGTTAGCTATGTGTTGGCGGTTGGTACGTTGTGCCGGACCTGATCCACAGAACCAGTCTTCCTCGATTTTCAGCACCAGACCCGTAGTTCGGAAATCCCGCTGCTTGCGGGACATTGCCGGATTTTCAGCGCGCAAATCCCGGTACCTTTTCTCTGTTTTTCCTATCCTGTAGCCTTCAACACTTTCGTTCACTTGCACGAATACTTCCGCCATCAGGCCTGAGGCATTCGTCATGACGCGGCCATCAATAATACCATCGGACTGCAGGCTTAGATTCACCTGCTTTCTCAGAATGGGCTTGGTAAGCACCTTGGATGATGAGGCTCCGACCCGTATAGCCCTTTCGCCGCGGCTTGTTCTCCACTCGTATACGTGGTACGAGCGTCCGGCATGGAGGTAGATGGCCCCAGGATACGCCTCCCTGATAGCCTGATTGTACTGAATTGTTCCAATTCTGAAAGGGTTCGTTCTGTGCACCTCTTGGATATCGAAGCTTCCTTCGCCAACGTGACGCAGAGGGTAATTTAAATGGGGCACATCGGCACCGAGCTGGGCGACGAAGTCAAACTCCCGAGGGCGTGCGGCTCCGGGTCTTGCTGATGCAACTATATGCTCAAAGCTATTTGGCCAAGTAATGCCGCCGGGCAGCGAAGATTGATCAGCACCAAGGATTTCTGTCTCTTCCAAAAAGCATCGTGCCTGCGAGAATTGGATAAATCGATTCTCGAGATAGAGATGGGATTGCTCAACCGGCATATGAAAGTAGTCTTCAAAGGTGAGTCCCAATCGCCTAAACTCAGCTGGTGGTGCTATCACCAGAAACAATCCCGGTTTGGCACGACCAATACGTCCAAGGCGTTGATGAAATGCCTTTCGTGAGTGTGGTACTCCCAAGGTGATCCCGATTTCCATATCAGCGATATCTATCCCAAGTTCCAGCGCGGAAGTGGCTATTATGCCATGAAGACTGCCATCCCTGAGGGCTCCCTCTATTTTTTCGCGGTCCTGTACTTCGTAGCCACTGCGATAGGGAAGCACTTTCCCGTGGTCCACGGAACGGACGACCCGCTCAACCCCCTGTCGGGAATCGATAAACACCATGAAACGCTTGTACTCGTCCAGGGTGAGTATGCTGCGAACAATATCAACCGCCGCAGATTCACCAGCGGCACCATGGTCGTCTGCACCCAAGTGCAATACACGTCGTTGAAAGTGGGGAGATCCGTTCTGCTCCTCATTAACGACGGCGAAATCAAGACCTGTCAACCGCCTTAAGTGGTCTGCCAGCCCTGATACGGTCGCTGTAGTGGCGATGACTTGAAACTGCTTTGACTTTGTGTTGTTGCGTGTGGCTTTCTTCTTCGCGGCAATCAGACGTCGCATGAGAAAAGAAACGTTGCTTCCGAACACTGATTCATAGACGTGCGCCTCATCAAGCACCAAAAGCCGCAGGCATTTCAGAAAGCGTCTTACCGGACCGCTCCCTATGTTCCGCATGAACCAAGCATGGCAAACGTCGGGTGTCATAATCAGAATTTTTGCACTGTCGAGAATTGCATCTCGGTCTGACATGGGAACGTCGCCATCTATACGACCGACGAGCTCCCGACCAAGGTCAGCCTTTCGAACAAGCTCCTTCCATTTCCCAAGCTGATCAGAAGCGAGTGCCTTGAGCGGGTAAAGCACGAGCACCTTTGCCAACGAATCTGTCGCGATATGTCGTAAGGTCTCGATTTGGAAAATGAGCGATTTTCCGGACGCTGTTCCTGTAGAAACAACAACATTGCGCCGGTTGACCAGATGATTGAGCGCCTAGGCCTGATGCTCCCAGACTTTGAGATCGTCGTCCTTCAGCACTTTTTCCAGGATCGGGCGCATATCGTTCGTCAGTACCGAATCCGGAAGGCCACGGCGGCGTTCCGCTCTGTGCGGAGTCGTAATCTCGCTAACGACTTCGAAATCCAGGGATTCGATTAGCTCTTCGATGTACTTGGTCATGGTCAGCACCTCGGTTTACACATGCCCGCACCCCCTGTCAGAAGGGGCTTGTCGTGAAAGCATGCGAATTAATCTTATCCAATCCCCATAATTTTTTTATCTCGCCTGTTCAGGCAATGGCAGGAAATTGAAGGTTCCAATCATACGGCCTCGCTCTTCGGACATGTGTTCAAAAGTGACGGGCATTGGAAAAATATTCCTTGAAGAAGCGTTTGATGTCCTTTGGTCAAGTTCAAAGATCGTTCACTGTCTTTGAACTCCCGGTTTTCGTACTTCTTGCGATGGTGTAACTTTGAACCTTAATTGCCATCGTTACCTCCCCCGCCGTTTCACATTTCCGCCGCGTTGCCCCGGGCGACCCGAAGTCGACCGGCCTTTTGCCTTCCTGGCGCTTTCAACCGCGGCGGCCACCGCCGACTGACGTGCCAGCGGGTCGTCGGAGATGACCAGATCCACCGTCTCCAGCCGTTTGATTTCATCCCGCAGGCGTGCGGCCTCTTCAAATTCCAGGTTTCCCGCGGCCAGAAGCATCTCTTTTTTCAACCCGTCCAGATGGGCCTGCAGATTATCGCCCGCCTTCTCTGCCTGTGCCGTGACCCGCGCCATATCGGTATCGCCTTCGTAAAGGCCGGACAGCACGTCTTCCACGTTCTTGCGCACTGTCTGCGGTGTGATGCCGTGAGCCCCGTTATAGGCCATCTGCTTTTCGCGCCGCCGGTTCGTCTCCCCCAGTGCGCGCTCCATGGAACCGGTAATCCTGTCGGCGTACATGATCACCCGTCCGTCCGCGTTTCGTGCGGCCCGTCCAATGGTCTGCACAAGTGAGGTCTCGGACCGCAGGAAACCCTCTTTATCCGCATCAAGGATCGCAACCAACTGGCATTCCGGGATATCCAGCCCCTCGCGTAGCAGATTGATCCCCACCAATACATCGAACGCACCGAGGCGCAGATCCCGCAGGATCTCGATCCTTTCCAGCGTGTCGATGTCAGAGTGCAGGTAGCGTACGCGCACTCCGTTCTCATACAGGTATTCGGTCAGATCCTCTGCCATGCGTTTGGTCAGCGTGGTCACCAAGACGCGGCCTCCATTGGTGGCAACCCGGCGGATTTCATCGAGCAGGTCGTCAACCTGCGTTTCCACGGGCCGGACTTCCACGGGCGGGTCAACGAGGCCCGTGGGCCGGATCACCTGTTCTGCGAAGACTCCGCCGGATTGTTCCAGCTCCCAGCTTTGGGGTGTGGCCGATACGAAGATGGATTGGGGTCGCATGGCGTCCCATTCCTCAAACTTCAGCGGGCGGTTATCCATGCAGCTGGGCAGACGGAAACCGTGTTCGGCCAGCGTGAACTTGCGCCGATAGTCGCCCCGGTACATACCACCGATTTGCGGGACTGAGACGTGGCTTTCATCGGCAAAGACAATGGCGTTGTCGGGGATGTATTCGAACAGCGTTGGCGGCGGCTCCCCGGGTGCCCGGCCCGTCAGATAGCGCGAATAGTTTTCGACCCCGTTGCAGACGCCGGTTACCTCCAGCATCTCCAGATCGAAGCTGGTGCGCTGTTCCAGCCGTTGTGCCTCCAGCATCTTGCCGTCATCCACAAACTGCTTCAGCCGGGTTGCGAGTTCCTCCTTAATTCCCTTGATCGCCTGGTTCATCGTGGGGCGCGGGGTTACGTAGTGGGAGTTAGCGTAGATGCGCACCTTCTCCATCGCTCCGGTCCGTTCGCCGGTCAGGGTGTCAAACTCGGTAATGCTTTCGAGCTCTTCCCCGAAGAAAGAGAACCGCCAGCCGCGATCTTCCAGATGGGCGGGCCATATCTCCAGGCTATCTCCGCGTACGCGGAATGATCCGCGCTGGAACACCTGGTCGTTGCGACGGTATTGCTGGGCTACGAGATTCGCCATCACGGTGCGCTGGTCATATTCGTCGCCTGTGCGCAACTCCTGCGTCATGGCGGAATAGGTTTCAACCGATCCGATACCGTAGATGCAGGACACCGAGGCCACAATGATCACATCATCGCGTTCCAACAGCGCCCGGGTGGCGGAATGTCTCATCCGATCAATCTGTTCATTAATCTGTGATTCTTTTTCTATGTAGGTGTCGGAACGCGGAACATATGCCTCCGGTTGATAATAGTCGTAATAACTGACAAAGTATTCGACAGCGTTTTCGGGAAAAAACGATCTGAACTCCCCATAGAGTTGGGCGGCAAGCGTCTTGTTGGGGGCGAGGATAATCGCCGGGCGCTGCGTCGCCTCAATCACCTTGGCCATGGTAAAGGTCTTGCCCGTGCCGGTGGCCCCCAGCAGCACCTGCGACTGATCGCCGGAAATGATGCCTTCCACCAGATCAGCAATAGCCTTGGGCTGATCCCCCGCGGGCTCAAATTCCGTATGCATAACAATGCGCCGGCCACCTTCAGATTTTAAAATCTGCGCATCCGTTGGGTGATCTGCCAGATTTGTCGCCACGTTGGTCCGCCCTGTTGCAAGGGTTGCATTTTGGGGTGAACCAGGAAATCATCAAGGGGCAGGATATTCTGCTGCCACAATTTGGTATCAGGCCCGGTGCTACCGGAAAATAGCAAACAGGGCTGCCGAATTCAATCGTTCCTGTTCCTGATGGTGACAGCTTCCTCAACAGCATTGGCAAGATGCTCCGAAATCCAATCATATCTGGATTTGCTGTCAATCCCGGCCGGGTCGTAACATTTGACTATTGAGGAAAGCATCTTGCCTGAACTGTGCGGGATGAAGCCAAAAGGGTTTGAACCTTGCGCCGATGTTTTGTTATGTTGGTCTTTTAGTCCGTGAATGTGGATTCCGACAACACCCTTTCTTAATTCCCAAGACTTTTCGATCTCATACCTAATCCACTTGCGATTCGCTGTTTTGGCTCCCACAAGCACGACCGTGCATGATCTGCCTTTCAGCTCATTCGCAATCCAATCCTTGATTTTGGTATCTCCGCCTTTGGCAATCTCCTACCAGGCGTTGTCCTTTACAGCCTGGTTGCCTTCGATGCTTCCAATGTTCCGAACCTGGCTCACTCGCCAGTTGTCTGGTCGGTAGTGAAAACTAAAGAAACACTTGTGTACCATTCAAAATCCCCCGCAATGCTACGATGGCGACTGATATAGTGAGCCCGCCATGAAACCCCCACAGTGTCCGGGAGAAAGTTGCCGCCAGCCAGCCTTTGTCTGAACTGTCGACCTCGGTGTAGTGCATCGCAAAATCTATTGTATCCGGGTCACGCACCCTTATGACGTCATAGAGAATACGAAACCTGCGCTCCTGCCAAAGATAGTAACCGTCAAGCCCCCAAAACAATATCGATGGAATAAGTGCCAGAAGCACGTAATTCTTGTCAGCGGTGCCTGCCGAGAGGGCCAGAAATGCTGCCGCCAGCGTCACTGTCCACCCCTTGATCAGAAAAGAGCTGGTCGCCATCCTCGTAATTGTGTGTTGGGCAAACTCCAGGTGCTTAAGCTTGTTTTCCATAGCGGTTCACTGCTCATCTCTTCTGTGGTCAGGATTTCTTGTCTGAAGATATTTTACAAGGGTGCCCGGGCCGGATTGGCATGGTTTGAAGCCTGTCCGCAGATTCGGCATGTTCGTCTGGCAAACCAGCGCATTCTGTTTTCAACTGATTGATTTAAATGGATATTCAAGGCATATTCCCGGATACGGGGTGCGCAGCCCGCCCGATGTTTTCCGCAGAAATACAAAATCAGAAATCGCGATGTTCCGGCTGAAAATCCTGCGGCTCAAACCGGACAAGGACAGAGTGATGACCCGCATCATGGGTTTCTTTGACCTGTGCCTCGAGCTGGGCGGCAAAGGCCGTGATCAGGCGTTTGCCAAGCCCGGTGCCGCCTGTCTGCCCCTCGGCATCGGCGACAATTGTGTTTTGTACCAGCAATTCGGCAGATTTGCCCTGGCCTGCACGGAACGCGATATTCAGGGTTGCCCGTTTGCCTTCGGATGCACCGGCGTGTTTAAGCGCGTTCGCCACCAGTTCCGAAAACAGCAGGCTTAGCGGGACTGTCTGGTCGGGGTAAAGCACCATATCGTCAAACGAAGAGATCATGTCCAGGGTCGCCGGACACGCGGCAGAGGCAACGGTATTGGCAAGCAGATCCTCCAGCATGCGGCCCGCGTTGATTTTGCCCTGTTCCCCAATCTCATGCAGGTTGCGATGGATCAGTGCCAGCCCGATGATCCGGTCCTGCAACCGGGTCAGCACAGCCTTTGTCTCTGGTGTCGCGGCTTCCCGTATCTGCATGCTCATGATTGAACTGATCAGCTGCAGATTGTTTTTGACCCGGTGGTGCACCTCTTTGAGCAGCACCGATTTCTGCGCGACGGAGCGTTCAAGTTCTTCCTCATCACGCAGGACAGCGCGGGCCATTTCCAGGAATTGGTTTTGCAACTGCCGGAACTCCAGCGGGGCCGTGCTGATCAGGGGGCTGTCGATCAGGCGGCGCCGGCGCCCGAAACAGCGCATTTCGGTATTGAGCTGGCGCAGATGCCGCAGAACCAGCCGGTGCAGGGCAAAATAGGCAACGACCAGAGACGCGAGCCACATCAGCACCGGGAAAATCGCCGACGGCAAAAAGGCTGGTGCAGTCCGCTCCGCAGGCCAGATTGCCAGGGCATAGATGTTATCCGTGTGAACGGGGAAGACCACGTATCGAAAAGTGGCGCCATTTGCAGCCACCAAAAGCGTCGCCTTCCTTTCAGGAGAGATCAGGGATTCGAGCGGCACATTCAGCGGCAGATAGTCCCGGACTACAGGTTCGTTTGCGTCTTCAGACAGAATTTGGCCGTCATGGCTGAACACCAGAACCCTGATCGGTTTCAACGGAAGTTCCGCCACAGGCGGGGCCGCGAGTGCTTCACCAGGGATAGAGACCGCCGCATAGCCTTGCCAATTGCCATCATCCGAGAACACCGGGGAAGCCACAATCAGGGTCGCGTCGGCAGAGATGTCGGAAGCATCCTGAAGCACCACCTGCGGCTTTTTTTCCGCACTCAGAATGCGCCAGATTTCCGTGGCGGAAATATCCTGCAAGCGCCCGGTGGAGTTGCAGGGCACAAATCCCTTCCCGGTGATGTATGCGGCACTCGTGTATTCGGGGTGGCGGCGCTGGAATCCGGCCAGCTGCCGGGTGCAGGTCTGCACGTTCCAGTTGGCAGTCTTCAGCATCTCCAGAAGCGCGTCGGTGGCACCGAAGGCGCGCTGGATCAGTTCCCGCTGGGGCAGTGCCGCCTCCGACGTCAGTGCGACATAGGTGGCTTCCAGCCGTTCATCTGCCATCCTGGTGGCAGATCGGGTCTGGTAGATAGCGATCAGACCGATGGGCAAAAGCGCGATGGTCAGCAAAAGCGCGATTCGCGGGCCGACGGACCGGAAGCCTGCAAGTGCCGCTGCAATGCCGGTCGGCTCGGGAACCATTCGGTCAGGTCAGCCCAGAATCCGGGCCTGCCGGGATACGACACCCATGGTTGCCTGATCGGTCAATTCCATGGTATCAGCACTGCTGATGCCCAGGATTCCTGCAATCCGCGCCCGCGCCCGGTTGGTGCGGCTTTTCACGGTGCCTACGGCGATGCCGATTGTCTCTGCCGCGGATTCGTAGGATTCGCCCAGTGCGCCGACCAGGAACAGGGCTTCGCGCTGTTCGGCGGGCAGCGTATTAAAAGCGCACTCAAAATCCGCCAGATTAAGCCGCCCGTCGTGGTCCGGCTTTTGCGACAGTTGGCCTGCCAGGGTGCCGTCGCTGTCCGAGATCTCCCGGCGTTTCTTGCGGAAGTCTGAATAGTAGGTGTTGCGCAGGATCGTGAAAAGCCAGGACCGCAGGTTCGATCCGGCCTTGAAAGTATCGATCCTGGTCCAGGCCTTCACAATGGTGTCTTGCACCATATCATCTGCATTCGATGCGTTTCGCGTAAGACCGAGTGCAAAAGCCCGAAGTGCCGGGATGTGGTTCACCAGTTCGTCGCGCGGGTCTCTGGTCATTCTTCAGGGGCGGTATCCGGGGCCGTGCCGGCCTGTTCGTTTGTGCGTAACCGGTCGATCAGGTCTTTGAATCGGGCAGGAAGGTCTTCAGAAAGCGTCCGTTCAAAGACACGGCGCAGATTGGCATCAACTTCGCTCCCCGGCTCTTCTGATATATCGTGTGTCAAATTGTCGCCTTTTCCTGTCAGATTCTGCCGTGTCGGTGGTCCATGTTGCTTTCAGGAACCAGACGCTGAAAAATCGCGTTTGGTTCCCATATGAAGGAAAAGAAATGGGGTTGCGCAATCGCACGACCCGGCGGAAAAGACAGCCATGAAAAAGACAGGCCTTCGAACAGACGATATTGCCGGCCATCTGCCATATCTGCGCCGCTATGCCCGTGCGCTGACAGGCAGCCAGCAAACCGGCGACGCATATGCCGCTGCCGCACTTGAGACGATTTTGCAGGAACCCGCTGTTCTGGATCAGGCGGGCACGGTAAAAGCATCCCTTTTCAAGGTCTTCCACACAATCTGGAAAAGTTCCGGTGCGCCGGTTGATACCGATACGACGGGGATAGAGGCAGCCGCCCAGGCCCGTTTGGCCGAACTGACAGGCAACACCCGTGAGGCCCTGCTTTTACACACGATCGAACGGTTTGATTTCGCCTCTGTGGGAGAGATCATGGACACCAGCGCGGAAGAAGCGCAAAATCTTGTCACCATAGCCCGGACGGAGATGGAAGACCGGTTGAGCGGCAAGGTTCTGATCATCGAGGATGAACCCGTCATCGCCATGGACCTGGAAGAGATCATGGCCGACATGGGCCACAAGATAACAGGCGTGGCGCGCACCCGTGCCTCCGCGGTGGCACTTGCGGCCCGGGAACGCCCGGACCTCGTTCTGGTTGACATCCAATTGGCCGACAACTCATCGGGCATAGACGCGGTGCATGACATCCTGGATTCGCTGGGCCGGATGCCGGTGATCTTCATCACCGCTTTCCCCGAGCGCCTGCTGACCGGCGAAAAACCGGAGCCCGCTTTCCTCATCTCCAAACCCTACAGGGGGGAACAGGTGCGCTCCGCTGTCAGCCAGGCAATGTTCTTCGCCTCAACCGAGACGCTTTAATGGCAGGGCGCGGAGGCATGGCATCCGCATCGATGGGCATCGGAGTTGACGCCCATCGCCTGAAAACCGTATTTTGCTGATATTTCAGCCACCCCGGAAAACATAAAGCGGCGAGGAGTGGTCGCCATTCGGTCCCGCCGCCTGCCTTGGGCGGAACCATAGCGGTCCCCGAACTGAAAGAATGGAAAAGCCTGTCGCCCCTGTCCGGGTCCGAATAAAAGGCCCGCGCCGCCGGGCGTTCCCGATTTTCAGGGGGGGCCTTGCATCTGTGACAAGGTATTTAGTATAAATAAGGGGACGGCAGGTTTGAAGGGGTGCTGCGGGATGGCATCACAGGAATACGATCAGGGCAAACACGGAGTATCCAGATGGGTTCTCGGTTTCGCGGCGTGGTTGTACTCGTTCAGCTCCCTCATCTTGTTCGCCTTGTTGTTTGATTTTTTTGATTTTCCTGACCTTCCTGTGTGGGCCATCATCTGCTACGTTCTGTTTGTCCACTACATAGTCACTGGTGACGTCAGTGACGACTATACAATCCTCACGGTATTAACCGTCATTTATTATACTTCTACTTTTTCCCCTCCGTGGGTTCCCGATTGGGTGGTGTCGGCTTGGCAGCAGAGGCACTGGATATCGCCCTAACGAACTCCGTGGGTTCCCGATTGGGTGGTGTCGGCTTGGCTGAGTCCGCGTGTTGCCTTCGACAATTTGTGGGCACAGAACCAGAACTGGATGCTTGCGGCTTCCGGTATAAGCCTGCTCCTCGGGGGTATCATTCACGGTTTCGCGAAGCTGGTGCTGTATGCGGAAATGCGCATTGCGGAGATGCGCGGTGTGGATGAGCAGGGCGACAAGGTGGAACAGGATGCCAATGGGCAGGCCGGTTCAACGCCCTGAAATACATTCCTGGCACCCGGTTCGGTGTGTCAGATAAGGCGGCGATCAAGGGCCGCACCCCTGCGCTGGTCCCGGTGATCAATGCCACACACGGCCTGCGCGGAAATCGCAGGGCAATTCCCGATGTGTGCCGGGTGCTTTCCCGGATACCTTCAAGGCTGTTCGATAAGGAGTGGCGAAGTTTTTCATCCGGTTGTGCCCCCTTATTGGGGTGTCACATGCCATGCCCGGGTGTATGCTCACGTGGCGACCTCTTTCGTTCATCCCGTTATCCCCTGGGCTTTACCCTGGGCCACTTCCCCCGCCCGGGCTTTTGCGCTATCGCGGGGTGTGCGGTCCCGTAGCTCAACCGGATAGAGCAGCTGACTTCTAATCAGCAGGCTGAGGGTTCGAATCCTTCCGGGATCGCCAGACATCCTTTCCCTGCCTCTGCCGAACATCCCTTTGACATATATTGCTTCCGGGAACACGCCGAGCCACACCACGGGCCGGGACTGGGTTAATCCAGGGTGATGATTGCGGCCTGCATCATCGCTGTGCATGGCGCGGTGAAACAGGCTGTCGGGCATTTCCGCATCAGATAATTGTCCGGATGCCGGTGCTGCCGCCACATCCATCCGCTTGCGATTGGCATCCGGTCCACCCCCTGGCAGACGATCCTGTCTGGTATTTCGGGCGGGCTGAATGTGGTTTTATGCGGCATATCACGCCCTGACGCGCTCTTGGGCTACGGCTGCCCGGCTGTCGGCCGCGCTGACCCTCTGAACCCCTGGTCCGCGCCACACCCCCGGCCTGAATCAGCTGTTCCGGGCTGCCAGACTATCCCGCAGGGCATCACCGCAAAGGTTGATGGCAAGCACACTGATTGCCACCGCCAGGCCCGGCCAGATCATCTGCAGGGGCGTTGATCGGATGTGGATGCGCGCATCCAGCAGCATGGTGCCCCATTCCGCCGTTGGCGGCTGGACACCGAAGCCGAGAAAGCCAAGCGCGGAAATACCGAGAATCGTGTGCGCGAACATGCCCGTCCAGACCACGATCAAAGAGGGCATCATGGCCGGGATATAGTGCCGATGTGCGATCACCAGAGGGGACATCCCGGCGAGCTTTGCCTGCACGACATAGCCCCGGCTTTTCAGCGCAAGGCCGATACCGCGGACAACCCGGGCATAGCGCATCCAGCCGGTAACGCTGAGCGCGAGGATCAGAGTACCGGTCCCGGCCCCCAGCAGGCCCGCGATTACAACGGCGGCGACAAGCTCCGGAAACGCGAGAAAGGTATCAGTGGTGCGCATCACAGACCAGTCCGCCAGTTTGCCGCCCTGTGCCGCGACAAGGCCCACAACCGTACCGATGCACAGGCCGATGACGGAAATCAGGAAGGCCAGCCCCAGGGACCAGCGCGCCCCGTGCAGAAGCCGTGAAAGAATGTCCCGCCCCAGCGCGTCGGTTCCGAGCAGCCAATCCGCCGACGGCGGACCCAGGCGGTTGGGAATGTTGATTGCCGCCGGGTCGTATGGTGCCAGGACTGGTCCCAGAACAGCCAGCAGAATAAAAATCAGTGCCAGGGCAAGGACGCTACGCACCAGGCTCTCCGATTCGCGGATCCAGCACCCGGCAGAAGATGTCGATAGCCAGGTTGACGAAGACAAAGATCAGGGCTGTCAGCAGAACGACGGCCTGCACCCTGGGAAAATCCCGGGTTTCAATCGCATGCACAAGAAAGCCGCCGAGACCAGGGCGCCCGAAGATTACCTCCACCATCAGCAGACCTTCAAGCAGGAAGGCAAGTTCAAGGCCAAGTACCGTGACCACCGGAATGGCCGCATGGGGCGCAACATGGTCACGGGCAATAGAACGGCGGGAAACCCCCCGGCGCGTGAAGGCGGGCAGAAAGCCCTGCCCCCTGGCCTCCAGGATGCCTGACCGGATGATCCGTGTCAGTGCTGCCGCAACGCCGAGGCCAAGGGTCAGTGCGGGCAGAATGATATGCGCAGCGGTGCGGGCTCCCATGGCAGGCACCCAGGCCAGTTGCACGGCAAACAAAAGGATCAGAAGCAGGCCAAGCCAATAGGGCGGGATAGCCGCCCCGACAGAGGCAATCGCCACGGCGCACCGGTCCAGAACACCGCCCGGTTTTTTTGCCGCCAGGCATGCAAGGGGAAACGCGATGGACAGGCCAATCATAAGTGCTGCCAGAGCCAGGGGAGCAGTATACCCGAGGGCCCTGACCAGATCAGGCCATACCGCCCGTCCGGTGACGGATGACCGACCGAAATCGCCGACCAGAAGCGGACCGATCCAGGCCCTGAACGCGGGCCAGAACCCGGCATCGAGACCCGCCTCGGCACGCACCTGGTCCAGCACATCCGTGGGAACTATGGTATTGTAGCGGGCCACGGCAATCGCGAAGGCCGGGTCGCCGGGGGCATTCCACAACAGCACAAACGTGGCGATGGCCGCACCGCTGACCACGACGATTGCGCGTAACAAAAGACCCAGGATGCCAGGCGTCATTCAGCCGCTTCCAGTGCGCCCAGGGCAAAGGCGGCATCCCGCAACTTTTTGCCATATTCCGTCTGCGGGGCAGCCACAAAAGATCCCGGCGTACCAGCCTCTTCTATACGACCGGACCGGAGAACGGCAATCCTGTCGGAACAGGCACAGGCGTATCCCAGATCGTGAGTAACAATCAGGGAGGAAAACCCCTCTTCAGCCTGTAATTCGGCGATCAGCCGGGCCGTGTGTTTTTGCGTAACGGAGTCGAGGGCCGACAAGGGTTCGTCAAAGAGAATGAGCGGTGGTGCGGCGACCAGGGCACGCAGGATGCCTGCCCTTTGGGCCTGTCCGATCGATACCTCGGCCGGTTTTCTGTCAAGCAATTCCGGCGACAATTCCAGTCCCTTGCAAAGGCGCGTTAACCGGTCCGGCAGCACCATTGCCCGGCGGGCTTTCAAGGGTTCCAGGACCGACTGCAAAAGGGGAAGTGCGGGATTGAAGGCCATGCGCGGCTCTTGCATGACAAGGGCCGGGCGGCAGGTGCGGACGGGCGCACCCGACCAGGTGATCGTGCCGCCAGAGGGTTTCAAAAGGCCCAGGATGCAGGCGATGAGCGTCGATTTTCCCGCCCCGCTTTCACCAGTAACGGCAAGAGTTTTGCCCCTGTCCAGGGTGAGCGAGATGTCAGAGAGTGCCATCAGCTTCCCGCGGTGTGCTGACACCGCATCGATGGTCAGCATGGCAGCGCGAGCCAGCTTCGGTGGGCGGTCAGGGCCCGTGCCGCCTCTGTTTCGGGCCTGTGCAGCAGATCAGCGGTCGCAGCCCTTTCAACGATCTGCCCGTCATGCATAACCATCAGCTGTGCCACCCGCCGGGCGGCGAGGCACAGATCATGGGTGATCAGGATCATGGCGGTCTGGCACCCTTCCAAAAAGCGGTCCAACAGGTTCATCGTGTCTGCTGCCACGACCGGATCAAGGGCGGATGTCGGTTCATCCAGGACAATCAGCTCCGGTGAACCGATCAGTGCCATTGCGATGACAAAGCGCTGCTGCATGCCGCGGCTCCACCCCCAGGGGCGTTTGCCAAGATCACCCGGGGCAATGCCAAGGGATTGCAACAGCTCCCTTTGACGTTGTGCATTATGGGGCACCCCCAGGGCGGTCTCCGCCTCGCGCCAGTGAAAGGCCATGGACCGCAGCGGGTCGAGTGCCTCGTCCGGGCTTTGCGGCACATGCGATACGACCCGCCCGCGGGCTTGCAAATCATCTGTCAACGCGTGTCCAAAGGTGGATTTGCCGGACCCGGAAGCCCCGACCAGCCCGATTCGTACACCGGGTTCGATATCCAGAGATGTGGGCCGGAGGATGATCCGGCCCGAATGTTCCGCGCACAGGCCGGATACAGACAGTGTCATTCGGAGAACCTGGTTTCATGCGTGATCCAGTAGGTTTCCGTCGGATGCACGGCATAGCCTGTCAGGCCCGGTTTCGCAACGTTGACCTGGCTGACGTGGAAAACCGGAATCAGTGCCGCGTCGGAGGCGATGATTTCCTGCACCTTGTCGTAGATCCGGGCGCGTTCGTCCTGATCAAAGGTCAGGCGACCATCTTCCAGGAGCTTGTCCATCTCTGCATTGGTATAACGCCCGGAGTTTGATCCGCCATCCGATTTAAGCAGGGTTTCCAGCACGGCGCCGGGATCACCCTGGGGTGTCATGACCCAGGCTTGCAGGAACATGTCTGCGTCCCCGGCTGCAATCGCATCATTGCCGGTGCCGTATTCCCCGACGCGTACGTTTGCCTTCACGCCGATGGCCTGCAGGAACGCCTGCGTCAGTTCGGCTGTGGGGGCGAGTGCCGCACGGGAAGAATAGGTGACGATGTCGATTTCCAGCACTGCGCCGTCCAGCATCCACCGATCCCCTTCCCGAACAGCACCGGCTTCTGCCAGCAGGGCCTCTGCCTTTGCCATATCGAACGTCACCGGGATATCCGCAGCCCAGCCTTTGCCCGCCGGAAAGACGGTGCCGGCCGGAACCCCGCCGACGCCGGCCAGCACCGCATCGACGATGCCCTGCCGGTCAATGGCGATGGAAACGGCCCGACGAACGAGCGGGTGTGCCATCGGTCCGCTGGCGGCGTTGACCGTGTAGAAATAAAGCCGTGCCGTCGGGGCAGAGAAGCCGAGCGCACCGGTTCCCTTAATTCGTTCGAAGTCCGTCTCCGGGTAGTTGATTACCATGTCAGTTTCACCGGCCTCAAAGGCGAGTGCGGCGGAGGCCGGATCAGCGGCGAAAACGACGCGCACCTCTGCCAGGCCGGGGGGGCCCAGGCGATAGTCGGCGTTTGCTTCTGCGCGATAAAGCTGTTCAGGCACCGCTTCGCGAAACACGTAGGGTCCGGTCGCGTTGATCGGGAATTCATCCGATGATGCGCCAAGGATCGCGATGCCGGGGTCAGACAGCGTCCAGGGGAAGGCTGCGTTCGGCTTGTTGGTTTCAAACACCACGGCACGGGCACCATCCGCAGACATGCCGGCCAGATCAAGCAATTTTGCAACGCGCGTGTTGTGGCCCGTGTGCCCTTCCAGGGAAATCGGCGCGATGGAATCTATTACGGCTTGCGCCGTCACCGGCGCGCCGTCGTGGAAGGTCAGGCCTTCGCGCAGGGTCACACGCCACGTGGTCGGTGCGGATTGTTCGATGCTTTCAGCGAGGCGCGGATAAAGGTTCAGATCATAGTCGATCCCCATCAATGTTTCCGTCACGCCGGTCTGGTTGGATATCCAGCCGTTGTAGCCCGCCCGGGGATCGGGGACGTCGGCCGTAGAGAAATGAAGAAACCCGCTGGAGATCGTCAGGCTGTTTTCCCTGGCGGACGCGGGCATCGCCGCGCTGAATGCCAGAAGTGCGGCAAAACCGAGGTTTTTTAAGAGAGTCATGAGTACCTCCTTCAGGTGTGAATATTCCGCTTAAAGACGGATAAGTGAACATCATGGGCGAGCGTACGTGCTTCAACCCGGTTAAGAATCACCAGCGTTTCTTCCGGTGTCAGGCCCCTGGCCCTGGCTTTCAGCCAGATGCGCCGTGCAGAGCCGGCAGACCATGGCAACGCCGCCTGCGAAAGCCAGGTGCGCAGCGGGGATGGCAGGGCATCGAAATCCCGCATTCTGTTCCCGAATCGGCGTTTACCGCGCAGGCTGGTCCGGCCAGTATTTTGATCGTACAGTGCAGGCATTCGGCAGGGCCTGATATTGATTCCACCTGTTCACGCAAATACGGAGGTTTCCGGGAACACGCAACAATAAATGTTACATTACCGGTAAAGGAGCCAGACCCTGAAACGCAATAGCCGACTTTTCCTTGCACTGCATGCCTTAATGCATATGGCGGGCGATCCGAATGGTGTGCGCACCTCCGCCGCGATCGCGGAACACGCGGGAACCAATCCGGTGGTCGTGCGGCGTGTGCTGGGTCGTTTGAGGAGAGCCGGGCTGCTTTATTCCGAAAAAGGCCATGCGGGAGGCTGGCGGCTGGCAAAATCGCCCCAGCACATCACTTTCGCAGATGTTTACCTGGCCCTGGATGAACGCCTGATCGCCCCTGACACCGGCACCGAGGAACCCCAATGCTCTGTCGAACATTCCCTGCACCGGACCGTGACCGGTGTCCTTGACGAGGTGGAGCGTAGCCTCATCCACAGGCTGGCACAGACGTCTATTGCCGGGGTTTCGGTAACAACCTGACCAGGCCCTGTGGGGTATCTGCCCTGCACGGTTCCCCGCAGCACCGGGGCAGGCGCACAGGAAGTGCTGTCGCGCAGTTTGGTGCGCATATGTTTCAATGCCGGTTCGGCCCGGGATACCCGTTTCTTTCCCGCCTGTCGTTGACAGGGCAACCGCCCGCGTCATGATAGTTCCGAAATTCAACCATGAAATTGAATGCACCCCTGAAAACCCATGCACAGAATTGCGGTTATAGGCCGGGGCCTGATCGGCAGTGCCGCGGCACGCCATCTGGCGGAAAACATGGACGGTATCGCCTGCATCGGCCCGGATGAGCCGGAAAATCACCAGGCGCACACCGGCGTCTTTGCAAGCCACTATGACGAAGGCCGCATGACCCGCTGTGGCGATCCCACACCGGAATGGTCGATCACGGCAGGACAGGCGATCCGGCGCTACCGCGATCTGGAACGGCGCAGCGGCATCCGTTTCTATTCCCCGGTGGGCTACCTTGGGCTGGGGCATCCCGGCTCCACCCATAACGCCCGGTGTGCCGCCAACGGGGTGGCCAACGGGGCCCGGATCGAACGCCTGGATGCGCCTGCCCTCCGTGCCCGCTATCCTTACCTGTCGGTATCCGCCGCTGCCGATGGGCTGATCGAATCCGGGGGGGCCGGGCACATCAGCCCGCGCCGCATGGTGGAAGCACAAACCGTGTTGGCCGAACGGGCCGGGGCGGCCTGCATCCGCCAGGCTGCCCGTGCGGTCCGTGCGGCGTCCAAGGGGGTGGAGATCAAACTTTGGGACGGTTCCTCCGTAACGGCTGAAAAGGCCCTGATCACAGCCGGCAGTTTCACGCAGGCCTGCGGGCTGAGCCCCGTTGACCTGGGTCTGATCGTCTTTGGGCGCACTGTCGTTTTGGTTCGGATCGAGGGGGAGATAAAAGAGGTGCTGCGCGATATGCCCACCATGATCGTTGCACGGACCGGGGCCTACATCCTGCCGCCGATCCGTTATTCCGATGGGCACAGCTACCTAAAGATCGGGATCGGGCATGAGTCAGACCCGCGGTTCACAACGCTCGGCGGCTTGCAGACCTGGTTCAGGGGCAATGGGGCAAAAACGGATCGCGTTGCGTTTACGGCGCGGTCGAAGACACTTTTCCCGGTGCTGAACCAGTGCCCGGCGTGGCACACAAACACCTGCGCTATTACCCAAACGCCCACCGGTCTGCCTGTCATCGACTTTGTTGACGGGGACCGTATCGCTGTTGCTGTTGGTGGCTGCGGGAAGGGGGCGAAGGGGGCTGACGAATGGGGCCGCATCGCCGCGGGTGTGGTCAGCGGCCAGCCCTGGTCATCGGAGGTCTCCCGCGAAAAATTATCTTTCCGGACATAAGGCACAGGACAGATTTGCCGTGAAGTCACAGGCTGCACAACCGCCCCGGGTCCGGGGGCTTCGCCGTTCAGGCAACACTTGCGGTCGCCGGACTGGACTTTGCGTATGATCCGATTGCTTCCCGCCCCGGGCAGCATCTCGGAACCCTCATTGAGCCGATAAATCCCTGGGGCCAGGTGCCGGTGCCGGTTCTGGAAGACGGCACCCGGATCACAGAGACGGCGGCGATTCTGCTTCATCTCGCCGCAGCGGAACCGACAGTCAGAAACGGCCCCGGGCTTTGGGTCGACAATCAGCCTCTCTTTGTGGCGGTGGGCAGTATTTTTATCCGTCAATGTGTATGATGGCATCCTCCGCCAGAACTATCCCTGCCGCTACTTCAGTCTGGAACATGAGGGCACAACCGGGGCACCCGGCAAACCCGGCCTGACCCGGCAGGCAATGACCCGCGCCGTTCGTCAGGCCGCAGGGAACCGGGTTCATGCGGCACTGCAATGCCTCGAACGGGAAACCGCCGCGCACAGGTTCCCGCCACAACCGGATGTCTCCGTGCGATATCTGCCTCGCCATGCTCTACGCCTGGTATACGCAGAAGCCGGACCTGCCGAAATGCGCCAGGGAAAACAGCCCGGGTCGCCACCCGCCCGGTGATCCGCCCGATCTGGAAGCAGAATTTTCACAACCGGCTGGATTTCCGTGTGGCATGAACTTTGATCCGTGCGGGTCAGGGAGGGACGGACCCGACCATCGGGGCCTTGAAATCCGCCACACCGGGCACCGGCCGGGCCGTCTGAAAACGGCGGGGCGGTGGTACCGTGTGGCGGGGAAAGGCACCACATTGGATGTTGGCCGAAAACGCGCACACCGGTGCGGGAACCGCAACACGAAGACGCGAAAATGGTCCCTTTCTGTTCAAAACCGATGCCGATCCGGCCTGCGCCTGATCCGGCTGCAAGCCCCGGCCGGGGGCAAACCTGGCTTATCCTGGCAGGGATTGGGCAATCGCACGGGCCAGTTTTGCCGCCGCACTGTCGATTTGGTCCGCACTGATGATGAAAGGGGGAGCCAGCAGGACGTGATCGCCGCTACAGCCGTCGAGTGTCCCGCCGCCGGGATAGCAGATCAGGCCGTCCTGCAGCGCGGCCTTTTTGATTTTGGTGTGCAGTTTCAGGGCCGCCGGAAAAGGGGTTTTGGCACTGCGATCCGCGACCAGTTCCACGGCCTGAAACAGCCCGACGCCGCGAATATCGCCGACATTCGGATGTCGGCCCAAATACCGTGTCAGTGTGGCTGCCAGCTGCGCACCTGCCGGGCGGACGCGGTCCATAATCTTCTGGTCTACCAGCCGTTCCAGCACGGCAAGCCCCGCCGCGCAGGCCACCGGGTGGCCGACATAGGTGTGCCCGTGCCGAAAAAAACCGGTTCCCGCCTCGATGGCATCGTGAATTGCCCTGGTGCAGAGCATTGCGCCAATCGGCTGATACCCGCCGCCAAGCCCCTTTGCGATAGTACAAATGTCCGGTATCACCCCGTAATGTTCTGATGCAAAGAGCGTGCCCGTACGCCCCATGCCGCACATGACCTCGTCAAGAATCAGCAGGATACCGTGGCGATCACAGAATTTCCGCACCCGAGCAAGGTAATCGCCGACCGGCGGCACCGCACCGAGCGTCGCGCCCACCACCGGTTCGGCCACGAAGGCCATCACCGTCTCCGGCCCCAGGCGTTCGGCTTCTGCTTCCAGTTCTTCTGTCAAACGGGTCACATAGGCGTTGTCCGGCTCGCCTTCTTCCTGCCCGCGATAGGCGTAGCAGGCGGAGACATGGCTGACATCAATCAGCATCGGCGCGAATTGCGCCCGCCGCCAGGCGTTGCCGCCGGTGGCCAGCGCACCGAGCGTGTTGCCATGATAGCTCTGCTTGCGGGCGATGATCCTGTGGCGATCCGGCTGGCCGATTTCCAGATAGTACTGCCGTGCGAGTTTCAGCGCAGCCTCCATCGCCTCTGACCCGCCGGAAACAAAATAGACCCGGTCGAGCCCGCCGGGGGCCAGGCTGATCAGCTTGTCGGCGAGTTCTTCCGCAGGGCCGGAGGTGAAAAATCCGGTATGGGCAAAGGCCACTTGGTCAAGCTGCGCCTTGATCGCGGCGGTCACATGCGGGTCACCATGGCCGAGGCATGACACCGCCGCATCCCCGAAGTTAAGATACGCCTTGCCGTCCGCATCATACAGGCAGGCACCCTTGCCACAGGCGACCCGGGCTGGCGGGGTTCTGGAATCGCGGGGGAAGACATGGCTCATCAGCCTGTTCCTGCAGCGGCACGGGATGTTACCCCGCAACAGATCAACCAGGTTCAGCGATTGACAGGAAATGCAACATTTGCAAACCTTTGATTTTGGGGGGAACAGGATGATCTGCTTCCAGGTGTCTGAAAACGGCGGCGTACGCGCCCGGATCCCGGTCAGGGTATCTGATCGTGCCGTCACGCCTCCGAATCTCCCCGATTTTACCCTGCCATACGGGCGCGCTTTCGGTTCGGTCCTCCGGTTCCCGGGTGCGGCCACATATCGGCAGGGGATAACCCCGCCGCAGCCCGACAAGGGGCGGCTTAATCCGGTTGGGCCCGGCCACAACCGGCCCCTGTGATCTTTCAACCGTGGAGACCCCGAATATGTTGAAATTCCTCAAAATCAGCGGCGTTGTTACGTGCGCCGCACTGGCTGCGGCCGGCATGTCAACGGCACAGCAGTTTATATCGATCGGCACCGGCGGCGTGACCGGCGTCTATTACCCGACGGGCGGCGCAATCTGCCGGCTGGTCAACAAATCGCGCAAGGAACACGGTATCCGCTGCGCGGTCGAATCGACCGGCGGATCGGTCTACAACATCAACACCATCAAGGCGGGTGAGCTGGAATTCGGTGTTGCCCAGTCCGACTGGCAGCATCACGCATTCCACGGCACATCAAAGTTTGCCGATAACCCGTTCCCGAATATACGTGCCGTGATGTCCGTACATCCGGAGCCGTTCACCCTGGTCGTGCGCGGCGACAGCGGCATTACGGGCTTTGAGAACCTGAAAGGCAAGCGCGTAAACGTGGGCAACCCGGGCTCCGGCCAGCGGGCAACCATGGAAGTGGTGATGGATGCCTTCGGCATAGGCATGGGTGATCTGGCACTCGCGACCGAATACAAGGGGTCCGAGATGGCCAGGCAACTGTGCGACGGCAACATTGATGCGATGATCTACACCATCGGTCATCCGGCCGCGGCGATCAAGGAGGCGACAACGACCTGTGACGCCCGGCTTGTCAGCGTGACCGGCGCACCGATTGACAGGCTCGTGGCCGAAAACCCGTTCTATCGCGTCGCGACCATTCCGGGCGGCATGTATAAGGGCACTGACACGGACACGACCACCTTCGGTGTGGGCGCAACCTTTGTGACCTCTGCTGATGTGCCCGAAGATGTGGTCTACACCGTGGCCAGGGCCGTAATGGAAAACATCGGGGATTTCAAAGGCCTGCACCCGGCTTTTGCCAACCTCGATCCGGCGCGGATGGTCAGGGACGGCCTTTCGGCACCGCTGCATGACGGGGCCGCGAAAGCCTACAGGGAATTGGGCCTGATAGAGTAGCCCGAAAGCCTTTTGAAAGATCCGGGCCGCCCGGGAACCCCCGGGCGGCCCGGATCCATGGATACCGGCCGACACCTGGGGGGCAGATCATGGCACAGACGACCGATGCGCAATCCGCGGACAATATGGTGGCACAGGCCGATGTCGGCGCACGTAACCCGTCCGCCCGATGGCAGGCCAATCTGATCATCGGAACCTGCATCCTCTGGTCCCTGTTCCAACTGTACATTGCCTCCGGGGTGCCGGGCCTTCTGGGGCAGGCCACGGGCATCGGATTTTTCGCCAATATCGTCGCGCAGGCCCGCTTTGTGCATCTGGCCTTCGCCATCATGCTGGCGACGCTTGCCTTTCCAATGTTCAGGAATTCCCCGCGGGACCGCATCCCGCCTTATGACTGGGTGCTGATCATTCTTGGCGTGATGCCCTGCCTGTATCTGATCGTCTTCCGGTTTGAAATTGCAGGCCGCCCCGGGCTGTGGTCCACGACGGACATCGTCATGTCCTGCATCGGCATGCTGGTGCTGTTCACCGCTGTCTATCGTGCGCTCGGCCTGCCGCTCGTCATCATCGCATGCGCCTTTGTCGCGTTCGCCTTTTTCGGCGGCTATTCCGAATGGGCGCGGAACATCACCAACTACGCGGGCGCATCCGTATCGAAAGCACTGGGCCACTACTGGATGCAGACAGAAGGTGTTTTCGGCGTGGCCCTGGGCGTATCCACGACGATGATTTTCCTCTTCGTGCTGTTCGGTGCCCTGCTTGATCGTGCGGGCGGCGGTGCCTGGTTTATCAGGGTGGCTATCGCCCTTCTGGGTGCGCTTCGGGGCGGCCCGGCGAAGGCTTCGGTGCTGTCGTCCATGCTGACGGGCATGATCTCCGGTTCCTCAATTTCCAACACTGTCACCACCGGCACCTTCACCATCCCCCTGATGAAGCGCGTCGGCTTCCCGGCAGAAAAGGCGGGGGCTGTCGAGGTGGCCTCTTCCACCAACGGGCAGCTGACGCCGCCGGTCATGGGGGCGGCGGCTTTCCTGATGGTGGAATATGTGAACATCCCTTACATTGATGTGGTAAAACACGCCTTTCTGCCTGCCGTAATCAGTTACATCGCGCTTCTTTATATCGTTCACCTTGAGGCACTGAAGATGCAGATGCAGGGGTTGCAGAAGGCCGGGCGGCATATCGGGCCGGTTCTTATTCTGATTCTCTTCCTGTCCGGCTTCATCTTTCTGGGGGCCTGCACCTGGGCGATGATCGGGCTGCGTACGTTTCTGGACGGGTTTATGGAGGAAAGCGTCTACGGCGGGCTTGTGACGGCAGGCATCCTGTACCTTGTGCTGGTCCGCGTCGCGTCCCGTTACCCGGATGTGGTGATGGATGATGACCCGGACAGGGCATTGCAGGCCCCGCGTCTGACGCCGACCTTGCTGGGCGGGGCTTATTTCGCGCTGCCGATCTGTATCCTTGTCTGGAACCTGATGGTCCGCACCGACACGCTGGATCGCCTGTCGCCCGCGCTGTCTGCCTTCTGGGCGACGGTCTTTATGCTCATCGCTGCGCTGACCCATCGCCCGCTCAAGGCGCTTTTCCGTGGCAAAAGCCCCGGCCGGGCCGCGGCACAGGGCTGGCGTGAATGTGTTGACGGGCTGATCCTTGGCGCACGAAACATGATAGGTATCGGGGTGGCGACCGGTGCGGCGGGCATCATCGTGGGCACCATCAGCCTGACCGGCGCCCACCAGGTGATCGGCCAGGTGGTGGAGATCCTCGCCGGCGGCAATATCTGGATATTGCTGATCCTTGTCGCGGTCATGTCCCTGATTCTGGGGATGGGCCTGCCGACCACGGCGAACTACATCGTTGTGTCATCCCTGATGGCACCGGTGATTTTGAGTGTCGGTGCCCAGGCGGGCTACATCTTTCCGCTTATCGCGGTGCACCTGTTTGTGTTCTATTTCGGCATCCTGGCGGATGACACGCCGCCGGTGGGCCTTGCCGCCTATGCGGCGGCGGCGATTTCCCGCGGGGATCCGATCAGGACAGGGGTGCAGGGTTTTTCCTACGACATCCGCACGGCATTGTTGCCGTTTCTGTTTATCTTCAATACGGACCTGCTGCTGATTGATGTCGGCCCGGCCAAGGCGGTTCTGGTATTCCTTGTGGCACTGGTCGCCATGTGCCTGTTTGCGGCGGCGACCCAGGGTTATTTCATCGCTAAAAGCCGGTTGTGGGAAACCGGCCTGCTGCTTTTCATCGCGTTTATGCTGTTCCGGCCCGACTATTTTCTGGACCGGGTCAGCGACAGATACACCGCCGCCCGGGGTGCTGCGGCCCTGGAACTGATGGCGGATATCCCCACCGGAGCAGAAATACGGCTGACCATCGAAGGGCCGGATTTTGACACCGGCACAACGCGGCCCACGACCCTTGCCCTGCCCGCAATATCCGGTGATGCCAGGGCCGCGTTTGCGGCCCAGGGGCTGACCATCGTGCAGGATGGCACCACACTTGCCCTGGAGGAACCCTTCCCCGGCACGCCGTTCTTTGAAAGCCTGGGCAATGAGTATGATTTTTACGGCACCACGCCGGTGCGAATCACCCGGGTTCAGGTGGAAAACGAACGGATGGCGAAAGAGCTGTTCTTTATCCCCGCGCTGCTGCTGCTGGCACTGGTTGTCCTGCTTCAGTCCCGCCGGGCGACCCGGCCGCCGTTCTAGGGCAGCGGCCGGGCGCAACGCCGGCCGGGTATCACACCCCGGGCGCGGCGGCTGATTCCGGATCAGAAGGAGAAGAGAACGCCGATTCCCAACTTGGTTTGATCGAACCCAAATTCAGCGACAGCAGACGGTACGCCAAAATAAGCCTCCTCATCATATTGGGTGTGCTCTAGCTGAGCGAACAATTTATACCCTTCCGCCAGCTGATAGTTCACCCCGGCCGCCACCTTGGGACCATAGTGAATTTGGCTATCGGAAATGGAATCGCTACCGAATGACACCGATGCCTCAAACTGGGCCGCGGACAGGCCGACACCGCCATAGAACGAGAGCGAGTCGGTCGCATTTATCCCCGCCAGGAACAGAAAATCAGCACTGAACTCTGCATTGAATTCCTGACTGCCCTCCGTACTGGCACCGGACATTCGGATAGAATTTTGAAAAGATGTGTTCTCAGCGGCTAGGGTGCTCTGAAAGCCGATGAAGCCCCCATTGGCTGTCGGGATAGTGTATCTTGATACAAGACCAAAAGCTTGTCCGGTTTCATCGGAATCTGAGCCGGTTATGGTAGAAACGCTTTGAAGCCAAGCAGCCACAGCACGTATATCATTATTTGCATTCGCCTTCCGCTCATACTGCGCCGCTTGCAGGATGATGCCGAATTCGAATTCATTGGCCAGGGCGGGGCTGCACGACAGTGCAACGGCAACAGCTGACGCCGCGCAAAGTTTATTACGGGTTTTCATATTTTGGTTCCTTCCAAGGTTTGCCACAAGGGTCGGCACAGGCCGATTTGGAACCGAACTTACCCCCCCCCCCCCCCCGCAAGAGATTTTTTGCATTAATTTCCTGTTGCCCCTGACCGGTGCAGGGGCATACCCTTGTGGCATGCCAAAAAAAGGAGATTCCAATGGCCGATGAAAGCAACCCGTTCCTGGATATGTTCACCAGGTTTGGCCAGGATCTGAAAATCCCCGGGCCGGACATCACTGCCATGATGGATATCCATCGGAAAAATCTTGCCGCACTGCAATCGGCAACGCAGATCGGCACATCAAGTGCCCAGGCGATTATGGAAAAGCAGCGGGATGCGCTGGAAACAACGCTGGCAGACATCGCGGACACGGTGAAAGAAGCCTCAGGGACAGGCGACGCGGGCTCCATGGCCCTGGCACCGGTGGAGGTCGCAAAGCGATCATTCGATGCCACGCTGAAAAACGCGTCGGAAATTTCCGGGATCGTTCAGAAGGGCAACCTGGATGCCTTCAAGGTGCTGAAAGACCGCGTGATCGAAAGCGTACATGAAATGACCGGTACCACGCCGGACCAGGCTGCCAACAAAAATTCCGGATAAAATCCGGGACCGGCAGATTTGCAAAAACCGCCGGATATTGCCGGCCCGTGCCACATTGGTGCCGCAACAGGGGGCACCGCGGCACCTTGCACCGGTGCCGCGGGCCCTTTCAGGGAAGTCAGGGCAAGGGTATCGGGCGGGCACCTGTCAGCAGGGGTTGCGCCGTGCCGGATTGTGCAGGCTGTTCCGTCAAATGGCGGGCACGGGCACCCCGTTCAATGGCTGCGGCCGCCAGCCGGTCAATATTCAGTTCATGGCGTATTTCCTCCAGAAACCGCAGTTTGCCTTCGATGGTGCATCCGTCGCTGGCAGCCACATCGCAACAAAGGGCATAGGCGGTTTCGTGAAAGCGGGCAGGCAGGGCATTCATGACCAGCCCGAAGAACGCGTTGAGCCCGTCTTCATCCTCAAAGAGATCCGCCACCGTCCGGCTGACGGTGCGCAACCGGGCATCATCCGCGTAGTTCGCAAAAATCGGCAGGTGGTTCAGGATGCGTTCAATCGATAAAAGCTCCAGCGTACGGATGCGTTCGTCCGAAATTGAGGTGGCTACCATCAGCGCCACCAGCGCGTCCTGCACCGACCACGGGCTTTCGGATACGTCATGATCGTTCATGGGTGTCTCCCTGTGGCGCACCGGCCCTTTACCCTGGCACCCGAGCATATTGACGGGTGACGGATGCGGCAATAGGGGTCTTTATCCCCCTCCGTTTCAGGAATTACGTCATGTCAGATCTGCGCGAAACCGCGATGCAATCCAAAGCCTGGCCTTTCGAGGAGGCGCGCAGGATCTTCACACGCTACCGAAAGGTGCCGCCGGAAAAAGGCTACGTGCTGTTTCAGACCGGTTACGGCCCGTCGGGGCTGCCGCATATCGGTACATTCGGGGAAGTGGCCCGCACGACCATGGTGCGCCGGGCGTTTGAGGTAATTTGCGACATTCCCACAAGGCTGCTCTGTTTTTCCGACGACATGGACGGCTTGCGCCAGGTGCCCGGCAATGTGCCGATGCAGGAAGCGCTGGCACAAGACCTGCACCTGCCGCTGACCCGGGTACGCGACCCGTTTGGGACGCACGAAAGCTTCGCCCGGCACAACAACGCCAAACTGCGGGAATTTCTCGACAGTTTCGGGTTCGAATACGAATTCGCCTCGGCGACCGAATATTACACAGCCGGTCGATTCAACGGGATGCTGTTGATGGCACTGGAACGCTTCGACAAAATCATGGATATTATGCTGCCCACGCTGGGGAAACAGCGTCAGGCGACCTATTCCCCCTTTCTGCCGATCAGCCCGAAGACGGGCCGTGTGCTGCAGGTGCCGACCCTGGAGCGCAATATCAGGGAAGGCACCATCGTTTATGAGGAGCCGGACGGGGAAAAGATCAAAATCCCTGTCACTGACGGCCACGTTAAGATGCAATGGAAACCCGATTGGGCGATGCGCTGGGCCGCGCTCGGTACAGACTATGAAATGTCAGGCAAGGATCTGATCGAAAGCGTCGCCCAGGCCACCAGGATTTGCCGCATACTGGGTCGCCCCCCGCCGATTGGGCTGACCTACGAGCTCTTCAACGACAAGGAAGGCAGAAAGATATCGAAATCCAGGGGCAATGGAATCGCGATGGAAGACTGGCTGAAGTATGCGGGGCCGGAATCGCTTCAGTTCTACATGTTTCAGAAACCGAAAACGGCCCGGCGGCTCCACTTTGATGTCATCCCGCGCACGGTGGACGAATACCACCGGCACCTGCGCGGGTATGCGGGCCAGGATGCGGTGCAGCGCCTGACGAACCCGGTGTTCCATATTCACGGCCGCAAAGTGCCTGATTCCGATATGGTGGTGTCGTTTTCGATGCTCCTGAACCTTGCAGGGGCAGCCAACGCCGAAACGGCAGCGCAGATGTGGGGTTTCATACGCAAGTATGCGCCGGAGGCCTCGCCGCAAACGCACCCGGGGCTCGATGCTGCGGCTGGTGCTGCCGTGCGCTACTTCCACGATTTTGTGAAACCGGCGAAAGTCTACCGCCCCCCCACGGACCAGGAACGGGATGCGCTGGAGGATTTGGCGCGGGCACTCAGGGATCCGGCACTGGCACGCATGATGATCGCGCAAAAGAACGCGGCCATGGGCCAGGACGCAGAGGTACCGGAACTCGACTACACCGACGATGAAGTGCTGCAATCCGTCGTTTTCGCCGTAGGCAAAAACCATGGATTTGAGCCCCTGCGCACATGGTTCGCCGCAATCTACGAAGTTCTGCTGGGGGAAACCCAGGGCCCGCGCTTCGGCGGGTTCATCGCGCTTTACGGTGTGGATAAAACGATTGAGCTAATCGGGGCAGGCCTGGCAGGCAGGCTGGGCCAGGTCGTCCCCCGTCAGGCTGTAGGCCCTGCCGAAGCCGCCGTTTAGTGCTGCCCCACGAATTATGAATTGCACAAGGTTAAAATCGCCGAAGTCAAAGTAGCGCTTCGCCCTGGGATACTGCGTCAGATAATGATTTCGCGCCTGTTCGGATTTTTCCAGAAACTTTGCACGGGCAGAGATCGACAGGCGCGGATGGTTCAGCGGGTCACCTTTGGCCCCCGGCTCACCCACCAACAGCCCGCAATCCGGGTTGGCCCGTAACGCACGGGTATGGGCGGACAGGTCAGAAATCAGCGTAACCGGTGCGCCGGACAGCCCGATGGTAAGCGCAATCCGCGTCACCGCAGGGACGCCGGATTCCGGGTCAGCAAAGGCAATGGCCGCGAACCGTGCGTTTGTCAGCACGGTCCTTGCCTGTACGCGGGCAGCGTCGTCGGTTTTGCGGATCGGATTTTTCTCTGCCATGGGTGACGACTTACGCGATTTCGCGTGCGGGCTGAAACAGAAATGCGCCAGGTGCCGGGTTTGCCCGGTTAAGCGCACCAATTTGGCGATTGATTTTTCCCGGCAGACCTTTTAGGGCGCAAAATCGCGACTGGCCGGTGCTTCAATCAGGGGTGCCGGTTTGACAGGCGCGGCAAACAAAATCGGCACTTGATTTCCCTCCCTTGCCCCGGTAACGGGTGCACGGGGCTGGACCGGGCCACATTTGCGGCCCCCCCCCCCCGGATAAGGAGTCATTTTATGGCGAAGGCAAGGTTTGAGCGGCTGAAGCCGCACCGGAAAAGGAGGCCTGTGGCTTCGCCGGCCAACATGTTCGGCTATATCAACACCCTGCGGTTCATGAGTTCTGGTCGTGCGAATTTCACTATGCAGTTTGATCACTACGATCCGGTACCGCGAAATATCTCGGAAGAGATTCAATCACAATACGCATGATCAGGTCCGATGGCTATACTTTACGATAATCTTGGGATTGCCTATTTTCCCGTTCCAAAATGCGCATCCAGCTCGTTGAAATATTGCTTCTACGAGGCCAATACAGGTTTGGTCGCGAAAAAGCAAAATCTTAAGGAGATATATATAAAGATGCAGTCTTTTGCGGGAACCAATTTGCAGGAGCTTGAAGGATATGAAAGGATGGCTGTGGTGCGCGACCCGGTTGCGCGTTTAAAATCCTGCTATAGAGAAAAGATTTTAAGAAAGTATATTAATTTTGAAAATAATCCTGACGGTCGTACGCATTATCTTAGGTATCATGATGGTGAGGAAAAGAAACTCAAATCCTGTAATTTGCCGGAATATCCGGATTTTGAAACTTTTGTGGAACATCTTGAGGAGTACCGGGGTATCTCGGCGAAAATCGAAAGTCATTCGCGTTCCCTGTCCTATTGGCTGGGCAGCGATCCGTTATTTTTTGACGCGATCTTTGACTTCAGTGCCCTGCCTGAACTGGGGGAATGGTTGCAGTCCCGGGGGGGGGGGGGGGCGAAAACCCACCACAGAA
>JACONK010000036.1 GCA_014323795.1 Paracoccaceae bacterium | reverse complement strand
GGTGCGTCGCCCTCAGCCCGATCTTCGGGCGCGTCTATATGGGTGCAGGGGCGGGCCGCGCTTTCCACCAAAGTCGCGTCGATGATCGCGGCCTTGGCCTCTTTCAGCTTCAACCCATGCTCTTCAATCTGACGGCACACTTCGGCCAGAAGATCGTCGTAAACGCCACCCTTCACCAAAGCGTTGCGGAACCGACAATGGGTCGTCTCATCCGGGACAGAGGCGTGCAGATCGAGGCCACAAAAGATCATGAAATCCAGCCGCACCTTCAGCGCTCGCTCCAGCTTCGGATCGCTCAGACCGTGCCACTGGCCGATCAGCAGGCACTTGAACAGGACCAGTGGATCATACCCTTGTGGGCCGACACCAGAACGTCCGATACCGCGCTTGAGAATGGGCGAAAACGACGGCCAATCCATCAGCGCATCAATCTTGGCAAGGGCATCATCGGCCCCAATCCGCTCCGTCGCTTCTCGTAAAAACAGATCCATCAAAATCCCCCGGAAATCTCCCAAAACAATACCAAATCCAACAAATCAAGGGAATCCTTGATCGTTATGCAGAGGTCTTTCTCAGGCAGCCAGGCCTACAGTACCGGCTGGCAGGTCGATCAGACCTCTGGCCCGTCCAGTATGATAATGGTGCAACTCGACGCAGGGGATACGGTCGAGCTACAGGCCGAGGCGCAACGTGCAGATTGTTATGTGGCCGCCCATGCCAGCGGCATATTCGGTTACCTGCTTCCCTAGCGATCACAGGAGATCCGGCAAGTATAGGGATCAGTAGCGGGTTATTGCCCCGCCTTCTTCTTCACAAAACCTAGAAACGCCGCCTGCGCATTCCTCAGACGCGGGCGGCCCGAGGCGACCCAGTAGCCCGCCCATTCCGCCCGCAGCGCATAGACATCCGCACCCGGCATCAAGCTGCGCGCCTGATCGAGCGTGTCAGGGGTGAGGGCCGGGGCATCGGCCGTTTCAACCACGGCGTGGCGTGAGGTGAACTGGACCATGTCACCCGGCACCTCCTCCATCCGGTAGTCCGGCAGGTGGTCTGATTTGATCATCTCCCGCAGCATCGCGCGGAAGACGCGGCGGGGGCTGGCAGAGCCGGATTTCTTCAAGAGCAGATCGACCGAGACGCGCCAGCTGTCCTGCCGCCCGCAATGCTTGCGCGCGATCTCGTAGATGCGCCGTTCGAGCGGTTTGCGGAGCCGGAAGTAATCGCGGCTGAGCGTCAGCACCGATTTCGACAGCACAGCCCGATAAAGCCATTCACTGATCGTGACAGCCACGCTGACCATGCGCCCGCCTTTCGACTTGCGCACGATCTCCCAGGACTCGATCAGGCCAAAGCCGGTGGTGACTTCGTGCCCCCCGGTCTCTAAGTTCGTGGTGATCCGGGTCCCCGCCAGCCGCTCGAACGCCTCGCGCAACCGGCGATACGCATCACCCGAGGTTTCCCGGTTCGTGGCCAAAAGCAGGTCATGCGCCTTGAGCGTCAGCGTGCGGCTGACCTCGCGCCCCGCATTAATCCCCGCCATCAACTGCGAAATGCAGAAAATCAGGATGTCCTTGTCATGGATCGTCGCCAGCCCTTTGACCGATGGCGTCACCTCGATCCGCGTCCCGTTATGGTCATAGCTCAGGATGCGCCGGTCGGGCCGGGTCGAGAGCGAAAAGACCGGATGCTCCATCGTCGCCAGATCATCCTTGGGAATCGCATCAAATATATCGCACAGGAAAAAATCCCGCTGCGGGTAACGGTCGGGCGCAAGCCCGCCGGAGGATGTCACCGCTGTCATGCTCTGCTCACTGCCTCGTGTGACCGGGCTTGGACCTCTTTTCGGGCCGCTCCGATTCTTCGTGGTTTTACTGACACCACCCTAGAGTTATCCACAGCCCCCGCCTAGGCATATCTCCCGCTAATCCTCGGGGGTTCAGAGTCACTTCGTCGGGGGATCAGAGTCGCCTAAGCGTGGTTCCAGAGTCGCCTCAAAGAAATGCAGGCGAAATTTTCTTCTATTCCAGAGTAGCTTAGGGAAAAAGCAGGATCGCTTAACACATATAATAACCCATATATAACACTGCTTTTTTTCTTTGAGGCCCAGGACAGCACTCAGAGCGGCTCTCCTCTAAGCTTACTGCAAGCATCTGAATTTGCTTAGAAAACCTAAAGAAGGTTGACGGGTGATTTCTTTTCTTGGCGATGTGCGGTGTTTTTGCGTATCTTGGGAAAAAGGGCGCACATCAGACGCCTGCATCACGAGGCCAATCACCGATGAGCAGCATACTGGACCGTCTGCCCCCTTATTTCAACATTGATGCCACGGCGTCCGAGGCCGCCCTGCCTCCACCGGTCGGCACCTCTGACTTTGCCCAGATCGCGGCGGCCTGTGCCCAAGGCCGCGCAGACCTGATCGGGCGGGGTCTGGATGACAGCGGATCAAAATCCCTGCGCCTGTTTTCGACCTGGGAAATCACCAAATACCTGATCCCCGTCGCCACCCCGCATTTCCGCCGCGTGCTGAAGCAGAACCCGGACCTGCCCCAAGGCCGGTCCGAGACCGAAGGCGGCGCGAAATGGTTTACCCTCGACGAGGTCCTGCGCCTGCGCGCCTTCTTTGGCTCCCAAGGATCGAAGGCCAAGGAATACCTGCCTTACCGGCCAGAGGGGCTGCCTGCCAAAATCTGCGCCGTCGCGAATTTCAAAGGCGGCGTGGGTAAGACATCGACCGCCGCGCATCTGGCGATGTCAGCGGCGCTCGATGGCTATAAGGTGCTGGTGATCGATCTGGACAGTCAGGGCTCCATGACCTCGATCTTTGGCGGCGCGCCTGCGGATGAATGGCAGACGGTCTTCCCCCTGCTCGCCCGCCACTACGGCAGCCACCTGCAATCTGAGAATGCCGCCCGCGTGGCCCGGGGTGACGCCCCCCAACCGCTGGATGATACCTTGGCCGAGGCGATGAAGATCAGCGCCGGTGATCTGATCCAGAAAACGCACTGGCCCAACATTGACCTGATCGGCGCGCAACTGAACCTCTACTGGGCCGAATTCCAGATCCCCGTCTGGCGCATGAACGGGCGCGGCTGGAAGCTCTGGGATGCGCTGACCGAACGACTGCAGGCGGACGGCGTGCTGGATCAATACGACATCGTCTTTCTCGATACCCCCCCTGCCCTGGGCTACCTGACGATCAATGGTCTGGCCGCTGCCGATATCCTGCTCGTGCCTCTAGGTGCGTCCTTCCTTGAGTTCGATTCCACAGGCCGGTTCTTCGATATGCTGCAATCGACCTTTGCCAGCATCGAGGATTCCGAGAACATGGCGGCGCGGGCCTTGGGCACCGAAGAACTGGCATTTGAGTGGGACGCTGTTCAGGCGGTCATAACGCGCTACGACGGCGCGCAGCAGGCTGAACTTGCTGCGCTGATGCAGGCCTATCTGGGGCGTACACTCAGCCCCCAACGCCAAGAGGTCACCGCGCTGATCGGGCAGGCTGGGGAACAGGTCGCGGGCATCTACGAGGCGGACTACCGCGACTTCAATCGTGAGACCTATGCCCGCGGGCGCGAGGCGTTTGATGCGACCTATGGCGCGTTCAAGCGGCTACTCTATGGCACGTGGAAACGGGATGAGAACGGGGTGGCAATGAATGGTTAACCATTTCGGCAAATGTTTCGCGCGCGAAACAAATCGGGAAAGGACGCTCTGATGGCCAAACGCAAACGTCTGGGGCCCGTCGATGCCTTTGCGGCCACACCGGCGCCCGAGGTGAAGTCCGCCCTGTCCGCGCGACCGCCCATCGCCGTGCAGGCCGCAGAGGCGGCGGCGGCCGATGCCTTTGACCGGGTAGTCGAGGCGATGGAAACCGCCCGTGCCGAAGGGCGTCTGGTGCAGAAGCTGCCCCTGGATCAGATCGTTGCCGACCACCTGATCCGGGATCGTCTGACCGTGGACGAAACCGAGATGGAGGCCCTGAAAGAGAGCCTGCGCAACCGGGGTCAGCAGACGCCGATTGAGGTCGTGGAGCTTGGGCCAGATCGCTATGGCCTGATCTCGGGTTGGCGGCGGCTGCATGCTCTGCACGCGCTGAAATCAGACACTGTTCTGGCCCGATTGATCACACCGGGCACCGAGGCCGAAGCCTATGTTGCCATGGTCGAGGAAAACGAAATCCGGGTCGGCCTGTCCTACTATGAACGCGCCCGGATCGTGCTGCGTGCCGAGCAGGAAGGTGTCTATCCCACCCGAAAAGCGGCTCTGCAGAGTCTGTTTGCAAATGTTTCGCGCGCGAAACGTTCCAAGATCGGGTCGTTTGTCACGGTGGTTGAGGCGCTCGACGATGCTCTGCGCTTTCCGACGGAACTGGGCGAGCGTTTGGGCCTGCAGATGGCCAAAGCGATTGAGGCCGGGCGGGACGATGACCTGCGTGTTGCCTTGAAGCAAAAAGCGCCTGACGCCGCGCAAGAGCAGGAGCGCCTGCGCCGTGTCATCGACACGCCGGACCTGTCGGCCTTGCCCGTGCAAAAACCGGTTCGGGCGAAATCGCCCAAGCCTGCGCCTCAATTGGGCGAGATTGAACTGAACGAAGCAGAGGGCGAAGTGCGCCTGTCCGGCCCCGGCGTGACAGAGGGGTTCAAATCCGCCTTGCGCGCCTGGCTTGCTGCGCGGGACTAGGTGTGCAGCAGATCGACGGTGCCGTCTGGTGTGATCAGCGCCGCCGTCAACCGGCCCGAATAATAGGCCCCTGTGTCGACGGCGATCCGGCCTTGTCCGTCTGATCCGGGCGTGTCGGTGATTGTGTGCCCATGGACGATCCACTGGCCGTCCGACCGGGGTGTCGTGGCAAAGTCGGGATGCCCCCAGATCAGATCGCCGCGTCGCTGATCGTCCATGGCGTGCTTTGGATTGGCGCCGGCATGGACGACATGCAGATTGCCAGATGACCAGTGCGCCGGAAGAGACTCGAGCCAGCCTAGCATGCCGTCCGGCATGGCCGCTGCCAGGCGGTCTGCAATCTGGGCCAACTGGTCCTCGCTGGCTCCTTCGCCAAAGCCACCGATCCCGTAGCTGGCCAAGGTTTGCAACCCGCCATAGCGCAACCATCGTCGCCCTTGGCTCTTGGGATCCTCCAAAAACTTCAACAGAAGTTCTTCGTGATTTCCCATGAGGCAGTGGATATGCGTTGTCGATTGAGACCAGGCGTGCAGATGTTCCAGAACGCGGGCGCTTTGATTCCCGCGGTCAATGTAGTCGCCAACAAAGATTGCATGACTCTCTTGGCTGGCTTGTGGATGAGCATCGATTTTCTCGATCAGCCTTTCCAAGAGATCGGCACGTCCGTGTATATCGCCGACAACCCAAACCACGCTGTCTGGTGCGATGGTATCAAAAGGGACTTGGGAATGCGCGCGCTGTCGCACAAAGCGCGGGAGAAGATCATTGAGACGTTTCATCGAGAAAAACAGTAGTGCAGACCTGCTCGTTGTGCCAGAGTTCTGCAGCAACAGAATAACGTGAAAAAGCAACGCTTATAGCTTCTTTACTACTGGGTCTTGCTGACAATGGGGGGCTCGGCTATCGCGATAAAGATATGTGAGGATTTAGGCGTGAATTTTGCAGAGTTTAGAAACATCCAGCGCGCTGTGAAATGGCGTCTGATCACTCTGTTTTTATACCTCTGTGCGCCTGCCTTGCAGGCGCAGACCTTGGCGGATGCGGCGAATATCGCCGCGCGCCCGCACCTGTCTTTTAACGGAACACCGGGTCTGTTGGACATGCCGTCGGCATTCGCGATGCCTGATGCCGATATGGCGCTCACAATTGGCGGGTTTGGCGGCAATGTCCGGGGCACTTTGGCATTTCAGGTATTGCCAAATCTCACAGGCGTTTTCCGCTACTCTCAAGTGCGCGATTTCGACCGTGACGGTGATCGGGACCGGTTTGATCGAAGCTTTGACCTTATCTATCAATTCAGGCCTGAAACGGCGCGGTGGCCAGCCATTGCCGTTGGGTTACGTGATTTTGGCGGGACCGGTCTTTTTGAATCAGAGTATCTTGTCGCGTCAAAAACCTTAGGGCCTCGTCGTCAGTTTGAGGCAACACTCGGCTTGGGGTGGGGGCGTCTTGCAAGTCAGGGCGGCTTCAAAAACCCTCTTGGAATCCTGGCGTCCGAGTTTGAGACCCGTCCCGTCAACGAGGTCGCCATTGACGACGGCACCGGTGAGTTCGAAATCGACCGCTTTTTCCGTGGAGACGCCGCAGCTTTTGGTGGACTTGTGTGGCGTCCAACAGGCCGTTTGGCGTTTGTCGCGGAATATTCCAGTGATGCCTATGAACTCGAAGCCGAACGCGGGCTGATTGACATCAACTCGTCCTATAACTTCGGCGTCTCTTATCAGGTCTCCTCAAACCTCTCGGTCAGTGCCGCATATCTTTACGGATCCGAGATCGGCGTACGGGTGAGCTATGTGCTGAACCCCAAAGTGCCGGCTCAAGCCTCTGGAATAGAACCTGGTCCGCAACCGGTCCAATCCCGTCCGGACCGCAGGAGCGCCCCGCAAGTTTGGAGTACCACGTGGGTGCAAAGCCCTGCTACGCAGAATGCGCTGCAACAGGCGGTTATTGCAGCTTTGGCGCCCGAGGGACTTCTTCTCGAATATCTGCGCCTGTCAGCGACAGAGGCCCATGTTACGCTGCGCAACCGACGGTTTGGACGCTCGGCACAGGCCGTTGGCCGTAGTGCCCGTGCGTTGACGCGTACATTGCCGGCCTCTGTCGAGACGTTTCACATCACGCTGACCGAGCAGGGGATGGCGACGACACGTGTTACGGTGAAGCGCTCTGACCTGGAAGAACTTGAATTTGCGCCTGACAATGCATGGCAGTCCTATGTGCGTGCCGACATTTCAGATGCTGGGGATCAACCGAACGCGCGTCGTTCGATCACGGCACCACGGTTTCGCTTTGCGGCGACTGGCTATGTGGAATCTTCGGTCTTTGACCCCGATCAACCGTTCACCTTTGACGCCGGTGTGCGCGGCACTTTGCGGTTTGAACCACGCCCGGGCTGGGTCTTGGCTACCAGTGTTCGACAGCCCCTCTACTCCAACCGTGACAATATCAACCGCGTGTCGAACTCGGTCATTCAGACCGTGCGTTCCGAACAGGATGACTTCAATCGCGGCAATGGTCCCAAGCTCGACCGTTTGACCTTGGCTCATTATTTCCGTCCCGGGCGCAACCTCTATGGCCGGGTGACGGCGGGCTATCTTGAAATTGCCTATGCTGGCGTATCCGGCGAGATTTTGTGGAAACCCACGACCTCCCGCTTGGCCCTGGGGGTCGAGGTCAACGCTGTGCATCAGCGCGAACCGGGTGATGTTTTTGCTCTTGGCGAAGGACAGTTTGACTACGATGTCCTCACCGGACACGCCTCGGCCTACTACGCAATGGAGAACGGATTTCATGCGCAGGTTGATGTGGGCCGGTATCTGGCAGGTGACTGGGGCAGCACGTTCACCCTGTCCCGTGAATTCCGTAATGGCTGGCAAGTCGGGGCTTTCTTTACTTTGACCGATGTCAGCTTTGATGACTTTGGCGAAGGGTCTTTTGACAAGGGGATTTTCGTGACGATCCCGACCAGCTGGGGCACCGGGCAGCCGTCGCGGCAAGAGCGGACATCGACCATTCGTCCGATCCTGCGGGATGGGGGCGCGCGCGTCAGCGTCGACAATCGCCTGTACGATCTGGTGCGTGAAGACAGCGATCCGCTGCTTTCAGATAGTTGGGGGCGGTTCTGGAGATGAGCATTAAAAGCCTCTTGCAACGCGCTGGACCGATCCTTTTGTCCAATGAAGCGCTGGGGCGCGTGTCGGCTATGTGGCCGCATAAAATGGTTCGGTACGGCTTGTTGGCCGGGGTGATGGCGCTGACGGCCTGTGGGCCGCTTTATTCCTACCGCTCTGGCGGAGAGGCCGCCGCTCAGGTTGATGCGGGCACCGGTGCGGGCACGGTGGGATTGCGCGGCTTAACAACCTCAGTGGCCAGTCTTTTCCGGCCGCCGCAGCCGCAGCCACGCCCCGAACAGGTTCTGACGCCCGAGGCGCTGGCTCAGATACAACAGCCCTTTCTGCTGATGTTCTTTGGAGAAGCCGGGGGCGGATTCGGTCCGACCTCGAACTGGGGCGGATTCGCGGAGGCCGGGTTCAACGGCGACGTCGTCACCTGGGTCGAAGGCAGCGCGCGGACGATTTCGACAACCCGCGGAGGTCTGCTTTTGGCGACGCGCGGCTATGGGCGCGATCTGATGACAGCGCGGGCTGACAGGTTGCAGGCTGTGATCAGTGGTCGCTCGGGTGGGGCGCAGCGGGCGCTGCGCGTGCACCGGTTCCTCGACGGAGAAAATGCCATTGTCACCGCCTCGCTGGTCTGCCGGATCACCAATCAGGGTCCATCCTCGGTGCGGCTGCTGACCGGGATCTTTGCGACCCGCCAGATCGAAGAGGCCTGCCTCCTGGCGGACGGTACAGAGGTGATCAACCGCTACTGGGTCGATCTGGGCGGAACAACGATTCGCCAGTCCGAGCAATGGGTCAGCCCCGAGATCGGAAGCGTGCGTCTGCAACGCCTGCGTTAAACCCGCTTTAGCCCTGTTTTAACGCGGTGCCCGCTGCGTAAACGCCCGAAAACACAGGCCGTTTTGCTGCAACTGCGCCCTGATCTGAGCGCGTATCTGCCGATCAAATGCCTATAATCTCCCCGCCTGTGAGGCGTGGTCAGGGGATCCTGACCCGGCCGCAATCCCCGCAAAACCCCCTGAAAGTGGCCAAAATACCCCAAAATCCGTTCTCAGAACGCCATTTCGCTGCCCGGGACCGGGGAAAATGCTGAGAGAAGTGGCAAATATGCGAAAAAGAGGCACGATCCGCCCTCTGCAGGGCGCCCGGCGCTGATTTGCGAATTGCGGCGGTGCAGCTAAACTGGTACTGCTATGTTTGCATGCACTATTGGAGTTTACTCATGAAAAAGCTTTTTGCTCTTGCGACCGTTGCTGTTGTTGCTTCGGCTTCCGTTGCTTCGGCTCAGGCCGTTCAGCCTCTGAACACCAACACCTCGACCCAGACTGTTCCAGTTCCACTGATCATCCTGGGTATCGGTGCTGCGTTCGCTGTGGCCGGTGGTTCGAGCTCGGGCACTGACTAAGAAAAAAGCGATCTTCGGATCGGGAAATCCCCCCGGCAATTACGCCGGGGGGATTTTTTTATGCCTGAACGTCTCTCTGAACGGGGTCTGAGATTACTCTGATCCTCTCGGGAATCCCCCGGCAATTTTTAACTGTCAGGCGGTCCGCCCCCGGCGTCTGCGATCCTTGCGCAGCTGCAGCCCCCCAATGCGGCGGCGTGTCTGCCGCGAAACACCTGTCGGCGGAACCTTGGCCGCGTGGGCCACATCCCTTGAAAAGCCCAGCCTGTTCTGGAAAGGGTGCACCGACGACATTCGGGAGGCAGACATGCGGGTTCTTTTGGCGGGTGCATTGGCATTGGCACTCTCTGGCTGCGGGGCCGTGTATTTTTCTCCGAAGGTCACGTCGGGCTCTGATGGAAGCTCGAAGGTGCGCGTCCTGCCGCTGACGGCGGAAAGCGCACTGGTGGCCAACCAGTCGAATTATCGCCCCAAGGAACTGCCGGCTGTCTTCTATGCCACGGCGGGATCGGGTGGCGGTGCGCTGCGCGGGGCAGGGGCCGTGCCACCTGCGCCGACAGATCTGGAACAGCGTCCCGGGGCTTTGCAGCGGCGTCTGCCACCGCCGGTGGCGCAGCGACCTTATGAAATCGGCATTGGCGACGTGTTGCTTCTGGCAACGCCGCAGAGCGGATCGACCGTCGAAGAACTGAGCGGGCTCCTCGCGGCGCAAAACCGGCGTCAGGGCTATACCGTGCAGGATGATGGCGCGATTGCGATCCCGGATATTGGCCGTGTGAGCGTTGCGGGCCGGACCCTCGACGAAGCTGAAGCCGAGCTTTTCCAGCGTCTGGTTGCGGCTCAGATTGACCCGACCTTCAGCCTGGAAGTGGCAGAGTTCAATTCCAAGCGCGTCTCGATTGGCGGCGCGGTGGGGCAACCCGGTGTGGCCCCGATCACGCTGACGCCGCTCTTTCTGGAAGAAGCGATTGCCGGCGCCGGTGGCATCCGGGCAGAGGATCTGGATTTCGCAACGATCCGCATCTATCGCGGCGGCACGCTCTATCAGGTGCCTGTGCGCGATATCTATAACGGATCGGCGTCGCGCATTCAGCTGACCGATGGCGACAGCGTCTTTGTCGATACCGAATACGAACTGTCTCAGGCTCAGGCCTATTTCGAAGAACAGATTCGTCTGGCCGAGTTCCGCCAGCGCGCCCGCGTGCAGGCGCTCAACGAATTGCAGAGCGAAGTGAACCTGCGCCGCGCGGCCCTGAATGAGGCGCGGACGAACTATCAGTCCCGGGTCGAGCTTGATGCCGTTGACCGTGACTATGTCTATCTGGTCGGCGAAGTGGCCAATCCGGGCCGGTTCACGATGCCACTGGGCCGTCAGGCCACTCTGGCGGATGTGCTCTTTGGCGAAGGCGCGTTCGACAACCGCACTGCCAACCCGCGTCAGATCTATGTGTTGCGTGGCTCCACTGATCCACGCGAATTCACAGCGATGGATGCCTGGCAACTGGAAGCGCGCAATGCGACCGCGTTCCTTGTGGCGACGCGGTTTGAAATGCGCCCCAATGACGTGATTTTCATATCAGAACAGCCGGTCACGCGCTGGAACCGTGTCGTGAACCAGATCACGCCATCCCTGATCAACACCGGTCTGAACGCAGCCAGAAGCAATTAAGCCACCTGCGTCTGGATCTGAAGGATCTGCCAAACATGTCGGCAGAAAATTGCCTCATCTTTCATCATCTGCCTCTCGTTGGGCGGTAAACTCGGCCATGCGGCTAAAAATGACAGCACTTGCATGTGGAACCTGTCGAAGCCTTCCGGTAAATGCGGCAGGAAATTGACTATTTAAAAAGGCACATCGTCATGAAAATTGCAGTCATCGGAACTGGATATGTTGGTCTGGTTTCAGGTGTTTGTTTTTCCGACTTTGGTCATGACGTGGTCTGTGTCGACAAGGATCCCCGCAAGATCGAGATGCTGGAAGCCGGTGAGGTTCCGATCTATGAGCCGGGCCTCGATGTGCTTATGGCCAAGAATGTCGAGGCAGGCCGTCTGTCGTTTACGATGGATTTGGCCAAGGCCTGTGACGGGGCCGATGCTGTGTTTATCGCTGTTGGAACGCCCACACGGCGCGGCGACGGCCATGCCGATCTGACCTATGTGATGTCGGCTGCCGAAGAGGTGGCCAAAACGCTCAAGCATTACAGCGTGATCGTGACCAAATCGACGGTGCCTGTGGGCACCAACCGCGAGGTCGAGAGGGTTGTGAAAGCGGCCGCGCCTGATCTGGATTTCGATGTGGCCTCGAACCCTGAATTCCTGCGCGAAGGGGCGGCGATCGACGATTTCATGAAGCCTGACCGCGTGGTCGTGGGCGTCGAAAGCGAGCGCGCCGCCAAGGTCATGAACGACATCTACCGCCCGCTTTACCTGCGCGATTTCCCGATTGTGACGACCGATCTGGAAAGCGCGGAGATGATCAAATACGCCGCCAACGCATTCCTCGCGATGAAGATCACCTTCATCAATGAGGTGGCGGCGCTCTGCGAGAAAACCGGCGCAGACGTCAAACAGGTGTCCAAGGGCATGGGGCTGGATGGGCGCATCGGCAATAAGTTCCTGCATGCAGGCCCCGGCTATGGCGGCTCGTGCTTTCCCAAAGACACCAGCGCGCTGGCGCGCATCGGTCAGGATTACGCGCAGCCCATGCGGCTGGTGGAAACGACCATTCAGGTCAATGACGAGATCAAGCGCCGTATGGTCGAGAAGCTGCGCGACATGTGTGACGGTGGCTTTGCAGGCAAAACCATTGCCGTTCTGGGCGTGACCTTCAAACCCAATACCGATGACATGCGCGATGCGCCGTCGCTGACGATTGTGCCGGCCATGGTGGGCGGCGGGGCCGAGGTCCGCGTCGTCGATCCGCAGGGCAAGCGTGAAGGCGAGGCGCTGTTGCCGGGGGTCAGTTGGGAAGACGATCCCTACGCCGCCGCAAAAGGTGCAGATCTTTTGGTGGTGATGACGGAATGGAACGAATTCCGGGCCTTGGATTTGTCACGCCTATCGAAAGGTATGGCCAGCCCACGCATGGTGGATTTGCGGAATGTTTATTCCGCTGAAGAGGCGTCTGTGGCTGGATTTACAGCCTATGATTGCGTAGGGCGCGGATTATCGTCGACATGACTAAGCGGTCGGTTTGTGGCGCCTCATCGAGATATCTTCAGTATCGCCTGAATGAGACCAGCGACTTCGGTGCTGTAAAAAAGGAATGTATTTGTGAGTAACGTGATCAAGGCCGACTCTGATAGCGTTATAGATCTCGGGGTGCTTTTCTCGACGCTTTGGCGCGGCAAATGGGTTATCGCAATATGCAGTTTCCTCACCGTTTTTTTGGGAGGGTACTATGCGTATGTCGTCGCCGTGCCGCAATACACCTCTGAAGCGGTGGTCATTTTAGAAACGCAGCAAAACAACTTTCTCAATCTCGAAAGCGTCGTCGGTGGTCTTAGCGGCAATTCAGAAGAGGTGAATTCAGAAGTCGAAGTGCTGCGCTCGCGCTCTTTGATGGGCAAGGTTGTCGATAACCTTGATCTAGTGCGCGATCCCGAGTTTGTCGGTTTGGGTGACAGTGCCGAACCAAGCGTTGTTGCGCGAAGCATAGATAGGGCGAAGTTAGCCGTGAAGCAGGTCCTGAATGTGGGCACGACACCTGTTGAACGCACTCCGGAAGAAGAGACCCGCCGCAAACGTGACCGTGCAATCAATGAGCTGCTTAGCAAGATCAATATCAGCAATATTCCACGCAGCTTTGTGTTCCAGATCAAGGTCACAACCGAGGATGCAGAGAAATCCGCGCGCATCGCGGATACGATTGCCAGATTGTATATTCTCGAACAGCTTGAGGTGAAATTCGAAGCGACGGAACAGGCGACACAATGGTTGTCTGGACGTGTTTCAGAGTTGCAGGTGCAGCTTGAGGCTGCAGAAGCAGAAGTTGCCGATTTCAGCGCGTCCATCGACCTCGTTTCTGTCGAGGCTTTGCAACTGCGTGAAGTTCAGTTGAAAGACATCCGCGATAACGTGGCCGATGCCGAGGAGGCTGCGTTAAACGCGGCGGACCGGCTAGAGGCTTTACGTGCGGCAGATGATTTCCGCTCCAAAGCAGCGGCGGCTGACGACATCCAACTGACGCGGCTGTTGCCACGCGTCGAGACAGACACCCAAGTGGCCGATGCTTTTAACCTGCGCTACGAGCAGATTATTGCGCGGGCCGAACTGGATGTGACCCGCGCGGGTCAACAGGTGGAAGCGCTGATCAATGCCCGTGCCGATCTTGAACAGCTGATTGATCGACAGGGGGCAGACCTGATCACCTTGCAGCAGCTGACACGTGAGGCCGAGGCTGTTGGTCTTTTGTATGAAACTTTCCTGCGGCGTCTGCAGGAGATGTCCGCCCAGCAAGGTGTTCAACAGGCCGATAGCCGTGTGCTGTCATCGGCTGTTATTCCCCTTGTGCCTTCGGCGCCCAGAAAGGCGCTGATTGTTGCGGTGTCCTTGCTGCTTGGGCTCGGACTTGGGGCCGGTTTGGTTTTGCTGCGTGAGGCGCGCCAAAACGGGTTCCGCACAGCTCAGGATCTGGAAAGCCACGCCGGATATACCGTTTTGGGTCAAATCCCGAGCATTCCAGCCCGCAATCGTAAGCGCACATTGCCTTATCTTCTGGAAAAACATGCCTCGAATGCGGCAGAGGCCTATCGCAATTTGCGCACCTCATTGATGCTGTCGAATGTCGATAATCCGCCCCAGGTGATTATCTCGACATCGTGCATCCCCGGCGAGGGGAAAACAACTAACTCGCTTGCACTTGCGCAGAACCTGACCGGGCTTGGGAAGAAGGTCTTGTTGATCGAAGGAGATATTCGTCGCCGAACCTTCACGCAGTATTTCCCGAACATTCCCGAGAAAGGGCTTGTGTCCGTACTGTCAGGTGACGTGTCGCTGGAAGACGCGCTGGTGCAGGATGACGCGTTGCAAGCTTCGGTTCTGGCTGGGGAAAAGACATCTGTGAACGCTGCTGACCTCTTTGCATCCGCCGCGTTCAAGACATTGATTTCCGAGATGCGAGACAGGTTCGACGCGATCATCATTGATGCGCCGCCCGTCCTTGTGGTGCCGGATGCCCGGATTATCGCTGAGACTGCTGATGCGATCCTGTTCACTGTGAAATGGGACAGCACCTCCCGGATTCAGATCGATGAAGCGATGCGTATGTTCCACTCTGCGGGGCAGCGCATCACCGGGTTCGTGCTCAGCCAGATCAATGCACGGCGCATGAAGGCCTATGGGTATGGCGGCCGCTACGGAGCGTATTCTGGCTACGGGGCTTCGTACTACAAAAACTAAGAACGCCCGCTTGTCCGAAGCCGGCTTCTGGAGAGCCCGCCTGCGTCGAAACGGTGTGTCAGGGCCTGTGGGCTTTCTGATCTCCTTGAGTGTTTTGGTGAGGGGCGTGCAATGGGCCGGATCCTGGGCTTGGTACGGGCAGGCGTTTCTTGCATAGGCGTCCGAGGACAGGCGAGTGGGAGCACGCATGGATATGACAACCAAATCACCGCAGACCGGGGTAAAACTCTTTGGCACGGATGGTGTTCGCGGACAGGCCAATCAATACCCAATGACATCGGATGCGGCCCTGCGTCTGGCTATGGCAGCAGGGCAGGTGTTCCAGATAACACAAGGGCGCGTTCACAAAGTGATCATCGGCAAAGATACCCGTCGCTCTGGCTACATGTTCGAAACTGCAATGACGGCGGGGTTTACAGCTGCGGGAATGGATGTGGTTTTATTGGGACCGATGCCGACACCGGCTGTGGGAATGCTGACACGGTCGATGCGCGCGGATCTTGGCGTGATGATTTCTGCCAGCCATAACCCGGCCGATGACAACGGGATCAAGTTCTTTGGCCCAGATGGGTATAAGCTCTCTGATGCCGTTGAGGGTGAAATAGAGACATATTTTGCGCAAGGTATGCCGCCTGTTCCTGCGGCCCAGATTGGAGCGGCGTCTCGTATCGTGAATGCGGCTGGTCGATATGTCGAGGCGGTGAAGGCCGTCGTGCCCCGTGGATGCTCGCTTGCGGGCTTAAAGGTGGTTGTCGACTGCGCCAATGGCGCGGCCTATCGTGCAGCCCCTGAGGTGTTGTGGGAGCTGGGTGCCGAGGTGATCCCCATCGGCGTGTCGCCAAACGGGTTCAATATCAATGACGGTGTTGGCTCGACTGCGCCTGAGGCTGCGGCCGCCAAAGTGCGTGAAACAGGGGCGGATGTCGGGCTGTGTTTGGATGGAGATGCCGACAGGATCATTGTGATCGATGAGACAGGGCAGGTGGCCGATGGCGATCAGATCATGGGGCTGATCGCAGCGCGTATGGCCCAGTCCGGGACGTTGGCCGGTCAGACCCTTGTGGCGACCGTGATGTCCAATCTGGGGCTTGAACGCTGGCTGGCCGAGCAGGGCATTGCGCTGCACCGCACCCGTGTCGGCGACCGATATGTTGTGGAAGCGATGCGGGCAGGGGGGTTCAATCTGGGCGGAGAGCAATCGGGGCATATCGTCATGAGCGATTATGCGACAACGGGAGACGGGCTTCTG
>JACONK010000035.1 GCA_014323795.1 Paracoccaceae bacterium | reverse complement strand
AAAACTGCCGGTCCGGCGTGCCCGGATGCACCGGCGGACGCCCGGCAAACCGGGCGGGAATGTCCACCATCGCCTTGCCGATGATAACAGAAACCGGGTTCAGATCCGAGGCCTGAACCGGCAGGCCAAGCCGTTGGGCCTCCAGTGCCGTGGTGCCGCCGCCGCTGAACGGGTCACAGATGGTCGGCACATCCGGGCAGCAGCGGCGGATTTCCGCCCGCGCCCGGTTGAGCACACTTTCATCGGTGGTGCTTTTCCATTGCACCAGCTCCTCAATAATCCCGAACAGGCGCTTGCGTTCCGCCTCCTGGGCCTCTTCGGTCGGAAACCGGTCCGGGTGCGCGGACGGGTCATCCACCAGCTGCGCGAACAAAACCGCCCGCATGGCCGCCAGGGGTTTCCGCGACCAATACAGGTGCAGGGTGGACGGGTGGCCGTGGCGCAGGGATTTCTCCCGTATGCAGGCGGCATTGATGGCATCCAGCGGCAGCGCAACCTCAATCAGCTTTTTGGCAGGGGGCGGGGACATCAGGTACCCTTATGGTTATGGTGCTGCTTTTTTGATCTCATCCGCCATTGCCTTCAATTTTTCGCAGATATCATCTAGGCGATTCTGCTTCTTGAGCCATGCATCACTGGACGATATCCGTTTCTGTTTAGTGGCTTGCAATGCCTGTTTCTTAGAAACACCACTGTCATGCGCTGCGAAGTTTCTTAGGGCACTCAGTCTTTCAATGGCCTCTTTGTGGTTCTTGTCCATAATGATTTTCAGGAACCAATGGCCGTTGGGAACAATCTTCTTTATCTTATTTATCAGCCCATCCCTTCCTTTGAAATCAAAATACCCATCGCCGCAAATCAGATATTCGCAGACTTTCTGGCTTATATGTTTTGGAAATTTGATGCCCTTATGCTTTGAAAAAGTCGGCGAGTCGCGATTGATCAGAGCCACAAGACATGCCAGAATAAATTTTTCAAATTCTACGTAGATTCGGATAATTGCAGCTTCGTGCAGCCAAGACTGATCCTTTTCTGATGGAATGACCCCTTTGGGTTGTTGCACAAATTGTTTCACAAAAGCGGTTATTTCATCGATATTCCTGATAAAGTCTTCCGATATTTTTCCTATGTCTTTCTTTCTCATCGCGGCCCTTCCAGTCTGATCAGTTCCTTTTCGATGGCGTACAAGTCCGGGATCAATGCCGGCGGGCGGCACTTCGGCGATATGGACGCGGATGGTTTTCCATCAGATGCCGGGGCGTCCCTGCTTGGTGTCAGCCCGCCCAGGGCCGGATTATCAGGCCGGGGCAAGGCGCAGGATGGCCACGGCCAGCCCGATCATCGCCGCAATGGCCAGAAGCATCCGGGTTTCGCGCCGGGCCGCCTCGGTATCGCGCAGGGCAATGTCGGCGCGGATCGCCGAATCCCGTTTGGCCGCTTCGGCATCGCGTTTGGCGGCGTCGGCTTTCAGGCCGGCGATGTTCGCCCGGCTGTCCGCATCGCGGCGGGCCTGCTCCGCATCGCGGCGGGATTGTTCCGCATCGCGTTTCGCCGCGTCGGCTTTCATTTCCGCCATGTTGGCGCGGATGGCCTCCCATCCGGTGCTGTAACTTTCCTGCATGGTATTGATCCGCCCCTCCAGTCTGATCAGTTCCTTTTCCATGGCGTGGATGTCCGGGGTCGTCATGAAACCGATATAACGGCCCCCGGCCCGGACGTCAATGCCGGCGGCGGCACTTCCCCCGCACCGACGGGGGCGGAGGGGACGACAGTTGCAAACCTGTCGCTTTCGGCGCAAGGGCCAAAGGCGGATTCCGTGACGGGATCCCCCATCGTTGATGGCAGGTTTGTCCGCTTTCAGGCGGGTTATCTGAAACCCTGCGGTTGATCATGCTTCCGGTGTCGGGGAACATGGTCCGGACGCGCCCCCCGGAATCGCCGCATAGTCCGACACGAGCAATCGTGCGGGCGGTTCATCCTCTTCAATCCCGGAAAACCGGTTGAGGGGGTCGCGAAAGAGGTTGTCGGCTTCATCGTCGTTCACGGTGGATACCTCGCCTATCAGAACATCTCCGCCGTCCGCCCAGAAAGCGTGCCAGTCGCCGGGCATCAGGGTTACGCTTTCACCGGGGGCCAGGCGCAGCTTCTGCCCGGGGCCGTAGGGGCATGCGATGCCGTCGCACCAGACCGTACCGCCCTGATCCTCCGCAAAGCTTCCGTCCGGGGCGGCACCGTAAAGTTCCACCACCAGCGTTGCGCCGCCGCGGTTGATGATGTCCTCGGTTTTTGCCAGATGAGTATGCATGGGGCTGAGCTGGCCCTGTTTTGAGATCATCAGTTTTTCCGCGTAGCACATGCCCCCGCCCCGGCGCAGGGCATCAGGGTGCCCGTTGCGCAGGGTGAACAGGAAAAGCCCCATTTCGTCGTATCGCCCGGCACCGTAGTCTGTCACGTCCCAGCCGCAGCGGGCATCCATGATGCGCCGCGCCGCCGCCTTGCGTGTGGCGAAGTCTGCGGGTGTCCAATTGGCAAAAGGGGGCAGGGTGAAACCGTGGGCGCGGATAAGCTCCTCCCCCTCGGCCAAAAGGGCGTTCACGCGCGATCTTTTCATGCCCGGTCCGTTTCCTTTCAGACAAGCGCACGGGGTGGTGTGCCCCGGCCCGCAATCTTGCGCATCGGTGCGCAGGACACAAGTCTGCCGCCGGAAAATCAATCTGATCCGCATCTTTTACGGGGCGATCATTGAACCCGGATGATTATGGAAGAAAAATACATGGTTTTCCATTGCCCCGGCGGATTCGCCAATTTCCTGTTGCCGAAAATGGAACGTTCCAATACTGCCTGCCGCAGCTGTTCCGAAAGGGGGTGTGAAACGGGTGCGGCGGAGCCTTGTCGGGGCGGGTACCACAATAGCGGCGGAGCATATGGCGGATGCTGCGCGCGCCCGGGAAGGCTGTGATGTGAACCGGGTTGTCAGCGGGTGCGCACCCCTGGCGGCCGGGCGGGCGGCGACCAGCGGGGCCAGTGCAACCACGGACCTTCGGCGGGCACTTGCGGACGCGGGCTGTGTCTGTATCTCTTTCCCGGAGGCGTGATCGGCTGTTATGCGCATCGTGTGCAGGCGCCCGCCCCGGGTAACACCTTGTGCGCAAGGCGCACATTAACAAAAGCAACGCAATCAGGGAGGATTCTCAATGCGTTCCCAATTCAAAACCATAACGGCAACAGTGCTGGCCCTGGCCCTTGGCGGCGACGCCGCGACAGCCCAGGGCGATGGCGGCGTGGAAGTGCTGCACTGGTGGACGTCCGGCGGGGAGGCCGCCGCGCTGAACGTTCTGAAGGAAGATCTGGAAAAACAGGGCATCGGCTGGACCGATATGCCGGTCGCCGGGGGCGGCGGGGAGCAGGCCATGACCGTGCTGCGCGCCCGCGTCACCGCCGGCAACGCGCCGACCGCCGTGCAGGGCCTGGGCTTTGATATTCTCGACTGGGCCAATCAGGGTTCGCTTGCTGATCTGAACGCCGTTGCGGCCGAAGAAGGCTGGGATTCAGTAATTCCGGCGGCCCTGCAGAAATTTGCCAGGGTGGACGGCAAGTGGGTATCCGCGCCGGTTAATGTCCATTCCACCAACTGGGTCTGGGCCAACAAGGCCGTGCTTGACGCCAACGGCATCGCCGTGCCGACCACCTGGGAAGAGTTCACCGCCGCGCTCGATAAACTGAAAGCCGCAGGCGTGACGCCGATAGCCCATGGGGGCCAGGCCTGGCAGGAGGCCACCGTCTTTGACGCGGTTGCAATGTCTGTGCTTGGCCCGAACGGCTATCAGGCGGCTTTCATCGATCTGGACGAGGCCGTGCTCGGCGGGGACCGGATGAAAGAGGCGTTTGATCGTATGGCCGTCATTCGTGCCAATGTGGATGATAACTTCTCTGGCCGCGACTGGAACCTGGCGACCGCCATGGTCATCAACGGCACGGCCGGATTCCAGATGATGGGCGACTGGGCCAAGGGCGAGTTCCTGAACGCCGGTAAAGTGCCGGGGCAGGATTTCCTCTGCTTTCGGTTCCCCGGCACGACCGAACAGGTTATCTTCAACGCGGACCAATTTATGATGTTTGATCAGGGCGGGTCTGTTTCGGCAGGGCAGGCGGCACTGGCATCGGCCATTCTGTCGCCGTCCTTCCAGTCGGCCTTCAACGTGGTCAAAGGGTCTGTCCCCGCACGCACCGACGTATCGGATGAGGCTTTCGATGACTGCGGCAAGAAAGGCATGAAGGATCTCGCAGCGGCTGCCTCTTCGGGAAACCTCTTCGGGTCGATGGCCCATGGCCATGCGGCGCCCGCCTCGGTCAAAAACGCGATCTATGACGTGGTGACCGCGCATTTCAATGGCGCATACGACAGCACAACGGCTGTTACGGAGCTCGTCGACGCGGTTTCCATCGCGCGGTGATGACACAGGGCAGGGCGGCCTGGCGTCGCCCTGCCATCCCGACTTCAGCCCGATAAAACTGCACGGGGGCGGGGCTATGGCCGTATCAGCCCGCATGGATTTCAAATCGCGCCTGCGGATATGGCTGCCGAAACTGGTCTTGTCGCCGTCGCTGGCGATGGTGCTGGTGTTTGTCTACGGATTTATCGCCTTTTCGGTCTACCTGTCTTTTACCGACAGCCGCCTGCTGCCGTCATACGGCTGGGTGGGGTGGGAAAACTATTCCAAACTCTGGCGCCTGTCCCATTGGGAGATCTCGCTCGCCAACATGGGCATCTTTGCCGCGCTCTACATCGGCAGCTGCACGGCACTGGGCCTTGGTCTGGCGATCTTCCTCGATCAGAAAATCCGGATCGAGGGCGTATTGCGCACAATCTACCTCTACCCCATGGCGCTGAGTTTCATCGTCACGGGCACTGCCTGGAAGTGGTTCCTTGACCCCGGCATCGGCCTTGAAAACGTCATGCAAACCTGGGGGTGGGAGACGTTCGGGTTCGACTGGATCAAGAACCGCAACCTTGCAATCTACACCGTCGTTCTGGCGGCTGTCTGGCAGACGAGCGGATTTGTTATGGCAATGTTTCTGGCGGGCCTGCGCGGCATCGACAACGAGATAATCAAGGCCGCGCAGATAGATGGTGCGTCAAATTGGAACCTCTACCGCCGCATCGTCATCCCGCAGCTGCGGCCCGCGTTCCTGAGTGCGTTCGTCATCCTCGGTCATCTGGCGATTAAGACGTTTGATCTGGTGATCGCGCTGACCGGCGGCGGCCCCGGCCGGGCGACGGAACTGCCCGCAACCTTTATGTATTCCTATGCTTTCACGCGCAACCAGATGGGTATCGGCGCGGCGTCCGCGACAATCATGCTGATGACCATCGCAGCGATTATGATCCCTTACCTCTATGCCGAACTGCGGGAAAAACGCTGATGTCCGTTGCGACCCGGAACTCCGCTATCCGTGTGGCGGTGCCATGCGTGCGCTGATTTACCTTGTGCTGACCCTTTGCGCGCTCTTCTACATGCTGCCGCTCTACGTGATGCTGGTGAACTCGGTCAAGCCGCTTGATGAGATCACCGGCGGCGGCATGATGAACCTGCCGCAGGTCTTCACCCTGGTTCCCTGGGCCAGGGCATGGTCTTCGGCGCAGATTGGCGTAGAGCCTACGGGGCTGTCCCCCTATTTCTGGAATTCCATCAGGATGGTTGTGCCTGCTGTGGCAATCTCTACCCTGCTTGGTGCGCTCAACGGCTATGTGCTGACGAAATGGCGATTTAAATATGACACGATCCTTTTCGGGCTGATGCTTTTCGCCTGCTTCATCCCCTTCCAGGTTGTGTTGATCCCTATGGCGCGTATGCTGGGGCTGATGGGGCTTGCCGGCACGACCCGGGGCCTTGTGCTTGTCCACGTGGTTTACGGTGTCGGGTTCACCACGCTCTATTTTCGCAACTACTACGCTTTTTTTCCGACAGAACTGGTGCGGGCCGCCCAGATTGACGGGGCCGGATTTTTCCGGATCTTCTGGCGTATCCTTCTGCCGTCGTCCGGTCCCATCGCGGTTGTTTCAATCATCTGGCAGTTCACCAATATCTGGAACGACTTTTTGTTTGGCGCATCCTTTGCGGATGCCAACAGCCAGCCGATGACGGTCGCGCTCAATAACCTGGTGCAGGCTTCCCACGGGGTGAAAGAATATAACGTGCACTTTGCGGGCGCGATCCTGGCCGCCATGCCAACGCTCCTTGTCTATATCGTCGCAGGCCGATACTTCGTGCGCGGCCTGATGGCCGGATCGGTTAAGGGGTAAGCCATGATCGGGGCACAGCACACGAAAGGCCCGGCGGGGCGTTGCAAATGACGAACGCCCAGGGCTGTCGGCCCGGGCCGGGCAATCCGAAGGGTTGACAGAATGGGCTTCCTGGATATCGATAATGCCACAAAATCCTACGGCTCTGTCAGGGTGCTCCACAATGTGGACATCTCGGTGGAGGAGGGCGAATTCCTCGCCCTTGTCGGCCCGTCCGGATGCGGCAAATCCACACTTCTGAATATGATCGCGGGGCTGGAGGAGATTACGAGCGGCGAGATCCGTATCAGGGGTGCAGTCATGAACGGGGTGCACCCGTCGAAACGCAACATCGCGATGGTATTCCAGTCCTACGCGCTGTATCCGAACATGACCGCGGGCCAGAACATCACCTTCGGGCTGGAAATGCACGGTGTTCCGAAGGCCAGGCGGGAACAGGCCAGGCAAAGGGTCGCAAGGCTCCTGCAGATAGAACACCTGCTCAACCGCAAGCCCGGTTCCCTGTCCGGTGGCCAGCGTCAGCGGGTGGCCATGGGCCGTGCACTGGTGCGCAACCCGGATGTGTTCCTGTTTGACGAACCGCTCTCGAACCTTGACGCAAAACTGCGGGTGGATATGCGGACCGAGATCAAGAAGCTGCACCAAACCCTTGGCACCACAGTCATATACGTGACCCACGATCAGATTGAGGCGATGACGCTGTCGACACGTATCGCGGTGATGAACGGCGGTTACGTGCAGCAGCTGGGGAAGCCGCAGGAAATTTATGACACACCCGCCAACATTTTCGTTGCGACATTCATGGGATCGCCCGCGATGAATGTGCTCCCTGCCAGGGTGATGATGGAAGGCACTGCCCCGGTGGCAGAGACAGCACTGCACGATGGCACCCCGGTGCGGATGCCGTTCAGCCAGGCGAACCTGGCGCAGTGGGCGGGCAGGGACATTCTGCTCGGCATACGGCCGGAATCGATCACGGATGAAAACACCGCCGACCGGACGTCCGGCAATATCGCGCGGCTGACGAACCGGGTCGTGATAACCGAACCCGCGGGTTCCGACACCTTTGCGATCATGACGCTGGGCGGGCGGGACGTGATCGCGCGGATGCGCTCGGATGCGAAGGTCGCGCCGGGCATTGATTTCACCTTCGCCGTGAATATGGAAAAAGCCGTCGCCTTTGACCCGGAAACAAAGGAACGTATCGCCTCCTGATGCCCCCGGTCGCCCCCGCCACACCGGTTGCACAAGGATACAAGAGGAAAATGCAAATTCAACAGGAGTGAAAATTTTTCTGTTTTGGAAAAGCAGGGTTGGCACAGAAAATGTTGATGTGCTTATGTGATGCTGTAAAGCCTGGCAGCCTGCCAAGTCCATCAAATGGAGAACCCTGTGAGTGCTGCAACCCAAACACGGCATCCAATTCTGAAAGCTTTGGATGATTTAAACAACGCCGTAGATTGCGTTGATAAACATCGTGAAAAAATAAAAAGTGACGGAACCATTTCTGAACCTGATCTCCGTGACTTTAAGAAGAGTGTGCGCAAGGCTATCAGGATTTCCAATCACATGATGGCACTGGGCTTTGCCGAGCAAAATCGCCTGGGCATAAAGGCTGTTGAATACGCCAAACAAGAGCAGATTTATCTGCGACAAATAAAGAACGGTCTGGATCAATCCAAACTTGTGGGGGAAACTGATGGACAATAAATCTCCAATACAACAAAAGGATGGCACCTGGCGTGTCGTTGTGCCTGAAAATACAGCCGACCTCGAAGCAGGAAAGATCGCAATCCATATGCTGACGATTTGTTTCCCCGTATAAAATTTCCCTGTATAAAGCCGGGTTGCAGGGTTTCAACGCTGCAAACAGGATTGTTGAAGCATGGCATTGACGGCATTCACCATATTGGAAATATACATCCCGGAGATGCTCTACGCAAGTTGAATGTTTCGAGTGATAACCCGGTGCCACAGCCGCTTGTTGATCTGAATTACCTGTCAGACCCTTATGATCGGGAGATATCGATTCGCGGTTTGAAACCTGTGCGGGACAGCCTCATATCTGCCGGGCCCGGATGTGCGGACTGATGAGGATTGCCTCAACTTCATCTGTGTGCATGAGAGAACCTCTCATCCCTGCACGGGCAGCTGCCGCTGTGGCGCAGATGGCGCGGCGGTGATGAATCCGCGTCTTCAGTTCAACGGGGGCGGCGGATGCCTCCGTCATGCCGGCGGTCAATTCATCGAACACCAACGCCCCCGGCATTATGGCCGGCGAACAGGCCGCTGACATGATAAATCAGGATCAGGGACTTGTCGCATGATTTTCCATATGATACGGACAGAATTCAAACCGCATACGCCCGCGGACAGCATAACGCGCATCCATGCGGGCCCGGCCGCTTTGAACGACAGCAGGGGCGGTGCGGGGGGACGGCCTGCGGCTAATTCCCCCGGCGGGACAGACGGCATCCCTGTGCCGGATCCGGGGGTCTGACGATATGCTGCACCTTCCCGCAGACGATGGTACGCCGGTGCCCTACACCCTGCAAGGTGATCCGCTGGCACCGCGTACGCCTGCGCTGCCCCTGACCCGCACCGCCTTTGCCGCAGCCCATGTAATCAGCGATCCGCTGGCCGATCACGCCCCCTGGGACGGATGCCCGGCGGTGGACTGGGACGCGACCCTGCGGTTTCGCCACGGGCTTTGGGATCAGGGCCTCGGGCTGGCCGAGGCGATGGACACCGCCCAGCGGGGTATGGGGGTTGATTGGGGCACGGCGGGCGAACTTATCCGGCGCACAATGGCCGAAGCCCGCGCCCATCCGATGAATCCCCGTGTCGCCTGTGGTGCCGGGACAGATCATAAACCGAACCTCGCCACCCTGGATGCCATCCGCGCGGCTTATTTCGAACAGGCGGAACTGATCGAATCCGCGGGCGGGCAGGTGATCCTTATGGCCTCCCGCGCCTTGCCTGCCATGGGTGCCACGCCGGAGGATTACCACACCGTCTATCGTGCCCTGATCGACGGCGCACGGCACCCGGTGATCCTGCATTGGCTGGGTGACATGTTTGACCCGGCACTGCAGGGCTATTGGGGCAGCCGGGATGTGGCAGTGGCGGGCGACTTCGTGCTCGACCTGATTGCGGAGCATCCGGCCAGGGTCGATGGTATCAAGATTTCGCTCCTGGACAAGGCGCATGAGGAATCCTTCCGCGCCCGCCTGCCCGCCGGTGTGCGGCTCTACACCGGGGATGATTTCAACTATGCCGATCTGATCATCGGGGACGGCACCCGTTACAGCCACGCGCTGCTGGGCATCTTTGCAGCCATTGCCCCGGTGGCGGCCCGGGCCTTGGAGGCACTGGCACAAGGCGACACGGCCACCTGCCGTGCGCTGTTTGCGCCGACTGTACCCCTAAGCCGGGAAATTTTCCGCACGCCGACACGGTTTTACAAGGCGGGGATTGCCTTTCTCGCCTGGCTCAACGGCGACCAGACGCATTTTGTCATGCCTGCCGGTTTTCAGGCGACGCGAGGGATCATCCACTACGCCAGGGTTTTCCGCTTGGCCGACCAGGCCCGCCTGTTGCGCGACCCGGCCCTCGCCGAGTACCGTATGCGTGCGCTGCTGACAACCTTCGGGGTTGACCGGCAGGAACAGGTGGCGCGGCCCTTGACTGTGGCGGCGACGGGTGCTACAAGCCGTGGGGAAGCAGACCAAACGATGTCAGAAGCAGACCAAAACAATGCCAAATGACTGCAACTGGGCGGCGCGGCGATTCTGGCGAACGGGCACGGAACCAGCCAGGCGCGTATCCCCTTGTGTTGCAAGGCTTCCCTGAACCGGTCCGCGCCTTGCCCACGGCCCCCGCGCGGCTGGTCGGCATCCGACAGGCTGCCCGGCAATGCCCGTGCGCCGATGTAAGTGCTGACCTGGCCTGCCTCGCCCCAACAGGTTGAGAGGCCGCCCCTGACCGGCGCGTGTGCCTGCAACCTGGTGTTCAGGCCACCTTTGGCCCGGCCAATCAGGCGGCCGCGCCCCCTTTTCACGCCAAAGCCGGTCGCTGTCCGGTGAGCCAGGCAGCCGGGGCACCCGCCAAAGCCACTGCGATTGATGAAGGATTACGCCGCCCGCAACGCGCCGGTCATCGGCACGCGGCTGCCGTGGAACCCGGGGAAAACGGCGCAGGACGTGCCATCCGCGCCTCTGTCAGCCGGAACAGATCAGGCCCGGCCATCCGGCAGTTTCCCCGGCCATGAATCATGCCGGAAAATAAAAATCAACGGGTTCTGACCCCGGGCTTTCCACTTGAGGTGGAAAAGTGTATAATCAGGTATGTAATCCCCGCTGCTTTCCGGTTGTGGTGTGCGGATGCGCCATCGGCCAGGATGGGCGCGTGGCCGGCTTCGATGATATCGGAGACAGCCGCGGCAGTTTTCCCGCCGTGTCATCGGTCCGGTGCAACATCCCCGCGGCGGAACTGTCGGCCTGGGGCAGATCGGGGTGCCCCCCGGCCCTGCACATCCGTCTGCCGGTCGGATTGCACCCGCGTCACACCGGTGCCGGACCGGGCATACGCGGATTGCCGTGCGGGCCGGGACACATATGGTATGATGCACGGCAGACAATCGGCAGGGCATGATCAGCTGTGACATTACGCAGACTTGTGGCAGATGTGGGCGGCACATACACGCGGCTGGGCATCGCTGTGCATGGCGTATTGGCCAGTGCCGGGGCAATGCGCTTTCGCAATGATGATTTCGCCGGTTTCACGGATGTTGCGCACGCCTATCTGGCCCGGCAGGCCGGTGTGCTGCCGCAGGAAATCGTGATTGCCATCGCCGGGCCGACAACGGCGGTGGCCGGGCGTCTGACAAACCGGGACTGGGTATTTTCCGCACCACACCTGTCGGCGGAGTTTGGCGGGGCAGAGGTGACGCTGCTGAACGACCTGCGCGCCACAGGCTTCGCCCTGTCACGCCTGCGGCCCGGGCAAATGACCCTGGTGGGCGAAGATCCGGCCCCCGCGCCCGGGGCGAACAGCCAGTCCCTGGCCGTGGGCATAGGCACCGGGTTTAACGTTTGCCCGGTGTGCCCGTCGGCAGATGGCTCCCCTGTCTGTCTGGCGTCCGAATACGGCCATGCGGGCCTGTCGGCAGGTATCGCGGAGGCCCTGCAAAGGATAGCGCCGGGGCACCGGGCGGGCCGGTTTGCAACTGTTGAGGATGTGTTCTCCGGGCGCGGGTATAAGGCACTGGCGGCACTGTGGGAATCCGCGGGCAAGGGCACCGGTTTTCCGGAGGTGTATCTCGGCCTGCTGGCCCGCCTGACCCGGGATCTGATCTGCGCCTGCCAGCCCGATGCCGGGGTCTATTTCGCCGGGGGCATGTCCCGGTTCCTGCTGGGCGGTGCCCGGGCGGCAATGTTCCGGCGGGCCTGGCGCGAAGCCGGTCAGGCGGCACCTGTCGTGCCTGGCCCCGTTTGGCTGATCACGGACGACCATGCGGTGCTTTACGGCTGCGCGGGGCCGGTGACGCCTGGCCAGCCATAACCACCCGTCATAACCGCCTGCTTCGTGGTTCGGGGGATGCGGCGGCCCGGGCCCGTGCGGCCCAGGCTTCGTCAAGTTCGGACCGGGTTGGCGGATCGCACCCGTCCCGTTCGCAGGTGAGTGCCGCCGCGACGGAGGCGCGGGCAAGCATTCGGGCAAACACGCCTGCCCCGGGCGCGGCAAGGCGGCCGACAGGATCATGGCCCAGGTCGGCAATCTGGGCCAAAAGCGTTGCCATAAACGTATCTCCCGCGCCGACCGTGTCTTTTATGGCGGTCACCGGTGTGGCGGGCAGATCAATCCGCTGACCGTCGCGCCAGGCGGAAAGGCCCCCGGCCCCCCGTGTCAATACAATCGCCCGGGCCGGGGTATGGGATTTCAGCGCGTCCATCGCCGCCTCTTCTGTCTTCCCCGGAAACAGCCCGGCGAGATCTTCGTCGCTCAGCCGGATCAGATGAACATGGCCCGCAATGCGCCGGATGCGGTTCCGGTAGCCCTGCGCATCCCCGATCACCGACAGGCGCACGTTCGGGTCCAGTGCCACAAAGATGCCGCGCCTGTATGCGTTTGCCACAACCGCCTCCCACACGTTCGCGTCCGCGCCATCGCCCAGGGCCAGGGAACCTGTATGCAGAAGACACGTATCAGTGCCTATGGACGCTGCCAGGGCAGCCTCTGTCACCCGGCGCTCTGCCGTGTCATCGCGTTCAAAAAGGTAGTCGGGTATCCTGTTGTGCACCCTGACCCGCGCCATGGTTGTCGGCCTGTCATTGCGCCCGCCACACAGGTCAACGCCGGATTCAGCCAGGATATCAGCCAGCATGTCACCCCATTGATCCGTTGAGATCGGCGAGATATATCGCACCCGCGCCCCCTGGCGGCCAAGGGCCCGGGCCACGTTAAAGGGGGAACCGCCGGCATATGCGGCAATTACGCCTTCGTTATCGACATGATCGATCAGGTTTTCGCCGCCAACCGAGATCTGCGCACCTGTCATTGTCAAGGCCCGGCCTCCCCCTGTGCGGTCAGGGCGGGAGGAGTGCTGCCGCCAACCGGCGTCCGGGGATACGGGGCAAAGGCACACCTGCCGAAGGATGCGCCTGAACCGATGTGGCAACACGGGATCATCAGGCTGTCTGCGCGGCCGGTCATCTGCGGGACGTCTGAAGCGCGGTGTGCATTTCCCCCGCAGGCCTCCTGTTATCAGGGCGGGTTTGCCTGCCACAAACAGGCGGATACGCACCGAAAGGCGGCGTCCGCACCGGTTTCAGGCCCGGCCGGCACAGGCAGGGCCATACCCGCCTGATTTTCGGTATCCGGGGAAATTCCGGCCCGCCGGAACAGCATGGCCAGCAGTCCCCAAAAAAAATCTGCCCCCGGATAGCCTTCAATCCGCCCGATTTCCCTGCCATCCCTGACGAGGATGAACGTGGGGGTATAGTGCACCGGCCCAAGAAATATCACGTCCGGCTTTTCGTGGTGCAGGTCATACCGCCGCAGGGGTGCGGTGCGCCCTTCTGCCGTTTTCGGATAGATACGGGCGATTTCGTCGTTCCACTTTTCGCACCAGTGGCAGCCCTGTTCTTCTGCCATCAGCAGAACAGGGTTTGCCTGCACTGCCAACGGCAACAGGCCGGTTATTGCAATGGCGAGCAATTTGATCATGCGGGCAACCCCGGGTATTGACGTCCGGATACGATGGCCCGCAGTATGATGTGTGAAGCCAGGCAAAGGCAAGGAAAACCATACCCCATGTTTGATGTCACGGTTTTCGGGGCTTTTGGCGCGGGCGTTCTGTCTTTCCTGTCGCCATGTATCCTGCCCATCGTGCCCTTCTATCTGAGCTACCTGGCGGGGGTGGGTATGAATCAGATTTCGGCACAGGCGAAGGTATCCCGTGCCGTGCGCCTGCGCGCCTTTCTGGTGGCCTGCTGCTTTGCGCTGGGCGTAATTACAGTGTTTGTGGGGCTGGGTGCGACGGCCACGGTCCTCGGCAGTTTCGTGCGCGCATACCTTGATTTTTTGCGCTGGGTCGCAGGGGCGATTATCATCGCCATGGGGATGCATTTCCTTGGCGTGATCCGGATCGGGCTGCTTTATCGGCAGTTTCGCACGGATGCGGGCCATACTTCTGCCTCCGGTCTGCCGGGTGCCTTTGTCATCGGGCTGGCCTTCGCCTTTGGCTGGACACCATGCGCGGGTCCGGTACTGGCGGCCATCCTGTTTGTGGCGGCCGGGCAGGAAACCGTCGGGCAGGGGATGATTCTGCTGTTCGTCTACGGGCTTGGCATGACGCTGCCTTTTGTTGCGGCAGCACTTTTCATTGGCCCGTTCATGCGCTTCATGGCCCGGTTTCGCCGCCACCTTGGCCTGATTGAAAAGATGACGGGCGCACTCCTGATCCTGTTCGGCGTACTTGTCGCCACCGGTTCAGTTGGTATAATCGCGCAGTGGATGCTGGAAAATATCCCGTGGTTTGGCACAATCGGATAATACCTGAAAGGAGATCCTGCGATGAATCGTTTGACAGCCATCCTGTTTGCCATCCTCTGTGCCACACAGGTTGCAGCGGCAGAATTGGGTGATGATGGCCTGCACAAGGCCCCGTGGATGCGCGATACCTTCAAGGATCTGGCCGAAGATCTGGCAGAGGCGGGGGCGGAAGGCAGGCGTCTGATGGTCATTGTCGAGCAGCGCGGCTGCATCTATTGCACGAAAATGCACGAAGAGGTCTTCGTTATCCCTGAAATCGCGCAGGTCATCGAGGATAACTTCTTCGTTGTGCAGATCAACATGTTCGGCGACCTGGAGGTGATCGATTTTGACGGCACGGCCCTTCCGGAAAAGGACATGGTCAGGCACTGGGGTGTACTTTTCACGCCCAGCGTCTATTTTTTCCCGGAAGAGGTGGCCCCCGGCCTGACCGCCGCCCAGGCTGCGGTTGCCACCATGCCCGGTGCCTTTGGCCGCTGGACCACGTTCAATATGCTCAACTGGGTGGTTGAAAAAGGCTACGACGGGGATGAGCCTTTTCAGAAATATCACGCCCGCAAGTTCGCGGAACAAAACGGCTAGTTTGCCGCAACCGCACGGAACCGTGCCCAGGGCACCGTAAAGGGCAACGGTAAAAGGCAAAAATTTTTTTAAATTCGGGTATTGCCTGCGGGAAGCGGTGCGTCGCAGAATGGCGGCACAGCCAGGGCAGCGAATCGATTCGGGGAAGTCTTGTGAGAACACATCTGGTTCTTGGATTGGCCGCAACGCTTGTGACAACAGGCGTTCTGGCGGATGTCGTGGCACCCGGTGATGTTGTGTTTGTTGAGGGCGCGGTTGAGGCACCCCTGACCGGGGTCAGGGGGGATCCGAAAGCGGGCAGGGCCGTGTTTGCCAACCGCAAGCAGGGGAATTGCCTTGCCTGCCATGTGAACGGCGATCTGGCTGAACTGGGCTTTCATGGCGAGGTGGGGCCAGCACTGGACGGTGTTGCCCGGCGCTGGTCGCAGGCAGAGCTGCGGGGCATAGTGACGAATTCGAAAATGATGTTTGAAGGCACGATCATGCCGGCTTTCTACATCGATAGCGGGTACGGACGCCCGCTGGAATCTTTCGCGGGCAAAAGCATCCTGACCGCACAGCAGGTTGAGGATGTGGTCGCCTATTTATTAACGCTGAAGGAAGAGTGATCTTCCCGGGAAGGAGCAGGATATGGAACTGACGCGGCGCAAGGTGCTCGCGCTTGGGACCGGTACGCTTGCGTTTGCAGGTTTTCCCGCCCTGGCGCGCCTGGCGGATGGGGTTATCGCGGACATCACGGGCGGGGCGGAATTGCGCGAAGGAGGTATCAGCCTCAGTGCCCCGGAAATTGCGGAAAACGGCAATACGGTGCCGGTCCGGGTGGATGCCCCGGGCGCGGTTGCAATCACGCTGCTGGCAGACGGTAACCCGGTGCCCAACGTGGCAACCTTCAGGTTCGGCCCGATGAGCGCGTCGCGCGGTGCCTCAACCCGTATCCGCCTTGCGAAAACGCAAAACGTGCTCGCGCTTGCAGAAATGGAAGATGGCTCTTTCCGGATGACGAAGGCCGAGGTGAAAGTGACAATCGGTGGCTGCGGCGGCTGATCCCCAAAGGCATGCGCCCCGGCCGGGGCGACAGACACAGGAGAAACCCAATGGCATCTGGTGTAAAGCCCCGGGTGAAAGTCCCGAAAAAAGCGTCGGCCGGTGCCGCCGTCACAATAAAAACACTGATCAGCCACAAGATGGAAAGCGGCCAGCGCAAGGATGATCAGGGCAAGGCTATCCCGCGTTCGATCATCAACCGCTTCACGGCTGATTTTAACGGCCAAAACGTGATAGACGTGGCACTGGAACCGGCGATTTCGACAAACCCGTACTTCGAATTCGAGGCAGTTGTGCCGGAATCCGGCGAATTCACCTTTACCTGGTATGACGACGATGGGGACATCTACAGCACAGCCAGGAAGATCGAGGTCAGCTAAACAGAAGGTTTTACTTCAGGGAGAGACTGTCATGATATCCGGACGGTTCTTGATAGTACTGGCGATTGCGGCCGCAGGTGCCGCTACGGCACAGGACGATAACGTGCTGGTTGTTGAGGGCGCACAGCTTGTGACTGAAACCAGGGCACCTGCGCACATAGAACATGTTGGCACGATTTATTCCGGATGGAGGTTCCGTTCGGGGGAAACCCAGGTGCTCCAGACAGACGATTTTGAAAATCCTGCGATGATATTTGTCGATCAGGCCATGGACCTTTGGGACAAGGTTGACGGAGAGGCCGGCAAGGCCTGCGCTTCCTGCCACGAAAATGTCGCGCAATTCGCCGGGCTGCGGACCAGATTGCCCCGGGTCAAAAATGGCGAACTGGTGACGATGGAAAATCTGATCAACGCCTGCCGGACCGGGCGTATGAAAGCTGTTCCCTGGAAATGGTCTGAGGGCAAGATGACCGCCATGACGGCACTGATCGGCCTGCAATCCCGCGGGATGCCGATAAATGTCGCGATTGACGGCCCGGCGGCATCGTTCTGGGAAAAAGGCAGGGAGATCTACTATACGCCTGTTGGTCAGCTGCAGATGGCCTGCGCGAATTGCCATGAAGATAACTATGGCCTTATGATTCGCGCCGATCACCTTAGCCAGGGCCAGTCCAACGGATTCCCGACCTACCGCCTTAAGAATGCGAAGCTGAATTCGATCCACGGGCGCTTCAGGGGCTGCATGAAAAACATCCGTGCGATCCCCTATAAAGAGGGCAGCGATGAGTTCAAGGCACTGGAACTTTATCTTGCGTCACGGGGGCAGGGTCTGTCTGTAGAAACACCTTCCGTCCGGAATTAGACATCAAGGCGGTTCCCGCCGGTTGACTGCGGCCGACCGAAATCGGCTTGTTTGGAAGTATTTGTCTGTTGGGCCTGTGCAAAGGGGGCATATCCGGGAATGATAACGCGCCGCGATTTTTTGCAGGTCGGCATGGCGGCGGCTGCCATCACTGGTGCGTCCGGTTTTGGCAACTGGGCGCGCTGTGCCGCGCAACAGGCCCTGACCCAGGACCGGCTCCTGGAGTTTGAAACCTTTGGCAACGTTTCCCTCATCCATGTTACGGATATCCACGGCCAGCTGAAGCCGATCTATTTCCGCGAGCCGTCGGTCAATATCGGCACCGGCAGTAACAGGGGGGCGGTTCCCCACATTACCGGGGCGGATTTCCGCCGGTTTTACGGCATAAAGGATGGCAGCCCCGGCCACTACGCGCTGAGTGCGGGCGATTTCTCTGCCATGGCGCAGGCTTACGGCCGTGTCGGTGGCCTTGATCGCGTTGCGACAGTGATCAGGGCCATTCGGGCCGACCGGCCCGATGCCCTGCTGCTTGACGGGGGCGACACCTGGCACGGGTCTTACACGACATGGAAAACCCGGGCACAGGATATAGTCAATGTCATGAACATGCTCGCCCCGGATGCGATGACCTTCCACTGGGAATTCACGCTTGGCAGCGCACGGGTGGCTGAACTGGTGGAACAGCTGCCCTTTGCGGCACTCGGCCAGAATATCTTTGACGCGGAATGGGACGAGCCGACAGATATCTTCCTTCCCTATCAGGTTTTTGAACGGGGCGGCACGAAGATCGCCGTCATCGGCCAGGCTTTTCCCTATATGCCCATCGCCAACCCGGGCTGGATGTTCCCGGAATTTTCGTTCGGTATCCGCGATGAAAACATGGCCGCGCTGGTCGGGGAAGTCCGTGCCGGTGGTGCGGAATGCGTTGTCGTGCTGAGCCATAATGGTTTCAATGTTGACAAGAAAATGGCAGGCCTTGTGCCGGGCATTGATGTGATCCTGTCGGGTCACACCCACGATGCCCTGCCGGAACCTGTTGTCGTCGGCTCCACGATCATTCTGCCGTCGGGGTCGAACGGAAAATTCGTGTCACGGATTGATCTGGATATCCGCAACGGCCGCATGATGGGCTACCGCACGAAACTGATCCCGATATTTTCCGACGTGATCACACCGGATGCGGAGGTTGCCGCCATGATCGCGGCAGAGCGATCACCCTACCTGAAGGAAATGACCGAGGTGATCGGGCAGACAGACAGCCTGCTTTACCGTCGCGGTACTTTCAACGGACCCTGGGACGATCTGATCTGCGCCGCCCTTTTGTCTGAACGCGATGCGGAAATCGCGCTCAGCCCCGGGGTGCGCTGGGGGCCGTCCCTGCTGCCGGGCCAGAATATCACGCGGGAAGATATTTTCAGCGTCACCTCCATGACCTATGGCGAAGTGTACCGTACTGAATTCAAGGGTGCCTTCCTGAAAACTGTACTGGAAGACGTGGCCGACAACATCTTCAATCCCGATCCCTACTACCAGCAGGGCGGCGATATGGTGCGCACCGGTGGCCTTGGCTACCGCATCGACGTTTCAAAGCCGCAAGGGCAACGGATTTCCAACATGACGCTTTTGAAAACCGGGGAGATGATTGACCCGGACCGCACATATATCGTGGCGGGCTGGGCCAGTGTGAATGAGGGGACCGAGGGCCCGCAGATATGGGACGTGGTGGAAAGCCATATACGCAAGGCGGGTATCGTCACTGTTGAGGAAAACAACAGCGTGGACATCGCCGGAATCTGACCCGCTTGTGGAGGTTCAGGACTATGAGTGTCATCAAACAGCCTTCGCGCCGTGCGTTCCTGCGGGGAAGTGCTGCCGTTGCAGCCGGTGCCGCCGGGCCGGTTGCGGCCGCGGATTCGGCCCGGCGACCTGACCCGCTGATCACGGAACTTCAGGACTGGACATCCTACACCGGTGCCGGTGTGGATGAAACGCCCTATGGCCTGCCGATCCCCTTTGAATCGGATGTGATCCGGCGTAATGTGGAGTGGCTGACCGCCTCTCCGATTGCTTCGGTCAACTTCACGCCGCTTCACGCGCTTGACGGCACAATCACCCCCCAGGGCTGTGCGTTTGAGCGACACCACTCCGGCGCAATCATGCTGCGCAAGGAAGACTATCGGCTGATGATCAACGGGCTCGTCGACCGCCCGCTGGTATTCACCTATGAAGATATCGAGCGGTTCCCGCGTGAAAACCACGTGTATTTCTGCGAATGTGCGGCGAACACCGGTATGGAATGGGCCGGTGCGCAGTTGAACGGGGTGCAGTTTACCCATGGCATGATTCACAACATGGAATACACCGGTGTGCCGCTGCGGCTTTTGCTGCGGGAAGCCGGTGCCCGGACGGATGATAACCTGTGGCTTTATGCTGAAGGGGCTGATGCGTCGTCAAACGGGCGTTCGATCCCGATGGCCAAGGCGGTTGATGACTGTCTGGTCGCCTTCAAGGCCAATGGCGAGGCACTGCGCATGGAACATGGCTACCCCGTGCGCCTGGTTGTGCCCGGCTGGGAAGGCAACATGTGGGTCAAATGGCTGCGCCGGATTGAAATTGTCGATACCGCGGTTGAAAGCCGCGAAGAGACGTCGAAGTATACGGATGTCTACGAAGACGGGATCGCGCGCAAGTGGACGTGGGTCATGGATGCGAAATCCGTGATTACCTCCCCAAGCCCGCAGCGGCCTGTCAGGCATGGGCCCGGGCCGATGGTGATTTCCGGCCTTGCCTGGTCGGGCCACGGCCGGATTGCCCGCGTGGATGTGTCCGGGGATGGCGGCATCACCTGGCAAACGGCACGCCTTGGCAAACAGGGCGATACGAAGGCACTGACGCGTTTCTACCTTGATACTGTCTGGGACGGTGCGCCGATGCTGCTGCAGGCGCGGGCCATTGATGAAACCGGCTACGTGCAGCCTGCGAAAGACCGGCTGCGCGAAAAGCGCGGTAAAAATGCCGTCTATCACAACAATTGTATCCAGACCTGGTACCTTAATAGCGATGGGTTGGCCGAGAATGTTGAAGTATCCTAGCCTGCCGGCTTCCGCCGTGGGCCGGGTCGCCCTGATCGCAGGGGGAGCTTGTGCCCTTGCCGCGCTTGAATACAACGCCGGCCTGGCGGAAGCCGCAATGGATGCCGGCAGGATACCCCAGGCCCGCCTGGCACCGGCGGCAGCCGGCCCGGTTGCCGCGCCTGTGCCCCGGTTCGGGGGGCCGCTGGGCATTGGTCGCCCGGCACTGGAAGAAGAAATCGCCGCCTGGGACGTGGACATCCTGCCCGATGGCCGCGGGTTGCCCCCCGGCAAAGGCGCAGTGTTCACCGGGGAGACGATTTTTGCCGACAAATGCGCATCCTGCCACGGCGATTTTGGCGAAGGGGTGGATAACTGGCCGGTTCTGGCCGGCGGGTTCGATACCCTGGCAGATGAAGACCCGGTTAAGACCGTCGGTTCCTACTGGCCGCACCTGTCGACTGTCTGGGATTACATCAGCCGGTCCATGCCGTTTGGTGAGGCGGGCACACTGACTGCCGATGAAACCTATGCCATCGTCGCATACATACTCTACTCCAATGATATGGTCGACGGCGATTTTGTTCTGAGCCACGAAAACCTTGCGGATTTTGAGATGTATAACAGGAACGGCTTTGTCATCGATGACCGGGCCGTGCTTGAATACGGGGATTGGCGGGCTGACCCTTGCATGTCGGGCTGCAAGGAAACCGTTGAGGTGACCATGCGGTCGGTGTTCCTTGTGAATACGCCGGAAGAGGGCGGTTCCGAATCGGTGATGAACCGTGCCACAATTGAAGGGCTTCCGGTGTTTTCGGCAAATGGGCCGTCTTTCATTCCCGATGCCCGGCCCGGGACAGGGGCAGTGGCTGCCGCCGCTACAGAAGAATCCGGGGAAGAATCCACAGAAGACAAGGCCGACAGGCTGGCCAGGGATGGCGAAAGGGTCTTCAGGAAATGCAGGGCCTGCCACAGGGTTGGCCCTGGTGCGGGGAATGCATCCGGACCGCACCTGAACGGGCTTATGGGCCGCGTTATGGGGTCGGTCGAAGGGTTCAATTATTCCGGCGGCTTCCGGGCCGCACGGGAGCAGGGCCGGGTTTGGGACGAGACCTCCCTGGAGGCATTCCTGACAAGCCCCGGAGAATTCATGAAAGGCACGAAAATGTCTTTCAGCGGGCTTGGGAAGAAAGGAGAACAGGAAGCCATCCGTGCGTACCTGGGCAGGTTTCGCGAAGAATGAGGAGGTGGCCAAAACCGCCCCCGCATTCACCGTCGCACCGCAGGTTCTGGCGATCAGGGGGGATATTGAATACGGTGCGTATCTTGCGTCCGGGTGTATCACCTGCCACCAGCCCGGTGGCAACACAGACGGGATTCCCCCCATCGCCGGGCTGGAGGCAGGGATATTCGTGACCGCACTGCATGCCTACCGGCAAAAGCACCGGGATAATCCGGTAATGCAATTGGTCGCCGGCCGTTTGACCGATGATGAAATCGCCGCCCTGGCGGCCTATTTTGAAACCCTCGGAAAATGAAACACATGCAAGGGGCAAGACCTGAAATGAAACTCGACAGACGCCTGTTTTTGGGTGCGTCCGCAGCGGCATCGGCCGTGCTGTGCGCCCCCTGTGTTCTTGCGGATGGCCACGGCAGACCGCGCGTGGTTGTTGTCGGTGGCGGTGCCGGGGGTGCTACGGCGGCACGCTACATCGCCAGGGACAGCAGGGGTGCGGTTGATGTCACCCTGGTAGAACCCACGCGGAGCTACTACACCTGCTTTTTCTCCAACCTCTATCTTGGCGGTTTTAAGGAAATCGGGGATATCGGCCATACCTACGGCGGGCTGACAGCCGGCGGCGTGAACGTTGTGCATGACCATGCCATTGGTGTGGACCGCACTGCAAGGACCGTGACCCTGGCTGGCGGGTCGGTGCTGAAATACGACAGGCTGATTCTGGCCCCGGGTATTGACTTCGTTGAAATGTCGGTGCCGGGCTGGGATATATCGTCCCAAAACCTGATGCCGCATGCCTACAAGGCCGGTTCGCAGACGGAGCTTTTGAAGGCCCGGCTGATGGCGATGCCGGACGGCGGTGTTTTTGCAATGGTGGCACCGCCCAACCCGTACCGCTGCCCCCCGGGGCCGTATGAGCGGGTCTCGATGGTTGCGCACTACCTGAAGGCCAACAACCCGACAGCCAAGATTATCGTGGCGGACCCGAAGCCGAAATTTTCAAAAATGGCCCTGTTCCAGGAAGGCTGGGCGAATCACTACGCCGGCATGATCGACTGGATTGGCGAGGAATTCGGTGGCGGCAACGTCGGCGTTGACCCCGCTGCCGGAACACTCACCATAGACGGCGAAAAAACCAGGGTTGACGTCTGTAACGTGATTCCGGCCATGAAGGCAGGCAGAATCGCGGATATTGCAGGCGTGACCGATGGCAACTGGGCCCCGGTGAACGCCGCCGACATGTCGACCAGGGCTGACCCGGACATCCACGTTCTGGGCGATGCCTCCCAACAGGGTGACATGCCAAAGTCAGGCTTTTCTGCCAACAGCCAGGCGAAGGTCTGTGCCAACGCGGTGCGGGGTGCCCTGACCGGTTCCCGGGTTTTCCCGGCGAAATTCTCCAACACCTGCTGGTCGCTCATCGATACCAACGACGGGGTGAAGGTCGGTGCCACCTATGAGGCCACCGAAGAAAAAATCGCCAGGGTTGACGGCTTCATTTCCCAAACCGGTGAAAGCGCGGAGGTGCGCCGGGTCACCTACGAAGAATCCGAAAGCTGGTATGCTGCCATCACGGCCGACATGTTCGGCTGATTCATCGCCAAAACGGCCCTGTGCCGGCCCCCGGTCCGATGATCCGCGAAAGCCCGGGATCCGCCTGTGGCGGCGCATTGGCAACCCTTTGCCGGACGCCGGCTGACCCGGCACCGCCGCACCGCACCGGGCGACGTTGATGGATGCGGCACTGCCTGGCCCCACCGGCGGTGGCAAAAGGGGCCGCGCCACAAAGGCATCCCCGGGGCGGGATTATAAGGCCCGCCTCGCGCCGGTTCCCCTTGCAGGGTGTGGCGGCAAATTCTGTCCGCCGGGTGCGGTTTTGGTCTGGATTATTTCTGATCCGTTCCATATGTCGCACAAAAAGACAGAACACAAGATTTGGGAAGGCTGATGGGATGGCTGATAAACAAAATCTGCAGGACGCATTTCTGAATACCATCCGTAAAGACAAGGTTTCAGTCACGATTTTTCTGATTAACGGGGTGAAGCTGCAGGGCGCGATCACCTGGTTTGATAACTTCTGTGTGCTCCTGCGCCGCGACGGGCAGGGCCAGCTTGTCTACAAGCACGCGATTTCCACAATTATGCCGGCCCAGCCTGTCGTTCTGTATGGCGGGGGTGGCGACTGACAACCGGGCCTGCACCTGACCGCGCCTGCCGGACCTGTGCCGCGGTATTGTACCCGGATATTGCCGGGCAGCCGTTCCGGCGTATGCCGGAATACGGGCTGGCGGAAACCGTGTCCCTGGTCCGGGCACTGCCGCTGAACCTCGGCTTTGCGGAGATTGTGAAGATCAGAACTCCCCGGGTCGGCCTGCTGTTTGGCCCCGGCAGGCTGGACGAACTGAAGGCGCGTATCACGGCCTGCGGGGTGACGCTGGTTGTTATCGACGGCCCGGTCAGCCCGATTCAGCAGCGCAATCTTGAACGGCTGTGGCAGGTCAAGGTGCTGGATCGCACGGGCCTGATCCTGGAAATTTTCGCGGATCGTGCAGCCACGCGCGAAGGTGTGCTGCAGGTTGACCTGGCCGCCCTGGAATACGCCAGAACGCGGCTGGTGCGGTCCTGGACCCACCTGGAACGCCAGCGCGGCGGCCTCGGCTTTGTCGGTGGACCGGGCGAAACGCAGATAGAGGCGGACCGGCGCGCCATCAGGGACCGTATCCTGCGGCTGAAACGCCGGTTATCGAAGGTGGAAAAAACCCGTACGCTCCATCGCACCGCACGGGCCAGGGTGCCGTATCCGATTGTGGCACTTGTCGGTTACACGAACGCGGGCAAAAGCACACTTTTTAATCGGTTGACCGGGGCGCGGGCAAGCACGAAAGACATGCTCTTCACCACGCTTGATCCGACATTGCGGCAGGTGGAATTGCCCGGCGGCACAACGGTGATTTTGTCTGATACGGTGGGTTTCATCTCTGATTTGCCGACGATGCTTGTGGCCGCGTTTCGGGCAACGCTGGAGGAGGTGCTCAACGCCGATCTTGTCCTGCACGTGCGCGATATGGCGCACCCGGAAACAGAGATTCAGGCACAGGATGTGTGCGCCATCCTCGGTTCTCTCGGTATCGATGAAGCCGCGCAGGCGGATATGCTGGAGGTTTGGAACAAAACCGATCTTCTGGCACAGGAAGATCTGCACACTGCCCAAACCCTGGCGGCGCGCCACCGCCATATCGTGCCGGTGTCTGCCCTTGGCGGGCAGGGGGTGGATACGCTGCTGTCCCGGGCAGAGGCCGCCATCCGTGACCCGCTGCGCCGGGCCGAATTGCGGCTGGCGTTTTCCGAAGGTGCCCGTCGCGCCTGGCTGTATGACAGGCGGCTGGTTGCCCGGGAAACCGCGGGGGAAGACGGCTATGTGCTGACAGTGAACTGGACCGAAAGGCAGGCGGCGCAATTCGCGGCCATCGGGCAGCCGCCGGACAAGGCCAAAACCCGCAGGTCTTTCCGATGACCCGGAACCATGCAACACGCCGCGTCACCCGCACATCTCTTCCGACAGCGCATGAAAGCCGGCAGCTGACATTCCGGTTCAGGGCGGACCATACGCCGGGCGGCTTTCTGGATGAGATTGCCCGTTACGCCGCCTTTGGGAAGGCCACGCACGTGCGCACGGGCGGGCGTACGCCCTGTTTCATCAATGAATTCTGGACCGCCCGCCAAAGACAGGCCCACCGCATCCACGAGGTCAGCTATCGGGCCTGTTTCAAGCCCCAGCTTCCGGCGTTTTTTATTGATCGCCTCAGCCGCCCCGGGGATATTGTTTACGACCCGTTTATGGGGCGGGGAACAACCCCGGTGGAGGCGGCCCTGCGCGGGCGTATACCCTATGGCAATGATACAAACCCGCTAAGCCGGGCATTTACCGAACCCCGGATTAACTCTCCGACTCTCCATCAGGTCACAAGCCGCCTGGCTGCTATTCCCTGGGCGCGGTTCAAAGGCATCGAAAACGAAAATCTGCTGGCCTTCTATCACCCGGCGGTTCTGGCCCGGATTGAGGGGCTGCGCCGGTGGCTGTTGGAAAAGGACCGCGCCGGGGTGCTTGACCAGGCGGATCGCTGGATCAGGATGGTTGCCATCAATCGTCTGACTGGCCATTCCGGCGGGTTCTTCTCTGTCTATACCCTTCCGCCCAATCAGGCCGTCACCGCGGAACGGCAAGGGAAGATTAACGCAAAACGCAATCAGACGCCGCCGTTGCGGGATGTGCCGGGGATTATTGCGAAAAAATCCCGAAGTCTGTTATCCCAGGGCACGGTACAAGCCTCTGAAAGCCTGTTCCTGACCGGGCAATCGGACAGGACAGGCGCGATTGCGGACGGAACCGTGACCCTGGTTGTCACCTCCCCGCCGTTCCTTGATATTGTGAATTATGAGGCAGACAACTGGCTGCGCTGCTGGTTTATGGGTGTTGATCCGGCCAAAGTGCAGATTGACCGGCACCGGACCGTGGAATCCTGGCAGGCGTTCATCGCATCCACCCTTGCGGAACTGGCCCGCGTCACCCGGCCCGGCGGGCATATCGCCCTTGAGGTTGGCGAGGTCCGGAAGGGTACGATTCGGCTGGAGGATCACGTTATCGCCGCAGCATCTGACCTGCCGCTTGCCCCGCTGGGGGTTATCATCAACCGGCAGAAGTTCACGAAAACGTCGAATTGCTGGGGGGTATCCAACAACGCGGGCGGGACGAACAGCAACCGCATTGTCGTTTTCCGGAGGGAGCCATGACACCGGAAGCCGCCCCCCTGCGTACTCCATCCCGCCGCCACACAATGCCCCTGTATCTTGTTCACTTCGGTGGGTTATCCGCAAAATACGGGTGCCAATCCAGCCGGTCTTTCGTCGGATGGCCCTGTGCGGCGCAACGTCGGGCAGGGTACAGTTTCACTGCAGCATGCCCCCGATGCCCGTGAATTTCCTGACAAAATCCTCCATCGCCCTGAACACCCCTTGTTTCCGGGTCCGGTGTTCGGGGTTGAGCGGGCTCATCGCGGGCAGGGCAGCATTCAATCCGGTGCCATGGTCGCTTGCGAAGCCGCGTTGAAGCGACGCGTCCATATAGTGCCTTGCCGCCTCGGGGTTCAGGTTTTCGCGTGTGATCAGGTCGTCGGCTTCGCGCTGCTGTGCGGCCCTGGCAAAGGCAAAAAACGCCTCGAGCACGTCGGGTGTGTCATCAATCCGGTCGAAATCCGTTACGTTGATGAAATCGACCAGAAGGCTTTCCTTTGCGCGGTTCCCAAGGCTGGCCCGGATCATGCGCCGGGCCTCTTGCACCAGATTCTCCTTGTCCGTCCCTTTTTTGTTATTCTTCAGGATCAGTTCAAGGATGTAGTCCAGGTCAATTTCATGGGAGGCGAGAAGGTCAACCTCAAAGGTCACATCATCCCAGTCCAGGGCGGTGTTTTCGGCATTGACCGCCGTCCGTTCCCTGCGCCGCCCGTCCAGGATGTCGTTATAGGTTGATCGGTAGTCCTGCATCTTGCGATCTGTCGGCATATTGACGGCCTTGAGCGCGGCGAGATCCGCCGCATCATGGTGGTGTTCTGTCCGGAACGGTGTGGCGGCTTCGCATAAGGCATAAGGCGCAGTCTCCTGCGACAGGTGGTGTTCTGTCCGGAACGCCTCAACAGCTTCGGGGTCGTTCAAGTCAACGTCCTGCACTGCCTCGAGGACCGTGAATTCATCATAATTCCGCAGGATGTTTTCGGTGCGCAGATATTCCCCAAACAGATTCACGAAATCTTTCTTGTCTGTCTCTCCGGTGATCTGCGCCGGATCGGGGAAACGTTTTTCCAGATCGCCCAGGATTTCGATAAACCCGCGCCGTGCCGCGCCGGTTGCCGCATCGGCATAGCCTTCCATATAGTCCCTGTAGCTTTTTTCCAGCAGCACGTTCGCGGTGTTTGTATCACCGAAGAGCGTGATTGCCTCGATCGTCGCCTGTTCCAGATCGCGGAAGGCGATGATGTTGCCGAATGTCTTTGTTGCGTCAAAAATGCGATTGGTGCGGGAAAATGCCTGGATCAGCCCGTGATAGCGCAGGTTTTTATCTACGAACAGGGTGTTGAGTTTTGGCGCGTCAAAACCGGTCAGGAACATCCCCACCACGATCAGCAGGTCGACATCCCCGGCTTTCACGCGCCTGGCCAGATCGCGATAGTAGCCTTGCATGCCATCGCCATCCAGGCTGAAACCGGCTTTGAAAAATCGATTGTAATCATCAATGGCCTTGCCCAGAAACGCCTTGGCACTGCTGTTCATGGCGGATACTTCAAAACCCTCATCCGGAATGTCGCCCGCAACCCGCGGTTCCTCATTCGCGGCAAAGGAAAAGATCGTCGCGATTTTCAGGGGCGTGTCGCTGTCGGCCTGTAATCCGTTCAGGGTTTCATAATACAATTTGGCCGTTTCCACGCCATCCACCGCGAACATGGCGTTAAAACCCCTTGTTCCGTCCTGCATCCGGTGCGTTTTCCGGCGGAAATTATCCAAGATATAGCGCGAAACCTCGCGAATGCGTTCCGGGTGCCGCAAGGCCTGCCTGTGTTCCGCCGAGCTGATCCTGTCTTCGTCCTGTGCGCTTTCGATGTGTCGGAACCGGGGGCGCACATCATTATAGTCCACCTTGAATTTGAGCACCTTTTCATCGCGGATGGCATCGGTGATGACATAGGAATGCAATTCGCGCCCGAACACGCCGGCGGTTGTTTCCGCACCTGATGCGTTTTGCGGGAAAATGGGCGTTCCGGTGAACCCGAACTGGCAGAATTGTTTGAATTTCTTCTTCAGGTTCTTCTGTGCCTCGCCGAACTGGCTGCGATGGCATTCGTCAAAAATAAACACGACCCGCCGGCCGTAAACCTCCAGGCTGCTTTCGCTTTTCATAAGGTTGTTCAGTTTCTGGATCGTGGTGACGATGATCCTGTTGTCGTCTTGGGCCAGGTTGCGTTTCAGTGCCGCCGTGCTGATTGACCCGTTCACGCTGTCGGG
>JACONK010000034.1 GCA_014323795.1 Paracoccaceae bacterium | reverse complement strand
GCGGTGCCGCTGCCGACACGCTGACCGGCGGGGAGGGTGCCGATACCTTCTCCTATGGCTCTTTTGACGGCGATACCATTACCGACTTCGGCACCGGGGCGGACCGCATCCACATCACCGTGGCGGGTGTGTCTTTCGCTGATCTGGCCATTGCCGGCAGTGGGTCCGATACGACCGTGACCTGGGATGGCGGCCACCTGACGCTGACGGGCGTGGCCCATACGGACCTGACGGCGGCGGATTTCATCTTCACGGAAGCCCCCGCAGAACCGGAACCGGAAGAAGGGGAACCTGCTGAAACCCCCGCAGAACCGGAAGCACCTGCAGAGGTTCCTGCAAAGAGCTCTTATGTTGCAGTGGCAAGGATTCCTGAAAGCACAGACGGGTTCAATGTCGTAGACGGGAGGAATCCTGCGGAAGTCACTGGAACACAGGAACTCATTGGAATCAATAGAAAGGACTGGATCCGGGGGTCTGATGGCAGGGATGTTATACGTGGCAACTCTGGCCGTGACTACATCGAAGGCTCTGGCGGGAATGACTTCCTGTCCGGTGGTAATGCCCGTGACTGGCTGAATGGAGGTCGTGGAGGCGACCGGCTGCAAGGCGGAAAACAGGACGACATCCTGACAGGTGGAACAGGCAGGGATACCTTTGTGTTCAAGGCCAAACATGGCGGAGACATTGTTACGGACTTTGCTGTCGGGAAGGATACTCTTGAACTGCATGGAGTGGGAGCCGATGGCTCTGTTGTAGAGTTTTCTGACCTGACGATAAAGAAATGGGCCAAGGGAACCGGTGCCAGAGTTGAGTGGGATGAGGGAACTATCTATCTGGAAGGTGTTCAGCGCGATGCGCTGACAGAGGATAGCTTTGAATTCGTGTAAGGCAGGAAACCCCGGGGGCCTCCCCGCCTCGTGCGGCATGTCCGGCCCGGGTTCCGGTTTCAGATGCCCCCTTGGGCCGGATAGAGGCCGGACGGGGGGTAAAGGCCTCGTGTATCGGGCTTTAAATGCCGATTGACTGATCGGTCTTTCAGGATATACGGGCCTGCAAGGGATTCAGGGCGCATGAGCCGCCCCGCCAATGACGCGGGGGGATGCGCTGGCCCTGCGCGTCAGGCAGCGCGTGAAGGAACCGAAGGAGGCCACACCGGGACGCGGGCGCAAATGTATAGGTCCGTGTGCGCACCCCGGGCCGGGGGCAGGATGACTGTCTTGTCAGGGGCCGTGGGGGCGATGGCCCGGCGGCGAAGCGGCCGATATCTTTAACCCCCGAGCCTTCCGGTGTGATGGCATCACCGGCTTCTCTGGTGGTGATGGGCATGGCATCAGAATGTGGCGGGATGTGGCGGGATGTGGCGGGGTGGCCTGTGCGCCCCCCCCTTGGCCACAGCCGCACCGGGGCGGGAACGTACACGGATATCCTGGAAGTGCGGCACCCTGACCAGCATACAAAACATCGAAATCACGCAATACGACCTCGTGTTGTGATGTAGAGACGCATCGCTTAATCTAAACACACCGTAAAACGGCCATTAACAGGCGATAAAACAGCGTTATGAAGGCCACAGAGGGCACACCGCCGCCACACACGCCCGCAAAACAGGCGGGCTGCAGGGGCCGCACCTGGTGCGCGGCGGGGTTCCGGGAACCCTGCCCCGGCCAGACGATACCCGCTATCAAAATTGTCCCGATACACTGCCCCGGAATTCACGCCGGTGCCCCGGTCAACACGGGCGCGACCTGTCTGTGGCGATTCCGACGGGTCACAGGGCTGGTGCCACAGGGACAGAAGGCGTCAGGGCGCACCCCGGTCTAGCCCTTTCGAAAACTGTCCAGCGAGACAACTTCCGCATCCCGCCCGGATGAGTTCGGCGCATCCTCCCCGGTCAGGGTGATCATCGGGCTTTCGGGCACACTGCGCGCTGCTTCTTCCCCCGCGCTGTTGTCTGAAACCTCAAAGCGCAGGCCAAATTCCACTGACGGGTCGACAAAAGCCAGGATAGCACCGAACGGGATGGTTAGCCGCTCCGGCCGATTGCCGAAATTCAGTGTCACCGCGAAACTGTCTTCGCTAACGGACAGATTATCAAACCAGTGTTGTATGACCACTGTCATCTGATCAGGGTAGCGGCCGCGCAGCCAGTGCGCAATGTCCACGCCCCGGTGGCGCGTGTCAAAGGTTATGAAAAAATGATGGTCGCCGGGCAAGACACCTGCCGCCTCGATATCGGACAGCAGCTCACGGATCAGCCCGCGCATCGTGCGATGCATCATGGCACCGTAATCGATGCTGTCCGTCATGTCAGGCCCCATTATCCCCGTTGCCGTATCGGCAGTATTATAGCATGTTCCGGTGCCGGGAAAACGCCGGAACACCGACCTGCGCACACCCCTTGCACCGGGGCAGGATGCAGGCTTCTGTTGCCAGGTGCCTGCGAACCCCGCCCGGCCTTGCTACAGGCCGGGGCTTGAAGGTCGGTCTTGCGCGACTGCCTTAGGCAGCGAGTGCGACCGGAGCTTTGTTGTCGTTTGCAACTAGCTTTGGTGCGCCGGTAACGGTGGCTTCCCGCCGGGACAAGGCAACCCCTTTACACGTCCGTCGATCCTGTTTCGGCCCCATCAGAAAGGCACCCGACAGGTGCGTTTTTGGTGGAGCCGCCGGGTACCGCCCCCGGGTCCGGTCCGCTTATTGCGAGCGCGTTTATGCCCATAGTTCCGAATCGGAACAAACCCTATATAGGGGCGTTGGCGCGCTGGTGCAAGACCCGTATGCGCAGCACGGGATCGACCTTGTCATGCGCGGCCCGGCGCGGTAACGAATCAGCCCTATGCGACCCTGGCACTCATATCCGTGTGCGGTTGCCTGTGCGCTGGTGTTTCTGCTGCTGGTGACAGAGGCCTCCGCGCAGCCCGGGCGTGTGCTGGTGCAATCAACCACATCCACGCAAAACTCGGGCCTTTACAACTACCTGCTGCCGTTTTTTGAGGCTGATACCGGCTACCGCGTTGCGGTGGTTGCTGTTGGCACAGGGCAGGCACTGCGCAATGCGCGCGCCGGGGATGCGGATGTACTGCTTGTCCACGCCCGCGCCGAAGAAGAGGCTTTTGTCGCCGAAGGCTACGGCCTCATACGCCACGATCTGATGTATAATGATTTCGTCATTACAGGCCCCCGCACGGACCCCTTGGGAATTGGCGCGCTGACCGGGCTTGCCGCCGTCATGGCCCGAATCGCGGAAGGGAAATACAAGTGGATATCCCGCGGAGACAACAGCGGTACCCACAGCAAGGAACTGGAGATCTGGGAAAGCGTGGGCCTGCGGGACAAGGCCAGGCCATCCGACTGGTATTTGGAAGCGGGGTCAGGCATGGGCGCGACCTTGCGGCTGGCCGTGGAGCTTGGGGCCTACACCCTGTCCGACCGCGCCACCTGGACCGCCTTCGCCGCGAAACAGAATCACGCGATCATTTGGGAGGCAGACCCCGCCCTTTTGAACCAATACGGCATCATCGCCGTAAACCCCGAACGCTTTCCCCATGTTAATGCCGCCGGGGCCCGGGCGTTTGTGGACTGGATGCTGTCCCCGCATGGGCAAGACCTGATCGCGGGGTTCCGCGTCAGCGGCCAGCAGCTGTTTTTCCCGAATGCCCCGCCCTAAACAGCGTCGGTGACGCGGGTGGTCAGGTTCAACCCAGGGTGGTGCACAGGTTGTCGATGCGACAGTGTGGCGGCGTACGGCACACCCGGCCACTGCAGGATTTGATCATGCCTGCACGGATGTTGCATACGGCGACCTGCCGCAGGCCAGCCCGGCGAAGCCAGTTTCGCACATCCGGATAAAGGGGATGGTCTGATCCCTGCCCCGGCTTCCCCTTTGTGGCTGTTTTGCAACCTTTGCCCTATCGTAAAGTCGCGCAAAAGCGGGCGATCCGTTCGCAGGCTTCGGCCAGCAGGGGGTCGGCCGCTGCGTAACTTGCCCGGAACGCGGGCGACGTGCCGAACGCACTGCCGGAAACAACCGCGACGCCCTCCGATTCCAAAAGCCCGGTGGCGAAATCCTGATCCGTTTTGATCACCGCGCCATACGGTGTTGTGCGCCCGATCAACCCGGAAATCGACGGATAGACATAGAACGCGCCTTCCGGAGTGGGGCAGGATACCCCGTCGATGGCGTTGAGTGCCGCGACGACCATATCGCGACGCCTCTGAAAAATCGGGCGCGTACGCTCAATGTGGTTCTGCGGGCCATTCAGGGCCTCAACCGCCGCCCATTGGTTGACGGAACCGGGGCCGGTAGTCGACTGGGACTGTACCGTGCGCATGGCCTTGATCAACTCCTCCGGACCGCCCGCGTAGCCGATTCGCCACCCGGTCATGGCATAGGCCTTTGACACGCCGTTCACCGTCAGCGTCCGATCATAGAGTGCCGGTTCCACCTGCGCGGGTGTGACAAAGGTGAACCCTTCGTAGGCCAGGTGTTCATATATATCATCGGCCATCACCCGGACCTGGGGATGGCGCAGCAGGACGTCTGTGATCGGTTGCAACTCCGCCGCCGAATAGCCCGCACCCGCAGGGTTTGACGGGCTGTTGAAGATCAGCCATTTGGTAGCGGGCGTGATGGTCGCCTCCAGCTGGTGCGCGGTCAGTCTGAACCGTGTGTGGCGCGATGTCTGAACCACCACCGGTGTGCCGCCACACAGGGTCACCATATCCGGGTAGCTGACCCAGTGGGGCGCGGGGATCACTACCTCATCCCCCGGGTTTAACGTGGCCTTCAGTGCGTTGAACAATACCTGCTTGCCGCCATTGGAAACGGTGATTTGGCTGTGCCCGTAGGTCAGCCCGTTGTCGCGCAGGAATTTCGCAGCGATGGCATCTTTCAATTCCGATATGCCATCGGGCGGGGTATAGCGGGTCTTGCCCGCATCAATCGCTGCCTTGGCCGCGGTGCGGATATTTTCCGGCGTGTCAAAATCCGGCTCCCCTGCGGAAAGTGCGATAATATCGCGCCCGGCAGCCTTCAGCTCTGCCGCCCTGGTGGAAATCGCGATGGTCGGGGATGGTTTCACCCTGCTCAATATGTTTGCTAAAAAGGGCATGGCAGTTCTCCTGGCCTGTATCAGGCGTTTGGCAGAAGGCTGCCTCCCCTTGCGGGCGGACACAAGGCGCACTAGCGTATGGCCATGGATGACACCCGCACCACCCGGCTCAGACGCCTGCGCCTGCGCAGCCAGCGGCGCGGCACCCGCGAAATGGACCTGATCCTTGGGGGGTATGCGAATGCCTGCATGGAAGATCCTGATGATGCGGACCTCGTGGCCTACGAAGAGCTGCTGGCCGAAATAGACCAGGATCTTTACGCTTGGGTTAGCGGGGCAAAGGATGCCCCGCCCCGGCACCGGTCCGCGATCCATAAAATCCGAACATATTTGTCCGCCGTATCATTCTCTGCGGTAAACAGCCCGATTATCGGCCCGTAATGTGGCAGGCAGACCCCTGTGACAAAGGTACCCCCGTAAAAATCAGTATACGGGCAGCTACGGGGATTTTAAACCTGTTCAGGTTATAAAGCAACGGGGAACGTTTCCCTGCGGATACTTTTTATTGCAAAAAAGCGGAAAGCGAACCCGGGGGTGCGTCTGGCATCCGGCACAAAAACTGTTGCACCGGGGCACTATCTGATTCGTACTCTTGCGTATCGTCAAAAAAGATGCAGACTGCGGTTGTATGCATGTCAGACCGCACCGCGGCGAAGCGGCCGTGCATGGGCAAATCCGCAGTTGGAAGCAGGCGGCACGTCGGCAGGGTCAGGGTAAAGGCTTTTACGCAATGGAAGAACATTTGGCCAGGAACATCCCGCGCGGATTTGATGCATATGAGGTCACGCTGGGAGATCAGATGCGCGGGGAACGGGCAACGATGGGCAAGTCCCTTCTTGACGTGCAGCATGACTTGCGGATCAAGGCCAGCTACATTGACGCCATTGAAAATTGCGATATCTCCGCCGTTGATAAAAAGGGCTTCATCTCGGGCTATGTGCGGTCCTACGCACGCTATCTGAATATGAATGCGGACGAATGTTTCGTCCGCTTCTGCGCTGAAAGCGGATTTTGCGGCGGCGGACATGGGATGCACCCGGTATCTGCTCAGGCGTCCAGGTCAACATCCTCCGCGCCCATACCGATACAGCCCCCGACCATCGATCCGATTGCGCACTCCCTGGTGCTCAATGTACCAAAATCGCCGGGTATCCTGTCGCATCTGTCCCTGTCGGCCGTGGGTTCCGTCATCGTGCTGGTGCTGCTGATTATCGGGCTGGGTTATGTCAGCTGGGTCGTGTTGAAGGAAGTGCAGAGGGTCCGGTTTGTGCCGGTCAACCAGACCCCCGGCGTGAACGCGGACATCCCTCGGCTGCCCGACCCGGCTGCAGGCCAGTCCGGCAACGTGGTGGCGGTATCCCCGGCAGAAATCCCAAAACCCGCCAACCTTAACCGGCTTTACCGCCCGCAGGAATTTGAGCTGCCGCAGATGGTGGCTCGCGATGCGCCGATTTCCACGATTGAAGCAGGTTCTGTCGGAGCTTTTGCGGAACCGCAGGTGACCGCCCGGCCAATGTCGAACCCCGTTGAGCAACCGCCGTTAACCGTGGCCGAACACCCGCCGCCGGTTGATGTTGTCGCGCTGAAACCCGCTTGGGTGGAGGTGTCGTTTGATGATGGCTCCATCCTGTTTTCCCAGGTGCTGAACGCGGGTGAAAACTATCGCATCCCGCCCGGCATCGGGGGGGCTAAACTGAAAACCGGCAACGCCGGGGGCACCTTCGTGAAGGTTGGCGAAACGGTCTACGGCCCCCTGGGCCGCAGCGGCAGCGTGGTGCGCGATGTGGGCTTGAGCGAAATCGCCCTGCGCGAAAGGTTTGAACCGGCACAAGACGTTTTCACCAACCCGCTTGCCCCGCCGCTCAACCACGATGAGATGCAGGCGATTGTGGCCGCTCCGGTTGAGGCACAGGAATAACCGCACCCATACGCACCGCAAATCCCTTCAAAGCCGCATAGGGGCGACCCGCCACGTTCCGTTCACTGGACGGCCTCCCTCTACCCCGGCACAGCGCGTGCAAGCCAGCCATCGCCCTGGCCGTTCGGATGCGCGTGTTGCCACAGGTCACGGCGCAACAGCCAGTGAAACCGGACCTGTGTCGCAAGAATGTGTACCCACACCAAGGTCTGCCCAGGCCCGCCACAAACTGGCCCCGCCGCGATGGAGTGCCCGCTTGCCCGAACGACATTTTCGTTCGAAATACGCCTGCCGGCAACGGGTGGCCACCGGTTTGTTCCCACATCCGCCCCCGGGCACCGCCACCCCGATGTGTATGTGGCGCGCCGCCACAGGGAAATATCGCGATGGCAGGCCAACCAGCGACCGTTGTGCCCATGGCAGGGGGGTCCGGCGACAGGCGGGTGTCACCAGTCTCCCGCCATATCAGGTTGTCGACCGACATCATCTTTTGCGGCGCGTTACAGAAACGGCACCTGCTGACGACCACGCAGCCCGGACCGGGGGCACCGGATTTGTCCGTGCAACAGCACTCCGTCCGGATATCTCATCCTTCTCCTGCCGCCGGGCGGTTTGCAAAATATGCGGCCCTCTTGACGGAGGTGAGAAACGGTACCACATGCGGCCTGTGATTCCGCCCGATAAACTTGCCTCGATCACCGACCGTTTCGCCTACCTGGAGGCCCGCCTGGCCGAAGGCGGCACCGGTTCCGATTTTGCCGGCCTCGGGCGCGAATATTCGGTGCTGAAACCGGTGGTCGAAACGGTTACCCTTTACACCAGGCTCCTGGCAGACATTGCAGAGGCGGAATCGCTGCTGACAGACCCGGAGATGCGTACGCTTGCGAAAGAAGAACTTCCCGCCCTGAAAGAGGCGCTGCCGCAGGCCGAGCAGGCTGTAAGGCTCGCGCTGCTGCCAAAAGATGAGGCGGATACGCGGTCTGTGATTCTCGAAATCCGTGCGGGCACCGGCGGGGATGAAGCCGCGCTTTTTGCAGGCGACCTTCTGCGGATGTACCAGCGCCATGCCGAAAACGCGGGCTGGGGCTTTGAAATCGTTGAACAGAGCGTTACGGAAATCGGCGGCGTGAAAGAGGTCGTCTGTAACGTGCGCGGCCGAGACGTCTTTGCCCGGTTGAAATTCGAAAGCGGTGTGCACCGGGTCCAGCGTGTGCCGGCCACCGAAAGCGGTGGTCGGGTGCACACCTCTGCGGCCACTGTTGCCGTGTTGCCGGAGGCAGAGGAAGTTGACATCGACATTCCCGCCACCGAGATCCGCATCGACACCATGCGCGCAGGCGGCGCAGGCGGACAGCACGTGAACACCACTGACAGTGCGGTACGCATCACCCATATTCCAACCGGCATCATGGTCGTCAGTTCCGAAAAATCCCAGCATCGCAACCGCGAGATTGCGATGCAGATCCTGCGTGCCAGGCTCTACGACCGGAAACGACACAAGGTGGCCCGGGCCCGGGCGGCAGACCGCAAAAGCCAGGTCGGGTCCGGTGATCGATCAGAGCGCATCCGCACCTATAACTTTCCCCAAGGCCGGATGACCGATCACCGTATCAATCTGACGCTCTACAGGCTCGGCCAGGTGATGCAGGGCGAGCTTGATGAGGTGATCGACGCGCTCATTGCCGATGATCAGGCGACTCGGCTTGCGGAATTTGACCGGTGATCCGGACCGCGGGACTGGTGCTGCGCCGCGGGATCAGACGTCTTGAACCCGCGCTGGGAAAAGACGCACCAAGGGATGCCCGTGCCCTGATGGCCCATGTTCTGGACGTGGAGCCGGGGCAGCTGACGGGTGTGCTCAACCGGATAGCAGTGCCGGCGCAAATCTCCCGGTTTGAGCACCTGGTCAAACGTCGCCTCGCACACGAACCGGTCAGCCAGATCATCGGTCACCGCCTGTTCTGGGGGCGCCGGTTCAGGATTACCCGCGACGTGCTTGATCCGCGGCCGGAAACGGAAGTGCTGATCGACCGCGCCTTGCGGACACCGGCCGCACATATCCTCGACTTGGGCACCGGGTCCGGCGCGATACTCCTGACCCTGCTTGCAGAATGGCACATGGCGGCGGGCACCGGGGTGGATACGTCCGATGCCGCCCTGGATGTCGCTGCGGAAAATGCCAGGATGCTCGGCGTCGCGCCCCGGGCAACCCTGCGGCAGGGTAACTGGTTCCGGACGGTTGAGGGTATCTTCGATCTGATCGTTTCCAACCCGCCCTACGTGACTGCGGCAGAATACGAAGAACTGCAGCCGGAAATCCGTGAATGGGAGCCAACCCAGGCGATCACCCCCGGCGGGGACGGGCTGGGCGGCTACCGCGCCATTTTGCGCGAGGTCTGGGACCATTTGCTGCCTGGTGGACGCCTGATCGTGGAAATTGGTCCGTCCCAGGCCACAGCGGTGTGTGCGCTCTTTGTGGCGGCGGGCTTCATGCAACCGCAGGTTTTTGCGGACCTGGACCGCCGTGATCGGGTAATCGAGGCGAAAAAACCGGTCTGAATTCGCCAAAATTCCCGCAGATACCGCATTTCCGCTTGTGCATCCGCAGGGTCGCGGTGTAAATACCGCTTGACGCGGGGAGCTAGGCTGTTCCGCTTCCCCCGGTTATCCGAAGATCAGCCAGTGTGATACATTCGGCAGGGTCCGGGGAATGCCCCGACACAGAACCAGAACAAAAGGCATCAGGGATCATATGAGATCATCCTCCAGGCCGCGTGTGCGGACCAAGAATAACCGTAACCGTTCAAACCCGGGAAATGTGATCAACCGCGTTTTCGACAGTTCCGGGCCCGAAGGCAAAGTACGCGGCACCCCGCAGCAGGTCATCGATAAATACCAGATACTGGCGCACGACATGCAGATTTCCGGCGATCGGGTCGCGGCAGAAAACTTTTTGCAGCACGCGGAACACTACGTTCGCATGCTGGGCGACGCGCAGCGGGAAATGGACGCCCGCCGCGAACAGCAGGAACAGCATCGGCAGCCGGGCAACGAAGGCGGCGGTACTTGGCGCGACCGCGGCGCGGCGCATTCAGGTGCGGGTGAGCAGCCCGATACGCCGGACCGGGCAGCACTTTGCCCGTCAGGCGACGCGCCACAACCTCATCTTGTCGATACGCCTGAAAGCGGCGACGAGCCTGCCAAACGCCCGCAAGGAAAACCTGCCCATGACGGGCTGGCGAAAATCCAGGCAAAGGCAACCGAATAAGCCTTGAAATCGGTGTTCGGTGCGGCTGCCTTTCGGGGTATTCAAAGGTCAGCTGCGGCGCAATGCCTCCGACAACAGGCAAAACTCCTCCACGGACAGGTCTTCGGCCCGCCCGGTCGGTTTGATGCCTGCGGAGGTTATGCGGTCTTCCAGATTAGGGGCGATGCCCTTCAGGGATGTGCGCAGCATCTTGCGGCGCTGGCCAAAGGCCTTGGCAACCGTGCGCGACAACCAGGCCGCGTCTGCTGCAAGGCGCGGGGCGGGCAGGCCGCGCAGCTGCACCACGGCAGACGTCACTTTTGGTGCCGGGGTAAAGGCCGCAGGCGGAATATTCATGATAACCCGCGCCTCTGCCCGCCATTGCGCGAGGACAGACAACCGCCCGTAAGCCCTGGTCCGGGGTGCCGCGACAATACGGTTTGCAACCTCTTTCTGGAACATCAGCGTCGCCGTCTCCCAAAACGGCGGCCAGGCGGGCGGCGACAGCCATCGTGTCAGGAGCGCGGTGCCCACATTATAGGGGAGGTTCGCCACGATCCGCACCGGTGCCTGCAACCGGTCTGTCCCTGACAATTTCAGCACATCCCCTTCCAGCACCTCCAGCCGTCCCGGGTAGTGATTCGCCACCTCTGCCAAGGCGGCGATGCACCGGCTGTCCTGCTCGATCGCCACAACCCGCCGCGCCCCTTCGAGGAGCAGGGCGCGGGTCAGCCCGCCGGGGCCGGGGCCGATCTCCAGCACATCATGGCTGGTCAGATCACCCGCCTGTCGTGCGATTTTGGAAGTCAGGTTCAGGTCCAGCAGAAAATTCTGGCCAAGGGCCTTGCGCGCCCACAACCCGTGTTTCAGGATCACCTGCCGCAGGGGGGGCAGGCCGTCAGGCGTGGCAACCATGGGTCGCCCGGGCCCGTGCCATGCGCTGCGCCAGCCGCAGGGAGGAGATCAGGCTTGTCGCCTGCGCCCGACCGCTGCCCGCCAGGCCGTAGGCCGTGCCGTGAACGGGGGATGTGCGGATGAAGGGGAGCCCCAGGGTCACATTCACTCCTTCGGCAAAATTCAGCGTTTTCAACGGGATAAGACCCTGATCGTGATACATGGCGATGGCCACGTCATAGGTTTCCCGTGCAGCCGCGTGAAACATCGTGTCCCCGGGCAGGGGTCCGATGATATCCATCCCCTCTGCCCGCAGGGTATCGAGCGCGGGCGCGATCACCCGAACCTCTTCCGTCCCCATCACACCGCCTTCACCCGCATGGGGATTTAGCCCGGCGACAGCAATCCGGGGATGCGCGATCCTGAAATCGTGCATCAGTGCAGCGGATGTAACGCGAAGTGTTGCGATAATCGCCGCACCCGTCAGGGCCTTCGGCACATCCGCCAGGGGAATATGAACAGTGACCGGCACAACGGACAATTCGGGCGAGGTCAGCATCATCACTGATCGCGCAACACCGCCCAGATGGGCCAGAAACTCCGTATGTCCGGGAAAGGCAAAGCCTGTGCCCTCAATTAGTACCTGTTTGTTGACAGGCAGGGTGCATACCGCCGGGACTGTGCCCGCCATGGCATACTGCACCGCTGCCTCAATCGACTTAATTATACCTGCCCCGTTCGCAGGATCCGGCTGGCCGGGCACCGCCGGGGCCGCAAATTCTATCGGCAGGACAGCAAGGCCATCGGCATCTGCTGCCGCATCCGGCTGTGCCACTTCGGTCAGCGGTACGCCCGCTGCCCGGGCCGCGTTCGCGAAGTGCCGGGGGTCACCCAATACACAGAACGGCACACCTCCGTCTCGCACGGCCAAGGCGGCAATTTCCGGCCCGATCCCGGCTGGATCCCCTGCCGTCAGCGCGATGACGCCGGTCATTCCGGATAGATGATTTCCGCGTCACCCTTGAGATCTTGCAGATACGCCTGGCTAAAGCCGCCGATGCGTTGCTGGAACAGGTCGTTGCGGATGATCTCCCGCGTATCTTCCGACAGCACCGGAAGGCGGGAGCAAAGCATCACGACCGTCGCCCCCCCGGCGGGATTCATGTAGTAAGATGCTTCATTCGGGTCGAGCCTGGCCAGCACTGCCGCCACGACACCGGGCAAATTTACGGATTCTTCCACGTGGTCGCTGAAAGATGGATTCCCGTTAAAACGCCTCGATCGTATACGCAGGTCAAGGCAGGTATCCACATCGTTGATGAGTTCAATCGCCTTGCTTTCTGCCCGGGCGGACCGGGGCACATTCACCGAAACATAGGTCAGCACCACCGGCCCGGCCACCTGGGACGGTGCCGGGCGCAGGCTGTGAAACTGGAACAGGCCGAGCGTCTCGCCAAGCGGCACCGTCACCTCACCGGGTTGCAGGCCTGGAGCATCGTGGATGGCAAGCTCTACCTGCTCGCCAAGCGGCACCGTCACCTCACCGGGTTGCAGGGCCATGACCTGGCCGGCGAGCACCGGCGGCAGGCTTGTGACCGGCATCCAGTCGAGCCGCCCGGACCGGTCCCTTGACGGTGCGTTCGAATATTGCCGTGCCGCCGCGCCAAAAGCGGCCTCACCCCTGATTTCCCGCGACAGACGTTCCGCGAGTTCCCGGGCCGCGGCTTCATTGTCCGGCTGTACCGGGATCCGGATTTCAGATATCAGGATTTCCTGTGCATCCCGGCCCGATTGCAGGTTCAATTCCGCGTCAATTTCCGCCTCCGTGACGGCTGACACGGGGCCAAAGCGCGCCTGCACCAGGGTGCGCCAGGCAAGGCTGGCGCGCACAAAATCCTGCAGTGCCTCCGGCGTGGCACCCTGTTCGAGAATGTAGATATAAAGTTCGTCCCCGTTAAGCCCGCCGCGTTGGGCAAATTCGTCTACGCCCGCTTCGATTTCCGCATCCGTAATCGCAATTCCTGCAGCACCGGCGGCCTGCAGGCGCAGGCGTTCGTCGATCAGCTGGTCGGTTGCTACCTTACGCAGATCCCCTGCGGTATCAAAGGCCCGCAGCAGTACCACGCGCTGGTCGATTTCGTGATAAGTGACGACCTGGTCATTGACGCGCACCGCCGCGCTATAGGAGGACGTCCCGCCGGGGCTTTGCGCAAATGCCGCTGCAGCCAGCCCCGCAACCGCGACAAGCGTTACAAAAATCCGTTTCATGCCTGCTTTCTAACCTGGTTTTTGAGCTTGTCAAAGGGCTGCACAGTGCCCCGCCCGCCGTTTCATGCGATTTTTATTTCCAAACCTGGCCAGTTCCACCGTGAACCCCAACTCCTGCGTTGACCGGGCGATACCGGAGCCTTTGAATTTAAGCAGGTAGGAAAGATTAAGGGTGATACACTCGTTCGCATAGCGGATACCGAACCTGCCGGAGGTGGAATTCCCGGTTTCCAGGTTTTGGTGCCATCTCCCGGAATAGGTCCAGAAGCTGTTATAGCGGTATTCGAGGCCAATCGATGCTTCGTGTGTTCGGTCCGATGCACCGGCCCCCCCGTTCTGTTCCAGCCAGAGGTAAGAGAGGTCCGCCATCACCGGGTCATAGGTCAGTGCCAGCCGCGTTTCGTTTTTTGAAACAAGAAAATCGGTGTCAAACAGTGTGCGGCTGGTGAAATCGATCCGGTCACGCCACCGGAAGGTCGTCGCGGTCACATAGTCGGACAGGGTGCCGGAGAGCCCGGTATCCGCGCTGGAGTGCGCACTATCGCTTTCACGGATGACGCGCCCGACTGTCAGGCCAAGGCTCCACCCCTCTGCATCCATGCGTTTGTAACGCACCCCGACATGCGCCCGCAGGCCGCGCTCTGTCCGGTCGTAACCCGGGAAACGGTTGAGCGAGAAAAGGTTCATGTCCTCGAATTCCAGCCGGGTACTATCCTCATTCGGGGTGCTGCGGCTGTCCCCGGGCGACCAGACAACCCGGAAGCGCGGCTCAACCAGATGGGTCACGCGCCCCGCCTGCCGGGCAAGCGGGTAGCGCAGGCCGATGGCACCGACAGGCGTGATGTTTGAAATACTCCCATCCTTAAAACCCGCATAATTGTGCGTGTAATAGCTGTTCCCATGCACACCGGCGTAAACCTCCGCAACCATTCCGTTGCGCAGAATCCGGTCGCGCGTCCAGTCCGCAATCAGACTGATGCGCGAAAACCGGTTGCGGTTATCGCGCAGCAGCGTCACCGATTGCGCCGTAATTCCGAACTTTCCACCCGGGTAAGGGGCAACCCAGGTCTTGCGGGCGAAAAACTCCGGCAGAACCACGGGGATGTTGGTGTCGACCTCTTTGGTACGCAGGGATTGGGTCGCCTGGGCAGATATGCCGGCAAAGCCGTTCGCCCGCGTGTGCGACAGCGTGATAAAACTGCTCAGCCGGTTGTTGCCTGTATCGTCAATAGCATAGTCATCCCGCACCGATTTGTCGGAGGCGAGCTCCACCCCGAACTCCAGTACCACATCGCGTGGCAGATAGAAGATTCCGGATGCGGACAGGGACGAACGGAGCGGATTCGACCCCAGATCGTCAAAAGCGATCACATGACCCTCGATCCGATAATGCCCGCGCCTGGTCTCCTGCCGGTATTGCAGCCCCAGGGTCACGCTGCCCCCGGTGAAGACGTGCGGCGTGAGGGTGAAATCCGCGTGGTTGCCGAGCACGGTGTAGTAGGGAATCGCCACACTGTACCCGAGCAGGGTTGAATTCTTCAGTTGCGGCACCAGAAAACCGCTGGCCCGGTTCCGGGTCGGGTCCGGTACACTCAGCCGCGGGATGTGGAAAACCGGCACCCCCAGCACGTCAACCGTAGCAGATTCGAAATAGAGCCTGCGTGCCTGCTCATCATGGATCACGCGCCGGGACCGGATCTGCCAAAAAGGCACCATGTGTTTGGCGCAGATGTGGCACGTCGTGGCCACTACCCGGTCAAGCACCTTGTAATTGCCGTCCTTGCGGTGGAACCGTTTGGCCGACATCTGCAGGTGCTGCGCGATCAGGATATTTGCGCCTTCGATCAATCCGTTCCTCAGGTCACTGTCGAGCCGCGCCCCGTTTGCCATGGTGACTACGGCCGAGCCGTCCGCCATGATCAGCGGACCGGGGATCGTCAACATGCCCCTGGTCTGGTCAAATATCACGGCTTCCGTGCGCAAAATCCGGCTGCCGCGAAATATATTCACGTTGCCCTGCGCGGTCAGGATACCGGTGCCGGGATCGAAACTGACCTGATCAGCCACAAGAGAAACCGGCTCTTCCTGCCCGGGGACGGTCTGCGCGGCACCGGGTGCGGCCAAGCTTAGGGCCATAACCCAAAGATACGCCAGAAGTTGCCTCATGTCCCGGAGCCGTGCACGGCTTTCTATCCATCCTCGAACCACAAAAAAAGACCCACAGCCAACAGGATGGCTGCCAGCGGCGGTGCCCATGCGGCAGCAAAGACAGAGATCTCGCCCGCCTTACCCAGGCTCATGGCAAGTCTTTGCAGGGAATACATCGAAAAACCGCAGGCCAAGGCCAAAAAAACCGACACGCCGAGATTTCCCAGCCGCACATTTTGCAGCGCGAAGACAGCACCGATGATCAGCATCGCAATCAGCATCAGCGGTTGGGCCAATTCAGCATTGAGATGCAGCCGGGCAGGCAGGGTGGTAAAGCCTGCTTCAGCGATCCGGCGGATGATACGATGCTTGTCCCAAAGCGGCACGGTTTCGGGTTTCGGATACCCGTCCAGGATCTGCTCCGGCGTGATATCCGTCTTAAAACGAAAAATATCAAAGGTTTCCGCCAGGTCTTCGGGGTTTTTCGAATCCGGCCCCAGGGTCCAGCGCTTGCCGTTGGTGAACACCCAGCTGTCGCCTGACAGGATCGCCGTGCGGGCAAATATGCGCTCCGCCACCTCATTGCGGCCATCGAAGACAAAGGCGGTTGCGCTTCGCAGGGCAGCACCGCTGGCAAAGGCCCCTTCTGCGTGAATAATCGTGTGCCCGGGGTCATCGCGCTGGCGCAGCCAAAAGCCTTCGGCGAACAAACCTATCACCTGCCTGGCGGAACCGGTGAATTCCCCATGCAAAATATCGTGCCGGGCAGAAAATTTCGCCGCCAGAGGGTTCAGGAAAAGGATCGTCGCCAATCCTGCCATGCCCGCATAAAACCCGGGAACCAGCATCAGGCGCAGGGCTGGTACGCCGGCCGCACGGCACACGATAAACTCGTTTGACCGGGCGAGCCCGGCGCAAAAAACCAGGGCTGCCAGCATCACCGTGAGCGGCAGAGCCTGCAGAACCAGTGCCGGCGTTGAGAACAGGGCCAACTGCACGGACTGCCCGAATTCCACCCCGAACCGCGCCAGGCCGCGGATTTTCTCGAGCATTTCCAACACAAAAATAAACAGCAGCAAGATGGCGAATACCCGCACAAATGTCCGGAGGAAACACCGCCCGAAATACAGGTAGAGCGTCAAGGTACCGTCCGCCCAGGCCGCAGGAAGCCCATGAAACCGGATTTCCAGGGCGCAAGCCCCATACGCAGCAGGATGATCACCGCGCCAAAAGCCAGCACAACAGGCGCGTAGAGCACGGGCCAGAAACCTGCATCCGGTCCCGCGAAGGGTTGCACGAACCCGCGCAGGGCGTTGACCGCAACCATAAAGACAACGCACAGTGCGATACGCAGAAAAAAACCGGATCGCGAAAAGCCGGAAGAGAGCAGCACGATGGCACCCAGCACAGGAAACGCCACGGCCAGCAGGGATTTCACGATCCGATCATGAAATTCAGTCATCCGCTGCACCTCCGGCACCAGGTTCGCACGACCTGAGCCGAGCAGTTCATGGAAGTGAAGCTCAGAAATTTTGTAGGTGCGCCCGGCCGCCTCTTTGGCAAACCGGCCCAAGTCGTAGCTCAGGGTTTCGAAATAGATCGTTGACAACCGCCGGTCCGGTTCCAGGTGCTGGATCGTGCCGTCAAACAGGATCAGCGTCGGCCCCGTCCGGTTCGATAAAATCTGGCCTTCCGGTGCGGTATGGGTGACAGCCGTGCGGCTGCGGGTATCGTGGATCACGACATCCTTAAATGCGCCGTCGGGGGTGATTGCACCAAAAAATATGGTGATGCCTGGCACCGGGTTTGAAAACGCGCCGGGGATTATGAATCGGGTCGGAATCTCCCTGCTGATCTGGTACTGGCGGTCCTGGAATAATCCCATGGCAAAGGGCGTGAGCAGCTGACTGAGAAAAATCATCAGCACAAGGCAGATACCCCCGAACAGAAAATAGGGTCGCGTGGCATCCGCCGGGCTGATACCCGCACCCATAAGGATTATCAGTTCAGCCTCGGAATAAAGCCGGTTCGTCAGGAAAGTCGCACTGGCAAACGCTGCCATTGGCACTACGGTTTCCAGCACTTTCGGGATCAGATAGACGGACAATTCCGCAAAAACCATGCCTGACTGTCCGGTATCGATCACCGCATCCGCAAGGCGCAATACCTGGTTCAACCACAGGATTGCGCCGAAGATGACGATGAAAAACAGGAACGGCCCGATCAGTCGGGACAATACGTAGCGGTCCAGTTGTCTCAAATCTGCTCCCGTGGCGGTGGCGGGTTTTCGCCGCCCGCAGTAGCCGATTTTGTGGGCCTGCACCAGCGCGGGGCATGGTCAAACCCGGCAAAAACACCTAAGTCTGTCGGGAAACACCGCCATATATGCAAGGAGTCGCCGATGACCGCCGCCCTGACCCCGTCTTTTATCGAAACCGACCCGAACCTGATCCATGGCTTTGAGGGCAATCTGGTGATGATTCTGTCGCCCGAAGGCAGGATGAATACCCTGGGCCGTCGCGTGAACAAGCTCTCCGGGGGTGCGCTGGCCCGGCTGGCGGAAAGTTCCGTGTTTGAGGAAATGGAAGAGGGCAGCACCAAAGCACTCGACTTCCTGCCGGGAATTGCCGCTACCGCCGTGATAGTCGTGAAACTCGGCAAACGCGCTGACCATGCCGCGGTCCGCAGGGCGGGGGCCGCCGCGCGCAGGTCCGCAGGCAGGGCTGATGCCATGGTACTTGCAGGGACGTTGAAAACCGCAGACGCTTTCGTGCAGGGCTTCGTGCTCGCCGCCTACGAGTTCACCGCCCACAAGACAGGCGACAGGAAAGAAGCGGGCAGCCTGACCGTGATGGTCGGTGATAAACCTGCGGCAGAGGCCGCCTGGGTTGCTGCAGGGGCCGCGACGGAAGGCGTGATCTTTACCCGCGACCTGGTGAATGAACCCGCTAATGTGCTGACGACCGTCGCCTTCGCCGACCGCCTGCTGGCATTGGAAGAGCACGGGCTGCACGTCTCTGTCCTTGAAGAAAAAGACATGGAGCAGCTCGGCATGGGTGCGCTCCTTGGGGTGGGGCAGGGTTCTCCGAGCCCCTCGAAAATCGTCGTCATGGAATGGAACGGCGGCAGGGATGAGGCACCGTTCTGTTTTGCGGGCAAAGGCGTCGTCTTCGATACAGGCGGTATCAGCCTCAAGCCTGCGGGCGGTATGAAAGACATGACGATGGACATGGGCGGTGCGGGCGTTGTGGCGGGCGTGATGAAGACGCTCGCCCTGCGCAAGGCCAGGGCCAACGTGGTGGGATTGGTTGGCCTTGTCGAAAACATGCCGGACGGCCACGCCCAGCGCCCGGGCGATGTCGTGACTTCGATGAAAGGCACGACGATCGAGGTGGCCAACACGGATGCGGAGGGCCGCCTTGTGCTTGCAGACGTGCTGCACTACGCGCAGGAAACATACAAGCCCGCGGGCGTAATCAATATAGCCACGTTGACAGGTGCAATGGTCATCGCGCTGGGCCACGAAAACGCCGGATTCTTTTCAAATTCCGACGACCTGTCAAAGAAGCTCGCCAAGGCGGCTGCGGACACGGGCGAGGGTGCCTGGCGCCTGCCCGTTGGCCCGGGCTACCACAAGCAGATCGAAAGCCGTGTGGCCGACATCATGAACGTCGGCGGGCGACCGGCCGGCTCGATCACCGCGGCGGCATTCCTTGAATGCTTCATCCATGACGGCATGCCATGGTGCCACATTGACATTGCCGGGGTGGCAAGTCTCAAATCCGCCACACCCCTTGGCCCGGCCGGGGCGACCGGCTGGGGCGTACGTGCGCTTGATCGGCTGATCGCGGACAACTACGAGGCGGTGTAGGCCCTGCCATGGCAGAGATTTTCTTTTATAACATGACCGGGTGCCTGCTGGAATCCGCGCTGCCTCATATTCTGGAAAAAACCCTCCGCCGCGGCTGGCGTGCGCTGGTACGCGGGACAGATGCCGCCCGGCTGGGGCGTTTGGATCAGATGCTCTGGACCCGGTCCGACGAGGACTTCATGCCCCATGGGCTGGCGGGGGGGGACCATGACGGCGCGCAGCCGATCCTGCTGACGCCGGGGTTGGAAAACACCAACGGGGCCGAACTGCTGGTGCTCATCGATGGGGCCCGTGCGCATGTGGCGGAGGCCGGCACATTCAAGCGTGTCTGCCTGATGTTCGACGGCAATGATGCGGCGCACCTGAACGCGGCACACGAGGATTGGAACGCCATCACCGCCGCAGGCCTGCCCGCGAAATACTGGGCACAGGACGGTGGCCGCTGGGTAAAAAAGACGGAAAGCACGGGCCGCCGCCGCACGGCCCCGCCCTGACACCGGTTTGGCAGGGCGGGGATTCACCCGCCCCTGGCCCCGCATGCGGGGGAAACCTGCCGTGGCCATCATTCCTCTGCCGGGAGATCGGATGCGGGGCACGGCTTGCCATAATAACGGCACCGGAGTGTTCTGCCAGTGCCGCCCGGCGTTCCAGGGGCAGGCGGTGCATCGGGCTGTGAAAAAGCCCGCCGGCCAGGGCCCTCTGCCGGCAAAATCCGCACGGGCCGGGCAATGCGGGTGCATTGTCTGTTTTTCAACCGCACCGCCCCATGTTAGGAACCACGCAAATTGACATCCGCATAAGGATACTCCCATGGCTCTTGAGCGCACCTTTTCCATCATCAAACCCGACGCTACCAGACGCAACCTGACCGGCGCGATTGTCGCAATGCTGGAAGGCGGCAACCTGCGTGTGATCGCACAAAAGCGCATCCGGCTGACAAAAGCCCAGGCAGGTGTCTTTTACGCCGTGCACAGGGAACGCCCGTTCTACGATGAACTATGCGCATTCATGTCGTCCGGGCCGATTGTGGTGCAGGTTCTGGAAGGCGAAAACGCCATCGCCCGCAATCGGGAAATCATGGGGGCAACCAACCCGGAGGAGGCTGAAGAGGGCACCATACGCAGGACTTACGCGCTGTCGATTGGCGAAAACTCGGTGCACGGATCCGACGGGCCGGACACGGCAAAAGAAGAAATAGCCTGTTTCTTTTCCACCCTTGAACTGGTAGGCTAGGCATCATACCCGGCAGGGGTCGCCTCCTTATGGCGGCAGAACCAAAGGGAGGAATCCATGAAAAAGAACTTTCCGGCGGCCGTCGCAATAACCGCCGCAGTGGTCGCACTTGTCGGGGGTGCGTCTGCCGCAGGCGCAAAAGAGCTGCGTCTTTCACACCAGTGGTCGAGCAAGGACATTCGCCATCACATGGCCCAAATGGTTGCCGACGAGGTTGCGGCCGCCGGCGTCGATCTCGAAATCAGGATTTTCGGTTCGAAGTCTCTCTTCAAGCCGCGCGAGCAGTACCGCCCATTGAGCCGCGGCCGGCTGGATATGACCGTTCTGCCCCTGAGTTATGCCGGAGGTCAGCAGCCTGCGTTCAACCTGACACTGATGCCGGGTCTGGTAAAAAACCATGATCATGCCGCACGTCTGAGCACCTCGCCGTATATGGAGGCCCTCGAGGAAAAGATGGCAGACGATGACGTGATAGTCCTCGTGCACGGCTATCTGGCCGGCGGCTTCGCCGGCAAGGACAAGTGCATCACCAAACCCGAAGATGTCGCCGGCCTTCAGACCCGTGCGGCCGGCAAGGCGTTTGAACAAATGCTGGCCGGTGCCGGTGCGTCGATCACATCGATGGCATCGTCCGAGATCTACAACGCCTTGCAGACCGGTATCCTGAACGCCGCAAACACATCGTCCTCTTCGTTTGTGTCTTACCGGATTTACGAACAGGTTGCCTGCTACACGCCGGCGACCGAAGAGGTGGCGTTGTGGTTCATGTATCAGCCGCTGCTGATGAACAAGTCCGTCTTCGAAGGGCTGAACGCGGACCAGCAGGCCGCGCTTCTCGCGGCTGCTGAAAAGGCTGAAGCGTTCTATCTCGAGGAAGCCAGGAAGCAGGATGCGGCTTCCGTGGCTGTCTTCGAGGAAGCCGGTGTTGAAATCGCCGAGATGACACCGGAAGACTTCGCCGCCTGGAGGGCCCTGGCACATGAAACCTCCTACAAGGCCTTCGTTGCCGAGGTGCCCGGCGGGCAGGCGCTGCTCGATATGGCGCTTGCGGTCAAGTAATCTCTCCCGAGGCGGGCACACGTACCCCGCGGTCGCCTTTTTATAAAATTCGACTGCCCCGGAAGGAAAGCTGACATGGCCGGCCAAAGCGCAGCCGTGACCTCACGCACCGGAAACAATCTTTTTTGCGTACCGTTGCGGCCCTCTCGACCCTCGCCGGATGGTGTTCCGCGGCCATGATTGTTGCTGCTGTTGCAATCACGTGCCAGATGATTTTCGTTCGTTTTGTTCTCAACCGGTCAACTGTCTGGCAGACCGAAGCGGTTGTATACCTTGCAATTGGTGCAACGCTTATGGGCCTGCCCTACGTCCAGCACCTAAGAGGCCACGTGAATGTGGACCTCATTCCGTTGGCACTGCCGAAAACGGCCCGGTTCCGCCTGTACATCCTGACGATGACGCTCTCGATCATCGTCGTGTCGGTCGTGCTTTTCCACGGCTGCGAGCATTGGCACCGCGCCTATGAGGGCAACTGGAAGTCCGACACGGTTTGGGGGGTGCGTCTCTGGATACCGTATCTGTCAATTCCTGCAGGATTTGGACTCTTCCTGCTACAGCTGACCGCTGACCTCGTGGCCGTCCTGCTCAGGATTGATGCCCCATTTGGCCTGGAAGACGTGTAATGGATCCCGTTCTTCTCGGTGCCATTGTCGCCGGTGCCACCATTCTTGTGCTTTTCTCGGGCGTGTCGGTCGCACTTGGTCTGCTGATCGTCTCCACCGGTTTTCTGCTGGTCTTTGACGGGTTTCGGTCACTTGAGCTGATCCCGGAAATTCTCTTTGGCAAACTTGACAATTTCGCGCTGTTGTCCATCCCGATGTTCATCATCATGGGTGCCTCGATTGCGTCGACCAGGGCCGGGGCCGACCTCTACGAAGCACTGGAACGCTGGCTTACGCGGGTTCCGGGCGGCCTCGTGGTTTCAAACCTGGGGGCCTGCGCCCTGTTCGCGGCAATGTCCGGCTCAAGCCCGGCGACCTGTGCCGCTATCGGCAAGATGGGCATCCCCGAGATGCGCAGGCGCGGGTATCCGGATGGCGTTTCCGCCGGTTCAATCGCTGCCGGTGGTACGCTTGGTATCCTCATCCCGCCCTCGGTTACGATGATCGTCTACGGTATCTCGACCGAAACCTCTATTGGCCGTCTGTTCCTTGCAGGGGTGATCCCGGGCGTCATGCTGGTTGGCCTGTTTATGATCTGGTCGCTGTATTCCACGTGGCGGTCCGGTGACAGGGACCTGTTGGCCTCGGGCAGCTATACGTGGAAAGAGAAGTTTGAGATCCTCCCGCGTGTGCTGCCTTTCCTGGGGATCATTATCGGGGTGCTCTACGCCATGTATGGCGGCATCGCGACGCCATCCGAGACGGCCGCTGTCGGTGCACTCCTTTGCCTGATCATTGCGATGGCCATCTACAGGCTCTGGAACCCCGGGGAGATCTGGGTCGTCCTGCGCGACAGCACCAGGGAAAGCGTGATGATCATGTTCATCATCGCGGCTGCCGGTGTTTTCTCTTACATGCTGTCGAGCCTCTTCATCACGCAGGCGATTGCAGAAGGGATCGGGACGCTGGACGTGAACCGCTGGGTGCTCATGACGTGCGTCATGGTATTCCTGCTGGTTGCGGGTTTCTTTCTGCCACCTGTGGCCGTGATCCTGATGGCGGCACCGATCCTGCTGCCAATTATCACCACGGCGGGGTTTGATCCGATCTGGTTTGCGGTTGTTCTGACCATCAACATGGAGATCGGGCTGATATCCCCGCCGGTGGGCCTGAACCTCTATGTGATCAACGGCATTGCACCGGACATCTCTCTCAAGACGATTCTGAAGGGTTCCCTGCCGTTCGTGGCCTGCATGGTGATTGCCATCATCCTGCTCTGCATCTTCCCCGGTCTTGCGACCTGGTTGCCGGATGTCGTGATGGGAGCGGCAATATGAGCTATTTTGGCGATCTGATATCGACGATCTTTGCCCGCCGGTATCGTCGGGCGCACTCCGGCGAGGTTGATGAACGCACAACGGCGGAGCTGTGCGCCGCCCTGTTGAGCAGCCACGGAGAGGTGTCGGGTGTTACCCTGGCCCGAAATCTCCTGGAGTGCTACGCCGCGATGTCTGCGGGCGAAAAGAGAGACTTCTTCCAATTCGTCACGCACGGGCTGGAGATTGACCCGGACGCCGTCATATCGGCCCTTCAGGCCTATCGCGACAAACCCGGAAAAGGCACGTATCGCGCCTTCGAGGTGGCCTGTGAACCGGCCCGGCAGGAACTTGTGCGCCGTCTGAATCAGGTGCCCGGTGCAACTGGCCGGCTTGTTGCCATGCGCAAGGATCTTCTTGGATTAATGTGCGAGCACCCGGACCTTGAGCCGTTGGACGTTGATTTCAGGCATCTGTTCAGCTCGTGGTTTAACCGTGGATTTCCGGTTCTGCGACCAATCAACCGGGAAAGCCCGGCCGAAATCATCGAAAAGATTATCGCCTATGAGGCGGTCCACGCCATCGACAGCCGGGAAGACCTCAGGCGTCGTTTGAAGCCGTCTGATCGGCGGTGCTTTGGTTTCTTTCATCCGGCCCTGGCGGACGAACCGCTGATCTTCGTCGAAGTGGCTCTGACGAAGGGCATTCCCGACTCGGTTCAGGGACTTTTGGCCGATGAGCGCACCCTGATCGAGGCTGAGGAAGCCGATACAGCCGTGTTTTACTCGATTTCAAACTGCCAACCCGGACTGGCAGGAATTTCATTCGGAAATTCACTCATCAAGCAGGTTGTTTCGGACCTTTCAAAAGACCTGCCCGGCCTTGCTGCATTCGTCACGCTTTCGCCTGTCCCGGGCCTCAATAAATGGCTTGGCGGGGCTGACCCGGAGGCCCTGGGGTCAAAAGACGACCGGGCCCTGGTGGCGCATTGTCTGCTTGAGGCAAAGAGGCCGGACGGGATGCCGTATGACCCGGTCGCACGTTTCCACCTGGGCAATGGTGCCCTGGTTCACGCCGTGCACGCGGATGCTGACATTTCGGAAAACGGCAGGCACCAGTCCAACGGGACGACGGTGAACTGCCTCTATGACCTCAATCAGATTTCCCAGAACCGCGAGATCTTTGTCGGCGAAAAAACCGTCGTTGCCTCTGCCGCCGTCAGGAAATTGGGCGCGTCTGTGGCTGCAAAATCCCGGGAGCCCGAAGATGCCCAATCCTCTTTATGATACCCTCTTTGGACAGCACCAGGGCAGGAACACGACCTTCCTGCAGATGGCGGATGGCACGACCGTCACCCATGGCGATTTCCTGCAATTGGCCGCACAATATGCTGGCCTTATTGTGCGGCATGGCCTTCGGCCCGGCGACCGCGTGGCGGTTCAAGTTGCGAAATCACCGCAGGCCGTTGCCGTTTATGCGGCCTGCGTACAGGCGGGCGCTGTCTTCCTGCCCCTGAACACGGCCTATACGGCGGATGACGTGTACCGCTTCGCCGAAAACAGCGGTGCCCGCCTCATTCTTTGCGATGGCAAATGTTCGGAATCCCTGCAGCCGGTTGCGCACGTCTGTGGTGCGGCCCTGGAAACCATGAACGCCGACGGAAGCGGGAGTTTTGCGACGAAGGCCGCTGTCTTGCCGCGCACATTTTCTACCCTGGATCGCACCACAGACGATGTGGCCGCCTTCTTGTACACGTCCGGGACCACCGGGTGCGCAAAGGGTGCGATGCTCACGCAGGGCAACCTGCTGTCCAATTGCCGGGTTCTGGCAGGTGAATGGAAATTCACGGCAGAAGACTCGCTTCTTCATGCGCTGCCGATTTTCCACACGCACGGTTTGTTTGTCGCAACGAACATCACGCTCCTGGCAGGGGGCAAATTGGTGTTCCTGCCGAAGTTCGATCTCGATGTGATGCTCGGCCTCATGCCGCAGGCGACAACCATGATGGGTGTTCCGACATTTTACACCCGACTTCTGGACGATGAGCGGTTCACACGGGAAACCGCACGACACATGCGTCTTTTCGTCTCGGGTTCTGCGCCGCTGTTGGCCGAAACGCACGTTCGATTTGAAGAGCGCACCGGCCACCGTATCCTGGAGCGGTACGGCATGACCGAAACAAACATGAACACGTCGAACCCGTATGATGGTGAGCGGCGCGCCGGCACCGTGGGCTTCCCCCTGCCCGGCGTGGAAATCAGAATTACCGACAGCAGCACCGGCGCAACGCTGCCGCAGGGAGAGATCGGAGAGATCGAGGTCAGGGGGCCGAACGTTTTCAAGGGCTATTGGCAGATGCCCGGGAAAACAGCCGAGGCTCTGCGCGAAAACGGCTTTTTCATTACGGGCGACCTGGGACGGATTGACGAAGACGGCTATCTTCACATTGTCGGCCGCAGCAAGGATATGATTATTTCCGGTGGCTACAACATTTACCCGAAAGAGATCGAGCGTCTGCTCGACGATGAGGCAGGTGTGCTGGAGAGTGCCGTGATCGGCGTACCACATCCCGACCTTGGCGAGACTGTCGTCGGTATTCTGGTTGCCGAAGGACAGGCCGTCCTTGACCTGGACGGCATCAAAAGGAACATCGGCGGTGCCCTTGCACGGTTCAAACACCCGCAACGGCTGGTGGTGCTTCCGGAGTTGCCCCGCAACACGATGGGCAAGGTTCAAAAGAAAGAACTCCGCGCACAATACAGGGACATGTTCATGCCTGCAGACCCTCCCTGAACCGGCCGGCTGTCCCGCCGCTCAAACACATCGGCGCAATTGCCCGAAGGCTGATTTCCGGCTTTGCAGACAGGCCGCAGGCGCATGTTGCGGCTTTTGCCCCTGGCGGGTGGCCTGTAGCAGGGCAACGACATGCGACACATCAGGCACAAGGCCATGATTCAGCCTTTGCGAGGGAAACGATGAAAAAATAAATTCGGCAGACCGCGATTTTTCCTGCGAAGTCATTTGCGTCCCTTCGGGAACCGCCTACACATGGAAGGCACTACAGGGGAAGATGGGAAAAGTTACCTCTTCATATTCGCCTGAACAGGCTTTGAACCGGCCACGGCAGAAACACAACGGGCCACCCGCCGGGGAGGCCTCTTGCCTTGAGCGCACAATCCGGATCGGATAGGGTGCCGGGTGCACGGTACCCGCCATGAATCCTGCCTGCCCAGGGAGGCCCGCCATGACTGCCACAGCCGGACAGAACAGTGCCAACACCCGCACCGTCGGGGATCGGTCAACAGATTGTTATTCAATCCCCGCCGCCACAGGCGGCAGGCCCGTCCCCCGGCACACACCTTCCCGCAGGCCCTAAGGCTGTGCCTGAGAACCTGCCCCGGTTCAAAGATGGCAGGCGTGATGATATAAGGAACCTTGCAGAACCGGGGCCCAAGGCACAACCGGAACCCCGGCCACCGCTGTGCGAAAGACCTCATGACCCAACGCCTTGCCCCTGACCAGGTCAAAAAGGCCGCCGCAATTGTGCAGGCGGGCGGGCTGGTGGCCTTCGCGACAGAAACGGTCTATGGTCTTGGTGCCGATGCGACCAACGGGAAGGCGGTGGAGCGCATTTACAAGGCCAAGGGGCGCCCCCCGTGCAACCCGCTGATCGTGCATGTGGCAAGCTTTGAAGCCGCACGGCAGATTGCCGCATTTAATGAGGCTGCGCATATTCTGGCGCGGGCTTTCTGGCCCGGCCCGTTGACCCTGATCCTGCCCATGCGCGCCGGCGCGGGCCTGTCCGGCCGCGTCACCGCCGGCTTGCCGGATGTCGCTGTCCGCATCCCCGCCCATGGTGTGGCCCTCGATCTGATCCGCGCCGCAGGGTGCCCCCTTGCCGCCCCGTCGGCCAATCCCTCCGGCCGCGTCAGTGCCACGACGGCCGACCACGTGCTGGCAGGCCTTCGGGGCCGTATCGACGCAGTCATCGACTGCGGCGCATGCAGGGTCGGGCTGGAAAGCACAATCGTTGCCGCCGGCGACCCGGTGGTCACGCTTGCCCGGCAAGGCGGTGTGCCTGTCGAGGTTCTGGAAAGCACCCTGGGCCATCCCATCCCCCCGGCAACATCGCCGGATCAGGTTGTTTCCCCCGGGCAGATGTTATCCCACTACGCCCCAAAATCGCCGCTGCGCCTGAATGCGGGCGGCCGCCGGGCCGGGGAAAGCCTTCTCGGCTTTGGGCCCACACCGGGGGCCATATTCAACCTTTCTTCCTCCGGCAATCTGTGTGAAGCGGCGGCAAACCTTTTTGCCCATCTCCGGGCACTTGACGCCATCGGTCAGCCCATCGCCGTGGTTCCGATCCCGGAAGTCGGCCTCGGTGCCGCCATAAACGACAGGCTCCGGCGGGCCGCCGCCTGACGCGCCGGCCGCTTTCTTTTTCGGAAGGCCCCGCATCATGGGGGGTACGGCGGGGCCGTGCGCACTGGCTCAGGCGCGCTCAGAATACTCCAGCGTCCCGGTGTTCACGACAATATCCTCATTCGGCCCGATGAACGGCGGCACCATCACGCGCAGGCCGTTTTCCAGCACCGCAGGCTTGAAACTGCCGGCCGCTGTCTGGCCTTTGACCACCGGTTCGGTTTCCACGACCCTGCAGGTGACCTTCTGGGGCAATGTGGCGTTCAGGGCCTCCGTTCCGTAGTATTCAATGTGCACCGTCATGCCGTCCTGGAGCAACGGACGCCGGGCACCGAGGATGTCGGCGGGCAGTTCGGTCTGCTCATAGGTTGCGGTATCCATGAAAACGAGCATATTGGCACTTTCATAAAGAAATTGCTGTTCCCTTTGTTCCAGCCGCACCCGTTCCACCTTGTCCGCGCTGCGAAAGCGCTGGTTCAGCTTGGACCCGTTGCGCAGGTTTTTCAGCTCTACTTGCGCAAACGCCCCGCCTTTGCCGGGCTTCACATGGTCAACCCTGACGGCAGACCAGAGCCCGCTGTCATGAGCCAGAACATGGCCAGGCCGGATTTCATTTCCGTTGATCTTTGGCATGCCGTCCCCCTGTCTTTTCTTGACTTCAGGTGCTGCTGCCCTATTATCTTGGGAAACTGTGCGATACAAGACACTATGAAACCGGGACAAAACAACGCAATGGGGAAAAGCCATCCCGGGCCAGGGCAGGGAAAGGCCTTGCCATCCGTGCGTCTGATGCAAGGCTCACATGCGCTTTCCCCCTGCCGAATCGTTACAAAATTGTCATACTGCACAGGCCTTTCGAAAACCGGAAAAGACAAGAGGACAAGATGTTCGACTATGTTGATGAAGCCGCTACCAACGCTGACCAGGGAAAACGCGCCCAGAAGCTCTTTGCTGCCGTTGTGCTGGCAGCCCTGGATGATGCGATCGAGGATGACAAAAGATACGGCAATGGCGCGGAATCGATTGCCCGCTGGGCCCGATCCCGCGATGGTCAGCAGGTACTGACGTGTGCAGGGATTGACCCGAATGAGCGCTGCATTGAAGGCATGATGAAATTTGTGTCCCGGGGTGTGCGCACTTCGGTCGCGCTGAGCCGCGAGGAAGGTGAACGCCGGGCCGCCAAGCGCGCCGCCTGACAGCGGTCACACGGTTCCCCCCCCCCCGACATTCCCTGCCGGGTGCGGTTTGCCTGCGTCGGCACCGCACCGGGGGAATCCGCGTCAGTCGCCCCGGCGTGTTTGTGGGCGGATGGGGCGGGTGTGCCCCTGTCCTGGTCCAAAACGCGGGCCCCCGCACCGTAGCCACCAGGGCAGAGGCCAGGCCAGCTGCGCCGGAAGTGGACGAAAACCACCCGGAAGTTGCAGCACAAACCAGATACCAGGCACAATCCACGCGCACAGGGCAAGGATTCTACAGAAAACAGCATGTTGCCTGTCAGATTCGTCCAGCCCCCGTGCAGAAACATCGATGTAAAAAGCGTGTACACGTCGCGCCCGTCGGATACCTGCGCCGGGACACGTGCCCAATCCTGCCAGAAGAAAGCCGCCAGCTGATACCGAACCGCCTACAGGGCGGAATAACAGGCCGGAAGGAGGACGATGTTGGCCACAATCAGTGCCCAGGTGATATAAGGTGTGCGGCCTGACGGGCTATGATCGCGCATGGGGAACAGGGGTGCCTCCTGTTGCGCAAACCCGGGGCCATAGCGGCACGGGTGAAAAATGCCGTGCCACGGGGGGCGTCCTTTAAACCGTTCCGGCTGAGGGTCTCTTCGGCTATCAGCCGCGGTGTGTCCGGAGTACCGTGCGGCGGAAATTGCGCACCAGATCATCGGCACCACAAAGGGCGCGTCCCCGGGACGAAATCTTCGCAATGTTTGCCCCGGTCGATCAGGTGGACCGCCCGTACGGCACAGAAGGTCGCCAGGCGTTGCCGGTGGTTTGCCGATGTCAGACGCCCGGTCACTGACCTGACCGCCTGCACGGCGGTTCGCCGGAATGCGGCAGGTCCGCCGTGCTGTCTTGGGCCGGAATCCGCCGTGCCATGCAGGCCCCTTGGCGATTAATCAGGCACTTGTGCCCGTGCGATGTCACCGATTCCGCTGTCGGCACAATCCGTATTCGTTCGTGCCACACTGTCCCGGGGTGCTTTCGCGACAGAAACCGCCTTTTCCAGAGCGTCCTCCATCGTCTGCAATTCTGTTTCTGCACTGGCACGATGGGCCCTGCCTTCGTCGGCAATCCGTATTCGTTCCTGAATCGTATCTATCAGGATTTGGTTGGCATTCTTGATAGATTCAATATCGAAGACACCGCGTTCCGTCTGTCGGCTGATCTCGGCGTTGGCCTGCTGCACGTTGGCGGCACCCGACTCCAGTATCTCGTTTGTCAGATCCTTGCTCTGGCGCGCCACCTCTGCCACCGCCCGCGACCGGTGGACGGTCATGGCCTGGGCCAGCTGGGTTTCCCAAAGCGGCAAGGCATTGGCCAGGGTCGAGTTGATATCTTTTACCAGAGATTTGCTATTTTCCTGTACCAGCCGGATCTCCGGCAGCAACTGCATGGCCACTTGGCGCGTCATTTTCAGGTCGTGAACCCGGCGTTCCAGGTCATCGCGGGCGATACGCACATCGCGCAATTCCTGTGCTTTCATCATGGCCTTGTGCTTCGGGGCTGTCCCTGCGGCCTGTTCCCTGGCCGGGATGGTTCTTTCATCGATCTCCTTGATCTTTTCGTCACCAGCTGCAATATGTATCACCAGATCGTCATAAAAGTCCAGCGTCCTTGCATAAAGTTCGTCGAGAGATTTAATGTCATTGAGCAGGGTCTTCTCCCGCTCCAGCATCTTATCCTTGATTTCGTCAATCTGTGACTGCACGGTTTCATAACGCTTCATGAATTTCGCTATCGGGTTGCCCCAAGAGAACCAATTATACCACGACCTGGGCTCCAGGATGTTGTTAGAGTTGAAATCGCGCAGGGTCGTACAAATCTCTTCCATCCAATCCGAGGAGGTTCCCAAATCCCTGTTTTGTACGCCCGACAGCATTTGCCGGTTGATTTTCTGCAGCTCTCCGTGGGTTTTCGATCCGAATCTAAGAAACGTTGATGCATCGGACATGTCGATCTCGGCCATGCGGCTTTCGATCTGTTTTTTCATCTCCGGCGATGCCTCAGCCATGATGATCGACACATCCTCCGATTCCCGCTTTTCTTCTTTTACGAACATGGGGCAGAAAGTCTCCTTTAGTTCGGCTCGCAAGCCCTCCTGGATTTTAGCTTTTTGTACAGCCCCCCGATTCCAACGTCAAGGTCGGTGCGGTTGTGCGCAAGCAGTGCCGCACACCGCGTATTAAATCCGGTTTCGGTATCTGCAGGCAGGGATTCGCAACCAGCCTGTGCCTTGGCCGGGCCGCTTTCGCCTTCCGGCCCTTGGGTCAGCAGCCGGGCGCACCAGCAGGCCCGGGATGCTGCCTGTGCATCAGGGCCCGGCCCCGCGAGCGCGTTCAGCCGCCAGTTTGCGCTGGTACCCGGTTTGCACCAGTTCCACCAGCACCAGCACGATGACTGAGAAGTAGAATGTTGTTTTTGACATCGGCAGCAGTTCATAGCCAAAAACCCTGATTTGCAGGCTGTCGTCATGCAGCGCATGGGCAGCGGCGGGCCCGGCCTCCCCCAACAATACCACACCGACGATCAGAAGGATGAAAAGGCCCAGCACCTCATACATGCGGTTGCGTTGCAGAAAGCCGGTGACCCCGTCCGCCAGCACCAGCATGGCGATACCCGACAGGATGATGGCAAACGCCAGGATCGGAAAGACATCGGTGATGGCCAGGGCTGACAGCACGGAATCGAAAGAGAAAATCAGGTTCATCAGCACAATCAGTACCACCACCCGGATGGCGGATTTGCCTGATCGGCCCTCTACCGCACCCGGTTTATGGACCGACAGCATGTGCGTGATTTCCTTGAAGGCGGTGTACATGATGAACACACCGCCGAAGATGAAAACAATGGTCGCGAAGTTCACGCCGCCTTCCAGCACACCCGGCAGATCAAGGATCCAGAACGGCTCTTCCAGCGCATCGATCAGCCGGACCATGGCAAACAGCAGCACAATCCGCAGGGCCACAGCAATTATAATTCCCCAAAAGCGCACCTGCCTTTGGTATTTCCCGGGTGCCCTTTGGCTTTCGATGGAGATATAAAGCAGGTTGTCAAACCCCAGAACCGCCTGCAGAAAAATCAGCACCGCAAGGTTGCCGAGGTTTTCAATTGTCAGAAGCTCCGCCATATCGCACCCTGTCTGTCATTTGTCGGTCCGGGCTTACCCGACGCGCCCCGGCCTGAAAACCCCGGCTGTCCCGGGCGGTTTGCCGCAGGAACAGGCGGTATATTTCCGTTGTAATGGAAACATCCCACCTGATAGGCTGGGCTTACGCTGCACCGCCCCATCGGACGGCGCGGCAGGGCCGCAGGCAAGGCCCGCGCCACTGCAACAGGGGTGGTGCCCGGAAAAGTGCCGCCGTGCAGGACGTACGTGCGGCAGACTGCACAAAGGAACGAAGCGATGCCCAAAGGGCTGGTCAAATGGTTCAACGCGGACAAGGGATACGGATTCATCGAGCCCGAAGGGGACGGGAAAGACGTATTTGTACATATCAGTCAGGTTCAGGCCTCCGGTCTGAAAGGGCTGGACACTGGTCAGATAATCGAATTCGAGTTGATCAACGGCATTGATGACAGGCAAATGGCCGGCGCCATCAGCGTATCGGCCCCCGAGGCTGAATAGGGGCTAACGCGCTTTCCGCGCTGTTCGGACCCGGCGTTTTGCCGGCTTTTCCCGTTCGTCCGGCTTTTCGGGACTGCGGTATCCCCAACTGGTCGGCAAGGATGCGTGGCGCGATCTCTTTCGTGGTGCCTGCAGGGATATCACCCAGGCGGAACGGGCCGTAGCTGATGCGAATCAGCCGGTTCACACTCAGGCCGACTTTTTCCAGTGCCCGGCGGATCTCCCGATTTTTGCCTTCGGTCAGGCTCAGCGTCAGCCAGGCATTGGCACCCTGTTGGCGGTCGAGCACTATCGCCATGGGTCGAAAAGCCTTTCCATCCGCGGTGATTCCGGCGCGCAGTCTGTTCAGCATCGCCCCGGTCGGATGGCCTTTGACACGCACCCGGTATTTGCGTCGCCAGCCGGTCGAGGGCAGTTCCAGCCTGCGCTTAATCGCTCCGTCATTGGTCAAAAGCAGCAGCCCCTCGGAATTCAGGTCAAGCCGTCCGACCGACAGCACCCGCGGCATGTCATCGGGCAGGGCCGAGAAAACGGTGGCGCGGCCCTTTTCGTCCCGCTCCGTCGTCACCAGCCCGGCGGGCTTGTGGTAGAGCCACAGGCGCACAGCCCCGGGCGCAGCGACAGGTTTGTCGTCCACCGTGACCTGCCGCAGGTCGGCCAGTTTGCAAGCCGGAGTATCAAGCACCCTGCCCTGCACCGCGACACGCCTGTCCGCGATCATGCGTTCCACCCCCCTGCGGGACGCAACCCCCGCCCGGGCCAGCAGTTTCGCAATGCGTTCTGCGCGTTCTTCCTTCACCACGAAAGCCAGGGTAGCATGTGCGGCCCGGGTCTGCCAGATGCGAAACCACCGATCACGACGAACCTTTGCCCTTGTTCAGCACCTATATGGATATCGCCCTGGAAGAGGCCCGCGCCGCCGCGAACCGCGGCGAGGTACCTGTGGGTGCGGTGATCGTGCGTGCAGGCCAGGTGCTGGCCCGGGCAGGCAACCGGACGCGCGAACAGGCTGACCCCACCGCCCATGCGGAAATCTGCGCCATCCGCGCCGCTTGCGCGGCCACGGGGCAGGCCAGGCTGGCGGCGTGCGACCTCTACGTCACGCTGGAACCTTGCGCGATGTGCGCCGCCGCTATAGCCAACGCACACATCGCCCGGCTGTACTATGGGGCGGCGGACCCGAAATCGGGCGGGGTCGGGCAGGGGCCGCGTATATTTGATCATTCCCAGACGCACCATGTGCCGGAAATCTACGACGGCCTGAAAGAGGCCGCGGCCGCGGCACTTTTGCACAGATTTTTCAAGGGTCTGCGGGGGGATAGATGAAATTGTGCGTGACAGCAAGAAAGATGCCATGCAAGTTCCGGCGGGGCACCGCTTCGCGGTTTGGAAGATATCTTCTGACACGCGCTTTGGCCCGATATCATCCGGAAAGATGCTGTTTCCGGATAATGTGCGGTTAGCCCTACAGCCCAAGCCTGCCATCAAGGAAGGCCTGGGCACACTCGTAGTGCCAATTTGTCTTGCGGCTGGTCTCAAACTTTCGCAATGCGCAACCCGGGGCCTCCGGTGGCGCGGCCGAATTGAAGAAGACCGTCCGTTTCCCCTGATACCGCCCGGTCAGGGTGCGGAACAGGGGCAGGTAATCCTTGCCGCCAAAGAACACCAATGGCCGGCTGTCTTGCGGATCCAGGGCGCACATATCCTGCCAGCGCGCTGATTTCTGCCGGCGGCTGAGTGGTGCTGCCTGTGCTGAAAACGTGATGTCATAGGCGGGTGTCAGAAAATCAGCGCGGATCAATCCCCACCCGGCCGACAGGATGAACAGCCTGGATGCGGGCAGGGCGGCGGCAAGGGCACCATAGATTGGCGGACGATAGAGCCCGGCAGCGGGGAGCAATCCCAGGGGGTTGGCCCCGGTTTGATTGTAGCGCAGCAGTTTATCCCGCCAGGTCATGTTGTCGGGCGAAACATCATCCGGCCGGGCATAAAACGCCCCGTCATCCGGGGCGCATTCCGGCCGGGCAACAAACCGCACGGGGTGCCCGTCTTTCGCTTTCAGGGATGGTGCCGCCGCATTCTTTGATCTGGCACATTGAATGACAACTCTTTCATCCATTACGCACCCCCGCACCCTGGTCGGCCCGGAACGGGCGCCGCCATCTGAATGGTACCCTGGATACCGGCTTCATAATCATCCACGTTCCCTTCCTGCATTGGCTTTAGTTCAGCCCGTGCGGGCATGGCATTCTGTCGCATGGCAGCATAAAATGGCTTCTTCCGGTTCAAGTCAAGGTTTCTGCCCCGTTATCTTGGCGATCAGCCCAACAACACATTCCAACCGCCCCCCAAACGCCGATAACCAGGCCTGAACATCGTTTGGGTTTATAGTGAGCCAGGCCGTATCGGTTCCATCACGCCCGCCGTGTTGATGCGGGATATCTTCGGTTTTAATACGGTCAATGATGTCAGCCTTCGGAAGAACCCAACAATGGGCATCAAACGGACTGATCCCCAGAAAAATAGCAAATTCGTAATTCTGATCCCTAATCTGCTGAAATTTGTAGGTGCCGTTTTTCCACAGCATGCTCATCTTGATTTCGGCGCGGTGCCCGGCAATGATCCTGTCTGCCTGCCCGTCCGGTGAACGGGTGACATCAAACCCCTTACAGGCCAGATAATCCGCAACCAGGCGTTCGCCGATTGCGCCCTTTGTCCTTGGCGGCAAGCAGCGTATCCAGTTGAACGGGCTTTTGTTCCATTGGTCATCTTCCAATTCCGGATACTCTGCGGCCAAACACGAAGATTTCTTCGCCAATGTCCTGACTTCCGGGTCTTGAATCCGGTCCATTGTCTGTTCACCTATCGGATTTCAGGCTGTCCTGGTTAAATCAGGGTTTGTTGATGCGCAAACGCCAGCCTGTTCTTCATAACCCGAACAGCTTCGGGGTTTCTGTCAACCAGAACCGCCCTGCGCCCGTTACGCAGGGCTGCTTCACCCGTTGTTCCGCTCCCCGCGAAAAAATCCAGAATACGATCACCCGGATTGCTGTGTACTCTGACAATCCGGTTCAGAATTGTAATGGGTTTCTGATTCGGATATCCGGTCTTTTCTTTCCCGTTCGGGCTTACGATGGTTTGCCACCATACATCTGTCGGGGTCTTGCCTCGTGCGGCTTTTTCCGGTCCCACCAAGCCTGGTGCCATGTAGGGTATTCTGTCTATGGCGTCGTAGTTGTAAGTGTAATTGTCAGGGTCTTTCGCATACCAGAATATCGTATCGTGTTTCGCGGACCAACGGCTTTTTGATCGGGCACCATAATCGTAAGCCCATATGATTTCGTTGATAAAAGATCTCCGACCGAATATCCGATCAAGCATGACCTTGCAATAATGCGCTTCCCGATAATCAATATGAAAGAAAAAAGAGCCATGCGGCTTTAGAAGCCTGAAAGATTCTTTCAAACCCGGTTCCAGAAATTCCGGGTAGGCATCAAAGGAATCGCCATAGGACATCTCTCCCAGAATTTCTGTACGGTAACGGTTCCCCTTATAACCCATCCTGTCCCCCGCTTTATCCCGGATTGTTCTTGTACGAACACGCTTTTGAGTGTGTCCGGTATTAAACGGCGGATCAATATAGATCAGATCAAAGGAACCGGATTCAAACCCGGACAGAACATGCCGATAATCCGCGTGATGGATTTTCAGAAGGGATTTGTCATCGATCATCATATTTGCGGCTGTCAGCGCACCAACAAAAACCTGTCAGACATGGCATGGCCCTGTGACATCTCCAATGGGAGCGCAGTCCGGCCCTCACCCCGGTCAGGCCATCCCGGTTGGGGCGATGCAGCGAGGCGGTAGCATAACGGCTGACCGGCGGCAAGACCCCTGTCAGGAACATTGCCGTTTTTATCTTTCACGCTCACCACAATCCTGGCCGTCCCGAACGGGATATTACGCTGTTACCGGGCCCGGAAACAAAGGGCTGACAAGGATTGCGCCGGGGCACCGCCGCGCATACAACCGGCCCGCATCACACAGGATTTTCCGCTTGACCGCCTTCCGATCCAAAAAAGTGAAACCCGTGCGCAAACCCGGCCTTTTCGTGCGCTTGCGGGGCAACTTCCTGACCGGGCTTGTTATCGTTCTGCCTGTGGCCCTGACAACCTGGATGGTCTGGGCGTTCGTGGGCTTTGTCGACAACCGTGTTCTGCCGCTTGTGCCGGGTGCGTGGCAGCCGGATTCGGACATCCGCGGTTACGGCGTGATTGTTTTTCTCGTCTTTACCACGATCATCGGTGCCCTGGCGAAGGGCATTTTTGGTCGTCAACTGGTGAAATACATCGAAAGCCTCGTGGATCGTATGCCAGTCGTACGCACGATCTACAATGGCGTGAAACAGATAGTTGAGACGATCCTGAGCCAGTCGAACACCCCCTTCAAAAAGGCATGCCTGGTCGAATATCCGCGCCCCGGTCTGTGGGCGATTGCCTTTGTATCCACCCGCACCCGCGGCGAGATCCTTAAAAAAACCGGGCAGGATATGATGCTGTCGATCTTCCTGCCGACAACGCCTAACCCGACAAGCGGCTTTCTGCTGTTTGTGCCGCGCAAGGATGTGATTATACTTGATATGAGCGTAGAGGCGGCAGCGAAACTGGTGATCTCGGCCGGTCTTGTAATGCCGCCCTCGAAAGCAGAGATTGAGACCGGGCGGGCCAGGGAAGTGCGCACACCGGAGGCAGTGCCCAGGCCGTGATCCAGGCTGGCGTGATGGTTACCTTACGGCCACCATGCCTGCTCTTCGCCCCCGGTGCGCAAAATGCCCGTGTCCTGCGACAGGGGCCTGGCGGACGCATGTCTTTGTGATCTGCCTCTTTTGAAGCATGTCGGATGCGTTGCTGATTGTGGCAGGGCTTGTTGCAGGTGTGCTTCGGAAACCATGAGATTTACGACAGCCCATGGTTCGTGCCCAATGTTTCCGAAATGTTCCGATCCGAAGCAGAGGGGACTTAATCCCTGATATCCCAGGCTTCGCGGAGGGCACGCATATTGGCGGCGTAGTGTTCCGGGGTGCCGCCTTTGAATACGGCGGTACCTGCGACCACAGTGTCAACGCCCGCTGCCCGGGCAGCGGGCACGATGCCCGGCGTCACGCCGCCGTCGATTTCCAGCCGGATGGGGCGCTGGCCGATCATGGCGCGGATACGCCGGATCTTGGGCAGTTGGCCGGACAGGAATGTCTGCCCCCCGAATCCGGGGTTGACCGTCATCACCAGGATTAGGTCAATCTTGTCGAGGACATATTCGATGGCACTTTCCGATGTTGCCGGATTCAGTGCCACGCCTGCCTTGCAGCCGAGGTCGCGGATCACGGCCAGGGAGCGGTCAAGGTGGGGTGTCGCTTCCGCATGCACGGTAATGATATCTGCCCCCGCCCGGGCATAGGGTTCCAGATATTCATCGACCGGCGAGATCATGAGATGCACGTCCATGACCGTTCTGATATACGGGCGGATAGCCGCGCAGACATTGGGGCCGATAGCCAGATTCGGCACGAAATGGCCATCCATTCCGTCCACATGCACCCAGTCGCAGCCCTGATCCTCAATGGCGCGGATTTCCTGCCCCAGCCGTGCGAAATCCGCAGACATGATGGATGGCGCAATTTTCAGCGGGCGGGCCGGGTCAAAATCTGGCATCGGAATTCCCCAGGATATTTTTAGCCTGATACCGGGGGACGAACGGGCGATCAACCGGGGCGGGCGTCTACTTCGCCGTGCGCAGCGTTCATCAGCAGGTGTGGCGGGAAAAGCCCGCATGGCTACCCTTATTATCGCCAAGGGCTTTTACGAACAGATTTTGTGTGGCCGGGCGAAGAAGCACCCCCGGACCGGCCAAAACACTTTGCCCGCCTTGTGCACAATCCACACCCGGGCACCATGCCCGCCTGTGTCTGTCACAGACACAAGGAATAGCCTGTCAAAAACGCGGTCAGCGGAGGCCTGGCCCGGGTCATGGGGGCCGGACGGCGCACCAGTGCCTTGCAAAGGGTCATGGGCCGGGTATATCCCTGCCCGGCAGAAAGGTTGACGCCATGCTGAAAATCCGGATCATCCCCTGCCTCGACGTGGCCGGCGGGCGCGTGGTGAAAGGCGTGAATTTCGTGGATTTGGTGGATGCGGGCGACCCGGTGGATTCGGCAAGGGCCTATGATGCGGCCGGGGCTGATGAGATCTGCTTTCTCGACATTGCCGCGACCCATGAAAACCGCGCTACCATGTTTGATGTCGCACGGCGCACGGCGGAACAGTGTTTCATGCCGCTGACCATCGGTGGCGGTGTGCGCACCCCCGACGATGTGCGGGCCCTGCTGCTTGCGGGTGCGGATAAGGTCAGCTTCAATTCGGCAGCAACCGCAAATCCGGATGTGGTGGCGGAAAGTGCAAATCGCTTCGGATCCCAGTGCATCGTCGTGGCGATTGACGCACGGACTGTGGCACCCGGCAAGTGGAACATTTTCACCCACGGCGGGCGGCGGGAAACCGGCATGGATGCGGTGGAATTCGCGCAGTTGGCAGAAAACAAGGGTGCGGGGGAAATTCTGCTGACCTCCATGGATCGCGACGGGACGCGGGCCGGGTTTAATATCCCTCTAACGCGGGCCGTTTCAGATGCGGTGAAGATACCCGTGATTGCCAGCGGCGGGGTTGGTACGCTTGACCATCTTGTCGAAGGAATCCGCGACGGGGGGGCCAGCGCGGTGCTCGCCGCATCGATCTTTCACTTCGGTGATTACACTATTGCCGAAGCGAAGGCGCATATGCATAAGGCGGGCATCCCGGTTCGGCTCTGAAAGGCCACAAATGGCAGATATTCTGACCCGGCTTTCCCGGAAAATCGAAGCGCGCAAAGGCGCGGACGGGAAGATGTCCCATACCGCCAGGCTGTTTTCCCGCGGGCCAGAGAAATGCGCTGAAAAATTCGGGGAAGAGGCGATTGAGGCAATCATCGCCGCCGTCAGGAATGACAGGAAGAACCTGCGGGAAGAGGCGGCGGATGTGATCTTCCACCTTCTTGTCATGCTCAGTGCGCGCGGCGTGACGTTTGAAGACGTGTTGAAAGAGCTGGAACGGCGCGAACACACCTCTGGCATCGCGGAAAAACAGAGCCGGGAAGAATAGGGTTCTGCCGTGGCAGCCAACAAATCCCCAAAGTGTTATGCGTCAATGGTTTGCAGGGAAGCAGCCTTGCCAACGGGGCTGTGGCGGCGTTTATTTTGACCTAAGGCATGCCTCTTGCACCAGGCTGCCCCCCGGTTTATGTGCCTGCCACAATCAGCCCAAAGACAGCGCCCCATGCAAAACATTGTCCTTGTCATTCTTCTGATCATCGCCCTGGGGCTGATTCTGATCGTACTGATGCAGCGGTCCGAGGGCGGTGGCCTTGGCATCGGCGGCGGTGCCGGCATGTCCGGGCGTACGCCCGCATCCCCCCTGGCCAAAGTGACCTGGGCCCTCGGTACCGGCTTTATGGTTGCCTCGCTTGTGCTGACGATCATCGCCAAAAACAACCCGGCGACCACATCGGTCATCGATCAGGTTGGCAGTGACGGGACACGGCCAGAAGCGGACATTGGATTGATCCCGCCGTCCGGTGATAGCCTCCCGCAGCCCGTAACGGAGACCGCACCGCCGCGACCGCCCGGTTCCGAAAACTAGGTGCGCACCCGCGTATCCGACTTGTCCGCCGGCACGACTCCCAATGCCAATCAACTCGCTCTGGCACATTGCACCCGCGTATCCGACTTGTCCGCCGGCACGACTCCCGATACCTTTAAATCCCGTGGGCACCGAGGGAAAGCCTGATCGCCCGGCCAAAAAACAGGGTGAGAGACACGGGGGCAACGGCAGTATGGCGCGGTATATTTTCATAACAGGGGGTGTTGTATCAAGCCTGGGCAAGGGCCTTGCCAGTGCCGCGCTTGGGGCACTTTTGCAGGCCCGGGGATTTTCTGTCCGACTGCGCAAGCTTGATCCCTACCTCAACGTCGACCCCGGCACGATGAGCCCGTTTGAACACGGGGAGGTTTTCGTGACCGACGACGGCGCGGAAACCGACCTTGACCTTGGCCACTACGAACGCTTCACCGGCGTGGCCGCACGCCGGACCGACAGCGTGTCTGCGGGCCGCATATATTCCAACGTGCTGGAAAAAGAGCGCCGTGGTAATTACCTGGGCAGGACTATCCAGGTCATTCCGCACGTCACCAATGAAATCAAGGACTTCATAGCCATTGGCGACGATGGGGCTGATTTCATGCTTTGTGAAATCGGCGGCACGGTGGGCGATATCGAGGGCCTGCCGTTCCTGGAGGCGATCCGCCAATTCGCCCGTGAACGCCCGCACGGGGCCTGCATCTTTATACATCTCACCCTGTTGCCCTACCTGAACGCGAGCGGGGAATTGAAGACCAAACCGACCCAGCATTCGGTCAAGGAATTGCAATCCATCGGCATCGCGCCTGATGTGCTTGTCTGCCGGTCGGAACACCATATCCCGCAAAAGGAGCGCGAAAAACTCGCGCTTTTCTGCAACGTGCGTCCGGACGCGGTGATTGCAGCCTGCGACCTGCCGTCGATCTATGATGCGCCGCTCGCCTACCACCGGGAAGGGTTTGACCGGGCAGTGCTTGAGGCCTTCGGCATCACCCCTGCCCCGCCCCCGCAGCTGGCCAGGTGGGAAGACGTTTCCGACCGGGTTCATACCCCGGACGGCGAGGTAAGGGTAGCCATCGTTGGCAAGTACACCCGGCTCGAAGATGCTTATAAATCGATTGCGGAGGCACTGGCCCACGGCGGTATACATTCCCGCGTCAGAGTGCGCGGGGAATGGGTGGATTCGGAAATTTTCGAAAGCGAGGATCCAGCCGCCCATCTGGAAGGTTGCAACGCCATTCTGGTGCCCGGCGGATTCGGTGAACGCGGCACGGAGGGCATGATTAAGGCTGCTGAATTCGCCCGCAAACGCTCCGTCCCCTATCTTGGAATCTGCCTCGGCATGCAGGTGGCGGTGATCGAGGTTGCCCGCAACCTCGCCGGGATCAGGGACGCGGGTTCGGAAGAATTTGATCACCCTGCGGGTGTCAAGCGCGTCACCCCCGTGGTCTACCGCCTGAAAGAGTGGATGGAAGGCAACCGCACCATCGAACGTGCTGCGGACGCTGACAAGGGCGGAACCATGCGGCTCGGCGCGTATAACGCGACGCTCAGGGTCAGCAGCAGGGTGGCCGACATCTACGGCAGTTGTGCCATCAGCGAACGCCATCGCCATCGCTACGAGGTGGATATCAGGTATCGCGATAAACTGGAAAAATGCGGTTTGATCTTCTCCGGCATGTCACCGGACGGCCGCCTGCCGGAGATTGTGGAACTGGCGGACCATCCTTGGTATGTCGGTGTGCAGTTCCACCCGGAACTGAAATCAAAACCCTTCGACCCGCATCCGCTGTTCCGCGAATTTATTAAGGCCGCCGTCGAACAATCCCGGCTGGTGTAGCGCGTGGGTGCACCACACACGGCCCGCTTTATGCGGGTTGTCAGGAATGCTGTTCCCTGTGATGATCGCACCCGGGCACTGGAGGCACTGTGGTGCCTGGCTGTGGCTGACGGCAGCCGGGATTACGAAGGGGCAGCATGCCGGGGTCAATGATTGTGCCAGCGGGTAATTGACCGGGAACGCGGGTGAACGGGTGTGGCGGCGAAAGGATCGGAAGGATGACCAAACCAAAAGCCGCCCCGGAAAGGCCGGGACGGGCGATATTCCAAGTGAAAAATTTCGGCCCGATCGCGCAGGGCAAGGTGGATCTGCGCCCGCTGACCGTTTTCACCGGCCCAGGCAACACCGGTAAATCCTGGCTGGCCACATTGATTTATGTGACGGAGCAACATCCGGATATGAATCCGTTTCGCGAATTCCCTTTTGCGTTACGACACCAATCCGGACCCTTTCCCGAAAACCCGAAAGCTTGGCTGGAAAGCCTTCGGAAGGGTGAGGCACTGCCGCTGACAGATAGTGACCGAAAGGTTTTGGAATCTGCCTCTGTGAATATGCAAAAGAGGCTGGAGGACGACTTCTTGCGTTGTTTCGGGATGTCCGACCCCGGCCATCTTGTGCGGGAAGGTGCCAAAGTCCGGGCCCGGATCACCATTGATTACGGGGATTCGGCCCGTTCTGCGCTGAGCGGCCAAGATGTCAAGATTAACCGGGCGGGCAAGGTGTCACTTGATGTGAATGTCGCCGAAACCTGGCCCTTGCCCTTTGCAAGGTCCCCCCACCTCAAGGAGATGTTCCTGCAAGAACTTGAGGAGTATGTGCAGAACGCGGGCAGCAAAGCCGGGGACAGGAGTACCCGTTCAATTATGTCGTCCTTGAGTCAATACTATCGGTTTTACGACAACCCGATCAGTGGGTTCTATCTGCCCGCGGACCGGGGCGGCGTGATGCATGCCCATCATGTAGTGGTCAGCGCCCTGATACAGAGCGCATCCCGCGCCGGCCTGGGCGGAGGATCATCCCTGCCTGCCCTGTCCGGGGTATTGACTGACTTTTTGCAAAACCTGGTTGAGCTTGCCAGTCCCTCTGGCGTGATGCGTTACAGATCTCCTCGGCGCAGAGATTCCGGAAAAGACAGGGCCGACAGCCTGGAAAGCAACATTCTGAACGGCAAAATTACCGTCGAAAGAACGGAGGTCAATTACCCCCGGTTCACCTATACGCCGAAGGGGTGGAACAGGTCGCTGCCGCTTGTGAATGTGTCCTCCATGGTCTCTGAACTCGCGCCGGTTGCGCTTTATCTGCGCCATTATGTCCGGCCGGGGGATCTGCTGATCCTTGAAGAGCCGGAGGCGCATTTGCATCCCGGCATGCAAGTGGCCTTTGCCCGCGAAATCGCGGGCTGGGTGCGGCAGGGAATTCGCGTTCTTCTGACCACCCATAGCGAATGGGTGCTGGAAGAAATTGCAAATCTGGTTGCTGCCGGAGAGGCGGGAGAACCCGACGCGTTGTCACCCGATGAGGTTGGGGTATGGCGTTTTGAACTGCCAAAAGGTGCCCGCAGGGGTACCCGCATTTGTGAAATGAAATGGGATAAAGAACAGGGCGGCTATGACCCGGATTTTGATGCGGTCGCGCAAGACCTGCACAACCGGTGGGCGGATATTATCAACGGAACGTCATGACCAGCCTTACAAAAGCCATCAGGGCAAAACTGGATTCCCGATGCATTGTGAACAGCTGCAGAAAAGAAGATTGCAGCGTGAATCTTGATGGTGCCCCCGACCCCCGTGTGATTATCGATTTTGACGGGGACGGTGCGCCAATTGACGGAAACGATGTGCGCTGTGATTACCTGTTTATCGCGGACGGTGCAGGCGATGGCCCCGGATGGGTCGTGCCAATGGAATTGTCAGGCGGGAAAAACAAGAAAACCGGCCAAACTATACGCCAACTTCAGGCGGGTGCTGATATTGCAGACAAAAAATTGCCAAATTCTAAAATAGAAATAAAATTTTTACCCCTTTTTATCGGCTCGCTTGATAAATTTCAGAAAGGAAAATTAAAGAAAGGGCAAGTTTGTTTTCGTAATAAAAAAATTAATTCCACAATGGATCAGCTGCGGCGATGCACTGAAAAAGGCACTCAAATAAGCCCGCCCGCCAAGGCCAAGGGCGGGCTTTGCGCGTGCGGCGGATCAGGCGTTGAAGATGAAATCGTCCGCCGTGATCATCGCGTGGTCCACGCCTGCCAGGGTCAGGCTGCCTTCGGTGCCGTCCACCGTCCATTTGACGTTCGTGTCGGCCCCGGCATCTTCCACCGTCAGGGCACTGAACACAACGCCATCCCCCTTGATGCGGATCATATCCTCCCCGTCAGAGAAATCGGTGATGGTATCGCCGTGGAAGGCTCTGAAGATGAAGGTATCCGCGCCCGCCCCGCCAGTCAGGGTATCGGCCCCGCCATCGCCGCGCAGGCGGTTGTCGCCGTCATCCCCGATCAGAATGTCGGCGTGGGCTGACCCGCGCAGGTGCTCAAAATTGCTGATCGTATCGCCCTGGGCATGGCCGCCAGTGGCGGTGTTATTGCCCAGGTCAATGGTCACCGCCGCGTCGGACCGGCGATAATCAAGCCAGTCGCGCCCGGCACCGCCATCCAGCGTGTCGGCCCCGGCATCGCCCTGCAGGCAGTTGTCACCATCATCCCCGGTCAGGATGTCGGCGTGGGATGACCCGCGCAGGTGCTCGATATTGCTCAGCACATCGCCCTGGGCATGGCCGCCGGTGTTGGAAGCCCCCGAAATCAGGCTGACCGTTACGCCCGTGTCCGAATCTCTGTAGTCGGCCTGATCACGGCCGGCACCGCCATCCAGCGTATCGGCACCCGCCCCGCCGCGCAGCCGGTCGTGCCCGTCACCGCCATTCAGCGAATCAGCACCGGCATCGCCCTGCAGGCAGTTGTTGCCTGCATCCCCGGTCAGGGTATCGGCATGTTCCGACCCGCGCAGGTGCTCGATATTGCTCAGCACATCGCCCTGGGCATGGCCACCGGTGTTGGAGGCCCCCGAAACCAGGCTGACTGTTACGCCCGTGTCCGAACCCGCATAGACGGCCCAATCGCGCCCCGCCCCGCCATCCAGCGTATCCGCGTCGCGCTTGCCGATAAGCGTGTCGTCGCCCGTACCGCCCTTAAGCGTATCCGTGTGCGGGCCACCGATGAGACGGTCATTACCCGCGGCACCGACCAGCGTATCCGCGCCATAGCCGCCGATAAGTGTGTCATCATGCGCACCGCCGAACAGCATATCCGCGTGCGCACCGCCGGAAAGCCGGTCATCGCCATCGCCACCCTTCAGCGTATCCCTGCCCAGATCGCCGTACAACATGTCGTTGCCCGCACCACCGTGCAGACTGTCCGCGGACCAGTGGCCATAGAGCGTATCATTATCCGCACCACCCCGTAGAACATCCTTGCCTGTGCCGCCGCTCAGCACGTCGTTGCCGGCACCGCCTTCCAGCGTGTCCGCGCCGTCGCCGCCGAACAGCCGGTCATTACCGTACCCCCCTAAAAGCCGATCATCGCCGGCACCGCCTTCCAGTGTATCAGCACCGTCGCCACCATAAAGCGTGTCAGCACCCGTATCACCCTTCAGCCGGTTCCCGACCATGTCACTGACAAGGGAAATACCGGTCACACGTTCGGGTTCCACGCCTGCCAGCACCAGGATACCGCCGTTCCAGATCACCACTGCATCATCGCCTCTGGCGGTTATGGACAGGGTGCCTGATCGCCCGGTGGTGGCGATCTCTATGCGGTCCCTGCCGACCTCAAAATCGGTTATGGTGTCGCCGTCCAGAGATGTGAACACGAAAGTATCGGCCCCGTCCCCGCCGGCCAGCGTGTCATTGCCCGCCCCGCCGTTCAGCGTATCGGCCCCGTTCCCGCCGGCCAGCGTGTCGTTGCCGCCCCCGCCCCGCAGCACATTGGCCACCTTGTCCCCGGTCAGACTGTCGTTATGGTCGGAGCCATGCAGGTTTTCGATACCATTCAGAACATCGCCTGCGGCGTGGCCACCGATACCGCGGCCCGTGGCCAGGTGCACCGTCACGCCCGCAGCCGAACCCCTGTAATCGGCCGTGTCGCTGCCGACCCCGCCGTCAAGGGTATCCGCACCCGCCCCGCCGACCAGCGTGTCATTGCCCGCACCGCCGTCTACGCTATCATTCCCCACGCCGCCGTCCAGCACATTGGCCGCGCCATCCCCGGCCAGACTGTCGTTATGGTCGGAGCCATGCAGGTTTTCGATACCATTCAGAATATCGCCTGCGGCGTGGCCACCGATACCGCGGCCCGTAGCCAGGTGCACCGTCACGCCCGCAGCCGAACCCCTGTAATCGGCCGTGTCACTGCCGACCCCGCCGTCAAGGGTATCCGCACCCGCCCCGCCGACCAGCGTGTCATTGCCCGCCCCGCCGTTCAGCGCATCCGCACCGGTGTCACCAGTCAGCAGGTCGTTTCCCGCGGCACCGTTCAGTGTGTCGTTGCCGCCAAGGCCGTCGAGTGTGTCGCTGGCAACGCCGCCGTCCAGCACATTGGCCGCGCCATCCCCGGCCAGACTGTCGGCCCGGTCTGTGCCAATGAGGTTTTCGATACCATTCAGAATATCGCCTGCGGCGTGGCCACCGATACCGCGGCCCGTGGCCAGGTGCACCGTCACGCCCGCATCCGAACCCCTGTAATCGGCCGTGTCACTGCCGACCCCGCCGTCAAGGGTATCCGCACCCGCACCGCCGACCAGCGTATCATTGCCCGCCCCGCCGTACAACGTATCGGCCCCGTTCCCGCCAGCCAGCGTATCATCGCCGGCACCGCCATACAGCGTATCGTTGCCGTCCATGCCATACAGCGCGTTGCTGCCGACACCGCCGTTCAGTGTGTTATCGCCGTCATCGCCCGGCGTTACGGTCAGTGCCATCCGCGTTTTTTCCTTGCTGCTGCCGTTCCGGGCAAACGGGGCCATTATTGTACAGGCCGGACCGGAAGACAATGGAGATTATATACTTGACGCCGCAAGACTGATTGGTTATACAGGATAAAAGAAAGAAAGGGACCAATCATGGCTCACAGCGCACCGGGAAAGCATCACCGAGAAGGTATCAGTCTTTTGGAACTGGCAGACATGTTTCCCAACGAGCAGGCTGCACATGACTGGTTTGCTGAACAAAGATGGGGTGTTGACGGGCGCACTTGTCCCAAGTGCGGCGGTGTCAGGACTACGGAAGGTAAAGACAATCGTTACTGGTGCGGAGATTGCCGTAACAAGCTCACCGTACGCACGGGAACTGCGCTGGAGGAATCGAGATTGCCTTTGCGTAAATGGGTATTTGCCATTTACATTTATGCAACAAGCCTTAAGGGTGTTTCCGGCATGAAACTTCATCGTGATCTGAAAGTCACACAAAAGACCGCATGGTTCATGCTTCATCGCTTACGCGCAGCGTGTTTTCCGTTGACTAAGCCACTTTTCTCCGGCCCTGTGGAAGTCGATGAGACTTATATCGGTGGCAAGCGCAAGAACATGCCTAAATCCAGGCGTGAAAAGATGACGGGGCGCGGCTACCAGGACTGCCATTGAAACGGTCGCGATTGTGGTTAGGGTTTTCATCATTTTTGACTCCATTTTGGATTGCAGGTCGTTGAGCATGTGTCGGACTTTGACACTATCCGCGTTTTGATTCGCAGAAGGAATGCGCTCAAAAGCAGAACCCGGATTTGTGATAATAGCAGGATCGGATATTACCCGGACTGCCCCGTTATTCGGCACAATCGTATACCGAATACGGGAATAAGGTTGCACGTCGTATCGGCTGCCAAATGCAGCCATAGCAAGGACGTTTTGAATAGGATTTTGAAAGATTAACATACGCTGGCACAAATAATCATAAGCAATATTGCGCTGTTTTCCGGCACCCGGAACCAAGCCCGCCGTGCGCTACCGGTCAGCCATGTTTCGCTGCCACCGTTTTTGCGCCCAGAATCTGCTCCAGGTATCGTCCGGTGTGGCTGTCCGTGACCTCTGCCAGTGCTTCCGGTGTGCCGGTGGCCACGACCTTCCCGCCGCCGTCGCCGCCCTCCGGGCCGATATCGATGATGTGGTCGGCCGTCTTGATGACGTCCAGGTTGTGTTCGATCACAAGCACCGAATTCCCCTGATCGACCAATCCATGCAGCACATCCAGCAATTTGCGCACATCTTCAAAGTGCAGACCGGTCGTTGGCTCATCAAGAACATAGAGCGTCTTGCCAGTGGACCGCTTCGAAAGCTCCTTCGCCAGCTTCACCCGCTGCGCCTCGCCGCCTGACAGGGTCGTCGCCTGCTGGCCCACCCTGATGTAGCCGAGGCCCACCCGCAGCAGTGCCGTCATCCTGTCCCGGATTGACGGCACGGCTTTAAAAAGATCTTTGGCGTCCTCCACCGTCATATCCAGCACATCAGCGATGGATTTGTTCCGGAACTTCACCTCCAGCGTTTCGCGGTTGTAGCGCTTGCCTTTGCAGGTTTCACATTCGACGTAGACGTCGGGCAGGAAATGCATTTCGATCCTGATGACCCCGTCGCCCTGGCATGCCTCACACCGCCCGCCCTTTACGTTGAAAGAGAACCGCCCAGGCTTATAGCCGCGCGCCTTCGCCTCCGGCAGCCCGGCGAACCAGTCACGGATCGGGGTGAAGGCACCGGTATAGGTGGCCGGATTTGACCGCGGCGTACGCCCGATGGGGCGCTGATCTATGTCGATGACCTTGTCAAGGTACTGCAGGCCTTTCACGCCCCCGCAGGGCGCGGGCGTCTGCCTGGCACCGTTGAGCCGCATGGAGGCATTCCTGAAAAGCGTCTCAATCGTCAGCGTGGATTTCCCGCCGCCGGATACGCCGGTTACACAGGTGAACGTTCCAAGCGGGAATTCAACCGTGATGTCCTTGAGGTTGTTGCCGGAGGCTTTCTCGACCACCAGCTTCTTTCCGTTTCCCTTGCGGCGCACGGCCGGGATCGCAATCTTTCTGTCGCCGCGCAGGTATTGCCCGGTGATCGACTTTTTGTGCCGCGCAATCTGCTTTGGTGTGCCCTCAGCAATGATCACACCCCCATGCACACCAGCCCCGGGGCCGATATCGAGCACATGGTCCGCCGCCCGAATGGCTTCTTCATCGTGTTCCACGACGATCACGGTGTTGCCCTGGTCACGCAGGTTCCCAAGCGTTGTCAGCAGCCGGCCATTGTCGCGCTGATGCAGGCCGATGGACGGCTCGTCAAGCACATAAAGCACACCGGTCAGCCCTGACCCAATCTGGCTCGCCAGACGGATACGCTGGCTTTCCCCGCCGGACAGGGTGCCCGCGGCGCGCGACAGTGTAAGGTAATTCAACCCGACGTTCACCAGAAAGCCGAGCCGGGCGCTGATTTCCTTCAGAATCGCCTGTGCGATCTCATTCTTTTGGCTCGTCAGTGTTTTCGGTACTTCCCTGACCCATTCGAGCACCTCAGAAATCGACATCGCCGTGATCTCGCCGATATGCAGGCCAGAAATTTTCACGGCCCGCGCTTCGGGGCGCAGCCGGTAGCCGTTGCAGGCTCCGCAGGGCCGGTTGTTCCGGTAGCGCTCAAACTCCTCGCGGATCCAGCTTGAATCCGTCTCGCGGTAGCGCCGTTCCATGTTTGGCACCACCCCTTCGAAAGAGCGGGAAACCTCATAGACCCGCCCGCCCTCATCATAACGAAACCGAATCTCATCCTCACCGGTTCCGTAAAGCATTACCTGCTGTACATGGGGCGGCAGGTCGCGCCAGGGCATATCCTTGTCGAACTTGTAGTGTTTGGCGATGGCGTCAATGGTCTGGCGGAAATAGGGGGATCTGGACTTCGCCCAAGGTGCCAGCGCACCTGCCATAAGGCTGATCGCCGGATCAGGTACGACAAGGCGTTCGTCGAAGAAGAGCTCATGGCCCAGCCCGTCACATTCCGGACAGGCACCGAACGGCGCGTTGAAGGAAAACAGCCGCGGCTCAATCTCGGGGATCGTAAAGCCTGACACCGGGCAGGCGAAATTTTCCGAAAAAATGATCCGTTCCGGCTCCCCTTCCTTCGGTGCCGTCTCCAGGGTCGCGATTCCGTCCGCCAGATCAAGTGCCGTGCGCAGGCTGTCCGCCAGCCGCGTATCCAGCCGCTTCTTTATCACCAGCCGGTCCACCACCACGTCAATGGTGTGGCGATAATTTTTGTCGAGCGCGGGCGGGTCGTCAAGCTCGAAGAACGTCCCGTTCACCTTTACCCGCTGGAATCCCTGCTTGCGCAGATTCGCAAATTCGCGGCGGTACTCGCCTTTGCGATCGCGCACAATCGGGGCGAGCAGATAGGCCCGGGTTCCCTCCTCCATCCCCACGATCCGGTCGACCATATCCTGTACCTGCTGTGCCTCAATCGGAAGACCGGTCGCCGGGCTACAGGGGGTGCCGACACGGGCAAAAAGCAATCGCATATAGTCGTAAATCTCGGTAGCGGTGCCGACGGTGGACCGCGGATTCTTCGACGTGGTCTTCTGATCGATGGAAATCGCCGGGCTCAGCCCCGCGATATGATCTACGTCGGGCTTCCGCATCATATTGAGGAACTGGCGTGCATAAGCGGAAAGCGACTCTACGTACCGCCTCTGTCCCTCTGCGTATATGGTGTCAAAGGCCAGAGAGGATTTGCCTGACCCGGAAAGCCCGGTGATCACCACCAGTTTGTCACGGGGGATATTCACATCCACGGACTTCAGGTTGTGCTCGCGGGCACCACGGATTTCGATGTTCTTGAGTTCTGCCATGCCAGTGCCCCGGAGGATGGACCAGACGTAGGGCACATTCTGAAGATTGCCACCGGAAAAGGGGGTTACGTTAGCAGAAATACCCGGGATCCGGGCCACCTGCCGCCATTTCCTGCCCCTGGTTCGCGATTAATAAATTGTTGGCCCGTTGCACCCGAATGTGTTTATGGTTAACAGGAACCGGATACCACTCCTTGGGGGGAGAAACAAAATGGCGGGCAGCCTGAACAAAGTCATGATCATAGGTAACCTCGGGCGTGACCCGGAGGTGCGTACGTTTCAGAACGGCGGCAAGGTCTGCACCCTGCGCGTGGCCACTTCCGAGCGCTGGCGCGACAGGAATACCGGCGAGAAACGGGAAAGAACCGAATGGCACTCGGTCTCCATCTTCTCCGACAGTCTGGTGCGGCTGTGTGAGCAGTACTTGCGCAAAGGCTCGAAAGTCTATGTTGAGGGGCGGCTGCAAACCCGCAAATGGCAGGATAAGTCCGGCAATGACCGCTACTCCACCGAAGTGGTGCTGCAGGGCTACAACGGTACGCTGACAATGCTTGACGGCCGCGATGGCGGCAGGGCAGCGGGCGGCGGGTACGACCAGGGGGGCGATTACAGCAGCAGCGGCGGCTATCAGGGCGATGGCAACTCTGATCTGGAAGACGAAATCCCTTTCTAGATCCGGGTTTGCGCACCAGATCTCAATGCTCTGCCGGGCTGTTTTAAATACGGCACCGTTTGCCCCGACCTGACCAGGCAACGCGCTTGCCGGCGAGGAATCCGCCCGCGGAACCTTGTGCCGGACCCCCGGCCATGACAGACGTTTTTACAATATTCAGAGGATATCATAGCAGGAAATGCCTCCTTGAGTGACGAGCCGGAAAACCCGCAGGACGACCTGCCGGAAAGGGCATCCGCCGCGGGCCCCACAATCTCCATTGAAGAGGAGATGAAGGCCGCTTATCTTGAATACGCGATGAGCGTGATCATCAGCCGCGCAATCCCCGATCTGCGCGACGGGCTGAAGCCCGTGCACCGCCGTATCCTCTACGCGATGCAGCAGGGTGGCTACACCAACGACAAGCCGTACCGGAAATCCGCGAAATCCGTGGGTGACGTGATGGGCAGTTTTCATCCCCACGGGGACAGCGCGATCTATGATGCGCTGGTGCGTTTGGCCCAGGACTTTTCCATGTCGCTCATGCTTATCGATGGGCAAGGTAACTTCGGTTCCATGGACGGGGATAACCCGGCAGCCATGCGCTACACCGAGGCACGGCTTGCCAAAGCCTCACTCGCGCTGCTGACCGACCTCGACAAGGATACGGTGGATTTTCAGGATAATTACGACGGGAAAGAGCAGGAGCCGACGGTCCTGCCAGCCAAATTTCCCAACATGCTGGTCAACGGTGCAAGCGGAATCGCCGTCGGCATGGCGACCAACATCCCGCCCCACAACCTGGGTGAGGTCATTGACGCCACGCTCGCACTGATCGAAAATCCGGACCTCGATTCGCTCCGGTTAATGGATTACATTCCGGCCCCGGACTTTCCGACTGGCGGCGTGATCCTCGGCCGCTCCGGTGTGCGGAAAGCCTACTCCGAAGGTCGCGGGTCCGTCGTGCTGCGCGCCAGGACACGGGTGGAGCAAATCCGCAAGGATCGCCACGCCATCATCGTCGATGAAATCCCCTACCAGGTAAACAAATCCACCCTGGTGGAAAAAATCGCCGAACTGAGTCGCGACAGAAAGATCGAGGGCATCGCCCATGTCCAGGACGAATCCGACCGAATCGGTGTGCGCGTGGTGATCGAACTCAAGCGTGACGCGACGCCGGATGTGGTGCTCAACCAGCTCTACCGTTTCACGCCGCTACAGACATCCTTCGGCTGCAACATGCTTGCGCTCAATGGCGGGCGGCCCGAACATCTGACCCTGCGCGGCTTCCTGTGCCACTTCATTTCCTTCCGGGAAGAGGTCGTGGCCCGCCGGACGGCCTATGAACTGCGCAAGGCACGGGAAAGGAGCCATGTGCTCTGCGGTCTCGCGGTTACGGTCTCCAACGTGGACGAAGTCGTCACCGCCATCCGCACCAGTGCCGATCCGGCAGAAGCCCGCGAAAAGCTGATGACCCGCCGATGGCCGGCTACCGACATCGCTGAATATATCCGCCTGATCGATGATCCCGGCCATACCATGAACGACGACGGAACCTATAACATGTCGGACACGCAGGCCCGTGCGATCCTTGACCTGCGGCTGCAACGCCTGACAGCCATGGGAGTGAAAGAGGTCACTGACGAACTGCAAGACCATGCCGCCAGAATTACAGATTGCCTTGATATCCTGCGCTCGCGCGAGCGGATCCTGTCGATCATCTCTGAGGAGGTGAAAGAGGTGAAAAAGGCCCACGCCGTCCCCCGCCGGACAGGGATCGTGGAAGACGACGGCGACGTGGAAGACGAAGATTTGATTGAGCGTGAGGATATGGTCGTGACGGTCACCGGTTCCGGTTACATCAAACGGACCCCGCTGGCTGAGTATCGCGCACAGAAACGCGGTGGCAAGGGCCTGCAGGGAATGGCCACGAAAGACGAAGACTTTGTCACGACGCTCTTTGTTGCCAATACCCACACGCCGCTCCTTGTCTTCACAGCCGACGGAATGGTTTACAGGCTGAAAACCTGGCACTTGCCGCTCGGCCGACGCACCGCACGCGGGAAGGCCATCGTGAACATTCTGCCGATTTCAAGCGGGGTCTCCATCGCCGCCATCATGCCGGTTGATCGGGATAAGGCCGATTGGGATGCATTGCAGGTGATATTTGCCACCTCTGCCGGCACCGTGCGCCGCAACCGGCTGAGCGATTTCGCGAACGTCCTGCGCAACGGCAAGATCGCCATGAAGATTGAGTCCGACCACGCAAGGACGCGCCTGATCAACGTGCGCATTGCCTCCGCCGACGATGACGTGATGCTGGTAACCCGAGGGGGCCGTGCCATCCGCTTCCGTGCTGATGATGTGCGGATTTTCATCTCCCGCTCATCCGTGGGTGTTCGCGGTATTCTCTTGAAGGACGACGACGAGGTTGTCTCCATGGCCGTGATACGCCGCTTTGAGGCCAGGCCGGACGAACGCGCCGCCTACCTTAGGATGCGCCGCGCCGTTGCCGGGCTGACGGATGCGGGCGAGGACGAGGAACAGACCGGCGGCGACATCACCCGGGAACGCTACGCGGAAATGTCGGCGGCCGAAAACCTGATCCTGACAATCACCGCCGACGGGGCGGGCAAGCTGAGTTCCAGCCACGATTACCCCCTGCACGGGCGCGGCGGGCAGGGCGTGATGGCTGTGGATAAGGCTATGCGTGGCGGGCCGATTATCACCTCTTTCCCCGTGGATATGGGTGATCAGATCATGCTTGTCACCTCTGCCGGTCAGTCGATACGTGTGCCGGTCAAAGGTATCTCCTTCCGTTCCCGCAGTGCTGGCGGTGTGCGCGTCTTCAATACAGATAAAGGGGAAGAGGTCGCCTCCGTTGCCCGCATCGCCGAAAGCGGAGACGAGGAGGAGGTCAACACAGAGGCAGGGCAAGCTTATTGATACAGGCCAGGCGGGGCTTTCTGCGCCTCTGACAGCCGATTTGCAAAATGCATTTGCGGAAGTCTGGCATCCGGCATAACCCCGCCTCCAGGTTGAAAGGCCGCGGATTTCAGGGGAATCTGTCCCCGTCTGATGGTTCCGGATACCTTCTTTTTGGATTGAAGCCCCTGTTGCGGGGTACATGCCCCGCCCGCATCCCTTGGAAAGCCCTTGCAGGCCGCATACATACGGACCCCGTGACCGGTAAAATTCATATCTACGGCGGCGGTATGGCCGGGTCTGAAGCTGCCTGGCAAATCGCCAGGGCGGGCTTGCCCGCCGTAATCCATGAAATGCGCCCCAGGGTTAAAACCTTCGCCCACCGAACCGGTGATCTGGCAGAAATGGTATGTTCCAATTCCTTCCGGTCAGATAACGATGAACAGAACGCGGTCGGGCTGTTGCACTGGGAAATGCGTGTGGCGGGAGGGCTGATCATGGCCCAGGCGGACGCCCATAAATTGCCCGCCGGGGGGGCCTTGGCCGTGGATCGGGATGCTTTTTCGCAGGCAGTCACGCGCAATCTGCTGGCCCACCCCGCTGTCACCGTGTGTGGCGAAGAACTGACCGCCCTTCCCCCGGCATCCCAGGGGCAGGCGATTATCGCAACCGGTCCCCTGACAAGCCCCGGCCTCGCCGCGGCAATCCGGGCGGAGACGGGCCGGGACGCGCTCGCGTTTTTTGACGCAATTGCCCCCATCGTTTATGCCGACAGCATCGACATGCAAAAAGCCTGGTTCCAGTCCCGCTATGACAAGGGAGAGACAGAGGAGGAGCGGTACGCCTATCTGAACTGCCCCATGGACCGCAACCAGTACGAATCATTCATTGACGCCCTGCTTGCGGCTGACAAAACCGAATTCCGCGCAGGTGAAACGGCAGGCTACTTTGAAAGCTGCCTGCCGATCGAGGTCATGGCCGAACGGGGCCGCGAAACCCTGCGCCACGGACCGATGAAACCTGTCGGGCTGACGAATCCGCACCGGCCTGATGCAAAACCCTATGCGGTCGTGCAACTGCGCCGGGATAACGCGCTTGGCACATTGTTCAACATCGTGGGCTTTCAGACAAAGATGACATACGGTGCGCAAAAGAATGTTTTCAAAAGCATTCCGGGACTGGAAAACGCGGTCTTCGCACGGTTGGGCGGGATCCACCGCAACACGTTCATCAACGCGCCCGCCCTGCTCGACAGCCGGCTGCGGCTGAAATCCCGGCCCCATATCCGTTTTGCAGGCCAGATCAGCGGGGTCGAAGGCTACGTCGAAAGTGCGGCAATGGGGCTTTTGGCCGGGCGTCTGGCGGTGGCAGAGGCGCACGGCATTCCCTTGCCTCCCGTGCCGCCCACCACCGCCATCGGTGCCCTTGTCACCCATATCACCGGCGCGGCGGAGGCGAAAACATTTCAGCCGATGAACGTGAACTTCGGCCTGTTTCCTCCCGTCACTTATGTGCGCGGCGGACGGTGCCACCGTCAGGAGCGCTACAAAGCCTACACTGACCGGGCCAAGGCTGACTGGCGGAACTGGTTGAAAGCGGCGACATGCATGGCATAATCTGACCCCTCGGGAGAGAGGACACATCGACGATGGCAGGGAAGCAATTTCTCGATACCGTATATGGCCAGACAGGTGTACAGCAGATGAAGGACATCTACAGGGACTGGGCAGCGAGTTATGACGCGGAGCTGGCCTCGAACGGCTATGTCACACCTGCGCGTGCGGCGGCGGCCCTTGGCAGGTTCACCGGGCCGGACGCAGCGGTTTTTGACGTTGGCTGCGGTACCGGCCTTTACGGTGCGGCCCTGGCACAGGCCGGGTTTACCGCAATTGACGGCTGCGACACGTCTCCGGAAATGCTGGAAAAGGCAGGAGAGAAAGGGGTCTACCGAAACCTTGTCCTGTCGGCCCCGGATCATCCGCCTGATTTTTCCGGCGGGCCTTACCCGGTTGTGTCTGCCATTGGCGTGATCGGTGCCGGTGCTGCACCGATCACGCTCTATCATGAAATTGTCGGCGGAATGGCCCCGGGTGGCCTTTTTGTGTTCACTTTCAACGATCATACGCTCCGGGAACCCGCGTTCGGGGCCGCAGTTGCCGCATCGGTGGCTGGCGGCCACTTCGAAGAGCTCTTCAAGGAATATGGTCCGCACCTGCCGAAGCGCGATATGAAGTCCATCGTCTACATCCTGAAGAAACTGTGAACCGCGAACGTTTTGCGCCTTCGCCCACCGGATTGCTGCACCCGGGACACGCATTTTCCGCGTTGACGGCATTTGAAGCAGCCCGGGACGGCAGTTTCGTGCTGCGCATAGAAGACATCGACGTGCCTCGCAGCCGGCCGGAATATGAAACGGCAATCTATGAGGATCTGGCGTGGCTGGGCATCGACTGGCCAATGCCGGTGCTGCGCCAGTCCCGGCGCATACCTGATCACGAACGCGCATTGCAAAAGCTCATCAATATGGGGCTTTGCTATCCGTGCAGCTGCACACGCAAGGATATTCAGGCCGCCCTGTCTGCCCCGCAGGAAGGATCAGATATCGGCCCGGACGGTGTGATATATCCCGGCACCTGCCGCGGTCGACCCATGTCGGACCGCACACACGGTGATGCGGTCCGACTGGATATGAGAAAGGCAGTCGCCGCGCTGAAAGCACCGCTGCGCTATACCGAAATCGGCGAAAGTGCCGGGGATTACGAAGTCATGTCCGACACGCTGGTCACCTGGGCGGGCGACGTGGTGATGGCGCGCAAGGATATCGGGACAAGCTACCATCTGGCGGTCGTCGTCGACGATGCGGCCCAGCATATCACCCATGTCACCCGTGGTATGGACATGATGACAGCAACGCCGATCCATGTGCTGTTGCAAAAACTCCTCGGCTATCCCACGCCGCTTTACCGTCACCATCGGCTCATCCGGGATGACGCGGGTCGGCGGCTTGCCAAACGTCACGATGCCCTGACCCTGCGGGCACTGCGGCACCAGGGCAAAACCCCTGCCGATATTCGCGCGATGGTCGGGCTTTAGGCGTCGCGTTCTTTCATCGGAGCCATCAGTGTTTGCTCCGCGCCTTCGTCTACCCGTGTGTAAAAGCAGCTGCGCCGGTACGTGTGGCAGGCGGGGCCGGTCTGGTTGACGAATGCCAGCAGGCAATCCCGGTCGCAGTCCACGCGCAGCTCGATCAGCGTCTGGGTGTGCCCCGACGTATCTCCCTTGATCCAGAAGGACTGGCGCGACCGGCTCCAGTAGGTCATCCGGTGTGTTTCAATCGTCTTTTCCACGGCTGCCGCGTTCATCCAGGCCATCATCAGCACCTCGCCCGTGTCATGGTCCTGGGCGATTACCGGGATCAGACCCTGATCGTTGTAGGCCAGGGTGCGGGTGTCAAATTGATTGCTCATTGTGGCGGCTGTCTCTTTTCCCTGCTGTCTGCCGCGCCTACCTAAAGGACAGGATTGAATTCGCAAAGGGGATCATGGTGACGGACACGGGCGACCTTATCAAGCTCTATTCCGGCAGGATTCTGGAGCTTGCAGCCGCTATCCCCCTGACCGACAGGCTGGTGGCCCCGGATGCGAGCCGATCAAAACGATCACCGCTCTGCGGGTCCACCGTGACGATAGATGTGAAAATGGACGGCTGTGTCGTTGCGGAATACGGGCAGGACGTAAAGGCCTGTGCGTTGGGTCAGGCGGCGGCTTCCGTTCTGGCATCCCGGATCGTGGGCCTGTCGGCAGAAACCATCCGGGCCGGGCGCGACCAGCTTGCATCCATGCTGGAGCAGGGTGGCCCCCCGCCCGCGGCGCCTTTTGATGAGCTTTGTATCCTTCAGCCCGCACGGGATTACAGGAACCGCCACGCCTCTATCCTGCTGGCCTTTGACGCCACGGTGGAAGCCATCGAAAGCCTGGACGTGACCGCATAAACGGGGGCCGCAGGGCGAAACCCGGATAAGGACAGGGGCTGCGCCCCGCACCGGGCGGCGGATGCCGGATTCCCTGTCTTTATGAGAGGCAGGTTCTGCGCATTCTGGCAGCCGGATTCTTTTCCGTCTCCTGAGGATACCCCTTGAGGTCATGCTCTCTAGGCAGTTCCGCGGTGCAGTGTGCGGTGATGACCTGGGCCCGCACGATCACGGCCAGGATGCGCACGAAAATGCCTGTCGTTAAAAACGCACCGGCGGCGGAAAGGCTAACAATCCCCCAGACCAGATATTCGGCAGGGCGGTATGTGTCCGCCGCATTGGCAAAGCATATCAAACTTGCAAACGCGAAAAGACCCGCAAGCCCCCAGCAGATGAACGCAAGCGTGTAAAAACCGCCTCCGGGCCCGTCTGTTTGCGGCAGTTCTTGCGCATGCTCCCAGGTGTTCTTGCCATAGGGTATTTGCATGTTCTGCCCTCATTAGGTCTGAATTTAATATGGTCCGGGCCTGGTTGCCAGAATCGGCAGTGCCCGCCCGCCATCACCGGAATGTTCCATAAGTGTTCATGCCAATCAAGACCTGTTGCCGAACATTGTCCAAAATCCGGGTTGGTGCCCTAACCCACTGACATGTAGCGAAAAGCCTTTTCCTGCTCCATCAGCCACAGCAGGGTGCGGGCGGCTTTGCCCCTGTCAGTCGTCAGCCCAGGGTCTTCGCAAAGCAGCCGGCGTGCATCTTCCCGGGCAATTTGCATCAGGTCTGTTTGAACCGCCAGATCGGCAATGCGGAAATGCGGCAGGCCGGATTGCGCCACGCCAAGCACGTCCCCGGCCCCGCGCAGGTTCAGGTCCGCCTCCGCGATTTTGAATCCGTCGTCGGTATCGCGCAGGGCTTTCAGGCGTTTTTCGGCACTCCGTGTCAGCGCACCGTAGAGCAAGAGGCAGGTTGAGGCTGCCTCCCCGCGCCCAACGCGCCCGCGCAGCTGGTGCAATTGTGCCAAGCCGAAGGTTTCCGCCTGCTCAACCACCATGATGGAGGCATTGGGCACGTTCACCCCGACCTCGATCACGGTTGTCGCCACAAGAACGGCTGTTGCGCCAGCCACGAATTGCGCCATGGCGGCGTTTTTCTCCATCGGTGGCATCTGGCCGTGGACCAGCCCCACGGCCCTTTCGCCCAGGGCCAGGCGCAAGGCCCGTGCGCGATCCGACGCCGCGGCCCAATCCCGCCTTTCGCTTTCATCCACCAGCGGGCAGACCCAATAGGCCTGGCGCCCCTCTGCCACGGCTGCTTTCAGGCGTTCCACGACCTCTTTCAGGCGCGCCTGGCTGACAAGCACCGTATCCACCGGTTTGCGCCCCGGTGGCTTTTCATCGAGCAACGAGATATCCATGTTGCCATAGTGCGTCAGCTGTAGCGACCGCGGAATCGGCGTGGCTGTCATCACAAGAATATCTGCCGCCGCACCCTTTTCGCCGAGCCTTAGCCGTTCAGCCACGCCAAATCGATGCTGTTCGTCAATGACTGCAAGCCGCAGGTCGGCGAAGTCAACGTCTTTCTGGAATACCGAGTGGGTGCCGACAAGCACCTGAATAGCACCCCTTTGCAGTGCCTCGAGTTTATCGCGCCGTTCCGCACCCCGATCCCGGCCCGTCAGGATTTCGAGCACAACACCCGCGTCTTCGGCAAGTGGCTGCAGGACATCCAGATGCTGGCGTGCCAGGATTTCGGTGGGTGCCATCAGAACCCCCTGCCCGCCTGCCTCCACCGCTGCAAGCAGTACCAGGAACGCAACCAGCGTTTTGCCTGACCCGACATCGCCCTGCAGCAGGCGATTCATGCGGGTGTCCGCCTCCATGTCATGGGTGATCTCTTCAACTGATCGCATCTGCGCCCCTGTCGGGCGGTAGGGCAAGGCGGCAAGCACCCTGTTACGCAACCTGCCGTCGCCCGCCGTGCTGATCCCCTTGTGCCGCCGGCGATGCGCCCGTGCCAGCGCGACCGTCAACTGATGGGCAAGCAGCTCATCATAGGCCAAACGTTGCCGTGCAGGTGTGCCGGAGTGCAGATCATCGCCGCCCTTTGGCGCGTGTGCCCGGGTTATGGCCGCTGTCCAGGCGGGCCATCTGTATTTGGCCAGAATTGCGGGGGCGATCCATTCGGTGAGGTCGGGCAGCAAGGCCACAGCCGCTGCCGTTGCCTTTGTCATGGCCTTCCGCGTGATCCCGGCCCCCAACGGGTAGACGGCTTCAAACCGGGGGATCGTTCCTGCCTCCGATGGCAAAACGATATGGTCAGGATGCACCATCTGGCTGACGGTATCGAAGAGTTCTACCCGGCCGGATACGACCCGCTGCGCCCCCGCAGGCAGCTTGCGTTCCAGCCAGTCGCGATTGGCATGGAAGAAGACCAGCGGGAAGGTTATCTTCGCATCTTCAACCATCACCCGGTAGGCCCCCCCCTTGACCGCGTTGGGCCTGTGCGTGCGGACCTGCACCTGCACCGTGATCGTGGCAGGCAGCACCACGCCCAGGATCGTTTCGCGCGGGGTGCGGTCAATCACCGAATGGGGCAAGTGAAACATCAGGTCACGGGGCTTCCGTAGGCCGATCTTTTCGTAGTGCCGGATGCCTTTTGGCCCGATGCCCGGCAAACTGTCGATCCGGGCAAAGAGCGGGAAGAGGACTTCCGGCCGCTGGCTCACGGTACGCTCATGTCGAGCCATTCTGCCTCGGTCAGCGTGGTGATGCCGAGTTCGGCCGCCTTTTTAACCTTGGATCCGGCCCCGGAACCGGCCACCACAAAGTCTGTCCTGGCAGATACGGTGCCGGAGACTCTGCCCCCCAGGGCCTCTGCCCGGGCCTTGGCCTCTGCCCGGGTCATGCTCTCCAGCGTACCGGTAAAGACAACGGTTTTGCCTTTGATCGGGGAGCTGTCGGTGCCGGGCATTTCGACCGCCTCCACATTCAGATGCGCCACCAGACGGTCGATGGCGGCCCGTTCCTCCGGCGCGGCAAAGGCACTGACAAGTGTCCCGGCCATCACCTCGCCTACCCCGTCTATAGACAAAAGTGCTTTCCACGCCGTCCCGTCCCGATCCGCAGCTTCGGTCATGGCGGTGCCAAACGCATCCCATGTTGAATAATGCCGTGCGAGAATCGCGGCGGACGTGTCGCCCACATGCCGGATGCCGAGCGCGAAGATCAGGCGGTTAAGCGGGATCGTCCGCCGCGCCTCAATCGCGTTGAAAAGCCTGGTGACCGATTTGTCGCCGAACCCGTCCCGGTTTTTCAGTTTGGCACTGTTACCGGAATCGCGCATGGCGAGTGTGAAGATGTCCGATGGCTCCCGGATCGGCAGGGTTGCATCGGCGAAAAACATCTCAATCTGCCTGGCCCCCAGCCCTTCGATGTCGAAGGCACTGCGGGAAACGAAATGTTTCAGTTTTTCTATCGCCTGGGCCGGGCAGATCAGCCCGCCGGTGCAGCGCCGCACACTGTCGCCGGGTTCCCGCACGGCGGGGCTGCCGCATTCCGGGCAGATCTTCGGAAATATGTACGGCACGGTGCCCTGGGTTCGCCTGGCCAGGTCCACGTCCGCTACCTTCGGGATGACGTCACCGGCACGGTAGACCCGCACAGTATCGCCTGCGCGGATATCCTTGCCGCTGCGGATCACATCTCCTTTGCTGTCACGCCCGGCGATGTAGTCTTCGTTGTGCAGCGTCGCATTTGACACGACAACACCGCCCACGGTGACGGGCTTCAGCCGTGCCACGGGACTAAGCGCACCGGTGCGCCCCACCTGAATGTGGATCGCCTCCAGCACGGTCCAGGCGAACTCCGCCGGAAACTTGTGGGCAATCGCCCAGCGCGGGGTGCTGGACCGGAAACCGAGCCGCCCTTGCAGCGCAAGATCATCAACCTTGTAGACGACCCCGTCAATGTCGTAGCCGAGTTCCGCCCGTGCAGACTCGATCCTGCGATAGTGGGAGATGGCCTCTGCCGCACTGTCGGCACGGGCAGTCATATCGTTAATCTGAAAGCCGAGCGCACACAAACGGGCCACCGCGCCTGATTGCGTAGCGGCGAGCGGTTCGGACAAATCACCCCAGGCATAGGCGAAAAAACGTAACGGACGCGCAGCGGTGATCGCTGCATTAAGTTGCCGCAGGGAACCTGCGGCAGCATTGCGCGGGTTGGCAAAAACCCTGTTCCCGGCGGCTTTTTGGGCCGCGTTGAGCCGTGCGAAATCCCGATGGGACATGTAGACCTCGCCGCGGACCTCCAGCACCTCCGGTGCGCCGGTCAGGGTTTCGGGAATGTCGGCGATCATACGCGCATTGGCGGTGACGTTTTCGCCGGTCTTCCCGTCGCCACGGGTGGCTGCGCACACAAGTTTGCCGCACTCGTAGCGCAGCGACAGCGACAGGCCGTCGATCTTCGGTTCGGCCGTCAGTGCCAGCGGCGCGTCCGCGCCAAGTCCAAGATAGCGTCGGACACTATCCACGAAATCCACCACATCCGCATCGGAAAACGCATTGCCGAGCGAGAGCATTGGCACCTCGTGACGAACCCTGGAAAAAGTTTCGGACGGGGGTTCCCCCACTTGAGCGTCACGATTCAAATAACCAGAAAAATGCGCTAGTAACTGCCGTCCGGAACTCCGTTTAAACGCCACAGTCTTAAACGCCGCATATATCTGTTCGAGCCTGTCATAATCTGCATCCGGCATCATCGGCGCATCGGCCGTGTGATAGGCCGCGTTGGCCCGGTCCAAAGCCTTTTCCATCTGATCCAGGGACGCTTCTATGTCTTCCAACGTCATTTCATCAGCGAATCTTTTGATTTCTGCCTGGAATATCTTTTCGAATTCCTCCGCTGCATTTTCCGAATTAATCCACCTGAGCACGTCATAATCCGCATCCGGCATCACCGGTGCATCGGCCGTGTGGCCGGACGCGTTGGCCCGGTCCAAAACCCCTGTCGGCCGCACCTCTGCGTCTTCACGCGTCAGGCCATCAAGGAGTCTTGCAATTTCTTTCCGAACTATCCTTGCGCACTCCTCCGCTGCGTCTTCAGACGTCGGGCCATCAAGGGGGCAGTCTTCCCGGGTCATGCATCATCCCTGGCAGGTTCGGGTTTGAACGGCAGAGGTATGTCGCCGAAACCATCCTGATCGTTGCCTGAATTGCCGAAAATTGAAAGTGCTTTCGCTTCCCCGGGGTTGAAAATATTTTTGCCGAAGTCTGCTGCCCCCGGCCGCGCCGGGCCTGACAGAACGCGCCTGAGGCGCACAGGCAACGCCGCTGCCCGTCATTTTCGGACAGGGAGTGCCGAAACCCTTGCAGGCAGGCCTAGCCCGCTGCCGTGCGCCTTGCGCTATCTGTCTGTCCGACAGGATCCCGCAGCACATAGCCGCGCCCCCAAACCGTTTCGATACAGGTTTCATCCCCGATTGCCTGGCGCAGTTTCTTGCGCAGCTTGCAGATGAATACATCGATGATCTTCAGCTCCGGCTCATCCAAGCCGCCGTAAAGATGGTTGAAGAACACCTCCTTGGTCAGCGGGGTGCCTTTGCGCAGGCTCAAAATCTCCATAATCTGGTATTCCTTACCGGTCAGATGCACCGGCCTGCCGTTTACCTCAACCGTTTTGGCATCAAGGTTCACGGTGATCGCGCCAGTGCGGATCACCGATTGCGCGTGACCTTTGGACCGGCGCACAATCGCGTTGATGCGGGCGATCAGCTCCTTGCTGTCAAAGGGTTTGGTCAGATAGTCATCCGCACCGAAACTGAAACTTTTGATCTTTTCCTCCGTTTCATTCTTGCCGGACAGGATCATAACCGGCGTCTGCACCCTGGCCATGCGCAGCTTGCGCAGCACCTCATGCCCGGTTATGTCCGGCAGGCCGAGATCCAGCAGGATCATATCATAGTCGTAGATCTTTGCGATCTCCACGCCGTCTTCGCCCAGATTGGTCGCATAGACGTTCCGGCCGGCATTCGCCAACAGTTGCTCAATGCTGCGGGATGTGGCCGGGTCATCTTCGATAAGCAGAATGCGCATCCGTTTCACCTCCACAGATAAGGCAGATATTTTTTCCGCCGAATACGCCCGGAACAGGTTAGCAGAATCCGGAAAACCTGACGTTGTCCCGCGCAAGGCACCAGCCTCATGGTTCCGCATGGCAGCTGTTCATCCGGCACGTCTGCCTGTCGAAAGGCCATACCTCTTGCATACTTCTTTGCCGGAGATTCGGTTTAGTGACCACAGCATTCATCCCGTTCGCCCTGCACCGTGCCGTGGCAAAACTGGTCACCAAAGTAATTGCCGTCGGTTCGGTTTTTGCAAAATACACAGCCTTTTCCGTGCCCTGCCCGGGTTTATCAGGATATGTAGCCACCCCTTGAAAGCGGGCAGGATTTTTCATATCCCCTGCACACCTTATACTTTATGGCACCTGACCGCACTATGTCCGAACTGAATTCCCTGGGATTTAATAAATCCCCGGCAGATACGCGTGTTCTGGTGGCCATGTCAGGCGGGGTTGACAGTTCAGTCGTGGCGGCGGCACTTGCCCGCGCAGGCTATGATGTGGTGGGCATCACTTTGCAACTCTACGATCATGGCGCAGCCCGTGAAAGGAAAGGTGCCTGCTGTGCGGGCCGCGATGTTCACGATGCCCGTCGTGTGGCCGAAAAAACGGGCTTTCCGCACTACGTGCTGGATTACGAAAACACTTTCAAAGACGCTGTGATTGACGAATTTGCCGACAGCTATCTGGCGGGCATAACCCCTGTGCCCTGCATCCGCTGCAATGAACGGGTAAAGTTCCGCGATCTTCTGTCAACCGCCAAAGACCTTGACGCGGATTGCATGGCCACCGGCCACTACATCCGGCGCAAAACCGGTGGCCACGGGGCTGAGCTGCACAAGGCCACTGACCCTGATCGGGACCAGTCCTACTTTCTGTTTTCCATAACAGCGGAACAGCTCGATTACCTGCGTTTCCCGCTTGGCCATCTGCGCACGAAACAGGAAACCCGCGCACTGGCACACCGCTACGGCCTGCCAGTGGCGGATAAGCCCGACAGCCAGGATATCTGTTTTGTGCCCGACGGCTCTTACGCTTCTGTTATTGAAAAACTGCGCCCCGGCGCAGTGGAACCCGGTGATATTGTTCATCTCGACGGTCGTGTGCTGGGTCGGCATCGGGGCGTGATTCACTACACGGTGGGGCAGCGCCGCGGAATCGGCATCGGCGGCGGCGAACCGCTTTTTGTCGTACGGCTGGATACTGACAGGCGTCGGGTCATTGTCGGCCCGCGGGCGAACTTGGGCACCCGTACAGTGAATGTCAAAGGGGTAAATTGGCTGGGCGACGCGGATTTTGAGGCGCAGGCCGAATGGCCCCTGGCTGTGCGGGTCCGGTCTGCCCGCCCCCCGAAACCCGCCATTGTGCGACCCACCGGCCCCGACACCGCAAGGGTGGAACTTTTGTCCGCCGAAGAGGGTGTGGCCCCGGGCCAGGCCTGCGTATTTTACGAAGAGTATGGCACCCGCGTCTTTGGCGGCGGCTGGATCACGCGGTAGCGGGCAGGGGCACCATGCGGCGCGTCATATCCACATAGCGCATGGCGAGCTCCTGCGCCGACAGCCCGCCCCTGGCGCGGAACCAGATCGGCACTTGGCTGAGCATGGCGAGGATCGAGCGCGTGGTAAACACGGCCTCTTCCGGCGACAATCCCCGGGTCAGCAGGATACGTCCCAGGGTCGTCTCATAATCTGTGCGCAGGGCAAAGACGGCGCGGGCCTGATCATCGGACAGGCAGTGCAATTCCCTTGATGCAATCACGGCGGTATCGGGGCGGGCAAGGCTGAAACTCAGGTGGTTCCGCACGAAAGCGGCCAGGGGATCGGTTTGATCACAGGCCTCCCATGCGGCGATCAGGGCACGCAAATGCCCCGTGCCGAGGTCGCAGAGCAATGTATTCTTGTCCGGGGTGTAGCGATAGAGTGTGCCTGCCCGCACCCCTGCCTCTGCCGCGATATCGCGCATGGAAACGGCCGCGAACCCGCGCCCGGCAAAAAGTGCCGCCGCAACGTTGAAAATGCGGCCTTTCGTGTCTTCGGCAAAACTGCCCCTGGTGCGTGCCATGGGCGGAGCCTTACGCGAAAGCCACGGGAAAGGGAACCTGTAGGATTGTGGCTTGCACGGTACGGATATGGTGCCTAGACTGCAGTGCTGGCAGGGACCAGGGACATGGCAGATGCGGCGGCTTCTTATACTTTTGCTGGTTCTGTTGACGGGATGTGATATCCGCCGGGCGCGCCCGGATTTTGAATACCCCGCCGCCAGCACGGCGGATGGCACGGGCTGGCCTGTTCTGGGAGAAACAGCAGTGCTTGCTGACGCCGAAAAAGGCGAGGATCGCACCGATATGGCAGGGCGTCTGATCGCCCGTGCCCGGGTGCTGGAGGCCCGCGTCGCGCGCTTTTCCCGATAAGTGCTGTTGCCCCGTCCTTTTCCCTGGTCTAGGAACGGACCGATCAGCAGCATCGCTATTGAAAGCCTATAGCCATGATCAGACCCCTGCGTCTTGGAATTGCCGGATTGGGAACAGTGGGTACGGGCGTTGTGAACATCATCCGCAACCACGCAGGCATGCTGCAATTACGCGGGACATGTCCGGTGGGTATTTCCGCTGTCAGTGCCCGGTCAAAAAGCCGGAACCGGGGCGTGGACCTGTCCGGCACCGCCTGGGAAGATGATCCCGTCGCCCTGGCCACGCGGGACGATGTGGATGTGTTTGTGGAACTGATGGGTGGTGCGGATGGCCCGGCCCTGGCCGCAACCAAGGCAGCCCTGGCGGCGGGCAAGCACGTTGTGACCGCGAACAAGGCGATGCTGGCCCACCATGGGCAAACCCTTGCCGAAGCCGCGGAGTCTGCCAGCGTAAATCTGCGTTTTGAGGCCGCTGTGGCAGGTGGTATCCCGGTCATCAAGGTGCTGGCAGAGGGGCTCGTCGGCAACCGGATCACCAGGATTATGGGGGTTATGAACGGTACCTGCAATTATATCCTGACACGCATGGAAACCGCAGGCCTGCCCTACGAGGAGGCCTTTGCCGAAGCGGGCGCACTGGGCTTTCTGGAGGCGGATCCGAACCTTGATGTGGGCGGCATTGACGCGGCCCACAAGCTTGTCCTTCTGGCAGCCGTCGGGTTTGGCACCCGGGTCGATTTCGCCTCTGCCGAACTGCAGGGCATCGGCACCATTTCCATTGAAGATATCGAAACGGCGGCAGAGCTCGGCTACCGCATCAAATTGCTGGGCGTGGCCGCGATGGGGGATGCCGGTCTGGAACAGACAATGATGCCCGCGCTTGTGCCCTGCAATTCGCCCCTGGGCCGGCTGGAAGGCGGCACGAATATGGTGGTGATTGAAGGCGACAGCGTGGGCCAGGTGGTGCTGCGCGGTGCCGGTGCCGGACAGGGCCCGACCGCCAGTGCGGTTGTGGGTGATGTGATGGATATTGCCCGGGGCATCCGGCTTCCGGTCTTCGGGCAGGCTGCGGCAAGTCTTGTGAAGGCGGAACCGGCCCGAAGCAGTGCCAGGTCAGCCTGGTATATACGGCTGGCTTTGCGGGATCGGGCGGGTACGCTCGCACGGCTGGCAGGTGCCTTGTCAGAAGCTGGCGTATCGATTGATCGCCTGCGCCAGAAAGCCCATGCGAATGACAGTGCCCCTGTCGTAATTGTCACCCACCCGGCCCGGCGTACGCGTATCGATGCGGTGCTTGAGGCGATCAGTGCGACCGGCGATGCCACCACCCCGCCAATCGCCTTGAGGATTGTTGAGATGTGACAAGGCCATCGTCCGATGCCCCCCGCCACAAGGGAGCATAAAGATACGGGCCGGGTTGATTGCCGTCCCCGGAACAGATTTGGCGTGATCCTGACCTGGCGGTGAAGGCGGATTGCCTGAATTTCCGAATCATCAGGCACAAGGTCATGTTGGGGCTTGTCCCCCCTGGCGGGGCAGGCGGCGACATGCTGACCGGCTGTGATGGCGCGGATACATTTGTGTTCCGGACCGGCGACAGGGTCCATGACCCCGTCACCGACTTCGATAAGGATAATGACGAGATCAGGATACAGAATCAATAAAGAGGGTTTCAAATTCGAAGACCTGAAAAAGAATCGAAAAACGGGGACGCGATCCTGAGCCGGAAGCAGGATCTCAATATCTCCCCGAAAGATATGGAACTGCAGGATGCCGGTATCACCCTGACAGGTGTGTGACTGACTGGCCCGCAAGCTGGCCACTTTGAATTTATCCTGGTCTGAAAGGCCCGGGCCGATTGTGGCGGAAAGAACAGGGCCATCCCGGCGGGTGGCCCTGTTGCCTGTGTGGCAAACAAGCGGCGGGCTTTTTGTCGGTCCGTATCATCCGGTACCACATTCAGATGGCCGCACCAGCCACAACCAGGGCGAGCCACCGGCCACAGATAAGGCGAGCGCACAGGCTGGCGCAGAAACCGGGGTAAACACGACGAGGTGGGCCGGGTGCCGATGTGGCTGATAAACTCAGAAGAACGCCTGCAGGCCTGTTTGGGCACGGCCCAGGATCAGCGTGTGCACGTCATGGGTGCCCTCATAGGTGTTCACCGTCTCCAGGTTCATCACATGGCGCATCACGTGGTATTCAAGGCTGATCCCGTTGCCCCCGTGCATGTCCCGGGCCATCCGGGCGATGTCGAGTGCCTTGCCGCAGTTGTTGCGTTTTAGGATAGAGATCATCTCCGGCGCGGCCCGCGCCTCGTCCATCAGCCGGCCCACCCGCAGTGCCGCTTGCAGCCCAAGCGCGATTTCAGATTGCATATCGGCCAGCTTGCGCTGGAAGAGCTGCGTCTGTGCAATCGGCCTGTTGAACTGTACGCGATCAAGCCCGTATTGCCGCGCCGCGTGCCAGCAAAACTCTGCCGCGCCCAGCGCACCCCAGCTGATGCCGTAGCGCGCACGATTCAGGCAGCCGAACGGGCCTTTCAGCCCTTCAACGCAGGGCAGCAGCGCATCTTCGCCAACCTCAACATTATCCATCACGATTTCGCCGGTGACAGAGGCGCGCAGGCTCATCTTGCCTTCGATCTTTGGTGTGCGCAGGCCTTTCATTCCTTTCTCGAGTATAAACCCGCGAATCCTGCCGCCGTGAAGCTCCGACTTTGCCCAAACCACAAATACGTCCGCGACCGGCGCGTTCGAAATCCACATCTTGGCGCCATTCAGCACATAGCCCCGGTCGGCCTTCTTCGCGACCGTCTTCATCGCTGCAGGGTCAGAACCGGCGTCAGGCTCCGTCAGCCCGAAACAGCCAACAAGGGTGCCGGCGGCAAGGCCCGGCAGATACTTCTGCCGATGCTCTTCGGACCCGTAGGCGTAGATCGGGTACATCACCAAAGACGACTGGACGGACATCATTGACCGATAGCCCGCATCCACCCGGTCAATTTCCCGCGCAACCAGGCCATAGGTCACATAACCCGCGCCAAGGCCACCGTAGTGCTGCGGGACTGTCAGGCCCAAAAGCCCCATATCTCCCATCTCTCGGAAAATTCCGGGGTCCGCGGTTTCGTCGGCAAAGGCATCCGTGATGCGCGGCATCAGTTTATCCCTGGCATAGGCCCGGGCACTGTCTCGGACCATGCGTTCCTCTTCTGTCAGCTGATCCTCGATAAGAAACGGATCGTCCCACTGAAAGGGGCCAAGGTCCGGTTTATCCCTGGCCTTCAGTTCCGGGTTCTGAATGTTCATCAGAGAGAGCCTTTCAAGCTGAAATATCTGAGTCACATCCTGCCGTTCCAGCCGCAAAAAGTCCAGCCTTGCCCGGTTTCGGGGGCAGGTATAGGTAACAGGCTGAACAAAACGGGAAAACAATGCGCATAGGCATCCTGCAAACCGGCCCGGTGCCAGGGGAATTGGTACCAAAATTTGGCCAATACGGCGACATGTTCCGGCGATTTCTGTCGGGCCACGGGTTCAATTTCCGCGTCTATGACGTAAACGCGACAGAACTGCCCGCCGCACCGGACGAATGTGACGGCTGGCTGATCACCGGTTCCAAATACGGCGTCTATGAGCATCACCCGTGGATTGCACCGCTTGAAAACCACATCCGCGCCGTGCACATTGCCAGGCTGCCTATGGCGGGTGTCTGCTTCGGCCATCAGATCATTGCCCAGGCACTTGGCGGGCGGGTCAGGAAATTTTCTGGCGGCTGGTCGGTCGGTCGGGTGGAATATGACTTTGCCGACGGACGCACGGTGCCGCTTTTCAGCTATCATCAGGATCAGGTGACGGAGCTGCCCGAAGGTGCCCATGCCAGCGCGTCCAGTGGATTTTGCCGCTACGCGGGGTTCACAATTGGCCATCACATCACCACATTGCAACCGCACCCGGAATTCACACCGGGTTACATGACAGGGCTGCTGGAACATCGTGCGAAAGGCGTAATCCCGGAAGATATGCGGAAGGCCGCCCTGGCCTGTGTCCATGAACCGGTTGCGGGTGCCGACATGGCCGCCAGGTTCGCCGCTTTCTTCAAGGCCCGCACAGCCGCAGCCGACCGCACTGGTCATGCGGGACGCGCCGGGGGCGGTGCGGGACTATCCTGACGGGCGGCGGCCTGATGAAATCGAGTGTGTAAATGTATAATTGCCGACACGCCCGGCAACTCCCGGGGGAAAGTGATGCCCGCACAAAAGTTCGCACGGCTTGACCCTGTGTATGTGCCGGATTCGATCTGCTATCACGCCGTGACAGGGTTTTATGCGGATGTCGGGGATATCAGGCACCAGCACACCGAATCTGACAGGGTTCTGACGCCGGATTTCCCGACAGCGACAGCAGCACCCTGGACGGGCCGCACCGTGACGTTGCAATATGACTGACCTGAAAGGCAACGACATGCCGCTGGTGCCACGCAATGTCCTGCGCCGCGTGGTGGCGCAATACGCGGAAATGGGCATGCAACCGGTTGTGTCCCCGGATGTGGAATTCTGCATCGTTGCCCGCAATACCGTTCCCGACCAGCCGGTTCAGCCGCCCATGGGCCAGACCGGGCACCGGGTCTCCAGCCGGCAGGCCTGTCCCAGGAGCGCGGTGGATGAATATGGCCCCGTGGTCGACGATACATACGATTTCGCGGAAGCCCAGGGGTTTGAGATCGGCACGATCATCCAGTGTGGCGGGGCAGGTGGAGATCACCCTCAAACACGGGGTTCCGGTTACGCTCGTGGATCAGGTGTGTCATTTCAAACGTCTGGTGAAAGAGGCTTGCGCCGCGCCACGAAAATTAAGCCACCTTCATGGCAAAGCCGATGGCGGACCAGCCGGGGTCGGCGATGCATGTTCACCATTCGGTGCACAACACGAAAACCGGACGGAACATCTTCACCACTGCCGATGGCAGCGCATGTGGCGGCCTTCGGTTACTTCATTGGCGGGCTGCAAAGCGGAAATGGGGTACTTATCTGCCCGTCATTTTCTGCCGCGGGTTTCAAAGCGCGGCAGTAGTGCTGAAAAATCCTTGCCCGCGCCGTTTTCGGTTTCCACGAAATCCGCGTAAATCTCTGCCGCCCGCCGGCCCATTGGGGTATCGGCGTTCACCTCCCTGGCTGCCGTTTGGCTCAGCCGCAGATCCTTGAGCATCAGGTCAGCGGAAAAACCTGGCCGGTAGCCGTTATCAGCCGGGCTTTGGGGGCCGACCCCCGGGGCCGGGCAGTAGGCGTTCATCGACCATGAATACCCCGATGAGGTGGAGACCACGTCAAACATCGCCTGGCGGTCAAGCCCGAGCCTGTCGGCAAGCGCGAAGGCTTCACATGTGGCGATCATGGTGGCACCGAGGATCATGTTATTGCAGATTTTCGCCGCCTGGCCGGCCCCGGCCGCGCCGCAGTGCACGGCCCTTTGGCCCATGATCCCGAACAACGGTTCGGCGACCATGAAGGCCTCTTCGCTTCCGCCGGCCATGAAGGTCAGCGTTCCCGCCGCCGCACCGCCTACCCCGCCGGAGACGGGGGCATCGACGAAAAGAACATGTGCGGCGGCTGCAGCCCCTGCCGCTGCCCTGGCCACCGCCACATCCACAGTCGAGCAATCGAGCAGCAGCGTTCCCGGTGCCATCCCGGGCAGTATATCGCCCACAACGGATTGCAGGATTTCACCATTGGGCAGCATGGTTATAACCGTGTCCTGGTCTGCCCCGGCTTCTGCCACGCTTTGGGCCATGAAAATGCCCTCGGGTGCGGTGGCCACATCGAATCCTGTTATCGTGTGACCCGCCGCCATCAGGGTGCGCGCCATGGGTACGCCCATATTTCCCAATCCGATAAAGCCGATCTTCATGGGGCCTCCAGGGTCAGTTCGTGGGCACCGAGCGGCGCCAGCATAGCGTCGATTGCGGCCTGATCCACATCCTCGGGCGTTGGATAACGCCACTTCGGCAGGTGGCTGCGGTCAATCAGTGTGGCTTTGATACCTTCTATTAAGTCGCCATCGGATGCCGCACGGCAGGTGAAGCGGTATTCATACGTCAGCGCGGCGTCCAGTGTTCCTGCCGTTCTGCTGGCAGCGACAAGATCGGGTATGGCAGCCACGGACAGGGGGCTCTTTTTCGCAAGTGCTTTCAAGGTATTGGCGGCAAACGCACCGGGATGATTTTTCAGGGCGGCCAGAACCTCTGCGAAACTGCCCCTGGAAAAAAGCGCGTCCGCTTCCGCCTGCAAACCCCGGAGTTTTGAGACACCCGGCGCAAGCGCGGCTTTTGTGATCCCCGAAATATCGCCCGTGGCCTCCAGGGTGGCGATCACCTCGTCCCATTTGAGCCGCGGAATATAGGTATCTGCAAAACAGGCATAAATTGCATCATCAGCGGTCATGCGCGCCCCGGTCATGCCAAGGTATTCCCCTATCCGGCCCGGTGCCCGGGCCAGCAGCAGTGATCCGCCGACATCCGGCACAAGCCCGATGCCGCACTCCGGCATGGCGATCTGCGTCGTTTCGCACACCACCCGGTGAGATCCATGGCACGAAATACCTACGCCGCCGCCCATCACAAAACCCTGCATGAAGGCTGCGAAAGGTTTTGGGAAGGCCGCAATTTTGGCGTTCAGGCGGTATTCGTCCCGCCAGAAGGCGCGGCCGTATTCGAAATTTCCGGCCACCGCAGTATTGTAGATGTCCCGAATATCTCCGCCGGCACAAAATGCCCGTTCCCCTTCCGCATCGATCACCACGAGCTTCACCGCATCATCCGCAATCCATGTATCAAGTGCTGATTCTATGTCCAGCGTCATCTGATACGTCAGCGCGTTCAGTGCCTTGGGCCGATGCAGCGTAATCCGGCCCGCATATCCGGATTTGCGGATGTGGATGTCCATCAATTGTTCCTGGTTTTATCCGGCAAACCATCAATTTCAGCTGGCCCACACCGTCGAGGGTGTGAAGATGCGGTGCCGTTCAGGCCAAAGCCGGGCAGCACTTGCAAGGAAGGCAGAATTGCCCGGGGCACCCGATCATCCCCGCCCCGCCAGCATTGCGCGCCAGATGATCACACGCATGATTTCGTTCGTGCCTTCCAGGATTTGGTGTACTCGCAGATCCCGCACGATCTTTTCCATCCCGTAGTCTGTCAGATACCCGTAGCCACCATGCAGCTGCAGCGCGTCGTTGGCAACCCTGAAGGACACATCCGTGACCAGCCGCTTGGCCATGGCACAGAACTTTGTGGCGTCAGGTGCTTTTGTGTCCAGTTTCCATGCCGCCTGGCGCAGAAAGATGCGCGCCGCCTGCAGTTCCGTTTCCATATCGGCAAGCCTGAATTGCAGCCCCTGGAAATGGTCGATGGTTCTGCCGAAAGCCTTCCGTTCGCCCGTATAGCGCAGTGCCGTATCCAGTGCCATCTGCGCCGCACCCAGTGCATTTGCAGCGATGTTAAGCCGCCCGCCGTCCAGCCCCGCCATCGCGTAGGAAAACCCGCGGCCCTCTGCGCCCAGCAGGTTTTCGCCCGGCACCCTGCAATCGTCAAATTGAACCTGCGCTGTGGGCTGGGCGCGCCAGCCCATCTTGTCTTCGGGCATACCAAACGAAAGCCCTAGCGTGCCGTCTTCCACAACCATGGCTGACACGCCTTTCGGCCCGTCGTGGCCCGTGCGCACCAGGCAGATGTAGGCATCCGAATATCCGCCGCCGGAAACAAACGCCTTGGTTCCGTTCAGAACATATCCCTCGTTGTCCCGCACCGCACGGGTGCGCAGGGCCGCCGCGTCGGAGCCGCTGCCAGGCTCGGTCAGGCAGTAGGAAAAAATCCTGTTGCACGTGACAAGTCCGGGCAGCCAGCGCCCCTTCTGCTCCCCCGTCCCGAAACTGTCGATCAGGCCACCGCACATATTGTGGATTGACAGGAATGACCCGACTGACGGGCAGGCCATGGCGAGTGCCTCAAACACCAGCGTCGCATCAAGACGCGAAAGGCCGGAACCGCCATAATCCGCTGACACATAAAGCCCGCCGAAGCCGAGCGCGCCAGCCTCCGCCCACAGATCTTTCGGGATTGTGCCGCGCCGTTCCCAGTCATGGGCAAAAGGGGCAATCCGATCCCGGCCAAACTGACGGGCCGCATCAAATATGGCCTTTTGTTCTTCGGTCATGGAAAAATCCATAAGCCGGCCTCCCGCTTCCGGTGTCGTCCCTGCATACATCGGGCAGCAGGGCAGCGCAAGGCCGGCGCGCCCCGCACGGCCGATTCAGGGCCTGGTCTGCCTTCGGGTGCCGCACTCTCAAACACCCAGATGTATTCTGAAACGGGTGCGCAGCGCCTGGTCAAGGATCGGGTCAAAGGCTGCCTGTGACTGTTCCGACAGTATCCGGTTCTTGCGCCCGGTCGCTTTTGCAATCAGCGCCGGCTTGCCGCGCTCCGCCCATTCCCTGGGGGAGGCGCGGTCACCGAAGGACGGGTAAACGTGGTCCCGTTCCATCCGGGCCATGGTCTGGTCTGTGCCCAGATAATGCCCCGGTCCGCCGAGGCAGACCTCTGCCATCTGCCCCAGTGCCAGGGTTTCATCATTCACCTCGATCCCGCGCACACACCGCTGCGCCTGGCCGATCAGATCGTCGGCAAGGATCAGGGATTCATGACAAAAACCCAGCAGGGACGCGTGCATCCCGGCAGCCTCATAAACCATGTTGATCCCTGCAAGCCCGGCCATAACGTTGCTGCACATCTGTTCCCACCCGGCCTGCATATCGGGCATTTTGGCATCGCAGGCCCCGCCACAGGCCCCGCCGGGCAGGCCGTAGAACCGGTGCATCTGCGCGCAGCCCGCGCTTAGCAGTGCCTGTTCCCCGGATCCGACGGTCATTGCGCCGGTGCGCAGGTCAAGCCCGAAAGGCCAGGTTCCCAGAATCGCCGGATGCCCCGGGGCCAGCGCGTTCACATAGACGATCCCGGCCAGGCATTCCGCAACCGTCTGGGTGATGGCACCGGCAATGGTTGACGGCGCGGTGGCCCCGGCCATGCCCGCGCTCAACAGCAGCACCGGCATGCCGGCGCGGATGCAGGCTTCCATCGTCTGGCAGGATTCGGTGGCGAATTTCATCGGCGGCACGACGAAGCAGTTGGAATTGCTGATGAACGGCTTTTCACGAAACCGGTCTTCACCGCCGGCTATCATATGAAGCATCCCGCATGCCCCGGGCAGGTGCGCCGGGTCCGAAAAACTGGTGCCGATGTGTTTGCGCGTCCCGGCACAGCAGGCATAGATGGTGTTGAGATCCATCTCGTAATTATCGGCTATGTCGCGGGCCACCATGGGGCGCTGCAGAAAGTGCACGTTATCCAGCCGGTCCGTGATCCGCGCCGCATCATAAAGATCCTGCAGGGTGGAATCGCGATACGTGTTGTTTTCAACGTCCACAATCGATACGGCAGCCCCGGCCGTGCCGTAGTGCACCCTGCTGCCTGCAAGGTGCAGGTCGTGCTGTGGCGCACCGCGGCCATAAAGCGTGATTTCCGTCGCCGCCCTGGCCAGCATGTCCTCGACCAGGGCGCGGGGAAAGCGGATGCGGCCATCCCCGCCCGGTTCCGCGCCGGCCCTGCGCAGGATCTCAACCCCGCTGTCCGGCGCATCGGCGAGCCCGATGGTTTCCAACGCTGTCAGTGCCGCCTGGTGGATTTTTTCGACGCCCGCGTTACTTAGCGGTTTATAGGTGCCTCCCTCCATCCCCGCCCGCACCGGGCGCATGTCCCGCGTCAGCGGTGCGGCGCGCCGGGCCTGCCGGGAGCTGCGGCCCCCGGCCCGGCGGGTTTTTCTGTTGTTCACGTATTTATACCCTTTGCCTGATCGTTCGGGTTTCAGGGGTCAGGGGCGCGGCCCCGGGTACGGTTAGCGGGCTCAGTCCCGATAGTTCCTGATCGCGTCATGATCGAGCTTCTTCGCCGGAATAAGCCGATAATGTCGTTCCTCGACAACCTTAATTTCTTCATCCTGTAGGGTCAGTTCGAAAAGTGCAACAACCTGTGCGTCCATGAACTGCATAGCGATCGCCTTGCACCGCATTCCAGGGAACTTTTCTTCAACGAAGTAAATATCCTGGCTCGTCTGTACGATGCTGATCTGATCTTTGCCACCCTTGGCCTGCACAGGTATCATATAGTGGCAGCCGCGCTTGTCGATCCCGACATAGAGTTCGTCGATCTCGATCTGCCCAATACCTTTGACCGTTGTACGAAGATGGTTCTGAAGGCTGTAAGTCGTGAGACTCAAGAACGTGTCGATCAGCCGGTTGTAGCGCACGATGGCCAAAAGTGCCTGCTCGTCATCGAGCGCATAGGCACGGATCAGCTCGGGCGTGGCATCGGGAATATTGATCGTCACCAGATCTTCGCGTGGCAAGACGCGATTGATCCGGACCATACGAAACTTGTAAACGGCACGCCCCGCGAGTTCGATCACCCACTCCATACCTTCGGGTTGGGTCTCGACAATGCGTTCAGGCAATACCGCCCGAAACCTGAACGAATAGAGCACGTCGCCCAAGTTCTTCGGAAGCCTGATGTCCAAGACCTCTGCCGCATCTTCGATATCAGTCCGGGCAAACTCGAGCTCTGTCGCACCGTCGCTGTAGCGGTCGAAGAATATCTTTTCAATCAGAGATCCATAGCGGTTTGACGGTTTGACCATAAGCCCTCCGCGTTTATATCGCCCTCGATCTCTTCCTGCCTGCGCTTCTTCGCGCCGCTTTTTCGGTCACGCCTGCCTGGCGGCGGGGTAATCCCAAAGCGGTGAGACGCCTGTGAAAGATTGAGTGTCAGGAGATTCGGATCTCCGGGCAACAGGGTTTCTTCAGGTCTGTCCGGTTTTATGCCCAGAGCCTCGATTATTTTTGTTGCGATCGCCCTGGCTAAAGGCGGCGGCACTGCATTGCCAACCTGCCGTGCCCCATGCCATTTGGTAACATGGGGCCGAAACCAGTCCGGAAATCCATGCAGGCGTGCCATTTCGCGCACGGTGATGCAGCGTGCATGACGAAAATGGATCGGACGCGGACTGGTAAATGCACCCCTTGCGCTGTCCGTTCCGGCCCGAAGCGTGTTCGAAACACCATCTTGCGGAAGTTTAAAGAAGCGGCTGACCGGCTCGACCGCGCCTTCTTCTGTATGGCGGAAACGCCGTCTTGAAATCTCTGTGTGACCGGTGCGCGCACTCGATGTGAGCATATCCGGATTCCACTCCCGCATATAACCGAAATGCCAGGCATTTTTCCTTAACCCGCGCAGCTCTGCCGCATAGTCCGACGGCTTGCCAAAGCGGTTTGTCCTGACGGCATCCCCTGCGCTCAAAACCTCGAATGTATCGGCGTCCGGAATATCACCGATCGCGTCATTGCATGATGGCCCAAAGTCAAGATCAGGGAAAAGCCTGGGCCGACCGGCAATGTTGGTTGTCGGGGCCGGGTAATCAGGAATTACCCTTCCTTTCCTCACGCCCATGAGAATGAGACGTTCGCGGGCTTGCGGCACACCGTAGTGACCTGCATTGAGAACCCTCCAGGGCAGGCGGCATTCATAACCGACATCCCTGAAAGCTTCTGTCAGCTCTTTCAGCAGTGCCTTATGCCTGCCGACAGTTAACCCCTTGACGTTCTCAAACACAAAACTTTCGGCCTTGAGCTCATGCGTAAGCCTCACAAAATCCTCAACAAGCCTGTTGCGGGGATCGTCAAGAACCCTGTGACCGATTAGGGAAAAGCCCTGGCACGGCGCACCCCCGAACACGCAGTCAATCCTCTTTCCCGACAGGCCGGAAAGCCGCCTGATTTTTTCACCGTCAAGATCAGAAACAGAAGCCGGAATCACGGCTGTTTCGGGAAAGTTGAACGTGTGAACGGCACAATGCACAGGGTCAATCTCAATAGCGGCTTTCACATCAAAGCCTGCCTGCTCAAAGCCAAGGCTCAACCCCCCTGCCCCTGCAAACAGATCAATCCCGACAGGGCGCGCCACATTTCCTGCCTGTGCAGGGGGTGTATCAGACGGCTTTTGGAAAAGCGTCCGGGCCAATGCTTCGGGGGCGTTTGCCACTGGTGAAACAGTCCTTTGGGTCATGGCGCATCTCGCCTGGGTCAGGTTCACATAAACCATGTTTAAAAAGCATTTAAACGTCTTTTAAACATGGTTTCAACGGATGATAAGGCGCGTGTGTGTATCAATGCCCTGTCGGCGGATATGTGCGTGACAGGGCCCATACAAACGGCCTGGAAATCTGCCGGGCAGCCCGCCGGAAGCATGGCTGCCGGGGCGGCGGGTATACCCGTGAATTCCGCGGTGTTGTTGTTGAAGGACGTGTGCCGCTGGCGCACATGAAGGAACCGGAACAGAAAAACCGGCTGTATTTTACAGCCCGGAGGCCTGGCCCGGCCGGGCGGCAAGTTCCGTGATCACGTCACAGGCTGTCATCACATCGGCACGGGTGCAGTCAAACTGCCCGGCGGTGAACCGGATCAGGCAGCGGCCCTCGTGCAGGGTGCGGGTCAGGTAAATCCGCCCGTCATCGTTGATGCGCTGCAGCAGGGCCGCCGTGGCGTCATCCCCGCCGATATGCCGGAAGGAAAACAGGGCCAGGCGCGGTTCTGTCGTGATTACGATGTCGGGGTGTGCGCGCAGGCGTTCACACAATTCCGCCGTCCAGGCCACGTGGTTGCGTATCCGTTTGCGCAGGCCGCACAGCCCGTAGGCCCGGATTAAAAACCACAGTTTCAGTGCCCGAAAGCGGCGGCCAAGCGGCACGGTCCATTCAGAATAGTTGATCACATCCTGCGCCTGCGGCGTTTCCAGATAACCCGGTGTCAGCCCCATTGTGTGGCGTTGCTCATCCGGGTTGGCAAGGAATTGTATCGAGCAGTCAAAATTCGCGCCAAGCCATTTGTGCGGGTTAAAGACAATGCTGTCGCAGCGGTTCGCCCCGGCCCAAAGCGGGCGAAACTCCGGGCATATCATCGCCGCCCCGGCCCAGGCCGCATCAAGGTGAACATAAAGCCCGTGCCGTTGCGCCACATCAAGTGCCGGTTCCAGACGGTCAAATGCCCCGATCGATGTTCCGCCGGAGGCCAAGATGACCCCCGCCGGCGTATGGCCGGCGGCACTGTCCGCCTCAATCGCCGTGGCAAGCGCATCGGGCCGGATCGAATATCCCCCGTCTGTTGCAATTTTTACCAGGTTTTCAAGCCCGATACCCGCCACCCGCACGGCCTTGTCGATGGACGAATGCACCTCTTTTGAACAGTATATCCGCAACTGCCGCCGCCCGGAAAGCCCGGATTCGTTTGCCTTAAACCCTGTCGCCCGCTCCCGCATTGTCAGCACGGCGCAGAGCGTTGCCGATGAGGCACTGTCCTGGATCACGCCGCCGAAGCCTTCGCGCAGGCCCAGCCCCTGGCGCAGCCAATCGATCATGACCTGTTCCATCTCGGTCGCCGCCGGCGAGGTCTGCCAAAGCATGCACTGGCTGCCGATGGCATTTGTCAGCTGTTCCGCGATGATGGAGGCCGGGGCCGCGTTCGCCGGGAAATACGCAAAGAACCGCGGGTGCTGCCACCAGGTGATGCCGTCGGGGACGATTCGTGCAAAATCGTCAAAGATGGTATCCATATCCTCTGCCGTCTCCGGCGGGGTTTTGGGCAGCCGTGCGGCGATTTCACCCGGTCGGGTCTGCGCCCGCACCGGGTGCCTGCGCAAACCCGCAAAGTGGCCTTCAATCCAGGCTGTCGCCCGGTCCGTCCACCGGCGATAGTCAGCGTATTTCATGGCACATTCCCGTGCAGGCTGAAACCGGCCCGTTGCGCCCGGGCCGCTTCCGGTGCCGTAATCAGGAGAAATAACGGGGAAATTATATACATGGCCCAAGGCCGGCACTCATACCGGGCACAGGGTGTCATATCCGGCCTCTGATTATGTTGTTCGGAACCCGGCGAAGAACAAGGCAGTGCCCTTGCCGCGCCAAACATTCCTCTCACAGACCAAGGGGACATCTTGCACAAGACACCTCACCCCTGATCCCTTCCTACGCAATGAACGCGAAGTCATCCTCTGTCAGGCTATCCCTTTGGACACCCTCAAGAAGGATCGTTCCCTCATCCCATTCAACTCTGGCACCGGTCCCTTTGAAAGCCTTCTTAATGGTCAAATCAGAGAACTCCGCACCCTTGAGTTCAAGCGTATCCTTCCCGACAGCAAAGTCGGTGACAATATCCCTGCCGTGGTCCGCGCGGAACACGAAGGTATCCCGGCCCTGATCTCCGGTCAGGATGTCATCCTGTTTTCCGCCCTGCAGCCGGTCGCCGCCACGGCCACCGACAAGCCAGTCCCGGGCATTCCCGCCGGACAGGAAATCATTCCCGTTACCGCCTTCCAGATAATCCCGGCCCTTTTTGCCGCGCAGAACA
>JACONK010000033.1 GCA_014323795.1 Paracoccaceae bacterium | reverse complement strand
GCGAAGCGCACAAAGCCATTAAGGCGGAAATCCGCGAGGTTCGAGCGGCTTTCAAGGCCGCTCATCCCGGCAGCCCCCCGTCGGACTCAACCATAAAGCGCCACATCGAAGAAGCACGAGGGGGGTCATAAGGGGGTCAAAACCTCGCCTATGTTTTGACCCCCCTATCGTCTGCCACGGTTCAGCCATCTTCTCACGATGGAGTATGAACCATGAAAAACGCAGTCAACACGCACCAACATGCCCCGCTTGCGGTCTCACCGGACGAGGCGGCACGGCTTGCAGGAATTGGCCGCACCACGCTCTATGCGGCTTTGGCCAAGGGTGACCTTCCCAGCATCAAGATAGGCACGCGCCGCTTGATCCGCGTTGAGGCAATCCTCGACTGGCTAAAGGCGCGTGAGGTGGAAAACGCCACTGGCAATGGTGGCGCAGAATGAACGCGGCGACAATCACTCACATGCTGGGCGGCAAGTGGCATCGCCGCTACGGCACCGCACCTTGCCCGGTGTGCCAGCCCGAGGGGCACAAGGGGCAAGACGCCTTGACGCTCTCAGACGGGCACGACGGGCGACTTCTGGCGCATTGCAAGAAATTCGGCTGCGCCTTTACGGATATTCTGGCGGCGGCGGGTATCAGCGCGGGCGACTATTGCCCGCCTGACCCTGCCGAACTCGCACGTTGCGAGGCCGAACGTCAGGCTGAGGTTGCAAAGAAAGCAGGTCAGGCCGCGCGGTGCTGGGATGAAGCCCAGCCCATCGCGGGCACCGTGGCGGAAACCTATTTGCGGGGGCGGGGGATCACCTGCCCCTTGCCTGACACACTGCGGTTTGATCCCGCTTGCTGGCATGGGCTGACCGCAAAGCGTCATCCGGGGCTTGTCGCTCTAGTGGAAGGTGGAGACAGCTTTGCGGTGCATCGGACCTACCTGCGCCCGGATGGCAACGGAAAGGCGGCGATTGACCCCGCAAAGCTGATGCTGGGCGCGACCTCTGGCGGCGCTATCAGGTTCACACAGGCGCGGGGTGCACTTGTCGTGGCCGAAGGCATCGAAACCGCTCTATCCCTCGCCTCTGGCCTATTTAGCCGCCCTGCGAAGGTATGGGCCGCGCTGAGCACGTCCGGCATGAAAGCCCTCAATCTTCCCCCGGATCCGGGGGAACTGGTCATCGCATCAGATGGCGACCAGCCCGGACGTGAGGCCGCGCACGCCTTGGCGGAACGGGCGCACGCGGCAGGCTGGACCGTATCGCTATTGCCCGCGCCTGATGGTCAGGATTGGAATGACGTTCTGGTAGCGAAGGAGGTGAGCCCATGAAGGCCGAGCCAACCCCCTTCAAGCCGGAGGAGCCGCAACCGCTATTGCGGGAAATCCCACAGGGTGAGCCTTACCCCGTGGAAGCCTTGGGACCACTGCGCGAGGCCGTGAAGGCTGTGCAGGGTTTAACGCAAGCCCCTGTCGCCATTCCTGCGGCTTCGGCACTGGCGGTGGCATCGCTGGCGGTGCAGGGCTTTGCAAACGTGGGAACGCTGGGCGGTGACCGTCCTGTGTCGCTTTATGTGCTGACTATCGCCCGGAGCGGTGAGCGGAAGTCAAGCTGCGACGCGCCCCTGATGGCCGCTTTGCATGAGTATGAACGGGAACAGAGCAAGGCCCAAGACGACGAGATAGCGGCATGGAAGAATGCCCACGCGCTATGGAAGGGAGAGCGTGATCGTATCCTTGCAGAGGCGAAGAGGGGCAAAGGCGAGAAAAAGACGGCGGCACAAGCCGACCTGGACGCATTGGGCAAGGAACCCGCCTCACCGCCGTCGCCTGACCGCATTGTGTCCGAGCCGACCTTTGAAGGGCTGACCCGGCTTTTTACCATAGGGCAACCATCGCTGGGGATATTCAGCGACGAAGGCGGGCAATTCCTTGGTGGGCACGCCATGAACAGCGACAACCGGCAAAAGACGCTGGCCGCGCTGAATGACCTTTGGCAGGGCAACCCTATACGTCGCACGCGATCTGGTGACGGGCACATAACGCTTTACGGGCGCAGGCTGGCAACGCACCTGATGGTGCAGCCCGCCGTTGCCCGCGCCTTCATGGCCGATACGATGGCGACGGATACAGGCTTTCTGCCACGGTTCCTGATCTGCGAACCGCTTTCGACAATCGGGACACGGTTTCAGGCGAACGCACGGCGCGATGCTGATGCGCTGGCAAACTTCGGGGATCGGTTGCGCACGATACTCGAAACGCCCTTGCCGATGGACGATGAAACCCGTGAACTCAAACCCCGCGTGTTGCAGCTTTCCCATGAGGCCCGGACGCTTCTGGTTGGTTTTGCTGACGTCACCGAGGCGGCGCAAGCCAAAGGGGGCAACCTGGAGAAAGTCACCGGGTATGCCAGCAAGGCGGCTGAACAGGCCGCACGGGTCGCAGGCGTGCTGACGCTGTGGCGCGACCTACACGCGCCTGCCGTGACCGTGCAGGACATGGGCGACGGCATCGCACTGGCGCAATTTTACCTGTCTGAAGCGGTGCGGTTGGCTGACGCCGCGCAAGTATCGCAGGACATTGAGCGGGCCGAAGCACTGCGGCGGTGGCTTCTGGAACGCTGGCCGCATAGCGAAATCACGGTGCGTGAAGTGGTACAGAGCGGGCCAAACGCGCTGCGCGAAAGCCCAATAGCAGCGAAAGCGATTGATATTCTCGAAAAGCACGGCTGGCTGACACGCCTGCCCGAAGGCACCATTGTGCGAGGCGCAGCACGCAAAGCGGCATGGCGCATCGTCTCTGTGAATGGGGGCGGCAATGTGGTTTGACGTGCAGGCCGCACTTTTGGAAATTGAAGCGACCAGCCCTGCTACAACTGCTACAACCGCTACATCGGGAGGCAGTGTAGCAGAAGTAGCGGATGTAGCAGGGGGGCAAGACCAGAAATCAGGCCCCTTTGTAGCGGAAGTAGCGAGTGTAGCAGCACCCCCAACTGAAATATCGGAAGCCGAGGCAAGGCCCGTACCAAAGGCTCACACCCCTGCTACAACTGCTACAATCGCTACAAATACCCCGTCACGGAACACGGAGGCCGAAACCGTTGCGGACCTGATGGACCGCTTTCACGAGCGGGCGGCAATGCTGGAATTTGACGAATGCCAGCCGCGTGACCGCGCCGTGTGGCTGGCCGCGCTGGCTGTGTTCGTCCTGCCTGATGAGCGTGAGGACTATTTCGGACCGAAAGACAGGCTCAAGCTCCGCTACAGGCAGGTCAGTCTTGCTGTGGGGGATGGCCTGGTCGTGACATTCCACGAA
>JACONK010000032.1 GCA_014323795.1 Paracoccaceae bacterium | reverse complement strand
AAGAGTCCTCTGTCAGGGCATTCCTCTGAACGCCTTCCAGGTAAATGGTGCCCTCATCCCATTCCACTCTGGCACCGGTTCCCTTGGCCCATTTCCTTATCGTCAGGTCAGAAAACTCCACACCCTCCAGCGCAAGCGTGTCCTTCCCGACAGAGAAATCGGTGACAATATCCCGGCCATGCTTTTCGCGGAACAAAAAGGTATCCCGGCCCTGATTCCCGGTCAGAATATCATCCTGGGCACCCCCTTGCAGCCGGTCGCCTCCACGGCCACCGACAAGCCAGTCCCGGGCGTTGCCGCCGGACAGGAAATCATTCCCGCCAGAGCCTTCCAGATAATCCCGGCCTTTCTTGCCGCGCAGAACAGACCCGCCAGAGTCAGCAGTCATATAATCCTTCAGGTTCTCGCGATTGGTGTCCCCGCTCCAGTCCCTTTTGGAGCTGTCCGCCTGAATGCGATGAAACCCGTCAGTGCTCTCCGGTGCCCGTGCCACCGGTGTGTAGGCGGGTGCCGGTTGTTCCGCAGGGGGTTCCTCCGCGGGTTGCGCAACGGGGTTCGCAGGGGTTTCTTCCGGGGTTTCAGCAGGTTCCCCTTCTTCCACTTCCGGGGCAGACGCAACGAACGCGAAAGAATCCCCTGTCAGGTCATCCTTTTGGACGCCCTCAAGGAGGATCACGCCCTCATCCCACTCAATTCTTGCGCCGGTTCCCTTGGCCCATTTCTTAATGGTCAAATCAGAGAACTCCACGCCATGCAGCTCAAGCGTATCCTTCCCGACAGCAAAATCAGTGATGATGTCCGTCCCGTTATCTGAGCGGAATACAAAAGTATCCCGGCCCTGATTCCCGGTCAGAATATCATCTTGGGCACCCCCTTGCAGCCGGTCGCCGCCACGGCCACCGACAAGCCAGTCCCGGGCGTCGCCACCGGAAAGGAAATCATTCCCGCTATTACCTTCCAGATAATCCCGGCCATTTTTACCGCGCAGAACAGACCCGCCAGAGTCAGCAGTCATATAATCCTTCAGGTTCTCGCGATTGGTGTCCCCGCTCCAGTCCCTTTTGGAGCTGTCCGCCTGAATGCGATGAAACCCGCCGGTGCTCTCCGGCACCCGGGCCACCGGTGTGTAGGCGGGAACCTCAGGGGTCTCGGCATCCGGTTCCACTTCCGGGGCAGGTTCCACAACGGGTTCCGGCCTGTTCCACTCACCAGTGACCCAATTGAAATTCCTGTAATCGCCCCAGAACCGAACAGTGCTGGGACCGTGCGAGATCACCGTATAGCCGGACGTCGCATCAACATCCGCCTCAGAGACATCAAAGCGAAATTGCACCGTGTCGCCTTCATCGGGATTAAAGTCCGTTACGGTATCCGATCCGTAGCCAACAACGAACTTATCCGCACCAGAACCCCCTGTCAGGGTATCTGTGCCGTAACCCGCATAAAGGGCATCATCCCCGGCACGGCCATCAAGAGTGTCATCCCCAGACACACCATTAAGGACGTTATCCCCGGAGTTACCGTAAAGAATATCATCCCAGCGCGTACCAGTGACATTCTCAATTGAAAGGAGAGTGTCTACATAGCGTTCATCCCCGGCACCATAAGAAGCACTCTCTCTGGTGAGGTCCACCAGGACAGCCCAATTAAAGTCCTGAACATGGTAGGTTACAGTGTCAACCCCTCCGTTGCCGTGAAGGTGATCGCTCCCGGCGGACCCGTTGAGTTGATCATCACCCAGTCCCCCTTGAATCCAGTCATTTCCACCGGAACCGGAGATAACATCGTTTCCTCCAAAACCGAACGCGGCCACCCGGCCGTTATGCCAGTGCCTGGTGGCACTGAGCCCTTCCCCCCTTTCGGTGCCGCTTCCAAGGGCTGCTGCCTGTGAATCGGCAATCCTGTCACCGTTCCAGTCATAGTGGCCGTTCAGGTATGTTGCGGTGGTCATGGTGTTTATCCTTTTCAATCTGTTCGGGATGATTCGGCATCCCGATGCGGTGTATTCTGCCCAAGCCTATGAACCGGAGGACGCCGGCGTCAACAGCAAAACCAACATGGCAAACCGGGGCACGGGCCGGGTGCGAGGCCGGACAGGCAACCGATCCTTTCAACCGCGCCGGGGGCAATATCCTCTTCCCCTACGCCCTGCCTGGGCCAGGGGTCGCCTGCACGGCGCGGGAAATATCGCCCACCACCCGCTGCAGAAGCCTCTCATCCTCACATTCACCCATCACGCGGATAACCGGTTCCGTCCCGGATTTGCGGACAAGCAGCCGCCCGGCAGGGCCCATGGCCACCTCCCCTTCGGCAATCGCCTGTTGCACCGCTGCGGCAGCCAGGGCTGTATCGGCGTCCTGAACCCTGATGTTTTCGAGCAGCTGCGGAAAGGCCTCAAATACCTTTAGCAGGCTGCTTGCCGGCTTGTCTTCGCGCACCATCGCACCCAGGATCTGTAATCCGGCGATCAGCCCGTCGCCGGTCGTCACATAATCGCTCATCACGATATGCCCCGATTGTTCGCCGCCAAGGTTGAACCCCCCCTTGCGCATCGCCGCCACCACGGGCCGGTCACCGACGCCGGTGCGCAACAGCCGCACCCCGCGGCCGGACAGGTGTTTTTCCAGCCCTGTATTTGACATCACGGTCGCCACCAGCGTATCCCGTGACAATCGCCCCTCGGCGGCCCAGCGGCCCGCGATCAGGCCCATGATCTGGTCACCGTCGGCCACCATGCCGGTTTCATCAATCAGCATGGCCCGGTCAGCGTCCCCATCGAGGCACAGCCCCACATCAGCCCCCTGGGCCACCACCGCCGCAGCCGCGGTCTGCGGAAAAGTGGAACCACATGTCCTGTTGATATTGAATCCGTCGGGGGAAACGCCGACAGGCACCACCTCTGCCCCCAGTTCCCACAGCACGATCGGCGCGGCCCTGTAGGCGGCACCGTTTGCGCAATCAACAACCACCTTCAGGCCGTCAAGCAGACGTTGGCGGGGAAAGGCCGTTTTGGCAAATTCGATGTAACGCCCCAGGGCATCATCAATGCGCCGGGCCGCACCGATGTTTTCGGGCCGGGCAAGTTCATAGGTGCCGTCCAGCACCATCGTTTCAATTTCCCGCTCCGCGCTGTAAGACAGTTTGTAGCCGTCCGGGCCAAAGAACTTGATCCCGTTATCGGGATAGGGATTGTGCGAGGCGGAAATCATCACCCCCACATCCGCACGCATGGACCTGGTCAGCATCCCGACTGCCGGCGTCGGAACCGGGCCCAGCAGCAGCACGGACATACCGACAGAGGCAAAACCCGCAGTCATCGCATATTCCAGCATGTAGGAGGACCGGCGCGTATCCTTGCCAATCACCACCCGATGTTCCTTTTGGTCAAGGCGGAAATAGCGGCCGGCAGCGGCGGCCAGCCGCATGGCCATGTCGGTGGTCATCGGGTACCGGTTTGCCTGGCCGCGCAACCCGTCTGTGCCAAACAGCGTTCGGGCCATGTCTGTGTCAGTAGTCATCCCCGCCCCCCTTTACCCCGTTTGCAGCCTGCCACAGGGCCACGGCCTGCCGCGTGTCTGCCACATCATGTACGCGCAGAATCTGCACACCCTGCCCCAGGCCCGCAAGCCCCAGGGCCACGGATCCGGGCCCCCGGGCGGCGACGGTGCGCGCATGTCCGATCACGCCGATGAAACCCTTGCGGCTGACCCCCAGAAGGACCGGGCAGCCAAGCCCGTGAAACAGGCTGATATTCCGCACCAAAGCCACGTTGTGGCCGATTGTCTTGCCAAACCCGATACCCGGGTCAACGATAATACGGTCGCGGCGGATACCCGCCGCCGCCGCGGCGGCAACCTGCCGTTCCAGGTGATCATAGATATCCAGCAGCACATTGTTGTAGTATGGATTGTCCTGCATCGTTTTCGGGGCACCCCTGGCATGCATGATGCACAGCCCGGCACCCGTGTCGGACGCCACCCGGGCCATGGCAGGATCGTGGGTCAACCCGCTGACATCGTTGATGATATCCGCCCCGGCGGCCAGGGCCGCCTGCGCGACCGGGGCCTTGCGGGTATCGATGCTGACGGGTATCGTCAGGCCCGCCTCGCGCAGTTTTTTAATCACGGGGGCCGTGCGGTCTGTTTCCTGGCCCGGGGGCACGGTTTCCGCGCCCGGTCGGGTGCTTTCCCCGCCGATGTCGATAATATCCGCACCGGCCCCTGCCAGTGCCCGGCCGTGGCGGATGGCACTCTCCGGGCTGTCATACTGCCCGCCGTCGGAAAAACTGTCCGGGGTGGTGTTGAGGATGCCCATCAGGCGCGGACGGTCAAAACCCAGCCCGGCAATGGCCGGGCGCGGGGCGGACAGCCGGCGGCGCACTGGCCACGGCACGTCCGCAGCCGGGATTAGTCGCGCTGCGCCATCCCGCGTCAGCTCTTCCGCCAGGGCCCACCACGCCCAGCCGCCGGCCAGGGGCAGTGCCCCGTCCGGGCGGGCCGGGTCCATCCCGGCGACAGGGCGATAGTAACACGCTGTCACAGTGTATTTCCCCGCATTTCCCTGGCACCCCACCACACATCACACAGGCGGTCCCCGGTCTGGCCGCGCCCGTATCCCCAAGGGGGGCCAAGCCCGATATTCCCTGCCGCCCCACACGCACCCCGGCAGCCCCCATATGTTTCGCATAATCCCGTCAAAATGCCGTGCCGCGGGCACCCCCGGCATGGCAGGCAACCACCGTTCCCGATGGCCGGGCGCACCGGGCCCGGGTCAGATATCCCCAGGTATACGCACAACCCGCAGCCCGGCACCACAAACCACCCCGGGATAAGCACCGGGAACAGCGACCTGGCCGGCCGAAAATGCCCTTGCGAACCACCGCGCCAGGCCCAGGGGATCATCTGCACCCGCGTCCGGCCTGTTAATCGCATCAAGCACGATCCTGGAGGGAGCCCAGACGCCCAGCCGGCTGTTCCTGATGGCCCACCTGATCTCCGTCCGGCTGTCGACCACCATGCAGCGGCTGTCTCTGGCAGCAAGCCGCCAGGCGTTCTGTTCAATCGCCAAAAGCCCCAGTCGCCGGTCCACCGGTGCCACGCCGGTGTGGTTAAGTGCGGATTCCACCGGTTCCATACAGAGGATCGCCGGCCTGTCATGGCCTGCCACCGCATCAAGCCAGGCCGACAGGTCGGTGCTGTTCAGAACCGCGTTGGGCAGGAAGACGACCAGAGGGTGCATCGTATCCCCCGGCGCCGCGACAGCCCCTTGCCTCCTGTTGATTTCCGTCAGGTTTGTGCCAACGCGCCGGGACCGCACAATTTCCACCCCCAGGGCACCGGGGATACGGTCCAGCTTTTCGATGCGGATAAACACACGCACGGCCTGGCGGGCCTTCAGCACACGTTCCGCGATGCGTTCAGCCAGCGTTTCCAGCAGGTTGATGCGTTCCCGGGTCAGGATCACCTCAATTGCCTCAACAATCGTATCGTAGCTCAACACCTGATCAACGTCGTCGGTGGCGGCGGCGGAATGGCGCACAACCTCCAGCACCACATTGAAACGCACGGACTGGGTTACGCCCCGTTCAGCCTGAAACGCGCCGATCTCTATGGCGCGGGTGTAGTCGCGCACCGCGATCCTGTCAAGCGGGTCACCCCCGGCAGTCGCCGCCGCCCGGGCCTCCGGCATGCCAAAGGCCAGTGTGGTTTCCGATGGCATTGAAACATCCCCGGTCCGGTCCGTGACCGCAAATAACGGCCCGGGCGGCGCAAGGCAAACGAAAGCCATCACAGCCGGCCCCTTCCGGTTCCTTCCCGCACTGTCTGTTGCGCACACCTCCCCGTCATCGGCGGCATCGTCTTGCGTCCTTAATCCTGTGCGGGGCGTGTGCCGTGAAAGATCGACCGGTTAATCGGCCTTTAAGGCCCGCTTAAACGCCTGATACATGAGGCGTTTATCCGCCCGTGTCTGCCCCGTCTGCCTGGCCCCGGATACATCAGGGCGCAAGCCGGGGGGCAGCTGTGCCACCCGGGGCGGGAAAGATGCAGGGCCGGGTCTGCACCCCCCCAGTCGAAATCAGCATCGTATTCAATCCGTATGCTGTCTCTCTCTGCGCCGGCCTCGGTTATGAAGTCGCCGATGGTGTCCTGGCCTTCCTCGTTGGCCAGAAACACGAAGGTATCCGCACCGCCGCCGTGCAGCTCGTCGGCGTGGGCACTGCCACAGATAGCGTCCTGCCACACGGCCCCCGGTCATCCCCCGGCGTCCGGAACAGGTTTTGCGCAAGGTCATATGGCGGATTGACCGGCGCGGGCAAGGGCAGCCTGCGCCGCCGCAAGACGGGCAACCGGCGTCCGATAGGGAGAGCAGGACACATAATGCAGCCCCAATTCCTGGCAGAGCGCGACGCTGTCCGGGTCGCCCCCATGTTCCCCGCAAAGGCCAAGGTCGATGGCCGGTTTCACGGCCTGTGCCCGCTCAACAGCCAGGCGCAGAAGTTCGCCAACCGCAGCGCGGTCAATACTGTGGAACGGATCTTCGGAATAAACACCCGCCTTGACATAGTCGCGCATGAATTTGCCCGCGTCATCGCGAGACAGGCCATAGGTCATCTGCGTCAGGTCATTGGTTCCGAAACTCAGGAATTCCGAATGGTGCGCAATGAACCCGGCCTTCAGGGCCGCCCGCGGTGTCTCCACCATCACGCCAACCCTGTAATCAAGATGCTGGCCTGTCGAGGTCCGCACCTCCGCGCTGACCCTTTCGATACGGGACTTCACGATCTGCACTTCCCTGTTCGCACTGACAAGCGGGATCATGATCTCCGGCGATACCCTGGTGCCGGAACGTTCTTGTACGGCACTTGCCGCCTCGAAAATCGCGCGGGTCTGCATGTCGTAAATACCCGGCACAGTCAGGCCAAGCCGTACACCGCGCATGCCCAGCATAGGGTTATATTCGGCCATATCCTCCGCCCGCGCCAGCACCCTGGCGAGCGGCAGATCCATCGCCTCTGCCAGTGCATGCCTTTCCGCGGTGGTCTGGGGCAGGAATTCGTGCAGGGGCGGGTCAAGCAGGCGTATGCAAACGGGCTGGCCCGCCATGATCGAAAAAAGCTCTTCAAAATCAGCGCGCTGCATGGGCAGCAGCCGGTCAAGTGCCGCGGCACGTTCGCGTTCGTCTTCCGCGAGGATCATCTCGCGCATGGCGGTCAGGCGACCGGGTTCAAAGAACATATGTTCCGTGCGGCACAGCCCGATACCATCGATGCCGAACGTCCGGGCAAGCCTGGCATCCGCCGGCGTATCCACGTTCGCGCGCACCCCCATGGTGCGAAATTCGTCGGTCCAATCGAGAAACACATTGAAACTGCCGCTCAGGTCTGGCTCACTTAAGGCCTGGCAGCCGGCGATGACCTCACCCGTTGTGCCGTCAAGCGTGATCTCATCCCCCTCCTTCAGCCTGGTACCATCGGGCAGCGTGATGATCCTGCGCCTTTCGTCCAGATGAATATCCGCCGCCCCCACGATGCACGGCAGGCCGAGCCCGCGGGCGATGACCGCGGCGTGGCTGGTAATACCGCCGCGTTCCGTCAGAATGCCCTTTGCAGAATGCATACCCCGGATATCTTCGGGGGAGGTTTCATGGCGCACAAGGATGCAATCCTCCTCCTGCGCCGCCGCTGCCTGCGCCGCCGCCGCGCTAAAGACGAGCCTGCCGGACGCGGCCCCCGGTGCCGCGGCAATCGCCGTTGTCAGCACCTCAAGCGGGGCCTTCGGATCCACCTGCCGGTGCAGCATTTCTGTCAGGGTGCCGGGGGCGACGCGCATCAGGGCCTCTGCCCTGTCAAGGATACCGTCCTTGACCAGCCGCACCACGATTTCGACGGCGGCCCGGCCTGACCGTTCCGCCAGCATGGCGTCCAGCACCCAAAGTACGCCATCCTGAACGGAAAATTGCAGGGCAACCTCATCCCGCTCACACACCCGGGCCCTTGCGGCAAGCTCCTGCAGCGTTCTGAAAACAAGGGGGGCCGTTTCTTCCAGTGACGGGCCGCGCCGGTCGCGGCCCAGGTAGTGTTCACCGCCCCGTCCGCTGGCCGCGTCTTTCTGCCCGTCCCGCTGGTAGCGCCCGTGCGCACCCGGCAGGCCAGTGACAACGCTGGAAAACTGGGCCAGACCAACGCCGGTCTCTCCCTTGCCCATACCAAGTGCCATATCCTGCACAATCAGTGCCAGGCCGGCATCGGCGGGCGCGCCCCGGGCCTCCCGCAGGAGGCGGGCAGTCGTGCCCGCCCACATCCTGGCGGTCGCCCGCAGGGCGTTGCGTAACTGGACCATCGGGTCTTGCGGGAAAGGTTCATCCAGCGCATCTTCACAGAAATTCAAAAGCGCGCGGGCCAGTTCCGCATGGGACCGGTTGCGGTTGGTGTATTCCGCTTCCACCAGTTCCTCGAGGTCATCTTCGTCCAGCCGGGCGACCTTCAGCGCATAGGCACGGATAAAGCGGCAGTATTGGTCGAAGGCAGCCTCCTCCCCCATATGTTTCGCCAGTGTGGCGCAGGCCGCATCCGTCATGCCGAGGTTCAGAACAGCCCGGGGGCCACCCCAGGACCGTTCCTGGGGCGCGCGCCGAACGGACCAGAGCCGCCCGGAAGTGAAAATACCATCCAGTAGCGACAGGTCCGCCGGTGCCCCTGTCGCCAGGCGGCGCACCGCATCTACAGAAATCGCAAAGCCCTGCGGGACAGGCAGTTCAGCCTTCAGCAACCGCCCCAGCGTCCCTGACCGGGCACCATAATGTTCGGCCGGCAGATGTGCACCGGCGGTAATTTCCACGATATCAGGCAGGGGGGCCATAAGCGTTCCGGGAATACTGGCACCGCACCTTGGGCACAACACTCATCATTTGGCAAGTGCGGCATCGCAATATTGCCCGCGGCATCAGAGGGTTAAAGGGGGCTGATGCTGCGGTGCAGCATCAGCCTTCGAGGCGGGAAAAATCGGCGACCTGCCCCATGACATTGCGGATACGGGAAAGCAGGTTCATGCGGTTACGGCGCAGGCTATCATCGCCGCCGGTGACATGGACGGCCTCAAGGAACGCGTCTATCGGTGCCCGCAGGGCGGCCATAGCGGTCATGGCCGCGGCAAAATCCTCCGCATTCATCGCCGGTCTGACAACCGCTTCCGCCGCATCAAGTGCGGCGAAAAGCCTGCGTTCTTCCCCGGCTTCCGCACGATTCGGGTCTGCATCGCAGGCGTATGTCACCCCGTCTTTTTCTTCGGCCTGCGCAAGGATGTTGGCAGCCCGCCTGTAGCCCTGCCTGAGGTTTTCGCCGGCCGCAGAGGCAACAAAAGCCTCAAGCGCGCGGGCACGGCGCACAAGCATGGTTAAATCATCGTTGCCGGGCATGGCGAGGCATGCGTCAAGAACGTCGTGACGGATACCCTGATCCCGAAGGTGCACTTTCAGGCGATCATGGAAAAAGGCGAGCAGGTCAAGGGCCAGGGCCCCGGGTTCCTTCAGCAGGTATGGCAGCGGCGCACCCCCATCAGCACATGCCTTCCCGTTGTCACCCAAATGCACATTCCCCGGTGATTCGAACACGACCCATTTCGGTCCGGGAGAGTTACGGGAGTAGTCGCCCGGAATTAACCGGGTGTGCGCCTTGCCTTCTTGCCGGTCACCGTTCCCTTCAAAAATACTGAATTGTCTTGCAAGGGATGCGTAGAGACCATGCACCGCCTCTTCGAAAAGAGCAACAAGATTTATGCGAACCGCAGTTTCCTGGACAATCCGAATAACGCCCAGGGCTGCCCGGCGGAGCGCAAACGGATCTTTTGATCCCGTCGGTTTTTCGTCGATGGCCCAGAACCCGATCAGCTTATCGATCTTTTCCGCAAGTGCCACGGCCACGGACAAGGGTGCCGTGGGCACATTATCCGACGGGCCAAGCGGCTGATAATGCTCTTCTGCCACTGCAGCGATCTCGGGCGCGAAGCCTGCCGCCTGCGCGTAATAGCGGCCCATCACGCCCTGCAGAACCGGGAATTCTTGAACCATCTCCGACGCCAGATCAGCCTGTGCAATCCTGGCGGCCTGCGCGGCCGCATCCGGGTCGGCACCTGCCGGCGGCGCAATAATGCGCGCCAGCACCGCAATCCGGTCGACCCGGGCCGCGACCGAACCCAGGTGCCGTTCAAACGTAACGTCCCTGAGTGCCCCGAGCCATTCCCCCATGCCCGCCCGCGCCTTGCGCAGGTCGTTCTCCCAAAAGAACTGCGCGTCCGACAGCCGGGCTGCCAGCACCTTTTCATTCCCCGCCAGGATTGTTGCGCCCCGGTCCGCGGTTGCGCGATTGGCAACAGTGATGAACCGCTCAATCCGCCCGGTCCCGGGGTTACGAACAGAGAAGAACTTCTGATGTTCTTTCATGGAGATTTGCAGCACCTCCGACGGCAGGTTGAGGAAATCCGCCCTGACCCTTCCCATCAGCACCACCGGCCATTCGACGAGCCCGGCGACCTCCTGCAACAGCCCCGGATCATCCACAACCTCCAGCCCCCTAGCCCGCGCCATATTTGCGGCACCCTCCCGGATGACATCGGCGCGCACCTGGCTGTCGGGCATCACGTACGCCGCCGCGAGCCGGGCGCGGTAATCGGCGCAGCCTGTCACGGCAAATTCATCCGGCGCGTGAAAGCGGTGACCGCGGGTTGTGTTGCCGGATGTGATGCCGCCCGCCTCAAAGGTCACGACATCTGCACCCAGCATACAAAGAATCGAATGCAGCGGGCGGATCCAGCGCAGCGTTCCGGCACCCCAGCGCATGGATTTCGGCCAGGGAAAATTGCGGATAATGCCGGGCAGTGCCCCGGCAATGATCGCCGCCGCCGGGCGCCCCGGCTGCTCAAGGGTGGCGTAAAAAAATCTGCCCTTCCTGTCCTCCCGGATTTCCAGCGCGGCGCGGGGCACTCCGGCACCGCGACAAAAACCTTCAACCGCCCTGTCCGGGGCATCCGCCCGGGGGCCGCGGCGGTGTTCGCGGATGTCGGGGGAACGGTCGGCCAGCCCCTCCACGCGCAGGCACAACCGCCGGGGCGTGACAAAAGCCTGCGCCCTGTCGTAACGCAACCCGGCATCGGCCAGGGCGGCCGTCACCAGCCGGGCCAGATCGTCGCCCGCCCGGCGTTGCATGGATGCCGGGATTTCTTCGGACAATAATTCCAACAGCAGGTCAGCCAAAGCATCCACCCATCCGCCAGGGCCGGACAAGGGCCCGACCGTCATCGCAAATTCCCGTCATCGGGCCTGTACCGGGTACCCCGGCGCAGCAGGCGGCACCGCTGTCCAGGGCCACCGCACACCTGCCCGCCTCAAAACGGCCAAGGTCCGCCCGGCAGGCGCAACCGGCAAGGCACCCCCGGCCTGGGGTCAGTATATAGCTGATCACACAGACTTCCCACCTCGAATTCCGCCTCGGGCAGAAGGTTTAGCACCCGGTTTTCGTCCTGATGTATCCAGGGTCAGACGCAACGTCGGATACGGGGCAGATACGGGGGGTGAACGCCTCATGCAGCGGGCGTTAATTGCCGGTTAACCGGTCGGTCTTTCATGGTGTACGAGCTTCCGAAAGAGCGCAAGATCCTGCCTGCCCATGGGCCTGGCAAGCGCAAGGCCCATGGGCAGGCGGGTGGTTCCTTGTGTTTCTGTTTTGGGCCGGAGTCCGGGGATTGGCCGGTCCAGGAGACGAAGATGAAGTCTGTGGCGGAAATACCCTCAACGCTGCTGTAGCCGGACAAACTGATGCTGTCTGGTGCGTTACCCCAGGTGATAACCACGGTGTGCGATTCTACCCCCTCTACCGTCCGTTCCGCCGTTCAGAATGCGGAGCCGCGCAGGTTCACCTGCACCGCCGCATCAGAGCCCGCGTAGCCAGCCCAATCGTTGCCGTCCCCGCCGTGCATCGTATCGTGGCCATCCTTGCCATAAAGGATATCATCCCCGCCAGCCCCCACAGACGGTCATCCCTGCCACGGCCCTCCAGCGTGTTATCCCTGTCATTTCAATGCAATTGGAATTCATCCCATGCATGACAGGAAGGTTATCACCGGTCCGGACGGTGCCGGGTTTGAAATTAGTGTTCCATCACATCTGCCCCGAAGGATGTGGTATCGAATGTCTGGTCAGGTATGTCATCCCCTTTCCGCAGGCGCGGAATGGTTCATCAGCACCGTGCGGCAGGCCCAAAGAGGCGGTGTTCGGCCGTTCGGGAACTCCCCTTGCAGTGCTTCGGCGGTAACCACCACCGGCCGGGACAGGTGTGCGCCATCGGGGGTTTTCATCGGCACCGGGTTATCTGCCATGCCTCCCTCTTCACATCCCTCCGGTACAGAACCGCCCCCTGCCTGCGCCTGCCCGCATGCGTTGAGCTGACGCCAGAGGTAGGCCCGCCCGTCCGGGTATTGCGCGACAAAAGAGCTGAACCCAAAGGGTTCATTCCGCGCAGCCAGATGAACGGTTGCCCGCCCGGCGGCGATGTCCCTGGCGATGGTTTCCGCATCAAAACAGTCGAACCAATAGGGCGCACGCAGGGGCTCTGCGTCATTCCTGTGGGTATCGGTCGGCACATAGTCCCAGTCGACCACGAAGCAGGCGCGCCGTTTCAGGGGGGAACTTTCCGCGTCAATTCCGCGGTAATCCGCCACTGGCCATGCAGCACCCTGCAGTATCACGCTGTCCGCCGTGACCTCGGTATAATAGGAATGGTTCGTCGTATACCAAAGCCCTGCGCCCGCAATGGCGGAGACGGCTGTCAGAAAGATCACGATCCCCTTCCCGTTCACGTTGCACCCCCCCCGGCTTCAGTCAGCACAAAAGCATCCGCGCACCGCCTGGCAAGGGTGCGCACCCGACCGATGTAAGCCTGCCGTTCGGTTACGGAAATCACGCCGCGCGCGTCCAGCAGGTTGAAAATATGGCTTGCCTTGATGCACTGGTCATAGGCCGGATGCGCCATGATGATGCGCTTGCCCGTTTTCGTATCCAAATGCCCGGCGGCGAGGATGCGCGCGCATTCAGCCTCCGCATCCCTGAAATGCCGCAGGAGCGTATCCGTATCCGCCATATCGAAGTTCCAGCGGGAATATTCCTCTTCCGTCTGGCGAAAAACATCACCGTAGCGGAGCGCGCGAGGCACTTGCGGATCGTTGAAGGGCATGTCCATGACATGGTCGATGCCGAGCACATACATGGCCAGCCGCTCGAGCCCGTAGGTCAGTTCCCCGCTGACAGGCCTGCAATCATGCCCGCCAACCTGCTGCAGGTAGGTGAACTGGCTGATTTCCATGCCATCGCACCAGATCTCCCATCCCAGCCCCCAGGCCCCCAGCGTCGGGCTTTCCCAGTCATCTTCGACGAAGCGTATGTCGTGGAGTGCCAGGTCAATGCCGATGGCCCCGAGCGACCCGAGGTAGAGCTCCTGCAGATCAGGGGGCGCAGGCTTTATCAGCACCTGGTACTGATAATAGTGCTGTAACCGGTTCGGATTTTCGCCGTAACGCCCGTCGGCCGGGCGGCGGGAGGGTTGCACATAGGCCGCGGCCCAGGCCCTGGGGCCGAGCGCGCGCAGGGTCGTCGCCGGATGGAAAGTGCCCGCGCCAACCTCCATGTCGTAGGGCTGCAGGATCGCGCACCCCTTTTCCGCCCAATAGTTCTGCAGCCGCAGGACAATCTCCTGAAACGAACGGGGCGTGTCGGTTGTCATGGGCACAGGGTCCGGCAGGGCTGGGTGTTCGGGCACCGTTTATGGGAAGGGCTTCGGGGCGTCAACGGCGCACGGGCCAGTCTGCCCGGGGCAGGAAAGACGCAGGGCCGGGCAGGATGCATCCCGACCTTCGGCACGCCGCTGCCTTTCGCATCATCTCAACCTGCGGCCCGGATGCCTTCTTTTGGTACGTTGCCGTTCCGCTGCGCCAGCGTACGCATGAAGCGATCACGAATCACAACCGGATCCATCGTGATCACAGGTTCTTTCCTGTTGCCGCTGGCACACTTTGATACGATAATTGTCATCTCGTCGCACGCCAGGGCCGCTTTCACCGCCGCGGCTGTCTCTTTCCCCGGAACTTCTGCCACATTCCTGCACCCGCAGGCCCTGGCCACAGCTGCCAGTGCTGTCTTTTGCCCGGCATAGGTCGGCTGATCGCCGGTGGACCCGTAGGAGCCGTTGTCAATAATCAGCAGGGTGAAGTTTCCGGTCGCGTTGTTCGCAATAGTCGCCAGTGTGCCCAGATTGGTCAGGATCGAGCCGTCCCCGTCTATGGCGATCACATTTTGCTTTTGCACAAGGGCCAAGCCAAGCCCGATGGAACTCGCCAGCCCCATGGTTCCCAGCATATAGAAATTTGTCGGCTGATCGTCAAGTGCGTGAAGCTCCTGGCTCGGTATACCGATGTTGCAAACGACGAATTCGTCGCTGATGATATCCTTGAGTTCTGCCAGAACCGCGCTGCGGATCATCTCAGTATCCTCCCCAAAAGGTTGCGTCGGTCAGGATTGCCACCGGTTTGTTGCACATGAAGGTGTACTCCAGGATGGCGTCGAATTCTTCCACGTCCGACTGTTGGTGAAAGTGGTAGGTCGGGATATGCATCTGCGCCAGCAGGGCTTTGGTATGCACTGCCATCTCTGCCTGGCAGGCCACCGGTTCACCCAGCTCGCCGCGATAGCTGATCAGCATCGGCAGCGGCATGCGGTAATACTGAATCAGGGTGACCAGCGTATTAATGGTCACGCCGATTGCCGTGTTCTGCATGATGATCGCCGGCCGTGTACCGCCCATCCAGGCACCGGCACACAGCCCCATACCCTCATCCTCCTTGTTGGAGGGTACGTGCATGATGTCCGGGTGCGCTTCCAGTGCGTCAATTACCCCTGCCAGCTGCTTGCAGGGAACGGTGGTGACAAAGCCCACGTCGCCGGCCACAAACCCGGCGACGATGCGATCATTGATGTTCATCGGCACTCCTTTTCGCGGATAATCCTTGCGCAAAAAACCAGGCGGTGCAAGGGGTGCGCAGACGTATGAAAATCAGCTGCGGCTGCGGCGAAAAATCATGCGGGCCCGGCCGGCACACAGATCAGTGCGGGGCCGTCACGGCCCGGTGCCCCGGCCACCGATTGCATCCCCTGACGGCGTATCGGGCCGGGCACCTGCAGCCCCGCCCGGCCACACCGGCCTGCAAAAATCCGGGTTTCGGGCAACGACCGCCTGGGGCGCAAACTGCGCATGGACCATGCAATCCCCGGTCTCTTTCGGTTTGCCGTTGTCCGGGAGGATGATTGGCAGGCAGAATCCGGGCACCATCGCCCGCCCCTGAAGCGTATACTGAAACCCGTAATCCCCGGCGATAGCCACAACTGGCCGGTCCCGAACCCCGATCCTGCCGCCCCTGGCCGCAGGCCGCGCTTCGCCCGGTGTGCCAAAGCCCGGGTACAGGCATATCCCGGATCTCTTTTGCAGTGCTGGCGAATTGGGTCACGCCACAGGTCGGTTATGGATACGGGTGCTTCTTCCGGCTCCCGGTGCACATCAGGGTCGCCAGAAGTTCACGGTGAAAAATACAAAGACGACCATCAACTCCAGCCTGCCGATCAGCATACCGAAAGACAGGAGCCACTTGGCGGTATCATTGAGTGCGGCATAGGTACCCGCGGGCCCGATCTCTGCCCCCAGACCCGGGCCGATATTGGCAAGTGCCGCGGCAGCACCCGACACGGATGTGGTCAGATCGAGACCCGTCATGCTCAATCCCACTGCCAGTACGACGAGGGTGACAAAAAACATGGTGAAGAACGCGATGACAGAGGCAATGACCTCGTCCGAGACCGGGTGCCCGCTGAAACGCACGGTGAAAACGCCGCTGGGGCTGTGCAGATTTCTGATCTGGGTGAAGATCGAGGCAAAGAGGATCTGGTAGCGAAAGATTTTGACCGAGCAACTGGTGGAACCGGCGCAGCCGCCGATCAGGCCAATCAGGAAAAGGGTCATCACGGGAAAGGGGCCCCACAGCTGGTAATCGGTGCTGGCATAGCCGGTACCTGTCATGATCGAGGCCGCGTTGAAGACAATTTCCCGCACCGCAGGCTCCACCGCCCGGCCATCTGCCAGCACAAGGCAGGCGGCAATTCCGCCGACCACCCCGGCATATGTCAGTAAGAAAACCCGAATCTGGGTGTCCGCCAGCAATGGTTTGACGGACCCGTCCATCAACTGGACGAAGCGCACAAAAGGCAGGGCCGAGAGCAGCATAAAAAGGCACGCGACGTATTCCGCGCCCCCCTTGAAGGCCCCGAAGCTCGCATCATGGCTGGAAAACCCGCCGGTTGAAATGGTTGTCAGCGCGTGGTAGAGAGCGTCGTATATACCGAGACCCGCAACCTGATAGGCAACAAGGCAGATGATCGTCAGCGTTGCGTAGATGACAAAGATGCGCCGGGCGACTTCCGCTGCACGCGGCAGAATCTTGCCAAGGGGGTCAAACTCTTCGGATTGGAATATCTGCATGCCGCCGACCCGTAGTACCGGCAGAAACACCATGGCCACAATGACGATACCGATGCCGCCAAACCACTGCATCATCGCCCGCCAGAACAGAAGTCCACGGGGCAGTTCGTCGAGCCCGGTTACCACAGTAGCACCGGTGGTTGTCAGCCCTGACATTGCCTCAAAGAATGCATCGACGGCGCGGGCATTGGTGGCCCCCAGCATGAAAGGTATGGCGGCGAAGATTGGCAGCACGAACCACACACCGGTAGTCAGGAGAAACGTTTGTTGCAGCGTGAGCCGGGTGGATGGACAGGCGTTCGTTGACAGTGAAACGGCCACACCGCTGCCGCAGGTAATGATTGCCGAAACGGCGAACACCCGCCATTGACCGTTTTGATCGTAGAGTTCAATGCCGAGCGGCACCAGCATCGTGGCACCCAGCGCGGCCACGATGAGGCCGGTCACATATGCCGTCGGGCGCATGTCAAACATGGGTAAAGCCCTGGCCGCGTCCTGCGTACAAGTCAAGCGGGTGTGTCCTAGCCCCGGTGGATCAGGCTTTCGAAGAACCGCGGGTCAATGCTGTCGGAAGCGAAGAGATCGCCCGACGTGAGAACCGAGATCGCATCATGGCTGTGCAGGCTTTCCTGGTGGCTCGCCACCACGCGAAAATCACCCACACGGGGGTCCGCCTCCAGCTGTTCGGTGAACAGCCGGGCCGCGTCTTCCACGAAGATCGGGTTGGCGGCGTTCAGTTCGGCAAAGGCCTGTTCGTCCTGGCGTTTGACCATGACCTGCGTTTCTGTTGGCACCGCCTCGCGTGCCATATCGATGATATCCTCAAACCACAGCGTCGTACCCGGCATCACTTCCAGACTGATGCGCGCAACCGAACGTTGGGAATGGGGCACGGCCAGTTGGTTACGGGTACGACGGGCATGCTCTGACAGTTCCAGCGCGCATGGACAGGCGGAGGAATAAACGTAGTCGAGGTGCATCATGCGTGTGCGCAGGCTGTCCCGTTCCACCATTTCCAGCGCGATGGTATAATACTGGTTACCGCTGAGACCGGACCGCAGGCTTTGCATCTTCATCGGAAAAGACAGCCGCAGCGCGATGCGGGCGTCGAAGCTTTCCAGCCTCTCCTTGTAGTCATCGAGAGCCGCGTCAATCACGTCGAAGCTGAACAGCTTTTCAGCGTGTGCATAGAACGACCGCATGATGCGGGACATGTTGATGCCCTTCTTGTCCGCCTCCAGGCTGACAGAACCGGTAACCGACGTCTCCAGCGTCATGTCCCCGTTGTCCCGTGTCCGATAGCGCAGGGGCAGGCGAAAGTTCGAGATGCCTACGTGCTGGATGGCCCGCCTGGCACCGCGAATCAGGCTCGCCGGGCCGTTTTGCAGATCCGGCAAGGTGGCGATGTAACTTTTGTCGGCCTTAATATCTGTCGGGTAGGTTCGGCTGAGTACCGGGCATGTGTCGCCGTGCCCGGGCACCTCCGCTTCTGTGTCCGGTGCCGGATTGGCAAATGCGGGATGTTCGCCACAGCCTTCCCAAGGCCGCTGTGGCGCATGGGTCGTATGCGCATCCTCTCCCAAAAGGGCAGGCGGCCTGATTTCGGTCTCACATTCCGGGTCTTGGCAGTTCATGACGTCCTTTTGATTAAACTGTTGCCCGCCAGACATAGGACGGAGAAGAACCCATTCCAGCATTTTCGCTGTGCAGGGCGGCGCACCGGGAGTGCTGCGGATACCCGACGCATGAAGGAACCAAGTATTTCATTTTCCAGAAGGCCAGGGCAATTCGGATTTACGCGGCTGCAAGTGCCTGTGAAATGTCTTCCAGCAGATCGTGCTGATGCTCCAGCCCGACCGATATGCGCACAAGCCCATCGGTGATGCCGAGCAAGGTACGCTGGTCGGCCGAAAGCCGCTGGTGGGTTGTTGTCGCCGGATGGGTGGCAAGGCTTTTCGCATCCCCCAGGTTATTGGAAATCATGATGATTTTAAGTGCATTCAGGAATTTGAAGGCGGCAGGCTTTCCGCCCCTGAGGTCGAGCGACAGCACCGTCCCCCCCAGCGACATCTGCGCCCGGGCAAGGGCGCACTGCGGGTGATCCCCTGCAAAGGGGAAAATCACCCGGGCAAGTTTTTCATGCCCGCCTAACCTGTTTGCAAGAAATTCTGCCGTGTTGGCCTGCGCTTCACACCGCAGCACCAGTGTTTCCATGCCCTTGAGCATCACCCAGGCGTTGAAGGGCGACATCGCCGCGCCCGTGTGCTTGAGCCAGGTTTCCAGGGGGCCGCGCACAAATTCGCGTGAACCGAGCACCACGCCGCCCAAGCAGCGCCCCTGCCCGTCTATGTGTTTGGTGGTGGAATAGATGACAACATCGGCACCAAGATTAAGGCTTTTCTGAAACACAGGGGTTGCAAAGACGTTGTCGACCACAACCACAGCCCCCGCGCCATGCGCGACCCCGGACACGGCCCTGATATCGATCACCTCCAGAACGGGGTTGGAAACGGATTCAAAAAAACACACCTTCGTGTCAGACCGCACCGCCGCTGTCCAGGCGTCAATATCGGTGCCATCAACGAAAGTTACCTCCACACCAAAGCGCGGCAGGATCTCTTCGCAGATATAGAGGCATGACCCGAAAAGCGCACGGGCTGCCACAAGGTGATCTCCGGCGGACAGAAGTGCCATCAGCACCCCGTTCACGGCAGCCATGCCAGAGGCCGTGGCGAAACCGGCCTGTGCGCCTTCCAGGGCCGTAATCCGGTCTTCGAACATGCGCACGGTCGGGTTTCCGTAGCGGGCGTAGATGAACTCATCCTCGCCCGGTTCCACAAACCGCGCCTGTGCCTGTTCAGCACTGTCGTAGACAAACCCCTGGGTCAGGTAGAGTGCCTCGCTTGCCTCCCCATACCGGCTGCGGCGGGTGCCTGTGTGCACCAGTTTCGTGCGCGCATGCAGTTCTTCCATCTTCGCGATCCCTTCCCGACAAAAAGCTCCGGACAAACGTGCCGGAGATTTTTGGGAATCCCGGCCTCTTTAGCAGAATGTTTAATGTGGCCCGCAATCCGGCTGACAAATCGCCACGGAATCCGGCTTAGGCGCGCCCTGCCATAGGGTCAAGTGGATTTGCTGTTCCGGCAGGCCGCGTGTCACGTTCAGGGCATTTGTCGGTCGCCCTCCGGCACCAGTGCGCGACTGTGCACCGATCCCCGGGCATCAGGGTGGGCAGCGCATTCACGATTCCGGTCACAGAAGTGACCCGCCTTGCCGCTCCGGCGTCCCCCTTGCATCCGTCGCCCAAAATCAGGCACACTGTCGGCAAAGAATGGCCGAAGGCGAAGATAATGTCCGCCGCTTTCGACACATAACCGCAAGATCGACCAGCCGGGAAAGAAGTGACATGCAGACGACAAGCTACAGCCTTTCAGATATTCTTGCCAAGGCTTCCCGCAGAAGCCTGACCATTCCGCAGTTCCAGCGCGATTTTACATGGAATCGGCAGCAAATGCGCCTCCTTGTGGATTCAATGTCGCGTTCCTATCCGATCTGATCCCTACTGCTGCTTTTGCGCAGCCCGGAATTCGAAATCGGCTGGCGCAGCATTGATGCCGTAATTCGCGACGGGCAGGATCACGAATGTGATGGTGGGCAATCCGCCGTATCGACAGACGAAAACCATTATGTTCTGGACGGGCAGCAGCGGCTGACATCCATCTTTCGTGTGTTTCAAAATGCCGACCCGGACAAGGTTTGCTATGTCCACCTGCCAACCTTGATTGATCACAAAGACGAGACTGCCACGAGATGGCTTAAGTTCCATAAACGTACCGGTGAGAATCACCCCGACCGAAAAATCAAAAACCGGTACCTGCGTGCGGATTTGATACTGGAACAGCAAAAAACAGATATCTATGTGAGCGAGTATTTTGAAGATTCTGAAGATTTTGAACAATGGGGCAAAACAGACAGACGTGAAGCCGCTGCCAAGGTAAAGGGGATTTTCGAAACAATACGCAATTATAAGGTGCCAGTCGTTGTGCTGGAACGTGAAAGCGGGGTTGAATCCGTATGCCGCGTGTTTGAAACGATCAACAGCACCGGTAAACGCCTGACAACCTTTGACCTTGCGGTTGCGAAGTTTTTTCCTGCACCCGATTTGCGGGAACTCTGGAATGAGACGCTGACACAACATCCTGTTCTCAGGGAGTTTGAGGTTGACGGCGAACGTGTCTTGCAGGTGTTGCACCTTGTCCAGGCTGCCCAACAGGGCAAGAATTATGAACCGACGCGCAGCAACCTGTTCAGGCTTAATCCCGTCGGGATGGAAGAAGAATGGAGGCGTGCGGCACAATCACTCGCGGAAACATTCCGATGGGCACGTGCCCAGGGCGCACGGCCGAGAAGCGAAGGGATGAAGAGGACACTGCCGAATGAAATCATTCTGGTGCCCCTTGCGGCGTATCGAAGCCTGCAGAACCGGATGAACTCGGCAAATCCCTTGGACACTGACCCCGTTGTGCGGCGCTGGTATTTCAGCAAAATCACACAGGCGGGTGCCGGACCAGCCTCCAACTACAACACCTCTCGCGATTTTGTTGCCCTGAAAGAGTATCTTGAAGGCAACAAACAGCTTGAACCGGAGATAGTCAATCTTGGCGTAGAAACCGTGCTGGGCTTACAGCCTTCGGATGTCAGATACAAATCCCTGCAGAATGTGTTCGCCATAACGATGCGTGAAGATCTGTTCGGCAACCTGATTAATAGTGAAACCGAGCTGGACGATCACCATATTTTCCCGCGTCATGCGCACAAGCAGCATGGACTGCCGCTCAAACTGCTGGACAGTATCTGCAACCGTATATTGCTGTCACGCAGTGTCAACCGAAGTCTTGGTGCCGGGTATCCCGGCGATTATTTTGGCAAACTTGTGCGCGACTCCCGGAGGTCAGGGACGCTGGACGGGTTTGCACGACGCATGCGTGATAGCTTTATTCCCGGCGACCCACGGGAACCTTCCTGGGCAGAAGGTTTCAACCTCGATAAATTTGAGGGATTTTGTCACAGCCGCGCCGAACTTATTATTGAAAGCGTACGGGAAATCATCGGAGATGCCCTGCAAACACGCACCCGGATCCTGGGCGACGACGACCTGCCGGAGGATGAGGAGTGAGGGCAGGGAAAGGCGACCGGGGAAATCCGGCACAGGGTTCATACCAAAGCCTCCAAAGAGCCCGCCTTAAGGGTGTTCGCCCCTTGCACAGCCTTTTATGGTGGCGTGTGGCAACTCCTGATGCTGCTAATGCAATAACCCTGCACCAGCGCAATCCGGGGGCAGCACCCTGGCAAAGAGGGCGGAGATTCGCATCAACGCTTACACAACAAGACCATCACCGATTTCTGATCAGAATCAACTGCCACTATCGGTCCAGGCACAGACAGCACAACACACACCTGAATCAAGAACACTCAATGCTGTTCAGGCGGCAGGCGGGGTTCTGTGCTTCTGTTCCGAAATACGCCCGGGAACCGGCCGTTGGCCAGGGGGGGCCGCATCCCGGGCGGTAATCCCCAGCTTGTCTTTCATAAATCCGCACGCCAGGCGCAGCCCGTCAGGGGCAATACCGTGGCCAGTTCCTTTGGAGATGTGGGTGTGAACCTCAAACCCGGACTTTGACAGCACTTGCGCCGCCTCTGGCAGGGATTGCGGTGGCACCACGTCGTCCCTGTCCCCGTGAACCAGCAGCACGGGCGGTTTTGTTGTCACCTCGTCAATCCTCTCCGGTGCCAGGAGGCGACCGGAAAAGCCGACAATGCCGGCCAGTGCATCCGCGCGGCGCGGGCCAACGTGCAGGCTCATCATCGTGCCCTGGGAAAAGCCGACCAGCACGGTTGCCTCCGGCCCGACGCGCTCTGCCGTCATCGTCCCTGTCAGCCAGGCATCGAACATTTCAGCCGCCCGGGCCAAGCCCGCCCGTGCGGTCTCTTCGCTTGATCCGTCTATCCAGGGGATCGGAAACCATTCATACCCCATCGGGTTCATGCTGCATGTGTTTGGCGCGTCCGGGGCGTGAAAGACCGTGTTTGGCATATGCGGGCCCAGCGAATCGGCGAGCGAGATCAGATCGCCACCGTCAGCCCCGTATCCATGAACAAGGATCACCAGCCGTTTGGCAGTGCCCTGTGCCCCCCCGCGCCGTTTCGATTGCAGCATTATCCTGCCCCTTCACGCCCTTTGATGTGCCGGTACCAGGCCCAAAGTGCCCGGGCCGCGACCGCCCGCCAAGGACACCACGCCGCCGCCATTCGGGCAAGCATCTTTTCAGACGGGCGGATGTCAAGATCGAACAGTGCTTTCGCCGCCTCCTGCAAGGCCAGGTCGCCCGCCGGAAAGGCATCCGGACGCCCGAGAGAGGACAACATGTAGATCTCCGCTGTCCACGGGCCAACCCCCGGCAATGCCATCAGCGCGGCGCGGACGAAGGCATCGTCCCGGTCGCGCAGGCCAGGCCAGTCAATCTCACTTTTGGCAATGGCCAGAACGTAACGGATCTTCGGGCGTGAAAGCCCGCAGGCGTGCAGGCCGGCCTCCCCCGTCGCGCACACTGCGCCAGGGTCTGTCAGGCCTGCCGCCGCGACCCGCGCCCGAATCGCAGAGGCAGAGGCGACAGATATCTGCTGGCTGACAATCGCGCCCAGGATCGCGATGAACCCATCGGGTTTCAGCCGCAGGGGCAGCGAACCTGTGGCCTGCAGAACTTCGGCAAAGCGCGGTTCTTGTGCCACAAGCCACGCGGTGCCTGCATCCACGTCTGCCTGCCCGGTGATACGCCTCACGCACCCGCCCAGGCTTGCGCGGATTCCACGGTTTCCACCACATTCACACCTGCGGGCAAGGCGGGTCGGCACTGTATCGCCACTGGCAGGCCCACATGCCGTGCCGCCGCAAGTTTGGAATAGGATGCGGCCCCGCCTGCATTCTTAACCACAACCCAATCGATCCGTTCGGTGCGGAAAAAGGCAACCTCCTCTTCCACCGTAAAAGGGGGGGTTCCAAAAATATAGCTGCCGCCTTCAAAGGGAAACGCGGCACTCTGCTGATCAATGATTCGCGCCAGCACCCGCTGCGGGGCAAGACCGGACAGATCAGCCAGTGATTGGCGACCCGTGGCCAGGAAAACCGTGGCAGCCGTGGGGATCAGCCCGGGTACCTCTGCCAGGTCGGCCACCCAATGCCACTGGTCGCCGGGCTGCGCCTGCCACCCCGGACGTTGCAGGATGAGGTGGGCAACTTCCTCTGCCGCGCAGGCCTGCGCCGCGTTGGCTGTTATCCGGGCGGCAAACGGGTGGGTCGCGTCAATCAGATGGGTAATTGCAGCCGTACGCAAGTAGGTACGCAGGCCATCCACCCCGCCAAATCCGCCGAACCGCGTCGGCACACCCAGGTCACACGGCACCCGGGTAACACCGGCAAGCGACGCTGTCACGTCCAGGCATGCCAGTCCCTGGCACAGCCGCCGTGCCTCGCCAGTGCCTGCCAGCACCAACAGTTTCATTCCGCCACCCCGACAATTGTACCCGCCCGATCAATCACGACCACATCCACCTCAACCCCTGCACCGCGCAATTGCCCCAGAGCTGCGGCGCGGGCCTGGGTGGCCACAGCCTGTCCCAGCGGTTCTCCGACCCGCGACAGGGCCTCCAGCACCGAAATGCAGCCGGTCAGATCCTGCCCGACCAGATCGCTGAGTGCCGCGAAATTAACCAGGGAACGGGAGGAATGCAGGTCCATCGCCCCTTGCGCGAACTTCGCCATCTTGCCGATACCGCCCCCGATGGTCAGGCGCGGTATCGGGTGGCGGCACAGGTATTTCAGCATGCCACCGGCAAAATCTCCCATATCCAGCATGGCATGATCGGGCAATCCGAAACGACCCTGCACCACCCGTTCGCTGGTCGCACCGGTACACCCGGCGATATGGGTCAGCCCGCATGCCCGGGCGACATCGATACCCCGATGGATAGACGCGATCCAGGCTGCACAGGAAAACGGGCGCACCACCCCGGTGGTGCCAAGTATTGACAGACCGCCTTTAATACCGAGCCGCGGGTTCCAGGTCTTTTTCGCAATCTCTGCCCCGCCGGGGATAGAGACAGTTATTTCAACGTCTGCCGACTGGCCGAAGGCCGCAGCCTGTTCTTCCACGACATCAGTCATCATCTGGCGGGGAACGGGGTTGATGGCCGGCTCGCCCGGCGGGATTGGCAGGCCGGGCCTGGTGATTTTGCCCACGCCGGTGCCCGCCTTAAATGTGATACCGCCCGGGGCGATGCTGACCCGTACGCTCACAAGACATCCGTGGGTCACATCCGGGTCATCACCGGCGTTTTTTGTAATTCCGACCTCGGTCCACCCCGCCCCCTGGCCGGTATAGGCAAGCGGGAAGGTCGGCGTCTCCCCTTTTGGCAGGGTGATGGTGACAGATGCAGGAAATACCCCGCCCCACAAGGCCTGCAGGGCTGCCTTGGTCGCAGCCGTGGCACATGCGCCGGTGGTCCAGCCGCGCCGCAGGTCAGGGGTATCATTCATCGTCAGTATCTGGCGGTGGTGCGGCCCGGGCCGCAAGGGTTTTCAGGCTACGCGGCAGCCAAAAGTGCCTTCCTGTTCCGTGGGGGGCGCACTGCGCGTCCGGATGAACCGTTTCAACCAATCCTGTCTTTCCCGCGCTATCATGAATTCAGGGGGCGTTTTCGGCCAATTTTCCGTCGGAAAACAACATGTCCCGGGAAAAATGCAACCGATGAAGGGGTACTGCTTTTACGGTGCGTTTTCAGGGCAGCAAGAAGATACCGTAGAGGATACGATGACCGAAACACTCCCATCTGCTGATTGGCCGACGCTCGATCCCGGTTGGGTCTGGTTGTGCGGCGCGGGCCCCGGGGATCCGGGTTTGTTGACATTGCATGCGCTCAATGCGCTGCGACAGGCAGAGGTAATCGTCTACGACGCCTTGGTGGAGGCGCGCATTCTCGATTGGGCGAGGCCCGGGGCGGTGACCGAATACGCTGGCAAGCGCGGCGGCAAGCCAAGCGCGACGCAGCGCGATATATCGCTCCGACTGGTGGAACTGTCCCGTGCGGGCAAGCGTGTCCTGCGCCTGAAAGGCGGCGATCCGTTTGTGTTCGGCCGCGGCGGAGAAGAGGCGCAAACGCTCGTGCAACACGGAGTGCCGATCCGGGTCATCCCGGGGATATCGGCGGGCATCGGCGGGTTGGCTTATGCGGGAATCCCGGTTACGCACCGGGACGTGAACCAGTCCGTGACCTTCGTTACGGGCCACGACCAGTCGGGCAACACACCCGGATCGTTCAACTGGCGTGCCATCGCCGAAGGCAGCCAGGTGATCGTGATCTACATGGGTATGAAACATGCCGAACGCATCGCAGGCGCACTGATGGCAGCGGGCCGCAGTGCCGATGAACCCTGTGCGGTGATCGCCCGGGCATCGACGCCCGATCAAAGGGAACTGGAAACGACGCTCAAGCAGCTGGCGGCGGATATCGCTGCATCGGATCTGGTGCCCCCGGCGATTATCTGCGTCGGGCGCACTGTTCTGATGCGCCAAGTGCTTGACTGGGTATCGATGGCCGAAGGGGCTGCGCCACGCAACCTGGACCCATTGGGCCGCGGCCGCCCGGCAGAGAGCGCATGACTGTGGCGGGCGGCCTGATCCTTTCCGCATCCGCATCCGGAACCGGAAAAACCACCGTGACACTGGCCATTCTGGCTGCGCTTGCCCGGACGGGTAAGCCGGTGCGGGCAGCGAAAAGCGGCCCGGATTACATCGATCCCTGCTTTCATGCGCTGGCAACGGGGGGGCCATGCGTAACCCTTGATGCCTGGGCGATGACGCCCGTACGCATCCGTGCGCTGGCACAGGGGCCGGGCACATTGATCATTGAAGGTGCGATGGGGCTTTTTGACGGGGCACCGCCCGACGGACGCGGGGCCACCGCCGACCTTGCGCAAATCCTCGGGCTGCCGGTCGTTCTGATCCTTGATGTCGCCAAACAGGCACAATCCGCAGCGGCCCTGGCCGAAGGTTTTGTACACCATTCGGCAGATGTGCGCGTGGCCGGGCTGATTCTGAACCGCGTAGGCAGCCTGCGTCACAGGATTATGCTGCGGCGTGCGCTGGAGCCTTTGGGCCTGCCGGTGCTCGGCGCAGTCCCGCAGGTGGCGGAAATTTCCAGGCCGTCGCGGCATCTCGGGCTGATGCAGGCGGCGGAACATCCGGATCTGGAGGCGTTTATGGCGAAAGCCGCTGATGTGGCGGCGGACAACATCAATCTTGACCTGCTAACGGGCATGGCCGCACCGCTCCCCGTGTCCGAGACCACGACTGGCACACAACCGCCCGCTCAGCGGCTTGCGGTTGCCAGGGACGAGGCCTTCGCTTTCGTTTATCCGCACCTGCTTGCCGACTGGCGCAGGGCCGGGGCGGAGGTGCAATTTTTCTCTCCGCTTGCCGACGAGGCACCGCCGGAGGCGGACCTCGTGATCTTGCCCGGCGGTTATCCGGAGCTGCACGCCGGGCGGCTCGCCGCGAACCGGACGTTCATGAATGGCCTGCGCGATGCACCGGCCGTTTATGGTGAATGTGGCGGTTATATGGTATTGGGCGACGGCCTGATTGACGCAGACGGCACCCGCCACCCGATGGCCGGGCTGTTACGGCTGGAAACGTCGTTCGAGAAACGCAGGCTGCACATCGGCTATCGCACCCTGCAAGCCGACACCGGCCCGTTCCCCGGTACCCACACGGGGCACGAATTTCACTACGCCACCACACTGAAAGCTGAAGGTGCGCCGCTTTTCACCGCCCGGGACGCCGAAGGCACGATCCTGTCGCCCATGGGCCTGTGCATCGGCCGCATCAGCGGCAGTTTCGCCCATATCATCGATTCGGCCCGATCGGGGGGAAGCCCTTGTGGCGGACGGACAATCGGCATACCGCTTGCCCCATGACCGTGTCCGACACCGGCATCCGGTCCCCCAACGACCGGATTGCCAGACGCAATGTTATCGTTCTGATACTGGCACAAGCCCTTCCGGGTGCGCAATTGCCAATGATTTTCACCGTCGGCGGTCTTGCGGGGCAACAGATTGCGGGCAACGCCTGCTTCGCCACGCTGCCGATTTCCATGATCGTTTTCGGGTCTATGACAACCGCCCCCTGGCTGTCGTGGTTCATGCAACGCTGCGGGCGTCGCGCCGGGTTCTGCCTCGGTGCCGCCGCAGGTGCCATCGGCGCGGGGATTGCCGCCTGTGGGCTCTATTTGCAGAGCTTCGCGCTCCTGCTTTGTGGCAGTTATTTCACCGGCATCTACATGTCCGCCCACGGGTTCTACCGCTTCGCCGCCACCGATATGGCGACCGACGGTTTTCGCGCCCGCGCCATCAGCTACACCATGGCGGGCGGGCTGCTGGGTGCCGTCATCGGCGCACAACTGATCAGGGTCACTGACACCACCTTCGTTGTGCCGTTCCTCGGCATCTATGGGGCGATCATCCTTCTGAACCTGTCCGGCTTCGTCCTTTTCGCCTTTCTGAAAATTCCGCGCCCGCGGAAGGCTGTGGCGGCGGGCGGCGGGCGTTCACGGTTCGAACTGCTGCTCACGCACCGCATCGCGGTGGCGATGATCTGCGCGATGGTGTCCTACGCGCTGATGAACCTGGTGATGACATCGACGCCGCTTGCTGTTGTGGGTTGCGGATTTTCGCAGAACCAGGCGGCGGATATCGTGATGTTCCACGTGCTTGCAATGTATGCGCCAGGCTTTTTCACCGGCCATCTGATCAGCCGCTTCGGGGCGGAATGCATCGTTGCGCTCGGCCTTCTGATTCTGGCGGTTGCAGGTGCCGTAGCGCTCTCAGGCGTTGAGCTGACAAACTTCACCGCCGCGCTGATCCTGCTCGGTCTGGGCTGGAACTTCGGCTTCATCGGCAGCACAGCGATGCTCGCGAACAGCCACACACCTGCCGAGCGCGGGCACCTGCAGGGCATGAACGACTGCGCCGTCTTCGGCCTCGTCACCATCGCGTCGCTGTCGTCCGGCGGGCTGATGAATTGCTTCGGCGGCGACGCGGCAGACGGCTGGGCCACTGTCAACCTTGCCATGGTACCTTTTCTGGCACTGGCTTTTACATCTCTTGTCTGGCTGAACTTCAAAAGGCGCACGACAGATTAAGAAAGCCCCGCCGACAGATCGCGGCCCCTTCCCCACACCTTACAGCAGCCGCTGCAGCAGTGACGGATCAAAACCGGATTCCTTTTTCGCGGTAATCCCCCCTGATGCATCATTGCTGAGCATCAGGCCTGCCTTGGCGGCTGCATCACGCAGTTTGTCCGCTGAAGCGAAATCTTTTGCCGACCTGAACATCATCCATTTTTCGCCAATGGAGCGGGCCAGTTGCCCATGTGTTTCGCTGCCGTCGCCGGCGAATTGCACGTTGCCGAAGGTATGCTTGCGCACTGCCCAGTCCCAATGTCCGATTTGCGGCGTAAGCAGGCCCAGCAATTGAGCTCCGGCGACCAGGTCTTCCGCATGACCGATTCTTGCCAGTGTGTGCAGTTCCGCCAGGGCACCGGGCGTATTCAGATCATGGGCAAGCGTTTCAATTACCGGTGGCGGTACATCACCCGGCGTCACCCCGTCTGCCGCGACACGCCACCGCCGCAGCACCGCAGCCGCATCCCGGGCCTTTTTCCGCGTCCAGTTCATCGGCTTGCGGTAATGTGTGCCCAGGAACACCATCCGAATCACTTCCCCCGGATAGCCCTGATCGAGCAGCGTACGCACGGAAAAGAAGTTACCGAGCGATTTCGACATCTTCCTGCCTTCCACCTGCAGCATCTCGTTGTGCACCCAGACCCGTGCGAAACTGTCCGCGCCATTACAGGCGCAGCTTTGCGCGATCTCATTCTCGTGATGCGGAAACATCAGATCGTTACCGCCACCGTGGATATCGAACGTCTTGCCGAAAATTTTCTCTGCCATGGCGGAGCACTCAATATGCCAGCCGGGACGCCCGCGGCCCCAGGGGCTCGGCCAGCCGGGCAGCGCGTCGTCTGACGGCTTCCAAAGCACAAAATCCGTCTGATTCTTCTTGTAGGGCGCGATTTCCACCCGGGCACCGGCAATCATGTCGTTGCCCGACCTGCCCGACAGGGCCCCGTAGGGCGCGTAACTTTCCACATCAAAGAGCACATGGCCGTGCGCCGCGTAAGCGTGGCCCTTTTCAATCAGCTCTTCGATCATCCGAACCATTTCGGTGATATACCCTGTCGCGCGCGGGGCATGGTCCGGTTCCAGATTGCCCAGCGCACCCATATCCTCAAGGTACCAGGCGATAGTCTCATCCGTGAGGGCACGAATCAGATCCTCGAGTGTGCCCGCCGCCCCGGCCCGCTTTCGCGCCAGGGCCGCCGCGTTGATCTTGTCATCCACATCCGTGAAGTTGCGTGCGTAGGTCACGTGCCCCGCCCCGTAGACATGCCGCAGCAGACGGTAGAGCACATCAAAGACGATCACCGGGCGTGCGTTGCCGATATGCGCCCGGTCATAGACCGTTGGCCCGCAAACATACATGCGCACATCTTTGGGGTTGCAGGGTTCGAAGACTTCCCTCCTGCCGGTTTTCGTGTTGGTCAGTCTGATTTCGGTCATCATGTTTCCAGACGCAATCTGTGGCCCACGGGGGCGGGAAAGTACGCCGTGCACAAGACAACAGGAACCGGTCGCCCGACGGATATCAGCAGGTAAGACAGCAACCAGTCCGGCAGGTCCGGGTCATGGGGCCTGCCAGTAGCAGCAATCGGCAGGCCGCGCAAGGCCTATGGCCCGGGCAGAACACAGGCCCGGTCGCGCGGAACAGTGAGCCAGAATTGACGGCCCGGTTCCGGCAGAAACACACCGGGGACAATGACCTTCAGCAGGTTGCCCGGTTCCATGCGCATCTCAACAAGGCTCTGGTGGCCGAGGTAACGGGCACGCTCGACGGTGCCGAGCACGGGCGTACCGGCGCGTTTGGTCACCTGCGGGCGGTTGCCGCCCCGGTCAAAGTCAAGCCACAGGTGTTGCGGGCGGACGATGACCTCTACCGGCCCGTCTGCATGGCCGGGTGCCGGGAAGGTGCCGAAAAATGTCTCTATTTTTCCACCCGCCGACCTGCCGGATATCACGTTGATATCGCCGAAGAACGCTGCGGCCGCCACATCGACCGGCTTATTGTATATCTCATAGGGTGCCCCTGTCTGCACAGTCCTGCCCGCCCGCATCAGCACGATGCGGTCAGCCATGCGCATGGCTTCTTCCGGATCGTGAGTCACCAGCAGCACCGCCGTATCCTCTGCCCGCAGAAGCGCGAGCGTGGCATCGCGCACCTCATCGCGCAGGCGGTTATCGAGACCCGAGAACGGCTCATCCATCAATAGCACACACGGACGCGGTGCCAGGGCACGGGCGAGTGCCACACGCTGTTGTTCGCCTCCAGAGAGCTCATGGGGCATCTTGTGATCAAACCCGGCAAGATCCACACGGGCGAGCAGGTCTTTCACACGTTCTGCCCGCTCAGCCCGGTCGCGCACACCAAAGCCGATATTACCCGCCACATCAAGATGCGGGAAGAGCGCGAAATCCTGGAAGACAAGCCCGACAGATCGATACTCCGGCCGGGTATGGTCGCGGGCGTCTGACACGGTTTGCCCGTCGATGCTGACAGTGCCGTTCGTCTGCCGGTCTATGCCCGCGGCGATGCGCAAGGTGGTGGACTTACCGCAGCCGGAGGGGCCGAGAAGGCAGACAACCTCGCCCGGATCCAGCGACAGCGACACGTCGTCAACCACGCGCAAACCACCAAAGTCGCGGGTGATACCGCTGAGTTCCAACCGTGATGCCAACGCCCTTGCCCCTGTTCCTTACTAATACAGTCAGGTAACAGATGACCGGGGGAACCGCAAGTTCAGGCCGACACCACTGTCGCCTCCGGGCCCGGAACCCGGTTCAGCCGCGGGGAACAGGGGCAGAACCTAAAGCGTGCTGTTTACACTTCCGCCATCCAAAAGGATATTCTGCCCCACGATGAACCCCGCGTACCGGGAACAGAGGAACGCGCAGGCGGCACCAAATTCTTCTTTCGTGCCATAGCGTCGGGCGGGGATAGTGGCGTAGCGCTGTTCCCGCACCTGCTCAATTGTGATGCCCTGTTGCCGCGCTACCCCGCCATCCAGCCCGTCGGCCCGATCAGTCGCATGGATGCCCGGCAGCAAATTGTTGATCGTCACCCCGTAAGGTGCCACCTGGCGGGAGGTACCCGCGACAAACCCTGTAAGCCCGGCCCGGGCGGAGTTGGACAGGCCAAGCACCGGGATAGGCGACTTCACGGATTGGGACGTGATGTTGACGACCCTGCCCCAACCACGATCCATCATGCCCGGCAGGCAGGCTTTCATCAGCATGATCGGCGTCAACATGTTGGCGTCGAGGGCTTTTATGAAATCCTCCCGCCCCCAATCGGACCATAGGCCCGGCGGCGGACCGCCGGCATTGTTCACAAGTATATCCGGTGTGCCTGCTGCCTCCACCACTGCGGCCTGCACATCAGCCGTGGTGATGTCGCCTGCCACGGCGACCACATCCACGCCCTTGGTACGCAGGTTCTCTGCCGCTTCATGCAGGATGTCGTCAGAACGTGCATTGATCACCAGATCCACACCCGCATCCGCCAGTTCCGCCGCACAGCCGTAACCCAGGCCTTTCGATGCCGCGCAGACGATGGCTTTTCTGCCTTTGATTCCAAGATCCATTGCGATTCTCCTGATACTGAATTTACGCGGATGCCGGCGGGTCAGTGGCCCGAGGGCCGAATTTTAAGGAGAGAAAGACCGCGCCGTTGACACGCCCACAGGGCACCCGCAGGGTATTTCCGGCAAAACCGGAGCCTGCCATGCCTGACAGACAACCTCTTGTCTCTTTCGAAAACCTGCGTGTGGAGTTTGATACCAACGCCGGTGCGGTTGCCGGAGTTGAAGATGTCAGTTTCCACATCAACCCAGGCGAAACAGTAGCCCTGGTCGGTGAAAGCGGGTCCGGCAAATCGGTATCGTCCCTGTCGCTTATGCGGCTTGTGGAATTCGGCGGCGGGCGGATTACGAACGGCCGACTGAAATTCAGATCCGCAGACGGGGATGTAACAGACCTGCGCAAGGCCGACAACAGCCTGATGCGCAGGATCCGAGGCAACCAGATTGGCATGATTTTTCAGGAGCCGATGACCTCGCTGAACCCGGTGTTCACTGTTGGCCGACAACTGACAGAAGGCCTGCGCGTGCATAAAGGCCAGGACGCGAAGACGGCGCGGAGAGCCGCGCTGGAGCTTTTGCGCCGCGTACGTATTCCGGAGCCGGAGCGGCGGCTGAAACAGTATCCGCATGAGCTGTCAGGCGGCATGCGCCAACGGGTAATGATCGCCATGGCCCTGGCCTGTGAGCCACGCCTGCTGATCGCCGATGAGCCAACAACCGCGCTTGACGTGACGATCCAGGCTGAAATTCTCTCTCTCATCAACCGGCTCAAGAAAGAAACCGGGACAGCCGTACTTTTTATCACCCACGATATGGCCGTGGTGGCCCGGATGGCCGACCGCGTGGTGGTTATGTACCGGGGCAACCTTGTTGAAGAAGGCCCGGTGACCGAGATCTTCGAGAATCCCCGAAAGAACTATACAAAGGCACTGCTCGCCGCCGTACCAAAACTAGGCGGGATGAAGGGCAAGACCCTGCCCGCGCCGATGGCGATTCCGGGGGCAGAAAACCCGATAGAGATCAAACCGCTTGTTCCGGGCGAAGAAGTCGTGCTGGAGGTCAGGAACCTGATCACCCGCTACCCTGTCAAAGGCGGGTTCTTTCGCCGCACAGTGGCCAATGTGCACGCCGTGGAAGACGTGTCTTTTACCCTGCACAAGGGGGAAACCCTGTCGCTGGTGGGTGAATCCGGGTGCGGCAAATCTTCCGCCGGGCGATCCGTCCTGCGATTGGAGCAGCCACAGTCGGGCCGGGTTCTGATAGGCGGCAGGGATATCCTCAGGATGTCGCAGGCGACCCTGCACGAGGCGCGCCGCGATATGCAGATGATCTTTCAGGATCCGTTTGCGAGCCTCAACCCAACGCGCAAGGTCGTCGATCAGGTGATGGAACCGCTGGTGAACTACGGCATCGGAACGGCGGCGGAACGGCGTGAGCGGGCGCGCATGCTTTTTGAACGCTGCCACCTGCCCGCCAGTTTCCTTGATCGCTACCCGCATGAGTTTTCCGGTGGCCAGCGCCAGCGCGTGGCGATTGCCCGGGCACTCGCCCTCAATCCGCGGCTGATCGTGGCGGATGAGGCGGTCAGCGCACTTGACGTGTCGGTGCAGGCGCAGGTTCTGAACCTGATGATGGAGCTGCAGGCGGAACTGGGGATCAGCTACCTCTTTATAAGCCATGACATGGCGGTGGTCGAACGGATCAGCCACCAGGTGGCGGTCATGTATCTGGGCCGGATTGTGGAAATCGGGCCGCGCCCGGTGATCTTTGATGATCCGCGGCACAGCTATACCAGGACGCTGCTGTCCGCGGTCCCGCGCCCTGACCCACGCGACCGGCCGGCGGACGGGGAGATAAATTTCAAACCCGTCCCGTCCCCTATCCACCCGGCGGGTTACACACCCGGGCGATCAGTCTACGAAGAGGTCTCCCCGGGACATTTCGTGTTGCAGACAACCTGATTGCCGCAAGGGGCAATGCTGACAAGACAGCCGGCACTGACATGTCCGGCCACACTCTCTTTGGGAATTATATATTTGACCAGACACCCGATACCGCATCCTTCACCGCGTGTATCCCCTGCTTTTTGTTTGCCCGCGCTGCCCGGAAAGCCTGCAGGCGTTGCTTTTGGGTTTGCTTCAGGGACCGCACGGCACTGCACGGTTTGTTATGTGACTCTACCCGCCGTCCGGGCGTAGCAGGTTATGGTATGGCGTTTTGCCCTTTCAGATTAATCCGGCACGGGGCATTGAATTGTGGCTCAATAACGGATTCATGCAAATGGCCCGAACGGGGCAATGGTTTATTAATTCCTGTGACTTTCAGTGTGACACGTTATATGTTATATTATAACATTTTACTCAAACCGGAGATGTACCATGCCAGACAATCGTTTTGCCGTTACTCTTCGTCCCGAATTTCCGGGAACCGGGCAAATAACCCTTCTGAACCGCCCCCTGGCCATCGGTGCGAACTGCGTTTTCAGCGATATAGAAACAGGTACGGGCAAGACGGAGCCCGGCACTTTTGCGCGACTGTGGCGCGAAAGCAGGAACGGCGGTGCCCGTACCACCGAACCGTCCCCTGCACTTTACACACGGATATGTGCATGTCTGGCAGGATTGTCGGCATGACCACGCTTGCTGCCCGAAATCTGACAGCCCGGACGGCTGCGGGCACAGCCCTGGTGCAGGACGTCACTTTCGACCTGCCGCCCGTTTCAATTCTGGCGATTGCCGGGCCGAATGGCGCAGGCAAGACCACGCTTTTGAACCTGCTGTCCGGCATGGCGGCCCCGGCAGCCGGCGATGTGCTGATTGACGACCGGTGCCTGGCAACACTTGCCCCGGTTCAGCGGGCGCGGTGCATCGCGGTTGTCAGCCAGCAATCCACCCCTGACGCGCGCCTGCGCCTGGCAGATTACGTGGCCCTGGGCCAGATGCCGATCCGGGCAGACCATTCCGCTGCGGAACACGCCGCCGCGATGGCCCATGTCCTGGCCGTCACCCGCCTGACTGCCCTGGCTGACAGGCTTATCGGCCAGCTGTCGGGCGGTGAACGCCAGCGTGCGCATATCGCCCGGGCACTGGCGCAGAAGCCCCGGCTTCTGTTCCTTGATGAACCGACGAATCACCTCGACCCCGATGCCAAGGGGCGCATGCTGTCGGTGATCGCGGCACTTGGCATCACTGTGGTGATGGTCGTCCATGACCTTGTTATGATTCCTGAATTTGCAAGTCACGCAGCCCTTTTAAAAGACGCACGGCTGACAGCCTTCGGCCGCACCGCAGACGTGCTGACCCCCCGGTCCGTGCGTGAAACCTTTGGCGTGAATTATCTGCTTTTACCCCACCAGGGCCGACAGATACCCACGCTCGATATCCAAAGAACAGAGATCCCGACATGAAGCAAATACAAAAGGTATCCCCCCTGCCTGCCACCGCCCTTGCCCTGGTGCTGGCCACGACCAGTGCCGCCCTGGCCGAAGTGACGGTCGACAACTGCGGGGAACCGCTGATGTTTGACCGGATACCGGAACGGCTGGTCGTGCACGACATGAACATGGCCGAGATGGCCTTCGCGCTTCGCCTGCAAGACAGGATCGTGGGCCTGACAGGCATCACCGGCTGGTACAAGACAAGCCCGACATTCGAACAAGAGCGCGGCGACATCCCGGAGCTGGCACCGAAATACCCGACTGTCGAAACCCTGGTGGCCGCCGCACCGGACCTGTTCCTTGCGGGCTGGTACTACGGTATGCAGCCGGGCGGTGAGGTCACGCCGGATACGCTTGCCCCCTTTGGCATCAAAACCATGGTGCTGACGGAAAGCTGCGTACACCTGAACAGGGATCGGCCGGAGGCCTCCATGGACCTGTTGTTTGACGACGTTGTGCGCCTGGGCACCGTGATGGGAGTGGCTGACAGGGCCAATGCCCTGGTCGCCGACTGGAAAGATCAGCTGGCCGCGATCAGGGCGAAAACCATGGATACCGACAGGCTGCGGGTCTTCCTGCTTGACGGGCCGGCCGACGCGCCGTTCACAGCCGGCAGGTTTGCCATCGCCAATGCGATGATCGCTGCCGCCGGCGGCACCAGCGTAACCGGCGGCATGGATACGTCCTGGGGCCGGGCCTCCTGGGAAACCGTGGCAGCGGCAAATCCGGAATTCCTTGTGCTGCTGGACTACCAGACCGGCAACGGGGCAGAAGACACCTTCAGGTTTCTGCAGGATCATCCGGTCATGGCCGGCACCGATGCGGTCAGGAACGGCCGCTGGATCGGCCTGCGATACGAGGAGCTGACCCCCGGGCCCGCAAACATCGCCGCGATCAGGAAGATGGCGCGGGCCATGCATCCGGACCGGTTCTGATTTGGATCGCCCGGGTCTTGTATATCTTTCGGGGGCGGTGCTGCTTGCCGCCCTTGTCCTTTTGTCGGTGTTCTACGGCACCACCAAAATCCCTGCGGGCGATATTTTTGGTGCTGTGGCCACCGGCCTGGGCCTGTCAGAGGCAGCACCGGCACCGATGCACCGTATCGTGTGGGAACTGCGCCTGCCGCGGGCACTGTTTTCCGCCGTCATCGGCGCGGGCCTGGGCATCGTGGGCGTCGTCCTGCAAACCGCCACGCGCAATGATCTGGCGGACCCGTTCCTTTTCGGTCTGTCTTCCGGTGCTGCTGCCGGTGCGGTGCTGGTGATTACTGTCACCGGTGACGTGCTCGGCTTCTGGACCCTGCCGCTTGCCGCCTTCTGCGGCGGGATTATCGCCACAGCCGTGGTTTTGGTGCTGGTGCGCAGACTCGGCAGCGGGACACCGGAAAAACTAATCCTTGCCGGCCTTGCCGTGTCTTTCCTGTTTGCCGCGCTCACCAACTATCTGATTTTCGCGGGCGACAGCCGGGCGGCCCATTCCATTGTGTTCTGGATGCTGGGCGGGCTTGGCCTGTCGCGCTGGACAACCCTGCCAATGGTGCTTGCCGGGTTCGGCCTGATTCTTGTCTTTTCTTTTTTCTGCCGCCGCCGGCTTGATGCACTTCTGGCGGGCGATGCCGTGGCCGCCAGCCTCGGCGTGCAGGTCGGGCGGCTGCGGATGGGGCTGTTCCTGGTCGCCGCGCTCGCCACAGCCACTTTCGTATCCGTTGCCGGGGTCATCGGATTTGTCGGCCTGATGGTTCCCCACCTTGCCCGCGGCCTTACGGGTGCGCTGCACAGCCATCTGATCCCGGTCGCCGCGCTGATCGGTGCCACGCTTTTGACCGCATCCGACGTTATTTCGCGCGTGATGCTTGCGCCGCAGGAATTGCCGGTGGGCATTGTGACCAGCTCTGTCGGGGCGGTCTTTGTGTTTGTGCTGCTGATCGGCACCGGTCGCCGCACGGGCGGAATGCGGCCCGGCTAGCGGCCGATACAGCCTTGCGCACAAACCGGTATACGCCCCGGCATGGGTGCGGTATACGCCGGTTCTGCGGTTTTCGGGTTATTCCGCCGCTTCGGCGTATGCCTTCATCGGCGGGCAGGTGCAGACCAGGTTCCGATCCCCGAATGTATTGTCTACCCGATTCACGGGTGGCCAGTATTTATCCACCCGGAACGCCCCCGGCGGGAAGCAGCCCTGTTCCCGGCTATAGGGCCGGTCCCAGTCACGCACCAGATCTTCCATGGTGTGCGGTGCGTTTTTCAGCGGGTTGTTCCGCGCATCCATACGCCCGGCCGCCACATCGTCTATTTCTGCCCGGATCGCCAGCATCGCGTCGCAGAACCGGTCAAGTTCCGCTTTCGTTTCGCTTTCCGTCGGCTCGACCATCAGCGTACCTGCCACCGGCCAGCTCATCGTGGGCGCGTGAAACCCGCAGTCTATCAGACGCTTGGCGATGTCATCCGCAGTGATTCCATGCACCGCAAAGGGCCGCGTATCAAGGATACATTCGTGTGCCACGCGCCCCGACGGGCCCCGGTAGAGCACATCATAGGCCCCTTCAAGCCGCCTAGCGATGTAATTGGCGTTCAGGATTGCCACGCGGGTCGCCTGTGTCAGCCCTGTGCCTGACATCATCAGGCAATAGGCCCAGGAAATCGGCAACAGCGATGGGGAGCCGAAACGCGCCGCCGACACGGCCCCTTCCCCGGCCAGAGGATCCCCGGGCAGGTGGCTGACAAGATGTTCCCTGACGCCGATCGGCCCCATGCCCGGTCCGCCGCCGCCGTGGGGGATGCAGAAGGTTTTGTGCAGGTTCAGGTGGCTGACATCGCCGCCCAGATCCCCGGGGCGGGAAAGCCCCACCATCGCGTTCATGTTGGCGCCGTCAATATAGACCTGCCCGCCATTCGCGTGGGTGATTTTGCAGACCCCGGTTACTGTTTCCTCAAACACCCCGTGGGTGGAGGGGTAGGTGATCATGCAGCCGGCAAGGGTTTCCCTGTTTTTTTCCGCCTTTTCGCGAAAATCATCGAGATCAATATCGCCGTTTTCCGCCGACTTTACCGGCACGACTTTCCAGCCCACCATCTGTGCGCTTGCCGGGTTGGTGCCATGCGCGCTCATCGGGATCAGGCAGACATTGCGGTGTGCCGCGCCCCGGGCCTCATGGTAGCGCGCGATGGCCAGAAGCCCCGCATATTCCCCCTGGGCACCGGAATTCGGCTGCATGGAGATCGCGTCGTAACCTGTTATGGCGCACAATTTATCCGACAGGTCATCGATCATCTCTTTGTAGCCGCGCGCCTGGTCCGCCGGACAATAGGGATGCAGCTGCGAAAATTCCCGCCAGCTGACGGGCATCATCTCTGCCGCGGAATTGAGCTTCATTGTGCAGGATCCCAGGGGGATCATGGCACGGTCAAGGGCCAGGTCGCGGTCCGCAAGACGTCGCATGTAGCGCGTCATCTCTGTTTCCGCCCGATTCATGTGAAAGACCGGGTGATCAAGATAGCCCGTTTCCCGGATCAGGTTTTCCGGCACGTGGTAATGGGGGGTGTAGTCCCTGTCCGCCCGTTCAATACCGAAGGCCCGCCAGACGGCCTCTATCGTTTCTGGCCGGGTGCGTTCATCAAGCGTGATACCCACCCGGGTATTCCCCACCGCCCGCAGGTTGATGCCTTCATCCACGGCGGATTTCATGACTGCCGCCTGCAGGGGTCCGGCCTCCACCGTAATGGTGTCAAAGAAGGTTGCCGGGGCGACGGTGAAGCCTGCCTGCAGCAGTCCTTCACGCAGCCGGGCTGTTTTGCGGTGGATGCGCTGGGCGATGGCTTTCAAACCCTCCGGCCCGTGGAAGACAGCATAAAATCCGGCCATCACGGCAAGAAGTGCCTGTGCGGTACAGACGTTGGATGTGGCCTTTTCACGGCGAATGTGCTGTTCCCGCGCCTGCAGGGACAACCGGTAGGCGCGGTTGCCGTGGCTGTCGACGGAAACACCGACGATACGTCCGGGCATGGAACGCGCATAGGCCTGTTTCGTCGCCATATAGGCCGCGTGCGGCCCGCCGTAACCGACCGGTACGCCAAACCGCTGGGTGGAACCCACCGCGATGTCCGCACCCATGGCCCCGGGTTCCCTGAACAGCGTCAGGGCCAGCGGATCGGCGGAAATGATCCCGACGGCCCGCACCGCATGAAGATGTTCGATTGCCCCGGTAAAGTCGCGCAAATGCCCGTATGTGCCGGGGAACTGAAAGAGCGCACCGAAAACCTGTTCCGGGTCCAGATGCCCCGGGTCGCCTGTGATGATCCTGATCCCGAGCGGCCTGGCCCGCGTTCTGATGACCGAGATATTCTGCGGATGGCAATTTTCATCCACAAAGAACGCCCGGGCCCCGGATTTTGCGATCCGCAAACCCATGGTCATCGCCTCGGCACAGGCTGTTGCCTCATCCAGGAGCGAGGCGTTTGCGATCTCCAGCCCCGTCAGGTCCGTTACCATGGTCTGGAAGTTCAGCAGGGCCTCCAGCCTTCCCTGACTGATCTCCGGCTGATAGGGGGTATAAGCGGTATACCAGGCCGGATTTTCCAGAATATTCCGCTGGATAGCGGGCGGGGTTACAGTGCCGTGATAGCCCTGGCCGATCAGGCTTGTCAGCACCCTGTTTTTTGATGCCGTCACCCGCATGTGGTGCAGAAGTTCACGTTCAGACTTCGGCCGCCCGAAATTGAGCGGCTGTGCCTGCCGTATGCTTGCGGGCACTGTATCATCGATCAGCCCATCCAGGGTTTCTGCGCCCACGACGGACAGCATTTCCGCCATTTCAGCCGGCGACGGCCCGATATGGCGGCGATTGGCAAAGTCGTAGGGCAGGTAGTCCGTCGGTGTGAATCCCATCTTGTACCTCCTGTTACCCGGCTATCCTGTCATTTTTTTGTAGGCGTCTTCATCCATGTAATCATCCATGGGGGCGATGTCGGACGGGCGCATCCTGAAAAACCAGGCGGCGCCCATGGCATCTTCGTTGACGAGCGCGGGGGTTTCTGCCAGGGCTTCGTTGATTTCCACTATTTTGCCGTCGAGCGGGGCAAGGATATCGGACGCGGCCTTGACACTTTCGATCACGACGATTTCATCGCCTTTGGACACGTCGGTGCCTGCCTCCGGCAGTTCGATAAAGACGATGTCGCCCAATTGTTCGGTCGCGTGCGCGGTGATGCCAACGGTGATCAGGCCGCCTTCCTCGCGCAGCCATTCGTGCTGTTCGGTGAATTTCATGGGTTCCTTCCTGGATCAGCGTTTGAAATTGGCCGGCCGGAACGGCAGCGTGGCAACAGTCAGCGGCAGGCGTTTTCCGCGCAGCGCACCATAGACAGTGCTGCCGGGCACACTGAGTGCCGCAGGGACATAGCCCATGGCCACGGGCCGCCCGACCGTCGGGCCGAAACCGCCGGATGTGATGGCCCCGACCTGTTCTGCGCCATCGTCCGCGAAAAGTGCAACACCCGCGCGCATCGGGGCGCGGCCTTCGGGCAAAAGGCCAACGCGCCTGCGCCGGGTGCCGCGGACAAGCTGGCCGAGGATTGCGCCGGCACCCGGAAACCCCCCTTCCCGGGTGCCGTTCGTGCGGCGCACTTTTCCGATGGCCCAGGCGAGCCCCGCCTCGACCGGGGTTGTTTTGGCATCAATGTCATGGCCATACAGGCAGAGCCCCGCTTCCAGCCGCAGGCTGTCGCGGGCACCGAGCCCGACAGGTGCCACTTCCGGAAACTGCAGGAGTGCCCGGGCCAAGGGCTCTGCCGCGGCGGCGGGCACGGAAATCTCATACCCGTCTTCCCCGGTGTAGCCGGAGCGGGAAACCCAGCACGCCTGGCCCAGCAATTCCATATCTGTCACATCCATGAATGCCATGTTTTTGGCGGCCGGGTTCAGGCGGTGCAGAACTGTTTCGGCACAGGGGCCTTGCAATGCAATCAGCCCCCGGTCGGTTACAGGGTCAACCGTCACACCAGCGGGCATATGGGCGCACATATGGGCGATATCGGCATCCTTACGGGCGGCGTTCGTGACCATAAGGATATGGTCCCCGCGGTTCGCCAGCATCAGGTCATCCAGCAGGCCACCCGCATCATTGGTAAAAAAGCCGTAACGCTGGCGTCCCGCGGGCAGGCCGGCAATGTCGCCGGGGATAAGGGCCTCCAGTGCCGCTGCCGCCCCGTTCCCGTGCAGGCGCACCTGGCCCATGTGGCCTATATCAAACAGCCCCGCTGCCCGGCGCGTGTGCACATGTTCCCCCATGACGCCCATCGGGTATTGGACCGGCATGGAATAGCCGGCAAAAGGTATCATCCTGGCACCCAGCTGCGCATGCAATGCAGTAAGCGGTGTTTCAGCCAGCGCGGTCATTATAACCCCCCATTCGGCGGGCCGCTTGTCCTGTCTGTCGGATCAGGCGGCACCACATCCGCACACGATATCCGGGTGCGTGTTGCCTGCCCCCCGTATTTCACAACAGGCGATGACATGCAACGGGCCCGTGCGCCCTGCCGCCACAGCCACGGCAGCCTTTTGGAACAAGCCGGCCGTTGCCCGGCGGGCAAAATCAGGGGTTTGGCTTTAAGGTGATAAGGTAATTGGCAAATGCCGCACACGCCACGAGCATGTATTTTGCATCCGCATACGTAAGATCCGCGCCCTTTTCCATAATGGCGTGGCGGATTCCGCCCGCATCACAGGTATAGGCGTAGAGTTTTTTTCAAACCCGGCGCACAATGCCGGGTGCAATTTCAGTTCCTCAACTTTGCTCAGGTTCTTTACGCCGCCAGTGCTTTCGCCGGAAACGAAGGCCACAGCGGCCTCCACCGCGGATATCGCTTCCTTGATCGCGTTGCGATAGTCCGGTTTCTGGCGGTCTGAAAGCAATTCTGCTGAACGTGTGATGTGCTGCCTTACCCCATCCACTTCGGAATGCGCCGCGGCGGTAATGCTCTCAACCTCCGCCGGGTCAGTTACCGATACGAACCTTGCATTGATAAGCCGATAGGCGGCACACTCGCGCTCCAGCACTCTGTTGAGTGCTTTTTCAAAGTCCTTTCGGTCTAAATATACGGCTAAATCATTGAGCAGAAACTCAATGAGATCGTAGACTTTATAGAATTCACGCTCGAAAAAGAATTTCCGAATGAATTGCACTGCTTTTCTACGATCTAAACCGTACGCATCACGTGGACGACTGTCTGCTGGAATCTGAAAGAAATCGTGCCAAAGCCTAAAGGTTACTTCTTCCCAAAGCCTAAAGGTTACTTCTTCGCGGAATCTATTTGGATGAAAAAATACTTCTAATCGCAAACGACAAACATCCCACAACCCGTTTCGCAATGCGTCCGGGAAATCATCCTTGCCCAAGGGAACGGGGGGCGGAACATAGCCGAATCTTTCCGAGAAACTTGATTCGCGCATCCCCCAAAAAACCTTCCCAAATTCCCGCCAAACACCGGCGGCACCCGCCCACCTTAGGGCCCGCGGCCGGGCGAATCTTGTTACAATCGCGGCTATTTCACCACCCGCAACCGGTGTGCACCGCCCGGAAGCGGATGCAGTGTGCGCAGATCCTCCGCGCTTGAACAGAGCGCACGGTCAAGATCAGATATGCTGTAGCCGAGATCTTCGAAATGCAGCCTTAGAATTTCCGCAAGGACGGTGGGCGTCTCGACATCGAGAGCAAGTTCGGGCGGCTCGGTTCTGCGATAGCCCCGCGCGCTCATCTGCTGCCAGAGATACCGGATCGAGAATTCTTTCCCTGCTCTTCCCACCAAGCGTTGAAGTTGTCTTCGATGTCCCAAGCCTGCGCCAGGCGCGTCAGAAGTTCCTTGCGGCGTTTGTTAACATCGGCTGGCGTCCAGGTTTCATAGTTCCGAAGTTGATTCGTCAGAATGAACGGACTTGTATCGTCGAGTTTAAAATACTCGTCCTTCTTCTTTGTGAAATCAAGGTTCCCCGCCGCGGCATTCTTTCGGCGATTCAGCAGAACCAGGTTGCCCAGCGTATGCAGCCAATCCTTGTGAACGTTGGGACCATCATACCAGTTGGACCACTCGGAATCTTCTGGCAAACTCTGGGGGCACACATGTTCAACCGAAAGTGTGGGATAGTTATAGATGGCAGACCTGTCCGCTGAAGACTGTTCTAATTTCAGCAGGATCGGTTTCACGACGCGATTTGCCAAATAAATATTCCCGTCAAGTGCTTTGAACAATTCGGCGCATTCTTCTTCCGTCAGATGCAACGCCTCGGGTGCCTTTGCGTTCGCATTTGGCGGATCCAAATAATTGATTAACTTGGCGTAGCACTTTATGCGCGTGTTTACATGCGCCCGGACCATTAAGAGATGATAGGCCCGCCGCTCCAGATTAAACACGAATTCCTTGACACCCTCCTGATTCCGGCGGTTATCCTTCCACTGTTTCAGGCAGAGCAGGAGAGGAGGCAGCCAGTCCTTGTTATCCAGCCGGTTAAGGGAACAGATGAGGCTGGCCGTTTGGTCATCAAAACGCTCTCTTAATGCGCTGTTATCCTGGGAGAGCGTGAACGCATCGGCGTATGGTTCCAAGATGCTATCCATGAACCCGGATGGTTCCTTGTCGAAAATTGCCACATGTTCGGGAAATCCCGTTTCAAGGGCCGAATCAGGCTTGGTGCGCTGAAAGATCATCCGGATATGGGTAAAAAGGTCGTTGAACGTGTCACGCCCCAAAGCGCCCTCAACATTTTCCCAGCGTTGCGAGAGGGTCTTCTCTCTGGCTGGCCCGGCACGTTTAAGCAGTGCAGATTTCAGGATATCCGTTGCGGCCAGGTCCATGCCGCGCGTGTTCAGAACGGTGAAGATGCGGTGCGCGGCAATCTGATTAGGGACTTCAACCACCACCAGATAGCATTTTTGCGCAAGTAAAGCCATAAGCTCGTCGCGCTCCCCCTCGTCCATTTTTTTCAGATACCCCCGGATCGTTGCCGCATTTTCAACCAGCCGGGCCTGGGCCCCGGACAGTCCGCCCTTGGGGGGCAGGTTTTCAGTCGACCCCGTATCCTGGATATGCTTTTTGAAAAAATTCTGGTCTTTCTCACGGAGACGCAACCGCATGGCCTCCTGGAGGCCTCTGTCTTTGTTGGCACGTTGCTTCACAAATTCATCTCGACTTAAGCGATCTGCCTCTTCTTCCGTCAAATCCCGTATCACGCTGAACAGAATGGCAAGCGTTGTCAGCCGTTGCTGGCCGTCAATAACATCCGCCTCTGGTTTGTCAGGCTGCTTCACAAGAACAATACTTCCAAGGAAGTAAAATTCATCTGATGACGTCATCGCTTCCCTGAGATCCGCCAGCAGATCTTCTACATGTGGGGTTTCCCAAGCATATGGGCGCTGATAGGCTGGAATCGAAAACGCGTATTTGTCTGAAAAAACATCCGCTATTGCCTTGTGGGATGCCTCAATTCGCAAATTTGACCCGTTGGGCATCAGGCAAGACGCCTTTCTTCACTGTTCACACGCACCCTGCGTCGTGGTGTGTTCGAACTCTCACCAATTCGGGCGGCAGTGTCAAGGGGAAACAAGGTTGACCCGCCCGGTCAGAGGATGGGGCTGCCCCGGCCCGGATGCCTTTGGGCCTGTGCCGGGATACATCCGCCCCCTCACCCCGCCGGCGGGTCTGCCTTCAGCACTTTCATCACCTCGTCGCCCAGGTGGTTGATGACCTTCACCGCCACGCGGCCGGATGCGGGCGGGGGGAAGGGGCGGGATATGGTGCGTTTCAGCGATTCCCAGGCGTCCGCGTCCACCTCGCCTTTCAGGGTTTTCTGCAATTGCTTCCAGGGGATGTTTGCGCCGGGGAAATAGGCTTGGCGAACAAAGAAACTTTCCTCATTATAATCCGTGTCGATGAACCAGCAGGCGATGTCCCCGGCCTCTTCGGACCGGATTTCCCCGGTTTCGGGCCGGAAGATATCCACGCCCAGCAGGGCGACGCGCAGCATATCCCCTTCCTGCCGCAGTTCAATATCCGGTTCCCCGAACACCACAAACAGGTTGCCGCCGCCGGCCTTCAGCTCCCCGGCCATGTGCAAATCCGGGTTCATGCGGGCCTGCAGGATGGGCAGGGGGCCCAGTTTGCGCAGGTCTGCCGTGTTGGCCGCATAGTTGAAAGCGCAGGTGATCAGAATATCAAACCCGGCCTCGGCGGCCTCGCGGGCGGCGGCGGTCAGGTCGGCCCGCTGCAGGGTGCCGTATTGCGGGCCGATCAGGATGCCGGCGCGGCGTTCGGCCTGCCCTTCTGTATATCGGCCTTCGGCGGCCAGATACGTGCCGGGCCAGGGGGTGAGCGCGGTGAAAGCCAGCCTGTCACCCTTATCCATCTGCTGCACCCCGGCCCGTTCCAGGTTATGCAGGATGGCCTTGTGGTAATTGCCCGCCTCCCGCGCACGGGTGCCGGGGGCATCGGTGATCAATTCGCCACATTCGTCCACCGCCCGGGTGCGATGGGGGGACAGGCTTTCAACCGTGAAGGGCCCCGCCACGCGGATGCGCCCGCGGGCCTCAAACGGCTTGTCATACAGGTGTTCGTAATCCGCCCGGGCGGCAATGCCGGCATCCATGGCCTGCCGGCGGGTGCGGCTGGCCGCGTGAAAGGCCTCCAGGGCCGTGCGCGCCGCCGCCGGCCAGTCTTCGGGCGGGTTCATCGGCACCTCCCATTCCAGCAGGGCATTGGCCGGGGCGGTATCCCCGCAGGGCAAGGGGGTGGTGGCCTCCGGTGCGGCGGCAAAATCCACCCGCTGCCCCTTGCGCCCGCCGGCGGATATGGGCAGGGGTGCGGGCGGGTGTGCGGCCAGGGCGGCGTTCAGCGTGGCAAGGGCGTGGTCAACGGCGGGCTGGTGTTCCGCCCACAGCGTATCGATTTCCGTGTTGTTGGCGATGGATTTCAGGGTGATGTGCGGCACCCGGCGGTAGACGAAGCCGTGGCGGATATCCTCATAAACGGGAAGGTCGGCGGGGGCCGTGCCGGCAAGTGCGCCCAGTTGCGCCTGCCCTTCTTTGGAATCCGCCAGCAGATACCAGGGGAAGCGGGCCCCCATCAGGCGTGTGCGGGCCAGGGCCAATGCCACGCGGGAGGTATCGATGGTAATCCACCGCCGCCCCCATTGTTCGGCCACATACGCGGTGGTGCCGGACCCGCAGGTGGGGTCCAGCACCAGGTCGCCGGGGTCCGTTGTCATCAGCAGGCAGCGCTGGATAACGGAGGTTGCCGTTTGCACGACATACAATTGATCGGTCGCGCCCCGGAATTCGTCCCACCAGTTTGTAACGACCTGAAGTCCAAAATCCCTGTACTTACGAATGTATTGAACTTGAGATCGCCCGATGTGTAATCGGCCAGCGCGAGCTAACCTCATCATGCCGCTGCGCGGGCCCATATCGGGGTGGGCCGTGTGTTTCCAGCACTTCCCTTTTTTCAGCCCTGGATCAAAAACCATACCGCAGTATCGAAACAGGTGGCTTTGGTTCGTCCTCACACCGCCAGCCGTGATATCAATAGAAGCACACAGTTCGGCACCGGGATGGCGGCGTTCCAGTTCCGAAGGCTGATATTTATACAGGTTTCCGACACCATCCGCTTTTGCCAGGGCAGCAATTGACGTATCGCCAATCACCGGATCTCGCACCTGGCTATACTGTTGCGTGATCTCGGCCTCATCAGCGGCTTCCTTGAACAACGGGCGAAATTTGCCTTGTGAGCGATCCTTGTAATACCAAACAATATAATCGTTGATCTCTTCGATCATCCCTGCCTTCTGACTTCCCTTTTTCTTGAACAGGATAAGGGCGACGCGGTTCTCCTCCCCGAACACCTCATCCATCAGGGCGCGGACGCGGTGCACGTTCTCATCGCCGATCTGCACAAAGCAGGAACCGGAGTCGGCCAGCAGGGCGCGGGCCACCACCAGCCGGTCGCGCAGGTAAGACAGGTATGAATGGATGCCATCGCGCCAGGTGTCGCGAAACGCCTTCACCTGTTCCGGTTCCCGCGTCAGGTGGCCAGCCTTGCCATCCTTCACATCGCGGCTGGTGGTGGACCATTGAAAGTTGGAATTGAACCGGATGCCATAGGGCGGATCGATGTAAATCGCCTGCACCTGGCCCTTTAGCCCCTCCCGCTCCGCCAGGGAGGCCATCACCTGCAGCGCATCGCCCAGGATCATCCGGTTGGACCATTTGTGCCGGTGGCGATAGAATTCGATGCGGGCCTCTTCGGGGGCCGGGCCCTCCAGTTTGAAATGATCAAACAGGTCCGGGGCCGGGTCTGTGCCAGGGGCGTCTGCGCCAGGGGGTGCGCCGCGGCCGTTGCGGCGCAGATCCTCGATCAGCACCTTGGGATGAATCTGTTCCTGGCAATAAATCGGCGGTGACAGTGGCCTGTTCCACATCCTTGCCGCGCCAGATCAGCTGCGGGTCAAGGTCCGGGTTGCGGTGCTGATAGGCGGCGCGGATGGGGGCGGTATCCTGCGCATCCATCATCGGGGCCAGTTCCGGCGTGGGGATGTTCACGCGCGATTCGTTATGCGTGATGGGCGCGATGGGGGTGAGCTCGCTGCGGTCAGGCATTGTGGCGGGGCGGTTCGGGTGCGGGGTGCGGTGCGGTTTGTTGTGCTTTGGCCTTGGGGGACGGTCTGGGAACCCCGCTGCGCAGGCCGTCAATATGTTCAAAGAGGTCTTTATTGTTGACACCCCGCCACAGCGGGTCAAGTATAAATGTCACGCCCTCCCGCCGGGCAAGTTTGGCCGCGGGGACAAAATCACTGTCGCCCGTGACAAGGGTGATAATATCCGCCTGCCGTTTCAGCGTGATGGAGGCAATATCAAGCCCGATGCGCATATCGACGGCTTTCTGCCGAAAGGTCGGGCGAAAATCATCATCGGTCAGGTCGTCAAATTTGCGTTCTTTTTTAAGCAGGGCACGCAGGGCGGCGGGTTTGAGCGCCCACAGGCTGTCAGGGTCGGGGCGTATTTCGCCCAGGCGGACGGCCATTTTGGGCATGCGCTTCAGGGCGGTGTGCAGTGCCAGGCGGAATTGGGCCTGCGCCGTCCTGGCGTAGTCGATTGCCCTGCCACTGCGCGGAAGATGTCCCCGGTCAAGGTAGGGGGGCGCATCGTAAAAGAAAGACCGATACAGCAGGGCCCAGTGGTTGGCCGCGCCTTCGGTCTTGTTGATCTGCTTCAGGTGGCTGTTAATGAGCTTTTGAATAGCCTTACAGACGGCTGAGGCGTCATCGCAGTCGATGTCAGGGCGGACAGAGGGGAGGCGCTTGAGAAAATAGCCTCCATCAATCAGAATTGCAGATTTTGTCATTCAAGAGGTCGATTGATCCCGTGATTAAGAGAGGGGGGCCGGTGGAGAAGAATCAAAAACACCGGCCCCAAGTGCCCCAAGGGGTCGGCGCACCCAGGATGATCGAGGGGCCACGCGTACTGTCAAGGGGCGGATAACGGAGGTTGTAGATCGGGCAATCCTTCCTTGCAACCCCTTTTCTGCAATTTCTCTGATTTTTCCGAGTGTGGCGATTTTTTCGTGATCTTTCGGGCCTGCCCCCGGGTATGCCGACGGGGGCGGGCCGTTTCCGCCGGGGCACAGGATTTGGGCCCCGTGCACACGCCGTGCAGGCGGCTCACGCGCCCCCCTGCACCATCCCTTCTATCGCGGATTCCAGTTGCGGCCCGAAATCGTAAACCTCGGTCAGTTCGGCAAAGCCCCAGTGCCCGAATCGGCCCAGGCGGTCGACAGCGGGAACCCATGCGTTGCGCATGGCGTTTGCCTTCAACTGCTCATCATGGCCGCGAAAGCCCTTGACCTCAACCACCAGCGTTGCCGGTTCCGGGGTATTCAGGCGGAGCAGAAAATCCGGGCGATACATGCGCGGGCTGCCCGCGCACAGGTAGGGCACCTCAAACCCCAGATTGTGGTTCTTGGCATAGGCCCGCACCTTCGGGTGTTGTTCAATGCATCGGGCCAACTGTTGTTCCCAAATGCTGTCGGTGATGATCCGGTTCAGGTGGCTTTTGTTCGGGCAGGGATGCCAGCGGCTGGTCGCGGACGTATTGAACCGCACGCCCAGGGTTGACCCCTCCGGGGTCCAGGGGTCCAGCACGGCGCGCAGGATGGGGCCGCGGCCAGGCCCGTGCCGCAACGCGCCCAGGATGATTTCGCACACCTCATCGGTCAGTTGCCTATACAGCAATTGCGCCGGAACGGTGTCGCCCTTGCAGCACAGATGGTTCTGCAACCAGTGCAGCGCGATGCGCTTTACCGCCGGGAACAGGCCCGCTTGGGGCCGGCCGTCCCTGTCAGGCAGTTTTTCGATCATACGTTTGGCAATGTGGCAGGCGATGCTGGCCGGCCGCATATCCTTAAGATGGTCAAGCGTAAAAACCTCGCCTGCACCCACAATGCCCTGCATCGTAACGCTGGTGGCCGCAACCTTTTCCGGCGTCAGCACATAGGGTTCGGTTTCTGAAAAATCCGCATCCAGGCGGCCGGGCGGCAGGTCAACCACATATCCCTGCACCCGGGGAAATGTGATTTCAAGATGGTCGCGGGCCGGGGATACGGCGCGTACTTCAATCACGTCGCGCGGTTGTTGCGGCGGGGCCACACGCGGTGTGGCCGAAAAGTTCAGCCCGTCGATGCCCATGATATCCGCGTATTCCGTGCGGAAATGCCCGGTATCCGGGTCAATATCATACGACAGGCGGCGCAGGGCCCGCCCGATCACCTGTTCACAGATCAGCCGGGTGCCAAAGGCGCGCAGGCCCAGAATATGCGTCACGGTATTGGCATCCCAGCCTTCGGTCAGCATGGATACCGATACGACGCAGCGCACCTGCCCGCCCAGGCGCCCGGCCTTGCCGATGGTGTTCATCACCTCCCGCAGGATATCGGCATCGGTCAGGGTATCCGCCGCGCCGCGGCCGGCCTGTTCGCGGCGAAAGGCCTCAATCTCTGCCGCGTGGGCCTGGCGAAAGGCCCTGTTGATATCCTCGCCCGCCTCCAGTGCCGCACTGTCAATCAGCACCGTGCGCGGGCGGTCCAGCCGGGTGCCGGTTTCATCAAAATTTGAAAACAGCGGACATCGGCCGGCAACAGCCTGTGAAGGGTCATCGGGGATTTTATACCCGGCCATGTAATCGCGCAGCAGTTTTGAATTGGTCGTATTATTGCACACCACAATGAATACCGGCGGCACACCTACCCCGCATTGTTGCCACAGATCAAAGGTTTTCTGATAATGGCCATAAAGCGCATCGATGGCCGTTTTCAGGGGCAGCGGAAGTGCCTGCGGATCCGGCACCGCTTGGCCCTGTGCCTTGCGGGGCATTTTTCGGCCGATGGCCTGCCACAGGTCGCGATACAGGGGTGGCTCCCTGCCGGGCAGATTATCGGCCACCGGCACCCGGGGCAATTTCACAATCCCGCATTCGATGGCATCCATCAGCGAAAAATCCGAAACAACCCAGGGAAACAGCGTTCCTTCTGCCCAGCCGGACCCGGCCAGGAAAAACGGGGTTGCGGACAGGTCATACACAACCCGCACCCCGATCTGCCGCTGTACCGCCTCCAGCCCGGAGATCCACAGGCGCGCCGCCTCGGCGTTTTCTTCGGCCTCCCTGCGGACATCCCCGGTCGGTTGCGGCGTATCGTCCCCGGGGGCCGCATCGCGCGCACGATAGCAATGGTGCGCCTCATCGTTCAACACCGTGATCGGCCCCGTCAGGCCGGGCATCACCCGCCGGATCATCTGTCCTTCGGTTTCCAGCGTCTTTGGCGGGTCGTCGTCGTACCCCTGCAGTGCGGGGCGGGTTCCCTTGGCCAGGGCCATGGTTTCCCGCAGTTTGAAGGCATGGTAATTCGTGATCACAATCTTGGCCCGCTGCATATCGGGCATCAGGCCCGGCGGGATCAGGCCGGCCCGAACATAAATGCTTTCGGCATCATTGGGTTGCAGAACCCGCAACCTGTCGCGGATCGTGATGCCGGGGGTCACAATCAGGAATCCCCGTGACCAGGATTTGGCCTTCGGGCTGCGCACGGCGTTCAGCACCTGCCATGCGATCAGCATCGCCATGACCGTGGTTTTGCCCGCCCCGGTGGCCAGTTTCATCGCCACCCGGAATAAATCCGGGTTGGCATCCGCACACGCCGCATCAAGCCGGGCCCGGAACCGCCTGTCCCCGGGAAGGCCCGATTTCGGGGCGACCTCGGCCAGAAAAATCGCGGTTTCCGCCGCCTCCAACTGGCAAAAGAACGGCCTGATCGCCTGGCTGTCATCCTTTTGGATGGCACGCCAATGCTGCAACAGGTGCCGGGTTGTCGGCGTCACGCGCCAGTCATCCGGGTTTGGCAGGGTGCGCCAGACATGCATCCGGTCGCGCAGCTCATTCACGAATTCGGTGGGGTTACAGGCGTGATCCTGTGCCCCCGGGCCTGCCGGGTTCAGGCGCAACTCCCCTTGCCCGGCATCGTTGCGGGCCACGCCCTGTGGACGGGGCATGCCGGATATCAGGGCACACCTCCGCCGGGTTTTCATAACCTCGTCCGTCGGCCGCCCCTCATCGTCGAGACTCCAGTGCCGGGACGGCGCGACATAGGGGGAATTCAGAATCGGGTTGTCAAAAAACGTTCCCATCGCCGCAGCACCTTTTACACCACCGGAACAGCGGCCCTTTCGGAAAACGCCCGCCCCATGACCGTTGCCGACAGAAAGCCATGCGGCACCCCGCCGGAATGGCAACAGCCCTGCGCCGGCCCCGGCGGGCACATCGTGCCGGGGCCTTCTGTCTGCTAAAACAGGCGGCCGATCAGCACCAGTGCCAGCCCGACCATGCTGACAAGGACGCTTGCCATATTGATCGGGATCAGTTTTTGCAACCCGTCTGCCAGGGGTTTCCCTTGCAGCCCGCTTTTGCGCAGGCCCATCGCCCGCAGGATACACCAGGCCAGCCCCGCCACGCCGATGAGGGTCACAATCACGCCGCAGGCCACCAGCCGGTCCATGGCCCCCGTTTTAGGGCCAATACGACTTGCGGTGCAAGCGGGCATGTGCCATGGCTGGCCGCATCGGTATCAGGAAGGCAGGCCAATGGCAGACCAGACGGTTGCAGCGGAGGAACTGCGCACCTTCGTGGAACGGCACGAACGGCTGGAGGCGGAAAAGCAGACCATCGCCCAGGCGCAAAAGGATGTTCTGGCCGAGGCGAAATCCCGCGGCTACGATACCCGGGCCCTGCGCAAACTGCTCACCCTGCGCAAGCGCGACCCGGACGATGTGGCGGAGGAAGAGGCCATGCTGGACATGTATCGCGCCGCCCTGGGGATGTAGCGGTGGCGCACCCGCCGCACGATCAGCTCTTCGGCAACCATGCCGGGGCCGGGGCGGTGTTTCCGCGATGTCCGGGCGGCAGCACGGTATCTTCCGGCGGTGACTCATGGGGGATTTTGTCACCGGGGTGGCCCGCCTGGCGAACCGGGTGGCGGTGCATGTTGAGAATCATCCGCAGCACCAGCGATTTTTGCGGCCTGCATCCAGGCCGGGTTGATCCTTGTGCCGGGCAGCACCGCCTGCACGGCGGGGGAGCTGCGCCATTTTATCGCGGCTTCCGGTACACGGGTGCCGGTTTGCGACGGGCGGTTGAAAGGGGTCATGCTGACCCGGGAAAGCCTGCTGCCGAACGCACGGACGGATCCCCGGCAGTTCACAAAACACGCCATGCGGCTGTACGCATTGCCGATGTTTCATACCCACGGGCTGTTTTTGGCCTGCAACGTGATGTTGCCGGCAGGGGAGACGCCGATCTTTCTGCCCGGGTTTGACCACGATGCGGTGATCGCCGGGCTGCCCGGGGCCACGGCGCTGATGGGTGTGCATGACGTTCGAGGCCCACACCGGCCACCGCATCCCGGAACGCCACAGGCATAACCGAAACGAATATGAACACGCCCAACCCGTTTAACGGGGACGGGCACACGGGCACAATCGGGTGACCGCTGCCGGATGTGGAACTGCCCGTGACCATGGGCGATGCCCTGGCACCCGCCGACCCGGCGCGGCACCGGTGATTCGCGGGGGCAACATTCCGGGCCTTTTGCAGCGGTTTTGCCCCATGCCGGTCTATGCCGGGGCCTGTGCCACGGAAATTCGGATGTCCGGCGGTGCGCAGGGGCAAAAATGGCAAAAAAATCTGCGCCACCCCCCTTGTGCCTGCGCCGGGGACGCGGTTACAAGGCTGTCATTGTTCCTTGCATCCGGTCCCGTTCCCCCGGGACAAAGGGGCGGAACAATATCCGTTCCGGGTGCTTTCCGTGCATACCCGGGGCGGGGGCTGTCGGGGAGCTTGCAGAGCTCGGATTGGGGTGCGTATCGTCATTGCCCGCACTTCGGTCCGTTCCAGGCCCCGGCCCTGTCCGACGCGGCCCGCCGCCAATGCGCAGGCAGGTGCTGGCGCGGCCCGAGCTCCCCGCGGCCCACATAATGGCCCCGGCCCCTTCGCTTTCGGCGGGGGCCGGGAAAGACGACTGCGGTTTCGGGGATACCCTGTTGCAGCCTCGGGCCGTGTACCAACAGCACACCCGGGCGGATAACGCCGGAACGAACCGATACCGCCGACAGGCCACCCGCAGGGGATCGGCCCTGATTCAGCAGGGTGCGCCCGGCAACGGCCGGGCGTGACCCTTGCGTTTTGTTGCCCCCCGCGATAGTGTGGCGCAGGTATCGGCGGGCGGGACAGCAAATGCACAGCATCATTGACAGGCTTGCGGACGTGTCAGACCGCTACGATGCCGCGTTTGTGGACCTTTGGGGATGTTTGCACAACGGGCGGGAACCGTTTCCGGCAGCCGTCGCCGCCCTGCACGCCTTTGTGGCAAAAGGCGGCTACGTTGTGCTGCTGACAAATGCGCCGCGCCCGCAGGAGGCGGTGATCATGCAGCTCGGCAAACTGGATGTGCCGCCCGACATCTGGCATGCGGTGGTCACCAGCGGGGATAGCACCAGGGCCGCTGTCGCCGCCGGCAGGTATGGCCAAAAGGTGTTCCACCTGGGCCCGGAAAAAGACAGCCCCTTCTTTGCCGCCAGTGCCGCCGTTCCGGGCATGGAACGCATCAGACGGGTGGCCCTGGAAGACGCGCAAGGCATCGTGTGCACGGGGCTTTTCGATGATCGGACCGAAACGCCGGAAGATTACGCGGCACTGCTGCACACCGCAAGGATACGGGGCCTGCCGATGATCTGCGCCAATCCGGATATTGCCGTGGATTTCGGTCATAAACGGCGCTTCTGCGCCGGTGCGCTGGCGCAGGCCTATCGGGACCGGGGCGGGGAGGTGTGCCTTTTTGGCAAACCGCACCGGCCGATCTATGCGCTGGCGCGCCGGTGCCTGGCCCAGGTGTCCGGCCGCGTGATCCCGGATGCCCGCATCCTGGGAATCGGCGACGGCATCCTGACCGATGTGTCCGGCGCGGCGCGGCAGGGGCTCGACAGCCTGTTCATTTCCGGCGGCCTTGCCGCGGCGGAAACCGGGACAGATCGGTCGCCGGCACCCGGTAAGCTGGCTGTTTTTTTGCAGGCACACGACATATCCCCGACGTTCACGATAGGGCATTTGCGCTGAACTGCCGGGGTTTCCGGGGTGGCTGATCCCCTGTTGCCCCGGGGCCTTGCCTTTTGCCGGGGGAACGGCCACAAGTGGTGCATCTGCAGCCCGAAGGGGGAATCGCCCGTGTTGGATCGGAATCGTGGCCATAATCTGCCGGTCGGCACTATCCCGATCGAAGACTTGGAAATCGGCATGAAACGGTCGCTGTCCAAAACCATCAATGACAGGGAAATTGCCATGTTTGCGGATCTGTCAACCGACCATAACCCGGTTCATATGGACGAAGATTATGCGCGGGAAACCATCTTTTCCGGCCGCGTTGCCCACGGTATGCTGACCGCCGGGCTGATTTCTGCCGTGATTGGCGAACAGCTGCCGGGCCACGGCACGATCTATATGAAACAGGCGTTGACGTTTATCGCCCCGGTGCGTCCGGGCGACCGGGTGCTGGCAGAAGTGACCGTCAGGGATATTGACTACCCCGGACGCCGGGTGACGCTGGACTGCCTGTGCAGCGTGTGCGCCAGGCCGGTTCTGGCCGGTGAGGCCCTGGTTCTTGCCCCCAGCCGAAAGTTTGACTGATCTGTCCCGCAGCCCGCCCGCACCGTCGGCATGAAAATTTTCCGCGATTTTTCCGTAGCCTGCGATGTGCGCGGGGCCTCCGTTGCAATAGGTAATTTCGACGGGGTTCATCTGGGCCATCAATCCGTGCTTGAACTGGCGCGCACGGCCATGCCGGATGCGCCCTGGGGATGCGTGACGTTTGAACCTCATCCCCGGCGTCTGTTCCGGCCCGACGATCCCGCGTTTCGCCTGATGTCCGCGTCCGCCCGGGCGGGTCGGCTAAACAGGGTCGGGCTTGACGTGCTCTACGAGGTACCGTTTTCCCGGTCCCTGGCGACCCTGGGTCCGCAGGATTTCGTTGAACAGGTGCTGTGCCGGGCCATGGGCGTGGCCCATGTGGTTGTGGGCCATGACTTCCGCTTCGGCATCGGGCGCAGCGGGGATGTGGAGGCATTGACGATTCTGGGGCAGGCGGCGGGCTTCAGCGTCGGCACGGCCCCGATACTCCGCCACGGCGGGCAGGAGATCTCGTCTTCCGCCATTCGCACCGCCCTGGCCGAAGGACGGCCGGCGGATGCGGCACGGATGCTGGGCCATTGGCATCAGATCGAGGGGCCGGTGCTGCACGGCTTCAAACGGGGCCGGGGCCTGGGTTTTCCGACGGCGAACGTGGCACTGGACGATGTGCAGCTGCCCCGCTTCGGGGTATACGCCAGCCTGGCAGATGTGCTGACCGGCCCCGCCGCCGGGCACTATCAGGGCGTTGCGTCCATCGGCATCCGGCCGATGTTTGATGATCGGACCGCACCCAACCTGGAAGTTTTCCTGTTCGATTTCGATAGGGATATCTACGGGCAGATGATGTCAGTCGCCCTGGTTGAGTTTCTGCGCCCGGAAGAGGTGTTTGACACGGTCAATTCCCTTGTCGCCCGGATGCACAGCGATTGTGCCCTGGCCCGGAATGCCCTGGAGGCCCTGCCCGCCCCACACCGGTGAACCGGGGATCTGACGTGCGGCGGGCAACCGGCACGAAACAAACCACCGGTTCTGCCCGGCGTTTCCGTCACCAGCCGCAGGATTCGCGAAGGGGGATGATCGCCTGTTCCAGCCCGGTGATGTCAAAGACAACCCTGAGAATTTCTCCGCCGGATGCCAGTGCCTCGATAACAAACCTGTCATGCCCCATGAGTGCCTTTACAAATTCGGTTGTGTACCTCCCGCCCCAAAGGCCGAGATGTTCCTCGGATGTATCCAATTCAAACCGGGTTGTCTGTTGCGCGGTTTCATTCCCGACCCGGTAGGTTACGGGGTATTCCTGATAATCGGCCATATCATGGCCGCCAAACCACACAGACATATCGGTTACGCCTTCCCTGCACGTAATATTCAGTGCCGGCGTGTGATAGGGGCCGGGCGCGGCAGACAGGGCAGGTTCATCCGCTTCCACAGACAGCCACACATTGGTGCTGTCATCCATGGGGGAGGTTTCAATCTTAACCTCCCATGCCAGCACCGCCATGGAGGAGGCCGAGAGGGCAGCGGCCATGGCTGTGGCGGCAATCAGTTTTCGTTTCACAGGCCTGGTCCTTGGGTTGGGAGGGCGGGTGCCCCGTTCATGACAACAGCCGCACTGGCGGTTACAACGGGCGTATGGCAGGGCACCCCGGCCTGTTGATCCGGTTAGCGCGAGGATGATGCGGTGGCCCCCTGCCCGCTCAAGGTCGCCTGGGCGGTGCTTGAATCCTGCACCGGCAACAGGGCAGGGATCAGTCCGGCCGGTTCCCGGCCCCGGTGCACCCGGGCCGTCAGAATCCCTCCCCCCGCCCGTTGCGCCCCCGGGCACACGGGCCTATAGGGAGGGCACGTTCAAGGGCCGGAGCGATAATGGAACCCATAACCCTGACCCTCGAAATGATGGTTGTCCTGGGGCTGCTGGGCGTCACGGTGTTTCTGTTCGTGTCAGAAACCCTGCGTGTGGATCTGGCGGCGCTCGTCGTTATGGTGCTGCTCGGTGTGCTGTCGTATCTGCCGGGGCTGGACGGGCTTGCGGATATCAACCATCTGTTTGACGGGTTCGCGTCCAACGCGGTGATATCGATCATCGCGGTGATGGTGATCGGTGCCGGGCTTGACAGGACCGGGCTGATGTCGCGGCTGGCCGCGTTCATCCTGCGGGCGGGCGGCACGACAGAAACGCGAATCATCCCGATCGTTTCGGGCAGTGTCGGGGTGATCTCTTCCTTTATGCAGAACGTCGGGGCGGCGGCACTGTTTCTGCCGGTGGTGTCGCGAATATCGGCGCGCACAGAACTGCCCCTGTCCCGCCTGCTGATGCCCATGGGGTTTTGCGCGATCCTTGGCGGGACGCTGACAATGGTGGGTTCCTCGCCCCTGATCCTGCTCAACGATTTGATCGGGAGTGCTAACGAAACCCTGCCGGAACATCAGCGGATGGACCCCTTCGGGCTGTTTTCCGTCACGCCCGTGGGAATCGCGCTGGTGCTGACCGGCATACTCTATTTCATGATTTTCGGGCACTGGGTTCTGCCCGGGCAGCCCGGGCGGGGCGACGCGGCCGCGGGCCGATCGATGAACGACTATCTGAAACGCATCTACGGGCTGAAGGCCGATATTGTGGAGGTGCGGATACCTGACGGAAATATCCTGGTCGGCCAGACCCTTGCAGACATCATGGATGTGCATCATTGTTACATTATCGGCAGCCATTACAGGGGTCGGCATCGGGTGGCACCGCCGCTTGATACGCGGGTCACCACGCCGTGCCGTCTGGCAATCCTCGGGCGGCGTAAGGTGATCCAGGAAATGGCGGATATTTACGGCCTGGCGGTGCGCCCGACGCTCGACATCTTTGCGGAGGAATTCGCGCCCACGAAATCCGGCGTGGCCGAAATCGTGATCCCGCCCGACAGCCGGATGATCGGCAAAACCACACGGGATGTCGCGATGCGCAAGACCTACGGCCTGTCCCTGCTGGCGATTCACCGGGGAGAGGAAACGCTGAGCCTTGTGGAGGAAGAAGATCATGAGGCCACGCGGATTTCCCGGGTGCCGTTCCGGGCCGGCGATACGCTGGTGGCACATACCCAATGGGACCGGCTGACCCGATTGAAACAGGATCGGAACTTCGTCATCGTGACCTCCGATTTCCCGCAGGAGGAACTGCGGCCAAAGAAGGTCACACCCGCACTGATCTTCTTTGTGATCGCGCTGGGGCTGATCCTGTTTACGGATCTGCGCCTGTCGCTGTGCCTGCTTGTCGGTGCGGTCGGAATGATTGTGACGCGGGTGCTGACGATTGACGAGGCCTATAACGCGGTGGGCTGGAATACGGTGTTTCTGCTGGCTTCGCTTATCCCGCTGGGCCAGGCGGTGCAGACTACCGGCACGGCAGAATGGATTGCGCAACTGGTGCTGACAGTGCTTGACGGCTGGCCGATTTGGGCACTGCAGGCAGGCGTGGCCCTGCTGGCGACAGTCTTCACGCTGGTGATGTCGAACGTCGGTGCCACGGTGCTGCTGGTGCCGCTTGCGGTGTCGATTGCGCTGGCTGTCGGCGGAGATCCGGCGATCTTTGCGCTGACGGTGGCGATTTCCACATCAAACAGTTTTCTGATTCCGACCCATCAGGTGAACGCGCTGATCATGGGCCCCGCAGGCTACAGGGTTATCGATTTCGTGCGCACCGGCGGGATCATGACATTGCTTTTTCTTGTCGTGTCTCTGGCTGTGATGAACGTGATCTATTAGGCATGCGGGAGGTTATTCCGCCTCCGGTGCCCGCATGGTCAAACGGGCCGCCGGGGTCGCCAGATCTGAGATGCCAAGCGGTGCCTGCGGCCTGGCAAGCCGGTAGTGCGTCACCCAGTGCAGCCGCCGTTCCGCCCGGGTAATCGCCACATAGGCCAGCCGTTTCCAAAGCGCGATGCCCGCCTCCGTCCGCCCGGCCCGGGCAGCGGCGCGAATGTCGGGGGCAAAGACCTGTACCTCCGGCCATTGCGAGCCCTGCGCCTTGTGGATCGTGCAGGCGGCACCATGCACGAACGCCGCCCCCATGCGGGCGGCAGAGGGGATGAAGGGCTCTTCCTCATCGGGCCTTTCGATCTTTATAATCGTGGCGACACTCACCTGCGGTTGCACGGCACCGACAATGTGCAGGCGCGAAAAACCCGCCCCTTTGCCCTCACCCACATAAATCGCCTGGGCACCCTTGACCAGACCGCGGGCCTCCAGATCCATGCGTTTCCCGCGATGCTTTATCGGCAGTTCGATGCCGTCGCAAATCAGCGGTTCCCCCGGCAGCAGCCTGTCGGCCGGCGCGGCGCAGGCGGTGCGAAATGCATGGATCAGGCGAACGCGGGTGACGTTGCGCCACACCAGCACCGGGGCACGTGCCATGGCCGCCGCTGTTACGCGGGGGGCCACAACGATGCGGTCGTCCCGGGCCGCGGCCTGTCTGATCAGATGCTCGAAATCCTCCAGGCCCAGCTGCGGGTCACCAAGCGCGTGGGCCAGGTCAAGGATCGGATTATCCCCTGCCTGTCGGTGAATGCGGTTTAGAGAGAATTTGCGGCGGGAGGCCAGCCGGTCAAACGCCATAGTGCCGGCCTGGCCCACCGGGGAACATGGACGGCACAGAAGGGCCGCGCGCCCAGCCGGTCAAACGCCATAGTGCCGGCCTGGCCCACCGGTGCCAGCTGCGCCGGATCGCCAAACAGCACCAATGTGGAAAAAGTATCATTCAAATCAGACAGTTGATTGTCATCGAGCATGGATGCCTCATCGATGAAGCCGACATCCAGCGGGTCTTCCCGCCGCTTCCAGCCGATGATGAAATCGGACCCGCGCAACCCTGCCATCGCAAGGGCACCGGGGATCGATGTGTTGGCCCTGTAAAATTCGGCGGCCCGGTCCAGGGCGGCGTCTGTCAGCCCCGCCACCTGCGGCCGTTCAGCACTGCCGGTCAGCCAGTCGGCGATACGCGCATATTCCGGATCGTAGACGGGCGTATAGAGAATGCGGTGGATGGTGGTCGCGGCCACGCCGCGGGTGCGCAACACGCCCGCTGCCTTGTTGGTTGGCGCAAGGATCGCCAGCGTACGCTGGTCCGGCCTGACGCGGCCTTCGTAATCGCCGGTGATCGGCACCACCCCGGCGGCGGCAAGGTCATCGCCGAGCCGCGCAAGCAGCATCGTCTTGCCGGACCCGGCCTTGCCGAGCACCGCAATCATCTGCGGGCTGTCGGCCGGGGCAGGCCGCACATCCCCGTTGATGAGGTCGATGCCCGCACGCAAAAGCAGTTCCGCTACCGCGTCATACGCCTCTGCCTGGTCTTCGGAAAAACGCACGCCGGACCGCCTGTTGCCTGCGGCGGCGTCTATCGCAAGGGGTGCGCTATCGCAAGGCATCGGGGGCGGAACGGGGCCGGATGCGGCAATCCGGTCAGAAGCGGGTCTTGCTTGCCTCCAGCGTGTCTTCAAAGGTGCGCAAACCGGTGGTCGGGGCACTGACAAGCACGGACATATTGCCCGGCCTGTGTTCGTTGCGCCGCATCTTGACGTGGGCCGCAGGTACCCCGTCCCAGGGGAAGACTTCCGACATGCAGGGGTCAAGGCGACGATCAATCATCAGCCGGTTGGCCGCGGCGGCCTGGGCCAGATGGGCGAAGTGGGATCCCTGCACCCGCTTCTGGTGCATCCAGAGGTAACGCGCATCCATCGTCAGGTTAAAGCCGGTGGTGCCGGCGCAGATCACGACCATACCCCCCTTTTTTACCACGAAGGCAGAGATCGGCATAGTGGATTCACCGGGATGTTCAAAGACCATATCCACATTCACGCCCTTGCCGGTGATGTCCCAGATCGCCTTGCCGAACCTGCGCGCCTCGCCAAGCCATTCCCGGTATGCGTCGGAATTGACCGTCGGAAGCCGGCCCCAGCAATTGAAATCCTTGCGGTTCAGCACGCCGGCGGCACCAAGGCGCAGCACAAACGCACGCTTATCCTCGTCGGAAATCACGCCGATGGCGTTGGCCCCGGCGGTGACCGCGAGCTGGACCGCGTAGCAGCCAAGCCCGCCGGATGCCCCCCAGACCAGCACGTTCTGGCCCGGCCTGAGCTCATGCGGGCGATGGCCGAAAAGCATGCGATAGGCGGTGGCCAGGGTCAGCGTGTAGCACGCGCTTTCTTCCCAGGTCAGATGCTTCGGGCGGGGCATAAGCTGTTGCGCCTGCACGGTGGTGAACTGCGCGAAGGAACCGTCGGGTGTCTCATACCCCCAGATGCGCTGGGAGCCGGAATACATCGGATCACCGCCGTTACAGTGTTCGTCATCGCCGTCATCCTGATTGCAGTGAATCACGACCTCGTCGCCCGCTTTCCAGCGGGTGACCCTGTCGCCAACGGCCCAGACGATGCCCGCGGCATCGGACCCCGCGATATGGCAGGGAGCCCCGTGTATGTCAAACGGGCTGACCGGAACCCCGAGCCCGGCCCAGATACCGTTGTAATTTACGCCGGCGGCCATCACCAGGACGCATACCTGGTGGCTGTCAGGCTTAACGACATCGACGATTTCCAGCTGCATGGCCCGGTCCGGTTCACCGTGGCGTTCGCGCCGAATCGCCCAGGCATACATCCGCCCCGGCAGAAAACCCAACGGCGGGATCTCACCGACCTCATAAAGGTCTTTTTCGGGGGCGTCGTAGCCTGTGTCGAGTGCCATGGGCGATCTCCCTAATCCGTGGCGGTACGGGCTAAACCCGCATGATTATCCGTTCCTGCCGCAGTGCGGCAGAAAGGGCAAGGGCAAATATTGCCGGGCTCGCGGGCGGTTCGGGATAATTCCGGTATCGGAATCGGAAACGTGATGCCCGATATCTTACACCGCCAGACATGGGATGATCTGTTTCTTGCGGCTGACAACACCGGGCAGCAGAACCGTGTCGCCCCGGACCGTGACGCCAAAGGATTTCCGCGCCACGGTCCGAACCAGGTCGTTGGGAACAAGAAGGGTACTTTCCTGGTTCAGGATATCCACGATAAACAGCAGAACCTGGTCCACGCCATCCTCGGAAGCGACGGCCGGCATGCTGTGCATCAGGTCCGCCTTTCGGTCGAGCACCGTGGCGGGTGCCGTGGTTTCAAGCACCGAAACGCGGAATTTCGTGGCCCCAATCTCATATGCCTTGCTGTCCATACGCAGGAGTTCCGCGTCCGAGAACGCGCTGATGTCCGATTTTGCGGCAAACATCAGGGCGGCATAGTCCGGGATACAGATGCCGAGATCCGACGCCAGTGCCCGGGCGACGGCCACGTCATGGGCAGTGGTGGTCGGGGACCGGAACTCCAGCGTGTCGGACAGAATACAGCTGAGCATCAGGCCCCTGATACTTTCCGGTGCCCGGGCACGGTCGGTGCCCATAAGATCGTATTGGATGGTGGCCGTAGAGGCAAGCGGACGAATCGTGACAGTGATCGGTGCCGCGGTTCCAAGCCCGCCCGAAAGCCGGTGGTGATCAATGATTTCAAGGATGTTTGCATCCCTGACGGAGGCGGGCAGTTCTGCCGGGGCGTTGGTGTCCACGATGACCACGTTGTCACCGGCGGCCACGTCAGCGATGATCCGCGGCCGGGCATGTCCCCAGTGTTCAAGGACAAAGGCGGCTTCCGTGCCGGGCGGGCCAAGCAGGCGTGCGGTGGCCGGGGTGCCTTTGACCTCTGACAGATACCAGGCCCAGACGATGGCGGAACCGGTGGCGTCGGTGTCGGGGGCCCTGTGGCCGAAAACCTGGATCATGGGCGGATGCTCCGATGGGGACAGGATAAAGGTTGCTCCCCTTTAGCAAAAGGTTTCCGGGGCGTCACGGGGGGACGGCAGGTTTTTCCCGGCGGACATCCGGGACCGGAACCCGGTTACCTGACCATTACGTCCGCGACATGATCCGGGTTCAGCCGCGGTTTTTGCCCGCAGTCCCGGCGCAGGTGCGCGATCGCGTTCGCGTAGTATCGCAACAGTTCCTCCTGTTCAGGTCCGACGAAACAGTTTTCCCCTTCCCGGCTCACGGCGCGGCGCAAAACCAGCAGGCACAGCCCCGTCTCGACAGCATCGTCGAGGTCGCGCCGCGGGATATGCGCACAGGCCCCGGCCGCTGTCAGCCGATCCAGTTCTTCCGCCGCCAGCCGCTGTATCGCGCCCCGGGACAGCCCTGTCGCACCCTGGTCCAGCAGCACCGTGGCAATCAGCGATACCGGCAGCACCGGCACCACCCGGCCTACCCGGCGCATCAGCTCCCGCCCCAATTCCGCGGTGGTGCGTGTGTGACTGTCCCGGGCGTTGTGGGCCAGATACGCCCGAAGGCTAACCGGCGTCCCGAAACTGACGGAGGCATATCCGAAGCGGTGAAATCGCCCGATCACCCGCAGCCGGATGTGGCGACCCAAAAAACACATGCATCGCCAGATATTGCAGGCAATTCGTGTTCTGTCCCCCCGACGGGCGGCCAGCAGCAGGCGGTCTTCCAGCACGTGGTCATAGTTCAGACCGACCGGCACGAACAGCACGTCACGCGCCCCGTCATCCGGATCAAAGCCCGACACGATGTAGTTCAAAAGCCCCAGTTTCGCCGGTTTCAGCAGCCCGTCCCTGGTCAACCCTCCTTCCGGAAACACCGCCTGGGTTACCCCGGCAGCGGTGGCCATCTGCACATAGCGTGCCAGCACCCGGCGGTAGAGCGCGTTGCGCGACCGGCGGCGGATGAAATAAGCTCCCATGGTTCGGATCAGATGTTTCAGCGGCCAGGCCCGCGCCCATTCCCCCACCGCATAGCTGAGTGCGGACCGGCTTGCGGCAAGATAAGTCACCAGAACGTAGTCCATATTCGACCGATGGTTCATAACAAACACAACGGTTGCGTCCGGATTCATCTTCTGCAGTGCCGCTTCATCCACATAGCCCAGCCGTACGCGATACAGGGTCCGGCTGAGCCGGCGCGCCAGCCGAACGGCGGTGCCGAAGTAGAGTGAAGCGGAAAAAGACGGCACGATTTCGCGTGCGTAGCGCCGGACCATCTCAAACGCGACATCCTCGCGCAGGCCCTCCTCACGGGCATGGTCGCGGATTGCATGGGCGATGTCCGGGTCATAGGTCAGGCGCCGGATAAGATCCTGCCGACGTGCCAGCCGAAACGGTTCAATCGGCCGCTCCAGCCGCTGATTGAGCCGCCTGACCACCCGTTCCAGCCGTTTGCGGAAAAACCAGCGCACGGAAGGAAACAGGAAATGCGATGCAAAGGTGACAGTCGCGAAAAGCAGGATCAGCAGCAAAAGCCAGATCGGGATCTGCACCGTTTGGAACATGGGTGTTCATCCTATGCCGTTGTGCCGCGGGGGTAAATGGCACAGGTAGCCAGAACCGTGCCCCGGCATCCGGCCTGTTGACACGGTCGTATCATGTCGGATACCGGTCGCGGAACGCAGGATTATTGCCCGCTTGACAGGATATCCAGATGGCTGAGACACGAAAGGATCGTCCCTGGCTGTTCCGCACCTATGCGGGACATTCGACAGCCCGGGCCTCAAACGCACTTTATCGCACGAACATGTCGAAGGGCCAGACCGGCCTGTCGATTGCCTTCGATCTGCCCACGCAAACCGGTTACGACAGTGATCACATGCTGGCCCGCGGCGAGGTTGGCAAAGTCGGTGTGCCAGTGGCGCACCTGGGCGATATGCGTACGCTGTTCGATGGCATCCCGCTGGCGCGGATGAATACCTCGATGACGATCAACGCAACGGCACCCTGGCTGCTGGCACTGTATATCGCGGTGGCGGAGGAACAGGGGGCCGACATCGCCAGCCTGCGGGGCACCGTCCAGAACGACATCATTAAGGAATACCTTTCACGTGGTACCTACGTCTGCCCGCCGGAACCGAGCCTGCGGCTGATCACCGATGTGGCGGCCTACTGCTACCGGTCGGTGCCCGGGTGGAACCCGATGAACGTGTGTTCCTACCACCTGCAGGAGGCCGGGGCGACTCCGGAACAGGAGCTCGCCTTCGCGCTTGCCACGGCGATCGCCGTTCTTGACGCCATGCGCGGCAAGGTTCCGGCAGAGGATTTCCCGACCGTTGTGGGCCGCATTTCTTTCTTCGTGAATGCAGGCATCCGGTTTGTTACCGAGATGTGCAAGATGCGCGCCTTTGTGGAACTTTGGGATGAAATCTGCCGCGACCGCTACGGAGTGAGCGATCCCGAGCTGCGCCGGTTCCGCTACGGGGTGCAGGTGAACTCGCTCGGTCTGACAGAACAGCAGCCGGAAAACAACATCCATCGCATCCTGATAGAGATGCTGGCCGTGACGCTGTCGCGGAAGGCGCGCGCCCGGGCGGTGCAGCTGCCGGCGTGGAACGAGGCACTGGGCCTGCCGCGCCCGTGGGATCAGCAGTGGTCGCTGCGGATGCAGCAGATCCTTGCCCTGGAGACAGACCTGCTGGAATACGAAGACCTGTTTGACGACAATCCGGCAGTGGCGGCCAGGGTCGAGGCCCTGAAAGCAGGCGCACGGGACCAGCTCGCGACCATCGACGCCATGGGGGGGGCGGTGGCGGCCATCGACTACATGAAAGGCCGGCTGGTGGCCTCCGGTGCTGATCGGGTCAGCCGCATCGAGAGCGGTGAGACGACGGTGATCGGCGTGAACGCCCACACCGAAGGTACAGAAAGCCCGCTGACATCCGGCCCTGCCGCCGTCATGGCGGTGGACGAATCGGCGGAACGGAACCAGGTCGCCCGGCTGGTGGCCTGGCGCGAAACCCGCGACACGGGCGCGGCGAAAGCCGCGCTGGCCGACCTGCGCTCCGCCGCGCAATCGGGCGCAAATATCATGCCCGCCTCCATCGCCGCCGCCAGGGCCGGTGCCACAACCGGTGAATGGGGTGCCGTCATGCGTGCGGTCTTTGGCGAATACCGGGCACCGACCGGCGTCGGTGTGGCGGGCAGCAACCGGACTGAAGGACTTGATGACATCCGTGCGGCCGTCGATGCCGTTTCCGCCCGCCTGGGGCGGAGGCTGAAATTCCTGGTTGGCAAACCGGGCCTTGACGGCCATTCCAACGGGGCCGAACAGATCGCCCTGCGGGCCCGGGACAGCGGCATGGATATCGTCTACGAGGGCATCCGCCTGACGCCGGCGGACATCGTTCGCACCGCGGCAAAAGAAGAGGTACATGTCATCGGCCTGTCCATCCTGTCCGGTTCCCACCTGTCACTGGCAGCCGAGGTCATGAAGCGCCTGGCGGCGGCCGGTCTGGGCCATGTGCCGGTCATCGTCGGCGGCATCATCCCGGACGCGGACGCGGATGCCCTGCGGGCCACCGGGGTTGCACGGGTTTACACGCCCGGGGATTTTGATCTCAACCGCATCATGTTTGATATTGTAGGGCTGTTTGACGACGCGGCGGTGGCGGCCGAATAGGCCATGCGCCCCGTAGCCGGTAGTACCACCGTCGGGGGCAGGCCCGTTACCCGGCATCCGCCCCCACGCGCACCAGCTGCTTGCCGAAATTCGCCCCTTTCAGCAGCCCCATGAATGCCTGCGGCGCGTTTTCCAGCCCGTCGGTCACCGTTTCGCGAAACTTTATGGTACCACGCGCAACCATCGGTACCACCTCACGCATGAATGCCCCGCTGCAGGCCGTATGGTCGGTGACGATGAACCCCTGCACCCGCAACCGCCTGGTCAGGATCAGACGCCAGGCAAAAGGCAGCGGCGGGGCGGCGTCAATACCCTGACCCGAATACCAGGCGATCATGCCGCAGACAGAAATCCGCCCGAAATCGTTCATGGCCGGCAGAACCGCCTGCAAAGTTTTGCCGCCCGTGTTTTCAAAATAGAGGTCGACCCCGTCCGGTGCCGCCGCCCGGATCTCCTGCCCGAGTGCCCGGGCATCCCCGGCCCGGTGGTCAAGACAGGCGTCAAAGCCCAGTTCCTGCAGCGCATAGGCGCATTTGTCCGCCCCGCCGGCCACACCGATTACCCGCATCCCCCTGGCCCTGGCTAACTGTCCGGCAAGCCCGCCGACAGCCCCGGTGGCGGCGGAGATCACAACCGTTTCGTCTGCCGTGGCGGTGCCGATCTCGTTCAATCCTACCCAGGCGGTCAGTCCGGGCATGCCCAGCACCCCCAGGGCCGTGGATATCGGGGCGATGTTCGGATCCACCTTGCGCAGTTCGTCGTGGCGGACGACCCCGTGGCTTGCCCAGCCGATGCGGCCGACAACGATGTCCCCGGCCGCGATCCCGTCGGCGTTTGAGACCAGAACCTCCGCGACCGCACCACCCTCCATTGTGCCGCCCAGGGGCACCGGTGCAGCGTAGGATTTTGCCGCATCCATGCGCCCGCGCATGTAGGGATCAAGCGACAGCCAGATCGTGCGCACCAGCACCTCACCCGGGCCCGGGTCCGGCAGGCTCGCCTGTTCCAGACGAAAGTTTTCCGGCACCGGTTCCCCCTGCGGACGGGAGGCGAGAACAATACGGCTGCAGGGGGTCGGCATGGGCAGGATCCTTTTCAGTTTATGAACATGCTATCGGATGCGGCGGGCAGTGCAAGCCCGCCCTGTCTTCGGGCGGCGGTATCCCCCGTCCCGGGCGGTGACAGAGGCGACCGGTCACAAACCCAGGCAGGTGTGCCGGACCGCGTGATTTTTATGCAGTGCGGCGGGAGAACCGTGCCAGACCGGCCTGCCCTTTTCGATCACCACGCATGTATCGGCGATGTGCAGCAGGTCGTCCAGGTTCTTATCCACAATGAGAAGCGACAGCCCGCGAGATTTCAGCTCTGCCAAGGCGACCCAGATTCTGGTGCGCACAAGCGGGGCCAACCCTTCTGTCGCCTCATCAAGGATCAGCAGTTTCGGGTTGGTCATCAGTGCCCGGCCGATCGCCAGCATCTGCTGTTCCCCCCCGGACAGCAGGCTGCCCATGGCGGTATGACGCGCCGCCAGTTCGGGAAACAGGGCGCAGACTCGCCCGATAGTCCACGGCTGCGGCAGGTTCAGACGATTTGACGCCGTGGCCAGAAGATTTTCGCGCAAGGTCAGGTTGGGAAAGATCCGCCGCCCTTCCGGCACCAGGCCAAGCCCGGCACCGGCAATCCTGTGGCTTGGCCAGCCGACAATGTCAGCCCCGTTAAAGGTCACGAAGCCCGAGGTCGCCGGCACGATACCCATCACCGAATGGATAGTCGTCGTCTTGCCCATCCCGTTGCGACCCAGAAGTGCGGTCACAGCCCCGTCTGCCACGTCAAGTGCCATGCCGAACAGTGCCTGAGAGGCACCATAGTGGGTCACCAGATCGCGCACCGCCAGCATCAGTCCCCCCCCAGGTAAGCGGCACGCACAGCCGGGCTGGCGCGAATGGCGTCGGGCCCGCCCGTAGCGATAATGCGGCCCCGGACAAGTACGCTGATGCGGTCTGCAAGCGCAAAGACCGCGTTCATGTCATGCTCGATCAGCAGGATTGTTCTTGTGCCTTTCAGCGTCTTCAGGAACGCGACCATCCGTGCGCTTTCTGCCGACCCGAGGCCCGCAAACGGTTCATCAAGCAGCAGCAACAGTGCCCCGGTGGCAAGTACCACGGCCATTTCAACCAGCCGGTGTTCGCCATGCGAAAGGGCCGTAACAGGCTGTTCCGCCCGGGTGCCCAGGCCCACGGCGTACAGCTGGTCCAGGGCTGCGGTACGCAGGCTTTCGATGCGGGCCACCGGGCGCAGGAAGCGGAAGGAATGGCCTTCCTGCACCTGCGCGGCGAGGGCGACATTTTCCAGTGCTGTCATGCCCGGGACAAGGCTGGTGATCTGGAAGCTGCGGGTAAGGCCGAGCCGCGCCCGGGCGTGCGCCGACAGCCGCGTGATGTCGCGCCCGTTGAACCGGACCGTGCCGATGTCGGGCAACATGGTGCCTGACAGTTGCGCGATCAGCGTTGTCTTGCCGGCACCGTTCGGGCCGATGATGGCGTGGATTTCGCCCCGGTCCACCGATAGCGACAGGCCGTCGGTGGCCGCCACCCCGCCGAAGGATTTGCCCAGATTACGGACTGTCAACAGGCTCATTCCCGCCTCCGGAACGCGCCTGTCAGACCGCCGCGCATAAACAGCACGACGCCGATCAGCATCAGCCCGAACGGCAGCTGCCAGTGGCGCGTGTAATGGCTAAGCAGTTCCTCTGTCACGATGAAGATCAGGGTTCCCAGCAGCGGCCCGGGTGTGGTCGCCGTACCGCCGAGGATGACCATGAACATCAGTTCACCCGACCGGGTCCAGGCCATCATTTCCGGGCTGATGAAGGCTGTGAAGTTGCCCATCAGGAAGCCGGAAAGGCCCGCGATGGCACCGGCGATCACAAAGGCGGTCAGGCGATAGGCATAGGTGTTGTAGCCGAGCGTGGCCATGCGTTCCTCGTTGCCGCGGGCCCCCTTGATCACCTGGCCGAAGCGGGATCGCATGATGGTGCGCACAATCACGATGGTGGCGACAAGCACCGCCAGGCAGAGCCCGTAGAGCTGCAACGGATTATCCAGGCTGATGCCCGGCAGGCGGGAGCGGTGCTCAATCACCAGCCCGTCGTCCCCACCGTATGTACCGAGCGAGACAAACAGATAGTAAACCATCTGCGCGAAGGCCATGGTAATCATGATAAAGTGAACCCCCCGGGTGCGCAGGCTGATCGCGCCGGTGCCCAGGGCAAAGAGCGCGGACAGGCCCATGGCAAGGGCGAGGTGAACCCAGCCGCTGGTGGACGCAAGCCACGCCGCCCCGCCCCACAGATCGTGGTAGACCGGGATGCCGACCGCATAGGCACCAATGCCGATGTAAGCGGCGTGGCCGAAACTGACCATGCCGCCGTAGCCCAGCACAAGGTTCAGCGATGTGGCCGCGATGGCAAGGATCACAAGCCGCGTGGCGAGATCGAGGTAGAACGGATGACCGGTGCAGAAGAAAACCGGCGGCAGCACGGCCAGTAGTGCCAGCAGTGTCAGCGTCAGAAGATCGGACCGGCGCATCTAGCGCCCCGACGGCGGGAACAGGCCCTGCGGGCGCAGGGCAAGGATCACGGCCATAAGAAGGTAGATCAGCATGGCAGACACGGCGGGGCCGGCAGTTTCGGCGGCGGCGGTCCCCATGATCAGCCGGAAGCCGTCGTCTATGAAGCTGCGGCCCAGGGTGTCAATCAGCCCGATGATCATCGCACCGATGAAGGCCCCTTTCATGGATCCGATGCCGCCTACGACAATTACCACGAAGGCGGTGATGATGACGGAATTGCCCATACCGATGGAGGCTTCCGTGATCGGCGCGACCAGCATGCCGGCAAGACCCGCCAGGGCAGCACCCAGGGCAAAGACCAGCGTGAAAAGCCTGGTGATGTCGATGCCCAGGGCCCCCGCCATGGTTCGGTCGGACGCCCCCGCACGGATCAGCATGCCGAACCTTGTGTGATGCACCAGCCAGAACAGAAGTGCCGCGACAGCCAGTCCGGTGCCGATGATCAGCAGGCGATAGACAGGGATTACCACGTCTTCGGCCAGGCCGATGTGCGTATCCAGCCAGGCCGGCAGCGGGATGGCGATCCCGGCGGGGCCCCATATCAGGTGAACCGCCACATCGAACACAAGGAGCAGCCCGAAGCTGCCCAGCACCTGGTCCAGATGGTCGCGCCGGTAGAGCTGCCGGACCACGACCCTTTCTATCCCCCAGCCGATCACCGCCATCACGGGCAGTGCCAGGGCAATCGCGATCAGGAAGTTGCCCGTCAGGAATGTCAGCGAGGCGCAGACGAAGGCCCCGAGCATGTAAAGTGATCCGTGTGCCAGGTTCACGAAATCCAGAATACCAAAGACAAGGGTCAGCCCGCTCGCCACCAGAAACAGCAGCAGACCCAGCTGAAGACCATTCAGCATCTGCACGAAGACAAGTGCGAAATCCATGATCTGCTGTCCCGGAAAGATCGCCCGGATTTATCCCCGGGCCCGGTTTGCGCCTCGGGCGCGGTTACATCCGGCAGTCATCGGCGTAGGGATCAACGTGGTTTTCATAGACGGTGGCCACAACCCTGGTTGTCCAAGTGCCGCCGGCATCCGCCACAACTTCGCGCAGGTAGAAATTCTGCACCGGCATGTGGTTGGTGCCGTAGGTGTAGCGGCCGCGCACACTGTCGTAATTTGCGGCTTTCAGCGCGGCCCGTACCGCATCCTGGTCGGACAGGTCGCCGCCGACCGCTTCCACCGCCGCTCTTATCAGCATCAGCGCATCATAGGACTGCGCGGCGTAGAACGACGGGACGCGCCCGAATGTCTCCCTGTAATCGGACACGAACCGCCGGTTTGCCGGGTTATCAAGCGTCGGATCCCAGGACTGGGTCATCCGGCTGCCGAGTACGCTGTCGAAATTGGCCGCCTGCAGGCCGGGCAGGGTGAGCGCGTTCACCGTGAATACGGAATACAGCGGCAGCGTGTCCTTCAGACCGGCCTGGGTGTATTGCCTGATAAACGCCGTCGCCGCCGCCCCGGGGTAAAAGACGAACAGCCCGTCCGCCCCGGAGGCCCGGGCCTTTGCCAGTTCGGCCGAGAAATCGAGCTGCGCATCCGCCCCCCATTTCGTCAGATCCTTGCCCCTGATTTCACCCATGAAGGTGCGTTCAATGCCCGTGACCATATTTTTGCCGGCTGCGTAGTTCGGGGCCATAATATAAAGCGACTTTACCCCCTGCCGGTTCAGCACCTCCCCCATCGCCATGGGCGTCTGGTCATTCTGCCAGGATGTGGAAAAAAAGTTCCTGTGGCACAATTTGCCCGCCACCGCGGACGGCCCGGCATTTGATGAAATCAGGAATTTGCCCGCATCCAGCACGGATTTGCGGGAGGCCAGCAGCACGTGGGACCAGATGTAGCCGGCGACAAAATCCACGTTGTCCTGTTTGACCAGCCGATCAGTCACCTGTTTGCCGATTTCCGGCCTGAAGCCGTCATCGGCGAAGATAATCTCTACTTCGCGGTCGCCCATCCTGCCGCCCATATGGCTCACCGCCAGGGTAGCCGCGTCTTTCATATCGTTGCCGATGGCTGCGGCCCCGGTGGTCAGCGTGGTCACAAATCCGATTTTTACCGATTCTGCCGCAAGCGGTTCTACCAGCATCGAGACAGCCAAGGCTGCCATTGCGTATTTTTTCATTGTTATTCTCCCGAACATTGCGCACCGCCGCGACACGGCCAACCCCCGCCTGCCGGAAGACCAGCCGACGCGGGGCTTGTCCAGTGCAAATGCGCACGGACGGGCACCCTTTGTCCCGCTCTCTTCCGGATGCACGTCACTTATAATATGTGCCATAGGGGGCCACGCAAGCAGATTTTACCGCCGAAGGGAATTACAACGATGCAGGATATCCAGGGGGATGACAGAACGCTCGAGGTGCTGCTTTCAGGCCCGGCGTTCGGCATAGATTATTATCAGCGTGAATATCGGTGGAAGCGCAAGCAGCTTCAGGAACTGGTCGCTGATCTCTGCGGCCAATTCCTGCAAACATGGGCCCCGGATTCCCGTGCCCCGCTGGAGCAGCAGTCGAACTACTTTCTGGGGTCCATCGTTGTCAGCAAGGCCGGGGACGGGCGCAACATCATCGATGGGCAACAACGCATCACGACGCTTACGCTGCTGCTGATCTACCTGAATCACCTGCAAAAGGATTCGGGCAGGAAGGTCAGGAAGATCGAATCGCTCGTGTTTGACGAGGATCCGGGTGGACCCAAATTCAAGCTCAACATCCCCGAACGCAACGATTGCATGAAGGCCCTCCTGCATGGGGAAAGCTACAACCCGGAAGGCAGGTCAGCCTCCGTGCGCAACCTTGTGGAACGCTACGAAGATCTCGGCGAAGATCTTGGCAAAATCTTTCCCGGAGATCTGGCCGACGATGAAGATACCCTGGAAATGTTCATCTGGTGGATCATCCGCAAGGTGAAGGTGATCGGAATCACCGCCCAGGATGATAGCGATGCCTATACGATTTTCGAGACGATGAACGACCGGGGGCTTTCACTTACCCCGACGGAAATGCTCAGGGGCTATCTTCTGGCCCACATCACAGACCCGGAAAAACGGCAGCAGGCGGACGGGCAGATCAGATCCTGCCTGGCCAGGTTTGCCGAATATGGCACCAGTACCGAGGCCGATTTCTTCAAGGCCTGGCTGCGGTCGCAATATGCCGAAAAGATCAGGGAGCGGAAGAAGGAAGCTCAAAACGAGGATTTTGAACTGATCGGCACCGAATACCATCGCTGGATACGCAACAATGCCCAACAGGTGGGGCTGCACGACCCCGATGACTTCTATCAATTCGTCATGAAGGATATGTGCTTCTTTGCGGAGCGGTACCTGGATTTGCTCAAGGCGTCGGAGACCCGCGAGAAGGGCCTGGAAAGCGTCAGATACAACGCTGATGCGGGATTCACGCTCCAACACCCTGTCATCCTGTCCGCCGTCAATGCCAATGATGACCCGGCCAGTGCCAGGGCCAGGATGGGGATGGTTGCGGATTTCATCGATATCTGGCTGAATGTTCGCTTCTGGAACAACAAACTCAACAGCTATTCAAATATGGAATACGCAGCCTTTACCGTGATCCGCACGGTCAGGGGCAAAACGCCGGAAGAGCTGCGGGATGTGTTGCGGCAACGCCTGGAGGAAGAGTTTAAAGAGATCAGCTTCGAGGCGGAAGTGCGACTGACCACGCTCTTTTCCAAGGCGATCCACCGGCAGTTGGCCCGCTTCACCGACTGGCTGGACCAACATGCCGGGGAGCCGGGACGATACGAGGATTACATCGTGCGCTCGGGCAAGAATGCCTATGAAATTGAGCATATCCTTGCCGGCAATTTCGAAATGTTCCGCGAAGAATTTGCGAACAAAGTCGTTTTTGAGGAAGCGCGCAATTCCATTGGCGGGCTGCTGCTCCTGCCTAAAAAGCAGAACGCCAGCCTCGGGAGCAAATCTTATGGGGAAAAACTGCCGAGTTACCTGCGGGCAAATAAACTGGCCCAATCGCTGCATCCGGATTTCTACAGGAACAACCCGGGTGTGCTGCAGGCAATCAGGACACACAGCCTGCCCTTTCAACCCCATGAAACCTTCAACGGTGATAGCATCACGCAACGCTCAGAACTTTACCGCGCCCTTGCGGCCATGATCTGGTCACCGGAACGTTTGTGCATTGACAGGCCAAGACGGACGATCCCTGCTGGCCAGTAGGCACAACGGCCAGGGTCGCCGCCACAGCCGGCTGCCGCAGGGGCCACGCAAGGCCCCTGATATGGCCCCCCGTCGCACATCAAGGAACCGGCCGTCCCGAACAGCCGTCCGGACGTGTTTCGGCAGCGAATCGGGCGGGGTGCGGGCCCCGAAGGGGCCAGGGCCATGCGCACTCCCACGCCACACACATTGACCGGCAACCGGGCGCGGTGCGCCACACAGGGGGCCGGCCTGGCGGACCGGTCAGGCCTGTTCTGTCGGCCAGCCGCGACTCCACACCGTGATGACCTTTGCGACCAGAAGCAGCAGGGGAAACACCTCCAGAAGGACTGCGAAGACCCACAGCAGCAGGTATTTGCCGATATCCCGCGTCACTGCCTCATATTGATTGATTACGGTAAAATTCGGCACATTCACGGCTTCCCTGGAATCCGCTATAGCCTCGGCCGTTTCCCTGACCCCTTCGGTAAGGCGTTCAATTTCATAACGGCCTTCGGTACCTATGGAAATCGCCCCCACATTAAAACTGAGCTGCGTGATGGACAGGTTTTCCAGTTCGGTTACCGCAAGGGTAACGGCCGTTTTGGCGTTGTTGAATATCGAGGATGCCTCCTGGGGCGAAAGGTTTCCATTGATTCTTTCCCGGGCCCGGGCCAGGGCTTCCTGGGTTTTCCGGTAAATTTCCTCTCCGTCTTTCTGGTTCTCTCTCCCCAGGGCGGCAGCGGTTGTGAAGCCTTCCAGCGCACCCCGCAGGCTGCGGCAGCGGGGGCCGCAGCCGCCCCTGGAGGCCTCCCCTTCGGCCAGCCCCTCGGCGGCGGCCCGGCTTTCATTCAGCTTTGTGATAAGTTCCTCTTCAAGGCGCAGGTTCGCATGGGCCCGGTCCAGGGCGTCCTCATACTCATTCAGGCCGTGGGCGAGGTGATCCCTTATGGCCCGGTCGCCAATCAGGGCGGACACAAGGAAGATGGCAATGGTAAAAACCGAAACCACGGTCACCAGAAGGCCGAAAGCAATGCCGACCAGGTTGAAGGGAGGTTTCATGACCGGCACGTAGCGCAACAGCCAATGCCAAATGGCAAAGACCATGCCCCCGGCAACGATGGCTACGACCAGCGGCAGAATGTAGTTCATGGGACCGTGCAGCCTGGCCAGCGACTGGGTGCCATGATAGACGCCGACGCCCACACACAGCAGCACAGCGATAAGAGCAGCGTGGTCCATCCAGCCCAGGTCCAGTTTGTCGAGTTTATCGGGGTTCAGGGATGCCATGTGATTTCCTTTGTTCAGGCTCCGGATTCGGGGCGACATTGCCGAATGCGCAGCCGACAGGACAGGCCGCGATGCACCGTTGCCCGATGCGGCCGGTTTATTCAAGCTTCTTGTCTTCGAATCTCAGGGCTGCCGCGTTTTCCAAAAGCGTTCTCACCGTTGCACGGTCGATACCGGAGGGTATTTCCGCATCGATGTCCAGGGTGAGTGTGACCTGTGCCCGCGGCAGCCGGGTCAGGTGAGTGATGATGGATTCGGTGATCCCGCCAAGATCGCGGACCGGGCGGTCGGCAGACAGGCGGACCGTGCCCTGAAACCGGGTGGCGGGCGGTTCCTCCGGGGCGGGAGGGGGCGCGGACGCGGCGGTAGCGAAACCCGCGGGTGCGGCGGCGGCATGTGCGGTGGTGGCGGCGGTCTGCCGTTGCTGGTGCAGTGCTGCCACATCCGGGCGCACGATAACCGAGGTATCGTCGATCACGACCCGGGCGGCCGCGCCGCCACCAGCGGCGGAAATGCTGAGCCCTTCGTAGGTGCCAGCCGTTTCATCCCAGCGGTCGGCATAGGCAAAGGGGCCGGGCTGCGGGGCACTGGCCGCACGCTGCACCGCCTTTATCAGAACAGCACTGTTTTTGACCCGTGGCATGTAGAGATGGCTGTTGAGATGGCTCCAGAGGTCACGCAAGGGCAGGTGCGGCCGGTCCTGCCAGATATGATTCGTGAGGTGATTATTGAGGCTGTCCAGGCCAAGGTCGGTCAGGAGATCCTGGTCATCGAGCAATTTTGTGCCGGCACGGGAAAGTATCCCGTCCCGGGACGTCAGTTTCGTGGCGTTCCATTCCAGGGTGTCGCGGGGGGTGTTCTGGTATGGCCGGATGAGCCAGCACCAGGCTTCGTGCAGGCGGGTTTTGAGGATTTCCGTTGCCTCCTGATGTTTTTTCCGGGCCAGGGCACTGTCGCTTTGGGTAAGATCGAGGCGTTCGGTATCGCGAACAATATCACCCCATCCAAGGGCATTGCGCCATGCCTGTTTGAGGGAATCCATGCGGCGGGCGTCGGCGGCGATGAAGACCAGGGTGTTGCGATAAATGCGGGGGGTGTTGCCGCGCTGGAGGAGGATATTTTCCGCCTCTGCCCGGGCGGCGGAATCGTCGCGGGAATTGTGCGGGTGGCCCACGCCGAGCACCACGGCGCGGATACCGCACGGTTCATCGGGGATGTTGGCAGAGCCCGCGGGGGCAACATGAACGGCACTGAAGGGACCGCGGTCGACAAGCCCGTTGATGTTGATGGTCAGGCCCTTGTCTATTTTGTGCAGAACCGCGGCCTCCTCATACTGGTCGGCGCAGTCGGCGGCAAGACGGTTGAGGCTGGGGGCCATGGAATACCAGTAACGCCCCTGATCGCTGTGCAGGAAGCGGGCCCGGTTGGCAAGGCGGCGCAGGGCATCGCCGAACAGGGAAGGGCGTTCGCCGGGCTGGAGAGTGCCAAGGTTGATCTGCCGGTCGCTGAGCCCGCGGTTTTGCTGGCCGTGGGTCGGGGCGGTGGCCAAAAACAGGGTGCGGGCAACCCGGCGGGTGGCCGAATGCCGGCCCAGGTTCGGATTATCCCTATCGATCCTGAACGGAATTGACCCGTCGTCTTCGCCATCGACGTCGCCAGCGACAATGGATTGCCAGGTATCCTCAAGGTAGCGCATCAGTTCCGATTGGACGCGGGGATGACCCACCGGGACGCCGCCGGGCATGATCATGGCGGAATTGTCGCCTTCCATCCACAGCCGGTGGATCACGTGAGCCATAAGACGCAGGACGCCGCGGGTGCGCTGAAATTTTTCCAGGGCACCCCATGTGGTGTAGAGCTGGTCAAAGATTTCCGGGTGGATTGGCCAGGCTTTTTCGAGCTTGCGGCGGTAGGATTCATCGGCACAGCCGTTCGGGAAGGCATCCGGGGTGTCGCGGTAGAGTCTGGCGAATTGTTTCAGGGTATTGTCGCGGTCGGGGAATTTGTCGCCGGGGATATCCCTGAACAGGCGGCGACGAACAATTTCGTAGCTTTCTTCCTGGCTGGCCGGGCACCAGGAGGATTCCACCCGGCTGAAGGTCTGTTTCAGGCGGGCCAGTGCCTCTTGCCCGCCAGTGCCGCCGACCTCGATCTGCGAGGCCGGGAGGGAGGCAACCAGCAGCACGCCGGGGGCGGATTTCACGGCTTCGGTCAGGGACTGGACGAAAGACAGGTTGGCGTCAAACGAGCCGGATGGCAGGCCGTCCACCCGATAGATCTGGCGCAGGTAGGCGACCCATTCGTCGATCAGAATCAGCGCGGGGGCGTGGCGTTTGAACAGGTCTTCCAGCAGGTTTGAGCCCGGGGCGATGCCGCGGGCGTCATTTTCCGCCAGCCGGTCAAAGGCGGCAGCCCCGCCGAGCTGCCATGCCATATCACCCCATGTGGTGCGGGCGGTGCGGCTGCCGTCCAGGGGCAGGATATCTTGGGGGCCGCGGGCGGTACCGACCAGAACCGCCCGGCTGATGCGGGCAGGCAGGGTCAGGCCGTCGCGGGCCAGCAGCTGATCCAGGCCCGGCAGGTCATCAGCCAGGGTGCCACCCGCCAGGTGGTAAAGTGCCAGCATGGAATGGGTCTTGCCGCCGCCAAAGTTGGTTTGCAGTTCAACAATCGGGTCGCCGCCGGTGGCGTTGAGACGCTTTACGGCACCGGTCAGCAGGGTGCTGAGACCTTCGGTCAGGTAGGTGCGGGCGAAGAAATCGCGGGGGTTTGCATATTCCGGCGGGCCGCTGCCCCTGTGCACCTTGCCCAGGTCGGCGGCGAATTCGGCCTGTTCGAAGGTGCCGGAGGCGACGTCCGGATGCGGCTGCACCAGGGTGCGCCAGGGCCGCAGGCCGCCGGGGGCGTCGGCGGGCTGACCCGGGGGGGCAGTCCGGCGGCGTTCCGCGGTGCGGGTGAGTTCGGCATATTTTGTGCGCAGGATGGTTTGGCGGTCGGTGCTGATCCGGTCAGCGGTGTTCCCGGCACCGATGGCTTCCATCAGGCGGCGCATACTGTCAAGCGCGCGCTCCGCATCGTCGTAGGTGAAAGTTTCGTTATGGGCGAGCCGGTTGCGCACCTCTATCAGTTCGTTGACGATGGAACGTTCAGCGCGGCCCAGCACCGGTTTGAACGCCTTTTCCCAGAACCGGTCCATCGCTTTCAGCAGGGCGGCCTGATCCCAGTCGATTTGTCCGGTGCGGTGCGGGCGCAGGTTGAATTCTTCCGCCACATTGACGTGCCAATGGCCCTTGAGTGTGCTTTCCAGGCGTTTTTCAACGAACGGGGTGAGGGCATCGGGCAGCAATTCCATAGCCTCAAAAACGTACTGGCGGGTCGGTTTGGCCATCGGGGAAGGAGTCCTCCGGATTTTCAGGGCTGGCCAGCGGGCGTGGTCAGCGACATATCGAAAGAGTTGCGGGACGCCCCCGGCGGGGTATGCAAGTTCCGTCCCGGCGGTTTCAATAGGCGGATTTTTCGGCGATGTCCAGTGTTTTTGGCGGTATCCGGTATTGATACCAAAGGGGTCAGCTGTTGCGAACCGAGACATGCCCCCTGTCCAGGATGCAGGTGCGGTTGTGTCATGGACGGTTGTGGCCATCCTGCCGCGTATTGGTTCCGCCTCACACCATGCGATGGGATGGCGGGCATCCATCGCATCAACTCTGCCGCCTCGCCAGCCGCATATGCCAACTCGCCGCACCCAAAAGAAAATCCCCCCGCAGACTCCCGCCTGCCCGGTGCCATCACAGCCAGACCGCCCCGAACTCACCGCCCAGGCAGCCCCGGGTGCCAACACCCGGCATGAAAAATGGATTGCGACAGATGAAAGCCCGGCGGTGGCCGGAGATGCCACGGGCCCGTCCCCCATACCCCCCGTATCGGCTGGCGGGTTGAACGCAGTTGAACGCAACGGCCGGTCTTCATTGCACCGGTCTGCCGCGGTACGGAAATCACCCCGCCGGAACCGGGCCGGACCCTTTGCGCTGCACCGGACCAGTTTAATAAAAACACCTGAAAATGTCCCATATGGGTAACATACACAACATCCCCGGGACGTTTCGCGACACGGATGGCAGCTCTTGATTATCATGTTTTGGGGTGTCGTGATATTTTTGGTGTTTTTTATCTTGAAGGGGTCATGTGCGTTGTAACCTGGCCCATGAACAAGGTATAATGTGCCTGGCATCTTTGCTGACCTGACCTTCACCCCGGGCAGCAGGTGCCCGTTTGGCCAATCCCGGTCCCGGGCGGCACACTTACACCACAACAGCGGGTCAGCCGCGCCTTAGGGCACCCGCCTGACTGCCGCCTCAAAGGCTGCGCCGCGCTGCGCGAAATCCGTGAATTGGTCAAAGCTCGCCGCCGCCGGGGCAAGCAGAACCACATCCCCTGGCACTGCCTCCGCCGCCGCCAGGGCAACGGCTTCTTCTATCGTGTGGGCATCTGTGTGCGGAACTCCCGCCAGCTGGCCGGCAAAATCCGCCGCCGCCGCGCCGATCAGATAGGCTTTTTTTACCCGATCAAAGTGCGGTGCGAGCGACACAATACCACCGTCCTTGGCCTGCCCGCCAACAATCCAGTGAATGTTGCTGAACGCCATCAACGCCTTTTCCGCAGCGTCCGCGTTAGTGGCCTTGCTGTCGTTCACGAAAGTCACGCCATGCTTTTCCGCCACGATCCGGCAGCGGTGCGGCAGCCCGCCGTAGGTGGTCAAATGCGCCTCGATCTGCCTCGGCGCAAGCCCCAGTGACCGACAAACTGCCCAGGCCGCGCAGGCGTTCTGATGGTTGTGGGGGCCCGGCAGGCCGCGCATCGCGCGCAGATCCAGGCTCATCACCTGACGGCCCTTGCGCCATTCAGAAATCCAGCCTTTGCGCGCCTGCACATACCAGCCATCGCCGGACAGGGTGCGCCGCCCCGCGATGCGAATCACCGGATCGCCGGTGTCGGCCATCTCCCGTATACGATTGGCCAGAAACGCGCCTTCCGGCTCATCAACACCGATAACCGACCGGTCCGGCACCCCGGCTGTGAAAAGCCGCGCCTTCGCGGCGAAATACCCGCCCTGGCCACCGTGGCGGTCCAGATGATCGGCTGCCAGATTCAGAAACACAGCCACATCCGGGGAAAGCGCACGGGCCAAATCAATCTGGTAGCTTGACAATTCCAGAACCGTGATCTGGCCGCTTTCGGCGGGATTAAGGCCCAGGACAGCCTTGCCGATGTTGCCGCCCATCTGCACCTTTCGGCCCGCCTCCGACAATATGTGGTTTATCAGGGCTGTTGTCGTCGATTTCCCGTTCGACCCGGTGATCGCGATGACCCGCGGCTCAACATCAAAGTGCTCCCAGTCCGGTGTGCCGTAGCTGCGAAAGAAAAGACCAATATCGTTATCCACCACGGTACCCATATCCCAGGCCATGCGCACAATGGGGTGCGGTTCGGGGTAAAGGTGCGGGATGCCTGGCGACAGAACCAGGCAGCTGACCCCGGCCCAGGGCGCGGGCTTTGACAGGTCGGCAACCGGCAACCCTTCGGCCGCCGCCGTGGCACGAACCGCCGGGTTATCGTCCCAGCAGACGGGCAGTGCCCCGCCCGCCCGCACCGCCCGCGCCGTGGCAAGCCCGGACCGGCCCAACCCAAGGATGGCAACCGGCCGGTCACGGTATCCGCGCACCGGGATCATCGTACTTTCAGGGTCGAAAGCCCGATCAGTGCCAGGATCAGCGAGATAATCCAGAAACGGATCACTATCTGGCTTTCCCCCCAGCCACGCTTTTCAAAATGGTGGTGAATCGGTGCCATAAGGAACACCCGTTTGCCCGTGCATTTGAAATAGAGCACCTGGATGATCACGCTCAGTGCCTCTACGATAAAAAGCCCGCCGACAATTGCCAGCACGATCTCATGCTTGATCACAACCGCGATCACGCCCAATGCCCCGCCGAGCGCGAGCGAGCCGGTATCGCCCATAAAGACTGCCGCGGGCGGGGCATTATACCACAGAAAGCCGAGCCCCCCGCCAATCAGGGCAGCGGTAAAAACCAGCAGCTCCCCGGTGCCGGGAACGTAGTGCACATCAAGATATTCAGTGAAATCCGTACGCCCCACGACATAGGCAATAATGCCGAGCGTGGCCGCGGAAATCATCACTGGCATAATTGCCAGCCCGTCGAGCCCGTCTGTCAGGTTCACCGCATTGGCCGCCCCCACAATCACGATCATCGCGAAGGGAAAATAAAAGATGCCGAGGTTCAGTAAAAAGTCCTTCAGCACAGGTACAGCCAGCTGTCGGCTCAGGTCATCCGGGTGGAATGCGCTGGCATAAAGGCTGGCCACCAGCGCGATGGAAAATCCGAATGCGAGCCTCAGCCAGCCGGAAAAGCCCTTCGCGTTCTGCCGGCTGACCTTGAGGTAGTCGTCAATAAACCCGATCAGGCCGAAGCCAAGCGTCACCAGCAGAACCACCCAGACAAATCCGTTATCCGGGCGCGCCCACAACAGGGTCGAGATTCCCAGCGTACCCAGGATCAGCGTACCCCCCATCGTGGGGGTACAGGCTTTTGCCACAATGTGGCCGGGCGGCCCGTCCTCACGGATTGGCTGGCCGGTTTTCTGCCAGCGCCTCAGCGCGTTGATCAACGGTTGGCCAAAGAAAAATCCAAGGACCAGCGCAGTCAGAAACGCTGCCCCGGAACGAAAGGTTATGTATCTGAAAAGGTTGAAAAAATCGCCTCCATCAGATAGTTCACTCAAAAAATAGAGCATGTCCCCCGCCCCTTGTGCTGTCCCAGGCGGCGAATGGCTGTCACCACCTGTCCTACGCGGGATCCCAGCGAACCTTTTACCATGGCAACATCGCCTGAATCCAGAACCCTTTTCACGGCGGCGGCCATGGCGGCGGCATCCTGAAAGTGGCATCCGCGCCTGCAATCGGGCAGCACGTCATGCAGGGCAGCCATGCGGGGACCGGCTGTGTGCACTGTATCTATGGCCTCCATTTCCGGCACCTCGGCCAGGCCCGCATGGCTGCCGCGCTCATCAGGGCCGAGCTCCAGCATATCGCCCAGAAACGCAACCCGACTGCCCCCCGGGCGTCCGGGGGCACTGGCCCCCAGCACACTGAATGCGGCAGCCATCGAGGTCGGATTGGCATTATAGGATTCGTCAATCAGTTCAATTGCATCCCCCGGCATGTCTGACAGAACCACCCTGTGCCGCCGCCCGCGGCCGGGCGGGGCAATCCAGCGGGCAAGGGGCGGCACTGCCGGGGCCACATCCGCGCCCAGTTGCGCGACAGTTCCCAGAACGGCAAGGGCGTTCATCGCAAGGTGCCGGCCCTGCGCACCGAGGCGGAAGCGCAGGGTCCGGCCTTTCAATGCGGCCTCTATCGCAGTCCCTGCAGGGGTAATCCGTGCGGACAGCAGTCGGATATCGTGCGCCCCTTCGCCGAACCAGAGTGCCGGACGGCCGCCCAAGGTTTCCCGCAGGATTGCGGCCGTTTCAATATCACCATTCAGAACGGCTGAGCCACCGGGCCTGAGGCCGTCAAGAATCGACGCTTTCTCCCGTGCGATAGCGTCAATGTTCCCGAAAGCACCCGTGTGTACAGCGGCGACGGCGGTGATGATTGCCACGTCGGGCTGCACGAGCCGGGATAGCGGTGCGATCTCTCCCGGGTGGTTCATGCCGATCTCTATGATGGCAAAATCCACGTCGGCAGGCATCCGGGCGAGCGTCAGCGGCACACCCAGATGGTTGTTGAAGGATCTGACGGCGGCGTGAACCCTGCCTTGGGGGGCAAGGGCTGTGCGCAGCATGTCCTTGGTTCCGGTCTTGCCGACAGACCCGGTTACCCCCACGACACTGGCACCGGTGCGCATCCGGGCGACCGTGCCGAGCGATTCCAGCGCGACCGGCACATCCGGGACAAGCAGCAGGGGGGCATCAGGGGGCACACCGTCGGGCACACGGGACACCAGCGCGGCGGCGGCACCTTTTTCAAACGCCCGGGCCACAAAATCATGCCCATCCCGCTGATCCTTGAGCGCGACAAACAGGTCACCCGGCGCAAGCTCCCGCGTATCGATGGAAACGCCGCTGGCCTGCCAGTCTGCCGTGCTTTCTCCGCCGGTTGCCATTACAGCCTCGGCACGGGTCCAAAGAGCGGTCATGTCCCCGGCCCATCGAGCACCCGAACAGCGATACTGGCCTGTTCCACATCATCAAAGGGCAGCACGTCGCCGCCGATGATCTGGCCGGTCTCGTGCCCTTTCCCCGCGATCAGCAGGGCATCCCCCGGTTGCAGCGCGTCCACACCTGCGAGGATTGCCCGGGCCCGGTCGCCGATCTCTGTCGCCCCGGGGCAGCCTTCCAGTATGGCCCGGCGGATGCGGCCCGGATCTTCAAACCGCGGGTTGTCGTCGGTGACAAGAACCATGTCCGCCTCTTCCGCCGCCGCATGGCCCATCAGCGGGCGCTTGCCCGGATCCCGGGCACCGCCGGCCCCAAGCACCACAACGATGCGGCCCGAAACGTGGGGCCGCAGGGTACGCAGGGCGGTGCGCAGCGCGTCGGGCGTATGGGCGTAATCCACAAGGACAACCGCCCCGTTTGTGCGGGTCGCGGCCAGCTGCATGCGGCCCCGCGCCCCGGTCATGTCCGGCAGCACGGCGAACGCCGCCTCCGGCCGGGCCCCGCAGGAAATGGCCAGGACCGCCGCCGTCAGAACGTTGACCGCCTGAAACCCGCAGATCAGGTTCAGCCGCATAGTGTTTGCGCTGCCGTTCCAGATAAAGCGGACCTCCTGACCCGCGGCATCGGCAGCACGGACAGCAGAAATGTTCATGTCCCCCTGCCCGGTACCGAGCGTGATCACCGCCTGGCCGCGGGCCTTTGCCCGGCGGACAAGTTCCGGCCCCCTGGCATTGTCGATATTGATAACCGCGGAGCCTTCCGGCGGCAAAACGCGGGTAAACAGCCCGGCTTTTGCCTCGAAATAGGCATCAAACGTTTTGTGATAGTCGAGGTGATCCCGCGTGACGTTCGTAAAGGCAGCCGCCGTCAGGTAAACGCCATCGAGACGCCGCTGATCCAGCCCGTGGCTGGACGCCTCCAGGCTGGCATGGGTTATGCCTGCGCCCGACAGGGTGCGCAGAAGCCGGTGCAGGGCAATCGGCCCGGGCGTGGTATGGCGCAGGGCAGCCGCGTATGCGCCTTCGACACCTGTGGTGCCGACGTTTACCGCCGCAAACCCGATGCGTTCCCATATCTGGCGGGTGAAATGGGCGACCGAGGTTTTGCCATTTGTCCCGGTGATGGCCGCAATCGTGGCAGGCTGGCTGCCAAAGAAGCGGGCACTGGCAATCGCCAGGGCGCGGCGCGGGTCGGTGCGCACGATCAGCGGAACGGGCAGCGGAACGGGCAAAACTTCCCCGCTTCGGGCCACAACCTCTGCCCCTTCGGCGTCGGTCAGCACTGCCGCTGCACCCCTTTGCAGGGCATCGGAAACGAACGCGGCCCCGTGCCCGTTCGCACCGCCCAGCGCGGCGAAGATATTCCCCGGTTTACAGGTCCGGCTGTCCGCACAAAGGCCTGTGACGGGCGTGTCACCAGCCAGTCCCAGTTCTGCCAGGTTTTTTGCGGGACTGCCCATCGAAAACCCGTTTCAATTCTGCCCGCCAGTGTAGTGAACCGGGCTGTCGGAGGCAATCCCGGGCTGCAGACCAAGGATCGGCATGAGGCGCGTCACCAGTTCGGCCGAAACAGGCACGGCGGTCCACCCGGCGGTGCGCCGGATTTTCCCCTGGGCGATGAGCCACGGTTCATCAAGCGTCACAACCATCACATATTTCGGATCATCAGACGGAAAGACACTGGCGAAGGTCGCAATCACGCGATCTTCGTAATAGCCGCCGCCCGGTTTGGGCTTGTCGGCAGAACCGGTCTTGCCACCGACCTCATACCCCCTGACATCACCGAGGCGGGCTGTGCCGCGGGTCACCACGGCGCGCAGCATTTTGCGCAGCCGGATGCTGGTCTTCTCTGTCACAATGCGCGGGCGCCGGGCGGGGAGGGTATCCTGCGCGATGAGTGTCGGCACCACCCGGTGCCCGCCGTTCAGCACACTGGCGTAGCCTGCCGCCAGATGCAGCGGGGTGGCCGCGATACCGTGGCCGTAGGAAATTGTCATGCCGGAAAGCTCTGACCAGTGCTTCGGCAAAAGCGGTTTTGTCGTCCGTGCCGCCCCCAGTTCTACCGGCACCGCATCAAAAAAGCCCAGTGATTTCAGGAACCGCTGTTGTGCCGGCACCCCTGCGGCAAGGGCGAGGCGGGCACTTCCGATATTTGACGAATGCACAATCACATCGGTCAACGACATCTGTGCGCCGTAGCTGCGGGAATCACGGATCTCAAATTTGCCCCACTTCAGCGGTCCGCCCGTGTCAATCATGGTCGCCGGTGTCATCCCGCCCTGTTCCAGGCTGAGTGCCGCGGTAAAAATCTTAAATGTGGAGCCGAGCTCATAGACCCCCTGGCTTGCCCGGTTGAAAAGCGGGCTGTCAGCCTGTTTCATTCCTGGCAGTACGCGGGGACGATTATTGGGGTCAAAATCCGGCAGGCTTTCCATAGCGAGGATTTCACCCGTATGCGCGTCCATCAGCACGGCCGCGGCACCCTTGGCGTTCATCACCACCATGCCCCCGGCGAGCACGTCCCGCATCGCGGCCTGGGCCGACAGATCGATAGACAGGCGCACGGGCACCCCCTCCCGTGCGGGGTCGCGCAGGGTTTTATCAAGGAAGCGTTCAATCCCGGCCACCCCGATCACCTCTGCCGCGTTCACGCCTTCCTTCCCGAAGGACGCACCGCCCAGGATGTGGGCCGCAAGGCTGCCGTTGGGGTAGAGCCGCATCTCCCGCGGGCCGAATTGCAGGCCCGGCTGGCCAAGGTCATGGACCAGCTGCTGCTGTTCCGGGCTAAGTTTCTTCTTGATCCACAGGAATTTGCGTTTGCCGGTGAAGTCCGCGAGCAACGCTTTCTCATCCAGGTCCGGGAAAATGCCTGCCAGCCCCTTGGCCACCGCCGCCCGGTCCACCATCAGGGGTGGCCGTGCATAAAGTGCGGTAGTCGCAAGGTTTGTGGCCAGCACTTCCCCGTTGCGATCAACGATATCGGCCCGCTGGTTGGCAATCCGCGGAATGTTGCCCGTGCTTTCAGGTTCTGATACCGCTGCACTGGCAAGTACGCCCATGCGGAAACCCACGGTGGCAAACGCCGCGAAAAAGAGCATGCCCAGCACAACCAGGCGTTTCCTTGCCCTATGGTGCATCTGCATCTGCACCCGGGCGTTACGCAGGGCGCGGTGATTTACTCCGATACAGTCCGGGGTTTGCCCGCGGCGGCGGGCGTCCAGAACGGTGGCAAGCGGGTATAAGGATCCGGGCATTACGGGAATTTCCTGTCGGGCCCCGGGGGGGTGCCCCCGGTCGGCAGGATGGCCTTTTGCGGGTAGGCCACAAGCTCCACATCCGCAAAGTGCTGCGGCATCAGCGGCAGCAGGCCGAGATCCGCAAAGTTCATCTCAACGAGCTCGCGCAGGCGATCCGGCCGGTTCAGATAGGCCCATTCGGCGGACAGGACGCTTATCGCCTCCCGCTCGGTCGCTATGGCGGCTTGCAGCGCGGCCACGCGGCGCAGGGTTGCCTGTGTGCGATAGTTTTCTCTGTAGGCCCAATAGGCCATACCGATAACCAGGCCTGCGCACATCATATAAAGAAAAGTCTTCACTCCCCCAATCCCTCGGCGGCTAATCCGGGCAGGCCCAGCCCGGTATAATTGAGGATACCCGGCGGGATGTCCGTTCTGCGGGCCAGCCTCAGTTTGGCGGACCTGCTGCGCGGGTTTTCCAGTGCCTCTGTCACGGACGGGCCGATGGCCCCGCTGACATCCGTGAACCGGGCCCGGCAGGCCGGCGTACCCGGTGCCCAGCGGTTGGCAGACGGGCGTTTGCCACTGCGGGTGGCGAGGAAACGTTTGACGATGCGATCTTCCAGACTGTGGAAAGTCACGACCGCAAGAAGGCCGCCCGGGCGCAGGATCTCCTCGGCGGCACACAGGCCCCGGGCGAGCTGGCCCAGTTCATCATTCACCGCGATACGCAGGGCCTGAAAGCTGCGGGCCTGCGTACGGGCGGCCTGGCCCGATCGGGATTTCACGGTTTTTTCAATGATATGTGCCAATTGCAGCGTGGTGGTCAGCGGCCCGGCGGCGCGCGCCTTAACGATGGCCCGTGCGATGCGGCGGGCGGCCTTTTCCTCGCCGTATTGGAACAGGATATCGGCAAGCCCGGCCTCTGACACGGTGTTCACGATCACGGCCGCGCTTTGCCCGGCCCGGGCCATACGCATGTCAAGCGGGCCATCCGCCTGAAACGAAAATCCCCGGTCAGGCCGGTCAATCTGCATGGAACTGACGCCGAGATCCAGCACGACGCCGTCCACCGGGCCATCCACAAGATGCGCCATGTCCGCAAATCTGCGATGGATCAGGTGCAGCCGGTCGCCATAGGGCGCGGCCCATGCCGCATCCAGCGCATCGGGATCGCGGTCTATGGCGATTACCCTGTCTGCCCCCGCATCCAGAAACGCCCGGGTATAGCCGCCCGCACCAAAGGTGCCGTCCACCCAGGTGCCGGAAACCGGGGAAACGGCATCCAGAATCGGACCAATAAGAACGGGTACGTGCGCCTGCCTGCCGGCCGCTGCCATGATGCCTTACTCCGCCCCCTCGCGTTCAAGCAGCATCAGGGGATCGAATCCGTCTTCATCGCTGTCGATCCAGTCCTCCAGATCGCCGGAGTGCGCGACATAGGCCTCCGGTTCCCAAATCTGAAAGGTATCGCCCGCGGCCACGAACACCACCTCATCAGCAATGCCGATCTTGTCCCGCAGTTTTTTGGCCAGCACGAGCCGCCCGGTTTCATCAACCTGCAGCTGCACCGACTGGCCGGAAAAGAGGTGTTCCAGGGCCCGGCGCCGTTTGGACCCGCGCGGCAGGCCGGCGATCAGCTCGTCAACCTCTGTGATCGCTGCCATGGTGTAGCCTTCGATGAAAGAGCGGCTTTTGCCGCCGTAGACCAGGACAAGCGACGGGGCTTCACCCTTTTCCCGGTCGGGATCCCCGTCTTCAAGCACCCGGCGAAAGGCGGCGGGGATCGATACCCTGCCCTTGGGATCCACCTTATGGGAACTCTCCCCTCTGAACCGTCGTGCCATCCGGGTGCCTTCCTGGTCATTTCGGGGGGGTGTCCCCTGAAAAGGGAAACGGCGGAACAGGCTGCTGCCGCTGCCTGCCCCGCCGCCCGCCCCTTAACGGGCATCCCGACCGTGGTGCCACCTTGGGGGGGTGTCTGCTCGCATCCCGCGTCGGGCCTTCGTTGTGATGGGGCAGGTGCCTGTATGAAACCTGCTCAGGATTTCCGGGGTTACGCCCCGATTTGTTTTCCCTGCCCCATCAGTGCGTCAGGGGTATATGGGAATTTATGGGAAAGAAAGGTTTTTTTTGGTTTTATAAGGGACGGTGCAATCAGCTGTCACCATGGCCGGGCCCGAAGGGCGCGCATTTCACCACAAATAGGCGTCGGCCCAATGATAAATACAATATGTGGCAATTGTGCCTGGGCAAAATCGGCCCCGGATACATCTGATGCGGTAATTGAACATTTGTTCATTTAACGTGATGAACGATGAACATAGGCAGAACATCCGCACAAAGCGGGACCTTTCCCGGCGAATCTTTGCAAATATCAGCGAATCACGGCAGAATTTCCCGTGCGGTGGCACAGGCATCGGCCTGTCCCATGAAATCCCGCGTCAGTGGGGGCGAGCACCGGATCGGCAGCGGGCGCAACCCGATGACGGGCCGGAGCTTACGGGTGTATCGCCCCCGGCAGAGGAATGATGGCCACGGCAGGTTCCCCCGCAGGCGGGGCCAGGGGGCACCGCATGTCGTTACCCTGCTACAGGCCACCCGCCAGGGGCACAGGCCGCAGTATGCGCCCTTTCCCCTTCCGCCCCGGCGGTCCGTGATTCGCACCCCGGCGGAAAAATCACCGGGGCGCAACACCTTCCTGCCAGTGCAGGCAAAGATGACATCATCCGGGGCGCGGAAGGCCTGTAAGCCGGATTCTGTCCAGGGGCATATACCCCATGGGTGGCCATTCATCTGGGCGCGCGGTTGCCCGCGTGCTCTTGCAACCTACCCGGATCTGCCAGGGGCAGCGCACCCCCGGGTGATGTCACCCATGCGATCCCTATTCGGTCTTGCTCCCGGCGGGGCTTGCCGTGCCGCGTCTGTTGCCAGCCGCGCGGTGAGCTCTTACCCCACCGTTTCACCCTTACCCCGCAGGCGGGGCGGTCTGTTTTCTGTGGCGCTTTCCCTCAAGGCGCAGGTGCGCCCCGGGCGGGCGTTACCCGCCGCCGTTACGCTGTGGAGTCCGGACTTTCCTCACCCGAAGGTGCGGCCACCCGGCCTTCCGCGACCCGGACGGTTTAGGCGAAGGCCCGGTTCCCGTCAACTGCCGCGCAGGGGTAGCGGATTGCCAGATTTTCGATGATCGCCACATCGTGCGGTGCAATCGGCCCGGCCCGGCCCGGCCGAAACCGCAGGCGAAAGGCGGCAAGCGTGGCCTGCCAGCCCTGGCGGCTGTCAACCGGCACACGATAGCCGAACCGGCGGGCTGCCGGGATAAAACGCGGCCACAGGTCTGTCCCGGTTTCCGAAACATGCGCCCCATCGGCGGGCCAGACAGACAGGCCCCTGTCGGCAAGCCGGTGCCAGTTGAAACAGGGGCCCGGGTCATGCTTGCGCCCGGGGGCCATATCGGAATGGCCGATGACCCGCTCCGGCGGGATCTGCCAACGCACAAGAATCGCTGCCAACAGTGCCTCGACAGCGGCCATTTGCGCGTCGGGAAATCGGGGTCGGGGGCCGTCCGGGCCCGGATTCACGATCTCTATCCCGATGGAGCGGGAATTGACGTCCGTCACATCCCCCCAGGCACCGCTGCCCGCGTGCCAGGCGCGCTGGTGCTCATCCACCAGCGGAAGGGTAACTCCGTCTTCGGTCACGACATAATGGGCCGATACCCCCGATGCCGGATCGCAGAGCCGGGCAACCGCAGCCCCGGCGGTATCCATGCCGGTGTAGTGCAACACTACCATATCCGGGCGACCCCCATGGCGGCGCGGCCCCCGGTTGGGTGACAGGCTCATCCGGGCAGGCCGGCACAGAAAAGCCGCAGGCGGGGTTTTAGTTCCCGGCCGCCGGGGGCGCCATCCCCGCCCCGATCCGGCCGTCTCAGATCGGCCTCCGGCCCGCCGGATTTCAGGAGTTCCGGCAAGGGCGCATCCAGGCTGTCGCCGGACTGGCGGCCGCGGGCCAGGCTGAAAGGCGGGCACCGGCACTTTTTTATGCCCCGCGATATGGCCGGGTACCGCGCCGGACCGGGCGCAGGGGCCTGCTGCCGGGCCGGGGATACGGCGGTCATGCACGGGCACCCCGCATCCGCCGGGCCTGTCCCTTCGCGCTGCAACGCGCCGGTATTCCCGGTTATGCTGAAACAGAACGGCACCGCATCGTCCGGAAACCGTGGCTGACAGGCCCCCGGAACAGGGTTACAGAACATGCCCGGAACCAGACACATCACCCCGCCCCCGATTTCGCATCACCGGCAGATTTTTGCCACCATTTACCGGGTTTTGCCGAAAATCCCGCGGCGCGTTCCAACGCATACCCGATGTTGAGCAGGGCAGCCTCCTCCCACGGGCGACCGATCAACTGCAGGCCCAGCGGCAGACCCTGTTCATTGAGCCCGGCGGGCACCGACATGGCTGGCAGGCCCGCCATATTGACCGGCACGGTTAATATGTCATTAAGGTACATCCTGACCGGATCCCGGTCATCGATTTCACCCAGCCCGAAAGCGGCAGACGGGGTGGTCGGCGTCAGGATCGCGTCTATGCCGCCGGCGTAGGCACGTTCAAAATCCTGCCGGATCAGGGTGCGCACCTTGCGCGCGCGGTTATAATAGGCGTCATAGAACCCGGCGGACAAAACGTATGTGCCAAGCATGACCCGGCGCTGCACCTCTTTGCCAAACCCTTCGGCCCGGGTGCGCGCGTACATGTCGTGAATGCCTTCGCCCGGTTGCAGGGCCGCCCGGTGGCCATAGCGCACCCCGTCGTAGCGGGCAAGGTTTGACGATGCCTCAGCCGGTGCGATCACGTAATAGGCGGGCAGCGCGTATCTGCTGTGCGGCAACGAGATATCGACAATCCTCGCTCCCGCATCGCGCAGCATGTCAATGCCTCGCTGCCAGAGCACCTCAATTTCCGCAGGCATGCCGTCCAGCCGGTATTCCCCCGGAATACCGATTTTCGTGCCGCGGATATCGCCGGTCAGCGCCGCTTCAAAATCCGGTACCGGAATGTTCGCGCAGGTAGCGTCCCCGTGATCGTGGCCGGACATTGCCTTGAGCATAATGGCACAATCGCGCACGTCTTTTGTCATCGGGCCCGCCTGGTCAAGCGAACTGGCGAAGGCGATGATGCCCAGGCGGCTGACGCGACCATAGGTGGGTTTCAGCCCGGTGATGCCCGTAAAAGCGGCCGGCTGGCGAATGGATCCGCCGGTGTCCGTGCCGATGGCGGCCAGGCAGAGATCTGCGGCCACCGCGGCGGCGGACCCGCCGGAGGAACCGCCGGGTGTAAGCGGCACGTCAGAGCGCGGCCACCACTGCGACTTTTGGCGAAAGGTGTCTGTGACGCCTGCCCTAATTACTGGCGGTGACGACATTTGTTGTAAGTCCGGCGTTGCCTCATCGCCAGGGCCCGCCCGGCGCCAGGGGCTTATGACCGGACCATAGGCCGAGGTTGTGCTGGAGGAACCCATGGCAAACTCATCCATGTTGAGTTTGCCGATCATCACCGCACCCGCCTCGAAAAGCCGGGCCGTAACGGTGCTTTCATACTCCGGTTTGAACCCGGCGAGGATATTGCTTGCGGCCTGGCTCGGCACCCCTTTGGTGCAAAAGAGATCCTTGATGCCGAGCGGGATACCACACAAATCCGGCGCGTCCCCGGCCGCGATGCGCCCTGCGGCCGCCGCCGCCTGGCTGCGGGCGATATCCGCGGTCAGCACCGAACAGGCGTTGAGCGGGGCCGCAGCCTCTGCCGCTGCCAGGCAGGCGTCGGCCAATTCCGTGGCCGTAAAATCGCCCTTGCGCAGGGCGGTGCGGGCGGCGGCGATGGTCAGCCCGGGCAGATCTGTCACTATTCCACCACCTTTGGTACGGCAAAAAAGCCTTCGCGGGCGTCGGGTGCGCCGGAAAGTATCCTGTCGGCCATGTCACCGTCGGTAACAACGTCCGGGCGGTGGTGCGGGCCCTGCGGCGTAACGGATGTCATCGGTTCCACACCGTCAATATCTGCCTCGGCGAGCTGTTCCATGAAGCCGAGAATGCCCGAAAGCTCCGCCGCCAGGGCCGCCAGATCGGCATCGGCGACCTCGATACGGGCCAAATGCGCCACCCGGCGCGCTGTTTCCTTGTCAATCGGCATCCGCTGCCCCTGCTGGCCGTCCTGTCCGGACAAGGCAGCACTACCCGCACCGCCGGGCAGGTTCAAGCCACCCGGGCACGAAAATACCGCGGCCCTGCCCGGAGGCCCGGTCAGACGGCACAATCCTGCCCTGCCCCGCAAAGTGCGGCAGAAGGGGCAGCGCAGACGGCAGAATGCCGGATTATCCGCAGCAGATACCTAATGACATTTCTGAAAATGGCCCGGCGGCGGGTCGGGAACGCCCCGGGGATTTCAGCCACGCCGATCTGAAAGAAGCAGCCAGACGACAAAGGCCCGCCGGTCCGCTGTATCTTCCTGTTTGAAATTGCGTATTGCAGTTTCCGCGGTATCAATAAATTCCTCAACGTCAGATTTCTGAAACCTCGCCTCCGGATCATAATCGGCATCATGGCGCCTTTTCTGAGACTCTGTAAATTCTTTTGCAAAATCCAGAAATGGATCCGGAAATTTTTTAATAACCTCTTGATTATTACACGCGTTTTTAGCCGATCCATGGTTCAGGGCGCGGTAAACGTGCCGCCATGCCGCATCGCTTCGTTTGGCTGCTTTGCCGCCGATCAGCAGGTCTGCCGCAGCCGTGCACAGGCAGTGGAACATGGCATAATATGCGCTGCTGACCGCCCGCCGCAAATCAGCTTCGCGTGGTCGTTTTTCCCCGCTGTTCTTAACAAGTTGACGGGCGGTGACAATCATATCTTCCGGCTTCAAGCCGCTTCTCCCTCGATATCCTTGCTGGAAACGAAAGACGTGATCGGGAATGTCGGTACGTCGATTTCCGCAAGAGCATCGCACAAACGGCGGGTAAATCCGTAAGTCGATCCCCCTTTCAACCGGTATGCGTTACCGGGCGGATCGTAGACCACCCGCACACGAAGGATCGGTTCATCATCGTAAAAATGAACATCCTCTGTTACAGTGACATGAGGATTCCCGGCGTCCGGGAGCCGTTCCTTAACCAGGTCTTCCACAATCTTTTTGATCTCTTCGATCCGGATTTCCCTGTGCATGGCATACCTCCCGTTCCCAAAAGTTACTAACGGACGGATTATTTTGCAAGACTTGATAAAATACCCGGCCCCTTGGCCGGTCACTGGTCGGGTGAAGCATGAACATATTCGATTCACGGTGTCCGTCAATGGCAGGGGAATCCGGTGCGGAAGGATCCGACGGGCAGAACATCGACGCGCCCGTGCGGTGCACGGGGATGCCCCCGCCGCACCCCGGTCGCGATTGCATCCGCCGGGCATCCCTGCTACTGCTGCTCCGGTGCCGAAAACCGGTGCCGCGTTCCAGCCGGTTTCGGAGGCATCCGGTGACCAGACTTGAGGATATCACCGCCGGCGTCTCCCTGGCTGGCGTTATCCCGGACCGGACGGTAGAGGTCGTGTCGGTCGACCGGATTGGCGACCGGGCCATCACGCTTGCCTATAGTCTGCCCGGCGGGGGCGTCGCCGAAACCGCGCTCTACCGCGATGATGAACCGCGCCTGTCCATTGAACAGCGCGCACCGGCCTGGTCCCTCGATGCCGACGGCGGCCTGCTGCGCCTGGTAACGGAGGCACACCGGATCCGGCTGGCCCACCATTTTGATCCGTACCTGGCCCTGCACACCAGCCGGGTAGACCCGCTGCCGCACCAGATCACCGCCGTCTATGGCGATATGCTGCCGCGCCAGCCCCTGCGTTTCCTGCTGGCCGATGACCCGGGTGCCGGCAAAACCATCATGGCCGGTCTGCTGATACGGGAATTGATCGCCCGCGGCGATGTTGAGCGCTGTCTGATTGTTGCCCCCGGCAGCCTGGTCGAGCAATGGCAGGATGAGCTGGAGGAAAAATTCTCGCTCAAATTCGATATTCTGTCCCGCGCCATGATCGATACCGCCGGGCCCGGCAATGTGTTCGGTGCGCACAACCGCCTGCTCGCCCGGCTGGATGTTCTGGCCCGCAACGAAGATCTGCAACAGGCCCTGGCCACCAGCCCGGAGTAGGATCTGATCATCTGTGATGAGGCCCACCGCATGTCCGCCTCCGCCTTCGGCACCGATGTGCACTACACCAGACGCTACCGGCTGGGGTGCCGGCTCGGCCGGCTGTGCCGCCACCTGCTGCTGATGACCGCCACCCCCCACAACGGCAAGGAGGAAGATTTTCAGCTGTTCATGGCCCTGCTGGATGGCGACCGGTTTGAAGGCCGCGTCCGCCCCGGCACGCCACGCCCCGACATTGCCGGCCTGATGCGCCGCCTGACGAAAGAGGATTTGCGCACCTTCGATGGGCGCCCCCTGTTCCCGGAACGTCGCGCCTACACCGTGCGCTACACCCTGTCTGCGGCAGAATCCGCGCTTTATACCGCCGTAACGGACTACGTGCGAACGGAAATGAACCGCGCCGGGCACGGCACGGAAGCGGGCGGCGGGAAACGCGGCACTGTGGGATTCGCGCTCCAGATCCTGCAACGCCGCCTGGCCTCTTCGCCTGCGGCCATCCACCGGTCCCTGCAGCGGCGCCGGCAACGGCTGGAGGCGGATCTCGCCCGCGCCCGGCGGGGCGGCGGACCGGCCCGCCCGGGGATAACAGATGTTGCAGATGACCTGTTCCGCAACATTGACGCCTGCGACCATGCAGACCCGGACAGCCTTGAGGAGGACAGCCTCGTAACCGCCGTGACAGCCGCCGAAACCGCTGATCAGCTGGCGCAGGAGGTCGCGACCCTCGGGGCCCTCGAGGCCCGGGCGCGTGCGCTCTTTATCTCCGGCCAGGATACCAAATGGACGCAGCTGGACCGCATCCTTGATGACGCGCTGATGCGTAACCGGGATGGTACCCGCCGCAAACTGATCATTTTCACCGAACCTCTCGATACCCTGCACTACCTGCTGGATAAGGTGCGGGCCCGGCTCGGCCGCCCGGACGCGGCGGATGCCATCCATGGCAGCGTGGCGCGGGCCGCCCGCCGCCGGATCGTGGGCCGGTTTATGAATGATCCCGACCTGCTGGTGCTTATCGCCAATGATGCCGCCGGCGAAGGGGTTAACCTGCAGCGCGGCCACCTGATGGTAAACTATGACCTGCCCTGGAACCCGAACCGTATCGAGCAGCGCTTCGGCCGCATCCATCGCATCGGCCAGACAGAGGTGTGCCACCTTTGGAACCTGGTCGCCGCCGACACCCGCGAAGGCGCGGTTTACGCCCGCCTGCTGGAAAAGCTGGAATCGGCGCGTGCAGATCTTGGCGGGCGCGTCTACGATGTGCTGGGACAGGTGTTTGATGAAACCCCGTTGCACGACCTGCTGGTGCAGGCCATCCGCTACGGCGAACAGGAAGGGGTAAAGGCGCGGCTGACCCGGGCCGTCGACGGTGCCGCGGACCGGCAGCACCTGCTGGAACTGCTGGACCGCCGCCAATTGACCGACGACACCCTGCCCCCGGCCCGGGTTCGGGAACTGCAGCGCGACATGCAGCAGGCCGCGGCCCGCCGTCTCCAGCCCCATCATGTTCAAAGTTTTTTTCTGGAGGCTTTCGCCCGCCTCGGCGGCCGCATCCGCCCGCGCGAACCGGGTCGTTGGGAAATCACCCGCGTCCCGTTGTGCCTGCACGACCATCACATCCACGGCCCGGCCCCCCTGCAAAGGAAATACGAACGGATCTGCTTTGAAAAGCATCGGGTGAACCGGCAGCCGGTCGCCGCGTTTATCTGCCCGGGCCACCCCCTGCTGGACGCCACCGTCAGCCTGCTGTGTACCCGCAACGATCTGCTTTTGCGGCGCGGCGGGATTCTGGTTGATGACACTGACCCGGGCCATGACATCACCGCCCTGTTCCTGCTGGAACATCACGTGCGCAACGGCAGCGGCCATACCCTGTCGGAACGCCTGGCCTTCGCCTCCATTGACCGGCACGGCACCGCCACCGATGCCGGCCTTGCCCCGCACCTGAACCTGCGCCCGGCAACCCGGCGTGAAATCGCAGGCATCCGCGACCTGGTGGATGCCGACTGGCTGTACACCGACCTGCAGGAAACCGCCGCCCGCTTTGCCACCGGGGATCTCGCCCAAAGCCATCTGGCCCAAGTTCGGGCCCGCCGCCTGCCGGAAATTGACAGGACAGAACAGGCGGTAAGGGCTCGCCTTGGCCGGGAAATCAACCACTGGGATGCCCGGGCCTTTGAGCTGCAGGAACAGGTGCGCACTGGCAGGAACACCCGCCTGAACTGGCAGAATGCCCGGCGCCGCGCCGAAGAGCTGGCCGGGCGGCTGGACCGCCGCCTGGCCGCCCTGGACCGGGATCGCCTTATCACCGCCCTGCCGCCCCGGGTGCGCGGCGGCATGGTTGTTATCCCCCGCGGCCTGCTTGACATACGCGCCCCGGCACCCCCCGCAACCGGAAGCGGCGATACCCCGGCCCCGGCCGGCTTTGCGGAAGATGCCGCCGCCCGGCACCGCATTGAGCTGGCGGCAATGCAGGCCGTCCTGGCCGCCGAACATGCCCTTGGCAACAGCCCCGAGGATGTATCCGCCCGGAAGTGCGGCTGGGACATCACATCCCACGACCCGGCGACGGGCCGGGACCGCTATATTGAGGTCAAGGGCCGTATCGCCACCGCCGATACGGTGATGCTGACCCGGCAGGAGATTGTCACCTCTCTCAACGTCCCGGATCAGTTTATCCTGGCACTGGTGCCGGTTGAAAACGGCTTCGCCCGTACCCCGCACTACGTCCGCGGGGCCCTTGACACCCGCGAACCGCCGTTTAATCAAACCGCCATCCAGTTCAACCTTAGGGAACTGCTCGGACGGGCGGAGGTGCCGCGGTGAAAAATGCCGCCATCCCCGGTGTTCCTGTGGTCGTTTTTATCGGCGGCCTTGTTGTGTCCGGCATTGTGCCGCGCCGCCTGGTGCCGGCACCGGCCGGCATTGACGTCCGGGCCGGGGGGCGTTATATCGGTTTCATGATGACCCCGGACATCCACGCCATGGAAAAGGAACTGATCAGACTGGAGGGGCGGATCAATACCATGCAGGAAAGTTACAGCACCGGATGGGAGGCCATCCGCGCCAACATGGCG
>JACONK010000031.1 GCA_014323795.1 Paracoccaceae bacterium | reverse complement strand
CATCAGAGCCAAAACAGAAACCGCTTAGGTGTCCGGTGAAACGGGGGCTGGTTCACGAAGCTCTTGAGACTTCGCCCGGTTGAACCATCAGACCAACCAGAAGCCACGAATGCTCATTTCCGAAAAAATGAGATGCGGCGCGACCGCTGCGAAAGGACAGTTTCTGACTGCGCCGTAGTCGGCGACAACGGCTCCAGGGGCTAGACACGTTGGGATCGTACATCTTCAGTCTGAGAGCTTAGCAGCTCAAGTTCCGGCAAAACTACTTCCCATACGTCACGCTGCATCTGACTTTGGAAAGCTTCAGCACAATCGGCTCGCCTCCACTGGATGAGCGCTCCAACGCGAGTAGCAATCGAATGAACCTTCGTCCTCGGAGACCATGACTTTGCCATTCGTCCAACCTGCACATCGTTACCTGCGAAGACGTCCCATCTACCCTTAATGCGGCGGATCTCCAGAGGATCCCCCACGTTCAATTGTGAGATCGCCACATGTGCGACGTTTCGATGCCCGAGCCGTCCCGCATAGGACAGATCGACATCGCTCATCGTTATCGGGCTCGGAATTGGCCCCATCAAATTCAGATCGCAATGCTTCACTTCGAGACGGCGCTCGATGACAGACGCCTCATCCGTCGGAATAAACCAATGGGGCCGAGAAGTTATAGCCGCGAGAGTTCGACGGGCCCGTGTCATCGCGACGTAGAAGAGGCGCCTGCTGGCATCGGGGTCTTCTTCGGCGGACTGCCTGTCCCATCCCCCATCGAGAACGATGACATGGTCGAACTCCAATCCCTTTGCCCGATGGGCCGTAAGAAGAAGGAGACCGCGCTGCTCACCGCGCGCGTCCCTGGCCCATTCAGCGAGCCACTCGATGACCTCGGGCGTGGGGACCATCCGCGTTCCGATCGCGCGACCCAAATCGGCGATCCCCATCGCGATCGTGTCGATCCACCTTCCTGAACCCTGCATCCCCACCAGCTTTAGTAGCCCGCTGATGTCGATCATTGCGGTCGGATCGCTCTTGAGCGCTTTGACGAGCCCACGCATCTCGCGGAGCCGCCACAGGCTTGGGTCCTTCTCATTCGCGAACTGCGACCGAATGTTCTTCTTCGATGCATACGCCCAGACCGGACCGAGCCGCTGCCATTCGCGGGCGATGATGCCCGTTCGGTTCCAATCCCAATCAGGGTCAAGCTGTGAGAGGCGCAGCATCTCGTCAACTGCGGCGACGGCCTGCGCGTCGTCACCGGGAGGCACGCGAAGCACCTGCACGCGCCCCTGCGCCACGGGATCCGCAGCTGCCATCGCTCCACCAGCCGGTTCGAGTGTCCGGTTGCGGTTCACGACGATCTCATGATCCGCCTTCATCCGCTCGGCGGACCGACGGATCACGGCATTGCTGGCATCGACTATGTTCCGGGTCGAGCGGTAATTCTCCACCAAGAAAGACGGACGGCCGCGCTGGGTCAGATAGTCATTGGAGAAACGCCGTATGTAGTCGACGGATGCACCCCGAAAGGAGTAGATGTTCTGGTCGTCGTCTCCGACCGCAAAAAGGCTGAGCTTCTGATCGCGATCCTCTATCGACCGTCCGGCGACCGCCGAGATGAAGTCGTATTCCGGCTTCCCAATATCCTGATACTCGTCCACCAGGATCCAGCGGTAGCCGCTAAGCAAGGCCTCGCGGTGCGCTTCGGCTTCCGAGCGGCTCAAGCCATCGCCTTGGAGTTGATCCGTCGCCTGCGCCAAAACAGTGTCGAAGTCGCCCGCCTCGGCAGCAGCATCCGCAAAACTTGCGCCAATCAACCGCATCGCCAGGGCATGGCACGTGCAGATTGTCACGCCGTTCGCATCGTCACCGACCAAAGCACGCAAACGGCTGCGAACCTCCGTCGCGGCATGCCGATTGTAGGTGAGAACAAGGATGCCTAGCGGATTCTCCCGCCGAACCCGCAATAGATAGGCAACCCGATGCACGAGGACTCGGGTCTTGCCCGATCCTGGACCGGCCAGGACCAGAACGCTTGTTTCCTCTCGGTCATCGGCGACAATCTCTTGCTGGATCGGGTTCCCGAGGCCCTCGACGATTGCTTTCCAAGACGCCCCAGAAGTCTGTCGCCGCATTTCGAACGTCTTGCCAGGGAGCCACTTACTGAGAAACCGATCCTTCTCATTTGTGAAGTAATCTTCCGACAGCTTGTTCGCCTTCTCCTGAGACGAAAGTCCCGCCTCCGCATAGGCAGCCATGACATGGGTCTGAACAGTCTGTTCGGCGTAGTGCGCTTCGAGAGGACGGAAGTGTTCTTGTGTGAACTTACCACCTTGGGAGCTCATATGGACCGTAATCGCTGGTCGAAAGACGGTCAGACCCTTCCCAAGCGTGAGAACTGCCTGTTCATGCATCCACAGCAGAGCGCGCTCCAGCATCTTTGTCATGTCTTCGATGCCCGCGCTTGCGAGTTCCATATCCGCCAGAAGAACCGAGACCAGGTCTCCCACGGCGCTCTCGACCTGAAGGTCCTTCCCGCGGCTTCCTTTAGGGAGTGTCGTCGAGAGGTGCTCCAGGATCCGCTTTCCCGCCAGTGCGCGCAGGCGTGCGACCTTGATGAGCAGACGCCAATCGCGCTGCGGCGATACGACAAGCGTGTTCCGGGAAGGCTTCCGAAGGCGAACGTTCCCCTTGGCCCCTCCGTAGCCTCGCCCGTCCTTCGTCATTCCGCGGAGGAGCTTCTCGAGCAGATCGGGGCGGACGGCTTCATGGCCATCATCCCGGAGCCTCTGGCAGACCTCCGAAAGATGCATCGCCAACTCGCTGGACGGATCGGCGTCCGGCATCTCCTCTTGCATCAAACCGATCAGCGCGCTTTCCAGCGAGGCCGCCGCCTCCAGCCGCATCCGGGATTGGCCTTCGACGCCGACATGGATGAAAGCCGTCAGGCCCATGTCGTTCTTCGCGACCCTGAGGCGTTCGAGTTCTGCCATCGCCGAAGGCAGCTGCGAAGGCGTCAGACCACTCACGCCGCAGAGTTCATCCGTAGAGATGCCCTCGTCGGCGGGCGCGTTCATCAGATGCGTAGCGATAGCAAGCAGTTCATTTCGCCGAGCAGCCGTAGGGTGTGCTTCGGCGATCAGTCGACGCGCATCCTCGACGGACCGAACGGTGAGAGACGACGGAAATATCCGGACCCGATTTTCCTCCCGGCTGGCGAGGCCTGCCTCCTCCAGCCAAGCAACGGCCGTCTTAATCCGCGTGTCATCTGTCGAGGTGTCGCGAACAAATTCGCGGTCGCGCTCCTCTCGGAGGATTTCGCCGGAGGTGGCGACGACGATGCCGGACCTCCGCGTTTTCTCGTCGATCTGCCTGAGAGCCCGCAGGATGGCCCCGATCTCATGCCGGGCGAGCCGGGATCGGGCCGTGAGAGAAAACTGCCGCTCCACATCCTCCGGCGCAAAGAGGAGGATGCACCGGGCAGGGTCGCGATCCCGACCGGCGCGGCCGGCTTCCTGAAGGTAGTTCTCGAGTGATCCTGGGATATCGCCATGCACCACCACGCGAATGTCCGGTTTGTCAATTCCCATGCCGAACGCGTTCGTGGCCGCGATCACACGCAGCTCTCCAATACGAAATCGTTCCTGGACGTCCTTCTTCACCTCCGCGGTGAGGCCTGCGTGGAAATATGCGGCGGCGAGACCCTGCGTCTCCAAGAACTCCGCAACACGCTGCGTCTCCCCACGTGTCGAGCAGTAGACGACCGCACCAGACGCACCCTCACTTGGCAAGCCATCCGCGATAGCGTCGAGGATGTCGGATAGCTTTGTTTCGCGCGTCGTACTGCGAACAACGAAGTCCAGATTTTCCCGGCTCGCTCCACCATCGAAGAGTTGGAGATCGACATTTAGACGTTCGCGGAAATGATCCCGAATGTCTTTGACTACGTCCGGCTTCGCCGTAGCCGTCAAGCAGAGGATCGGCGCATCTGCTCCTGTCTGCTCCTTGATAAATCGGGAAACGTAGCGGTAGTCGGGTCGGAAGTCGTGCCCCCACTTCGAGATGCAGTGTGCTTCATCGATGACCCAGAGCCCGATCTCCCGTTGCCTCAGCACCGACTGGACCGAGACGCTGCGCAGCTGCTCCGGCGAGATGATGAGCATCGCTGCCTCGCCGAGCCGAACCTTGTCGAGTGCATCCTGTCGCTCCGGCATCGACAGCATCCCGTTGACCGTGACGGCAGACGAGATGCCCGCGCGTTCCATCCCCTGAACCTGATCGGCCATGAGGGCGACGAGCGGAGAGATCACGACCGTTAGTGCTCCGGTTCGGTCGAACCGCGATAGGGCGGGGATCTGGTAGCAGATCGACTTGCCGGTGCCGGTGGGAAGGATCCCCAGCAGACTGGCGCCGTTCATTGCCTCATCGACGATCCGCTCCTGTAGAGGGCGACCCTCGTCATCCGTCGGCTCGGCGCGGAAGCTCGGGAAGCCGAACCATCGGTCCAGCGCCCGAGTCGGGTCGGCCATCTCGGCGCACCATCCGCAAGCCGGGTTGCGGCATGAATTGTCCCTGAGATGCTGGACGATCAGCGCCGCTTCCGGAAACTGAGCGCGGACCCACGGCGGCATGACCGAGTCGCCACCAGCCACCTGGATCCATGACAGTGCGTAAGCCATCGGCCACCCTAGAGGCCGCGCGCGCTCCAGTCGGTCGATCGTTTGTACGAGGCGACCTGCGCATACTTTGCCGTCGAGAAGGCGCATGATCGCGGCGACCGCTTCCTTAACTGTGGGACGGCCCTCGGCACGCACCTCGGTGAAGACGGCATCGAAGCCTTCTGCGCGATCCGTGCGCGTCGTCAGGAAGTGATAAGCGAGAACCAGATCCGGCCGGTCCGCGTGCATCGTGGCGAACGCATCGAGCTGGTTACGCAGAACGTCGAAGACGAGCTTCGCATCCATCTCCGGATCATTCACGTGCCCAGACTGTAGACGCCCGTCTTGGTAGTGCTTTACGAGCCGGTGGTATGGGTTGCGCGGGAAGGCCAGCGGGTTCAGCCAGAGCGTGTCGATCGGTGCCTCAATCGCAGCCGCTATCTGAGGTCGATTGGCGATCAGATGCTCGACATCATGGCGTAATATATTATGGCCAATCAGATGGTCGTAGCCAGCTACCAGCCTTTCGAGCCGATCCCATTCCCTTGCCCCGCCGCCTCTTACTACGAAGGCGGAAGCGCCGTCTCCAGGAACGGCTGCAAACGCAAACGTCTGAGCAGTGCCTGGATTCACTTCCAGATCAAGCGACAAGCAACGACGAAAAAAGAACACTTCTGAATTCATTGATGTCGATGCTTCTGCCAGCAAAAATGAAAATGGCCCCACTGCCATAGCGTCGAAGCGATCATTCGGGAAGCGTACAGTGGCTCAGTATTTTGCTTCTCATGGAGAAGCCGAGAGATAGCTGCCGCAGGCCCGAACCAATCCGAACAATTTTCTTCATTTTCGCCGCCACTAGATCACTAATCTCGCAGTCGGTCGCTTTCGACCGTGAGAACGACCTTCCCGAAGCTTCCCTGCGCGGACAGCTCCCATGTCGCAGGCTCAGGCGAAGTCCCCACGATCAGCATGATGAATGCATCAAGCTCATGTTCCGACTCCCTGTACAGATTGCTGATCGACCTTGCATCAGATGGCGACGCTGTAGGGCGCGCCGATGGATGCGTATGCCACGTTCCGATCAAGTGTAGACCCAGCCTGTGCTTCTGTAGAATGTCAGCTTGCACGCTCGGTCGGTGTGGAATGTAGCCGCGTCGAGTTCTCCGGTCCTTGGGGAACGGCCCCGACGCAAGATCGATAGCAAAGTACCGCCCAGGCGAATTGGAAAATAGAGGGCCGCCGGCCTCTCGATCCATCCATCTCAACTGCCGGTGTCCTAGCAGAACTTCGAGCGCAGAGGGCGCGAGGCTGACCTGCAGGCCAAGACGATCACAAGTCCAAACGGTCATCGGACCCACCGCAAATTCGACACAGATCACGGCGGATCCACGTGCGCTCGAACTCACCCCCTGCGTCGCAAGCGTAACCGACAAACTCCTTCCACGCATCGGACCACTCTCCTCCGACGGCGTTAAGCACGCGAGCAGAGCTTGACCAAATCCGGTGAACATGGGCTGGTTCGCCTACCAACTGCTCAAGGCAAAGGTCGGCGATCAGGCCATGACCGCGCGCGAGTTGAGAGGCTCCGTACGGTTGAAAAGAGCCACCGCAGGCCGGATGTGTTCTTGTTGTGGTGGTTCCCGGCCATGAGGCGACCCGGAGAAGGCTTTCGCCGAACTCACTCAGACCGCATCCGAAACATGGTCCACCTTCCGTGACCGACACTGCATGCGCGGCCACTGCGTGCGGTTCCAACCACCCATAGATCGTCGTCGGCGAATGATCTTGTGCGAGGCGCCACGTTTCGAATGCGCCTTCGTCCATCCAGGAACCGATCGCAACGAGTACGATGTCCGAGCCCAATAACACTTCAGGTTTGGTCTGTGCGATCTTCTGCCAACTGGCGCGGTACTCCCACACATCACGGAGATGCGGGTACTCATTGCGCAACTTTTCAGCCAATGCATCGGCTTTCCAGCGCCCAACGTCCGATATACCTAGGTCATGTCGGGATATGTTTTCACTCGCAAAGATCTCGGGATCGACGAGATTAAGGCCACCAACGCCCGCCTTTGCCAGGAGAGTTGTAACCCCAGACCCGAGAGAGCCGCACCCCAAAACGGTGACAGTCTTGCCTTGAAATGTTTGCACCTCAGGAAGTTGGTCCCGGCCGTGAACCCACGCTGCATCAAGGCGCTCCACCTCCATGGGCGATACCTTGAACGAGGTAGCAGCTCTCCTCTGGACTAGAATTTCCAGCGGCATCTTCTTGGCTCGGAACCCGGCCGTGACGTGCTTGCGACCGCACTCGGTCTCCTTCCGTGCAGCCGGGATCTCATACGCGATCATCGTTTCATGTGGCCGCGTCGGCAGAGCGACAGCTACAAGAACGGCACGCGGGCTCCCCGCAAGCACCTCAATTAACAATTCCCGCTCTGATCCCAGAGCTGCCATATCCAACAGTTCTCTAGCATTGTCGGGGAGTTCCTGCGGATTTGGCAAGGCATCCGGCCTGAGAACCATGGCTCGCTCAAAGCGCCACGGACGTGTCTGGCGTCCGTATCGACGGTTGAGCCAGCCGGTCAGATGTTCCGAACTGTTAGACAGTACGATACCGGTTCGACCTCTCCATACATAAGCCGTTGGCTCAGAATACTCGCTTGGCGCCAACAGCGACCGTATAGGCCGCGGCGCGCTCCTGCGCCCGAGATAAGATAGGTATTCATCGGAGATCTCGCGCATGACGAACTCGGGTTTCGACCAGTCGGACGCGAGTTCCAGCAGCCTCTTGAGGTAGGCATGTGCGATCCCGACAGGATTGGCAGGATCCACAGGTGTTCTGCTGGGGAACGCACAGATAAAACCATCGGCCTCCAGATGCGGTAGAGTTCCAAGGATCGGCGGGCGCCGCATGAAGAGCCGTGGTGCCGACCAGGGAAACACGGCGTCGAACACCAGGTCGACCTCCTTGACCTCTGATCCGATCGCAATCCTGAAACGCCAGCCCGCAACCCAAACGCCTCGTGGCAGTTTGCGCAGTTCCTCAGCGGCGAGCTGCTGTCCAGGCCACCGGGTCTCGGCGGCTTGACCGATATCGGAAAGAACATGGCTCATGCGAAAAAGATCAAGCGTAGCGTTCATCTCCGCCAAGCTTCACGGCAGGCCGATCGTCCTTGATTTCAAGTAAACCACTCGTCAGAACCTCGGGCGCTGCGACGGCTGCTCCGGCCTCGGGCGCTTCATCAACCAGAAGGCTCACATCCGTAGGAAACCTGGAGCCGAGAGCATTCAGCATATGCTGCACTGTAGTCTGAGGGGTGCTCGACTTGATGAGGGCCGCGTCCAGTTGCGCTACCAAGTTCATCGCAGCTGAAGCAAATGCCTGTCGGTCCGTATTGCTCCATCCCTGGTCGAGGCGTTCACCTGGGACAACCGGGTTCGGTATCTCCTGGCGTAGGATATCCGGAAGCGCGCGCGCTACGGCGAGCAGGGCCAGGTCATCACGGCCATTGAAGGGTTTGTAGCCGCCGTGGTTTTCGAAGACCTCGACGACAGCCCACATGAGCGCGATCGACGCAAGGCCGCCCAGATCTTGCTCATCCCGCCAAGCCTTTAGGTAGCGGGAAACGAAGCGAACCTGGTCTCCATGATCCCGAACGGCGTCTCGGAACCAGTCTTCCAGTTTGCGCGGGTCGGAGGGGATCCATTTGCCGCGGCCGTCATCACCACGGCACGCCAGACGCATCTGATCAGCAGAGAGGCGACCATATATCTCCTCGGCAAAATCCTCATCACGCAATTCCATGAAGCCATCTTGAACCAAGCGGTTCTGGGCCTTCGCCGTCTCTATCAGAGTAGTGAACTCGCTCTCCGGAACAGCATAGAGCGCGATGTCGACATGTGCCTCTTGATCAATCTCGACACGGATGCAGGACGTCTTCCTCTTGAGCGTCCAGCCATTCTTCTCGCACACATCTGCCAGAAGAGTCTCAACGGCCCGGAAGTAGCCATCTGCCGCTACCGAAGGCGCGACGGCACCATCGCGGTTGATGTAGCGTGTCGGAAGGAACATGCCGTCATCCAGATCGATCTGTAGCGGAGGCGTCTTTCCCTTTGCGGGATCATTGACGGTCGAGTATGAGAAGCTTCCTTGCATCCGAAACTTCGGCCGACCGAAAGCTTCGGTGACATCCAACTGCTCTGAGTTGAGCGCAACGATTGCATCGCGCGTGACCATTTCGGTGATCGGGAAGTGGTCGGTCCAGTCCTTCAGACCCGAACGGATTGCGTCTCGCAGCTCATCACGCACCGCACGCAGCTCATCCTCCCTTGCCTTGGGAAGCTTCAATTTCTTGACGTAGCAACTCTCGCTGGTGCTGTTGAGCGCCTTGTGTGCGTTGACTCGCATTGTGTTCCCTTCCCGTTCCTGAGGCCAAGATCGTTGACTGGACTTTCAGCCTGTCGGTGGGACAACACCATGTAGCGGCTAGAGAGTCGTAAGAGCTCAATATCTATGGTATTTCCGACCTGCATCCAAGAGGTAGATGCCCTCGGGAGCAGGAGAACAAAGTATGTATGCACTCTTACCATGGAAAACCCTGGGGACGGGCCTGATGATCGTCGTTGGCCTTGCTGTATACGCGGACGATTTCGGTGCATGGATCGGTGTGACGGTCTCCGATTCGGCGATAACCCGTTACCTTCCAATGGCAGTTCTCGCAGTACTCGGGATTGTCTTTGGCCTCACAGCCTACTGGGCACCATGGCGCTACATTTGGCGAAAAATACCTCAGCTCAATCGAATGGTGTTCCCGGACCTCAACGGTGTGTGGGTCGGAACGACCGCATCGAATTGGCCGACGATCGAGAAGATGCGGAACGCTGCGGTATCGGACAGCGCAATCGAGCTTGCGGAGCTCCATGAAACGGCGGAACGCCATGATGCGATTGCAGTTGAGATCACCGCTTCTCTGTATTCATTCCGCCTTGCTACGGGCTTGAGCTCCATGGATGCGACGTCTTACTCTATCACTGCTCGACCGTGGAAGTGCCAACATACACCGGGTATCCACCTTGCTTACGTTTATGAACAAGAGACCAAAGATCCCTCGGCCACCGACGAGGAGCGCCACATGGGGGCAGCCGATCTCGTATATGATCCGCAGGCCCATGACGACCTTGAGGGTGTCTATTGGACAAGACGCAGCTGGATCGACGGGCTGAATACGGCAGGCCGCCTTAGATTGCGCCGAGTGTCCTCAAAGAGGGATCCCGCGATGAGTCTTCGTGACTACGCCCTTAGGGAGAAGGTCAGGCTTGAAACCTGAAGGCAATCCTCGGCTGGAGAAAGCAGCTTCCTAGGCTTAGGTATTACTTAGGCGCACCAAATGATTGCCGCCTCAGCCGTTCTGGCGCTAGATGATCCTTGTATCAGTGGCTCACGATGCTGGTATGGTTCGACCATCCACCTTGACTTTCGATGCGAGCTGCTCTACGTCTCCGCTGTCACGGGCCGCCACACTCTCGTCAGGGGGTGGAAAAGGGCGGCCCTTCTTATTTTTAGGACCAAGCTTGCGGCCCTACACTAAGCTACCGACAACGCCCGTCGACAGAGTCCAACATCTGCAAGCGAAAGGGCTGATCGTCTCGCGGCCGAACGTGGCGGCCCGAAAGATAGATGCGATAGGTTACGAACGGCTTCGCATCTACTTTCTCAGCCGACGCGACCAACCCGGTCGGATGTTCCGGCCAGGCACCAGCTATACCGATATCATCCAACTATACGAATGTGACGTTCGCTTGCGTGCCCTTGCATTTTGAGCGGTTGGGCGGTTTGAACTCGTGTTCCGAAACATCCTATCAGAGGCATTGTGCGGCCGCTTCGGAAGCCACCCTTACTACATTCGGGATGCGTTCAAAGACCCAGCCTCACACAATCAAGCTTTAGCCCAGGTCATCAAAACCTTTAATGAGTCAAAGGGTAAGCGCTGCTTTGACCCCACCTTCCTGATGGTTGCCTGATCTGCGAGTCCGTTGCTGAGTGTAGTTTTGCAATGGAGGCGGATTTGGGAGGCCATATAGAGCACCATATGGAGGAGCTTTGCCGGATGGAGGTCATGGTTGGCCCGTCTGGCAAGCGTTGTTGGTCGGATGAGTTCAAAGGTCAGGTTGTTGCAGAGACCCTTGTGCCGGGGGTGACGGTGAACGAGGTTGCACGGCGGCATGATCTGCGCCCGAACCATTTGTCGTCATGGCGGCGGTTGGCGAAGGACGGCAAGTTGCCGGTGCCTGATCTAGCCGGTGCTGAATTTGCGCCGGTGGTGTTTGAACCTCCTGCCCCCGAACCACAGGATGCCGCGATGGCACCGATTGAGATTGTATCTGGTGACATTGTCATCCGCCTGGACACGACAACATCAGCGGCGCGGGTTGCGGAGATTGCGCGGGCGCTTCGCACGCCATGATCTTCCCGTCGAACCGGGTTCGGATTGTGATTGCGACCAAGCCTGTGGACTTCCGCAAAGGCCATGACGGGTTGGCAGCACTGGTGAAGAACGAGCTGCGCAAAGAGCCGTTCACGGGCACAGTGTTTGTGTTCCGGGCCAAGCGGGCGGATCGTCTGAAGTTATTGTATTGGGACGGCACCGGTTTGGTGATGACGTATAAGCGTCTGGAGGAAACGACCTTTACCTGGCCTGCGATCCGGGATGGGTTGATGTCGCTCAATCATGCCCAGTTCGAGGCGCTTTTTGCCGGGCTCGATTGGCGAAAGGTGAAGGCTCTGGCCGCGCGTCCGCCCACTGCGGCAGAGTGAATCAGGCCGTT
>JACONK010000030.1 GCA_014323795.1 Paracoccaceae bacterium | reverse complement strand
ACCTTTACCTGGCCTGCGATCCGGGATGGGTTGATGTCGCTCAATCATGCCCAGTTCGAGGCGCTTTTTGCCGGGCTCGATTGGCGAAAGGTGAAGGCTCTGGCCGCGCGTCCGCCCACTGCGGCAGAGTGAATCAGGCCGTTGATTGCGCGGGTGTCTGATGCTCGAATTTGATAGATCAGCGCCATGATTGCGACGGCTGATCTTCCTGATGACATTGATGCTTTGAAGGCCATCATTCTGGCCCAGCAGGAGCAGACTGCGATCCAAAAGGGCGTTATCGACCGCAAGGAAACCCGCATCATCCAACTGGAAAAGTTGGTCGCCGATTACAAGCGCGCCATGTTCGGTGCGCGGTCCGAGAAGGCCTGCCCGGAACAGTATGAACTGGCACTGGAGGATATCGAGGCCGCTCAGGAAGCTGTGCATGCGGAAGATGAAGCCGATGACAGGCAGGACAGCGGCAAGCCCCGACCGCGCAAGACCAATCGGGGATCACTACCCAAGCATCTGCCACGCATCGAAGAGATCATCGCGCCGGAAAACACGACCTGCGACTGTGGCCATGAACGCCATATCATCGGTGAAGACATTAGCGAGCGGCTGGACATCGTACCTGCGCAGTTCCGGGTGATTGTCACGCGCCGCCCGCGCTATGGCTGCCGCTCTTGCGAGAGCGGGATTGTGCAAGCCCCGGCGCCTGCGCATCTGATCACCGGTGGTATGCCAACCGAGGCAACATTGGCGCATGTGATCGTGTCAAAATACGCCGATCATCTTCCCTTGTATCGGCAGGCGCAGATTTACAGCCGCAAAGGCATCGATTTGGATCGCTCGACCTTGGCCGCCTGGGTCGGCCGGGCCGCGTTCGAACTCAAGCCTGTTTATGAAGCGCTGCTGGCAAACCTGAAGACATCTTCCAAGCTGTTCATGGACGAAACCACCGCGCCCGTGCTTGACCCCGGCAAGCGCAAGACCAAGACGGGATACTTTTGGGCATTGGCCCGTGATGATCGACCGTGGGGCGGTGGTGATCCGCCTGGTGTGGCCTTTACCTATGCACCGGGGCGATCCGGGCAATATGCAGAGAAAATCCTGGGTGGTTTTGATGGCATCCTGCAGGTTGATGGCTATGCGGGCTACAACCGGCTGCTGAAACGGCCTGCGCAGGATGTGCAGCTCGCTTATTGCTGGGCGCATGCTCGGCGGAAACTGCACGAGGTCTCTCACACCGGTACCACGCCGATTGCCGATGAGGGTCTCAAACAGATCGGCGAGCTGTACCGCATTGAAAAGGACATTCGCGGCCTGAGCCCGGATGCGCGCCGGGCGGCGCGGCAGGAACGGTCAAAACCAATCATTGAGGCCTTCGAGGTCTGGCTCACGGCCAACCGCGCCCGTGTGTCTGCCAAATCGCCAATCGGCGAGGCCCTGAAATACATCGCCAAATACTGGGACGGGCTGATCCTGTTCCTTGAAGACGGGCGGATCGAACTGGACTCTAACGCCGTGGAGCGGACGATCCGCCCGATAGCTCTTAACCGGAAAAATGCGCTCTTTGCGGGCCATGATGCTGGGGCACAGAACTGGGCGATGATCGCGTCGCTGATCGAGACGTGCAAACTGAATGCCATTGATCCCCACGCCTGGTTGACCGCGACACTCACCGCCATCGCACAAGGCCACAAGCAATCCGATATCGACGCGCTCCTGCCGTGGATTTACAAAGCCCTCACAGGGGGACCGGGACATGAGCATTATCGAACTGAAGATCACGCTTGAATACATCGAGCCCGCCGTCACGCGCACCCTACAGGTGCCCGCTGATATCCGCCTCGATCGCCTCCATCTAACGATCCAGGCTGCTATGGGCTGGACAAACTCGCACCTCTACATGTTTGAGGCAGGCGGCGCGACATGGGGGCTGCCCGATCCGGACTTCGGCGGCGACGACCTGCCCGCCAACAAAACCACTTTGGCCGAGGTCATCGAGGATACCGGCGCGCGCACGATCAACTACCTCTATGACTTCGGCGACAGCTGGGACCACAAGATCAAAATCGGCAAAATCACCGACCCCGTCCCCGGCGAACTCTACCCGCGCCTGACAGACATCACTGGACGTTGCCCGCCCGAGGACGTCGGCGGCGCACCCGGATACGAAGAGTTCCTCGAAGCCATCGGAGATCCGAAGCACCCAGAACATACAGACCTGAAAACTTGGTACGGCGGCCACTTCGACCCAAACACCCCCGACAGCGACGAACTCCGCCTCGAAGTCCTCAAACTCGCCAAGCGTTGGAAGCCAAAGGCAAAGCGCCTCAACTGATCAACGTGGGGTCAGCGCAACGCTTACG
>JACONK010000029.1 GCA_014323795.1 Paracoccaceae bacterium | reverse complement strand
CTGATTTTGGGAAATGTTTCCTGTTTTCGGCTGTTTTAGGGGATTTCTTCCCTGTTTTGGTCTGTTATCGGGAACATTTTCCTTCCACCAGCCTGTTTCACAGGATTTTATCCCGGTGTGGCGCCCCGCCGCGGGCAGGCCGGTGCCGACACCGGGTGCGAATCATCGCCCCGCACCGGTCCGTTCCGGAATCAGCCCCCGCGGGCTGAACCGCAACGCCAGCAGCAGGATCAGAGGGACGAGATGCTGAATTTCCGGGGTTGCCTCGCCGGACTGCAGCTGTTTCCAGGTTCTGCCCGGCGTCAAATGCCATAAAAGCAAGTCTTCGCCAGGAACCGGCAGTCGCCGCGAAACCCGCAAATTGCCGCGTCCCAAATACTTTACGACCCCGGACCTGCGCGGTATACTGCGCATGTGGATGTGGATCTTGTCATACGAATTATGCGCCCGGCGGCCTGAAAGGCACGCCGGAACCTGGCCTGTGCGGGCCATCCGCCGCCCACTGATATCCAACAAAACCCGCGGGCACCCCATGTCTACCGACGCACCTGACTACAAAAATACCTTGCACCTGCCGCAGACCGATTTCCCCATGCGCGCCAGCCTGCCCAAACGGGAGCCGGGGTGGTTGAAACGCTGGACCGAAATCGGCATCTATAACCGCTTGCGCAAAAAGCAGGGTCGCCCGCTGTTTACGCTGCACGACGGCCCGCCGTACGCGAACGGAAACCTGCACATCGGGCATGCGCTCAACAAGACGGTTAAGGACATGATCGTGCGGTCGCACCAGATGATGGGATATGATTCGAAATACATCCCCGGCTGGGACTGCCACGGCCTGCCTATCGAATGGAAGATTGAAGAGAATTATCGCAGGAAGGGCCGCAACAAGGATGAGGTGCCTGTTATAGATTTCCGGCAGGAGTGCCGCAGATTCGCCAAACACTGGGTGGAGGTGCAGCGCGAGCAGTTCAAACGGCTTGGTGTGACCGGCAACTGGGACGTGCCCTACCTGACGATGGATTTCCACGCAGAGCGGGTAATTGCCGAGGAATTCATGAAATTCCTGATGAACGGTACGCTCTACCGGGGTTCCAAACCCCTGATGTGGTCGCCGATGGAAAAGACCGCCCTCGCCGAGGCGGAGGTAGAGTACCACGACAAGGAGAGTTTCACGGTCTGGGTGAAGTTCAGGGTGGTGGACGAGACGCTTGATACATCGGGCGCACCGGATATGCATGACCTTGATGAGGATAAACTGCGCCGCCACGAAATCGCCGCCGCCTGCGTGGTGATCTGGACGACGACCCCCTGGACCATACCGTCAAACAAGGCGGTCGTTTTTGGGGCGCACGTAGACTACGGGCTTTACGAGGTCGTGGAAACGCCGGAGACGTGTTGGGCCAGGCCGGGTGAGCGATATCTGCTGGCAGACAAGCTGGCGGACAACGTCATGAAACATGCCAGGCTGGAACCCGGGCAATACCGCCGGGTTCGCGGCGTGGATACAAGCGAACTTGCCCGTGTGCGGATCAGCCACCCGTTGGCGGGTGCCGAAGGAGCGAACGGCGAATGGGATGACATCCGCGATTTTCGGGCGGCTGATTTTGTGACCGACGAAGAAGGCACCGGGTTTGTCCACTGCGCCCCGTCCCACGGCATGGAGGAATATGAGCTTTATCGCGACCTCGGTATGCTTGACCAGGTTATCACCTACAATGTGATGGATGACGGCTCTTTCCGGCCTGACCTGCCGTTATTCGGCGGCAAATATATCCTGTCCCGCAAGGGTGGTGAAGGGGGGGCTAACAAAGCAGTCATTGACAAGCTGGCGGAGGTCGGCGGGTTGCTTGCCCGGGGCAGGCTGCGCCACTCCTGCCCGCACTCATGGCGTTCCAAGGCACCGGTGATCTATCGCAATACGCCGCAGTGGTTTGCCGCCATAGACAAACCGGTGGGCGATGGGCAGGATCAGCATGGCAGGACTATTCGTGAACGCGCACTAACGGAAATCGACAACGTCAGGTGGACGCCGCAGTCGGGCCGGAACCGCCTGCATTCGATGATGGAAGCGCGGCCGGACTGGGTGCTGTCACGCCAGCGCGCCTGGGGTGTGCCGCTGACCTGTTTCACCAGAAAAGATACCCTGCCTGCGGATGCGGATTTTCTGTTACGCAATGAAGACGTGAACCAGCGGATCGCGGACGCTTTCGAGGCGGAGGGCGCGGACGCCTGGTATGCCGAGGGTGCGAAAGAGAGGTTCCTGGGCGGGATCGTGGACCCGGCAGCATATGATCAGGTTACAGATGTTCTTGATGTGTGGTTCGATAGCGGATCGACCCATGCGTTCACCCTGCGCGACCGTTCTGACGGCACCGACGACGGCATCGCCGACGTCTATATGGAAGGCACAGACCAGCACCGCGGGTGGTTCCATTCCTCACTGCTGCAATCTGTTGGCACAACAGGGCGCGCACCTTACCGGAATGTGGTGACACACGGGTTCACGCTTGATGAGAAGGGCATGAAAATGTCCAAGAGCCTCGGTAACACTATCGGGCCGGAACAGGTCATCGGGCAGTACGGTGCGGATATCCTGCGCCTGTGGGTGGCGCAGACAGATTACACGGCGGACCAGCGGATCGGGCCGGAAATCCTGAAAGGCGTGGCCGATAATTATCGGCGATTGCGGAATACGTTCCGTTACCTTCTGGGTAGTCGGGTTGACAGTTCCCCGACCATGGATCTGGCGGATATGCCGGAACTGGAACGCTGGGTGCTGCACCGCTTGGCCCGGCTCGATGGGCAAATACGCGAAGGATATACCAGATTCGACTTCCAGGGCGTATTTCAGTCTGTCTTTACATTTGCAACATCGGAGCTTTCCGCGTTCTATTTTGACATTCGAAAAGACACGCTGTATTGCGACGGAGATACCATCCGCCGCAGGGCGGCACGGCACACGCTGAACCTGATCCTTGAGCGGTTGAATACATGGCTTGCACCGATCCTGGTTTTCACAATGGATGAGGTTTGGCTGGAGCGATCCGGCGGCGCAGGCTCCATCCATTTGCAGGATATTCCTGACACACCCGGGGATTGGGTGAACATTGCGCTGGCCGGGAAATGGACCCAGGTGCGCCGCGTTCGTCGCGTTGTTACCGGTGCGCTGGAGGTTAAAAGGCGCGAAAGAACCATCGGATCAAGCCTGGAGGCCGCGCCCCGTGTCTATGTTGATGCAGATACGGCAGCAATCCTGGGCAGTGTGGCGTTTGCCGATGTCTGCATCACCTCGGGCCTTGAAGTCATCGCCGCCGAGGTACCGGACGGAGCCTTTCGGCTTGACGACACACCGGGCGTCGGCGTTGTGTTTGCGATGGCACCGGGTGAAAAGTGCCAGCGGTGCTGGAAGATTCTTCCGGACGTCGGTCGGCATGAACCTGCAAATGTCTGTGGCCGCTGTGTAGCAGCACTAAAAGAGCAGGGGATGCAAACCGGGCGACCCGGCGTCTGTGGCGGATAAGGCCCCGGGCGTGGCCCTGCCCGATTTTGTCCTTCAACGGTCACCCGGGACTTTTGCCCGTCCGAAGAAGGGGTAACACCACCATCGACCGCACCACACCCGGGAGCTTTTCCCCCACGTATCCGATATCCCTGCGTTGCCGGGAGACAGGGTTTCGGATAAGCGGGCCAAACCCTTGGAAAGGAAGATGAAACACACGATGAAGGCCGACTTGGCGGCAGGCATCGTGGCAACCGCGGCACAGGCGCAAACGGGCACCTATACCTGTTTTGAATATCAAATCGAGAGCGCGGAAGTCTTGCTGGCATTGTCATTGGGGCTGTCAACAAACCAGCCGGTGATGACCCTGACAGACACGGAAACAATACTTGCGGACGGGCGAAGATTCGCCGCAGATAAGCTTGACAGGGGCTTAACGCATGTTTGGAAACTACGCGACAATCCGGAACAGGAAATCCATCTGGAACCAGACAGGCGGGCGGGATAGTATGATTTCACTGATGCCGAAGAAGGTGAGTCCCGATCAGCGATCTTTAGCGCATGGTGCGTTGGAAAGAAGTGACCTCTTTTGATTCGCCCCTGGAACCCGGCGGATTTTCCGGTGCCAGTGGGGCATGGATGAAAGTGCAGCCCGTGCATCATTGCTGTTGAATGCCGGCTGGAATGCGGTGTTGGAATTTGGCAACAGCCGGTTTCAGGGTATGATGCTCCTGTCGCTGGGCCACGGGATTGTCGGGATTGTCCTTGTGGCAATCTGTCCCCTGCCGGGTGCCTTGTGGTTTTTGGCCGGGTTTTTGTTACGTTTCATCTGTTCTGCAAAGTGTTTGTGGCGGGGGCCTATAACCGGGGCGAGCTTAGCTGTTTTTACCCGATTGCCCGCGGGACAGCACCCATCATCGTGTCACACCCGGCGGGCTGTTTCTGACAAACGCGCCCAGCCTGCCGCAGGTGGCCGGGATTGTGGTGATCGGATTGGGAATTCTCTGCGCCACAGTCGGCACTCGGGACGGCAGGATATTCTATTTTTGCGGGTTGGGAGCACGTGCGTCAGGATCTGCCTCCGGTTATGTCGGATGGCTGTTCATGCCCGATGCTGTGATTTTTATGATTGGGGGACTTGCCTGGAAAGGGCGTAAAGCCCTCCCCGCTACAGCCAAGACCCGGGGTGTCCGGCTTTTTGGGCCGGGTTGTGGCGGGGCCTGCCGGATTGCGGTTTGGGCGATGACAGTTGCGCTGATAGAACTTGTTGTGGCCCTTGGTGGCCTGCCTTGTCGGCACCGGTGCTGCACTTATCAGGATTTAGTGCCGCGATGCGGTATGATCTGCTGAAGTATACCGACAAAGAGGAGGTACGCGCTTGAAACCGTCAGGGCCCCGGTCACAATGGGGCCGGGGTCAAGGGTTTCCCAGGCGGCAAGGCCCGCGGCGATCATCCAGACAAACATCATCGGCATGCTGATCATTCGCCAGCGTTTCGTACGGATCGGGTGGATAAACTTCAGCGGCGTGAACATGGCAATTGCGCAGCCGATCACGAGTGCGAGGATGATCCAATAATTGGGTTCTGTCGCGAAGAACACCAGAACCAGCATGTTCCAGACCGCCGGGAAACCTGCGAAGGACTTGTCTTCCGTCTTCATGCGGGTGTCAGCCATGTAGAGGGCTGACGTGAAGGTGATCACCAGGATGCAGACCCAGCCCGTCCAGTCCGGCAAGAGATCTGATTTAAAAAGCGCGAAGGCCGGGATAAAGATGTAGGTCAGGTAGTCGATCAGGATGTCAAGCACGACACCGTCATATTGTGGCGCATGGGTTGTGACATCGTACCTGCGTGCAAGCGGGCCATCCACGCCGTCCACGATGAAGGCCACCAAAAGCCAGACGGACATAAGATCCCATTTGCCATCCACAGCCGCGAGCATGGCGAGCATGGCAAAAACCGCGCCGGTGGCGGTCAGCATGTGCACAAACATGGCCTTCAGTCGCGATGTCATGGAAATATTTAACAGGCCCATTTGCAGTTTCTGACGAAAAGCATCATGTGCCTTTGGGATGGGCGGTGCGGTAAACCGCCAGCAACCGGGCACTGTCCACGGCGGTGTAGGTTTGCGTGGTGGAAAGAGATGCGTGGCCCAAAAGTTCCTGGATTGTGCGCAGATCGCCGCCAGCTTCCAGCAGATGGGTCGCGAAACTGTGGCGCAGGGCGTGCGGTGTGGCAGTGGCTGGCAGGCCGAGCTGCATCCGCGTCGCCTCCATCACCTTTTGCACGGCGCGGGGGGTCAGCCGCTTGCCGCGTATACCCAGGAAAAGCGGTGTGTCGGCATCGCCCGGGATCGGGCATTCGCGCAAACAGGCGTCCACTGCGGTGCGGGCAGCCTCCAGCACCGGGATGATCCGCTCCTTCCCGCCTTTACCAACGATCCGCAGTGTGCTGCCCAGGGGGGCGATCCCGCGCGACAGGTTCAGTGCCTCTGATATCCGCAGGCCGCAGCCGTAAAGGAGAGTTACAATCGCCACGTCGCGGGCGGCGATCCAGGGCTTTTTTGCCTGTACCTCCACCGTGTCAATCAACGACAGCACCATGTCTGCAGCGACCGGACGCGGCAGAGGTTTTTTGAATTTCGGGCTACGTGCGGCAAGAATTGCGGAGGCATCCACCCCCTCAACCTCTCCCAGCCATCGGGCAAAGGTTTTGACTGCCGACAGAGCGCGAGCCAAGGATCCTGGCCCAAGGCCGCGGCGGCGTTCATGAGCCATCCAGGCGCGCATGTCGGCTGGTTTCAGACGCGCCAGGGGGGCGGTGCCAACACCCCTCCTGCCCTCGTAGCCTGACAGGAAGCCAAGAAAGCCCGCCACATCACGCCGGTAGGCATCCACCGTTGCATCGGAGCCGCCGCGGACGGCAGTCAGGGTCGCCAGCCAGCGATTCAGAAGGTCCAGCGTTGCAGCCGAGGCGACAGTCATTTCAGCCATCGGCACAGGACACGTTCGAATGCGGAGGCGAAAAAGATAAGCAGATCCACCCCATTGCGAGGCACAAACTGGTCAATCAATTCTGACCCCAGCACAAGCATGCCGGACAGATTGCCTGCGCCCAAATCCAGCTTCAGCAAAGCCTCTGACCGGATGAGCGAGGCGGTGGTTCTGAAAAGGGCCGGGTCTGCATCTGTCACCGTACGCAGCGTGACCGGGCGCGCCGTCCATTTACGCCTGCCGGTGATGTATTGCATCACGTCACCCGGGGGGCAAAAGACCACGCCGCTGCCGAACCATTCTTGTAACCGGGGCAGAAGCACCGGCGTTGCAGCATTGCTTTCCAGCACCAGAACCGCAGAGTCCACATTCAGCATGCCGGCAAGGTCATTTTCGACCAGCGACAGGAAGTCGGCCAAACTCACCGGTTCCAGAATAGCAAGAACAGCACGGTGGATCTGGTTTGTAGAGGCGAGATTGTCGTAGGCGGCAGCGATTACGTGGCGATGGGTATTTTCCAGCCGGTTGAGCCGGGCCTCCAGCCGTTCCAGCGCAATGGAGCGCAGATCCACCACGTTGCCCGTGCGGTCGGATTCATCGGCCGAGACCAGCACCCGCATCACGTCGCGGTCGTTCAGCACCGCACCCGGATCATTCAGGATATGTTCCCGCACCGCATCTGCGGCGGCATCTTTCTTTGCCATAAGCTGCCCTCGTCACGCGTGGACCGGCCTTAAATTATCTTTTGCCCGGTTTTTTCCCAATCCGCCATAAACGCAGCAAGACCTTTATCGGTCAGCGGGTGTTTGGCAAGGTTTTGCAGAACATTCGGGGGAGCCGTGACAACATCTGCGCCAATCCTGGCACATTCGGAAACGTGGTTCACTGTACGGACAGAGGCGGCAAGGATCTCTGTCCTGAAGCCGTAGGTGTCGTAAATCTTGCGGATATCCTCAATCAGTTCGAGCCCGTCCAGGTTGATATCGTCAAGCCGCCCGATGAAAGGCGAGATGAATGTCGCCCCTGCTTTCGCGGCAAGCAGTGCCTGGCCAGCGGAAAAGCAAAGCGTGACGTTAACCATATTGCCTTCGTCAGACAGCGTCCTGCAGGCTTTCAGCCCGTCCCACGTAAGCGGAATTTTCACAGTAATATTGGGGGCGATTTTTGTCAGCCTGCGGCCCTCGGCGACCATCGCGTCTGTTTCATGTGCCACAACTTCGGCACTAACCGGGCCGTCAACCATGTTGCAGATTTCCTCTGTCACTTCCATGATATCGCGGCCGGATTTCAGAATCAGTGACGGATTTGTAGTAACCCCGTCCACGAAACCCAGATCATTAAGCTTCCCGATTGCATCGATATCGGCGGTGTCTACGAAGAATTTCATCGGGCGGATTCCTTGATTCTGGTATCCCGGGCGAGGCGGCACATGCCCCCTGTCTAACTCATCTCTGGCTGGAAATGAACCCTGTGGCTGAAAATAGCGTTACCGATAATGTATTTTTTCCGGAAGACACACTGGTGGCGGTCCAGACAGCGCAACCGCCAGACCGGACGTTTGATTACAAAGCACCTGCAGACGGTTGCGCATTGGGTGCGTTTGTCGAAGTACCGCTGGGACCGCGCAAGGTTCCGGGCGTGGTCTGGGGGCCTGGTGCAGGGAATTTCGGCGGAAGGATGCGGTCGGTAATCGGGGTTTTGGATATCCCGCCAATGCGGATGGAAATGATGGATTTTCTGGCCCGCACCAGTGCCTACACGCTAACGCCGATGAACGCGATGCTGCGACTCGCCACCCGTGCGCCGGGGTTGACGGATACGCCGGGGATGCGGCGTATCTATGGGCATGGGGGGGGCAGACCCGACCGGATGACCGCGGCGCGTGCGAAAGTGATCGCCGTGCTGGAAGATCAGGAGGGCCAGCGGTTTACGCTGAGCGAGTTATCTTCGCTGGCAGGTGTGACGTCCTCTGTCGTAAAGGGGCTGCTAAAGCAGCGCGTTCTGGTGGGATATGATATGCCGCAGGACACAGCCTATCCCCGGCTTGATCCGGAACGCCCTGGCAAGCCCCTGACGGCGGAACAATTGGCGGTGGCGAAAGCACTGCGGGCCCGGGTTGGCACCCGCACCTACGGCACCGTACTGCTGAAGGGGGTGACAGGATCCGGCAAGACGGAGGTATATCTTGAGGCCGTCGCTGCCACGCTGGCCGCGGGCCGACAGGTGCTGGTTCTGCTGCCGGAGATCGCGCTGACCGCGGCGTTTCTTGATCGGGTTAAGGCCCGCTTCGGTGCACACCCGGCGGAATGGCATTCGGGCGTGACACAGACAGAGCGGCGGCGCTGCTTTCGCATGGTGGCTGCGGGCAAGGCCCAGCTGGTGGTGGGTGCCCGGTCGGCGTTGTTTCTGCCCTACGCAGACCTTGGACTGGTGGTGGTTGATGAGGAGCACGACGGGTCTTACAAGCAGGAGGACGGCGTGTTCTACAACGCCCGTGACCTGGCGGTGCTGCGCGCCTCGCGCTGTGATGCGACGGTGGTGCTTGCCTCGGCCACGCCGTCACTGGAAACCTGGGAAAACGCCCAATCCGGCAAATATACGCACCATGGACTGAAGAACCGTTTCGGCGCGGCGGCACTTCCGGACATGCAGGCCATCGACTTGCGCGCAGACAGGCCGGGCCCCGGCCAGTGGATCAGCGGAATTCTTGCGCGGGAAGTGCTCGGGCGGCTGGACCGGAAGGAGCAATCTCTCCTCTTCCTTAATCGGCGGGGGTACGCGCCGCTGACAGTCTGCCGGGCCTGCGGGATGCAGATAGGCTGCGACCACTGCGACGCACGGATGGTAGAGCATCGCTTTCACGGGCACCTGATGTGCCACCAGTGCGGGGCGACCAGACCCATGCCGGAGGCCTGTCCGGCCTGCGGACAAGAGGACAGGCTGGCGGCGGTGGGCCCAGGGATCGAGCGCCTGGCGGAGGAAGCCGCCGCCCGGTTCGGGGGCGCACGGATCGCGCTGCTGTCCTCTGACATGATGCTGTCAGCGCGTGGTTTGAAAAAAAGGATACAGGAGATCGCCGACGGTGGTGCGGATATCATCATAGGCACACAGATGGTCGCGAAGGGGCACAACTTTCCACAGCTGACGCTGGTAGGTGTGATCGACGCGGATCTCGGATTGCAGGGCGGTGACCTGCGCGCGGCGGAACGGACGTTCCAGTTGATCCGTCAGGTCGCGGGCCGGGCCGGGCGTGCGGACAAAAAGGGCGTGGCCTACGTGCAGACCCACCAGCCGGGCCATCCGGTGATCCAGGCGATCCTGTCAGGAGACGAAGATGCCTTTTGGACGGTCGAGGCCACACAGAGGAAGGCGGCAGGCATGCCCCCTTATGGGCGTCTGGCCGGGGTTATCCTGTCTGGACCGGACATCGGGCAGGTGCATGATGTAGCAGGTGCGCTGGCTAGGGCTGCGGGTCGGTTGCGGCGGGTCGGGGCAGAGATTTACGGCCCGGCACCTGCCCCCATCGCCCGCATTCGCGGGCGGTACAGGGTGCGCATGCTGGTGAAAGCCGCGAAAAGCGTACCGCTGCAGGCAGCCTTGGCGCAGTGGGCCGGGCAGGTGAAATTGCCAAGCCAGGTGCGTCTGGCGATTGATATTGATCCGCAGACGTTTTTCTGATCCCGCTTCCGGCTGAAACGGGACGCCCGCGACGGGGCCTGAACGCATGCCCCGCCTCGCCCTGTGCCGCCACATACGCTGCCAATACGCACCCCGGCGGGCCACCCCTAAAGCGCATTGGTCATCCGCTGCCGCCCTGGTGTACAGGCTCTGCTCCCTCAAACAGGGGTTCGGGGGCAAGGCTTTTTAATCGATTTGCTGCTTTTTCACAGTCGGGGGATTTGTTCGCACCACAGATACACACACCTGTAGCACGTGGCCCGGGCATCCCCTTTCCTTTATTGTATCTGCCCGCTAGATTGTATCTGCCCGCTAGGGTATGCAAGGAAACAACGGGCATGGCAATGACAGGCATATCTCCACGACCGGGTATTCTTGACATCATCCCCTACGTGGGTGGTAAAGCCCATGTTGAAGGCGTATCGAATACCGTCAAACTGTCATCAAATGAAAACCCCTGGGGCGCGTCGGAACAGGCCAGACAGGCATTTCGTGCGCTGTCGGGCAACCTGCATATCTACCCCGCGTCCGACCATGGAACCCTGCGCACTGCCATCGCTGAAACCTGCGGGCTGGATGGGAACCGAATCATTTGCTCAAACGGGTCTGACGAGCTGATCGCGTTCCTGTGTCATGCCTACGCAGGTGCAGGGGACGATGTTCTTTGCACCGAACACGGTTTTTCCATGTACGGTATCTGTGCCCGGGCCTGCGGCGCGACGCCGGTGCATGCCCGGGAAACGGACCGCCACACGGATGTGGATGCGCTGCTGGCGGCGATTACGCCCGCCACCCGCCTGATCTTTGTGGCCAACCCCAACAACCCGACGGGGACGCTGATCGAGGCGGCAGAGCTTGGTCGCCTGGCCGCCGGGCTGCCGCCCGAATGCCTGCTCGTTATCGACGGGGCTTACGCAGAGTTTTTGGATACCTATGATGACCACATTGCCCTGATCGAAAATCATGACAACGTCTTCATGATCCGTACTTTTTCCAAGATATACGGCCTTGGTGCCCTGCGGGTGGGCTGGGGTTATGGTTCTGCGGCAGTGATCGATGTGCTTAACCGTATTCGCGGGCCCTTCAATGTAAACGCAGCGGCACAGGCAGCAGCAGAGGCGGCCCTGCGCGACACCCGTTTCGTTGAAAAGTGTCGCACACGAAATGCGGAACTGCGCAGGTTTTTGACCGATGGACTGCGCAGGCTGGGTCTGGCCTGCGACACATCCTATGGCAACTTTGTTTTGGCCCGTTTCGCTGACGAAGCCGAAGCCGACGGCGCAAATGAGGCACTGGGCCTGGCCGGGCTGATAGTGCGCCAGGTCAAGGGTTACGGCTTTCCGGAAGGGCTGCGAATCACGGTTGGCAAGGGGGCAGACTGCGGGCGCGTACTCGCCGTTTTGCGGGAGTTTTTGGGGAAATGATCTACAACCGCATCGCCCTGATTGGCCTGGGGCTGATCGCGGGCTCGATCGGGCTTGCTGTCAGGAAGCGCGGTCTGGCCGGGGAAACCACCGGTTCTGCCAGCACGGCGAAAAGCCGGGAAATTGCCCGGAACCGGGGCCTGGTGGATCACGTCTGTAAAACCAACGCCGAAGCGGTGGCTGGCGCGGACCTTGTGATCCTGTGCGTACCGGTCGGTGTTATGGATGCGGTCGCGGCAGAGATTGCCCCCCATCTGGCAGAGGGGGCGACTGTGACGGACGTCGGTTCAGTCAAACGGGCGGTAATTGATGCGGTGGCCCCGCACATGCCGGGTTACGTGGAATTTGTCCCGGGCCACCCGATTGCAGGGACCGAAAACAGCGGGCCGGACGCAGGCTTCGCCGCGCTTTTTGAGAACCGCTGGTTTCTGATGACCCCGACGGAAAGCACATCTGAGGCCGCCGTCGCCAGGCTGCAGGATTTTTGGGAGGGCATGGGTGCGCTTGTGGCGCGGATGGATCCGGATCACCATGACCGTGTGCTCGCGGTGACCAGCCACGTGCCTCACCTGATCGCCTATACGATGGTGGGTGTGGCCGACGATCTGCGGCGGGTAACCAATCAGGAGGTCGTCAACTTTTCGGCTGCCGGGTTTCGTGATTTCACGCGGATTGCAGCATCTGACCCGACCATGTGGCGCGACGTGTTCCTGAATAACAGGCAAGCAACCCTGGAGATTCTGGGTCGCTTCACGGAAGAGATTTTCGCCCTGCAGCGTGCGATCCGGCGCGGCGATGGGGAACATCTGTTTAATCACTTCAGCCGCACCCGCAACATTCGCCGGGGCATCATTGATGCGGGCCAGGACACGGCTGAACCGAATTTTGGCCGATCCGCGGGCGGATTGTGAGACGCATCGCGTTTGCCTTTGTCCTGCTGCCGGTTCTGGCCTATGCAAACGCCCCTGATACATCCTATCGCCCAAAGGAAAGGCCGATGGGACTGTCCGGGGCAGACAATACGACGGCGGCACCAGTCCTGTCGTTGCGGCCTTGGGTGCGCCCGCAAGTCCCGTCGTTCATATCTTCCGCGGTTGCCAAAGTCGTGGTTGAGCAGGCAATCACCGAAGATATCGTGCTGCGCGACAGCCCGGCGGCGATTGCCCATCGGCCGGCCGCAGAACCCGCGCAAGGCGAGCAGGCGGTGCGCCGGACCTACAGCACCCATGCGGTCATGCGGTCGTTACGCCCCCGGTACCGCCCGGACAGTCTGCACACCGCGCTTCCGGTCACGAATACGCGCACAAGGACAGAAACAACCCGCTATGCAAAGCGCGGTTCTGTCTGCGGGATACGGGGTTTGCGTGGTCGCCACGTGGCACCCGTCCGTGGTAAGGGGGGGTGCGGTATATCCAACGCCGTGCGCATTACGGAAGTGGACGGCGTGGCCCTGACCCGGGAGGTACTGATCGGCTGTGATGCCGCAAGACAGCTTTACAACTGGGTCAACAAGCAGGCGAGGCCGATTGTGGGCCGGCGCGGCGGGGGACTCTCCGGTATACAGATGATCGCCGGGTATTCCTGCAGGACCCGCAACTCTCGCAAAGGTGCCGGATTGAGCGAACATGCCAGGGGCAAAGCTGTGGATATTGCCGGGTTCGTGTTGAAGAATGGCGAGATTATGAGCGTTTTGCGCGACTGGAGCGGTAGCTCCCATGCCCAAACCCTGCGGCGCCTGCACAGGAGTGCCTGCGGCCCTTGGGGTACGGTTCTGGGGCCAAATTCGGACCGGTTTCACAAGGATCATTTTCACTTTGACACTGCGAAACATCGGGGCGGGGCGTATTGTCGGTAATCCTTTGAGGTGCATGTGGCGCGGACTAAAGATCGCCGACCACCACACCGGGCCAGCGGATACCCCTTGGTTAGGCATATGCCGGAAGGGGGGATTTCAGTGCCCTTAAACAGGGTCAGAACGGCGGATACCCCATTCAGAGGGTTGATTTCAGAGACAGTATCAAGCACGTTCGGACTGTTGCCCGATGAGGCATCACAAATTTTCGGGCATGGCTTGCTTCAGGAAACGCGAATCTTATGGACCTGTTTACAATCATACTCCTTACAATCTTGGGTGCGGTTTTGGTTCTTGGCCTGCTGTGGTTGCGAAAACCAGGGGGTGACAGCACTGCCTTGTCGGCTGAGGTCGCCGACCTCAGAAAAACCGCCGCGGCCAGAGATCACGAGCTTCGTGAAGCGTTGAATGATGCCTCCCGTTTCAAAGCAGTGGCCGATGAGCGCAAAGAAGAAAATGATCGCCTGAATGACACTCTCTCCGGGCTGCGGGACAAGATGGAAGAGGCGACAAGAGATATTTCCCGTCTGCAAGCCGAAAAAGACTCCTCCGAAGAGAAGATACAGATGCTGTCCAAACTGCGCGAAGATATGGAGGCCAAGTTCAGGCAACTGGCCAGTGACGCGCTCAAGACTCAGGGGGAACAGTTTTCAAAATCCAACATTGAGAAATTGCAGGCAACCCTGACGCCGCTTAGGGAACACGTCGGTCATTTTCAAAAAGACCTTAAGGATGTTTACAAGGCAGCGATCGATGATCGGGCTGCCCTCAAGGCTGAAATCAATCAGCTCAGCCGGCGTTCGGAAGCAATTTCGCAGGAGGCAGTGGCCCTTACCCGCGCACTCAAGTCTGATCAGCAAAAGCAGGGCGCGTGGGGAGAAATGATCCTTGAAAGCATTCTTGAGCAGTCAGGTCTGCGCGAAGGTATTGAATACGAAACCCAGGCCCATCGCACTGGCACAAGCGGTGAGCGTTTGCGCCCCGATGTTGTTGTCAATCTTCCAGGGGGCAAAACCCTGATTATCGACAGCAAAGTGTCGCTGCTTGCCTATAGCACTGCCATCAACGCCGATACCGGGGAAGACGCTGCCGATGCCCGAAAGCAGCATGTCGACTCATTAAAAAGACATATCAATGGGCTGGCCGAAAAGGGCTATCAAAATGCGGAAGATTCGACAGTTGATTATGTGATCATGTTTGTACCCATTGAAGGGGCCTTATCGGAAGCCCTTCGGGAAGACGGGCAACTGGCGGAATTCGCGCTGGAAAAGAATGTCACCATAGCAACGCCCACCACATTGATGATGGCACTCAAGACGATAAACCATGTATGGGCTGTCGAACGGCGCAACCAGAACGCGGAAGAGATCGCCAAACGGGCCGGGCTGCTTTACGACAAGGTTGACGGATTCGTCAAAAATATGGAAAATGTTGGCCAGCGCTTGGACCAGGCACAGGATGCTTACAAGGGTGCATTTGATCAGTTGTCGCGGGGGCGCGGCAATGTTCTGGGGCAAGTTCAAAAGCTGAAGGATCTGGGAGCCAGGACGGGAAAATCCATTGGCGTTGAGTTTGACGGGGCAGACGACGAACCAGCCCGGATTGAAAACCGGACGTAATCCGGTGCGAAAATGCCCTCAATTTCAGGACCGGAACCGTATAGATCGGTGACAACCTTCCCTTAATGCGGTGAATGAACAGCGTAAGCGTGGATATGTTCTGTCTTGATCCACCGTTCAATTCCAACCGGACTTACGAGGCTGCTATTGGCCGCCGGGCAGCTTGTGCCACATTCAAGGACGCGTGGACGCCGGCCCATGGCCCGACACCTATGTGGAGATGAAAGACTTCCGCCTTGGCCGCGATACTCCGGCAAAATTACGCATTCTGCCCTGCGTGGCCTGATTGGTCGGACCAAAGGCGACCTGAACACCGGTGTGTTGCGGCAGGCCAGGTCAGCACTTACGTCGGTGTGCGGGCATTACCGGGCAGCCTGCCGGATGCCGCCGACTGGCTGCCCGGGGACCGCGGATACGACGCAGAAACAAGCGCAAGAAAACCATCAGGTACGACAGGCACCGATACAAAAAACGCAACCGGGACGGGATCATGTTCGGCACTGGATTGGCGGCGCGGTGCCTCCAGATACGACAGATGCCCCAGGGTCTTCCCGCCACAATCGCTCGCGCAGCACTCGTCATCTGTTGGATATGAACCCTGAACCTGATCAGTCTTAAATGGTTTTCGGACGTAAAATAGTTCTACGCGGCGTGGATATTTTCGCTGGCTGCCTAAGCCCGGCGGAGCAGGTCGCTTTGGTGGAGGATGTGCGGAAAATCGTGGCGGCGGCACCGCTGTTTGTGCCTGAGACACGCTGGGGTAAGAAAATGAGTGTGCGAATGACCAGTGCCGGTGACTTCGGCTGGGTGTCTGACAGACGTGGATATCGATATGAACCATATCACCCGTCGGGTTCATCCTGGCCTGCAATACCCGAGCGGATTTTAGATATCTGGATGGCAGTTACCGGGTTATCGCGGACGCCGGACTGCTGTCTTGTAAACTGGTACAGTGAAAAGGCGCGTATGGGCCTGCATCAGGATAAGAACGAGGATGATTTTAGCTACCCGGTTGTCTCGATTTCGCTCGGGGATGACGGCTTGTTTCGCGTCGGAAGTGTGGAGCCTGGAGAAAAGACGGCTTCCTACTGGCTGCATAGCGGTGATCTCTGTGTGCTTCAGGGCCCGGCCCGGCTTGTGCACCACGGTATAGATCGAATCAGGTTTGGCAGCTCCAGCCTTCTAAGAAATGCGGGCCGATTGAACCTTACGTTGCGTATAGTGACCTGATCAGATGCAGGGGTTGTGTACGGCTTGGTTGGTTTCGTAAGGTATGGGATTAAAGAAAAGGGGCAAAATGGTTATGGCAGGATGGATGCCGGGAACATCCGGCTGAAAAATCATGTTTTTATGCTTGTGGCTCTGTTCAACGATCCGGATGGTTGATCAGAAGAACGGGCATTGCACCAGAAAGATTACGGCGAAGTCTGTACCTGAAAATCACAAACCAGAAAAACAGATCGAAATGCGTTTGTATCGTGAGTCGTGAAGGACACAGTCAATACATTGGCGATGAAGGCAATCGTCAAAACCGCCAATGGTAAGGATAATGCCCTGCATGTCTCAAGCGGTTGCGTATCCGCACACAGTGTATGATTTCATAAGGTGTAAAAAATATGCTTTGGATATCTTTTTTGAAAGAACACCCTGCGCGGGGCAAAGTTGGGGGCAAAGGATGAACAAGGAGCAAATCTTCACCACAATCCGGGTGCTCGCCATTGAGGCGGGTGAGAAGATCATGGAAATCTACGAAGCGGAGGACTTTGATGTGAAATTAAAGTCAGACAAAAGCCCGGTGACGGTGGCGGACGAAATCGCTGACGCCCACATCAGTACCGCTTTGCGTACTGCCTTCCCGGATATTCCATTGGTGACGGAAGAACAAGCTAATACCCACAACCTTGATGAAAAGACTTTCTTTATTGTAGATCCTCTGGACGGCACAAAAGAATTTATTCATCTTCGCGGCGATTTCACCGTGAATATCGCTTTGGTGATAGATGGAAATCCGGCTATGGGTGTTGTCTATGCCCCTGCAAAAGGGCGGCTTTTCATCACGGACAGCGATGGCACAAGCCATGAAGAGCTGGGCGGTCATAGGGTTGATGCTGTCGGGCAGATGAAGCGGATCAGCGTTTCAGACCCGGATGAAAACGGTCTGATCGTCGTCGCCTCCAAATCTCACCTTACGGATGAGACGAAGGCCTACATTGACAAATATAACGTGGCCGACCGGGTGAGTGCCGGATCTTCGCTGAAATTCTGTCTCGTTGCAACAGGGGAAGCAGACCTTTATCCACGGGTCGGTCGAACCATGGAATGGGACACGGCGGCTGGACAGGCAGTTCTGCAGGGGGCGGGCGGTAAGGTTGTCCGCTTCGATGATCACAGGCCACTGACCTACGGCAAGCCGATTTTTGAAAACCCCTATTTCATAGCCTGTTCGCCGGGCGTGATGCTGCAAAAACCATGAGCGTTCTCATCGTCATACCTGCGCGCTATGCCTCCTCCAGGTTTCCCGGCAAACCTTTGGTTGAACTCAAAGGGTTCTCAGGCATTTCTAAAACCCTAATCCGTCGAAGCTGGGATGCGGCGATGGCCGTTGAAGGCGTAGACAGGGTTGTTGTAGCAACGGACGACCGACGGATTTCAAGGGCCGCCCAAACCTTCGGTGCCGAAGTTGTGATGACTTCCTCCAACGCTCGAAACGGCACAGAGCGCTGTGCCGAGGTTGCCGAAAAACTCTCGGATCAATACGAAGTCATCTGTAACCTTCAAGGCGACGCACCCCTGACACCACCTTGGTTTATGGAGCGGTTGATTGACGGATTGCGCGCCGCACCGGACGCGGCAATGGCAACACCCGTTATGAAATGCAGCCCGGAAGCATCGGAGAGATTTCGCGAAGACCGGCGAAATGGCCGTGTCGGTGCCACGACTGCGATTTTTACCGCAGACAAAAGGGCGATCTACTTCTCTAAAGAGGTTCTTCCGTTTTCAGGTGCACCCGGCACTGTCGTTTACCATCATATTGGCATCTACGCTTATCGTCCGACAGAACTTCGCGCCTACACCGCGTTGCCACAGGGTTGGCTGGAAAAGATTGAGGGGCTTGAGCAGCTTCGCTTTATCGAAAACGGGCGACCTGTCCAGTGCGTCGAGGTCGCGTCCGAAGGCCGTGAATTTTGGGAGTTAAACAACCCGGAAGATACTATGCGTATTGAGAGCATCCTGGAAAAATCGGGGATCGAGTAACCTCACCCGATCAGGATGTGGCTGTGTATGTCAGCCTGGTTATCGTTTGGTTTGTGTCCCCGGAATTTCGAGGGTGCGGCTCATGAGAAATCCCTTTCCCGGCCAAGTATAGCAGCCCCGCCCTAAAATCCCACACATAAAACCGGAGCAGATACCACAACGGGCATCATTTGCGATTGAGGTTTCATGAAGTTTTTCCCTTGTTCTGACAGATTAACCGGCACTAACCCATCAATACAGAAGTGATCTTCAGACATATCAGAGGCGGTATCTCGTTAATTCAAAAGTCAGATCAATAGATACCGGTATCATAAAAGCGGGTTTCATTAACGGAAAAATGCGCAAACGCTGGTTCATGGCAGTGTCCTGGATACACAGGGTAACCCGCTGAAAGGCGTTACTATGAATATCTGATAGGCCAAAGAAGAAGGCTTCTATGATGTGCAGCAAAACCATCCTGCCCGAATTCAACTTGCGTGGCAATTTCATTACCTGGCCGGATGGCTGCTATCAATTTCTGGCCGTGAAGCCGAAGTACTGTCCGATTCCGGAAGGCGGCCCGGCCGGATGGCTTTTGGGCAAATTGGGCTGGTACACCTGCCGTCTATTTTCATTACCTCACCGCCAAAGACGGCTATGATACGCTGCCCATATTTCACTCCCCCCCCCCCGAAGATCCTTGCAGTAATTTCCCATGCTGTCTGTGGCGTGAAGGAAAGCCTGATAGTTCGGTTCAAACCCGTCGATGATCCGGAAAAGCCATGGCAATTGGGATTGGGGGGCAATGCTTTGATGTCGAACATGACCTCGTGCCAGCCAAGGTCTGAACAATGCGCCACAACCGGACCGCGGACGGAACCCGGTAGTCACCACACCACAGCAGCGGATCGTTTGTGGCGGCGCGAACAGATCCCTGTGTCAGACAGTCAGGTAGCGGTTAGTCAGGAAGTCAAGGGTGACTGGCCTGCGACCTTTATTCCGAAGCATCCCGTTGCGCATTCCGTTGATCTGCGCCGTTCGGGCTGGTTGTTTTCAGGTCACACCTCCCTCCGGCATCCGGGATAACGAAACGGTTCCTTCGCTCATCCAGTTGATGGCAATTCCGTTGAGGTGCTTAAGCGGCCATGCCTTTCGGATCAGATCTGCATAGGCCGCAAGCTGAGGCTGGTAGATTGCGAACCGCGCCTCCGGGTCGGGGCATGCCCCGGATTTATGGTCAACGATCAACAGGCCGCTCGGACCTTCGGCGAGCAAATCGATGATCGCATTGGTTTCGGAACCATCCGCGGCTACGTCCTGGACAGGCAGTTCGAAATGCAAAAGATCATAGCCCTGATTGGTAATCCAGGCAGTGAGTGTTCGCGCCTGAATCGCGATCTCCTCAAGCGTTTGCTCCGACAGTCCTGTCACGGCCTGTAGATGATGGGCTTTGTCCGGGTGCTGGGCAAATACACGGAATGACAGATGCTAGGCTATTCCGCGCAAAGCCGGATCGGCTACTTTGATGTCTGTCACTGGTGTGCCAAGATGGAACGTTATCAGTTCGCCGACGGCTGCATCACTTGTGCTTTCCAGAGTTGAGGGGTGCCGTCGCCACGCTGTCCTGTCCGCCGGGCCCGATGTGCGTCGTTTACCGAAGGTCGGCTGTGGCGAGGGCTCCGCGACTGGCGGCGTGTCGGGGGTGTTGATAATTCCTTCGGAATTTTTTGCCGGAAAGTGGCGGCCACAAAGGGAAATTCCTGTTGCGCTTACGGTGAGACCGCCACAATCCCGCAGAATATCTATCATCTGTTCGGGGTGTCTTCGGGTGGTTTTCCGTTCCTTTGGCAAGACCAGGATCAGCCGGTCCCGTGCGCGCGTCAGTGCCACGTAGAGCTTGCGTGCGGCGTCTTTCATGTCTGCCGGATGGCGCGCATCTGCAAAGACCTGCTGGCTTTCGGGTGCTGCGAAATCTGGCAGAAAGCCAAGGCTGGCGTTGTCGAGCACACGTGAGAGGTCATCAAAACTCTTGAACTCGGCGCGCAAAGTACCGGGACGTTCGGCAATTTTCTGATCAAGACCGGCTACCACGGTGATGGGCCATTCCCGCCCCTTCGCAGCGTGCCAGGTGCAGATTTCCACACCTCTGCCTGACCAGGCATCGGGGTTCGGGTGGCGATCCCGGTCTGTTCCCGTCTGCCCCGAAATCCAGCCGAGGAAAACCTGCATGTTGCCGCCGTAAACACCCGCGGCGGCGCGCAACCCAGGCAGCATCCGGTCAAATTCCCGCGCTTCACCATCGAGACGGGCCAAGTCCGCCAAAGCCTGAGGTGCATCAGGCAGACCTGCGGCCCAGTCCCGCACCCCGGTCGCCCGTAGCACCAGCACAACCGCGTCGGCAACCTGCAGTGATTCGATATTTTCGCCTAATCCTTGAAGAGTCTCCAATGTATGATGTGTATGCAATACGCCATTCACGGCGTTGCGCAGAGCATCCTCCATGGCCATTCGGGGCGGTCCCAGGGTGAGCCAGGTGAGTGCCGCATATCTGTCACCCGGGTCAGCCGCATAAGCCAGTGCCGCACGGGCTGCGCGCATGGCTGGTGCGCCACACCAGCCATGCTGCCGGATGCGCACGGGAATACCGTGGGATTCAAGCACTGCAGCGACGCTGCCGGCATGACCATGCGTGTAACAGAGCACCGCGATGTCCTCCGGCCGAACAGGTCGCGGTTCATTGTGCGCTTTATCGAACACGTGTGTTGCATTGGCCAGAAGATCGGCAACGCGATTGGCGATGCAGGGTGGCCCATCCACAAAGGTGCTGCGCGGTAAATTGAGAACTTCTAATGCAGTCTCGCCGGTTTCTGCCCTCACTGGCGAAAGGGCATCGTAACCCTCTCCAAAAAGTGTTGGCCCAAGCGTATTTATGAGTTCCATGATCCGCGGATCAGATCTCCAATTGCGATCAAGCGGTGTGATGACATCCGGATTGGCTTTTTGCAGTGCTGCCGGCAGCCGTGCATCCGCGCCCTGAAAACCCATGATCGATTGTTTTGTATCTCCGACGATGAGCGCGTATTTCACATTGGACGCCAGACGCCAAAGGAGATCAAACTGAACCGGGTTTGTATCCTGGAATTCGTCAATCACTACGCAGTCAATTTCCCGAAGAACTGATTGCAGGATCGCGGATTCTTTTCGCAGCAAGGCCCCGGTTTCCACTACCATGTCCGCATAATCGATAAGGCCCGCCTCCCGTTTTGCGTCCTGATAGGCGTTGAGTATATTTTGTGCACCGGCCACAAGCGCGACAAGATGATTACGGGCATCCTCAAGCGGTCCCGGATGGCGCGGCAAGGCGTCCGCGGCTTCCGTGACTGCGTTGGCCAGGGTGTCGTAGCCCTCTGGTGTCGGCGATCCGCGCTTTGATTTACGAAGACTTCGGAGTTTTTGCCAAAGTTTCCAATCGCCATCCAAAACGCCGGGCTCAAGGGCGCGCCGAAGATCCTTGTGGTTGCCGGAAAAATCCTTCATAGCGGACGCATTGCCCTGGAACTGATTTGCCAGGTTATGCGAAAAAGTTTCCAGAAGAGCCTGCACCGCCCGTTTCAATGCATCTGTCAACGCGGTGCCATCGGCGTCGCATACGCCATAGCCATTGGTTAATTCCGCCAGGGCGGAGTTCGGGATGTCAGTGGATGTGCTGCGTTCGCCCAGACTTCGGATAAGATCAACGGTCTGCAGGAGTTTGGCGCGAAACTTTTCTTCTGCACTCATGCCCGTCTGCGGATCCCAAGCATAGCCAAATCGGCTCAGGTGGGCCATCAAAGGCTTCAATGCCCCGCAGCGTCCCATCTCAAGGCGGACAAGAAGATCGCGTTCGGGCTCTGTCAGAAGGCGGCTTTCGGGGGAACGTCCGCTGGCGAATGCATGTTCCGTCAGAAGCCGCTGCCCTAAGGCGTGTATAGTCCCGATATAAGCCCGGTCAATCTCAAGTGCATCCTCGATGCGTCCCCGTTCCATCAATGCGCCGCGGATACGATTCCGCATCTCTGAGGCTGCAGCTTCCGTAAATGTCACGGCCAGAATCCGGCTGGCGGCAACCTCACCACCTGCCACCCAATCGGCCAGTGTTTCCTTGATGTGGTGAGTTTTGCCAGATCCTGCCCCGGCCGGAACAAGTGCAAAATACGTTATGCCGTATCCTCCTGAGGCAGAGTGAAGGCTGCAACAAGCGGGTTGCCTTCGAGTGCATAGGCTTTGATGCCACGTTCTTTCTCGAGCCGCTTGGCATCACCCTCCCGATTCAATCGCACTCTCCCGGCCCTGACTTCCGCGACGACTTTGACCAAGTGCGACATGGCATTCTCCGAGACATCCCGAGTTGCAGCTTCGACACGGGCAAGGCCTGCTCCAAGGGCATCGGACAAGACGGTCGAGTCGCGTGTGGTATGATAGGCGGTTACAATCCGGGCACCATTTTCGACCAGCCGTGTCAGCATGGTCTCTTCCTCGGGATGTTCCAGCATCGCACGGTAGAGGGCAACCTGAAGATCCCAGCCTTTAGACATCCGATCACGTCGATTGTTTGATCCCGATCTCTTGTGATCTACAACGAGGATTCGGCCATCCGGCAGTCGGAGCAGACAGTCCGCTTTACCACGCAAAAGCATATCCCCGTGAACACCCGACAGATTGATTTCGTTATGCAGGATGGTCGCGCCCGTCTCAATCAGGAACCTTGCCCAAATCTTTGCAACCTCAAGTGCTTCCCCCAGGAGCGACCCGCGCTCTGTAGCCCATGAACCGTCGCTGAGCCATCTTGAGTGCTTCCTGATTGCAGTATCCAGAATGTTCGGAATAACAATTTCCAAATCTTCCGGCGTAGCAACAGGTGCGTTCTCGGGAAAGGCATCCTCGAGTACCTGATGGATGATCGTTCCGAGGGTCATCACATCGAGACTTTCCGGTAACCAGGTACGGTCCCTTGCCCCAAGTTCCTCCAGCAACCAGGCCAGAGGGCTGACAACCAGGTTTTCGAGACGTGAGGGCGATTGCGGCAACATCCGCCCTTCTTCGTCCTGGCGGACGTGCATGAGATCAAGATCGGGTTTGTCAGCTTTACCGAGACCCCGGTTGAGGTGGAGTATCCCGTCTTTGGGGAGCACGAAGGCACACCTTTGCGGAAGAGTTATAGGTACTTGTGCGGTAACGGGCCATTGTTCAGGCAGCAGGGAACGCACATCATGCACCAGATCTGTTGGTTTCCCCACGCCGAGCATATGGCTGATCAGGGCCAGGCCAGTGGAGGGTGACAGAACTTCACCAAGCAGGTTCCTGGCAGGAGCGAGCAGCATCAAACCCTCGGTGCCTGCGCAAAGTTGGCGACGGAAGATATCCAGCCCCTGTGCAAGTTTTTTTCGACGACCTTTCAGTTGCAAACCGGTTTGCTTGCGGATCAGGTCTACCTCTGCTTCGGTGAAGAAAGGGTCTGAGCCTGGGCTGCGTGGCCATCTGTTTCCAGTCATCCCCAGAACAATAAGTTGGCGGACGCGCCGCCATGGGAGCGTGCTTTCGGTGAAAAGTGCTACCCCTTCCACAAACCGATCATGCCCGGAAGTGCCTGTCTGTAGTGGTGTCGCCAGTTTATGAAGCCGCGCCCAGTCGAGCGTTTCTTGAGTCACCGCACGCAAACGTGCGATGTGCGGTTGCAAATCAGTATCTGGCAGAGCTTTATCAATCACACCCAGACGTGCGAACAGCTGCGCAGGTGTGTTTAATGGCTGCAGGACGTCCAGCATATCTCGTGCGGCCCCGGTTATCCCGGAAGCGGTTTTGGACCACCCATACTCCATGATTTCACGTGCCATCTGTCGCCCGGTCTCACGCGGCCAAGGCATCAAAGGAGAGACATAGAAGGACGCCAGTGCCATGCGCGGCGCGGGTGCGGACAAGAGCACGAGGATAAGTGAGAAAAGTTCTCCTGTAATATCTCTGGTCGCCGCGTTCTTCGGCGCACCTGAAAGCGGAACCCCGAGTTTGTCACAACTTTCCTGCAACACCGCCATGTACGCAGAATCGTCTGGTATGAGAAATCCGATCTCATTGGAAGCGGAGACGCGGCCGTCATCAATCAGGCGTTGTGCAAATGCCGCCGCAAATTGTGCTTCTTCCCCAAGATCGCGCAGGCCAAAGCAGGACAGGGTATGATCCTTCTCGATTTGGCCCGTGGCAGTGCCAAGATGCTCCTGGATTGAGCCGTAGCAACCACCTGCCTCTCCGCCCTTTTGCGGCTGACGCTCCTGCCATTGGGCCAAAGCAGTGCCTGGTGCAACGCCATGATGGCGGATCAAAGTTTCTAAAAGCGCGGCCTCTGCCGTATCAGTATGCGGGCACGGCGATGGATCAAGGACTGGCAGCGGCTCAAGAACATCTTTAGCCTCTGAGCCAATGACATGAGCCCATGTTGACAGTGGCTCAGGCAATTGGCCCAGATCCTGCCAAAGCCCTTTTAGTGCGGCGAGGTGTGCCTTTGCGCGGCACTCAGACATGGTTGAAAGATCGATTTCGGCATGGCTGAGCTTTTGCGTTGACCGTGCCAAAGCTGTGAGTGCTGCCTCCACGGCGCGTGTCGTCTCCGCGGGTGCGACCTCAAAACTCGTGCTCCAGGGCGCATCCCGGCCTTTGAGGGCTGCGGTCAGGTCCAGACTGCCGGGGTTCGGGGCGAGATAGGTTTCACGGAGCAACTCATCTGTCACATAGCGCACGGCTCCGGTGATGGGGTTAGCCGTCAAAAGAGGGTCAATACGCATGGCAGTATCGGGAATCCGGACATTAGTGCAAAAATAGTCAGGGATGGCAATTTCTGCCACGATAATAACCGGAAGTCGTTTCGTCTATGGGCGTCCACAAGGTCTTTCTGAACTTTGGGGATGATGGCCTCAGCCTGATCGCCCTATTGGTAAAAGTCTACGTTGACATGAATCCCCGCCCTTATACAGTGGGGCGTATCTCTGAAGGATTTGGGAAGGAACCCTGCTGTTCAGATTCGATATGAAAAGCCCGTGTATCGCCGCAATAAATTTGAGTCTAACGGGCGCATTGGCGTATCACACAGCATTTTGCACAAAAATGATGCAGAAAAATTGAATGCTTACCGGGTCTGATTGTAAAGGAAGAATGGATTCACACGATGAAGAAGATCAAGAAGGCAATTTTTCCGGTTGCAGGTCTGGGAACACGTTTCCTGCCGGCAACAAAGAGCATTCCCAAGGAAATTCTCAACCTGATTGACCGCCCGCTGATTCAATACGCTGTAGATGAAGCACGGGAAGCAGGGATCGAGGAGTTCATCTTTGTGACATCGCGGGGCAAAAACGCACTTGAAGACTATTTCGATACCTCACCGGGGCTTGAGGCTGCCTTAATCGCAAACGACAAACCCTCGTTTCTGGAAGAAGTGAGGAACGTCACCATGGAGTCCGGTGAGATCGCCTACCTTCGTCAGAACGTGCCAAAGGGCCTCGGCCATGCGGTCTGGTGTGCCCGGCGGCTGGTCGGCGATGAAGTTTTCGCTGTCATTCTTACAGACGACGTGATTATCGGCAAGCAACAAGGTTGCCTGAAACAGATGATTGACGCCTACGATAAAACAGGCGGCAATGTCGTTGCGACCTTGGAAGTACCGCAACACAAAACCTCTTCTTATGGTATTCTGGATATAAAGGACGATCACGGTTCCCTCCTGTCTGCGAAGGGTATAGTCGAAAAACCGGATCCTGCCAATGCGCCGTCTAACATGGCCGTCATAGGCCGTTATCTCCTGACGCCGTCAATCATGGATTACCTGTCCATGCAGAAAAAGGGCGCAGGCGGGGAAATTCAACTGACGGATGCAATCGCCGCTGAGGTTGCGGCAGGCGAAAATGTCTATGGCTTTCGTTTCGACGGTCAGCACTATGACTGTGGTTCCAAAGCGGGTCTGCTGCAGGCGACTGTCGCCTCAGGGCTGGCCCGGGATGATCTGTACGATGAGTTCCTGGAATTTCTCGTATCTCGGCCGGAAATACGCCGTGCGCTTTGCGTATCGGATCATGTGTGAAACTGCAGATATAGCCAGAATTGTATCAGATAAATTCAGAAATTACCTCGATTCCAATGATACGGAGGTGAAGTACTGTCGCAAACGCCGACGACGGAAATGACAACGGAAATATGGCATTCGTCAAGTTTGGCACGATTCTGCGGCACACTGTATATTGATCACCTACAGGTATGCGGCGGACCTTGAAGGGCTTAAGGCTTCGCCTGCTGACGTTGAGAATGTCGTTTTTAAAAAACGTACTTCTGCGAATGGAAAAGGTTTTCCCTTGGTCAGCCATCCAGAAGAGCATGCGTGTGGCCTTCTGCATCGGTTGTGTATCTGAATTCGGTGAAGGATTTTAACGGGCTCATCCGTTTTTCTGCCTATGAGGAAGAACTGAAGGATATCAAACGCATAAACTATCAATTCCGGTGTGTTATGACGACGCAGATCTCCATAGGAGTATGCCCAATCTGTCGTGGTGATACGCAACGCCGGAAATTGGCCCGGCGGGAAGCCACCCTGGGCCTGCCACACAGTATCGTCAGAGTCAGATGGCCGCAACATGATCGGACAGTATTTAGCCGGTCTCAAAACACCTTGCCACAGAGGTTTACGCCCGCGTTTCCTGGATGCCGGGCTTAAGCAGCTTGGCTTTTTGCAGATTCGGTCAGTATCGAAAAGATCGTATCGGCCCGAGAATTTGCGCGCAGCTTGCTGCAAATCTCTCCTGAGCGAAGGGTTCGAGACACCAGCGCCAAGGCCTGCAAATGCTCAGGGCTATCATTCGTCGGGGCCAGCAAGGTAAAGACCAGGTCCACGGGTTGCCTGTCCAGGCTTTCAAAGTTCACCGGCTTTTCGAGGCGGGTAAACATGCCCACAATGCGGTCCACATCCGCAAACCGTGCATGCGGGATGGCCACACCGCGGCCAACCCCGGTGGTGCCCAGATTTTCCCGATCCTGAAGGGCAGAAAAAACCTGAGCCGCACTCAGCCCATAAACGTCAGAAGCGTGATCAGAAATGTCCTGAAGCAACCGCTTCTTGCTGGAAACGGAGATTGCAAACCGAACGGCCCCGGCTTCCAGTATTTCAGACATCTCCAAGTGTTTCACGTCTCTGCCTGCCTAAATTTTACCCCAATTCGGGGGCAATCCACCCGATGTTTCCATCGGACCTTTTGTAAACCACATTCACGCACAAGGCACCTTCATTGCGGAAAACCAAAACATTTTCGCCCGCCAGTTCCATCTGCGTTACAGCCTCCCTGACGGAAAGCGATTTAATCCTGGTCTGTGTTTCCGCGACGATGATCGGCTGGAGCGATTCTGTTTCTGACGCTTCGTTAACCTGCTCATCGTGTACCGGCGTATAATATGAAATGCCGGAAACTTCAACCGGTGTAGTGCGTTGGTTGTGGTGATCTTTCAACCGGCGTTTATAGCGACGCAGCTGTTTTTCCATCTTTTCTGCGCAGGCGGAAAAAGAGACATAAATGTCAGCGGAACGGGCTTTGGCGTTCACCGTCATGCCTGAGGATAAGTGTACGGATGATTCGCAAGCGAACTCGTGGGCATCCCTGGAAAAGATGACGTGGGCTTCGGTTGGTCGTTCGGCGTATTTTTCCACTACTGCCGCAAACGCGTTCTTGACGTGGGTTTGCAGTGCGTTGCCAACATCTATGTGTTTTCCGCTGATCTGATATCTCAAGGGAGCCCCTTCCATGGGTGAGAACGGTGCCCGGTAGTTCAGCCGCCCTGACACAATGTCTGTGTCAGCGGTGACTGGCTTGAAATCTGCCGGGTATAATTGTTTGAGAGTAGTCACACGGAACGCGTCTTGCAACGGTTTATGGATTAATGCCGGAACCCTGATCCCAGGTAGACGTGCCGGACTTCATTGTTGGCGACAACCTCTTCCGGAGTGCCTTGCATCAGAACAGTCCCATTGTAGAGGATGTAGGCACGGTCCACAATACCCAACGTTTCGCGAACGTTATGGTCTGTGATCAGAACACCGATGTCCCGGTCCTTCAGTGCTGCCACAAGTGTGCGGGTGTTACAGACAGCAATTGGGTCCACCCCTGAGAAGGGCTCGTCCAGCAGAACGTATTTGGGATTGCCCGCCAGGCAGCGTGCGATTTCGACCCGACGGCGCTCACCCCCTGACAAGGCTACCGCAGAGGTGTTGCGCAAATGGGTGACGGAAAACTCTTTCATCAGGTGTTCAATTCGGGCGCGTCTGGATGTCATGCTGCTTTCCCAAATTTCTGCTACTGCGGCGATGTTCTGTTCGACAGTCAAACCCCGAAAGATCGAGGCTTCCTGAGGCAGATACCCCAGCCCCATACGCGCCCGGCGATACATCGGCAGAAAGGTTACATCGCGGCCGTCGATTATAACAGACCCGGCATCAGGTGCGATAAGACCGGCGATAGAATAAAAGCTCGTCGTTTTGCCAGCCCCGTTCGGACCCAGCAGTGCTACAACCTCCCCCCGATTCAGTTGCATGGATACGTCTATCAGAACCTGTCTGCGCTTGAACGACTTGGACAGGCCAACAACCGAAAGGCCCTGCGCCATTGCGGCGGTCATTGGTTTTCTTTGGGAATGAAGACTGATTTCACATTGCCGGTCATGGCACCTGTGCTTGTGTTGAGATCCAGCGTCAGTGCGTCCCCTGAAATCGCATTGGATCCCTGAACAAGCAGGACATCACCCGTCAGATCAATCCGCCCACTTGCAACGCGGTAGATGCCGCGCCGGGCTTCCGCCATTTCGGCCCCGTTGGAAAAGATAACATTTGTCGTCGCCTCAACCAAATCTATGGCCGATTGTTCGTTGTTGTAGCGCACCATGATCGAGTTGGCGGATAAAACCAACGCACCCTGCACAACCTTGGCATTACCGGTAAAAACAGCCGAATTGGTGGTCTGTTCCACCGTTAGATTGTCAGCGGTAACTTCCACCGGCAGGGAATTATCACGCGGCGTCGGGCTGATAGATATGCTTGTGCCCTGCGCAAATGCTGTGCTTCCCAAAAAGACCAGGAAAAAAATCAGTTGAAACAAGAACACTCCTCACTCCTGTTGGCTTCTATATATCAGTTTGACACCACTGGTGAATCTCAGAATCGCGTTACCTTGCGGATTCTTATCCAGGTTCTGCAACAGCGTCATTGAACCAGCCTCGATGCTGCCGATCGGGCCGTCGGCAACAACGGGCCCGATCGAATAGACATTGCCCGTTTCAAAATTTAATAAAAGTGCGGGTGATTGAGCTGTGTAACCGTTGGATGTGAACAAATCCACTACGTTTGAAAACACCGCTTCTGATGTGTTCAGATTAAGAAGGCCATTGCCAGCGGCAGTTCTCAACGTGTGTCCGGTTTCAAAATCAATCATGGTTCGGGGGTTACGCAGCTCAACTTTCTTCAGGTCGGGGTCGTCTGGCAGGGCGGCTGCGGCAGAGATTGCAAAAGCATTGCCGGATCTCGTGACGCCAGAGAAACTGGGATTGTCAATTTGACCGCTGGCCAGTGCCAGCAATTTTGTGTCCGCAATAATAGTTCCCTGTCGAACCTTTGTGGAATTCGAAAGCACAAAAACTGATGCCAAAAGCACAACAGCCGCCGCCAGCAGAATCCAGCGAAGCAAGCGCACGACTCTGGAACGTATGTCTTTGCCGGATTCCGGTGCAGCCATGATCAGTGCATAAAGATATCCGTATCCGGCCATCCCATCAAATCAAGGGCAGCACGGGTCGGCAGAAAGTCAAAGATAGCCTGCGCGATATCTGTACGGGATTCTCTGGCCAGGCGGGTGTCGAGGATTTCTCTGATCGCGTGCAGGTATAACACATCAGAAGCTGCATAGCTGATCTGATCTTGTGCCAGCTCTTCCGCACCCCAGTCGGATGATTGCTGTTGCTTGGAAATATCGATTCCCAGCAACTCCTGACACAAGTTCTTCAGGCCGTGTCGGTCCGTGAAGGTGCGCACGAGTTTAGACGCGATCTTGGTGCAGTATACGGGCGAGGTACGCACACCGAAGCAGCGTTCCAGAACTGCTATATCGAAGCGCCCGAAATGGAACAGCTTCAGCTGATCCGGGTTGGCCAGCATACGGGTCATGTTCGGTGCTGCCGTCTGATTCTGGCTGACCTGCACCAAATGCACGTCACCGTCGCCTGCAGACATCTGAACCAGGCACAGCCGATCCCGGTGCGGGATCAGGCCCATCGTCTCTGAATCAACCGCTACGACCGGACCGAGGTCCAGATCATCGGGCAAATCACCCTGATGCAAATGGTTTACCATATTCAATCCTCAGGTTGCCCGTCGTTTAAGCGTTTTATTGCCACCTGCAAAGTGGTATTTATATACGTTTTACTGGACCAGGGCCAGATTCCGGGTTAAGAAGCGGAATGCACAAGGGTGATGAACGAAAAAACACCGGGCTTAATCCCAAAGAGCAGGCGGCGGCAGATCGGGACATGCGGTTGCGAACTCAACTGCGCACAAATATCCAAAGACGCAAAGCGCAGGTGCGCAGCCGGTCAACAAAATCTGACAAAAAATAGAGTGGAATGGACAGTATTCTGGTAACCGGGAACAGTGCTTTGAACGGGGTAATCCCTGTTGCGGGGTCCAAAAACGCATGCCTTACACTTATGCCCGCAACATTGCTAAGCGAAGAACCCCTGACCCTGACAAATGCTCCGCAGTTGTCCGATATTAGAACGATGGGTGCTCTTCTGGAAAGTCTTGGTACAGAGGTTAACAGTCTGCAAGGTGGCAAGGTCATAGTTCTGGATACGCGGGCCATTTCCACCCACACCGCAGATTATGACATCGTGCGCAAGATGCGGGCATCTATCCTGGTGCTCGGTCCGATGCTGGCACGCGGCGGTCACGCTGTTGTGTCTTTGCCCGGTGGCTGTGCCATCGGTGCCCGCCCGGTGGATTTGCACTTGCGCGGGTTGGAAGTGTTGGGCGCGGAACTTGACCTGCGTGATGGCTATGTGCACGCAAAAGCCTCTGGCGGGCTGAAAGGCGCGACCTTCGAGTTTCCGTTTGTATCGGTCGGGGCCACGGAAAACGTGCTGATGGCCGCAACGCTTGCTAAAGGTACCACTGTTTTGAAAAACGCTGCACGCGAGCCGGAGATCGTGGATCTTGCAGAATGCCTCATCAAGATGGGGGCGCAAATAGAAGGCCACGGCACCTCGATGCTTACTATCCAGGGTGTGGACAGCCTGCAGGGTGCTACGCACCCGGTTGTGCCGGACCGGATCGAACTCGGCACCTATATGTTGGCCCCTGCCATTTGCGGCGGGAAAATCAATTTCACGGGCGGGTGCCGTGCTTTGGTTGGTGCCTTCGCGGATAAGCTCGAAGAGGTCGGTATTTCCATTGAAGAAAGCAATACCGGGCTGGTGGTTGAACGTAAGGATAACCGGGTCACGGCTGTCGATGTCACTACGGAACCTTACCCCGGTTTCCCGACAGACTTGCAGGCACAGATGATGGCACTGCTCTGTACTGCCGAAGGTACCAGCGTACTGGAAGAAACGATTTTCGAGAATCGCTTCATGCACGCACCAGAGCTGATGCGTATGGGGGCTCAGATTGATGTGTCCGGCGGCACGGCAAAGGTAACTGGCGTTGATCAATTGAAATCCGCCCCGGTGATGGCCACGGACCTGCGCGCCAGCGTTTCTCTAATCCTCGCGGCTTTGGCAGCAGAGGGCGAGACTGTCGTCAGTCGCGTCTATCACCTTGATCGCGGGTATGAGCGCGTAGAAGAAAAGCTCAGTGCTTGCGGTGCCAGAATTGAGCGGATTTCCGGCTAATGTTTGAAGACGCAAGGTTTGGGGATGGGGTGCAGAAACCCCTGCGCCTGAAGGCTGAAAATGACGAAGATATACCGGTGATTTCTGCGCTTTCCCAGGATGCGGTGCTGCTAACGGATCAAATGCAGTGGGAGCGCACCGGTCGATGGTTTGCGCTTCTGCTGAACCGGTTTCGCTGGGAAGATCAGTCAGATGCCAAAAATGCATGTCAAGAATTTGAACGCGTTCAGGCTGTGCTTGCCTTTGATAGCGTCTTGTCTGTGCATCGATCCGGGTTTGATCCCAACCTCAGAGATCAGGTTGTCTCGCTCCTTGGTATTGCTTTTGACCCCGGCGAAGATGGCACCGGGTGGTTTGTGATGAGATTCGCTGGTGACGGGGCAATCGGGATTAAGGTGGAATGCATTGATGTGACTCTGACAGATGTAACCCGGCCTTACCGTGCAATCTCTGGCAAGGCACCTACGCACCTGTTGGAATGACTCCTTATCAAATTGCCCTCGGGATTGAACATCCAAACGCCCCGCGCTAAGGGGGAGTATGCCTTCCTTCCTGGATACCTCCGGTTTTGATTTCGAATCTGATTTCCGGCACTTGCTCACCGCGAAGCGGGAAGGCAGCCCGGATGTGGATGCAGCTGTCGACCGGATCATCGCGGATGTCCGCGCTTCGGGCGATGCGGCGATTATTGCGCTGACGGAGAAATTCGATGGCATCTCCTTAACACCGGAAACGATAACTTTTAGCACCGCGGAAATTGCCGAAGAAATCGCGAAAGTTCCACCGAAAGAAGCCGAGGCACTAAATCTCGCCGCGGACCGTATCCGAAGCTACCACGAACGCCAATTGCCCGAAGATGTGTCATGGCAGGACGAAACCGGCGCAATGCTGGGCTGGTGCTGGTCTCCGATCGAGGCGGCAGGTCTTTACGTTCCGGGTGGTCTGGCAAGTTATCCGTCGTCTGTTTTGATGAACGCTATTCCGGCGCAGGTTGCCGGCGTTTCGCGGATGTTGATCTGTTGTCCAACCCCAGGCGGGGTAGTGAACCCGCTGGTGATAATGGCGGCTCAAATTGCCGGCGTGGACACGATCTACAGGGTGGGTGGCGCACAGGCAATTGCGGCACTTGCCTATGGAACGGACAGTATTGCGCAGGTTGATAAGATTACCGGCCCCGGCAATGCGTTTGTCACCGCAGCAAAGCGGCGGGTATTCGGACAAGTCGGTATCGACATGATCGCAGGCCCGTCGGAAGTTTTGGTGATTGCAGACCAATACAACGACCCGGACTGGATCGCGATGGATCTGCTCAGCCAAGCGGAACACGATGAAAGTGCCCGGTCCATATTAATTACGGACAGCGAAAATCTGGCCAAATCTGTCGCAGACTTAATTGATAAGCGACTGGAGAGTCTTGAAAGAGCCTCAATCGCCAGTGCCAGTTGGAGGGATTTCGGGGCCATCATCGTGACGCGTGATTTGACAGAGGCTGCGAGCCTGTCAGACAGGATTGCCCCGGAACATCTGCAACTCTGCGTTAAAAATCCGGAAGAATATGCGCACCATATCCGCCATGCGGGTGCGATATTTCTTGGTGCCTGGACGCCGGAGGCCATCGGCGATTATGTCGGTGGCCCGAACCATATTCTGCCGACTGCCCGTTCCGCACGGTTTTCAAGCGGGCTATCGGTGCTTGACTTCATGAAACGTACAACGCTTGCGAAAATGACGCCGACGGCCTTGGCGGCCATCGGTCCCGCGGCAGAAACACTGGCCAAATCAGAAAGTTTGCAGGCCCATGGGATCAGCGTATCGCTCCGGCTAAAAAAAATTATTGATAATTCCCGGAACAGTGAGTAGCAAAAGAAAAGGGCCGACATGATTTTGGCCTCTAAAGCATCGGGAAGGAGGTCTACTGTGTATCATCTTCCCCGACATCCAACCAAAAAAGCCAAAAAGGAGCGGTTCATGAAACTGAAACCTGCAATCCCTGCATTACTGATACTAAATCTTGTGGGGGGGGGGGTGCGCAAATTCCCCCGGGTCCGTAAGCCCCGCCAATGTTGGCGGACTTTATGATTCCCTGCCGTGTAAACAGGTGCAGCTGGAATACTCCAAGATTAGTGCTGATGTGCGGGAACTTGAGAGAAGACAGCGCAATGCTGTCGCGGCTGATTCAATCGGGGTGTTCTTTCTTCTGATTCCTGTAGGGTCTCTCGCTGGTGCAGAGGTTGAAGGTGAACTGGCGACTGCAAAAGGCAGGCTCCTGGCTATCGAAAGTCGTGCCAGGGCATGTGCTATCGCCACCTAGAAAAGGAAGCGAATAACAGGAAAGCCATCTTGGGGTCTTTCCCCTCTTCAAACGACGAAACATGGGTATCCGCATAAACGGAACAAACAGGAGACCGACAAGCAAAGGGGGCTGAGCGGTGCCACGCCTTGTACATGTGGAATTAGACGACACCAGTTTGCCAGCCCCCACTGCGGAGGTCGAGCGTGAGCGCAAGGTGGCACTCTTTGCCTTAACAGAGGAAAACTCCTTCGCTCTGGCGGAACGTGAAGGGTGTGCAGTACCGGAAGGGCCCTACAAACTGATGCTCGCCATAAAGGATCGGCGGATCGTCTTCACAGTCACCACCGAAGGCGGCGAACCGGCCAGCGAGTTTCACCTGTCCGTCAGTCCGCTCAAGCAAGTAATCAAAGACTATTTCCAGATCTGCGAAAGCTACTTCAATGCGATCAAAAGACTGCCCCCGGCCCAGATTGAGGCAATTGACATGGGCAGGCGCGGTATCCATGACGAAGGCTCCCGGCAGTTAATTGAAAGGCTTGAAGGCAAGATTGAAACCGATATGGCCACGGCCCGGCGGCTCTTTACGCTGGTCTGTGTGCTGCACATGCGCGGTTGACCGTTGGATTGGAAGCCGACATCTGTGCTTTTCGCCTGCGATCATAATTCCATCCGGTCGCCGATGGCAGAGGGCCTTTTGAAACAGCACGTTGGTACATCGGTCTTCGTACAATCTGCAGGCGTGAAGGGTGATATGGAAATCGACGGTTTTGCCATCGCTGTTGGCCGTGAACTGAATGTGGAACTTTCCCGCCATCGCACCCGGTCCTTTGATGACCTGATGGAATGGGGCGACGCCCTTGACAGCTACGACCTGATTGTCGCGCTCAGCCCGGCTGCGCAACGTCGTGCGCTCGACTATACACGGCACTACGCTCTGAAAGTGGAATACTGGCAGGTCATGGATCCAAGTGGTTTTGGGGATGACAGGGATGCAAAGATGCAGCGATACAGGGATGTACGGAACCAGATCGCCGCTAAAATCGCCCAGCGGTTTGAGCCCAACGGAATTGTAACTGACTAAAGGCACCACATCACGCCGCGTCCTTGTTTTAAACAGAATCAGCCTGTTCAGGCAGACGGAAAACCGGCGTATGCGTTGGAATAATCAATCTTTATCACATGTGCCGTTTTTTAGTGGCCGTGCGACGGGGTGAGGATAGACAGATAATTGTACCGCGGCAGAAACCCGGCCTTTGAAAGGACACGCCGCCGGAGGCCGGGTGCCATCAGGTGACCGGCCCGGGTGCCGCGGGTCAGGATCGACAAAGATGATCGTTCCTGTGCAGGCATCCCAATTGGAATTTATCGCGCCGCCTGCTTAGTCTGCACCGGAATACAGCAGGAAAGACATCTATCAGATGCAGAAGAAGATACGCCTCGGCGTTGATATAGGCGGAACATTCACAGACGTGGTTTTGGAAACGCCCGATAGCCTGACATCCAAAAAGATTTTGACAACCTGTGCTGCGCCGGAAGACGCTATCATTGAAGGTATGCACAACGTGTGTTCGAAGGCGGGCATTTCCGTGTCGGCGATTACCCGGATCATCCACGGCACCACGCTTGCGACCAACGCACTGATCGAGCGATGCGGCGCGAAAACGGCACTCATCACAACCGAAGGCTTCCGCGACGTGATCGAAATGCGCACCGAGTCGCGGTTTGAGCAATACGACCTGAACCTGACATTGCCGGAGCCTTTGCTGCCCCGGAACCGCCGCTACACTATCCGCGAACGCGTAGGTGCCCGTGGCGACGTGCTGCGTCCGATTGACCGGGCAGAGGTGGAGGCACTGGCGGACCGGCTACTGGCCGCGGGGTATGAAAGTGTCGCTGTGGGCTTTCTGCATGCCTATGCCAACGATGCGCATGAACGGCTGGTCGCGGAAGTTCTGTCCGAAAAGATGCCGGATACCATGGTGTCCCTGTCTTCCGAGATCTCGCCCCAGATGCGGGAATACGAGCGGTTCAATACCACGATCACCAACGCGTATATCAAGCCGTTGATGACATCATATCTCAGTCGTTTGCGTGACCGTTTGGCGGCAGAGGGGGCGGATTGCCCGATTTTTCTGATGCACTCCGGCGGGGGGGTCATGTCTATCGAAAATGCGACGGAATTCCCGGTGCGGCTTGTTGAATCTGGCCCGGCTGGCGGGGCAATCTTTGCCGCAGATATCGCGGCGCGGCATGGCATCGGGAAAAGCCTGTCCTTTGATATGGGTGGCACGACCGCAAAGATTTGCCTGATCAGGAACCAGGTGCCCGAAACGGCGCGTGTGTTTGAGGTCGCACGAACCTACCGGTTCAAAAAAGGCTCCGGTATGCCGATCTCGATTCCGGCGATCAACATGGTTGAAATCGGTGCGGGGGGTGGCTCTCTCGCTCATGTGGATGCGATGAACCAGATACGTGTCGGGCCGGAAAGCGCCGGCAGCGATCCCGGCCCGGCCTGTTATGGCCGCGGCGGGCAGAAGCCTGCGGTGACCGATGCGGATCTGGTTCTTGGCAAGATTGACCCAAAAAACTTTGCAGGAGGAGCCATCCTTCTGCATGCCGATAAATCGGCGCGGGCACTTAACCTGGTGGTCGGTGAGAAACTCGACATGGACATCGCAGAAGCGGCTTGGGGTTTGGCGGAGGTCGTGGATGAAAACATGGCTAACGCGGCACGTGTACACGCGGTGGAAAACGGCGAAGACCTGAGCGAGTATACCATGATCGCCTTCGGCGGTGCTGCGCCCCTGCACGCGGCGCGGCTTTGTGAGAAGCTCGGTGTGTCCCGCTGCCTTGTGCCTGCCGGCGCAGGGGTAGGCTCCGCCATCGGGTTCCTCCTTGCGCCCTTCAGTTTTGAGGCTAACCGGTCTGTCTTCATGCGAATGAGCGCGTTCGACCCCGTCGAAGTGAAACGCCTGTTCGTGGATATGGAGGCAGAGGCGGCATCCTTTGTGCATTCCTGCGATGCGGCTGCAGAAATTTTTAAAGATTATAAAGTTTACATGCGCTACGCGGGTCAAGGCTGGGAAATACCTGTGGGGTTGACTGCCACACAGGCAGAAAATCCGGATGCCGAAACCTTTCAGAGGCTTTTCGAAAAAGATTACGTGAAACTTTTCGGAAGGGCGGTCGCCGGAATGGAGGCGGAGATCGTCGTATGGTCCGTCAGCGTCTACACTCCCACCCGGAAACCCTGTACCGTCAGCACTGCCACTACATGTGCTGCACCACCGGTCACGGGATTGCGTGATCTCTTCGACCCCGGCATATCCCGCCGGGTGGATGCCTCGATTATTGATCGGTCCGCATTCAGGCCCGGCCTAACCGCCCCGGGCCCGGCGGTGGTGACAGAGGACGAAACCACTATCATCGTCCCCTCGAGCAGAGAGATATTTAACCATTCTGATGGCACACTTGATATACGCATCAAAAAGGAAGGCACCCCATGACAGGCCAAAGCAAGGTTGCCTATCAGGTGATGTGGAATCGCCTGATCTCCGTTGTGGAAGAGCAGGCTCAGGTTCTCGTCCGCACGGCGTTTTCTACCAGTGTGCGGGAGGCGGGCGATCTGTCCGCCGGTATCTACAACGACAAGGGGAAGATGCTGGCACAGGCGGTTACCGGGACGCCCGGACACGTGAACGCGATGGCTGATGCGGTGGGCCACTTTATCCGCCGCATCGGGCGGCAGAACATGTTTGCAGGTGACGTCTACATAACCAACGACCCATGGGAGGGGACGGGCCATAAACATGACATCACCGTTGTCACGCCAGTCTTTCATGACGGTACGCTGATCGGATTTTTCGCCTGCACAGCACACGTGACTGACATTGGCGGACGCGGGTTCGGTGCCGATGCTGCAGATGTGCACGAGGAAGGGCTTCACATACCGATCATGAAATTCGCTGACCGGGGCGAGGTGGATCAGACGCTCGTTTCCATCATTCGTGGCAACGTGCGGGAGCCGGACCAGTTGGTCGGCGATATATACGCGCTCGCTACGTGCAATGAGATCGGTCAGTGCCGACTGCTCGATATGATGGCGGAGTTTTCGTTACCCGACATGGTCGGGGTGTCGGATTTTATACTCATGAACTCCCGCGCCGCGACGCTGGAGCGCATCAATGGGCACACGCCCGGCTCCGCAGACGGCGCAATGCGGATTGATGGTTACGCCGCACCGATTGACCTTAAGGTGAAAGTCAGCATTGAACGGGATCGCATCCTCTGCGATTGGGACGGCACCAGCGGCGTAGACAAGAAAGGCATCAACGTTCCACTCGTTTATACCAAGGCCTATACCTGCTACGCACTGAAATGCGCGATTGCACCGGATATCCCGAACAACGCGGCCTCGCTTGCACCGTTCGAGGTGACAGCACCTGAAAATTCAGTTCTCAACGCGCTCTTCCCGGCCCCGGTGGCCCTGCGCCATGTGATTGGCCACATGGTACCCGACACTGTCTACGACGCACTCGATAAACTGCTTCCGGATCTCGTACCTGCCGAAGGTGCCGGGTGTCTTTGTAACTTCCAGCTGTCGATTCGCCCCCGCACCGATGCGCCCGCCCCCGCTGATGCCCGACGATCAGAGGTTCTGACATTTAATTCCGGCGGTTCCGGTGCACGGCCCCGGCTGGACGGGATGAACACCACCGCCTTTCCGTCCGGTGTGATGACCATGCCGGTGGAAGCCACGGAGCAAGTTGGCCCCGTCATCATCTGGCGCAAGGAGTTGCGGGCCGACAGCGGTGGTGCCGGACGGCAGCGCGGCGGGCTGGGCCAGTATATGGACGTCGGGGTGCGTGAGGGGCATGAGTTTGATATCTCCGCCATGCTTGACCGGGTGTACCACCCGGCCCGCGGCCGACGGGGCGGGCTGGCCGGTGGTCTGACCACCATCGGGCGTGATGACGGGGTGCCGATGCACGGCAAGGGCAAGCAGTTCGTCCCCCATGGTCGTGTCGTTCAGATGGCTTTCCCTGGCGGTGCCGGCTACGGTGCACCAGTTGCGCGGGAGCGCACCGCAGTCCGCCGGGACGTGGCACTCGGCTACATCACCGGAGCCCACGCGCAGGAATATTATGGTCTGTCCGCGGCTGAGGTGGATGACGTGTTGGCCCGATCTGAGGCGGGGGAGGTCTTCTGATAGGCCAATTCGCCAAAACACCAGAAAAAAGACGTTTTACGATGTGGTTATCATTGGCAGGACGACCATGGGGTCGTCTACCGCCTGATTTCTGACAGACACTGTGGATTTTGATGGCTCTGTGCTCGGGTGTGGCGCGACCCAAACTACACGGCATGCTCCACCGCCCACACCAACAGATGTATGTGTCAGCAGTTTTCCGAAACATGGAATGTGCGGATAAACCGTTTCGCAGCGGATTTCGTGAAGAATCTGCGGGATTACATAGGTGACGAAAGGATACCTGACCTGGCCATTCATGCCTGTGAATATCTCTGCCTGGCCAACGATGGGGCTTTGCCGCAAACCTGTGTGAAAACCAAAAGGCACACAACGCGCCGCCACACAGAAATGGAGATTTTGACCGCGTCGGGGATCAGGGCACCCTATCCTTTCTGCACCGTGGATAGCACACCCTGCCCGGCTCCATCGATGCGCAGGGATGAGGGTTACCGGTGTGGCGGCACGGTCTTCGGCTGGTTGTGGCGGTCCGCCCGGGTGCCGGGGGCGAATATATCGACAATGATGTTACGGGGATCATCAGGCACAGCAATCGGGTGGTCAGCGTTACACTCGCATCGGGGGATGTTCCCGCCGCCCCTGCCCCGCCACACCGCACTCCGCGGTTTAAGGCGATCAGGGTCATCACCGGATGGGCGGGCCCCCTGCCTGCCCTGTTTCCACGTGCAGACCGCATTCGCGGCCAAAGCCAGGGAACCGGGTATCCTCTTCACGCATCCCGGGGCTGTGCTTTCGCGTCGTGTGGGTATCGCCCACGCTTGTGTACCCTTCGTTCCAAAGCGGGTGACAGGGCAGGTCATTGTCTTTCAGGTAGGCGTGTACATCGCGGCTTGACCAATCGACGATGGGGTGAAATTTTACCCGGCCCTGCTGAAATTCAATGATTTTGCGGTTGGCACGCCCCACGGACTGACTGCGCCTCAGGCCGCTGAACCAGGTTGCCGCCCCCAGGTCGTCCAGTGCCCGCTGCATCGGCTCCACCTTGTTGATTCTGTTGTATTCTTTCAGGCCTTGGTCCCCTTGCGTCCAGAGCTGACCAAACCGGGCCTCTTGCCAGGCCGGGCTCATCTTCGCACGGAAGACATGCAGATTCAGGTTCAGACGCGCTGTCAGTTCGTCAATGAAGCGATAGGTTTCCGGGAACAGATAACCGGTATCAGCCAGAAGTATCGGGATATCGGCAACTTTCAGTGTCATCAGGTGCAGCATGACAGCGGATTGCACACCAAAGCTTGAGGACACAACATGACGGCAGGGCAGGTTTCCAAGTGCCCAATCCACCCGGTCCGCAGCGCACTGTCCTTCCAGCCAGGCGTTGGCGGTTGCGAATACCACAGGCCCGTCCCCGGTAACCTTTTGCTCCGCCTGAAATGTCATGGATGCCCTCATGTGTGGAAGTCCGTCCTGGAAAACTTTATTTTACCTCTGCACTCCTGATGAAGAGGTTCAGGTATGTGTCCCACGGTCCGAACAGTGACCGGCTGGTTGAGTTCAGCGAGGATCATGCCGGTGAATTTGTTCCCCGAACGCAGATCTCGGAATGCATGTGCCGCCACGATAAACACCGAGGCAGAGCCTATCGTTCCCAAGGGTGCTGTCAAGCACCGCGCTTCTCACAGAATATCGACCCGATTGCAACCCTGCGCAATTGCCACGAAGTTCAGACCAAAAAAAGAAGTGACGCGGCGGGATCCGGTTACCTCTCCGGTCGTGTGCGGGCCTGTGCATGCGGCGGAGGAAAAACCGCCTTCAGGTGCGGTACTTCAGGATGGTCCGGGGGAATCTTCCCCGGGCACGGCAGCACCGCGGAAAAGACACCGTATTTGGCCTGCGCTGCGCTTTCTCATCCATCTGACAGCTGCGCGACATGGCTGAATTCCGTTGAAGCGACCCGTGATCCTGCATTGCAGTAATCAGGGCATGGGCGTATGTGTGTGTCTCCGGCCTTTGTGGCGTGTTGCGTTTGTGCCAAAACCGGAAAATGCGAAATCGGGCTGACGGTTGCTCCGCCATCTTCGGTAAAGGCCAGGCGCACCGCCCCTATGAATCCGATAAGGTCTGTCAGAATATCCGGGGGAATTTTGGTGCCCAGAAGAGGACTCGAACCTCCACGTCCATACGGACACCAGCACCTGAAGCTGGCGCGTCTACCAATTCCGCCATCTGGGCACGAAAGAGGATTGTGACAGGATATAGCCCGCCCATGTGGATGTCAACGGAATTCTGCGGTGCGATGTGGCTTGTGCATTTGCACCCTTTCCCTGGGTCACGGGCGGAAACACTCTGACGAAAGGCAGATCATGACCGAAGCAAGGTGCGTTACTGTTTTTGGCGGTTCCGGGTTCGTCGGCCAGTACATCGTTCGGCGTATGGTTGCCGAAGGTTGGCAGGTGCGCAGTTTCAGCCGCACACCGGGTCGGGCAGATGACGGTGCCGGGCAGATAACAGGCAATATCCGGGATGAAGACGCGGTTTGTAACGCCGTTGAAGGGGTAACGGCGGTGGTGAATCTCGTCGCCGTCCTTAACAGCGTCGGAACCCAATCCTTCGAGGAATTGCACGTGGCGGCTGCAGAACGGGTCGCCAAAGCCGCTGCGGCTGCGGGTGTGGCCCGGTTTGTGCATATGTCCTCCATCGGTTCCTGTCCTGACGCGGCATCGGAGTATTCGCGGACCAAGGGCCGGGGGCAGGAGGCCGTGTTGCAGCATTTTCCGGCTGCCATGATTTTGCGTCCGTCGCTGATTTTCGGGGCCGAAGATGATCTTTTTAACCGTTTCGCCGCGATGGCGCGTTTTAGCCCGGCACTTCCAATCCTTGGCGGCAACACCCGGTTTCAGCCCGTCTATGTGGACGACGTTGCAGCGGCCGCCTGTATGGGTATCACTGGTGCTGCACGACCCGGTGTGTATGAGCTGGGTGGCCCGGATATTGAAACCCTGACGCAATTGATGCACCGCATGCTGCAGGGGATCGGTTGGCGGCGGCGGGTGATTAATTTGCCATTCCCCGTAGGCTTACTTCTGGCGGGCGGGCTCGATTTCCTGCAAATTCTCACGGGCGGCGCATTCGAAAACCGGCTGGTGACCCGTGACCAGATCGCAACCATGAAGAGCGATAATGTGGCCACCCCAGGCACAAAAGGCCTCGCAGATCTGGGCATCACGCCAACACCCATGGCGGATATTCTGCCGGGCTACCTGAATGCCTACAGCAGTTGATTTTTCCAGGGACCGTGCGAATTCCCGGCCCCCACACTTGTAATCCCCTGCCGCAAGGGGTAGTGGCACACATGTGTCGGAGTGTAGCTCAGCCTGGTAGAGCACTGTCTTCGGGAGGCAGGGGTCGTGAGTTCAAATCTCGCCACTCCGACCAGCGCATAAGGCACGTTACACATTTCCGCAAATCATCCGCAACGTTTCAGGGTGAATTGGTGCCGAAACAGTTCCGGATCATTGGCATTATTCATACCACGCAGCGGGGGCACAACCGCACAGGAAACGGATTTGGATGCCGCTGGCTTCCAGAAGTGCCCTGTTTTTTGCCCAGTCGCTGTCGGTGGCGTTGACCACTGGAACACCCTCTTTGACCGACATCGCCGCGAACTTTCTGTCATCGGGATCAAATCCTGCACCCACGATTGCAGCGAGAAGATCGATGTATTCACCGGCAGCGTTTTTATCCAGATCAAACCGTTCAATTTTATCTGGCCGTTGAAGTATGGATTGATAAAACCGGTCGCCAACACCGGGTTGTCCCTTTGGGTTCAGGTAGCGGCGGTATTCCTTTTGCATCTCTCCCTTCCTGTCCAAGAGTATTTTCCCGGAGGCATGTAATTCCATCAGAAATGTAATCGTGGATTTCTGACAGGACGGAGATACGCGTTTTCTGCCATTGTCATTTCTGCCGTTCGCAACAACCGGCACATTCGTGTCAACAACCCAGCGGTTCACGGGGCAGTCTTTCCGGCCCTGAGAAGCCTTGCCATTTCCGCCTCCGCAGTCTCTGTAAATGCATCACCCATAAATTGGTCAGGCCAGTTTTTGATATTACCCATTAGATCAAGTCTGAGTTCCCTGATGGTAGAGCACCCTTTGGATGCCTCACAGAAATAGAGCCGTATATCATTTGAAGGAATCAGTCCTTCCGCTATTCGCCGTTGCAAGCGCAGCAGGAGGTGTTCGGAATGGCTTTCCAGTATGATTTGAACGTTTCTGCGGCAGGACACGCTGATGATAAGGTCCGCCAGTTCCGCCTGGGCAAGGGGGTGCAGGTGAATTTCGGGCTGTTCCAGAACGACCGTGGACCCCTTTGGGACATAATAGAGAAGAGTAATTACCGGCAGAACCTGGGACACACCAAAACCGACGTCGGTTAACAATACCTCGGGACTGTTCAGTTGTTTTTTGACTTTTACCTGCCATCGATTCGAGCCCTCGGCGATTTCGTCCAGCCGGAATTCCTGAATGAGTCCCATCTCTTTTAACCAGTGGGCAACCATCTCGGGAAACTTCTTCAACCGTGCCTTGGGCTCCAGATTACGCCGCTCCCCGTCTGCCTGGGCTGCAAGAATAGCGTCTATTGCCTTCTCGCCTCTCTTGCCCACATCGGTCGGTTTCGAATGTGCCCACAGATAGTCACGGCGCGGGTCTTCACGGAGCGGGCCGAGGTAGTACAGTTGATCCAGGTGTTTTTCGAAGGCATATTCGAGGTCGGAAAGGAAACCTGCATTCTTGTAGTAGGTTCTGGCCTGATCAGGAAACCGGTATGATTTTATCGGACCAGGCAGATCCCACGCCCGTCCTTTTGGTCGGTTAAATCGAAAATCTTTTAGTCCCTCGGTGTCCAGGTTATACTTGTGCGGTTTACCCGGCTTCCGGGTCAGTTTGAACGTCGCACTACCCAGCTGGTATTCCAGCATGTCGCCTTCTGGAGTGCGGCCCGAAAGTCGGATGCTGGCGGCTACAGTCAGCTTGTCAGAACGAGTTAATTCGGATTTTCGGCCACCAGCCGTGTCAGCCACTACAATAGCGTCATCCAGCTTCATACCAATCCTGTAGTAAAGGCAGAGATTCTTATCGTGCCCGAAGATCGCGTCGGCCATGGTGCCAAGCGCAACATAGGGGCCGTTAAGATCGAGGGCAGTGTTTCTGTCCGATGCTTCCTTCGTTTGTTTGAGCAGCAGCAAAAACTGTATCAGGCTTGTTTTCCCGGAAGAATTGGTGCCAAACAAACCTGTCACACGGCCAAATTCAACGTCCGCCGATTTCCAGGACTTGAAATTTTCCAGATTCAGATGCGTGAACATGGGACAAGGGATACGGTTATTCGCACAAAACGCAACGGAATCATGTCCGGGGATATCGTTTCATAGAGTCTGGTGAGGCTGCTTTGATACCTGTTTCTTCTGTTTGGCATGGTTTCGGTCAGCAATTCTGCGAAAGAGCGGTCGGGCAGTAATTGATCGCAACTGCCATCCGTGTGCTCCAGAATTATCACGAATAATCGGTGTTGCATCTACTAACACTTTACCGCTGTATCAGGCATTCCCCGTCTCTTGGGCTTTGGTCGGCTCACAGGCAGCATCCGGTTGGAACGTTCAGAAGGTGCGGGGGCCTTTTGAGGCCGATGCCGGAACGATGGATGACACGGAAAGGCTACCAAAAATATTTTTTACCATGGCAGATCAGGTGACAACATGTCGATAAACCGGCCGGGCCAATCTTGACGCTGCTGCAGGTGTCAACTATGGGGCAGCACTGATCGCGGGCGTTGTGTAATGGTAAGACCCCTGCCTTCCAAGCAGGAGATACGGGTTCGATTCCCGTCGCCCGCTCCAACCCGCAACAGGCCGTTTGCTGCCGGACGTGCCGCTTGTGTTTCGTTTCGGTTGCGCTAAAACGCACGGTTCACATGCTGCCGTAGCTCAGGGGCAGAGCACTCCCTTGGTAAGGGAGAGGTCGAGAGTTCAAATCTCTCCGGCAGCACCACCCCGATCAGAAAGCCTTGAAGGTCATGATTGTGTGTGTGCGCTCGATCCCGTCTATTCCCAGGAAGGTATCGTTGATGAAATGGCCGACGTCTTCGCCGTCGGGGATGTAGATCTTCATCAGAAGATCCCAGTCGCCGCTGGTCGAATGCAGTTCCGCGAATTTTTCACGCAGACCGATGGCATCGGCAACCTGATAGGTTGTGCCGGGTTTGCAACGGATCTGAACGAAGAGAGTTCTCATGGAATTCCTTTCATCTGTGCCATTTGGTGGCACGAATGCCGGGCAAGGTCAATTCCCGGGACAGGGGCACATGGGATCGAATAAACACCTTCGAAACCAGTGCTTGTATCAGGGGCAGAGCCTGTCAGGGCGTAATTAGTGTCGAGTTGGAATCAATTCCGGCTGACAAAAGAAATTCGCCGCCGGATTGACCCGCCGGGCGAGAACCGAATGCAAAAAGGGCTGTCGGATTTGTCCGTCGATACCCTGGCATGATAGCCTGGAATCGCAACCCAACAATCAACGGTCGCTTGGGCAGGTGACCAGCCTCTGGTGCAAACCTTAATAAGGGAATAAACGTCATACCTTGGGCCTTTCGCGGCCTTGAAGTCTGTGAACCGGCGATTTAGATAGTGTCGCGGCGGGTTCTGCCCTTCTCGTGTGATACCCTATTCCGTTGGCCGATACGTTCTGCGAGGGGGCTGGCTCTGCGACTGGTTCCGGCCTGTCGCAACTGGCACCCACCTGGGTTATCCGGGCTCTCGGGGATAAAACCCGTATCCACGGTCGTGACAGGCGCGAATGCGCCTGATGCGGGCCCGCCACGCCGTCAGTCAGGGGGAACGGATGACGTTTGCAGATAAAGCTGCCCTGCGCAGGGCAGCACTTGCCGCACGCGAGATCGCTCACGGGCAAAGCCTTGATGAGGTCGCCAATACGGCCCTCGTGGCCACGATTGAGGCACTTCCAAACGCCGGGGTGATTGCCGGCTACGTGCCAATCCGGACAGAGATTAGCCCGCTGCCCACGATGACTATCCTTCATGGCATGGAAAAACGCATCTGTGTGCCAGTGATAGCCGGGGTGGCGCAACCGCTGAAATTCCACGAATGGGTGCCGGGCTGCCACATGGTTGACGGCCCCTTCGGTACGCAGGTTCCCAAGGCGGGTGCAGGGCTGGTGCCTGACCTGTTGATCATGCCGCTCGTGGCGTTCGATGCGACCGGGACACGGCTGGGCTACGGGGGTGGATTTTATGACCGCTCGCTTAAACAGATCGCCACACAAAAATTCGTCCGTGCGGTGGGATTCGCCTATAACGCGCAAGAGATGGATACCCTGCCGCGTGAGGTTACCGACTGGCCGCTTGATATGATCGTGACGGAGACCGGCTTGCGGGTGTTTTGAAGGCCACGCCGACACAGCTGCCGCGCAGAGATTGCCCGCACCAAGAGTTGGTGTGGGGCTTCCAGGGCAATCTAATTCCGGGCTGTTTGCATCTTCGGTGCCGGTGCATGCGTCGGTAACATTCCCGGCTGGAAGGAAATGCGCACGGCAGCGACCAAAACAGCAATGAAACGGATGAGGTCAGCACGGTTACGCGTGGCATGTCTGATCAGGAACATACAGCCCTGGAAATAACTGATCACCCGTCCGGCGATTGCCGGCTGCCCGGTAGCCTGAAATGCCCAGACAGACGGGGAACGATGTGTTGTAAGGCTTAAGCCGCATTAGTATCGAGTCGTTGGAAGCAGGGGTTTTGGGTGGGGCGTTGCGGGCGAATCGGACTCCGGCGGTCTGGTCGGGCCAAAAGGCATCCCGGGCCGGAACCGGCGGCCTTAAGGAGGCCGGGGCCCGTCGGCCCCGGAGGGAGAATCAGGGCCTGGACCCCGCAAGATAGTGGGCGAAAGCCGTAACCAGGCCTGTGATGGCCGCTACCCCGGGCAGGAGGGGGCCGTGGGTCCGCCGCCCCCTTGTGCCATGCCCGGGTGATCGCCGACAAGACAGAATTCCACGTCAAAAGTGTGTTTGGCGGGCACCCGGCTTCCTCAGGCAGCGGATGCTTGATCGCGTTTCAGGGACGCAACCGGCAGCAGGTGCGTGATCTGTTACACCGCTGCCCCGGTTGCAGCCGGTTCCGATGAAGGTCGGCCCGGCTTTCGCGATGCTTATGGTCTCATTTATTACGCATGCTGTCTTCGAGATCCGCAGGGCGCAGGATCGCGTTTTTCAAGTGATCCGAACGCGCCCGAGCAGTATGTTTAACCCGGGCCGTATGCGCGAATCCGGCCCCTCCTTTTATTGATCCCGATACCGGTGTGGCCGGTTTAATTGGCGATTCAGGCACTTGCACCCGTTGTGACGGGGTCTTATCGCGGCAGGTCATGAGATTCCTGTTCCTCGGCGATGTGATGGGTCGCGCCGGTCGCCGGACTGTCGTTGATACGCTGGCGCAGCTGCGCCAGGACTGGGCACTCGACTTCGTCTGTGTGAATGCGGAAAATGCGACTGGCGGTGCCGGGCTGTCGGAGGCCCATGCGGAGGCACTTCTGGCTGCCGGTGCCGATTGCCTGACGCTCGGCGATCATGCGTTTGACCAGCGCGAGATGCTGGAATTCATTGAACAGGATCCGCGTATCCTGAGACCGCTCAACTTTGCCAAATCTGCACCGGGGCGGGGGGCCGCACTGTTCCCGACGCTCGACGGCAAAAAGGTGTTTGTTGTGCAGGTTCTGGGCCAGATCTTCATGAAAAGGCCTTTCGCTGACCCGTTCTCTGCCCTTGATGGTGCGCTGAAGCGCATTCCTCTGGGCGGGCGGGCTGATGTGGTGATTGTTGATATGCATGCGGAGGCTACTTCGGAAAAGATGGCCATGGGCCATTTCGCAGATGGGCGTGCATCGCTTGTCGTGGGTACGCACACCCATGTTCCAACGGCTGATGCCAACATCCTGCCGGGCGGAACGGCCTATATAACGGATGCAGGCATGTGCGGCGACTACAACTCCGTCATCGGCATGGAAAAAACGGAACCCTTGCGCCGGTTCGTTACCGGCATGCAAAAGGAACGCTTTCAGCCCGCGCACGGCGCGGCAACGCTGAGCGGTGTCTTCGTGGAAACCGGCGATTGCGGCAAAGCGATCACGGTTATGTCCGTACGCATCGGCGGGCGACTGGCGGAGAGCGTACCAGAATGACGGTTTCAGGTGATGCGAGCCAGATTGACGCCACGATTTTGCCCAGGAAAAGACATTCGGTTTGGGTTCGGTATGCCCTTGTCATCGTGCTGATCGGGCTTTCTCCAATTCATCCTCCAGGGACCGCAGGCTGATGCCGGGCACACTGGTTCCGGCAGCGGCAGCACCGTGGCTGGCACTGGGCGTGGTGGTGCTGATGTTCGCGCTTTTCGTGCGGGAGATCTATCCGACAGAGGTGGTGGCCATCGGCGGGGTTGCGGTGCTGCTGTTGACGGGCGTACTGCCCTATGCCCGTGCGGTGGCGGTTTTTTCCAATCCTGCACCATGGACCATCGGGGCGATGTTCATCCTGTCGGGTGCACTCGTGCGCACCGGGGTGCTGTCGTCCCTGACAAACCGGATCACAAAAACGGGTGCTTCACGGCCCGGGGCAATTCTCGCAGGGATTGCTGTTTTTACACTCTTTGCAAGTGCCTTTATAAATAATACCCCCGTAGTAGTGGTTCTTATCCCGGTCGCCGCCCAATTGGCGCGGACGCTGGGCATAAAAGTTTCCAGGCTCCTGATACCGCTCAGCTATATGGCGATTTTCGGTGGTATGCTGACGCTGATCGGCACGTCTACCAACCTGCTCGTTGACGGGGTTGCCCAGGGCCGGGGGCTGGAGCCCTTCACCCTTTTCGAACTTACGCCGCTTACCATGGTTCTTGCGGCATTCGGTGCCGTCTACCTTATGCTGTTCGCGCCGCGCCTTCTGCCTGACCGGGACACGCTGGCGCAGATGAACCGGGACAGGTCGTCAATGAAATTTATAACCGAGGTGGTTATTCCCGAAGGCTCGACACTGATTGGACAAAGCCCGTTTGAAGTTGACGCGTTCCGGCATGACGACGGTCGTGTGATTGATGTGCTGCGGGGTGATGACACGCTGCGCTTCCGGTTCCCGGACGTGACTTTGGCTGAGGGTGACAGGGTGGTTCTGCGCACACGGATTACAGAAGTTCTGGGCCTCCAGGACAACAGGGAAGTTCTGTTGGCCGATAAGATTTCCAGCCGAGAGTCGACCACTGTGGAAGCATTGATTGCCCCTGGTTGTCGGCTTGTCGGGCGGAAACTGTCGGTGCTGAACCTGCGGCGCCGCTTCGGCGTTTATCCGCTGGCCGTGCACCGGCGGAACCAGAACCTCGGCAGCGAAATCGGCGAGATACGTGTGCAGGTCGGCGACACGATCCTTCTGGAAGGGGCTCCCGTGGATATTCAGCGCCTGGCACGAGAGATGGACCTTGTGGATCTGGCCACACCGGAAGCCCGCTCTTATCGCCGGGCCTTTATGCCGCTGGTGATACTGACGCTTGCGGCGGTCGTTATGCTCGCAGCCCTGGGTGTGGCACCGATCTTTGCCCTTGCGGTGGTGGCTGTGGCACTTGTCCTGCTGACCCGCGCCATTGATGCGGATGAGGCGTTTGCCAGCGTGGATGGCCGGCTCCTGGTATTGATCTTCGCCATGCTGGCTATCGGTGCGGCTTTGGAGGATTCCGGTGCCGTTGCCTTGATAGCAGAATCCGTGGCCCCCCGAATCGCCGGCTTGCCGCCGTTTTTCGTGGTTTGGGCGATCTACATGCTGACTTCCGTGCTGACAGAACTTGTATCCAACAACGCGGTTGCCGTGGTCGTCACCCCCATTGCGATGGCCCTGGCGACAGCCCTGGGCCTGGATCCGCGCCCGCTTGTGATTGCCGTGATGGTGGCCGCAAGTGCCAGTTTCGCCACGCCTATCGGTTATCAGACGAACACGCTTGTCTACGGGCCGGGGGGGTATCGGTTCACGGATTTCATGAAAATAGGGATACCGTTGAACCTGGGCGTCGGTTTGCTGGCGAGCGCACTTATTCCGCTCATCTGGACGGTGTAACCGGTTGTGCCGGTACGCCTGAAGGCATCCCTGCCGACTTGCCGGGCTGCGACGGATCGCCTATAGTCCGGCCCGGACACGTCAGACAAGGAGATACGCCATGGCAGGGCACTCCAAATGGGCCAACATCCAGCACCGCAAGGGGCGCCAGGATGCCGTGCGATCAAGGTTGTTCTCCAAATTGTCCAAGGAAATCACCGTCGCCGCCAGGATGGGAGATCCGGACCCGGACAAAAATCCCCGCCTGCGGCTGGCGGTGAAACAGGCCAAATCCCAGTCCATGCCCAACGACAACATTGAACGGGCAATCAGGAAATCCCAGGCGGGTGATGGCGATGAATATGAAGAAATCCGCTATGAGGGCTACGGCCCCGGCGGTGTTGCCGTGATAGTGGAGGCGATGACTGACAACCGCAACCGCACGGCATCCACCGTACGATCCATCTTTGGCAAGCACGGCGGCAACCTGGGCGAAACCGGTTCCGTCGGCTTCATGTTCGACCGCAAGGGTGAGATCCTGTATCCGGCGGAGGCGGGGGACGGGGATGTCGTCCTGATGGCCGTGATCGAGGCAGGGGCAGAGGATGTTGAAAGTTCTGACCAGGGCCACGCAATTTATTGCGCAGATACCGAACTCAACGAAGTGTCCGGCGCACTCGAAGGTGCGCTGGGGGAGGCGGAATCGACCAGCCTGATCTGGAAGCCCACTACGACGGTCCCGCTTGATCTTGACGGTGCGCGGAAACTGATGCGGCTGATCGAAGTGCTGGAAGACGATGACGACATCCAGCGCGTGACCGCGAACTTCGATATCCCGGACGAGGTGATGGATCACCTCTCCACCTGAATTTCTGCCGTCCGGACCACCCCGGCTGATTGCGGGTGGCACCCGCACCGGCACCGTGCAGGTCAATATCCCTGGCTTTTCACCGGTGCGATTCTTCTGTGACGAAGACATCCCCGTGGACGACGACACCGCGCCCCCGCCGCCACATACATGTGCGCAGGTATTGGTTTCTGCCTGATGACCCGCCTGACGGATATCTATACGGCGCGCAGGACCAGCATCAAATCCATGAAACTGGAACAGCGCGTGGGCTTCAACACAAATCTTTCCGGCATGCGCCGCCACAGGCCACACGACAGGCGGCGGGACTGGGCATATTGAGACCCATGTCCTTATTGAAAGCGACGAACCTGCGGAGCGCATCCGTGCCCTGATGGCAGAGGCCGAAAACGCCTGCATGGCTCATTTCGCGTTCCGCAATCCGGTTCCATCGGCGGTCGCGGCTGGTGCATAATGGCAATGAAATAATGGATCATAGCGGGTGACATAAAAAGGGGTCAGGAATACACTGCGGCCCTTACCGGTCAGGACGTACGCCGGCGAAGACAGTCTGCGATGCCGTGGCCCGGCGGGCTTTGCTTTTTGCATGTCGCCCGTTAAGGAGTGCGGGATGCAATTTACCGCGGGTGCCATGGGTGGCCCGTGTGATTCCGGCGAAGGAGGATCAGCCATGCGTATCGGTACCCCGAAAGAGGTCGCAAACGGCGAGGCCCGCGTGGCGATGACGCCTGACAGTGCGGCACAGCTGCAAGAAATCGGCTATGAGTGTATGATAGAAAGCGGGGCAGGGCTTGCCGCACGCTTTTCGGACCAGGATTACAGGGATGCAGGCGTTGAGGTCGTAAAGACCGCCGCCGCCCTTTGGGCATCGGCTGACATCGTGGCCAAGGTACGCCCGCCGGGCGATACGGAAATCAAACACATGAGGAAAGGCCAGACGGTCATCAGCTTTTTCTATCCGGGCCAGAACGAAAAATTGCTGGAAGCGGCCAACAGCAGGGGTGCCCATATCATCGCGATGGATATGGTTCCGCGGATTTCACGCGCCCAAAAGATGGATGCACTCAGTTCCATGGCCAATATCGCCGGTTATCGTGCGGTCATTGAGGCGGGCAATACTTTCGGGCGCTTCTTCACCGGCCAGGTGACTGCTGCCGGCAAGGTTCCTCCGGCTAAAGTGCTGGTTGTTGGTGCCGGTGTGGCTGGCCTGGCCGCCATTGGTACGGCCACAAGCCTGGGGGCCCGGGTCTACGCCTTTGACGTGCGGCCCGAAGTGGCGGAGCAGATTGAATCGATGGGGGCCGAATTCGTGTTTCTCGATTTCGCCGAAGACCAAACCGACGGTGCCGCCACCGGGGGCTATGCGGCCCCGTCCTCGCCCGAATTTCGGGAGGCACAGCTCGCCAGGTTCCGGGAACTGGCACCTGATATGGATATCGTGATCACCACTGCATTGATTCCGGGCAGGGATGCGCCGGTTCTGTGGACCAGGGATATGGTGGAACTGCAAAAGGCAGGATCGGTCATCGTCGATCTTGCCGCCGAACGGGGCGGCAACTGTGAACTGACCGTGGCGGATGAAAAGGTCATCTCCGACAATGGAGTGACCATCATCGGCTACACCGATTTTCCGAGCCGGATGGCCACCCAGTCATCCAGCCTTTACGCCACCAACATCCGTCACCTGATGACGGATCTGACGCCGGGAAAAAACGGTGCCGTTGTCCATAACATGGATGATGATGTGATCCGGGGCGTCACGGCGGCCTTTGAGGGCAGGATCACATTCCCGCCACCGCCGCCCAGGGTGCAGGCCATCGCGGCACGGAAACCTGCCGCCGCGCCCAGGGAGCTGACGCTCGAAGAAAAGCGTGCGGCAGAGGTCGAAACCTTTCGCAAGGATACCCGGTTCCAGGTCGGGGTTCTTGTTGCAGGGGCACTGGTGATCCTGGCCGCAGGCGCCTGGGCACCAGCCAGCTTTATGCAGCACCTCATCGTCTTTGTGCTGGCGTGTTTCGTGGGCTTCCAGGTCATCTGGGGCGTGGCCCATTCCCTGCACACGCCGCTGATGGCCGTGACCAACGCCATTTCATCCATCATCATTGTGGGTGCGCTGATGCAGATCGGTGCCGGCACCTGGCCGGTCATGATCCTCGCGGCACTTTCGGTCCTGATGGCGGGGGTGAATATATTCGGCGGTTTCATGGTAACGCGGCGCATGCTTGCCATGTTCCGGAAATCATAAGCGAGGGACGTATCAATGGAATTCGGTTTCACCACCGCCGCTTATGTTGTGGCGGCAATTCTTTTTATTTTGTCGCTCGGCGGGCTTGGCAACCAGGAAAGCGCGAAACGTGCTGTCTGGTACGGCATCGCCGGTATGGCACTGGCGGTTGTTGCCACGCTGATGGGCCCGGGTTCCGGCCTGTGGATACTGTCCGTTATCCTGATCCTGATCGGGGGGCTCGGCGGCATGTATGTCGCCCGGCGCGTACAAATGACAGAGATGCCGCAGCTTGTGGCGGCCATGCACAGCCTCGTTGGCCTTGCGGCGGTCTTTGTGGGCTTCAACGCCCATATCGAAATCGGGCGGGTGGCAGATGCCCTTAACAATGCCGGCATACCTTTCCCGCTGCCTGATGGCGGCGGCGATGCCGCCATCGCGGCAGTCCGGGAAATTGCAAAGGAGTTTCAGGGGTTCGCCGAAGTTGTGGCCAAAAAGACAGTGCGGGAAATCGCGATCCTGCGGGTTGAACTGGTGCTTGGCATCTGGATCGGGGCTGTCACCTTCACCGGATCCGTTATCGCCTACGGCAAACTGGCCGGTCGTGTAACCTCGGCGGCAAAAAAACTGCCGGGCGGGCATGGGCTGAACGCCGGTGCCGCGTTGGCCTCCGTGCTTTGCCTGATCTGGTATTTCAGCTCCGGCGGACTGCTGCCGCTTGTGATCCTGACGGTGGCCGCGCTCTTCATCGGATATCACCTGATCATGGGCATCGGCGGTGCGGACATGCCGGTCGTGGTTTCCATGCTCAACAGCTACTCCGGCTGGGCCGCTGCAGCTATCGGCTTCTCGCTCGGCAACGACCTTCTGATTGTGGTCGGTGCGCTGGTGGGGTCGTCTGGTGCGATCCTGAGCTACATAATGTGCAAAGCCATGAACCGCAGCTTCGTGAGCGTGATCCTCGGCGGCTTCGGCGGGGCATCCGGCCCGGCGATGGACGTCGAGGGTGAGATGGTCGCCACCGACGCGGCTACGGTTGCAAGCCGGTTGAAAGAGGCAAGTTCCGTCATCATCGTGCCGGGCTACGGTATGGCCGTGGCCCAGGCCCAGCAGGCCGTTTCCGAGCTGACCCGCCGCCTGCGCGACGCGGGCAAGGAGGTGCGCTTTGCCATCCACCCGGTGGCGGGCCGTCTGCCCGGGCACATGAACGTGCTGCTGGCAGAGGCGCGGGTGCCCTACGATATCGTGCTGGAAATGGATGAGATTAACAAGGACTTCCCGGAAACGGATATGGTCATCGTGATCGGGTCAAACGATATTGTGAACCCGGCTGCCCAGGATGACCCGAACGCGCCCATCGCCGGTATGCCGGTGCTCGAGGTCTGGAAGGCCAAGGATGTGATCGTGTCCAAGCGCGGTCAGGGGACCGGGTATTCCGGCATTGAAAACCCGCTGTTCTTCAAGGAAAACACGCGCATGCTCTACGGTGATGCCAAGGACAGCGTGAACGAGGTGCTGGGCCTGCTTTAGGCCCCGCCTCGGGCACCCGGCCAAAGGCGGAAAGCACAGCCCCGCCGCATTTGAATCGCCGGTTGTCATAACAGTGAAGGGAAGGTACCTTTTAGTGTGCCGGATTGACGGCTAAAGTAAGATCGAATAATCGTTTCATACCAGCAAGGGATCGGTTTCATGCCAGCTGACGACAAATTGCCCCCCCGGTTGAGAAGGTGTTTCGTTATCTTGATAAGGAACATCCCGATCAGTTTAGTTGTAGACCATTGACAATTCAGATGCAGCTTTATTTTGAGGGGAAGCAGATCGGTGGGTATAACACAGCAGCATGTCATTGGTATTTCTTGGAGAAATTCGTGTCCGATCATGGTGGTGCAACCATCCCTGAAAGGCTTGGGTTTATCAAAAAGTCGAAAAAGCAGAAAAGCAAGCAGGGAAAGGAATACTACCGTGAGTGGTGGATCCTGAGTGGCACCGGCCCGGCAGAAGCCCGCGCCTTTCTATCTGCGCTGCGTGAAATGACCGGCGTTGATTTGTCCGGGGAATGATGACAGAATGGCTTCTGTTCAAGATTTTCCGGAAAATTAGGAGGTTGAGATGGGGAAATCTTATCCGCGGCTGTTACTGTATTGCTGATACCAGTGATTACGCTGAAGCGCATGCACCGGGCCCTTGGCCAAAGGCGTGCGGCCAGGGCAGAGAACCGCAGGACATCCGAAACGCCCCCTTCGCACCCCGAAAAAGCGGCGACCCTGTCCGACATTCCAGGGCAAACTTCCGGTGGCACTGGCACAGTGGGGGCGGAGGGCGCACCGCACCGGCCCAACCGGGCCACGGACCCGCGCACATTCGCCCGGCGTGTTGGTGATGTGATTACGCTGAAGCGCATGCGCCGGGCCCTTGGCCAAAGGCGTAAGGCCAAGGCAGAGGCCAAGGCGGCGGCCGACGCAGAGAAAAACAAGCAACGCCTTGAGTTGTTCAATCAATTGTTTGAGCAGGCTAAGCCATTCACCAGGAAGTATTTAATCTTTACGGTTATC
>JACONK010000028.1:129873-142106 GCA_014323795.1 Paracoccaceae bacterium | reverse complement strand
GGGGGGGGGGGGGGCGATAACCTACTACAGAAACAGAACAATAGGAAGAAGTCTACAACCCAAATATATGAACTATCTGACGTGCACCGCATCCGCCATCGCCAAAATACGGGAGTTTTATGCGGAGGATTACGCGCTTTTCGGGCACATCTTCGGGACAGAAACCGGGCATTTCAGCCCTGCGGGCGCAGGGATTGCCAAGGCGGCAGGCGCGGCAAACAAAATCGGCACTTGATTTCCCTCCCTTGCCCCGGTAACGGGTGCGCAGAGTTGAATCGGGCCACATTTGCGGCCCCCCCGGATAAGGAGTCATTCTATGGCGAAGGCAAGGTTTGAGCGACTGAAGCCGCACTGCAACATTGGCACGATTGGTCATGTTGACCATGGCAAGACAACTCTGACGGCTGCGATTACAAGGCAGTTTGGCGATTTCAAGGCCTATGATGAGATTGATGCTGCCCCGGAAGAGAAGGCGCGCGGCATCACCATTTCGACCGCGCATGTGGAGTATGAGACGGTGCGCCGTCACTACGCGCATGTGGATTGTCCTGGTCACGCTGATTATGTGAAGAACATGATAACCGGTGCCGCGCAGATGGATGGTGCCATTCTGGTTGTGAGTGCTGCCGATGGCCCGATGCCACAGACGCGGGAGCATATTCTTTTGGGGCGCCAGGTTGGCATTCCCGCGATGGTTGTTTTTCTCAACAAGGTTGATCAGGTTGATGATGCGGAACTTCTGGAACTTGTGGAGATGGAAGTTCGTGAACTTCTGACGGAATACGACTATCCTGGCGATGATATCCCGGTTATTTCGGGTTCTGCCCTAGCCGCTTTGGAAGGGCGCGATGATGCCTTGGGCAAGGACAGGATTGCCGCACTGATGGCCGCCGTGGACGACCGCATCCCGCAGCCGAAGCGTGCGGTTGACCAGCCGTTTCTGATGCCTATAGAAGATGTGTTTTCGATTTCCGGTCGGGGCACGGTTGTGACCGGCCGGGTGGAGCGGGGCAAGATCAATGTGGGTGAAGAAATAGAAATCGTTGGCATCAGGGATACCCGGAAGACGACCTGCACGGGTGTTGAGATGTTCCGCAAACTGCTTGATAGTGGCGAGGCGGGCGACAACATCGGTGCGCTGCTGCGCGGGATTGACCGGGAGAAGGTGGAGCGCGGCCAGGTTCTGTGCAAGCCGGGGTCCGTGACGCCGCATACGAAGTTTGAGGCCGAGGTTTATATTCTGACCAAGGAAGAGGGCGGGCGCCACACGCCGTTCTTTGCCAACTATCGTCCGCAGTTCTACTTTCGCACAACGGACGTGACCGGCACGGTTGCGCTGCCTGACGGCACGGAGATGGTGATGCCCGGCGACAACCTGAAGTTCGCGGTGGAGCTGATCGCCCCCATCGCCATGGAAGAGGGCCTGCGCTTCGCCATCCGCGAAGGCGGGCGCACCGTCGGTTCCGGCGTCGTGACCAGAATCGTGCAGTAAGGGATACCCGCCGCAGCCATGCGGCAATTCAGGCCGGGTTCAGTGCCCGGCGCGCCACAAACACATACATCCTGGTGAAAGGCAAAAAGATGCAAGGCCAAAACATTCGCATTCGGCTGAAGGCGTTCGATTACCGTGTGCTGGATGCCGGCACACGGGAAATCGCCAACACCGCCAAACGAACCGGTGCTCAAATCAGGGGACCAATACCACTGCCGAACAGGATCGAAAAATACACGGTGCTGCGGGGACCCCATGTAAACAAGAAATCCCGTGAACAGTTCGAGATACGCACCCACAAGCGGCTCCTGGACATTGTTGATCCTACCCCGCAGACCGTGGATGCGCTGATGAAGCTCGACCTCGCGGCTGGCGTGGACGTTGAAATCAAACTCTAGGAGGTCAAGGACATGCGTTCTGGAGTAATAGCAAAAAAGCTGGGCATGACCCGGCTCTTCCTGAAAGACGGCCGTCAGGTTCCTGTGACCGTTCTGCAAATGGACCGGCTGCAGGTCGTGGCCCGGCGGACCGTCGAAAAAGACGGCTATTCCGCGGTGCAGCTTGGGGCAGGTACTGCCCGGGCAAAACGCACTTCGGGTGCGATGCGCGGCCATTTCGCTGCGGCCAGGGTGGAACCGAAGCGCAAGATCGCGGAATTCCGCGTGACTCCGGAAAACCTGATCAATGTGGGTGAGGAAATCATCGCCGACCACTATTTTGAAGGCCAGTTTGTGGATGTGACAGGCATTTCCATCGGTAAAGGGTTTGCCGGGGCTATGAAACGCCACAACTTTGGCGGTTTGCGTGCATCCCACGGTGTGTCGATCTCTCACCGCTCCCACGGATCCACGGGCCAGTGCCAGGATCCGGGCAGGGTTTTCAAGGGCAAGAAAATGGCTGGCCACATGGGTGATGCACGGGTGACGATGCAGAACGTTCAGGTCATGAAAACCGATAGTGATCGTGGCATAATCATGGTCAAGGGCGGCGTACCCGGATCCAAGGGGTGTTGGGTGACGATCAGGGATGCGGTCAAAAAGCCGTTCCAGGAAAGTGCCATCATGCCCGCAGCCCTGAAATCAGCAGCAAAAGTTGAAATCCCGGCCGGTCAGGAAGTTGAAGGTTCCCGCAAAGTCCGCAAGGAGGCCCGAAAAGTCCGCAAGGAGGACGGTGAGGAATGAAATTTGAAGTAATCAGACTGGACGGCAAGGAGGCTGGTGCCATCGATCTGGGCGAAGATATTTTCGGCCTGGAAGTGCGCATCGATATCCTGCACCGCGTGGTCCGTTGGCAGCGTGCCCGTGCGCAAGCCGGCACTCACAAGGTGAAAACGCGTTCGGAAACAAGCTATTCCAACAGGAAAATCTATCGCCAGAAGGGCACCGGCGGTGCCCGTCACGGTGATCGGAACGCCCCGATCTTTCGCGGCGGCGGCATCTACAAAGGCCCGAAAGTGCGCAGCCATGCGCATAATCTTCCCAAAAAGATCCGCAAGATGGGCCTGAAGCACGCGCTGAGCGCGAAGGCGGCAGCCGGTGAACTGGTGGTGCTTGATGCGGCTGAGATGGAGACAGCCAAAACCGGCGACCTTGCAAAAGTGCTGAAAACCCTGGATTGGAAGCACCCGCTGGTCATCGATGGCACAGAGGTGAACAGAAATTTCGCCATCGCCGCCCGTAACCTCAAAGACCTAGATGTCCTGCCGAGCCAGGGGGCCAACGTCTACGATATCCTGAGAAGCGACACGCTGGTTCTTACCAGGGCGGGCGTGAAGGCACTGGAGGAACGACTGAAATGACCGATAAAACAGTACTCTACGACGTGATCCGCAAGCCGGTTATTACCGAGAAGGCAACCATGGCGTCTGAAACAGGCACTGTCGTCTTCGAGGTGGCACAGGGCGCGAACAAGCCGCTGATCAGGGAAGCGGTTGAAACGCTCTTCAATGTCAGGGTCAAGGCGGTGAATACCACCGTGATAAAGGGCAAGACAAGGCGTTTCCGCGGCAAGCCCGGAACCCGCAAGGATATAAAAAAGGCCTACGTGACACTGGAAGAAGGCAATATGATTGACGTGACCACCGGGCTTTAAACCTGCTCCCGGTCGTTCGTGCGGCCGGGCTTTGGTGTGGGGGGGCCGACTGCCAAAAGCGGAACCTCCGGCGGCGTCTATACCATGATGCCATCGAAAATTGAGGTGCAACCACGCAATGTATGTAAAAATCCGGGGGCGCAGGCATCAGTGCACACTTGTCACATAAACCATAAACCGGCAGTGCAGGGCTGTCCGGGAACACGAATGCTTCAAACCACCCGTAGCCATGCAACAGGGCCGGATGGATAGGCGAGTGGCGGAGAGACAGGGATTCGAACCCTGGGTACCCGCAAAGGCACAACGGTTTTCGAGACCGCCCCGTTCGACCGCTCCGGCACCTCTCCGCTGACGGGGTGCATAGAGGGTGCCCGGGGCCAGTGCAAGTCCCAGGGTGCGATTCCTGACAGCACGGGCCATCCGGCATGTGCCTGTTATGGCCAGCCGTAAGTCCGGGGCAAAAGCCCGTGTGGAAGCTAAACGCAAACACGAACCTGATTGTCAGGGTGAAAAGCCGGGATGCCCGAAAAGCGGGTTGACTTGAATCCGGTTGCGCATCATAAGACGATTTGCGGCTGTCGGGAATTTCCGCGCTGCTTTTGTGAATATTGCCGAACGCCACGGCACGCTGTTTGAGGCAGGGTAACCGAAACGCCGGGAAACCGGGGCCACAGGACGCGAAAACTGCAAGGAACGGACATATGTTCGCTGTACTTATGACTGGGGGCAAACAGTATAAAGTTGCCACTGGCGATGTGCTGAAGGTTGAAAAAATCGCTGGTACCGCCGGAGATAAGGTTCAATTTAATGAAATTCTGATGCTCAGCGGTGAAAAGATTGCTGTGGGCACACCTCTGGTGGAGGATGCCGGTGTTCAGGCGGAAATCCTGGAACAGGGCAAAGGCCCGAAGGTTATCCACTACGTCAAACGCCGCCGCAAGCACGGTTCGCAACGCAAGAAAGGCCATCGCCAGCAGCTGACTGTGCTGAAGGTGACTGATATACTGGCCAAAGGTGCTTCAGGGTCGGGCGTTGCTGCTGCCGTGGATGGTGCGGGCTTTGTGGCAGCTGCTGCAGGGCCGAAAAAAGCCAGGGAATCCGGGTCCGGGGGCAGGCAGAAAGCATCTGCCAGGGCATTGGCCGCGGCAGATGATCTGAAAAACCTGTCCGGCGTTAGCCCGGCGGCTTAAGAAAAATTATACGCGGCAGGTGTAACTGCCTGTGCGCAAAGCCCGGCATGGGATACCGGGGATATCGCGACTTTCGATAAGAAACTGTCGTCCAAAGGCCGGAGCGCACGTGAAAGCCGGGTCAAACAGGCCAAAGAACTGGCTGGCAATTAAGGAGAAGGTGGTATGGCACACAAAAAAGCAGGCGGTTCCAGCCGCAACGGCCGCGATTCAGCCGGTCGTCGCCTCGGTATCAAAAAATTCGGCGGTCAGGCCGTGATTCCGGGCAATATCATTGTACGCCAGCGTGGCAACAAGTGGTGGCCGGGTGAAGGCGTGGGCCAGGGCAGGGATCACACCATCTTTGCAAAGGTCAAGGGTGCCGTGACGTTCCACAAGGGCTTCAAGGGCCGCACCTTCATTTCTGTCCTCCCGGAGGTTGAGGCTGCCGAGTAACCGAAGCCGGATACAACACGCGGCAAAGGGATCAGTCAGACACAAATGGCCTTTTTCATTGGTACCTGTGGTGCCGGGGTGGTGACAGCCTGGCGGCCACCGTTGCGAAAAAGAGTGCGTTTTGCGGGACCAGGCGGTACTAGGCGGTACTAGGCGGAACGGCGGCGGAAAACACTTCCGGCGGGCGTTTGCAAACCGCGCTGTGGTAAGGCCCTGGCACACTTTGGGGATTATTCATGCGGGCTTCGGGACGTGCGCGAATCGAAAACGTTTCCGGGCCACACAGGGTAATTCGGTGCCCGGCCGGACGCCTGTCCTGCACATCGGGTTGGGCAGGGGTATACGTGGCCTGCCGCGGCGTTTGTGAAGCCTGTGCCGGGCGGAGGCATGTGATGAAATTCCTCGATATCGCAAAGGTTTATACCCGATCCGGTACAGGCGGGCGCGGTTGCGTATCCTTTCGGCGTGAGGCTCATCTGGAATTTGGCGGCCCTGATGGTGGCAGGGGCGGGCGTGGCGGCGATGTCGTGGCGGAGGTAACAGAGGGGCTGAACACGCTCATCGATTTTCGTTACCGGCCGCATTTTTTCGCCAGGAACGGACGGCCGGGGATGGGCGGGCAGCGCTCTGGCAAGGATGGCGACGATATCGTTCTGAAACTGCCCATGGGCACGGAAATCCTTGAAGAGGATGGGGAGACGCTGATTGCCGACATGACGCAGGCGGGCCGGCGCGTGGTGCTTGCCAAAGGCGGTGCCGGCGGTGCCGGTAACCTGTATTTCAAATCGTCCACCAACCAGGCACCGCGCAAGGCGCGCCCCGGCAGGCCGGGGGTGGAACGGACGATCTGGTTGCGCCTGAAAATGATTGCGGATGCCGGGCTGCTGGGGCTGCCCAACGCGGGCAAGAGTGCCTTCCTTTCCGCCACTTCCAACGCGCGGCCCAGGGTTGCGGCCTACCCGTTTACCACGCTGCACCCGACCCTTGGCGTTGTGGATGCGGGCGGCGGGCGGGAGTTTGTTTTGGCCGACATCCCCGGGCTGATCGGGGGTGCCTGCGCGGGCAGGGGTATCGGTGCCCGATTTCTGGGACATATCGAACGCTGCGCGGTGCTTTTGCATCTGGTGGACGGGGCAGCGCATGACCCGGTGGAGGATTACAAAACCATCATTCGGGAGCTGGAAAACCACGGGAAACTTATTGATAAACCCCGGGTGACCGCCCTGAACAAGGTCGACGCCGTGCCTGCGGAAATCGTGGCGGAACTGCAGCATCTGCTGGGGCAGGAGACCGGCGATCAGGTATTCGCCATCTCTGCCGTGGCGCGTACCGGGGTGGGGGCACTGCTGCGCGCACTTCTGGCCATCATCGATAGGCCGGAGCAGGAAGAGACCGGCCCATGGACCCCCTAAGGGATGCCCGCCGCATTGTTATCAAGGTTGGCTCTGCCATGCTGGTGGATGCGGCAAGCGGGTGCCTGCGGACGGGCTGGCTTGCCGGCCTGGCGGAGGATATCGCCGCGCTGAAGGGGCAGGGGCGGGATGTTCTGGTGGTTTCCTCCGGCTCGATTGCGCTTGGGCGGCAGGTTTTACGCCTGGCATCCGGGGTATTGGCCCCGGATGCGTCCCAGGCGGCGGCGGCGGTGGGGCAGATCCGGCTTGCCCGGGCCTATGAGGAAGCCCTGGCCCTGCATGATCTGACGACCGCGCAGATATTGTTAACCCTGGAGGATAGCGCGAACCGGCGCCGTTACCTGAACGCCCGGGGGACGCTGGCCGTGCTTCTGAATACCGGGGCGGTGCCCATCATCAACGAAAATGATACGGTGGCGACGGATGAAATCCGCTTCGGTGACAATGATCGGCTGGCGGCCCAGGTGGCCGCCATGGCGGGGGCCGATGTGCTTGTGCTCCTGTCTGATGTGGACGGGCTCTATACCGCCAACCCGCAGGGGAGTGCGGCGGCGGCGCATCTTGCCATCGTCACCGGAATCACGCCGGAGATTGAGGCAATGGCGGGCGGGGCCGGGACCGACGGTGCCAAAGGCGGCATGAAGACAAAGCTGATGGCAGCCCGCACCGCGATGCAGGCCGGCTGTGCCATGGCGATTATGGAGGGCACCCGGGCCCGCCCCATAACAGCACTTGCCGGGGGTGCCCCTGCAACGTGGTTTTTACCCCGGACATCCCCGGCGGCGGCGCGCAAACAGTGGATTGCATCGATGAAACCGTGCGGCATCCTGACCGTGGACGCCGGTGCCGTGGCCGCGCTGCGGGCCGGCAAATCCCTGCTGCCTGCGGGGGTGTGTGCGGTGGCAGGGGAATTCCGGCGCGGCGATCCTGTAACCATCGCCGGGCCGGGCGGGGAGGTGTTTGCGCGGGGGCTGGTCAACTATCCTTCGGCGGAGGCGGTGCGGATCGCCGGGGCGCGTTCGGGTGACATTGCGCATATCCTGGGATATGCCGGGCGGGCCACGCTGGTGCATCGGGATGATATGGTTTTGTGAGGGGGTTATGAGGAAGGCTGACATCAAATACACCATGGAACGCCCTGGAAAAGCGGCAAAATCTGCCGCGTATGAGCTCGCCTGTGCGGCGGCGGAACGGAAGTATACGGCCCTGATCACCGCATCCGAGGCTGTGATCACACAGACGAAGGCGATCGCCGCGGCCAATGAAAGGGACATGGCCCGGGCCCGTGCAAAGGGCCTGTCTGCCGCGCTGATGGACCGGCTTTTGCTTGATGAAGGCCGTATCCGTGCCATGGCCTGCGGGTTGCGCGCGGTTGCCGAACAGGCGGATCCGGTGGGGCAGGTCATGGCGGAATGGGACCGGCCCACGGGGCTGCGTATCCGCCGGGTGCGCACCCCGTTGGGGGTGATCGGTGTGATCTTTGAATCCCGGCCCAACGTGACCGCCGATGCCGGGGCGCTGTGTCTGAAATCCGGCAATGCGGTGATCCTTCGGGGCGGGTCAGAAAGTTTTCACAGTTGCGCTGCCATCCATGCCTGCCTTGTCCAGGGGCTGAAATCCGCCGGCCTGCCCGAGGCGGCGATTCAGCTGGTGCCGACCCGCGACCGCGCGGCGGTGGGTGAAATGCTGCAAATGGCCGATTTCATGGATGTGATCGTGCCCCGGGGCGGCAAGACCCTTGTAGGCCGGGTGCAGGCGGAGGCACGGGTGCCGGTTTTTGCCCACCTGGAAGGTATCTGCCACGTCTACATCGATGCCTCTGCCGATGCGGCGAAAACCCGCGCCGTGGTTATGAATGCCAAGACCCGGCGCCCCGGCATTTGCGGTGCGGCGGAATGTCTGCTGATCCACCGCGCCGTGGCGGATGGCCTGGGTGCGCAGGTTATCGCCGATCTTCAGGCGGCCGGGGTTGAGGTGCGCGGCGATGCGGGGCTGGCCCATCTGCCCGGCGTTGTTCCGGCCACTTCCGGGGACTGGGGCAGGGAATACCTGGATATGATCATCGCCGCCCGCGTGGTGGATGATATCGAGGGGGCCATTGCGCATATCCGCCGCCATGGGTCCGGCCATACCGAATGTATTCTGGCCGAGGATGCGGCGGCGGTGCAGCGGTTTTTTGCCCGCGTGGACAGCGCGATTCTGATGCACAACGCCTCCACCCAGTTTGCCGATGGCGGCGAGTTCGGCATGGGGGCGGAGATAGGCATCGCCACGGGCAGGCTGCATGCCCGCGGGCCGGTGGGGGCGGCGCAATTGACGAGCTTCAAATATCTGGTGTGCGGCGATGGCACGACCCGGGCCCAGGCGTGAGCCCGGGGCGGGTGTGGTGCAGGATGCTTCCCTGCCCGGGGTATTATCCGGGGGAAAGCAGCGTGATAACATCTGCCTGAAAGGGGCGGGGGTGCGGCCACGAAGCGTGGAAAACCAAAAACCACACCCCCATAAAGAGTGCCGGCAGAAACCCGGTTACGGCCTTTCAGCCGCACGTCATTCCTGCCGGCATGGGATGCGTCCGGACCCACCGCCATCCCGGTGCGGTTGCTGAGGGTGAATAAAACCCCGGATCCGACAATGCCTGATAGAGGAACCATTGTGAAGAGAGATATCAGGCACATCTGCCCATTTATATGTCGTGCCGGAACTGTCAAGAAGAAAAATGCCTGCCGGGGCTTTTTCTGCCCCGGGGAGGCAGGCTTGGCCCCCGGTGGCGGCAGCGGGGGAAGGCCGCGTTAATCAGGATTTGAAGGCTGAGATTCAGCGCGGAAGAACAGGCCTGCCGATGACGGGGAAGCGTGTGCGCCGGACAAGTGCGGGAAGAAACCGGAAGGGGTGCGGAAGGAAGCGTATGGGCCGGGGGAGGGCGGCCGGGCTGCCCGTGCGGGCGGGGCAGGATGCGGTGTTCGGGTATCCGGAAGAGGTGCGAAAAAATGCACAAAAGGCCAAAACCGGGCTTGCGCCGCCGGGCGGGGGGTGATACCCGTGCCATCGGCCCTGTGCCTGAAGTGAGGGGGTGGCAGCGGCGTCGTCACCGGCAGTTTGCGGCGACGGTCGGGTGCCATCGGCCCTGTGCCCGGAGTGAAAGGATGACCCCATGGGATTTTATAATGTAGCCGTCAAAATCGGCGTGGAAAGAAAGCAGGATTACCTGGATTTTCGGGTTACCGGCGTAATATCCGGCAGTGCGGAAAATGATGAGGTGTGGGGCAACAACGGCCACGACCGGCTGCGCGGCCTGGCGGGGAATGACCGGCTGGAAGGGCTGGCCGGGGCTGATACGCTTTATGGCGACGCGGGCAATGACACGCTGTACGGTGGGGCGGACAGTTATCTTGTCGGTGCTGTGGCAGACAGGTTTGAGGCGGCGGAAAAGGCGGTTGAGGCGGCCCTGGAGTCTGATCTGTATCGGTATGGGTATTATTGGGATGGTTTTGAGAACATTCGGTATAGGCATAGATATGAGTATCGCGATGATATTGAACAGATACAAAACGCGCTTCGGGATGAGAGAGTTGAGGATGCAACAGGCCGGGTTGAGCGTTTGATAAGCGGTTTTGAGGAGGCAAGAAGGGATGATGCACGGACGACACTCGTTGATGCGAAGAAGGCAAGGGATGCGGCAGAGGAAGCATTCAAGGTGGCACAGGCGGCACTTGATGAGGCGCGGCAGGCAAGGGATACGGCAAAAACGGCACGGGATGCGGCAAAAGAGGCAAGGGGTGAGGCACAGACGGCCCTTGCCAGTGCACAGGCGGCCCTCGAGGCACAGACGGCACCCGATAGTGCGCGGCAGGACAGGGATGAGGCGAGAACGGCACGGGATACGGCACGGACAGCACATGAGGATGCAGAAAAGGCACTTGCCGATGCGCGGCTGGCATTTGCTGACGCGCGGCAGGACAGGGATACGGCAGGAACGGCACGGGATGAGGCAAGAACGGCCGTAAAAGAGATACGAACAGATGCCGCGCTCGATACCGCGCCCAAGGATCTTAAGACGGCCATACAGGCGATAGATTACGGGGACGACACGCTCTATGGTGGCGGGGGTGCCGATGCGCTGAATGGCGGTGACGGGAATGATCGGCTGTATGGCGGGGACGACAACGACACTCTGAATGGAAATGACGGGAATGATCGGCTGTATGGCGGGGACGACAACGACACTCTGAATGGAAATGACGGGAATGATCGGCTGTATGGCGGGGACGACAACGACTGGCTGTATGGCGGTGACGGCCACGACCGGCTGTTTGGGGAGGACGAAAGCGACAATCTGTACGGAAATAACGGCAATGATCGGCTGTATGGCGGGGACGAAGACGACTGGCTGTATGGCGGTGCGGGCAACGACACGCTGGAAGGCGGGGACGGCGACGACTGGCTGGAAGGCGGGGACGGCGATCGCTACGGAGTGCTGCGGGATAGTAGATATAGCGCAGACATGCAGAATGACGACGACACGCTTTACGGCGGGGCGGGCAACGACCTGCTTCTTGGCTTCGCGGGTGCCGACATTTTGCGCGGCCACAGCGGGGATGACGTGCTGGGCGGCGGCATTGGTGCCGATATGCTGCACGGGGGCCGCGGGGATGACAGGCTGGCCGGCGGGGCCGGGGATGATACGCTGAACGGGGGGCAGGGTAACGACACGCTGAGCGGCGACGGCGCGGTGTGGGCGCGGGAAAGTTGGATAAATGGTGAAAGAAAAGTGGAGTGGGCGTTGGAAGACGGCGTTCGCACGGGGGCCGATACCTTTGTTTTCAACAGTGCCGTTTCCGGGGATGACACAATCCTTGGCTTTGACAGCGGGCAGGACAGGATTTTGTTTGCCGGTGCGGCGGTGCCGCAGGGCTTCGGTGACCTGACCATTACCCCCCTATACGGGTTTCCCGGGGAAAAGGTGCCGGACTGGGTGATCACCTGGGGCAGCGGCGACGACAGCGACGACAACAGCATCCTGGTAAGGGGTGTGAGCGGGAAACAGCTCACGGAAGAGGATTTCATCTTCGGCTAAATCCCTGCGCACCCCCGCGGGCGGGCAGTGCCGGGCGTGGGCCCCCGCCGGCCCGGTGGACCGCAGCCGGCAAAACAGCACGAAAGCCGAAGGGCGGCACAGGCCTCCCGGGAAAGTGGGCGCACGGGGGGCTTAGGCGCTGGCCGGTTCCCCCGGCTTTTGGGCATAGACGATCAGCGGTTCCGCCGCGCCGGTGGCGCTGTCCTCGTTCACCACCACCTCCCGCACATCCTGCATCCCCGGCAGGTCAAACATCGTGTTCAAAAGAATGTTTTCCATAATGGAGCGCAGGCCCCGGGCCCCGGTTTTGCGGGCCAGGGCGCGGTGCGCAATGGCCTTTAGCGCGTCGTCGGTAAAGGTCAGCCGGGTATCCTCCAGTTCAAACAGCCGCTGGTATTGCTTTACCAGCGCGTTCTTTGGCGCACCGAGGATTGTTACCAGCGCGTCTTCATCCAGGTCTTCCAGGGTCGCGACCACCGGCAGGCGCCCGACAAATTCCGGTATCAGGCCGAATTTCAGCAGATCCTCCGGTTCCAGTG
>JACONK010000028.1:0-129830 GCA_014323795.1 Paracoccaceae bacterium | reverse complement strand
CAGACCCCTTGCCGCGCCGGGCGATGATCTTTTCCAGCCCGGCAAAGGCCCCGCCGCAGATAAAAAGAATGTTGGTCGTATCCACCTGCAGGAATTCCTGCTGCGGATGCTTGCGCCCGCCCTGGGGGGGCACCGATGCAATCGTCCCTTCCATAACCTTGAGCAGGGCCTGCTGCACCCCTTCGCCCGACACATCCCGGGTGATTGACGGATTGTCGGATTTGCGGGTGATCTTGTCAACCTCATCAATATAGATAATCCCGCGCTGTGCCCGTTCCACATTGTATTCGGAGGCCTGCAGCAGCTTGAGGATGATATGTTCCACATCCTCCCCCACATAGCCGGCTTCTGTCAGCGTGGTCGCATCCGCCATGGTAAAGGGCACATCCAGAATACGTGCCAGGGTCTGGGCAAGCAGGGTCTTGCCGCAGCCTGTCGGGCCGACCAGCAGGATGTTTGATTTGGCCAGCTCGATTTCCGATGATTTTTCCGCGTGGTTGAGCCGCTTGTAGTGGTTGTGCACCGCCACCGAAAGCACCCGCTTGGCCGTCGCCTGGCCGATTACGTAATCATCCAGCACCTTGCAAATCTGGTGCGGGGTTGGCACCCCGTCATCCGGGCTGGCCAGTGTGGTGCGGGCCTCCTCCCGAATGATATCCATGCACAACTCGACACATTCGTCACAGATAAAGACGGTGGGGCCCGCAATCAGCTTGCGCACCTCGTGCCGGGATTTCCCGCAAAACGAACAGTAAAGCGTGTTCTTTTTATCGCCGCTGCCTGATTGTGCCATGGTTCTGCCTTATCTTTTGCCCGTGTGCACCGGTACTGCCAGCCGCATCAGACCGGTTGCCGCCCGGTTTATACATTTTTTCAGTGCAGGGGAAGGGGGGCCGCAAACCCGGCCGCCCCCCCTTATCCAACTGCCTGCACCGCCCCGGCCCCCCTGCTGTTCGTCTGCCCGGGTCATCCCCGCATCAGGCCGGTTGCCAGCCGGTTTTCAGATCGGCCCGGAGGCAGGATAACAAGGAGGGAAACCCGCCCCCGGACCGAAGCGTGCAGAAGTGAAACCAACACGTCTTCTGCACGGGGGCGCACCTTTTGTCAGGACAGCCGCCCCATTGCTGTTAGGAGACCTTCCGAATGAAAGGCCCTGACAGGTGTTCTGTAAACTCGCCCCCCGCGTTATGCCATCTTAAAAAGCCCTGCGATCAGCTTTGGATTTGATCCTGGGGCGCGGCGTAATTCCTTTCCCGTGCGCCGCTCAAGGCGGCGTAATGCCTTTCCGCTCTGCCTCCCCTTTCCCCGGTATGGCGGCCGGGGTGCGCCGCCCGTCACAGGGTGCGCGGATGATTTCCGCGCTTTCCCCGAAACGGCCGGTCCGCACGAATTTCAAAAGAAGAATCCCGATTACAAGCAGCACAAGCGGGGCGGCTGCCTCGGCCCGGTCTGCCAGCCAGCCGATTATACCGGTGATTCCCAAAAAGAGGCACACCATTCCTGTTACATTGAGAATGATTTGCACTGCCCCGTGATAGAGCCACACGACTATTCCTTCAAGGATTCCCCGAAGGAGGTAGCCTATTCCTGCGATAATGAGGAGCACAAACGCAATTTTGAGCAGCAAAAACATGATTTTCTCCGTTTCTGTGGCGGGGTCTGTGGCGGGGGCCAGGCGGCGGGGGCTGCCCGGGGACGGTGCCGCCGCCGATGCCAGTGCGCTCCTGGTGGCGGGGGCCAGGCGGCGGGGGCTGCCCGGGGACAGGCCCCCGGCAGGGCATTACGGAAGGCCGGCACGGACCAGGCAAATGCGCCCGCGCGCGCGCCCTGGCCGGAGTGCGCCTGCACGGCTATTCAGCCCCTTCCCCTTTCGTGCGGTTTTGTACGATTTCGTCAATCAGCCCCCATTCCCTCGCCTCTTCGGGGGCCATAAAATTATCGCGCTCAAGCGCGTTTTCCACCGCTTCCAGGGGCTGCCCCGTGTGTTTGACATAAATTTCGTTCAAACGGCGTTTCAGTTTCAGCGTTTCCTCGGCGTGAATCATGATGTCGGTCGCCTGGCCCCGATACCCGCCGGAGGGCTGGTGCACCATGATGCGGGCATTGGGCAGCGAAAAGCGCATGCCCGCATGGCCCGCGGCCAGCAGGAGCGACCCCATGGAAGCGGCCTGGCCCACGCACAGGGTTGATACCTTTGGGCGGATATACTGCATGGTATCATAGATGGACATGCCCGAGGTCACGATACCGCCGGGGCTGTTGATATACATGGCAATATCCTTTGCCGGGTTTTCAGCTTCCAGATACAGCAGCTGTGCCACAACCAGGGTGGACATGCCATCATGCACCGGGCCGGATACGAAAATAATCCGCTCCTTCAAAAGGCGCGAAAATATGTCATAGGCCCGTTCCCCCCGGCTGGTCTGTTCCACAACCATGGGGACAAGCGTGTTTGCGTATACTTCAAAGGGGTCTTTCATGAACCGGGCCCTAAATCGGAGGTGTTTCTGCCCGGCAGGGGATACCGCGGTATCCCCCGGGGGTCAAGCCAAACGGATTTCCCCGGCCAAATTTAATGGTGAGGGCGCGGTAATGAGGAGGTACCGCGCCCCCATAAAAATCACCGGCGACAGGCCGGGGACAGGCCCCGGCACCCGCTCCCGCGGGGTATACCCTGCCGCCGGCGGGATGTGCCGGACCGGACCGCCATCCCCACGGCTGGATTGGGCAATGGAAAACCACAACCGATCCGGCGGATTCGCATCATGCTGGCACATGTCTGCGCGGCTGCCAAGCCCGAATCGGGGCGGGCAGACCAAGGAAGGCCGACCTGCGCCGGGGTGCCAAAACAGGCGGTGCCACGGGTTAATCCCGGTTTTCGCCCCGGGCGTCATCCAGGGCCTCGACGGCCTTTTGCAGCTCATCCCGGCTGACGGGTTTTTCCGTGACGTCAGCCAGTTCCAGGATGTAGTCAACGACCTTGTCTTCAAGAATCGGCAGGCGCAGCTGGTGTTGCAGCTGCTCATTGTTCTGCAAAAGGTCCAGGAAGCGGCGTTCCTGGCCCGGATGCTGCCGGGCCTGCTGTATGGCGGCCCGCTGCATCTCATCCTCCGTCACCTGAATGTTCTGCCTTTGGCCGACGGCGGCCAGCAGCAGGCCGAGGCGCACACGCCGTTCCGCCAGTCCGACGGTTTCATCGGAGGGGGTGACATTTTCCCGTTCGGCTTCCCGTTCGGCCGGGTCAGCCCCGGGGTGTTCTTCCTGCCACAGCTGAACGGCGATTGATCGCGCCTCGTTTTCAACCATCGTCGGCGGCAATTCAAAATCTGCCAGTTCCGCCAGTTTATCCATCAGTGCCCGCTTCATGACAAGGCGGGCGGCACTGCCATATTCCGCTTTCAGGCTGTCCCTGAGCCGATCTTTCAGCGCATCGAGGCTTTCGGCGCCGAATTGCCGGGCCAGGTCATCGTCTGTTTCGGCGGCCCTGGGGGCCTGCACCGCCTGCACGGTGCAGGCGAACACGGCCGCCTTGCCGGCGAGCGCCTTGTTGCCATGGGTTTCGGGAAAGGTGACGTGCACCTCCTTTTGCTCCCCCGTTTTCATGCCCGCAAGCTGTTCCTCCAGGCCGGGGATAAAACTGCCGGCACCGAGCACCAGGGGATAGTTTTCGGCACTGCTTCCCTCAAACGGCTTGCCGGCGACCGATGCGTTGAAGCTGATCACCACCTTGTCGCCCTTCCTGGCCGCGGCGTCTGTGCCGCGATCCTCAAATACCGGCGTACTGCGGGCCAGCCTGGCCAGGGATTCCTCCACATCCCTGTCCTCCACCCCGGTTGTCAGTTTTTCGATATGCAGCGTGCTGAAATCCGGTTCCGGCACCTCGGGCAGGCATTCATAGCGCAGGGCGATTTCAATATCGTCCCCCTCTTTCCAGTCCCCTTTGGCCATGCTGATTTCCGGCTGCAGGGCGGGGCTGTCGCCGGAACGTTCAAAATGATCGTTTACCGCGCCGTCTATGCTTTCCTGCAGGGCCTCGCCAAGAATCGATGGGCCGAGTTGCCGCCGCAGGAGTGCCATCGGCACCTTGCCCCGGCGAAAGCCTTTCATTTCCGCCCGGGGCCGGGCCTGGGCCAGTTTTGCCTGCACCCTGGCGTCCAGCTCTGCCGCGGTCACGGTAAGGGAGTAGCCGCGTTTGAGCCCTTCGTTCAGCGTTTCGGTTACCTGCATCGTCATTCCTTATCCTTCAACGGCATCCTTCAACGGCATCCTTCAACGGCACCCTTCAACGGCATCCCGGCACCGGGCGGGCCCCCTGTATGGGGCCTTTTATGGGCCGGGGCCGGGGGTGTGCAAGCGGGAAACGGCGCGGCGGGGGCGGATTTTGCCCGCATGATGCGTCCGCCCAGGGCATGGGGCCGGATAATCCCCGCAGGCGCAAACCGCCCGGTCCGGGGCCGGCCTGCGGGATATCTGGTGCGGATGAGAGGACTTGAACCTCCACGCCTTGCGGCGCCAGAACCTAAATCTGGTGCGTCTGCCATTTCCGCCACATCCGCCCGGGGGCATTCTGGCAGGCGGATTTACGATTGCAAGGGGGTATGTGGCGGGTTCTGCGCAATTCCAATTGGCGGGCCCGGGTGCCGTGTTTCTTTCCATTATGCACACATACTGGTCATTTTGACTGTTTTTTAGGCAATATGCCGGGAATGTGCCGCCTCCCCTGTTCCGGCAGCACCGCCCGGGTGGACATCTGCCCGTGCCCCCGGGAAAAGGGCCGAAATACTGTTTCAGGGGGCCAGCGGGCATGAAAAAGATTGAGGCGATCATCAAGCCTTTCAAACTCGACGAAGTGAAAGAAGCCTTGCAGGACGCGGGTGTGCAGGGGCTTTCGGTGATTGAGGTCAAGGGGTTCGGCCGCCAGAAAGGCCATACGGAACTGTATCGCGGTGCTGAATACGTTGTGGACTTTCTGCCGAAAATCAAGATCGAGGTCGTTCTGCCCGATGATCAGGCCGACGCGGCGGTTGAAGCCATCGCGGATGCCGCACGGACAGAAAAGATTGGCGACGGCAAGATATTCCTTTCAGAGGTGTCCCAGGCCATCCGTATCCGCACAGGCGAGGAGGGCCCCGATGCCCTTTAGGCCGCATATTCTTACACAACTCAAGCACAGGGGTAAACCATGAGTGTATCCGACGCCATGAAAATGATCCGGGATGAGGAGGCCGCCTATGTTGATATGCGGTTTACCGATCCGTGCGGCAAACTGCAGCACGTCACTGTTCTGGCCGGGCAGGTTGATGAGGATTTCTTCGCTGAAGGGTTTATGTTTGACGGCTCTTCCATCGCGGGCTGGAAATCGATCGATGAATCGGACATGAAGCTGATTCCTGATCCGGCCTCGATCTATCCTGATCCGTTCTACGCCGAAAAAACCGCCTGCCTGCACTGTTCGGTCGTGGAACCGGATACCGGTGCCTCCTACGCGCGCTGCCCGCGCTCCACCGCGCAACGGGCCGAGGCCTACCTGAAATCCTCCGGCATCGGCGATCAGGTATTCATCGGCCCGGAGGCGGAGTTCTTCCTGTTCGATGACGTGCGTTTTGCAAATACCATCAACAAGGTGGGGTACGAGGTGGATGCGGCCGACGCCTCCTGGAACACCGACACGGCATACGATACGGGCAACCTCGGGCATCGTGCGGGGGTCAAGGGCGGCTACTTTCCGGTGAACCCGACCGATGCCTCCCAGGACCTGCGATCCGAAATGCTCAGCACGATGAAATCCATCGGCATGAAGGTTGACAAGCATCATCACGAGGTGGCGTCCTGCCAGCACGAACTGGGCTTGGTCTTTGACACCCTGACCAGGCAGGCCGATGAGCTGCAGAAATACAAATACGTGGTCCATAATGTGGCCCAGGCCTACGGCAAATCGGCGACCTTCATGCCGAAGCCGATTGCCGGCGACAACGGCACCGGCATGCACGTGAACCAGTCGATCCGGAAAGGGGGCAGGCCGCTGTTTGCCGGCGAAAAATACGCGGACCTGAGCCAGGAGGCGCTCTGGTATATCGGTGGCCTGCTGCGGCATGCCAGGGCGTTGAACGCCTTTACAAACCCGTCCACGAACAGTTACAAACGCCTGATCCCTGGCTTTGAGGCCCCGGTGCTGCGGGCCTATTCCGCCCGCAACCGGTCCGGCTGCGTTCGTATTCCGTGGGCGGAATCGCCCGGGGCAAAACGGGTTGAGGCCCGATTCCCGGACCCGTCCGCGAACCCGTACCTGTGCTTTTCGGCGCTCCTGATGGCCGGCCTTGACGGCATCAGAAACAGGATTGACCCGGGCGAGGCCCAGGACAAGGATCTGTACGATCTGCCGCCGGAAGAGCTGGCAGGCATCCCGACAGTGTGTGCGAGTTTGCGGGAGGCGCTTGAGGCCCTGGAAACGGACATGGATTTCCTGCTGGAAGGAAATGTTTTCACCAGGGATCAGATCGAAAGCTACAAGGCATTGAAGCGGGAAGAGGTGCACGCTTGCGAACACACGCCGCATCCGGTGGAGTTTCAGATGTATTACAGCTGCTAGGCGGCCGACGGCCGGCTGTGTGCCCCCCTGCGGGGGCGGATGTGCCGCTGCACCGGCTGGCCCGCACGGCGGCTGAACACGAAACACCTGTCAGAGCCTTTCGTACGAAAGGTCTCCTTCAGCCCCGGGGCGGCTGTTCTGACAGGGGTGCGCCCCGGTGGGTGCGCCCCGGTGCAGGAGGTTATTGTGTTGGTTTCTCTTCCGCACTTTTCGGTCCGGGAGTATGTGCTGCGGTCTTCTTCTATGGCATGCTCCCGGGCCGATCATAAATGCCGCCGCCCGGTGTTGTGCAGGGCAGTGTTCCGTGCGTTCCAGGGATGGCCTGTTCGGGTGCGGGTATGGCATGCAGGCATCCGCGTTATCGGGGTTTGTCGGTTTGTCCCGCTTCCGGTTGGCACATGTCTATCGCCCGCATAATCCTGTCGGTTTCTGACAGGATTTTCAGGATGCTTTGGCAGTGCCTGATGTCGTGCAAATCCAATACCCTGCCCTGGCGGTCTTTCAGCCATTTCTGTGCGGGCCGGTAGCCGCCGAAATGGAAATTCCATGACACTTCGGGAACATCCGTGAAACACCGGGTTTTGTTGATGTATATCCTGCCGTTATCAAAGCGGGGTTTATCCACATTGTTGCCGCCGTCCCCTTCAAGGGGGTAGGGGGCAGGGCCGATTGTATCCCGGTCCATCAGGTGCAGTTTGCGCAGCTGTGCGCCCTTGGCGGATATGTGCCAGAATTCATCCGGCGTGGCAGGCCAGGGGATGCGGGGGAAATCCTCTTTCAGGAATTCGGCGTAAGCGGTGCGGTAGACCGGGGCGTGGAGGGTGCCGTAGATATAATCAAAGGTCTGCAGTTCATCCGGGGTGTCGTGGCCGGGGTGTGCGGCAAGGTCTTTCAACCGGTTCCACAGGGCGGGGTTAAAGTTAACCGTGCGGGCTGTGCTGACGTTCCCGTTTTCGGGGCAAAGGTAAAGGTAAAGGGGTGAAACAGTTCCAATCTCAGACGTTTTGTTGGAAATCAGACTGCTTTCCATAATGGTCTTTGTGCAGAAAGCATGTGCGTAATCGTTTCCGTTTTTTACCTGACGACAGGTTGCCAGCCCCACGTTATCGTGCAGCATATGGCGCATCACCTGTTCCCGCATCCCCTCAACCATATCCCGGCGATACAGGAGTGCGCGTGTATCAAACGGGCGATAGGCAACGGGCGTGATGTCCTGGTGCCAGTCTGTCGCCTGAAGTGCAGATCGTGCAGCAGATAATTTCCACTTTTTATTGTCCCCGGGCAGGTATTTTCCCGCTTTTCTGTCGGGGAAAAATTCAGCCCTTACCTGATCATCCGTCTTTGACGAATCTAAAAACCTGCCGATCTTTTGTGTCAGGTCTTCCCTTGTGAAATCTGTCACAAGGTCATCCCGTGCCGTCACAATCCCCGCCGAATTCACTGGCATGAATTCCTTTATTGAAAAGCCCTGTTCATAAACTTCTGCCAGAGCGTGGTCGCGGTATTTGAAAGTGTATCGGGGGCCGCGCACATCCAGTTTTTTCGGGATCAGCCCCTGCATCGTGCCGATTGCGAGGCTTTTGTATTTCGCTGCCCGGCTGCCCCGCAGATCGCCGCGATATACCCTGGCCAATTCCGGGTTGTTTCCCTTTTTCCTTACGGCAACAAGGATGGCCACGCCCTGCTGAATATCAAACACGTTTTCATCTTCTGATCCGTCCGGGGCGGTTTCCTTCTTTCGGGTGTTTCCGTGCAGGTCCAGCACGTGGATGCTGTCAAAGGTTCGCATCAGGTGCCAGCGCATGCCGCGAAAGGTCGGGTTATCCAGATAGCCGTGGTTGGTGATAAAGGCGACCACCCCCGCGCCGTTCCTTTCAATCAGGTGTTCCGACAGGCGGATGAATTTCACATAGGAATCATTGAGCCATTTCGGGTTGCGTTCCTCCAGCGGTGCCGCCCCACCCGGTTCCTTCTTGTAACCCTCCATCAGGGTGCCGAACCACCCTTTGGAAACACCGCCTTCGCCCAGGTAAGGCGGGTTGCCGATGACGCACATGATAGGCTTTTTCGATTTTATTTCAGCCGCAGCCTTGACTTCATCGATGAACCAGGGGTAGAAAAGCCCCTCAATATCCCCCCCTGATTCCAGGGAATTCGTCAGGTAAACAGACAGGCGTTCCGATTCATCCTTCGGTTCATAGCCCAGATTTTTCAGCATCATATTCAGCTTGATATGGCACACCACATAGGGGGCCATAAGTATTTCAAACCCGTGCAGGCGCGGGACAAGATCTTTCCTGATGTAATCTGAATACCCGCCCCCCGTAACATCCCGGACTGTATGGGCGACCCGTGCCATCACCTCCGCCAAAAAGGTGCCGGTGCCGGTGGCCGGGTCGAGTATTTGAACCCGATGAACGCCTGTTTCTGTTTTGGATGTATCCGCAAGGCCATCCTGCAACCGGAATTCCTTTTTCAATACATCATCCACAGCCCGAACAATAAATTTAACCACCGGTTCCGGGGTATACCAGACACCACGATCCCTGCGCTTTTCCGGGTTGTAAATATCAAGAAATTTTTCATAGAAATGAAGGAAAGGATCAGCCCCCTCTGCACTTTCAAGAAGGCTGTTTATATCACACGCCTTGAATATATCCACCAGATCATCAATAATCCCGGCAATACGGCAGTTCAGGGAATCTTCCGCGATATGGGAAAATAAACCGCGCAGAAACCGGTTGGATTTTGGAATCATATCCTTTAGATTCCTGCGGGTAAAATCCCCCTCCTTTGTATGTATTCGTGCCGCAAGAACGCCATAGGCGACGGTTTCCGCATACGTATCGGCAAAGTCATCCGGTGCCAGATCATGGATGAGATGTTCCCTGAAGAATTCAAAGAGTTTGCGATAGCTGTCGTCTTTCTTCAGGATACGTTTCAAATCAGCCCTGATCAGAACAGCCCGGTTTGCGACCGCCGTAACAAGATCTTCAATACCGGTGATGTTCTGCAGATCCTGAATCAAAAAACCCAGCAGGGTTTTAAGTTTGTGGAAATTATCCCTGGCGGATTTGATTTTACCGGATTCCAGTGTGGCAATGCGAACATCGGATATAAGTGTGCCCTTCAAATAAAGCTCCCAATCAAGATAATTGGTGTAAACCAGTTTATCCATGCGTTGAAGGTAACGGGCTTTCTGCGCCGCATTCGCGTCAGTGAGGTTTGACAGATCAACATCGATAGTCTTGGCCTCCACATAACCAAGCACACTATCGTTGCGGGACAAGGTTATATCAGGGGCGGTGCCGGCCGCCGGTCTGGCCTCGTTCTGAACGGTGACAGCGTTGTCAATTGAGCGTAAAAGCTCCACCAGGGCGGGCCGGTAAGAATGTTCTGTCGCCGTCCCCGTCTGATAAACTTTCCTGATGTCACGAATATAACGCGCGACAGAATCCATAGATTGTTCTTTCTTTCAGGTTCCTCTTGCGTTTCAGCGGTTATCCGGGCCGGCGGTGAGGATACCTGTTGTGCCCGGATGCTGCGCATCGGGTCTGTCGTGCCAGACAAACCTGACCTGCACGGGGATTTGGTGTGCATCGGCGAGCCGGGCGATTTTTTTTCCATGCGACAGGGGCGGCAAGACCTTTGATTGAAATCCCGAGTCCAGGGTAAAACCGGTATCCTTTTCCCTCATATATGCCGGCCCTGGCCCAGTTCCCCGGTTCCCGGACAAGGTGTTCACCCCGCAGTCCTGCGGATTGCACCGCCGCAATCACCCCGACCAGGATTTTGTTCCAACTCGGCTGCGCAATCTGTTGTCCATTGACCTCTGCCGCGATCATCTTCGTATGGGCAAGGTTCGGCGGGGTTGCAGTTTCATCCTGTCCGGGAGGGTGTTCCGGATTCTGACTGTGCGGCTGATCGATACCGGCTTGTTGCCATTCGCCGTAGGTTTGCTCGTCTTCCGTTTTCCAATACGTTCTGCCGTTGTTGTTTGAACCCGAAATGAATCTTGAGGCAGCACCGGGGTTGTTGAATTCGATGTCCTGATTAAGAATAAATGTTCCGTCGTCCCGTCTTTCAGCGAGATTCCTGTCAAACGCTTCCCTCCTCCTTCTTTTTATTATTTGGGGAAGTGTAGGTGCTTCCCGGCAAGAGCCGATCGAGCCGGACCTGATGATGAACTGCCCATCTCCGACCTGAATCATACGTGCGGAAATACCTGATTTTGGGTATACGGCATGGAAAACGGGGGCGTTGGTGTTCCCGACACCGGCAACAGGGGCGTTCGGGGTGTGCGGACCGGTATCGATTGCAGGCAGCGCACCCTGTTCCGGTGCAGCGATACGTTGTGGTGCCGGGCGCAGAAAATCCGCCCCGATCATCGGCAGAACAAGTTCGATATTTTCCATGAAGGCCGCCATAGCAGCCAAAAAGATTCCATCATTATTACAGGTATCCGGATTTTGCTCATTTGTAACATCAGCCCTTCGCGCACTCCTGAGCATTTCAAGCAATCTGGCTTTCAAGATACCCTGCCTGGTCCGCATCAAGACCAGAGCAGCTGGTTATGGCAATGAATCTGTCCCAGAAATCTTTATTTGAATCATTATTATGCCGGGTCAGGCGGTCTCTGATATTTCCCGCCTGGCCAACATAGACGCGGTTTCGGTTACCGTTATTATCCGGACCGATCAGGAAATAGACACCTCTGTTGCCAAGCATCTCATCATGCCATCCGATCTCTTTCCTTGGTGATGCCAGGATACGGCCCGCCCAACCCTCGATCCGGGAAATCAGCCTTGACTGTTCCGTCACAGCGTCATCCATCAAATGAATGCTCACGGTTCTTGGTATCACCGAAACCTCCCTTTCGCGTTTCGGATAGCCCCGATACAGTACATTCCAGGACATTCCAAGGCAGAACAAGCCTTTAAACCCCCCGCGCCGGGGAATGCAGGGAACCCCCCGGCCCGGATCGTTCAGAACGTGCCGGCATCGGCACAGCGGAAGGGGCTGCGGGGCAGGCCGGGGCGGGAAACCCGCGCAGCATTGCAATTCAGTCCGGTTTCCTGGCAGCCACGCCCCGAAAGACAAATTTGAACGGCCACGCCCAGGCCACGCCCAGGAAGGCATAGGCGGCCAGTTCCACCAGCAGCGGCAGGCGCGGCAGCAGGGCCATAAACGCCCCCGCCACAATGATGTAGGCAGGCAGAAAGACCAGCAGCACAAGGAGTGCCAGGCGCCGGCGCGCCCTATAGGGTATGTGTGGCATCCTACCCCGCAAACGGATCGGTCACAAGGATTGTATCCTCGCGTTTCGGTGAAGTGGACAGCATGGCCACCGGGCAGCCGATCAGCTCTTCCACGCGGCGCACATATTTGATCGCGTTGGCCGGCAGGGCCCCCCAGCTGCGCGCCCCCTCGGTGCTTTCCGACCAGCCGGGCAGGGTTTCATAAACGGGGGTGCAGCGGGCCTGCAGGCCGGCGGCTGTCGGCAGGCAGTCAAGCCGCCGGCCATCCAGCTCATAGGCCACGCAGACCCGGATTTCCTCAAACCCGTCAAGCACGTCAAGCTTCGTCAGGGCAATCCCGTTCACACCGCTGGTTGCACAGGTCTGGCGCAGCAGGCAGGCATCAAACCAGCCGCACCGGCGCTTGCGGCCCGTGGTGACGCCGAATTCATGCCCGCGCTGCCCCAGCCGCCGGCCGTCCGCATCCTTAAGTTCCGTCGGGAACGGCCCTTCCCCCACCCGCGTGGTATAGGCCTTCACAATCCCAAGCACGAAATTAATCGCCCCCGGCCCCATGCCGGCACCGGTGGCCGCATGCCCCGAAAGAACGTTGGAGGAGGTGACAAACGGATAGGTGCCATAATCGATATCCAGAAGTGCCCCCTGTGCGCCCTCAAACAGGATACGGCGGGAGTTTTTGCGCGCATCCGCCAGAACCTGCCAGACCGGGGCCGCGTATTCAAGTATCCGGGGGGCAACCTCCATGAGCCGTGCCATCAGCCCGGCCCGGTCCACCGCCGGCAGGCCCAGGCCCCGGCGCAGCGCGTTATGGTGCGCCAGCGTACGGTCCAGGCGGGCCTCCAGGGTTGCCTTGTCCGCCAGGTCCGCCACCCGGACGGCCCGGCGGCCAACCTTGTCTTCATAGGCCGGGCCGATCCCGCGCCCGGTCGTGCCGATTTTTGCAACCGAACCCAGGCTTTCCCGCGCCCGGTCCAGCGCGCCATGGAGCGGCAGGATCAACGGCGCATTCTCTGCCACCATCAGGGTTTTGGGCGTGACCCCGATACCCTGGGCCCGGATGTGCCCGATTTCCTCCACCAGGTGCCAGGGATCAAGCACGACCCCGCTGCCGATGATGCTCAGCTTGCCCGGGCGCACAACGCCGGAGGGCAGCGCGTGCAGCCGGTAGATCTCTTCCCCCACCACCAGGGTGTGGCCCGCGTTGTGCCCGCCCTGGAAGCGGACGATGACATCGGCCCGTTCGCTCAGCCAATCGACGATCTTGCCCTTGCCCTCGTCCCCCCACTGGGCGCCGACCACCACCACGCCCGTCATGCCGGCCCATCCCCGGCCCGGTGCCCGGACAGCGCGGCGGGGGCGGTGTTATAGCCCGCCCGCATCCTGTTCCCGCGCCTCCCGGCGGCAGGCCCCCACATTGGAGAAGCGATACTGCAACGACAGGAAGCTGGTATCCGATGAAAGGGCCTTAACCGACATGATTATATCATCAATCCCTTCGGGGGCATCAACCTGCCATTCGGCCTGATAGTATCGCTCATTTTGTCGGAGCGCCATGACCCGCACATCCACCTCATCCCAAAGGGCACCGGGGCGCAGCCCGTCCTGTAGTGCGCCGTTCCCGTAATTTTTATCCAGAATATTTTTGAGATCCCGGAAGCGGTCACGCACCTTTATACCATAGCCGTCACGCTCAAAGTTCTTTCCGATCCCCCGAACAACACACACGCCGGATTCGGGGGCCGCATAAACGACACAGGTTTCAAAGCCGGACACCGGGCGCGGCGGATTGACAGTGTAATAAAAATCACCGATATCCTCCACAACGTCCAGATCAGATACTGCGGTGCCCATTTCAATTCCAAACGCCTGCGCCTTGGCAGCCGAAGGGGCCAGGGCAAGCAGCGCAACCGCCAATCCGTGCCAAAATCTCATGGGGGTTCCTCCTGCCCGGGTGACCCCCGCAAGGGTAGGGGAGGAAAGCGGGGGTTGCAAGGCCCGGCGGGCATTGGTATGCGAACCCGGAATTGGCGCGGCAGGTTTGGCCCCGATATTTATCGTTGCAAGGCCCGGCGTGAAACGGATATGCGGAACCCCGCACACAAAACAAAAGGATTCCAGGCCATGGCTTTCACATTCAAACCTGTAACCCGGCGGGTACGCGCGGGGATGAAGACCCTGACAGCAAGAATTTCCCTGGCGGATGCACGCCCGCGGGTACGGGCGGGGGTTTTCGCCTTGCTGGCGGCACTGTCGCTTCTGATGGCGGTTACGCAGAACCCGCTGGTGCGGCAGAGCGAGAATTCGGTGGGGAAGGTCGTGGCCTCGGCATTGGTGGTGTATGCCTCCCTGCGGGTCATCAACGCAGCCCTGTCTGCCGCACAGGAGATCAACATCAATGCCTCTGCCGTGGTGGCAGGTGCCAATCTGCAACCGTTCAAGGTGCTGGAACCGGTGGATGACATGGTGGAACGGGTGGCCGATATAATTTTTGCCGCGGCCGTCGGCGCGATGGTGGCCACCGTAGGCCTGGAACCGGTCGCCACACTGGGGGCATTACTTTTGGCGGCGGGTTTGTTCGTGTCCGCCCTGGCAACGCTGTGGCCGGGCATCCCCGCCCGGCTGCACGGCCTGGCCCGCTATCCAATTGGGCGGGACGGTTGCCCTGGTGCTGCCGCTGGTTATCTTCCTGGGGCTGGAATTGGGGAAACGGATGACAGAAGGCAAGGCAGAGGAGGCACGGGCCACCCTGAGCGGCATCGCGACGCAGGCGAAGGCGGCGACCGGGCAGGACAGCGGCCTGGCCGAAGACGACGCCCCCGCCGAAGGGTTCTTCGGGCGTATTGCCGAGGTAGGCGGCAAGGTTAAGGGATATGCCAAAACCGCGGTCGTTTTGACCACCAGTGCAGACGATCTGTTAAAGGCGGCGCTGACGCTGATCGGCATCTTCATCCTGCAAAACCTGATCCTTCCCGCCATGCTGTTCTGGGGGATATGGACGCTCTTGAAACGGAATTACATAGTCGAAAGCGTAACGGAAAAAACGCAGGCCCACATACAGAACGTTCGGGATGCGGCACTGCAGGTTGCCGATGATTTGATGCCTGCCATCACCGACGGCCGCCCGCTCCATGACGCTGAGCGGTAAGGCCCGGGTTCGAATCACCTGTGGTGCGGGGCAGCACCCCGTCTGTAAGCAATTGCCGGGGTGCTGCCGACAAACAAGGGAGTAAAATGCGATGAATGAACAACAAACGGGGAAATCCGATCATTCTCCCTATGACGCACAACGTGTTACAACAACCTTCACAAGAGAAGCATCTTCTTTTGGGGATCTGTTCAACTACTTTATGAAGGCAATCCCTGCGGCCATACTGGCAGGATTGATCTGGATGATAATACCCCTGGTTATCCTTATGATCTTTCAGATAAGATAACCACCGACACACTCCCCGGCAACGGAGGCTGCAAAACCTGATCCTTCTCTGCTTTTCTGGGTAGGCTGGCTGCTTTTAAAACACATCATCGGCCAAGGGGCAGGGGCCCCCGCAGGCCGGTAATCGCAAAAGGAGAACCCAAGCGATGAACAACAAAATTGCAACTGCCGCCCTTGTGGCTACTCTCTCAACTCCGGCCTATGCGGGGCCGTTCCTGGGAAACACGGATCATTGGCAGGATGCCGTGGGTGCGGACGGAAAAGGTGTTTTTATAGGTGCGCTTGATGTTTCAAGGGTGCCTGTCACCAAAAACGAGGTCAGGATAAACCAATTTATCAAGGGCTGGCCGACTGAGATCACCCTGGCCGAGGAAAGGGAAAAGGCCCTGGCTGTCGCGAAAGGAATTTGCGTGCGCTACGGGCGCGGAGGCCGTGCGGCAGAAGCGCGTACGCCTGTGTTGAAAATAAACACGGTGCGCCTTTCCAGGGATAACGTCGTCAAAAGCCCTGCCGGGATAAACTACGTTTACCGGTGCGAAAAGTAACCTGCGCAACAAGGGGCAGGGGATCTGCCCCCGTCACCGGGTGGCACCCGGTTTGATGGGCAAACGCCGGGGTGCTGCCGACAAACAAGGGAGAGTGTGATGGAAACGGGTAAAGAAATTTCTTCTCATTTTGAAAGCACAAGCAAAGTTGGATACGCCTTGGCATGCGCTGCAGTTGCGGGTTATGTGATGTGCGGGATAGCAGCCCTTGCCGCGTTTGTCTCACTTGATTCAGGGGATCAAATGCTTGGCATCGGCTTAATCGCGGCGTCTGTCAGTGGGGTGATCGGAAGTTTGCTTTTGCACGGTATCGCCAAAGTGGTTCAATACCTGAACATAATAGCCAGAAAACCCTGACTTGGCACAACCCGCCCGAACCCTGTGCCGGGACGGGTCACCGGGCAACAACCGGTCTGATGAAGCAAACGCCGCAGTCGCCCCGGCGGCAGACCGCAAATTCGGCATCGGTCAAGGGGCAGGGGCCCCCGCAGGCCGGTAAGCGATTCGAGACAGGATTTTACGGTTCGTCAGTCATTACCTCGTTACTTCTTTGCCTTCGTCCTCACAAAGTTTTACAAACTGCTCAAGCGACACCTGTTTATACTTCTGTTTACCCGGACCCTTCCATGCCAAGTTACCACTTGGCTTCACACGAAGATGCCCTATGGTCGTACTCTTTTGGCCATCACCATCCTTAAAGGTAAAATCATGTGATTTGGGTGCCTCAATATACTTTTTCTTAGTCATTTGCCGTTCTCCCTGTTGGTGGTGATCTTCGCAGGCCTATACCAGAGGCGTTGCTTTTTCAACCCGCCCTTGTGGCGATTATATCAGTTTTGTCAAGGGGAAATTTTGAAAGGGGCAGGGGGCCTGAAAAACAAAAACGCACGGGCGCAACCGGCCGGGGTGCCGCCTGCCTGCGGTGCCGGACGCGCACAGCCGGCGGGGGGTGGTGGGCGACCCTGGAATCGAACCAGGCGTGGGTTTCCCCGGCGGAGTTACAGTCCGCTGCCGCACCTTGCAGCCCGTCGCCCAACACCGCACCCGGATAGGCGGTGCGCCCCGCCCTGTCAAGCACAAACAAACCCCGCGTCTTGGCAACCGCCAACAACCGGGATATCGGCGGGATATGGCGCGGAAACCGGCACAGGTGACAGGCAGGGGCGGCAGGCACGGCGGGGCAGGGCGGGTCCGGCTGTTCGGCCTGCACGCGGTGCGGGCGGCGCTGGTGAACCCGGCCCGCACAAGGCATCGCCTGGTGCTGACCGAAACCGCCGCACACAGGCTGAAAGATGCGATCCGGACAGCCGGTATCGCACCGGACATCGCGGATGCCCGGCATTTTGGCCCGCCCGTTGATGCGGGTTCCGCCCACCAGGGGGCGGTGCTGGAGGCAGACGCGCTGGCCTGGCCGGAACCGGGCCATGTCTGCGCCCCCGGCGGTGACGCGCCGGTCGTGCTGTGCCTCGATCAGGTGACGGACCCGCAGAATGCCGGCGCAATCCTGCGTTCGGCAGAGGTGTTTGGCGCACGGGCCGTTATCGCCCCGCGTCGTCACGCGGCCCCCGAAACCGGTGCGCTGGCAAAGGCGGCCTCGGGCGCCCTGGAACGACAGCCCTACCTGCGGGTGGCAAACCTGGCCCGAACCCTGCGCCGCCTGCGGGCCATGGGGTATACGCTCATCGGGCTTGACGGCGGGGCGGGGCAGGTGCTGGGCCCGGCCCTTGAGGCCCTGGCCGGGGTGCCGGTGGCCCTGGTGCTCGGCGCCGAAGGCGCGGGGATACGCCGGCTGACGGCGCAAGGCTGTGACATGCTCGTCAAAATCCCGTTCGCGCATGATTTCGGCTCACTGAATGTGTCAAATGCCGCGGCGGTCGCGCTCTATGCCGCCGCCTGCCGGTAACGCCTGCCAAGGGGATGCGCCCGGTTCAGGGCTTTCAGGCGGATAACGGGCTGATGCGCCCGCCGGATACGGGCCTGCCGCAGCCGGTGGTGCCGGGGGCGGAGGTGGGCAGGCCGCGCAGAACGCGGACAGCGAGATAGGCAAAGGCCTGCGCCTCCAGCATATCGCCGTTGAGGCCGATGGCCTCCGCCGGGGCAACAGTGCCCGGCAGGCGGCGGGCCAGTTCAAACATCATGCGGGGGTTTCGGGCACCGCCGCCGCAGACAAACCAGCGGTTCGGGACTGTTTCAAGATGGCACAGGTTTGCGGCAACACAGGCGGCAGGAAGTGCCGTAAGCGTGGCGGCGGCGGCGGCGTCCGGCAGATCAGCCACAAGATCGAGCGCGGCGTGAAAATCATGGCGGTCCAGCGCCCTGGGGGGCGGTCTGGCGAAACAGGGATGGCGCAGCAGGCGGGTGAGGACGGGCGCATGCACCGCCCCCCGGGCGGCCAGCATCCCGTTTTCATCAAAAGGCCGGCCGAGGCGGGCCAGCATCAGGTCATTCAACGGCGCATTTGCCGGGCCGGTATCGAAGGCCAGCAGGGCACCCGGGGAATCCGGCGTTGCCGCCGCCGGGTTCACCACGGTCAGGTTACCAACGCCGCCGAGGTTGAGGAAGGCCACCGGTTCCGCCAACCCGGCCCGGCGGGCGCAGGCCCAGTGAAAGAAGGGGGCAAGCGGGGCGCCACATCCGCCTGCGGCCATATCTTTGGTGCGAAAATCCCAGACCGTGCGGATGCCGGTCGCCGCCGCCAGGGCGGCACCATCGCCCAGTTGGTGGCTGCGGCCCGCCGCCGGGGCATGGGCCAGGGTCTGGCCGTGAAAGCCCAAAAGCGCAATGGCACCGAACTGGCCGGCCAGGGCGCGGTGGCTTTCCAGGATAACCTGTTCCGCCGCCCGAATCCGTGCCGGGGCCTCCCCGGGCCAAAGCCCCTGGGCGGCGGCCAGGGCGGCGGCCTCCGGTGCCGTGTAGGGGCGAAAGGCGGACGGGCCGAATGCCGTAATCCGTTCCCCGTCCGTTACCAGAACCGCGCCGTCCACGCCATCCATGGACGTGCCCGACATAAGGCCCAGAACCCTGAGTGGCGCAAAGCCTTTCATCCCGCTTTCCTTTCCCGGTGAACCGCTGTATACTGGACGTCGCGCCCCGCGGGAAAGACCTGGCCCCAAATGAGCTACAAACCCAAATCAGAGTTTCTGCACGTGATGCAAACGCGCGGTTTCCTGCAGGACTGCACGGATATGCAGGGGCTTGACGAACGCCTTCGCGCCGGGCCGGTGGCCGGGTATATCGGTTTTGATGCGACGGCCAATTCGCTCCATGTGGGCAGCCTGATCCAGATAATGATGCTGCGCTGGCTGCAAAAAACCGGCCACAGGCCCATCACGCTGATGGGCGGCGGCACAACCAGGATTGGCGACCCCAGCGGCAGGGATGCGGCACGCCGGCTGCTGACGGCAGGGATGATCGAAACCAACATCGCCGGCATCAGACAGGTGTTTGCAAAATACCTGCGCTTTGGCAACGGGGATACGGACGCGCTCCAGCCCGACAACGCGGACTGGCTGGACGGGCTGAACTACGTTGAATTCCTGCGCGATGTGGGCCGGCATTTCACCATCAACCGGATGCTGACGTTTGACAGTGTGCGCCGGCGGCTGGACCGGGAACAGCCGCTGACATTCCTGGAATTCAACTACATGCTTTTGCAGGCCTACGATTTTATGGAGCTGAACCGGCGGTACGGCTGCGTGCTGCAGCTTGGCGGATCAGATCAATGGGGCAATATCGTGAACGGGATCGAGCTGACACGGCGCGTACGGGGCGCGGAAGTCTTTGGCGTAACCTCGCCCCTGCTCACCCTGGCGGACGGGGCCAAAATGGGCAAGACGGCCAGCGGGGCAGTCTGGCTCAATGAAGATCGTCTTGGTGCCTACGGGTTCTGGCAGTTCTGGCGCAATACGCCCGACGCGGATGTTGGCAGGTTCCTGCGGCTCTTCACCGAATTGCCCCTGGAAGAGTGCGACCGGCTGGGCGCGCTGGAAGGGGCGGAAATCAACGAAGCCAAGGTGATTCTGGCCAATGAGGCGACAGCCCTGGCCCATGGGGCAGGGGCGGCCAGGGCGGCAGGGCGCACGGCACAGGCGGTTTTTGAAAAAGGCGGCCAGGGCGATACCCTGCCGATTGTGATGCTGGACCCTGCGGAGGTGGGCACCGGGATATCCGTTGCCCGGCTTCTGGTGCGTACCGGGCTGGCCCGGTCCGGCAAGGAGGCGAGGCGCCTGATCGCTGACGGGGGGGCCCGGCTCAATAACGCGCCGATCACCGACCCGGTGCTGATGCTGGGTGCGGCGGACCTGGAGGGGGTTGTCAAACTTTCCGCAGGCAGGAAACGCCACGCCCTGGCACGGCTGGCCCGGCAGGCCGCATGAGGTGCGCCAGCCCCGGGGGCGATCTTCGGGGGGTGTTTACGAGCGGTTCCTGAATTTCAGTTTCAGCCATTTCAGCACGGCACGCTGATCGTCTATGGATGCCCGACGCACCTGCGACAGCAGCCATATCCGGCCCGGCGGTTCCTGAACCAGGTTTTTTGCCCCCTGGTTGCAGGTGCTGCAAAGGGTGCGGAGGTTGAACAGTTCGTCCTTTCCGCCGTGTTTGCGGTCCACGATATGCCCGACATGCAATCGTGTCGGGCGATCATCTTCGCCCGGGTCACCCGCCCCGATCCCGCACATTTGGCAGGTATATCCGTTGCGTTCCAAAACCTGCGCCCGAAGCCTGCCGGATATGGTATGCGCGAAGGTGTATTGGCCCGGTGCCGGCGGGTCCGTTTCCAGCACATATTCCCCTGGTTTCAGGTCTGCGCGATCATTGTGGGAGCTGATGTGCCACCCTTCGGCCCGCAGCTCCCGCAGCCGGCGGGCCCATTCCGCAACATCCCCGGCTGCCTGCTGAATCTGCCGGCTGGTCACGGTTTTACCCGTGTGCTGTTTCAGGAAGCGGCGGATGCGCGCTTTCGATCCTGTCTTTTTTGCCATCACGTGACCCTTGCAGGTGCCGCATCAGGGCCTGGCCGACCCAGGCGGTATAGGCGGGCGGGATCGCCTCGTTGATTTCGCGTTTCGTCATCCAGTCAATCCCCATCGCGTCCCTGGCGGCGGCGGCGGAACAATTGCCGCCGCCGTTGACCATCACGAAATCGGTCCATTCACAGGTTTTTCCGTAATGCGCCTTGCGTTTGTCCAGCGTGTGGCAAAGCGGCGGCGGCGGTGCCAGGGGCGGCAGGGGCAGGGGGAAGCTCGCCTCAAACAGCCGGCGGCGGATGACGCGCAGGCCGGGGAACATGGTGCCGCTTAGCACGACCGGGTTGCGCAGGGGTGCGCCCGGCACGTTTTCGATAACCCAGGGCCTGCCCGTCCGTTCCAGCATCTCCCGCACCGCGGCCACCAGGTCCGGATGATCACCGGCATTGCCGTTCCGTTTGGCCAGGACGGAATAGTGCTGGCAGGGCGGGGAGGCATGAATGGCGTCAAACCGGCGCAGCACCGCCTTATCCAGTGCCAGGGCGTCCCCCCGGATAAATTCGAACGGGTAATTCGGCTGCGGGGCGGAATCGACTCCGGTCACGCAAAACCCGGCCCGGCGATAGCCCGCCGACGCACCCCCGGCCCCGCAGAACAGATCCAGCAATTCCGGTTGTCTGCCCATCTGCCCGCCGTCCTGTTTCCTGCAATCATACAACCCCGACAGGCCGGGCGCAAACACATGGTGCAGGGCGGGGCGCAAACCGGCAAAAGGCGGCGTGCGCAGGGTGTTTTCTGCACCTTTATCCGGCAGGCAATAACACATAACGCGGGATGGTGTGGTCATTGACCAGGCAGGGTGATATGAATATTCCGCCGGGGAAGCCCCGGAACGGGCGTTGGGTGGGCAGCACAACGCGGCCCCGCACAGGGGGCGCGCCACCGGCCGGCACCGGCCTGATGAGGCCCGGAAAAAGCACGGGACGCCCGGAAACCGGATTGGGAAAACGAAAGGAATATGCGACAAGGGGATCCGCACACGGGTATGGCGGGTTCCGGGGGCAGGCATTGAAGACTTGAAACCCAAAAGGAAACGCCGCAGGAAAGCCTGAAAACCGATGTGCGGGGAACGTGGCTACCGCCATGTTCCCCGGCATATACCAGACAGGGAAACTGAAAACATGTGCAGCCCACCACTTGCAGCAGCCAAAAAGGCACGGGAAGCAAAACCTGCCTTTGGACAATCAACGATACGGGACGCCTATCAGGAAGCAAAGGAAGCCCTGCAGGACGCCAGGAACGACCTGAATGGAAGAGCAGACGCAAGGGAGGCAGCACGGACAGCCCTGCAGGAAGCAGAGGAATCCCTATGGCAGGGAAAAGGGAGAAACCTGAAAGAAGCAGAGGAAGAACTGAGGAAAGCCGAGAGCGAGCTGAAAGAAGCAACAGAATGTTTTTGTTACTGCCCGCCAATACGGCCTGAAATTCTCCCAAGCAGAATTTTACCACCGCGGGAAGCACAACCGGCCACAAACCTGATTATCGCCGATGGCACCCGGAAAGACCTGTCCGGGGATATACCGGGGGCGACGCCGAAGGATCACATGATCGCCCATGCATCCGGCTCCATACTCCGGGGAAAGAAGGGCAGGGACACGCTTGAAGGGGGAGAGGGACAAGACTTCCTAAGCGGAGGAAACGCCAGAGATATACTGACCGGCGGAAGGAACAGCGACCGGCTTCAGGGGGGAAGGCAGGATGACCGGCTCACCGGCGGAACGGGGCAGGATACCTTCGTCTTCAAAAATAACCATGGCAGGGACACGATCACCGACTTCACCCCGGGGAAAGACACCATCGAGATCCGCGGTGCGGAGTTCAGCGACCTCACAATAAAAAAATGGAAACAGGGAACCGGGGCCAGAGTGGAATGGGAGGAAGGGGAAATCCTGCTTGAAGGGGTAGACAGGGATGACCTGACCGAAGACAACTTTGAATTTGTGTAAATCTCTCCCACTGTCCGCTTGAGCTGGCACGATCACGACCCTTCCATAGGGTTTGGAGACCACCAGCGCACAGGAAAAGCCCTGTACGGGGCCTGGAATGGCAGATCAGGGAAAACAGGCCCGTCAAGGGGAGCGATCAGACACCTTCCATTACGGAGCCAAAGAAGTTATGGCAAAGTCAGTTCCCCGCCTGCGTGGGGATGAACCGCCTTGGGAGGGGGTTGCCACTCAGTTCCCCACCTGCGTGGGGATGAACCACGCCAGCGCGGGGAACATGCAGACCGTCATGTTCCCCGGCACCAGACAGGGAAAACAACGATGAAACCCATGAACCTGAAAACCATCGCCGTGCTTGCCGCACTGGCAAGCCCGGCAACAGCGCAATCTTCACTGATCGAATTCCAAGCCTGTCATTTAGACGCACTAGGTATTAATGACCTGAAACTGCGTACGAAGGAGGAAGAGGAAACTGTGGAAAAACTTCGAGAAAAAACCAAAAAAACGGCAAAAAATTTTATATAACTCGGATAAAGGGTGGTTAATAGAAAACATAGCAGATAGTTTTGAAAATCGGCCACGACTGGCGGCAGACCTCATTTATTGCATCCGAAAACACATGTAACAAAGGAAGCATGATGAAACCCATGAACCTGAAAACCTCCATAATCCTGGGATTAACGGCTCTCGCTCTCTCAACACAACCGGCCGGCGCACACGTTGGCGGATGCCGCCAGGGTAACGCAGGGGAATGTTGCCATCAGGTACAGGCAACCCTGGAAGTACATTGCCACCCGACAGGCACAAGCCGACCGACCAGAATCATGGAAGAAGGGCTTAAAAAAGAAACGCTGGAACGGCTCCGGCAGATGCAAGAACCGGCAGGAACCCCTCGTCGGCAGTGACTCCCGCATGGCGCGGGAACCCGGGGAGCATTCGCTTTACGACCCGGATACCCTGACCATAGACGGGCGGGAAGCCGCCGCAAGTGCAGGACATCCTGTATGAATCCGATAGCAGGGAAGCCCGCCTGGAGCTGCTGAACGATTTTGTCAGCGCATATGCGAAAGCCGGTGACATCAACTACCTGAAAGACGCCATAAGGCGCGCCAGGGAAGGGGAGCCGGAAATAACGCTGCGCCAGGAACTGCAAGGAAGGCTTGTGGGGAATGGGCGCACCAATCCGGCCGGCGCGGGGCCTGGCCTGTACACGACGGGGGAATCTGACGGCTGGCGAAGGCCGGTTGAGAGGCCCGGCACAGGACATCAAAAAGTCGCATAATTGTTATTATGTTAAATGTACGGCGAGCCAGCACGGCACGGCTCTAGCCAGCCGCCATCCACGGCGGGATGGCTCTAATACGCCGTCCAGCCGCCATCCACACTTATTGCCGCACCGGTAATTGAGGCCGCTGCGTCGCTTGTCAGGAAAACAGCCATCTGGCCCAGCTCATCAGGCCCTACGAACCGCCTCGTCGGCTGCGCGGCCAGAATGACATCGCGCACAACGTCCTCTTCGGTCATGCCACGCGCCCTGGCGGTTTCGGGGATTTGGGATTCGACCAGCGCTGTTTTCACGTAACCCGGGCAGATTGCATTCACCGTGATGCCCTGCTGTGCCACCTCCAGTGCCACGGCCTTCGTCATACCGATGAGCCCGTGTTTGGCAGCAACATAGGCACTCTTATACGGGCTGGCAACCAATCCGTGCGCAGATGCCATGTTGAGCACGCGGCCCCAGCCGTTTGCTTTCATGTGTGGCAGCGCCAGCCGCGTGGTGTGGAACGCGTGGCTCAGGTTGACCGCGATGATTGCATCCCATTGGGCGACGGGAAATTCATCAATCGGCGCAACATGCTGAATTCCCGCGTTGTTCACCAGAACATCGAGCGATCCGTGTTCGGATACCGCTGCCGCGATCATGGCCTCAATCTCATCGGGCCTGGTCATGTCGGCAGGGCTGTAGGTCACATTCATGCCGGTGTCCGAGGCGATGCCGGCCCGGATTTCCCCGATCTGATCCGCATCACCAAATCCGTTTAGCACAACATTCATACCCTGCCCGGCCATGGCCCTTGCAAGTGCCAAGCCAATGCCGGATGTTGAGCCGGTTACAAGCGCGGTTTTTATCATTTTCCCAGGTTCCTAATCTGTAAGGATGACGTTCGGTGCAATGTCATCTGGATCTATCCTCAGGTCCAGCACGGCACCGGCCGGGCTGGCCATGGCCCGCGCAAACGCGGCCGGAAAAGCCGCGGTTTCGGTAACGCATTCGGCGTGGAAGCCATAGGCCCTGCCGATGGCCACAAAATCCGGGTTAACGATATCCGTGGCGCTCTTGCGGCCCCGGTAGCGGCGCGCCTGATGCAGCCGAATCGTGCCGTAGAGCCGGTTATTGATAATCAGGAAAATCGGCCGCAAATCGGCCTGCAGCGCGGTGCCAAGCTCGCCTATGGACATCTGAAAGTCACCGTCGCCCGCAAAACAGACAACAGTGCGGGAAGGGTCAGCCGCCTTGGCGGCGAGCGCGGCCGGCACCCCTGCCCCCATGGCCCCGGCCTGCGGGCCCAGAAGCCGCATATCGCTGTGATACTGCAGATAGCGCCCGGACCAGATCGCGAAATTTCCCGCACCATTGGTAACAATCGTATCCGATGGCAGCACCTTGCGCAGATGCGCGCTCACATGCGCCATATCGAGCAGCCCCCTGGCCGGCCCAGGCTGCAGCGCGGCCCGGTGCGCTGCCTTAAAATACTTTAAATATGACCTGTAACTTGCCGTTATCCTGCACTTTAATTCAGTGATCACAAATTCGGGATCGCCATGCAATATGACTTCCGGCTGGTATATCTTGCCGATCTCCCCGTCCGACGCATGGGCGTGGATTATCTTCTGATCCGGGTTCGGCACGTCAAGCAGGGTCCAGCCATCGGTGACAGTTTCGCCGAAGCGAATGTTTACGGCAAGGATCACGTCGGCGTTTTTGATCGCCTCCCTGACATGCGCAAACATGCCCACACCGGCATCGCCGATAAACATATCCGAGCGATTGTCGATCAAATCCTGTGATCGGAACGCGGGGGCGACAGGTATCCCGGTTTTTTCGGCAAAGGCGGCCAGGGCCCTGCGGGCACCGTCTGACCACCCTCCCCCGCCCGGAATCATCACAGGCCGTCTGGCCCCGTTCAACAGTGCCGCCGCCGCTGCCACGGCATCCGGTTCCGGTGCGCTGCGAAAGCGCCGCACGCGCCTGCAGGGGGCGGCCTCCGTCATGTCGGTCAGCATATCCTCCGGCAGTGCAACCACCACCGGGCCGGGTCTGCCGGACCGGGCTGCCTGAAACGCCCGTGCCACAATTTCAGGGATGCGGTCGGCATCATCAATTTCGGTGACCCACTTCGCTATGGGCCCAAAAAACGCGCGATAGTTGATTTCCTGAAAGGCCTCCCGATCCCGCATGGTGCGGGCAATCTGACCCACAAACAGGATCATCGGGCTCGAATCCTGCAGTGCCGTGTGCACACCGATGGAGGCATTCGTCGCCCCGGGCCCGCGGGTGACAAAGGCAACGCCCGGTTCGCCTTTCAGTTTACCCCAGGCTTCCGCCGCAAAGCCGGCACCGCTTTCATGGCGCGTTGAGATGAATCGAATCCGGTCCTGCGTGTCATAGAGTGCGTCCAAAACGGCCAGATAGCTTTCACCAGGCACGCCGAACACCGTGCCGACGCCTTGTCTGACAAGGCATTCCACCAGCAGTTGACCGCCTGTCATCGCCACGGGTTTTCCTTTCGCCAAGGGGCAACACATAAAGCGCGGGAACAGGAAAAGTCTAGACACTCCGTCAGGTATGCGCAGGTGTGGCGGAGCGTTTGCCGCCTCGCGCCAAAAAGGTTCTTGCGCCTGGGGGGTGACAGACCCGGCCCTGCATCTTTCCCGCCCCGGGCAGAACGATTAACCCCCGGCTTGTGCCCTGATGTATCCGGGGCCAAGCATACGGGACAGATACGGGGGCTGATAAACGCCGCACGTATCAGGCGTTAATCGGGCTTTAAACGCCGTTTAAAGCCCCTTTATCGGGCAATAAAGGCCTCATGAGGGAACCTGGCTGCCCATGGTTTTTGCAACTTCGGATGCAAAATCCTCTTCCTTTTTCTCAATGCCCGCGCCAACCTCGAGGCGGACAAAGCCCAGAATTTCCGCACCGGCATCTTTGGCGGCCTGGCCTACGGTCACATCCGGGTTCATCACAAACGTCTGATTCACCAGGGTGACTTCGGAATAGAATTTCTTCATCCGGCCCCTGACCATGTTTTCAATAATGTTTGCGGGCTTGCCGGATTCGCGGGCCTGCTCGGTCAGCACGTTCCTTTCACGCTCAATCACGGCCGGGTCAAGGTCAGCTTCGGACAGGGATTGGGGTGCGGTTGCCGCAACGTGCATGGCAATCTGCCTGGCCAGGCTTTCGGCACCACCGTTGAGCGCGACCAGAACGCCAATCCTGCCCATACCATCGGTCGCGGCGTTGTGTACGTAAGAGGCAACGGTTTCCCCTTCAACGCCGGCCATGCGGCGCACGGCCATATTTTCGCCGATGATGGCGATCATGTCCGTCACCGCCTCGGCCACTGTTTTACCGCCCATATCAGCCTGTTTCAGTGCGTCCACGTCCGATACACCCATGGCAGCCTCCACGATGCCGCCGACCATGGCCTGAAAATCCGCGTTCCTGGCCACAAAGTCCGTTTCCGCGTTGACCTCAACAGCCACGCCCTTGCCGCCCTCGACCTTCACGCCGACAAGGCCTTCTGCCGCGGTGCGGCCGGATTTCCTGGCAGCAGTGGCCAGCCCCTTGGTGCGCAGCCAGTCCATGGCCGCCTCCATATCGCCGCCGGTTTCCGTCAGCGCCTTTTTGGCATCCATTATGCCGGCGCCGGATTTTTCACGCAGTTCTTTCACCTGTGCCGCGGTGATCGCCATATTGTTTCTCCTGCAATGCGGGCGGGGCTGCCGCCTGTATCATATTAATACCGGGTCAGGCCCCGGCGTTTTCCGCCCCGGTGCCTGCGACAACAGCCTCTTCCATGGGAACCTCTTCCAGCGCGCCCACGTCAATGCCTGCTGCCCCCAGCTGTGCCGACATGCCGTCAAGTGCCGCACGGGCCACCAAGTCACAATAGAGCGTGATCGCGCGGGAGGCGTCATCGTTGCCCGGTATCGGGTAATCCACCCCCTGCGGCGTGGAGTTGGTATCAAGCACGGCCATAACCGGGATGCCCAGTTTGTTGGCTTCTGCCACGGCCAGGCTTTCCTTGTTCGTGTCAATTACGAAGATCAGATCCGGCAGGCCACCCATTTCGCGAATCCCGTCAAGGGAGGTGCGCAGTTTGGCCTGCTCACGCTCCAAGCCCAGCCGCTCTTTCTTGGTCAAGCCTTCGGCACCTTCCTCCAGCCGCTGGTCAATGGATTTCAGACGGGTGATGGAATTTGACACCGTCTGCCAGTTGGTCAGCGTACCGCCCAGCCAGCGATGGTTCATGTAGTATTGTGCGGACCGCTCAGCGGCCTCAGCCACGGCCCCGGAGGCCTGACGCTTGGTGCCCACAAACAGGATGCGCCCGCCTTTGGCAACGGTTTCCCGCACGACGACAAGGGCCTGATCCAGCAGCACAACCGTCTGGGTCAGGTCCAGGATGTGGATGCCGTTCCGCTGGCCGTAGATGTATTGCGCCATACGCGGGTTCCAGCGGTGCGTCTGATGTCCGAAGTGTACGCCCGCCTCCAGCAGTTGACGCATGGAAAACTCTGGCAAAGCCATCTTTCTGTCCTTTCCGGTTTTTGCCTCGGCGGGGGAAGGGCCGCGGCCCAACCGGTGGAACGCGGGGTATGCCTGCCCCGCACCCGCAATCCCCGCCTGTGGATTGATGCGCGGGGTATAGGGAACCCCGCGGGCCAGCGCAACCCCCCTTCTGAGCGTTTTTGCCTGCTGCCCTTGCCGTGGCACGACACATGTCAGGAATGAAACATGAATTCCCCGTTCTGATACCGGTCCGCCTATGGCACCCCAGGCGGTTGTAACCGGTTCGTATCCGCACTATAAAAGCGAACGCATCATCGCGCATGATGCAGAAGACCGACAGGCCAGAAAAGAAAGGCAGGAGAAAAGTCAAAACTGACTGCCTTTGAACAGTTGAAAGCTAGAACGGAGAAAACAAACAAAATGAGCAAATGCGATGAGGCTGAACTTCGAATAATACAGTTCCAAACGGCTTGGATAAACAAAGAGAGAGCAGCAGCTCTGAAAGCCGGAGACAGCAGCAAAGCAAAAGCTGCGGTGGCACTGAGAGCCGCCCAAGCAGACTTGGATACCGCCGAGCAGGCACTAGAAGCATTACTACAAACTTTCCCCGAAGAACCATTAAAATCATCATGCCCAAAACTAAACTGGAAAAGAATCAAAGACACACAAGAAGCATTACTTCAGGAAGCCAGAGAAATAGCGCAGAAAGCCACAAAGGCGGCAGCACTTCCTGACTTGACAACATTCACGAAGATCGTTGCTGGCAGCATCATCAAAGACATACGCGGCACCCAACACAAGGATTACATGGTAGCGCACGGAGACGGCTCTACGCTGCGAGGTATGAAGGGCAGAGACTACCTCGAAGGGAAAGACGGGAAAGATTTCCTAAGCGGGGGCAACGCCAGAGACTGGCTTATAGGCGGACGGAACGCTGACCGGCTACAAGGCGGGAAACAGGATGACATCCTGACAGGTGGAACCGGCAAGGACACCTTCGTATTCCGCACAGAACATGGGAAGGACACGATCACAGACTTCTCACCCGCCACAGACATCCCTGAACTTCACGGCGTAACATTCTCCGACCTCACCATAAAGAAATGGGCAAAGGGGACTGGGGCCAGAATAGAATGGGATGAAGGTGTGATCCACTTGGCAGGCGTTCAAAAAGATACTCTGACCGCCGATACTTTTGAATTTGTGTAAGCACATGGTTCCGAAGAAGCACCGCCTAATCGCCACACTGAAGGAAGGGAAAAGCCGAAAAATTCCTTGTCAGACAGGGCCTTGCGCCGGGCAGGCAGAGCACTGTATCAGGCACCAACGGGTGTGTCGCACTGGCTGAAGACTTCGGGCCGATGCCGGGGAAACCCGGTTCAGGTACCAAGGAACCTAGGCCGCTCGGTCAGGCGGCATAATCACCAAGTCAGTTCCGTGCTTTCCGGAGCGCGGGCAGGATGGCCAATGTCGTGCGGTCAATTTCGCCATGCGGTGCAAACCCTTCGGAAGCCTGAAACCCTTTAAGGGCAGCTTTCGTGCGCGGCCCCATAACCCCATCAGCCGGGCCCGGACAATATCCGGCCTGTTTGAGTCTTTCCTGCACTTCCCAGATATCGAACCGCTTCGGGTCACCGGTTATTTCCGGCGGCACATCATACCCCCGTTCCGGCAGGGATGGCCGGACGAGACACTCCTTGACAGTCTTTTGCAGGTTTCTTTCTTGCTTCTCCTGTTCCCGTCTGGCTTGCCAATAAGCGCGGGCCATTTGCGATGTGCAGCCGCAGTAAACAACGCTGTCTGCTTTCCTTCCGGTTAATGCGGTGTGCAGACCTTCATCATCCGCATCAAAATAAGCGATGTGATGATCGCAACAGATACATGCGCTCATGCGGGCCTGACGTCTGCCCTTGTATTCTTTGATCGGGCAGTTCTCAACCACATCCGGCCCCATATTGGTATAAGATGGCCGCACAGGGTGCGTTCCGGCCGCGGATCTGATCCGTTCGGCAAATATTTCACGATGATGCCGGAATCGTTTGTCCGCTTTCCCGGCACCCTTCGGGTTTGAAATCCAGTGCCGTGGGGCGGGTTTGTGCGCTGCCCCGCCGCCGATGCCGGTGACAATATGTTTCAGGTCGGGCAGGTTAACATCCCGGGGGGTGCGTGAGAGGTCAATCTCAACACAGGCCAACCCCGTTTGTTTGATTTTCCGGCGTTTGGTTTCGTCTGTTTCATGCGTCACCCTGATTTCGACCAGAAGCCGCCGCCCGCCCTTGTGGAAAACAATATCCGCCCGGAAACCTTCCAGTGGCACTTCCGTCTCAACCCGGTCAGCGGTAAATTCCCGCCCCTTAATCAAAGGTTTATGTGCCTGTTCCCGCAGATCTTTGTGAACAGGACTCCACAATATGGATTTGGTCAGATAGTTCCTGCCCGATGCTCCCCTGCACCCGTATTCGGTGCCGGGGTAATCCGGCAGCACCAATGACAGGCTTTCCTGAAGCAGTTGCTTTGCGGCAAGATGAAGATGAGTCTCGCCCATTGCCGTGCAGGCACCGGAGTCTGCATGGGCGAAATGCCAGGTGCGTATTTCGCCTTGCCTGGCGACCAGGGAACCGCCACAGGCGGCGCAGACACAGCCGCAGCCCTTGCCGCGTTTCACGTCATGCACGCTGACGCATCGGCCATCCTTGACGCCTATTTTTCCTTTCTCACGCATCATTCGGGGCACCGGAACGTGTAATCCGAAAAATATCCAATCCGGCGCATCTCAGCGCGGCCCGATTGCAGCCAGCAGAAAAATGACCGCCAGAATCCCAAGAACAATCCACAGCACGGGGCCGGTGCCGTGCCGTGTGGTATTCGGCTGCGGCTGCGCCTGGGGTGCGGGGTTTGACCCCGGCCCGGTGCCGTGCCGTGTGGCGTTAAATACCCAGGGCTGCGGCTCCAGATCCGTAATTTCGTGAAACCGGGGATGTTTCTGGTCGCGCAGGCTTTTCAGGGCGGCCTCGAACCTGGCTGCCTCGGCACGGTTTCCGAATGGCCGCGATGTCCAGGCCAATTCGGGTGCGGTCCCCGCCGTGCTGCGCGTCTGGCCACGCTTGTGCCGGGCCACCCGGTTTCGGACGGAATAGGTATGCCCGACATAGTGACCGGACGTGGTCTCCAGAACATAAACGAAATACCTGCGGTTTTCGTATCTGGCATCGCGGTCATCCTGCCCGTCCAGCTGTTCCGGGGTGTGCCAGTGTTTTCTTTTTCTGTATCCGCGCCGCCGTCGCATAAGGCATTCCTCCCCTGTCACGACAGGAAGCCCTGGTCAGGGGCGTGCAACCTGTTCACAGCTGTAGTGCGCCTGCGATTTCACCATGCCGTTTTCGTCCGCAGCATGCGAAAAGTCGAAGTAAAAGCCCGACAGGCCAAATGCGCCATGGGGACCTATTGTAAATGCATATCCTTTTTCACTGCTTCTGCGCCATCTCCAGGCCCGCTCCAAACCCTCAACGGCGAACAGTGTTCCGATTACAGGAATGGTGCCTAATTTCACCTGTCCGGTCTCGGTGCTGTGGTCAGCGGCAAGTAATATTTCCGGGTTCCCCCGAGACAGGACCGTGCTGCATTCCCAAATTTCGGACCCCGGTGCAGGACATGGTTGCGCACTTTTTTCAAGGTGAGTACCGATTTGTGCAATCAGGCTGGTGCGCCGGTCAGTATCGGACGGTTCGGTCCAGCGCGCATTGTCGGCCAGCGCGCCGTGCGCCCGGATGTATTCGGCCGCCGCCCGTGCCGTCTGCCGGCCCCAATTGCCATCAACCGGGCCGGGGTCAAAGCCGCATTGCGCCAGCATCTGCTGGATTTCACGCACCTGGTTATTATGGGAGTAAGCCATCACTGGCCCTGCCGTTATCACGATGAGTAGCACCAGCCCGGCTTTAAGTGTGTTTTTCATATTGCTTCCTTTCCAATGCTTCTGCCACACTGTGTGCCGGGTTACGCTCAGGAATACATACTTGCCGCCCGCCGTTCGAAGGCCCGCACGATGCGCTGCATGGCTTCCTTGAACACAAGGCCAATAAACGCCTGTAATATCGTCGAATTGAATTCGAAGTCGACGGAGAAATCGACAATGCATCCGCCCTCTGCCCGTTCAAAATACCAGTGGTTTCGCAGATATCGAAACGGGCCGTCGATGTGTTCGGTCACAATCCGCCGGCCGGTCGGATTAAGGGTGACCCGCGACCCGAAACGTTCGCGGAAGACCTTGAAAGAAATAACGATGTAGGCTTCCACAATCTCGGACGGGCCGATGGAAAAACGCCGCTTGACAGATACGGAAGTACACCAGGGCAAAAAATCCGGATACCGTTCCACATCCGCGACAAGGGCGTACATCTGGTCAGGCGCGTAGGGCAAAAATCGGCGTTCAGCATGCTTGGGCATGGTCCGGATGCATAATACATTCATCCGGCAATTTCCAGTGACTTCAGGGGTAAAATTTCAGCACGGCACCTGTTATGACCGAAAGGGACAGATCAGAGGTTCCATGTCCAAATCCGGTTACGTGATCGAGGAAATACTGTCGGCAAACGCCATTGCCGCCAGGGTGGCCGTGCTCGCCCGAAACATCACGGATCATTTCAGGGACACCGAAAAGCTGGTGGTGATCGGGCTGCTGCGCGGGTCGTTCGTGTTTGTCGCTGATCTGGTGCGCGGGATCGATCTGGCTGTGGAGGTCGATTTTCTGGAGGTCTCTTCCTACGGGGCAGCCATGGAAAGCTCCCGCGAAGTGCGTATCCTCAAGGATCTGAGCGGAGAGATCAAAGGCCGTGACGTGCTTGTCGTCGAAGACATCGTAGATACCGGTCACACGCTGCACCATGTGCTGGACATGCTGCAAACCCGCGGGCCGAAACGGCTGGAGATCTGCGCCCTGCTCGATAAACCGTCGCGGCGGGAGGTTGAAATCAGGGCAACATGGACGGGTTTTGAAATCCCGGATAAATTCGTGGTGGGTTACGGTGTCGACTATGCGCAGCGTGATCGCAACCTGCCCTATATCGGCACGGTGCGCTTCACCGGATGATTCTCCGGCCGGGGCGCGGCGGGGGGTGAAGACGGCGTACCTGTCAGAAGTGTATCGTGCGACCGTAAGCGTCAAGCGTGGCTTCGTGCATCATCTCCGACAGCGTGGGGTGCGGGAAAACAGTGTTCATCAGGTCTTCTTCCGTTGTCTCCAGCCGGCGGCCGATGACATAGCCCTGGATGAGTTCTGTTACCTCTGCCCCAATCATATGAGCTCCCAGAAGCGCGCCGGTTTTTGCGTCAAAGACAGTTTTAATCAGCCCTTCCGGTTCGCCAAGCGCGATGGCCTTGCCGTTGCCTGCGAAGGGGAAGCGGCCAACCCTGATGTGGTAGCCGGCCTCTTGTGCCTGTGCCTCGGTCAGGCCTACAGAGGCGACCTGCGGGTAGCAGTAGGTGCATCCGGCGATACTGTCCGGGCTGACCGGGTGGGCGGATCTGCCCGCCGCAAGGTCGGCAACCATCACCCCTTCGTGGCTGGCCTTGTGGGCAAGCCATGGGGCACCTGCGATATCGCCGATGGCGTAGATATTGTCCATGCCAGTGCGGCAATGATCATCGGTCACTACGTGGGTGCGGTCAACCTTTATACCCGCATCCCCGAGCCCGAGATCCTCTATATTTCCGACAATACCAACGGCGGATATCACCGTGTCAAAATCGTGTTTTTCGACCTTGCCGCTAACCTCGATATCCGCGGTCACGGTATCAGTCTTGCGGTGGAGTGTCCTGACTATCGCCTTTTGCAGGATCTTCATCCCCTGCTTTTCGAACTGTTTCCTGGCGTGGGCGGAAATTTCTGCATCCTCCACGGGCAGAATCCGGTCCATGACTTCCGCCACCGTCGTGTCAGCACCGAGCGTGTTATAGAAGCTCGCGAACTCAATCCCGATGGCACCGGAGCCGATCACCAGAAGCTTTTTCGGCATGTGCGGCGGTTGCAGCGCGTGTTTATAGGTCCAGACCCGTTTGCCATCTGCCTCCAGCCCCGGAAGCTCGCGGGCCCGCGCACCGGTGGCAAGCACGATGGATTTGGCCGTGAGCATCCGGTCACCCTTGTCGCCGGCCACCGTAACCCTGCCCGCACCTGCAAGCCGCGCCGCACCCGTCACCACGGTCACCTTGTTCTTTCTGAGCAGGTGCGCCACGCCGGACGACAACTGCCCTGCCACCCTGCGGGAGCGTTTGACAACAGCGTCAAGGTCATAATCGATATCGCCGGCCTTTAGCCCGAATTCCTGCGCACGGTGCATCAGGTGGAACACCTCGGACGAACGCAGCATCGCCTTTGTCGGGATACATCCCCAGTTGAGACAGATACCGCCCAGATGTTCGCGCTCTGCCACCGCGACCTTCAGCCCGTTCTGCGCGCCACGGATGGCACAAACATACCCCCCCGGCCCGGCCCCGATCACGATCATATCGAAACTGGTATCACTCATGGCATCCTTGCTTTCGCGGTCCGCGAAAATAGTTCACATCAATCACCCACAATATACATGGCTGGCATGGGCTGCGCAAGGTCAGGCGGCGGTGCGCATGCCTTCTGCAATAAGGCCGTAGCCACCCTGGTCGATGAAACGCTGTTCAGCCTCCGTCGTTTGCCGACCCAATGCGGCATTACGGAACGGGAAGCGGCCGTAAAGCCGAATCACCATCCGGTGCGCCCTGGCGTGCAAGAGACTTTCCGCCCCGGTCTTCGGCAGGCGGGTCTTTATCAGCCGCACACAGCGTTCCTGATGGGTCAGGTTTTCAGAATGCATCAGCGGCAGGTAGAAGAACTGGCGTGACGGTTCCGGCGTACGCATATCCCAGCCGCTTTCGATGGCGCGAACCGCGGCCTCCACCGCCTTGCGATCCGTGGCGAAAGCCCTGGCCTGGCCGCGGAACATGTTGCGCGGGAACTGATCCAGCAGAATGATGAGCGCAAGGGATTTTTCCGGGCAGGCGTACCATTCCTTATACGCACCGGACCGTGCCATTTCCCAGGTGTCGAGGAATTTTGCGCGTATATTATTATCCAGATCGTCGCTCGCCTTGTACCAGCCTTCCGCGCCGACTTCACATGTCCAGAACGTTACGATATTTTGCGCAATCTCTCCATGCATGCCCATGATAACCTCCCGACATTTGCTTCCAGGGTTTGCAGAACTGCCTCAACCCTGTTACGTGATTGCAGCGCACGTCAAACGATTTTTCAGGCCACACCACCACACAAGGCCGGTGGCCGGTCGGCGGCACCCTCCCTTAAGGACGGGTATTTCGTTATTTACCTTCCCGATTCAAAAGATGAGCCTTCACACAGAGATCCAGCCCATCAATAGATTCTACTGCGGCCAACTGAAGCCTTGACGCTTCGTAAGGATCAGGCTCATACATGGGATCCTTTACAAGATCCTTGGCCACAGTTACATAAATATCCCAAAATTCTCCCATAGGAGCATTCATTTCGCGGGCTGCGCACGACCAAAACTGCCCGTAGGGAGAAGAAGCCACCAAAAGGCGATCCGGGTAGCCCGCCAATATGGCAGCACTTCCCCATACTCCCAACAGAAAGACTACAGAAGCAGTAGCACCGATTACAATTTGAGATCCTGGCCCCATTTTCTTCCCTAATCTTTTGGGTAGCGCACCCACTGAAATCATCAGACAGGGTGCTGCCCTGTGACGCTCTCCCTTAAAGGGAGGGTGTTTCGTTTATTCCGCCCTTTCTGACAGAGCCTCTCCGCGATTACCAGATTTCCACTTAAGAAAAACCTCATCTCTTTTGGTCTGCCAGGATATGTCTTGAGCGTTTACAGATGCTTCCCCCCAAGAAAAGATTCCATCATTTGAATGTTCCCTCGTGATACGGCGGTTTGCTGTCTGTGGCGTTTTCAGCTTCAAGATCCGCATAAATGGCCACTTCTTGGGCGACCTCGGCTGCTACGGGGGAACCGGCTGCGAAGATTGGTGTGTAGACTCCGGTTTCATCCACCGTTGGCGCCTCGCGCCGGAAAGTCCGGTAGAAGGCATAAACAGACGTCATGGCCAGGAGCGCACCGATGAAAAGAAAAAAGGCACCAGGCCCGAATTGGGCCATCATCCAGCCCACCACCAGCGGACCCGCAATTGCACCCAACCCGTTGATGAAGATCAAACCGCCCGACGCAGCAGCCATATCTTCATGACCCAGGTAATCGTTGGTGTAGGCCAGAAGCAGCGAATACAGCGGATTCGATACCCCCCCGATCACGAAGGCGGTGGCCAGAAGCACAGCAAAACTGCCCGCGCACCAGAACGCCAGCAGGCAGGCCAACGTGCCCAGGGCGGTGATCGCGATGATCAGCAGGCGGCGGTCCATCCGGTCCGACGCCCAGCCGATGGGAAACTGGCAGAGCATCCCGCCAAGGTAAATTGATGCCACAAACGTGGAAATCCGGCCGACGTTGAGGCCTGCCTCTGTCCCGTAAACCGCGGTCATACCAAAGAGCGCGGAAAAGATACCGCCAAGCAGAAATATCCCCACGAACCCGAGCGGCGAGGTTTGGAAGAGCTGCCGGAAGCTCATCCGCTTGGTGGTCTGGAACATGGGCACCGGGCTGACAGACAGAAGGATTGGCGCAAAACTGAGCGACACGGCGACAGAGATGATCACGAAAAGCTGGTAGCCGTTCGGGTCCGCCAGCGTCAGCAGGTATTGCGCCACCACCACCCCCATCATCTGCACGATCAGATACGCCGACAGGGCCTGGCCTCGGGTTTCATTTTCCGCGCTGTCGTTCAGCCAGCTTTCTGCTGTCACGAAGATGCCTGAAAAGCAGAAACCCACGACAACCCGCAGGGCAAGCCAGGCAAACTCGTAAGGGGCGAAGGCGTACAGGATCAGAGCCGCGGACACAAAAGAGGCAAGTGCCGCAAATACGCGCACATGGCCCACGCGCCGAATCAGCCACGGGGTCATCTGCGATCCGCCGAGAAAGCCCACGAAATAGGCTGCCATGATTACCGACATGGATCCCGTGCTGAAGCCTTCATGCGCCCCGCGGATGCCAAGGAGCGTACTCTGCACACCGTTGCCCAGCATAAGCATGAACATACCCAGCAACAATGCCCAACTATTTTTGATAACCGCGCCCATAGGTTCAACGATCCTGGCAGTTTTGGCCAGCTAACGCGATTCAACCGTGCCATGCAGGTTCGCTAACGACATCACTGTGGCGATTTCAGACCCTGGGCGGTATTAACAGGCTGCTGTCACCGTAGGAAAAAAAGCGATAGTGCCGGGCGATAGCATGGGCGTATATCGCACGGATGCGATCCCGGCCCATCAGGGCACTGACCAGAATCAGCAGCGTGGATTTGGGCAGGTGAAAGTTGGTGATCAGCGCATCTGCGACGTGAAACCGGAAGCCCGGGCGGATGAAAATATCCGTCTTCCCCACCCAGGGCGTAACCGCGCCAGTGTCCCGGGCGGCGGCTTCCAGCAGGCGCAAGGCAGTTGTCCCCACCGGGATCACGCGCCCCCCGGCAGCCTTTGTTTCTGCGATATTCCGGGCCGTGCGGCCTGAAATTTTTCCCCATTCGGCGTGCATCCTGTGGCTGGTCACATCTTCTGTTTTTACTGGCAGAAATGTTCCGGTGCCCACGTGCAGGGTCAGCCTTGATAAGGTGACACCCATCGCTGAAAGGCTTTCCAGAAGCCTGCCATCGAAGTGCAGGCCAGCGGTTGGCGCAGCAACAGCACCGGTTTTTTTGGCAAATACGGTCTGGTAGTCGTCGCGATCCCGGTCATCTGCCGCCCGGCGCGCAGCGATGTATGGGGGCAGCGGCATGACACCCAGTCTGGAAAGTGCCGCATCAAAATCGGCCCCCCTCAGCGAAAATCTCAGGATCAGCCCATCCGGTGACTTGTCCCGTATTTCGGCTGAAAGGTCATCGGAAAAAATGATCTGCTCCCCTACCTGCACACGGCGCACGGGCCTGGCGAGCACCAGCCAATCCCCCTGCCCGTTTACGGATAAAAGCGTGACCTCTACATGGGCGAAGGTCTCCCCATGATCAGAGATGCGGCGGCGGTGGCCATTCAGGCGGGCGGGCAAAACCCTGGTGTCATTCAGCACCAGCCGGTCACCGGGGTGCAGAAGGCCCGGCAAATCGGCAAAGTGGTGATCAGACAGTGCGTCGCCGTCTGCCACCAGAAGTCTGGAGGCCGGGCGCGGGCGCACAGGCCGCAGCGCGATCAGCTCTTCAGGCAGGTCAAAGTCAAAATCGGACAGGCGCACGGGCTGACCTATGCCCGCGCCAAAGGCGGGATTCAAGGTGATCTAACGCACATCCTCGCGCATTTTCTAGGGTGTCCTGTCTTCAGTATTATCCTGACCGGACGTAACACGGGCGGGCGCGGTCGTGCGGAACAGTTCCCGAAAGGCACCGGGTGCCAGGATTGACAGGGGGTTCACGCTAACGCCCGGGTTCGCCGACGGTCCCTGCATGCGGTAGGTGAGTGAGAAGATTCCCTCCCCCTTGTGCCGCCCGACGAGGGCACCAAAGATCCGTTCGAACATTCCGTTCATGGCATAAAGCGGGGTCATGACGCCTTCAAAATCTACCATTTTGCTGTCCCGGTGATACCGGCCGTTAAGAGTTAACCCCATGGAAGGGCCCACGGCAGAAATGTTCTTCAGCCGCACCTCCCCATCACGCAGGAAAAACTGCCCGTCTACAGCAGAGAAATGAATGCCACTGCCATTGAGCTGCTGCAAAAGACCGACGAGCGAAACGGCGTTCAGAAGGTTCGCCATGGCAGACGATTCCCGCAGGCGGATATTTTCGACAGTGATCGTGCCGTCGTAGTTGCCTTTACCGGAACCGGGCACGATGATCGCACGCATGTTACCCCATTTGGCGTTTTTAAGAAGCCCCGCAGACCGAAGTACGCCACCCGCGTTGTCAGAAAGCAGTTCTATTGCCGTACCGTGGGTTCGGGGGAATATCCGCCCGCTGATCGGTGCCTCCCCGTTTACCTGGGCTTTAAATGACCCGCGCAGACCGCTTCCGGTCGTAAGGTTTGCGGTCAGGTTCGTCAGCGCAATCTCATTGGTGACAATCAGCCGATCAAGGCGCGCACCGATCATGATGTTGCCCGTGTCGACACCACCGCCGGGATTGAAGCGGCGCAAGTCCATCACGCCACCATTCAGCTGAATGTTCGCACTGTCGGGATCATGCGTCGTAATCACGGCCCGGGTGTCAAGCCAGCTGCCGATTTTCAGGTCGTCAAGATCCACCCGGGCAAGCGTACCTGACGGAGTCAGGTGCAAGCGTCCGCCGGCAGACAGCCCGCCACCCGATAGCGAGAAATTGTCAACGCCGGGATGATCGCCAAGTGACCCTGATAAGCTTAGGATACCTTCAGAATTCGCTGGTTTGGACCATCCGATGGCGGGTACCCGTAACCCTGCCCCGCGCAAATCGGACGTCAGCGTGTAGTGCGGTGTTCTGCCTGGCTTAAGGGTGATCGTCATATTCCCAAGGGCGGACCCCCCAAGAACACCAGGCGGCAGAACCACGCCAAAGGCTTTCAGGTTGTGCTCATTCAGGGTAAACTGCGCATTAATGCTTGATCCTTTGGCAGCCGCATTGCCGAAAGGCTGCGTCCAGGTTGCCGTAATCGGCACGCCGTCAAGCGTAAAGTTCCCGGTCAGACGGATAGCCGTATCGGTCACATGCACGTGTATCTCGCTGCCGTGCAGTTTACGTTTTTCGATCAGCGTGTCGGCAGTCACGTCAGTCAGTGTGGCGGAAACATCCAGCTCCACTTGCCCGAAGGTCGTGTTCCTGTTCAGTGGCAGCCTGAAAATCCCTGCAACCTCTGCCCGTCCGCTGACCATCTGCGGCGATACGTTCATCTTGTCAGGCAGGCGGAACTTCTCCGCGTTCAACAGGTGCAAGGCAGCCTGCAGCCCGCCTGAAGCGCGTAAGGTGATCTCCCCCGGCAAGGGTCTTGTGGTGATATCCGGGATATACAGCGACGAACCGGCAACAAGGACTTTGGTGCCGTCATCAGCGAGTACATAACCGTCGCTGATATCAAGCCGGAATTCCTTTTCCGTCAGGTAACCAAAACCGCGGCCTTCCTGCAAATCGGGCAGCGTACCGAGGAAGCCGGACTTTACCCCTTCGATGTCGAAATTCATCGCATAGGTGAGTGCGCCTCCGTCCGACCGAAAGCCGCCACGAAAGTCAGTCGCGACACCGTCGCGAATGTTCTCCACCAGCCAGCGGCGGGTCTTCGGTGCCAGCGTCAGGGGCCAAAGTCCGAGCAGGTGCTCGTCCTGGATTTGGTTGATATCGATGTCGTACCGGTTCGACCAATATTCCTTGCCCGCCATACTTTTACCCGCCGCACGGATTGTCATCTCATCGTAAAAAACCGACAGTTGTCCGATTTCGACTACCAGCGGATTAAAGCTGACGCGCACATCGGCAGAGGCACCGTCCAGGTAGACCATCTGGGCAAAGATGTCAGGTCGGTTGATGACAATTTTGTTGAACCGCAGTTGTCCGGCCAGAGACGATACCCCACCGCCGGTATTTCGGGTCAATTTCACAAAACCGTCGCCTGAAAGGATGCCGGATGAGGTTTCAGCCTCCACCTGCTGTAGCGTCAACACATCTTCAGACCGTTCATAGGTGAAATATATCTTGGCACGGCTTAACGTCAGAGGTGCCTTGTCGGGCGTACCGGTAATTCGCCCCTGGCCAAGGCTGAGTACACCGGAAAACCCGCTGACATGGCCATCCCGTGCCAGGCGGGCGCGGATGTAGCCGGAAATTTTCGTGTCGATATTACGTAACCAATCGAAGGCGGGAAAGAGCTCTGCAATGTGCACCGGCCAGGCGTCTTCAAACTGGAAGGACAGGTCAACATCTTCATCCCCGGACGCCGCTTCTGCCTTGAACCGCAAAAGGGTTTTGTCTGCTCCGGCGGGATCGTCTCCTTCCGACAGGGCCAGGACTGCGTTCAGGGCAAAGGCGTGTGCCCCGGACCGGGTGAGTTTGAGCGTGTTTTTTTCCAGTATCCAGGTGCGCCCGGTGGCGACATCGTCCATCAGCACCCGGGCACCGGACAGATCAACCCGTTGCAGCGACGCAAACCCGGGCCGGGCGGTAAGCGTTTCGATGGCTCCCACCAGAGAATCTTCGCCCGAGGTTTCGCCCGGCGACAGAAATTCGATACGACCGTCTGCATGGCGGCGCAACGTCAGCTCTGTGCCTACAAGGATGATCTCGGACGGAGACAGTTGCCCGGACAACAGATCTGACAGGGCATAATCCATATATATCTCCGCGAGCGTCAAAACCGGACTGCCGTCGCCGGATTTAATTTTTACCTCGCGCAGATGCAGCTGATTGCCTGTTCCATTATTGGCAGATTTCAAAGCCACCGCACCGATGGTCAGGGTTTGATCTTCCAGCCGCTCATTCAATGCACTTTCCACAAACGCCCTGGCCTGTGGCATCTCAATCGGCCCGTGCCTGAGCGCAAGCGACAGCCCGCCCAGTGCCAAAAGTACCAGGGTCACTCCGGTCATTGTGACAGCCATCACGGCAATCAGGCAGTATTTCAATATGCTTATTATGATCGGATTTACCCGTTCAGGCCGCTTGACAGACCCCATCTGTGCAGCAATTTAGGCGAACAGGCCAGTAATTTATACGCCAGCCTGCCAAATTATGGAGTAAAACGGGGATCAAATGCCTGAAATCGGAGAAAAGGCACCAACATTCGAATTACCACGGGACGGGGGCGGTACTCTGACAAGTGCTGATTTCGCCGGCAAAACCCTGGTTCTGTTCTTCTATCCGCGCGATGATACGTCCGGCTGCACCAGGGAAAGCGTCGGGTTTTCAAAGGCGCTTGCAGCCTTTAAGGCTGCGGGTGCAGCGGTAGTTGGCGTAAGCAAGGATAGCGTTGACAGCCACGAAAAATTTGTTGCCAGGCGGGAGTTAACTTTACCGCTTTTGTCAGATGAAAATGGCAACCTGTGCGAAGGTTTTGGCGTATGGAAAGAGAAATCCATGTACGGAAAGAAGTTCATGGGGATCGAACGGTCGACCTTTGTGATCGACGGTGACGGCTTTGTCCGTGCTGTATGGCGCAGGGTAAAAGTGCCCGGTCATGTCGAAGCTGTTCTTGAAACGGTTCGAAACCTTTGACGACTGGTTTAGAGCATGGCAACAATCATGTAATGGTTCTCGGGCTTTACCTTACATGTATCATGTCAGACCAGGGCAAATGCGCCGATGCAGGCCCGCCTCTGCTTCAAAAATGAATGGATTATCGTTTGAAATTGTGCGACAAGAAGAAAGAGGGCGGTGAAAGGCACCGCCCGGTATCAAAGGGAAATCAGGATATCTGATGCAAAATGCCTGTGAGATGTTTCATAAAGCCACCGATGCGTTGGAGACCGTGACGAAGGACACCGTGTTTCAGGCGATGATGCAGTTGGGCAGCCTCGCTGATGCACCCGCCAGTCTCGATCCGCATGATCGCGAATCTGCGGTTACCTGCAGTTCAACTGTCCGCAGGCGATGAGATTGGGAGTTCGGGTTAAATTCCCGGTTTTTATGCGCACCTGAAGGTTTGAAAGTACGCTTTGACGCAGATAAGCCATAAACAACTTTATGAACAGGTTTGCATTGCTTGAGAGAATGACAACATGCGTTTTGTGATGCGGCTGAACACAGCCTTGTCCCGGTATTTTCCGGAACAGCGCGTCTATCTGCGAACAGATCGGATGACCAGGTATTTTCGGGCAACACCGCTTTTCCAGGTGTGGGCTGGTGGTATGATATCTGTCCTTGTGGTTTGGATGTTGATCGCAACCTCTGCCCTGATGATGAATCGGATCAGCACCCAATCCGAAAACACCCGGGCAGATGTGCTGCAACGCACCTATGAGACCCGCCTGGCGGAACTGTTTGCCAAACTGGATCAGCGCACACTGGAGGCACAGACGGCCCAGCAGCGGTTTTACGTAGCTCTCGAACAGATCAGCATGCAACAATCCGAGTCGCTGCAAGCCGAGGAGGAACGCCGCGAACTGGAAACCGGCCTGATGATTATGCAGGAAAAACTGCAAAAGGCCATGGCCGAACGGGATGCTGCGCAGGGGCGATCAGACTCCATACCGGCGGATATTCAGAACCGTATCGGGTCTCTAGAAACGCGTCTCGGCAGCGCGGAAGATATGGAGGACATGTTGGAGACCCTGGCTCGCGCACTGGATGACACAGTCAGGCAACGGGACGAATTGGAAAAAATCGCCGATGATCTGGTCACCAGGATTTCCGAGATGGAATATGGGCAACGTCTGGCCGCACAGCGCAATGCGCAGGTTTATGCGCGACTTGAATCGGCCATTAATGTAACGCTCGGCCCGCTGGAGCGGGCATTGAGGCGGTCTGGTATCGACACCGAAAGCCTGATTGAAGAAATGCGCAAGACATACGTTGGCACTGGCGGGCCCAAGGGTGTTCTGAGTGTGTCAACCAGGGACGCATCAATTTTGGAATCCAACAGTTCTACCCGAAGAATTTTTGAACGTCTCGACAGGGTAGCGGTAACCAGTATGGCGGTTAAAAATCTGCCACTCGCCTTCCCGGTGCGTGGCGCATATCGTCATACCTCCGGTTTTGGATACCGGCGCGACCCGAAGACAGGCGGGATTCGGTTTCACAGCGGTACAGATTTGGCAGGGGCCCGTGGGACGCCGATTGTAGCAACCGGCGACGGCGTTGTTAGTTTTGCGGGGCGCCAGGGGGCTTATGGCATGTTGGTTAAAATCCGTCATGCGCAGGGATTCGAAACCTTCTATGCGCATCTAAATGCCGTCCGCGTGAAAAAAGGCCAAAGGGTCTCGCACGGAGATAGAATCGGTGATATGGGTGCATCAGGCCGGTCTACCGGTGTTCATCTGCACTACGAGGTGCATCTGAACGGCAAGGCACTTAACCCTGCGAAGTTCATGAAGGCTGCAAACGATGTTTTCTAACAGCAAAGGCTCCGAAAATGCCAACGATTTTTTCTAAAGGCAAAGGCTCTGAAAATGCCAAACCGGCCGGAGCACATTCGGCACCGCCGCCAGGCACACCCTCCGTGCCGGACGGCAATGCCAGGGCACCGGCTACAACGTCCCCTATGCCGGCGGCGGTGCCGAAGGCTAAACCACCCGCTTCCACGTTGTCGTCTGATCTGGTGGTCACAGGCAACTTGGAAACCACTGGCGATATTCAGGTCGAAGGCAAGATCAAGGGCGACATCCGTGCCCATCTGCTTAACGTAGGCGAAGGCGCAACCATTGAAGGAGAGATCGTGGCAGACGATGTCGTGGTTAATGGTCGCATCATCGGCCGGGTTCGCGGCCTGAAGGTGCGCCTGACCTCCACCGCACGGGTGGAAGGCGACATCATCCACAAGACCATCGCCATCGAATCAGGTGCCCATTTCGAAGGCTCCGTGCAACGCCAGGAAGATCCGCTGTCATCCGGCGGAGGAAAAACTGCTGTTACATCCGGTGGAACTATTTCAGCCAAAAAAGAATAATGCGCCCCAGAGCCTCGGGAAGGCCCGCCGAAGAAGTTCGGCGGGCCTTCCATTTTAAGGACAGATATCGGATGTGTATCGTGGCATCCTTCCTGTGTTTGCCGGAACCGCCGAATCGGGGCACAGATCAAAGTACTTTCGTATTCCCAGAGGTTTCTGGTACCCGAGGTCGGACTCGAACCGACAAGCCTTGCGGCGGGGGATTTTGAATCCCCTGCGTCTACCAATTCCGCCACTCGGGCAACACAGATGCGGGCTTAGTGCCCCCTCGCCCACGGGTCAACGGGCACTTTGAACTGCTGAAGAATTTTTGCAGGCTGGCCGTATACATAATTCTCAAAAAGATGACTTCCTAAAACCCGCAGTCATTCCGACGCAAGATTGATTATGCCATCCGGCGTGTAACCTGGTCGCCCGGCACGGATTTCAGCATGGCCAAGTTCACGGTCCGAGCCTTTACTTTCTTACCGGACAGAATATTGAGCCTGTTGCGGTAAAGGTGTAGTGCGCAAACCATCTCTGACGCATCGCGTTCACCGCCCACTGCAGGAACAATGTGGCATTGATTCCAAGTATATAATCCGGCACAGGAAGACAGTATCCAACCGCATGGCACCACACGATAATGGGTTTGAAAAGAGCGGGAGACCCGGGCAGTGCTACGCACCCTTTATAATTGGACTGTGTCCCTGGCCCGAACGCGCCGGGCGTTGGTCGCACTCGCGATTGCAAGTTTCGTTGAAAGCTCATTTTTTCCCATTCCGCCGGATGTGTTGTTGATCCCTATGGTTATTGCTGCCCCGCAGAGGGCCTTTCTTATCGCAGGCATATGCACCGTTTCGTCCGTGGTTGGTGGGGCATTCGGCTATTGGATTGGCGTAACAGTGTTTGACAGCCTGGGTATGCGTATCCTGGATTTCTACAACAAATCGGATTTGTTTGAGGAGTTCCGCAAAAGTTTCAATGAACAGGGTCACTGGGCCGTGCTTTTCGCGGGCGTCACACCCTTTCCCTACAAGGTAATCACGATTACCAGCGGGGCAACTGGCCTGCCGTTTGCGCAGTTCATGTTCTGGTCGCTGGTCGCCCGAGGCTTGCGATTCTTCGTGGTTGCAGCACTGCTTTGGAAGGTCGGAGAACCGATTCGGGAGTTCATCGAAAAACGTTTGGGGCTGATGTTCACCGCGTTGGTCGTGTTGCTGATCGGCGGCTTTTTCGCAGTGCGCTCCCTGTGACACACGGCTCACTGATGGCGGTTGCCGGGCTCGGTTCCGCACTTATGCTGGCCGCGGCTTTGGGGTTTCAGCATCTGGGCGACCTGCCGCCCTGCAAAATGTGCCTCTGGCAACGCTGGCCCCACGGGATTGCGGCGGTCCTGGGCCTAATCGGCGTCCTGCTTCCCCTGCGCACTGTCGCACATGCAGGTGCCGGTGCCACCGCCGTAACAGCCGGGCTCGGTGGCTTTCACACGGGCGTGGAACAGGGCTGGTGGGAAGGCCCGGCGGGTTGTTCCGGAATATCCCTCATGAACCTCGACCCGAAAGCAGCCCTTGACGCACTTCTCTCTGCCCCGGTTGTCCGCTGTGACGAAATCAGCTGGCAATTCCTCGGCCTATCGATGCCGACCTGGAATATGGTAATCACTCTTGGATTAATGGTGATCTGGCTCTTCGCCGCTATTAGGCGTGATGCTTAAATTTCACACCCGGTTCCTCTTCCTCGGGCTGCCCATATCCCCGCCGGAGAGTTCGACAGATACTGAAATCACTTCGAAAGAAGGTGTACAAGCAGCAGGAATGAACGTATCCTGCTCTTCAGGTGCTACTTTCCGATAGAGGAAATCGGGCCAGATGTCGTATAGGTGGTTTGGCAGAAACTTTCACCCGGCATTTAAAATCCGGTTTGCCGTCACACCGGCATCTGATGAATACGCATGCCCGCCTGTGTGATTGGCCGGTTGCCCTTCTTCTTCCGGCGTCATACGACGGACGTGAAACCAAGGCATCACAGGGCCAAAATGTCATATAGCCTTTTAAGTCACAACACTGATAGCTGATTCATCAGCTGCACAAAATATTTCAGTGCAACGACTGGTGGAAATCCTGGACGGGATACCCGCAATAGCCGTTAATTTCAACTATGGCTGGCATTCGATCCCGCACACATCCGGATTCAGGGGATACTCGTCAGATTTTTTCCTTGATGCCGTATTCGGTGAAGAGTTTACTTTGCAAGATGAAAAAAACGAACATCGCAGCTGTGAGCCCAAAGGTCTTAAAGTTCACCCAGGCGTCAGTGGACATAAATCGCCAGACGACCTCATTTGCCGCAGCGAGCGCGAGACATAACAGGCAAAACCGCCGGGTCAGGATCATCCATCCTTCGTCACCGAGAGGTATCACCTGCTCCATCACCGTGCGCAGGTAGCTTTTGCCCTGTAACAGGCCGACCCCGAGAATGCCACCGAAAACCAAATAGATGATGGTAGGTTTCATTTTGAAGAACCGATCATCGTTCAGCCAAACCGACAAGCCGCCAAATACGACCACCAGCAGTACTGTCAGCATCTGCATTCGGCTTAGCTTGCCGGTCAATGCCCATAGAATACCGGTACACACCAGTGAAAGCGGGATAAAAGCAGCGGTGACGATGATAAAGCCTTCGTATTCGTTCCCCAAAACCGTGTAGGTGTCATCCTTCACCCGCGTGTAAGCCACGAAAAACGCGATCACCGGGGCCAGTTCAAGTACCGGTTTTACCCAACTCGGGAACTTTCGTTCTTCTGCCATCAACCGCCAAATTCCACCAAAACTGCACCGCCCGCGATAACCGCCATTAACAGGGCCCGCAAGGGGCCGACTTGCTCTTTCAGGAATATCCATCCGATCAGTGCCGCAAACACAACGGAGGTTTCCCGCAGCACGGCGGCTTCCCCTACCTTATCCAGGAGGGTGGCGATCATAATAGACGAAAAACTGCCAAAGGCCACAAGCGCACCGATTATTCCGCGCAGGGTGAGCCCCGGCAGCGGCGGCTTTTTTTCCAGCCGCAGATAGTGACGTAAGGCGATGAAAGGGAAAAGAATCCCGTCGACGACGTAAAACCAGAAGACCACAGTGAAAGGATTACTGGCCTGGCGGATGACATAGGCGTCAAAGGTTGTGTAGGTGGCTACCATGATACCGGTCAGAAAGGCCAAAACCAGACCGGCGGCAAGCCGCTGACGTCCAACGGGTGTGTCGCGCAAATTGATCGCCGCCAGCGAAAAGATCGCGGCTGTCAGCAGGATCACCCCGCCCCACTGCACACCATTAAAGGTTTCCTGAAACACCAGACCGGCGGCAATTACGGTGACAAGAGGTCCGGTCCCGCGCATGACCGGGTAGACCACCGTGTAGGCACCGCGGTCATAGCTCATCACCTGCAAAATTTTATAAACGAAGTGGATTGCCATGACACCGGCAAACAGCAGCCAAATATGCGGTTCCGGCCAGGGCACAACAAAAAGCGCGACTGGCAATGCCATCAGAAAATAGGACGCGTCAATGGCCCCGCGGCTCAGCCACGGGTCGTGCCGCCCCTTCTGCAATGCCCCGAAAACCGCGTGCAAGACGGCGGCGGCGACAGCCAGGATCAGGGCCAGCGTACGCCCCGAATTTGTCCCTTCAAGAGAGATCAACCATTCTGCCAACGTCATTCCGGCCCCGCTTAACTTGTTATCATTTTGGCACGAGATGCCCCTCCGGGTGCACCTGATTGTCCGCCTGATGACGATACGGGCCCTGGTGATACCGCGGAAAGGTGTCACCCTGGAGAAACAGATCGGGGCAACTACACGATTGGCCAAAGCCTGCACCCCGGTGTGGAAGGGGCCCCTGTGCCCGCCCTGCACATCGCCGATATCCGGAAGCCCGGACACGATGAGCAGCTGGCGTTATTTCCGGAACTGTCCGGTGCTTCCGCGGGCTATGCCAAAATTGTCGAGGTCGCGTTGAAAGGCAGCAAAACTGCCGTTCCTACATTAATACTTTCACGATCCCTCGTATCCGGTAAGGGCACGGGCGAACTCTTCCGGATCAAACGGTATCAGATCATTGATCTGCTCACCAACGCCAATGGCATGAATCGGAAGGCCGAATATGTCAGCGAGCGCGACCAGTATGCCTCCCTTCGCTGTACCATCAAGTTTTGTCATTATCAGCCCGGTTACATCCGCAACCTCGCGGAAAATTTTCACCTGATTCAAAGCATTCTGACCCGTTGTTGCATCAAGCACCAGAAGCGTATTGTGCGGTGCTTCGGGATTTTTCTTACGGATCACACGCACGATTTTCGCCAGCTCTTCCATCAGGTCTGATCGGTTTTGCAGCCGCCCGGCGGTGTCAATCATAAGCAGGTCAGCATCTTCGTTCCGGGCCCGCTCCACAGAATCAAACGCCAGGCTCGCCGGGTCGGAACCTTCGGGCGCGGTGAAAACCGGAACCCCTGCCCGTCTGCCCCAGACCTGCAACTGTTCTACCGCCGCCGCCCGGAACGTGTCGCCCGCGGCCATCATGACGGATTTGCCCGCAGCACGGAACTGGTTGGCGAGTTTACCAATCGTTGTGGTCTTGCCCGATCCGTTCACACCAACCACCAGAATCACCTGTGGCTTTTGCGAAAAAAGTGTCATAGGGTGCGCAACCCGGTCCATAATCCGCGCAACCTCGGCGGACAAGAGTCCCTTGATCTCGCCGGTTGACAGTTTGCGGCCCATGCGACCTTTGGCCAGGTTCGCGGTCACCCGCATGGCTGTGTCGACGCCCATGTCCGCAGCGATCAGCATCTCCTCAAGGCTTTCCAGCATGTCGTGATCAAGTGCGCGATACACGACCTGCCCGTGCGTACGCCGACCAAGCAGGTGCCCGAAAAAGCCGGGTTTCGCAGCCGTTGTTTCCTCTGAATGTTGATGCAATTCGGGTGATGCGATTTGATGCTCATGAGGCGGAGCTGATCCCCTGATCGTTTGCGCAAGTTCTTCTTCAGCAAGCTCTTCAACTGCACCACGGTCCTGCACAATGGCATCGAGACGCTCCTCGATCTTCGAAGATGATTTGAACAAACGGTCTTTGAGCTTCAAAAAAAACGACATAGGATACGTGTATGACCTCTGCTGTGATCTTGCTTAGCCTAACCCCTGAATTTGTCTTTTGCATCCTCGAAATCACACACGACTGCCGCCAGGGTCCGGCACAGCACCGGGATGGTCCGGGAGCGCGTCCCGCACAGGCCGCTTTTGATATATAGATATATATATCAGTCGGTTAGGGATTTGGCACGGCAAACAGGCTGATTCGAAAAGCCGGTTTAATTTCAATGCTCTGTCACCCGCAGGGCAAAAGGGCATTGCGCGAATCCTGGCCGACCCTTACCAGAAACCGTAGCATTACGGTGCCAGTGGCCCCAAGCCGGAATAACCTGTCCGGGCGGTGCATCTTTCCATCAGCAGAATCCGCGCATCAATGCCCGCCATACGCCCCCGCAGAAGCAAACTGCCATAGGCGGTTCTCAACCAATATCATCCGTAAAATTCCATGGATGCACGGCTCAGTCGCTCATCCGGTCAAGCGGCGCATCAGGCTTGACGTGTCCCAACGGCCTCCGCACATCTGCTGCACATCGCCATAAAACTGGTCCACAATCGCCGTAACCGGCAGTCGTGCGCCGTTCTGCCTGGCTTCTTCCAGGCAAATACCCAGATCCTTGCGCATCCAGTCCACAGCAAAACCGAACTCAAACTGATCATCCAGCATGGTCTTACCCCGGTTTTCCATCTGCCAGGATCCGGCCGCCCCTTTGGATATCACATCGACTACTGCCTTTCCATCAAGCCCGGCCTTCCGGGCAAAGGCCATACCCTCTGACAGCCCCTGCACAAGACCTGCGATGCAGATCTGGTTGACCATCTTGGTCAGCTGTCCGGCACCCACGCCGCCCATCAGGCGACAGGCGCGGGCGTAACTGCCAATTGCGCCTTCGACCCTGCCGTATGCGTCCGGGTCGCCGCCGCACATGACCGTCAGTATGCCGTTCTCCGCGCCAGTCTGGCCACCGCTGACGGGCGCATCAACAAAACCAACGCCCTGACTGGCTGCCAACTTTGCCAACTCACGGGCGACACGGGCACTCGTAGTGGTGTGATCCACAAAAACCGATCCATGCGCCATGCCTTGCAACGCGCCGTCTTCACCCAAAACCACCGACCGCAGGTCATCGTCGTTTCCGACGCAGGCAAAGACGATTGCAGCATCTTCCGCAGCTGTGCGCGGCGTCGCGGATGCCTTCCCGCCGTATTCCGCCACCCAGGTGCCTGCCCGGGCGGATGTGCGGTTATAGACCGTCACCTCATGACCCTTCACAGCCAGATGCCCGGCCATGGGATAGCCCATCACGCCCAAACCCAGAAAGGCTACCTTTACCATGCTGTTACCTTCCGTCAGTGTTTGCGATAAGACATGCGATTTGGCCTATTAACCCGTGAGTGTGACGGAAAGGGGGATACATGACAAGCGTTTTTCGGTGGCTGCTGCGGGGATTCACAGTGATGAGTGTGCTGATTCTGGTCACTATCATCCTTGCCTATTATTTCGCCACCCGATCAATTCCTGACTACAACGCCTCTTACGATCTAAGAGGCCTGTCCGGTCCGGTGGAAATCGTGCGCGACCCCCATAACGTGCCGCATATCTTTTCCGACAATCCCGATGACATCTACTTTGCGCTTGGCTTTGTACACGCCCAGGATCGTCTGTGGCAGATGACCATGATGCGCCGGACGGCCCAAGGTCGCCTGTCAGAGATTTTCGGCAGTGCTACCGCCAATACCGATGAATTCGTCCGTCGGCTCGATCTGGTGGAACTGTCGCGCAAATCCTACGCTTTTCAAACCGAAGAGGTGAAATCCGCGCTCGACTCCTATGCCGCCGGCGTGAACGCCTGGCTTGGCATCGTTCGGAACGACGCGCTTGGTCGCGGTGCACCGGAGTTCTTTTTCCTTGGCCCGGAGATCGCGCCGTGGAGTGCCACCGACAGCCTGTCGATTATCCGCGTGATGTCCCTGCAATTGTCGGGTCACTTGCGCAATGAGGTGCTGCGCGCCCGTGTCTCGCTGGAGATCGGCAAGGATCGGGTCAGGGACATCATGCCGGATGCCCCGGGTACCGGGACCATACAGATGCCGGAATTCGCAGGCCTCTTTGGCGGGTTATCCAGGGTGGGGCAGGCCGCAGGCCAGACTCATTGGACGGACCCGATCAAATCACACGGCCTTGCCGGGGCATCCAATGCATGGGCCGCGGCACCGGAGCGGTCCGCCACTGGCGCATCACTTTTGGCCAACGACCCGCACCTGGCACTTTCCGCGCCGGCGATCTGGTACCTTGCGCGGCTCGATTTCCCGGATGGCGGTGTGATCGGCGGCACTATCCCCGGCATTCCGGTTGTGCTGACGGGGCGGTCTGACGCGCTCGCCTGGGGGCTTACGACGGCTTATGTGGACGATCTTGATATTTACGTTGAGGAGATCAATCCGGACAATCCGAATCAGTACCGTACCTCTAACGGCTGGAAAGAATTCGTCACCAAAGACGTGATTATGCACGTAGATGGGGAAGTGCCGCGTACGCTACATCTGCGCTGGACAGACAATGGCCCGGTTATCCCGGGCAAGCATTATGGTTTGGCAAGCATCACGCCTGAAGGCCATGTGGCCACGATCCGGTGGACCGCACTTGATGCCAACGACCAATCCATGACCGCAGGCATCAACCTGATGCGGGCAAAATCAGTCAAGGCTGGTCTGGCGGCGACGGCAGTCCACAAGGCACCCGCACAGAACCTGACCCTGGCGGACCGTAACGGCGTGGCACTTCAAATGATTGGCAAAATGCCCCTGCGAAAAGACGGACACGAAAGCCGGGGCCGGTTCCCGACACGCGGGTGGATGGAAATCAACCAGTGGCTGGGATACGCGGATTACGCGGAAAACCCATCGGTCGTGAACCCGAAAAGCGGCATTGTCGCCAACACCAATAACAAGACCACAGACCGGGCCTTCCCCTATCACGTCAGCCACAGTTGGGGAGGCACCTATCGCTTCCTGCGCCTGATGCAACTTTTAAACGCACAAAAGGTGCATACCCGAGACAGTTTTATCGAGGCGCAGACCGACACAGGCAACTTTGCCGCCACAGCGTTACTGCCGCTGATTGCCAAAGAGCTCTGGTTTACCGGAGAAGCCGCGCCCGAAAATACGCCCGAACGTCAGCGCCAGACTGCCTTGGGCCTGCTGGCGAACTGGAACGGCAAGATGGATAAACACATACCGGAACCGCTGATCTACGCCGCCTGGATGCGGGAATTGCAGCATCGCCTGATCGCCGACGACATGCCAGGATTGGCGACCAACTTCCCCCGCCCCAACCCGGTATTTTTGGAACGCGTGTTCCGCAATATAGACGGGGCCGGCATCTGGTGTGACATCACACAGACATCCCGAACTGAAACCTGCGAAGATGTGGCGCGTATCGCACTTGATCAGGCCATCCTGGAATTGACGCAGGCTTACGGCGACCGTGTGACCGACTGGCGCTGGGGGGAAGCTCACGTCGCTCATCATGATCATCAGATGCTGGGTACGGTGCCGGGGCTCGCCTGGTTTGCCAATATCCGCCACGAAACATCCGGCGGGGCAGAAACGCTGATGCGCGCCTCCTGGACCGGTGAAGGAGACACACCTTACGCCAACATCCACGCTGCCGCGTTTCGATCCGTGATTGATTTTTCTGACCCTGACAGCAGCGTCTATATTATCGCAACCGGGCAATCAGGTCACTTCCTGTCGCACCATTACGACGACCTGTCAGGCCTTTGGCAGCGGGGGGAATACATTCTGATGAGCCTTGACCCGAATATCGCCCGCAGCGGTGCCGTTGGCGTTACCACCCTGCAACCGGAATAAAAAGTACGAATGCCTTCAATTGTCGCTCAGCGGCTTCCAAGACGGCCGACCCCCGGGACGCCGATACCTGTTGCCTTACTTTTACAAAAGATTCAAAATCTCTGATCTCACAATCACAATAAGGTACAAAATCCGGTCAATTTTTTTTAACATATGTAGCAGAACGAGCCGCGTTTGGCTGAACCGGACAGTGCGCCTTAGAAGAAGAGCGAGATGTCGCGGTGGGAGGATTGGCAGCCCGCGAGAAAAAGGGCCTGGTCACGGGTAAGCCGTTGCTGCTGACGGGCACCGAGCGTACCACGAATAGATTCAATGTAGCCTTTCAGGCCCGGCAAAATATCTTTTTCTGCCGATGTACGCCACGCCTTGCCGGCTTTGAAGGCCGCAAGCGCAGTTTCGTATTCTTCCAACGCTTCTTCCCGTTCTCCCTTGTTCAAGGCGCGGCGGGATTTGCCAAGGGCGCGACTCACTTCATCTGCCCCTCCGATATCCCTGAACATGTCTTCAACCGCCCTGACTTCGACCAATGCCATGTCACCGGAACCGGTTTTCATGATCGTGCGAAGGTTAAAAAGCCTCCCTTCCAGCGTCAGGAAAGCAGGCGTTGCGGCAAGTGCCGCGAGCGTGATGGCCGGGGCCTCATAAGCATTATCAGCCGCACGGCGGTATGTGTTGCGTGCGGTTTCCTCTGCCTTTGTCAGCCTGGCAAATTTATCGTGCAGCGCATCCCAGTCCTCGGGGATCATAGATTTAATGGCTTCGATCTCTGCCTGTTTGTCTGCAATATCTGCCTCAATCTGTGCTTTGCGCACCTCTGACACGTTCCGATGACTGGCTTCATGACGCAGTTCAGACAGAATCTTTTCGGCCTGGCGCACGTCCTTTTCCAGCCCGCGGACGCGGCGCAGAACCGGGCGATATTCGGGTGCTGCGGCAGCCACAGCCTGTTCCGCGGCGAAAATAGCGTTCAGTTCCGAAATCGCAATTTCGGCATTTACAAAGGCACCTGTCAGATCAGCCGCGATATTTTCCGGAATATTGGACAGGTCCATACCTTGTGCGGCCTTAATGGCGTCCATTACAGCAGAGCCGTTTACGGCAAGGGTCTGGTGCACATATTCTTCCAGGCAGATCTGTAGTTTGGGGTTGCGCGGCGGCGGGGCAGTTTCCGACAGAAAACTAACCCGGTTGGGCAGGTAATTCACCAGGGGCGGATACCATCCCACAATAGCAAGTGCGCCGAGCTGTAGCGCGATGAAGGCGACCACACCCTTATACATCTGAACCGTCTTCACGACTGCCGGGGCCACGCCGCGCAAGTAAAACAGCGCAAAGCCGAAGGGCGGGGTCAGAAACGAAGTCTGGATATTGAGTCCTATCATCACGCCGAGCCAGACAGCGGTGATGTTTGCACCGGGGTCGGCGAGCAGGATCGGTGCCACAATCGGCACTACAACCACGGCGATCTCGATGAAATCAAGAAAGAAGCCAAGGATGAAAATCACAGCCATGACGATTACAAACTGAGTCCAGAACCCGCCTGGCAGCGAGTTCAGGAAGTCGCGCACCAGCTCTTCCCCCCCGAAGGCACGGAAGGCAGCAGTCAGCATGGCGGCACCGAGCAGAATGATAAAGACCAGCGAGGTAGTCTTGGCCGTCTCCAACATCACACTGCCAAGCGTGTCGTCAATCCTGAAAGTACGCCAGCCGGACCAGACCAACGCGATGAACAGCAAGGCGGAGCCGAGGACACCGAGCCATATACCTGTAAAGTCTTCGGGCTTGGACGCGCCTTTAACGTTCATTTCGTAATTCGCAATTGCATAAGCGATCACAAGGATGCCGATAATGCTCATAATCGCTGGAATGTAGGTGCCGCGCTTGCCGTCTGTCAGGCGGTAGCCCGCCATGATCATGGCACCGGCCGCACCGATGGCACCAGCCTGGTTAACGGTCGCCACGCCAGCCAGGATGGAACCCAACACCATAAAGATCAGCGCGAGCGGCGGGATCAGCGTCAGCGCGACGCGACCCCAAAAAACGAGGCTGAAGTTGCCGCCGTATTTCACTGCCGGTGCCGCGGACGGACGCAGGAGTGCGAAAATCAGGATGTAGATCATGTAGAGACCTACAAGTACCAGGCCCGGGATGAAGGCACCAAGGAACATCTCTCCGGCGGATGTGGAAGCCACATCAAAGACGGATGGCATCGACAGTTCGCCCGTCGCCTCCTTGTGCAGTGCCTTGCGCGCTGTGGATGCCTGGTCAGTCGCACTCGCCAACTGGTCCGCGAGAATAATGAGCACTATGGAAGGCGGAATAATCTGCCCCAGCGTACCCGAGGCTGCAATGGTTCCCGTAGCAAGGGAGGGCGAATAGTTGTTGCGCAACATCGCCGGGAGGGAGATGAGACCCATAGCCACTACGGTTGCGCCAACGATGCCTGTCGTCGCTGCCAGCAGCGCACCCACAAAGACCACTGAGATACCCAAACCGCCAGGAACGGGGCCGAAAAGCTGAGCCATGGTAACCAGCAAATCTTCTGCAATCTTGGAACGCTGCAACATAATGCCCATGAAGATGAACAACGGTATGGCGATAAGCGTATCCCTCTCGACCTGCCAATAGACCCCCCGGAGGTTGAGCACCCCGGCACTCAACCACTGTTGCGGACCACCGGAGTGGAAGTAAGCATCTGTATTACCGGCAAAAAGCCAGCCGCTGACAGATGCAAGGCCGATGGAAATGATGGCAGCACCTGGCAGGGCGAAAGCCACCGGATAACCGGAACCGAGTGCCACGGCCATGATGAGAACCAGCAGGGCGAGAAAGAGAAGTTCCACGGTGCTTGTCCTGCCTTAGTGTGCTGCGGGTGTATGCTCACGGTGGCCCGGTTCATCCCGGTAGTCGGCCACAGCTTCGAAGAAATAGCTGATAAATTGGATCAGCATGGTGATTGCGAAAACACCGAGAAATGCGGCCATCTGGTATTTCACAAACATGCCGACGCCGCCTGTCTGTGTGATCTCGAAGTTCATTACCGGCGAGTTGATGATCGACCGTTCACCGTTGAATCCGACCCAGATGATAACCCAGCAGGTGGTCAGGCCAAGTGTTATCGACCCGAAAGCGTTGATCAAACCGCGTGTCGTACCTTTGAAGCCGGCGTAGAGGACATCCACCCTGACGTGACCTTCGTCGAACAGGGTATAGGCCGATGCGAAAAGAAAGAGCGCAGCATACCAGTAGCGCACGAGGTCGCCCATCAGTGCCTGTTCGTAGGAAAAGACAAAACGCGAAATCACGATCAGAAGCTCTGCCACAACAATCATCAGTGCCAGCCAGGTAAAGCCCAGAGTACGAGTGAAGATTGCCACAAGGAAGGCGAGCATAACCAGCGGCATGTGGACGGTCATACCCACATCACGAGGGCGACCGAAAGCGCGGGCTGTGTCTTCTGACATCCAGTTAAACAGGAACCCTTCAACGCGAAAAAAGGCAATCATGCTGTCGACCACACCCACAAGCAGTACAACCCAGAAGGCCCAGCGAATCAGAAAAACATTAAAGCGGTGGATGCGGTTGCTATCGAACCTCAAGGCAGTGCCGGAGCTCAACAGAACAAAGCCGATGCCTGTTCCCAGACACACCATATAAACGGCACTCGCTAACATCGCGGCTTCCGCGTTGCCGGACCAAAGACCGGATATGCCAGTGAATCCGTAACCGACAATCAAAACATTATTGATGAGAAACCCCGCCATGACAGCCAACATCCCCCAGCCGAAAATCCGGATAAACGGGGCGTTGCGATCGTGGCGCATGACAGGCACAGCAAAGCTCGAATTTGTCATGATGCTTCTCCCAAAACTCTGTTATTCTTATCTGTGGCCCTCAGACGCAGCCCCGGGATCCGCCCTGGAGGCCGGGGCCAGATTCCTGGCCCCGGCTCTCAAATATCTCGCATCGTGCTTGCGCTTGCGGATCTTCAGATTAAGCCCAGAACCCGGTTACGCTGGTTCACGAAAGTGCCTTCGAAGGCAGCCATCATGCCACCGATTTCGCGCAGTTTGCCTTGGAAGGCGTCGTCTATCCCGGCAGCGAGCGGCGAGTGATCTCGGGTTTCTTCAAAGACCTCTGCGGAAGCTTCACCGAAACTGTCCCAGATATCATCGTTGAACGCACGAACCTGAACGCCTTGTTCGTCGACCAGACGCTTGAGGTATGTGCCGTTGTTCGCGACAGCTTCCTCGAACTGGGCTGCATGTTCTTCGTTGCAAGCCGCTTCGATGATCGCTTTTTCCCAATTGGACAGGCTGCCCCACCAGGATGCATTCATGCCGAAGGCCAGACCACCGCCCGGCTCGTGCATACCGCCAGTGTAGTAGAACTTGGCCGCTTCATAGAACTTCATGAAAAAATCATTGTAGGGGCCAACCCACTCAGTTGCGTCTATGGCACCGGAGACGAGGTTTTCGTATATCTGGCCACCGGGCAGGGACACGGTCGATGCACCGAGTTTCGAAAGCACCTGGCCACCCAGGCCCGGCATACGCATTTTCAGGCCTTTAAAGTCGTCAGGCGATTCAATTTCCTTGTTGAACCAGCCGCCGGCCTGGGTTCCGGTCGCACCGCACATCAGGGCTTTCAGGCCGAATTCGCCAGAGATTTCATCCCACAGTGCCTGGCCATCAGCAAATTTGATCCAGGCGTTCCATTCCACCGTAGTCATGCCGAACGGCACAGATGTAAAGTAGGCGAAGCCCGGGTGCTTGCCAACCCAGTAGTAATCCGCAGCGACGTAGGCCTGGCTGTTGCCGGAGGCGACTTCATCAAACACGTCGAACGCACCGACGCGTTCGCCAGCCGCGAAGTATTCCACGTTCAGCGCACCGTCTGACATCTGAGCGATACGGGCAGCCAGACGCTGGGCCGATACACCCAACCCCGGGAAGTCCCGCGGCCAGGTAGAAACAATGGTCAGTGTCTTTGCGGACTGGGCGACCGATGGCGTTGCCAGTGCGCCTGCGCCAACGGCGGCTGCACCAAGAAATTTACGACGATCCATTATAATCCTCCCTATTGGGCCGGGTATTTCTCCCGGCGGATCGGTTACAGTGCCACGCTGTTTAGCAGCACAAATGACAAAGGCCAAGGGCGCAACAGCCTCTTGTCCCGCATTTCTGCGTAAAAATCGACCTGTCAGGCTCGAAAGAGACGTTAGCGGCAACGCAGTTCGGGAATATGCCCGTTTTTTGTGCAGATTTCAGATTTTCACGATGCGCCGCCCTGCCCGCACATCGCCCTGTCATTTTCGAAGCGCGATTCTGTTTCGTCATTTTTTAAGTAAAGCAGAGTTGATTTGAATTATTCCCCTGTAATGAGAGTAATGAGAATTGCCAATTAACCAATTAAATGGAATTTATTTCAGATAAACCCGCTAGATTTACAATTTAGTTACTCAAAAACCTTTCGGCAACATCTTTCTGTCAAATCTGCTTGACCGACCGGATCGTGCCCCGTAAACAGGGATTTATGATAAGATGTGTGGATATCCTAATCGTAGTAACGATGCGCATGGGCTGCTGAAATTTCAGTCAGATCAGTAACCATGTGCGCCCCCCGAACGGGGTTTTTTTGTGTCTGTCACTGATTGATTTTTGTGTCTGTCACTGATTGACAAGACGAAACTGTCAAGGGAGGATTAAAATGAAAAGCCAGATGACAGGGGCACAAATCGTCATCAAGGCCCTGAAGGACCAGGATGTTGATACCGTATTCGGCTATCCAGGTGGCGCGGTGCTGCCGATCTATGACGAGATTTTTCAGCAGAACGATATCCGTCACATCCTGGTGCGCCACGAACAGGGCGCGACCCACGCGGCAGAGGGGTATGCCCGTGCGACCGGAAAGCCGGGTGTTGTTCTGGTGACCTCCGGCCCCGGTGCCACGAACGCGGTCACAGGCATGACAGATGCGCTGATGGATTCGATCCCGCTCGTTGTACTGACGGGGCAGGTACCGACCTTCATGATCGGCAATGACGCGTTTCAGGAAGCAGACACCGTCGGCATCACCCGGCCCTGCACCAAGCATAACTGGCTCGTCAAAGACACTAACACCCTGGCGGATACCATTCACCAGGCATTTCACGTAGCCACCAGCGGCCGACCGGGCCCGGTGCTGATCGATATTCCAAAGGACGTCCAGTTTGCAAACGGATATTACGTGGCACCCGCAAAAGCGGACAAGGGCCACTACGCCCCGCGCGTGAAGGGTGACATGGACCGGATCATCACAATGGTGGAGCTGATCGAAACAGCAAAACGCCCCATCATCTATTCAGGCGGCGGTGTCATTAACTCCGGCCCGGCGGCGTCCGTGCTGCTGCGCGAGATTGCGGATGCCACGCGGTTTCCGGTGACTTCCACGCTCATGGGGCTGGGTGCCTACCCGGCCAGGGGTCCGAGGTGGATCGGTATGCTGGGCATGCACGGCACCTATGAAGCCAACATGGCCATGCACGATTGCGACGTAATGATATGCGTCGGCGCACGTTTTGATGACCGGATAACCGGACGTATCGACGCGTTCTCGCCGATGTCGAAGAAGATTCACATCGACATTGATCCGTCGTCCATCAACAAGGTCATACGCGTTGATGTACCGATCATCGGCGATGTGAGCCACGTGCTGGAAGATGCGCTGAAAGTCTGGAAATCCCGCGGCCGCAAGGTGGAGGCGAAGGCCATAACCGCCTGGTGGAAGCAGATTGAGGCATGGAAGGCTGTCGACTGCCTGAAGTACAGGCAGGAAGGCAGAACGATCAAACCGCAATACGCGCTGGAGCGGCTGGAGGCCCTGACCAAAGATCACCCCAATCGCTATGTCGCGACGGAGGTCGGCCAGCACCAGATGTGGGCAGCACAATTTATGGGTTTTAATGACCCGAATCGCTGGATGACATCGGGCGGGCTGGGCACCATGGGCTATGGCTTCCCGGCTTCCATTGGTGTGCAGATTGCCCATCCGGATGCGCTGGTGATCAACGTGGCCGGCGAGGCATCCTGGTTGATGAATATGCAAGAGCTCGGCACCGCGGTCCAGTACCGTGCGCCGGTGAAGCAGTTCATCCTGAACAACGAACGCCTCGGCATGGTGCGCCAGTGGCAGGAACTGCTGCATGGTGAGCGCTATTCCCAAACATGGTCAGAGGCCCTGCCGGATTTCGTCAAACTGGCAGAGGCGTTCGGAACCAGGGGCATCTGCTGTGACAATCCCGATGACCTGGATGAAGCAATCATGGATATGCTGGCCTACGATGGTCCGGTTGTCTTCGACTGCCTGGTTGAAAAGCATGAAAACTGCTTCCCAATGATCCCGTCAGGTAAAGCCCATAACGAGATGCTGCTGGGCGAATCCGAAACGCAGGGCGTAATAGATGCCGAAGGCGGCGTTTTGGTTTAGGGTCAGGGCCCATTGATTTTTGTGTGCCGGCGTGATTCATGGTTCGGAAAACATGGGATGGCCACTCCTGATCTGTTTCGCCTGACAGATGTGCCGATGGCGCGGCTTGAACCCTTTTTCCCAGGTTCCGCGGCAAGCCTTGTGCCGATGACCGGCGCGTTCCGGGCGGCATAATTCTCATCAATCGCGATGGCTGCGGCGAGACACCACGGCTGCCTCTGGCCCGCGCAAGACGCTGCACAGCCGTTGGAAACGGTGGAGTGCCAAGGGCATCTTCGCACGGATGATGGCCAGGCTCGCCGCCACAGTGGCGGGAACAGGACGCGGTATCCCCCTGGCAAGGGATAACGACAGGGCGCAGCCGGCCCTTGCCTTCCGCGGCAGCCGGTGCAAGGATGGGCGTAAGCGACAGGAGGAAGACCGGATGAAACAGGCAATCGCCACCGGGCTGGCGGCAATCATGCTTGCAACAGCCGCTCAGGCGAATGAGTGCAACTGGCAGGAGCCGAGTTTCTGGGAACAGCAGAACCAGGCCGGGCGCGTGGCAGCCTGCATTGCCGCGGGCGCGGCTATCGCGGCGCGGGCTAAAAATGGAAAATTGCCGGCAGACCTTGCCGAAAACAACAAGGCCGTGCGCAACGATCCGGTGTTCTGGAATCTGAACGAGGCCCGGTTTGACTGACCGCCGGACGGGCGCAATTCCGGGCACCCCCTTTGGAAAGCGGGAACCGGCCCCCGCCACATGCTAACGACAGGGCGCAGCGGGCCCGATGGCCACCTGTATATAATCGACACATATATACCCTTGGACAAGACCGGCACGATCTGCCAGATGCCCAAAAGCGATTAGCGTAATAAGAACACCGAAGCCTTCCTGACCCGCGCCCTTGATAACAACGCCTGGCTGCCCCCCCATGCCCACGCTCAAAATCAAAAAAGGCTCCTCCAGCCATTCCGCCTATAACCTGCGCAGCCATATGTCGGATGTGGTGGAAACCCATACGCTGGCCATTCTTGTTGAAAACGAACCGGGTGTTCTCGCACGGGTTATCGGCCTGTTCTCCGGCCGCGGCTACAATATCGAAAGCCTGACAGTGGCCGAGGTGGACCATGAGGGTCGCCGCTCCCGCATCACCATCGTCACGTCAGGCACGCCGCAGGTGATCGAGCAGATCAAGGCGCAGCTGGGCCGTATGGTCCCTGTCTATGATGTGCACGACCTGACGGTAGAAGGCGAGAGCGTGGAACGGGAACTGGCGCTTGTGAAAGTCGCGGGTATCGGCGACAAGCGGGTGGAGGCGCTGCGCACGTCAGAGGTCTTCCGGGCGCATGTGGTGGATTCGACGCTGGAAAGTTTTGTATTTGAGATCACCGGCAGCCCGGAAAAGATAGACGCCTTTGTGGAACTGATGCGCCCGCTGGGCCTTACCGACATTGCCCGCACCGGGGTGGCCGCTATCATGCGCGGTGGCTGACCGCAGGGCAGGCGGGAGGCTCTGCCTCACTCCCGTGTGCACTTCGTTTTATCAACGCCTGTGCGGTTTTGCGCCACAATCAGGTCGGTATCGCGCAGCCTTTCCCAAGGGCGGCGTTCTGTGCCGCCTCGTAATGCCTGGCCGCAACTTCAAGGTTTCCGCTGACGTCTTCGGTGAGACCGTAGAAATGGGATGCACGGTGATCAAATGAGGTTCCAATGCCAATCAGCGTGTTAAGGGGGGCGTTCCTTCGCTCAACGCTACGCAAGTTGGAAATCTCTCCGCCCAATCTTGACAGATCTTTTTGAAGCAATGCGCATGAGCGCGATTCGTATAGGCCGGGGTAGACAGTATAGGGTTCCGGTGCATCACATCCTGTCAGTATGACTGTCACCAGGGCGGTTGCGCTTGTGTGTTTCACCCGGTTTTGTCCATCTCAAGTGTTTTTGCTGCTGCCGGCTTGCCGCCGGTTAGTCGCACTCCCATCGTTCACGCCCGCTTGTGCCAAGGTGACAGGTACAGGTGCCGCAGTCCCATTCTTCCCGGCCTGTGATGCTCCGCTCAACCAGATAACATTCTGAAAGGTCTCCCGGTCGGCCGCGCTGCCGGTTTTGCGGGACGATGATTTGCCGATTGAAGGTTGTGCCTTCCCTGCCGCCACATTCGTTCCGGTCAAGGTCATTCCATCCGGGTGCACATTCGGCCAGGTATCTGTGTGCCTTTTTCTGTAATAACCGTCCCGGATATTTCGTGCGATTCGCCTGGCATCTTCGTAAACAGATACGCACCCCCGGGGTCACACAACGCACCTTGATCCGCGACTGAAACGAAGTGCGTACACGCCCGGCAAATCCCGATCCGGACTCCGGGGACGCTGTGGCAAATCAAGCCACGGTTGATACTCCGCCCAATGTCACGGTGATGTCCCATTCTGATTAATTGCCTGTCTGCCGTCGCAAGCGCATCGGAACAGAGATTGCCCGGCGTCTTCTTTGGCCCGAACACTACATCCACAACCCTTCAAGGCACTTGCAGGCCGGGTGATCAGGATGGGATTCACATCGCTGTCGAAAGCCTCAATGCTGCCGCGCCGCAGCCGCGTCATCCGGGAAAAGTTGACAACCGCAAGCTCCGATTTAGCCTGCTTAACCTCTGATATAATGGACTGCCTTTATTGGAATTGTCCCGGCCCGTTTCAGAAGCAATAATCCGGCAGAGGCCAGTTGCCGGGGCCGCGTAGTACGGTTGATCAGCAATGCGCCTCAAGGTTGGTCACTTGCCGGCTGACACTGGAAATTGACGTAGAAAAACGCTGCGCCGCATCGGAAACGGAGCCTTCCTCCACCATCGCCACAAAAACCTTGATCGACCAGAGTAACAGACTGCCCGGTACTCCAACCATGGCACACCCATGCGTAAACCTGACCTGTTACCTGGATAATCAAGTGCCGAAACAAGGGCGGTTCGGATCGCACACAACCTTGGGCCACCATGACCGTGCCACGGTATTTGCCTGATCCGTGCGTACCAAATTGGCAAACCTGCCTGCCCGGGGAAACTGATTTGTGTCAGGTGAGGTATAATTGGCAAACCGCATTCAAATTGCCGCACAACCACATAGACCACAGCGGTTGCCCAAACGCAACACTCCCGTCCCAAAGGCAGGTGCGGGGGGTTCTTTCCGCATTTCAATCCGCCTATAAGGTTCGTTCAGGATAGGAAAGATACCCATGCGCAGGGCCACGATTGAACGCAACACGACAGAAACCAGGGTTCGTGTGGATCTCACGCTTGACGGGACCGGCCAGTATGACAACCGGACGGGCATCGGATTTTTTGACCATCTGCTAGACCAGTTGGCACAGCACGCGCTGATGGATATGATGGTTCGGGCGGACGGCGATTTGCACATCGACGACCACCACACGGTGGAAGATGTGGGGCTCGCACTCGGCAAGGCACTGGCACAAGCCGTCGGCGACAAGCGTGGTATCCGGCGCTATGGCTTCTGCCTTCTGCCGATGGATGACGCGCTCGTGCGTGCGGCACTGGATATTTCCGGGCGTCCTTACCTGGCTTGGAACGTGGACATGCCAGCGCCCAGGATCGGAACATTTGACACGGAGCTTGTCCGCGAATTCTTCACCGCGTTTGCCACGCAGGGTGCGCTGACCCTGCACGTAGAACGGTTGAACGGGTTCAACAGCCACCACATCGCGGAAGCCACCGCAAAAGCCGTCGCCCGCAGCCTGCGCACCGCGTTGGAAACGGATATCCGCAGGGCGGATGCAGTCCCTTCCACCAAAGGCACACTGTCCGAATGACCTGCGTCATTGTTGACTACAACTCCGGCAACCTGCATTCGGCGGAGAGGTCGTTTCAGCGCATGGCGGCAGAAACCACCGGAGAACAGATTGTCGTCACCGGCGATCCGGATAAAGTGCAGCATGCGGACCGGCTGGTTCTGCCCGGTGTCGGTGCCTTTGCCAATTGCCGGAGGGAGCTCGGTGCCATTGACGGCCTTTTCGGTGCCATAGAGGCGCGCGTACAGGCTGGTGTGCCATTTCTCGGTATTTGCGTGGGTATGCAGATGATGGCCAGCGTGGGGCGCGAACATGGAAACCACGAAGGATTCGGCTGGATCCCGGGGGAGGTCGTACGCCTGGCACCCGATGATCTCTCCCTGAAAATCCCTCATATGGGCTGGAACGCCCTGACACGGCTGACAGATCACCCGGTGATCAGTGGCGTGGCAGATGGCGATCACGTCTATTTCGTGCACTCCTACCACCTGCTGCCGAAAGACACGGACAATCGGCTTGCCACGGTAGACTACGGCTGTCCGGTTGTCGCACTCGTCGGGCGCGATAACCTGGTCGGCACCCAGTTCCACCCGGAAAAAAGCCAGGCCGTTGGCCTGCGCATGATTGGCAATTTTCTGTGCTGGACCCCGTGATTACAAAAGGCAGTGCAACGGACACCCTTTATTTTCAGGATATTGCGCGGCTTACCTCACGCGGGACCACGTGCCGCCTGACTGACAAAAGCCGAGCATGCAGCCTTTCACGTTCAGGCTACTGCCGGACAGATGAAGTTGACCGTTGTAGGTTTTGGCCCGCTCGGGGGAATATATTTTCCCGCCACTGTATTTGCCGCCACCATCATTTTCCATATCCCAGATGATCTTGCGGCCTGTAAGCGGAGCATTTGGAAGCAATTTACCCGTGCTGTCAAAACCCTTAACCACGGTGCCGCAGATTTTTGCACCGCAGTCTCCGATTTCAACGTGGCCGTATTCACCGTTGTCATCCTTGGGCGTCTGCCAGATTCCGGCAATCGGATCAGCAGCGGCAACCATCGGCCCCCAGGCAACGACAGAAGCCAGAATAAATTTTTTCACAGGCTTACCCCCCCCCTACTTTAATTTCTTCCCGAGGTATCCGGGGTTGCCGTGCGTGTCAACTATGACATACCGAAAAGCGGCTGCTGATCCTTTGCAAACTCCGACCAAACCGGTATGTGCGCCGCCAGAGAGCGAGGCGTGGTGATTTTCTATCCGGCGATTGACCTTAAGGACGGCAAATGTGTACGGCTCCTGCGCGGAGAAATGCAGGCTGCCACCGTCTTCAATGACGACCCTGTGACCCAGGCGCGTACCTTTGTGGACGCAGGCTGTGACTGGCTGCATCTCGTCGATCTGAACGGGGCCTTCGCAGGTAGGCCGGTAAATGCCGCGCCGGTTGAGACAATTCTCGAATCTGTCCCGGTGTCGGCCCAACTCGGCGGCGGCATCCGGTCGCTGGAAACGATTGAGCACTGGATAAACTGCGGGCTCAGCCGGGTGATCCTTGGCACAGCGGCAGTGGAGGATCCGGATCTGGTGCGCACCGCGGCCAGGATTTTCCCGGGTGCAGTGGCCGTGGGCATTGACGCCCGCAGCGGCAAGGTCGCCACCCGCGGTTGGGCGAAGGAAACAGATGTGGAGACCGCGGACCTCGCCCGCCGGTTCGAAGACGCGGGGGTAGCTGCGATCATCTACACCGACATCAACCGGGATGGTGCCATGCAAGGCCCGAACGTGCCCGCCACTGTGGCTCTGGCACAGGCTGTATCGATTCCGGTGATTGCCTCAGGCGGTGTATCACGGATGGAAGATCTCGCTGCACTCAAGGCCGGCAACGCAGTGCTAAATGGTGTGATCTCCGGCCGCGCAATTTATGACGGTGCGCTTGATGTGGCAGAGGCCATCGCATTCCTAAGGGCATGACATGACGCAGGTTCGCACCAGGGTCTGGTCCACACTCCATGCCAAACATTCCCGTGCCAAGGCATCCATTTCAGCCCATTAAGCGGCACCTCAAACCCCGATTGATCGCCGAACCCCTGGTACCACATCAGGTATTCACGAGGAAATGTATCACGTCCCCGTCCTGCACTACATAGGCCTTGCCTTCGGCCCGCATCCTGCCCTTTTCCCTGGAACCCTGTTCGCCGTTGCAGGCGATATAGTCGGTAAAGGCGATGGTCTCTGCGCGAATAAACCCGCGCTCAAAGTCCCCGTGGATCAGGCCTGCAGCCTTCGGGGCCGCGGTGCCCGCCGGCACGGTCCAGGCGCGGGTTTCCCGGGGACCGGAGGTGAAATAGGTCTGCAGTTTGAGAAGTGCATACCCCGCCCGGATCAGGCGATCCAGCCCGGCCTCTTTCAGCCCCATTTCCTTGAGAAACATTAAAGCCTCATCAGGCTCAAGCCTGGCCATCTCTTGCTCAATGGCCGCGGAGATCACCACGTGTCCGGCACCATGATTCGCGGCCATTTCTGCCACTTGCGCAGAAAATTCATTGCCCTCGGCGGCGGAAGCCTCATCAACATTGCAGACATAGAGCACCGGCTTTGTGGTCAGCAGCTGCAGCCTGTCCCAGGCTTTGCGATCTTCATCCGGAATCACGGCCGTGCGTGCAGGCCAGCCCTTTTGTAACACTTCCTGTGCACACAGCAGCAACTTTTCCTGTAGATTTGCGTCCTTGTCGTTGCCCTTCAGTTTACGCACGAGGTTTGTGCGCCGCTTTTCGATGCTCTCCAGATCGGCCAGCATCAATTCCGTCTCAACCGTTTCCGCATCCTCGACCGGGTTCACGCGCCCGGCGACGTGAGTCACGTCATCATCGTCGAAACATCGCAGCACATGGGCGATGGCGTCACATTCGCGGATGCTGGCGAGAAACCGGTTGCCCAGCCCCTCCCCCTGGCTGGCACCTTTCACCAACCCCGCGATATCCACAAAGGTCATCCGCGCCGGAATCACACTGGCGGACCTGGAAATAACCGCCAACTGTTGCAGCCGTACGTCGGGAACGGCGACCTCCCCCACATTCGGCTCAATCGTGCAAAACGGAAAATTTGCCGCCTGCGCTGCAGCTGTCCTGGTCAGCGCATTAAACAGAGTGGATTTGCCCACATTCGGCAGGCCCACAATACCGGTCTTGAATCCCATGAGATACCCGTTTTGATTTTCGCGCTGATTAGGCACCCGGACGAACCATGACAAGCCGCAGGCCTGTCTTCTTTAATCCGAAAGTATATAATCGGGTTCGGGTGGCAGAGGTACGGCACCCACACTCCCAAACGGACAGGCCAGCAGGATGAACGGGAATGTAGTTCATGGTAAACGGGACGGGGCCGCATGCCCGGCTACAAAATAGTGCTTGAATTCATCGTATGTGACGGGCAGGTACGGGCAAATAATTACGAGTGACGCCATGAGCCGGATCACGGCCAAGTTCGACGCCTTAAAAGCCGGGGGCCGCAAGGCTTTTGTATCCTATATCATGGCTGGTGATCCGGATACGGAAACCAGCCAGGCGGTGCTCAACGGCCTGCCGGAGGCGGGCGCAGATATCATAGAGATTGGCCTGCCCTTCACGGATCCGATGGCGGACGGGCCGACGATCCAGCGCGCCGGGCAGCGGGCACTTGACGCGGGTATGACACTGAAGAGGACGTTCGCCATGGCTGCCGGGTTCCGCCGCCAGGACGACATTACCCCGATTGTGCTGATGGGCTACTACAATCCGATCCACAACCACGGGGCAGACGCCTTCATCTCAGACGCCAAGGCCGCCGGCATCGACGGGATGATAATCGTTGACCTGCCACCGGAAGAGGATGAGGAACTCTGCGCCGAGGCCAGTGCCGCCGGGCTACATTTCATCCGGCTTGCTACTCCGACCACCGACGACAGGCGCCTGCCAAAGGTTTTGCACAATACTTCCGGCTTCATCTACTATGTGGCTATCACCGGGATTACTGGTACAGGGTCTGCCTCATCCGGGACAGTGGGCGCGGAAGTCGCACGGATCAAGGGGCACACAGACCTGCCCGTCTGCGTGGGATTCGGGATCAAAACGCCCGAGGATGCCCGTGCCATGGCCGCTGTGGCTGACGGAGCTGTGGTAGGATCTGCTATCGTCTCAAAAATAGGCAGTGGCGAAACCCCGGAGAATGTGCTGGCATTTGTGCGTCAATTGGCGGACGGGACGCATTCGGTTTAAGATGCGCTGTCAGGGGCCATGCTCCCCGGCCTCGCCTTACCCCGGAATGGTTCAGGCCAAGGCAGAGGGCTGTCTGTGGCACCGGGGATGCGGATGCGTTAAGTAACGCGGACGTTTGAAAAAGAGTCAGCCATGCAACGTACGCTCATTACCTCTGCCCTGCCCTATATCAACGGCATCAAGCATATGGGGAATCTCGTAGGTTCCCAGCTGCCGTCCGATGTGTATGCCCGGTTTTGCCGGGCAACCGGGCATGAAGTTATGTTCATCTGTGCCACGGATGAACACGGCACCCCTGCTGAACTGGCGGCAGCCAAGGCAGGCAGGCCCGTCGCGGAATACTGTGCCGAGATGCATAAGGTGCAGGCGCGGCTCGCATCAGGGTTTCGCCTGTCTTTTGACCATTTTGGTCGAACATCGAGCGATGAGAACCACACCCTGACCCAGCATTTCGCCGGGCGGCTGGCCGATGCCGGGCTGATCAGGGAAGTGCTGGAAGAACAGGTTTATTCCAACGCGGACGGACGCTTTCTGCCGGACCGCTACATTGAAGGTACCTGCCCCAATTGCAGTTATGACAGTGCCCGCGGCGACCAGTGTGAGAACTGCACAAAACAGCTCGATCCCACGGACCTGATCAACCCGCGCAGCGTGATTTCCGGCTCAGGCGATCTGGAGGTCCGGGAAACCAAACATCTGTTCCTGCGTCAGTCGGCGATGCGCCGGCAGTTGGATGAATGGATCGATAACCAGATCGGTTGGCCGGTATTGACGACCTCGATTGCCAAAAAATGGTTGCATGACGGCGAAGGATTGCAGGACCGAGGCATCACCCGCGACCTTGACTGGGGCGTACCGGTCAGACGTGGCGATGCGGACTGGCCTGGAATGGAAAACAAGGTCTTCTACGTGTGGTTCGATGCGCCCATCGGCTACATTGCGGCAACGGCGGAATGGGCGGCGGTCAAAGGCCTGGGCGAAGATGCCTGGCAGCGCTGGTGGCGCACGGACAAGGGTGCCGAAGATGTACGCTACGTACAATTCATGGGCAAAGACAACGTCCCCTTCCACACCTTATCTTTCCCGTCAACTCTGATGGGGTCAGGAGAGCCCTGGAAACTCGTCGATTTTATCAAGTCGTTCAACTACCTCACCTACGACGGCGGGCAGTTCTCGACCTCTATGGGCCGCGGCGTATTCCAGGATCAGGCACTGGGTCTGCTTCCCTCTGACTACTGGCGCTGGTGGTTGCTGACCCATGTGCCGGAAACGTCTGACAGCGAATTCACCTGGGAAAATTTCCAGGCAACCGTGAACAAGGATCTGGCGGATGTACTGGGTAACTTCGTCAGCCGGGTGACAAAATTCTGTCGTTCCAGATTCGGCAAAGAGGTGCCCTCGGGCGGCACTTACGGCGCGACGGAAGAAACCGTAATCGCGGAACTGACGACACGGGTTGCCACCTATCAAAAACACATGGAGGCGATTGAAATCCGCAAAGCCGCGAATGAGCTGCGGGCAATCTGGGTGGCTGGCAACGAGTATCTGCACTCAGCCGCGCCCTGGGCGGTGTTCAAAAAGGATGCGGCGACAGCCGCCGCGACTATCCGGTTCGCCATGAACCTTATCCCCTTCTACGCCACCCTGTCAGAACCATTCATCCCGGATGCCAGCAAGACAATGATTACCGCGATGAAATGCGGCGGATACGTTTGGCCCAAAGATGTGGCCGCAGCACTGGGCAGGCTTGCAGGCGGTGAGGGTTTTGAGGTGCCGGAGCATCTCTTTACCAAGATCAGCGATGACGACCGTGAAGCGATGAAAGCCAAATGTACCGGGCAAGAGGCGTGACCCGTGCGGGCCTTTCCAGGTCTGCATGGCAGGATGCAGCGCAGACCCAAGCCCTGTTCGATTGCCATATGACACAGGGCCCTGAATGCGGCGGCGTTATATTTGGAGTCACTATTGCCGCAAACCATCCGTCGCCGGCCGCGATCCGGTATGTGGCAACCTGAAATACCGGCGCAAAATTCCTTTGAAAAGTATTTTCAGAGGGCCGTAAGCAACCATCCCGCCACAAAGTTCATTCCAAGCGACACACGTTCCTGCCTCCGGCAAGTCCACTACCCGGGAGTGCAACCCCGTATGCCAGGTTCAAAACGGCGGGGTGAGGCCTTGCGGTGCCGCCCCGCCGGATTTTCAATTGCCGCAAGACCTAATCTGCCCATTCCCACCGGAAGATATGAACACCAAGCACACCATTGACGTCATCCCCAGTGGTGACGCCGTTCTCCCTAATTCGGGCAACGAGCCCGCGCCTGCTGTCTTCGATCACCTCTTCCACCTCGGCGGCCACACCAGCGGCGGCAAGCTCTGCATTATAGACGCGGGTGATGGCAGATCGGCGCAGGTCCGGCTTGAATATTTTTCCAACGGCGGTTTTGGGCAGTTCCGGCGCCAGTTCCAGATATTTCGGCACAGCGGCCGGGTCATGCACGTGTTCCTTGCAGTGGGTCATCAACGCATCAACTGTGGCGGTACTGCCTTTAACGAGCTCAACATAAGCCGCCGGCAATTCACCTGCGTCCGCATCGGGTTGGCCGATAACGCCTGAAAAGGCAACATCCGGGTGGGCGGCGAGCACCTCTTCTATGATGGCCGGGTCAATATTATGGCCGCTGCGGATGATCATATCTTTCGCACGTCCCGTAATCCACAGATAGCCATCCGCATCGAAACGGCCAAGATCACCGGTGCGCAAATGTGTGCCGTTGGCAAAGAGACCCACGTTTTTGCAAGCATCCGTGTAGGTGTTGCCCGTCCAGACGCCCGGGTTGGAGACACAGATCTCGCCCACTTCATCTACGCCACAGTCTCTCAGCACGTTGCCGTCCTTGTCGCAGTCGCATATTTTGATGTCACAGTAAGGATTGCGGATACCGACGGAACCGATCTTGCGCTCTCCCGCCATTGGGTTGCCGGAGATGAGGCAGGTTGCCTCTGTCATGCCGTAACCTTCAAGAATTTTGATGCCGGCGATCTCTTCAAAGCGTTTAAAGATATCTGTCGGCAGCGGTGCAGAACCGCACATCGCCCCCTGCAAGGTAGAGATATCGGCATTCACGGGGCACTGCATAAGACGGGACGCAGCAGTCGGCACAATGGCCGTGTAGGTGGCACCCCACCGTTCCACGAGCTTCCAGAAATTATCGAATACCCCGTCCCCGCGATAACCCGCAGGCGTCGGGAAGACAATGTGGGAACCGGCAGAGATGCTGGTCGCCCAGAACACGTTGGCCGCCATAACGTGGAACATCGGCAGCGGGCAAAGGATCGTGTCTTTTTCGTTGATCAGCAGGTTGGCACCGAGGAACCCGTTGTAGAGGATACCCGAATGCTTGTGCTGCGCAATCTTTGGCATACCGGTGGTGCCGCCGGTGTGGAAGTAGGCGCAAACCGGATCATCCGGAGATTCCTTAAACGTCAGCCTGTCGCCGGGCTGGGCAGCCAGCGCAGAGTTGAATTCCAACACGGTGGCCTTGTGCCTGATGTTCATCTTCGGACGAATCAGCGGAACGATAAACTTCTTGAGGCCGGAGAGGTGCGGCAGCAGATCAATTTCTATCACGTGGTTCACATTCGGTGCTTGTGTCACCGCGTCATGAGCCAGCCGGGCCACATTCGTCTTTGGGAAAGCCTTCAGTGTGACCAGCACCTTGGCACCAGTTTCCTGCAGGAGAGCGGCGATCTGCTCTGGCTTCAGCGTCGGATTGACGGGTGCCGCGATGCCCGCCGTCATGGCACCAGCAAGAGTGATCGCCGTCTCATGGCTTGTCGGCAGCATATAGGCCACCACATCTTTCTGGCCCACCCCGAGCGAGCGGAAGAGGTTTGCAGCCTTCGTCACCTGCGTCTTAATCTCATGCCATGTCAACGTCGTGGCCTTGGCCCTATCCCCGGACGTCAACTGGAAGCTGACCGCCGGGCGATTCCCGTGTTTGGCGGTCGTCTGGCACAATTGTTCGTAAACGGTTTTAGCGGTCCAACGCTCTTCGGCCGGCATTTCCTTTTCGATAGTTTCTACCGATGATAGATCGACCATTTGGAACATGATTTCCCCCAATGTTGGCGTCAATTTGTATGCACCTGCGTTTGGTTCGGAGATACAATGGGAAGTTAACTCTGGTTCACAAGATTTTTTGCCGCATTAAGTCGGCTTATCGCATGTCGCGTTTCCCGCCGTTACGACCCTGATAAGGTAAATGGTAAATCCGGCAGGTGGCACCGTCTTCCAATCCACCCATAGTGCGGGTGACTTTCCCTGGTTTTTAGTTTACCGCCTCTTTGGAAATCTCTATTGTGCTGCCGTTTCTTTGGTCAACGCATTCAGCGTCGCCGCGTCCGGCAGATTTTTCCTGCCTTGTTTGCAAAACTCCAAAGTCACATCCCGTTTTTCCCTGGTTGGATTCGCTACCCCCGGAACATGGAACATACGGGATAAGCGGATGCTATCAGAAAACAGCGGAATGTGACGAGCAGCATTCACGCTGCGGCAAGCTCACCGGTGAACTGCAGCCTGGCAAGGCGGGCGTAAAGTCCGTCTTCTTCCACCAGCGATGCGTGGGTACCTGTGGCAACCACCTTGCCAGATTCCATCACGATGATGCGGTCAGCCCGTTTTACGGTCGCCAGGCGGTGCGCGACGATCAGCGTGGTGCGGTTCCTGGCAAAGCCATGGATGGCCGTCTGAACCGCGTTTTCGCTTTCTGCATCAAGCGCGGATGTAGCCTCGTCCAACAGGAGCACCGGTGCATCGTGCAGAATCGCACGGGCTATAGCAATGCGCTGTTTCTGCCCGCCCGACAGCATCACGCCGCGTTCGCCCACATAGGTCTTGTAGCCATCCGGCAGGGCTGAAAGGAACTCATCCGCCGCCGCCGCCTGCGCTGCGGCAAAAACCTCTGCATCCGTAGCGTCGGGGTGGCCAAAACGGATGTTTTCCAATGCCGTAGTTGCAAAAATAACCGGATCTTGCGGCACATAGGCCATGCGGCTGCGGAACGTATCACGCTTCATGTGGCGCAGATCTACGCCGTCCATGCTGACCTGCCCGGCGTCGGGATCAAAGAAACGCAACAACAGATGGAAGACGGTCGATTTCCCGGCCCCGGACGGGCCAACGATGGCCACCATCTCACCCGGTTTTATATCGATATCAAAACCATCGAGCACCCGCAGACCCGGGCGCGACGGATAAGCGAAATCCACCCCCGCAAACGCCAGTGCGCCCGTGGCGGGCTCATGGGCGACAGGGATTTCCGGATCCAGCACAATGTCCGGTGCCGCCAACAGTTCCACAAGTCGTTCCGTGGCACCAGCAGCACGCTGAACCTCCGTCCAGATATCAGACAACAGCGATACGGCACCCGCCACTATAATCGCGTAGATCAGAAACTGGGCAAGCGTCCCTGGTGTCATATCCCCTGTCCGCACATCGTGCGCACCAATCCAGAGTACACCGACAATGCCCGTTAAGATGAAAAATATCACGATCATCGTCATGGTGGCACGAGCACCAATCCGGGCGCGGGTAGCCTCAAATGCCTCTTCCGTCAGCAGGCCAAAAGTGGCCCGACTGTGCGCTTCATGAGTGAAGGCTTGCACGGTCTGCACGGCCAAAAGCGTCTCTGACGCATGCGCTGTGCTTTCGGCGATTTTGTCCTGGTTCATGCGGCTTAGCCTGCGTACACGCCGACCCAGCAGCAGGATTGGCACGATAACGACCGGTACGATCAACAGGGCGACACCCGTCAGTTTAAACGAAGTCAGAAACATCAGGATAATCCCGCCACCCAGCAAAAGGATATTGCGCAGGGCGACCGATATTGCCGACCCGATAACCGCCAGGATCAGCGTGGTGTCGGTTGACATGCGGCTGAGCACTTCGCCCGTCATGATCCGATCAAAGAACGCAGGACTCACCCCGATCATCTTATCATAGACTGCCTTGCGAATGTCCGCGATCACACGTTCACCCAGTCGGGTGACAAAGTAGTATCGGAGGCCGGTCCCTATAGCCAAAAGCGCGGCGATGCCGATGGTCGCACCGAAATACTGGTCCATAACCGCCGCGTCATCTTCGAAGAACCCGTCGATCACCCGACGCACGGCAAGGGGCAGTGCCAGCGACAGGGCTGCCGTAACAGTCAGAGCAATGGCTGCGATTGTTAACAAAAGCCAATAGGGTTTCAGGTAGGGCATCAGGCCCACAAGCGGACGCACTGACCTTGACTTTTGCCTTGCTTCAAACTCTGCTTGGTTATCTGACATAGACACCGTTTTAATGTTGCGGCCTGCTTTGTATCATGGCCGTTGTTTCGCTGCAATTTGTCTTTTTCAGATCGCGCACAGGACAGCGGCCACCGCCCGCCAGTGTGGCTCGGCTTCAGTCAGAGTCGGTTGGGCAGTTTTGGCCTGTGCCACTGCATCAGCAGCATACATCCGGGCCTGTTACGGTTCTATACCTGCGGCAACCCCGGTTGCCTGGAGCATGGGAAAGTGCAGCAGCAGCCTCCTTACGGGCGGTTTCAGCTGCGCTTACAGCATATGCCGCACATCGGGCAGCGACTGCGGCGTTTGCCACTTTCCGAAGCGACTATTGCTTCAGCTTTTGCCGATGCGGCAATCTTTACAGCCTCGGTTGCAGCGGTGATCACAGCCTCCTGTGCCTTTTGCACAGCGGCCATGCTTTCCGGAAGGGCAGATTCTGCCGTATCCTCAGCGGATTGACGATCTGCCACAACAGATTCGGCTGCCCGAACTATCCTTGCGGCCTCTGCAGCTACTTGTTCTGCTGTGACGGCAGCTTCGGCGGGGGCGGATTCATTGTCGTTCCCAACAACCGTTGCAACTGTGGATTGCACATCTGCCAGTGCACCTGATGCAGCCTTTGCCGCGCTTATCGCCTCCCGGGGTGGCCGCACGTCGCGCCTGGCCCGTGCCGCGGCTTTAGCCGTTTCAACCCGCACCGCCGCTGCGGTTTGCACATTGCCTCCCAATGACTGTGTGCCTTCGTTGGCGGATGAAAACAAGAATGCCCGGATACTGGTGGCCTCAACCGCAGCGGCACTTTCGGCCTGTTCAACCCTGGCCACGTCAAGGGCTGTTTGCGCCGCGACAAGCAAGCCAGCGGCATCATCCCGTGCAGATGTGGCGGCTTCCAAGGCTGCGGCTTTTTCGGTGGTGGCGATCTTGGCAACCTCGAATCTGGCGCAGGCCTCTTCCACCTCAGTTTATGCTGCTTTGACCGCTTCGTGCTTACTTTCCACATCAGCATGTGCCGTGACCACGGCGTCCAAGGCCGCTGACAGAGCCGCAGCCTGTCCGCGCCGGCAGTTATTACAGCCAAAGGCCACGCTCACCACAAGCATACAGATTGTTACTACGGATACGATATTCTTTATCATCATCATTCTCACCAATCACTAGTGGCTGAACCAAACGGGCAATTTCTGCCGGTTCGCCTGGAACATTTCTGCCGGTTCGCCTGGAACCTTGAGCGGAAGTACGCCTCGGTGCAGCCGCAAACTACCTTAAATTGTTGTATTTAGGCGATAGTGCATGCGAATACGCGGTTGAACAGGCCGGATGTGCAGTTTAGATACAGAAAACTGTTTCAACGACGCAGCGCGACAAAGGACTAGAAACCGATAGCCCGCAGACCACACCATGCACCGCCAACCCGATATACCGGCCCACGCATCAATGATCGAATTCGTGCACCCGAAATCAGACTGATTGGTGCCGAAGGTGAAAATGTCGGTGTTGTTCCGCCGTCAAGCGGCATAGAGCTGGCCGCCGAGGCCGGATTGGACCTGGTCGAGATTTCACCCAACGCCACCCCTCCAGTCTGCAAGATCATGGACTATGGCAAGTTCAAATACGAACAGCAAAAGCGGGAATCCGAATCGCGCAAAAAGCAAAAAATGATCGAGATCAAAGAGGTCAAGTTCCGTCCCAACACGGATACGCACGACTACGACGTCAAGATGAAGAACGTCCTCAAATTCCTCGGCAACGGCGACAAGGTGAAGGTCACCCTGCGCTTTCGCGGGCGCGAAATGGCGCACCAGTGCCTCGGTGCGCAACTTCTTCAGCGCGTCGCGGATGACGTAGTTGGAACGGAAGCCGGCAAGGTCGAGAATATGCCAAAAATGGAAGGTCGCCAGATGATCATGATGATTGGGCCGACATCCAGATAGTCACTCACCAACAATATATGAAAAGGTTCCGCATGTTCGGTACTTTTGCGCACCAAATGCAGAATTTTTCACACCCTTGCCACAGAACGCCGTATCAGGTTTCCCCATTACAGCAGCAGGATTTTATGACAGAAACGTGCCAAAGGGCGGAAGGCCTCGGGAAGAAAACAGGAACAGGTTTCAAAAAAGTATGTGGAGAGCAGACCCACTTCCCGGCCCCCATGCCGATACGACCTGCCGCCCCCGAAAAATGGGGATTATACATTTGATTGGGGTCAGGCCCATTGGTTTCTATTTTCCGGCCTGATTCACGGTTGGGCAAAATACGGGGAACCATGTTTGATCTGTTCCGGCTGACAGAGGTGCCGGTGGCGGGTTTTGCGCTCTTTTCCCCAAGTTCCACGGCAAGCCATGTGTTGGTGACCGACGCGTTCCGGGCGGTATAGTTTTCATAAGCCGCCAGGCACGGCGAGAACGAGACCGTGATGATCGATGTGCCCTGCCCCAGGGCTCACCGGACAGCACCCGGCTGTGGCGTGAAAAGGGGGGCGGGGCCACCTGATTGGCCGGGCCAAAAGTGGCCTGAAAACCAGGTTGCAGGCACACGCGCCAGTCGGGGCCGGCCGCCTGTTGTGGCGCGGCAGGCCGGGTAAGTGCCTACATCGGCATGCGGGCATTGCCGGGCTGCCTGCCGGATGCCGACCGGCGGTGCGGGGGCTGCGGAGGTGGCGCAGACCGGACAAAGGGATACGTGCCTGCCTCATTGGCCGAAACACGCGCAGGAAAACCATCAGGTACGACAGGCACCGATACAAACACCGCAACAGGTGCGGGATCATGTTCGGCACTCTTCGGGGATTGGCGGTGCGATGCCGCCGGATACGACAGCTGCCCGAAGGTCTTCCTGCCGGCAGGCACTCGCGCAGCACTCATCAGATGTTGGATACGGGTCATGAACGTGGAGTTGCGCCCCGAACAGAAGACAGCATGTGCGGATCCGTGCAGAATCAGGACCGCAAACCGCCGTGCATCACCCGGCCCTTCCCGCTGACCGCAGACACCCCTATCACGCTACCTATGTCGCTCTCTGTCTTCGAGGTGGGCCAGCCTGAGCCCTGTCCGTCCCCTTTCAATCTGGCCGAATACGTATTGGGCGCGGGCAGAGACACGGACCCGGCACTGATTGTGGCGAACAACCCCGATACAGCCCCGAAAACCTGGTTCTACGCAGATCTGCGCGATGCGGTCTATCGCACCGCTGGCGGGCTTGCGGCCCGTGGCATCCGACCCGGTGATCGCATACTGTTATGTGTGGGCAATGATCCGGCGTTCGCAACACTCTTCCTCGGTGCAATCATTCGCGGCGCAATCCCGGTGCCGACCTCGACCCTGCTGACAGAATCGGAGCTCCGATCAATAGCCGCAGAACTATCCCCCGCACTCACCTGCTTTGCAGGCGGGTTAGCACCCATCCCGCTGCCTGGCACAACGCTCGACACGGATGGGGTCGCGGCCCTCTCCGCTACCGACCCGATCCCGGCTGTTCTCGGCGACCCGAACCGGCTCGCCTATATGATCTACACTTCCGGCACCTCTGGCAAACCTTGCGCGGTCATGCACGCCCACCGCGCCGTCTGGGCGCGACGCATGATGTGGGACAGATGGTACGGCCTGCGTCCGAACGACCGGGTGCTGCACTCAGGTGCCTTCAACTGGACCTACACGCTTGGGACCGGCCTGCTGGATCCCTGGGCGACCGGAACAACAGCCATGATCTATACCGGTGCGGCGGACCGCAGGGTCTGGGGCAAGCTCGCCGTGCAACTGCGCCCGTCAATCTTCGCCGCCACCCCGGGCGTGTTCCGCCAGATCGTCAGCGCAGGTGCCAAGGGCTTCGAAAGCTTGCGCCACGCGCTCAGTGCCGGTGAAAAACTGCCCGCTGCCGTGCGCACCACCTGGATAAAACAGACCGGGAAAGAGGTTTATGAGGCACTCGGCATGTCCGAATGCTCCACCTTCATCTCTCATCCCGCAAGCCAGCCGCTGGATCCGGCGACCTCGGGCCGGGTTCAACCCGGACGGCGCATCGCGGTGCTCGGCCCGGATCACGCGCCGGTTCCCGAAGGCAGCCCGGGCCAACTGGCGATCCACCGATCCGACCAGGGCCTGATGCTGGGCTATTTCAATAAACCGGCGGAAACCGCCGCCCGATTCAAAGATGACTGGTTTTTGACCGGCGACACCGTGGTGATGGCTGGCGATACTGTCACTTACCTTGGCCGCGAAGACGATATGATAAATGCAGGCGGCTATCGCGTATCCCCGCTGGAAGTGGAAGCGGTTCTGCTGACCCACCCAAGCGTCATCGAGGCCGCTGCCGTGGCACATGAAGTTAAGCCTGGCGTAACGGTCATAGCAGCGCATTATGTGGGGCAAACCACCCCGGAAGAACTTATGGAATTTTGCAACGCCAGGATGGCCAGATACAAACAGCCGCGTATATTCATTGCCAGAGACACGCTGCCGCGCGGCACGAACGGCAAAATCAGGCGCAAGGTTCTGCGGTCACCATCATAATAAATCCTGACATCACCCCTGACCCGGTCTATCCTTGGTGCTACACGGGCAAGACCAGGCTCGACCGGGCGGCGGAGGCAAACCCAAACCATGATCTGACGGTGGAATGGTACCCCTTCCGGCTGAACCCGGACATGTCAGCAATGGATATGGACCGGCGCACAGACCCGGACCTGGGATTCGGCGACAGTGACAGTGCCCTGCGCGTCTGCGGCGCAGACTGCGGGGCTTTCAATGTGGCGGGGAAGGCATCGTGCGGACACCGCGGAGGATCAATGCCCATCAGCTAATTGAATGGGCTGGTATTGATCGAAGGATGATTCGGAATACATCCCGGTCGGCAGGCCGGCGTATGGACGCCATGGTTGAGACGTTCAGGCTTACCCTCGACAGGATTGCCCGCCACAAACATTCGGGAACGGAAGCACCGCTATCGTTGAACCGGGGGACGCAGACGCATGGTGTGTCGGGCCTGACATCACAGAACCCGAAAAGCGGAAGAAGAAAAATCTGTTCCTGCCACATTTATATGAAAAGGCCCCTGGAAAATACAATGCCTTGCCATGAGTTCCGCTTCCATCGGGCAGGCATACAACGGCACCGGCGGGCCTATGATGTCGGGGACCGGCACATGCGCATCCCTGGCATTTCCGAGCCACAATGACCCTGCCACGGACGCCCCAACTCTTTATTTTTCACCGAAGGCCAGGGTCAGGTCACACACCTTGTCGCCCGGACAGTTTTCGGCCTTTTCGCGGAGCAAACCGGAAAAATAATCCGCCCCGGAGGTTTTTATCCAGGCAACCGGTTGACGCTATGGCATCCCGACCCTAGAGTGGCACATGCAGGAAATCAGCCCGTCCGGACAGGAGTATCTGCAAAAATCAAAATAGAGCAGACGTGCGGAGGATGCCCCGCGCGTTTCATTTTAGGATTATACCCGCCGATTTCCGCCTGAAAATACCCCGCCCCTTTTGCTGCTGACCATCCGCTGGCAGTGGGCATTTCCCCTGACGACCCTGCCCGGGCAGCCTGTAAAACAGCGCAAGCGGGCATCATCTACAAGGATACTTCGATGAAGACACATGTTGCACGTTGGATGCTGTGTTGCGGCCTGATTTTCAGTGCACCGGCACTGGCACAAACCGGAGCGACCAAAGAAGAGGCTCCCGGTGCAGAGGTCACGCCCCATGAATCATCGGCACAGGATACCCGGAATACCAGCGACGAACAGTTTCCGGTCTCCGGGGAGCCGCAGTCCGGCGAAGACTATCTGAGAGAACAGCATGAGGCGTGGGAAGTCCGCTGCATCCGTGGCGAAGAAGGCGAACAGGAAATCTGTCAGCTTTACGTCCTCATCTATGACAGCGACGGTGCCAGCGTTGCGGAATTCTTCCTGACGGCCCTTCCGCCAGGCGGCAAGGCAGCCGCAGGCGTTGATGTGGCAACGCCGCTTGGAACCTTGCTGACCAAACAGGTGCTGCTGAAAATCGACAGCGGCAAGACCAATCGCTATCCCTTCACCTGGTGCAACCAGCTGGCATGTTATGCCCGTTTCGGCCTCACCAGTACCCAGGTTGACGCCATGAAACGCGGGAGCACCGCGCAGATCACCGTATTTTCCATCCAGGCACCGGAGGAGCCGATCCAGTTATCGCTGAGCCTGAATGGTTTCACCGCGGCCTGGAACGCTGTCGCGCCGAAGTAATCGATACGCGGGTTCACATACAGCGGTCCGGATTCTGCCAGCCACCTATCCTATTGCGCGGAAGGCCAGAACGGCGTTCAAACCCCCGAAAGCAAAAGCGTTGCTGAGCGCGGCAGCCACAGGCACTTCCCGTGCGACCCCTGCCACGATATCGAGGTCGCACTCCGGATCAGCCTCACGCCGGTTTGCAGTCGGCGGGATGACCCCGTCGCGCAGGGCGGATATCACGGCTAGAGTCTCAATCGCCCCGGTGCCACCCATGCAATGCCCGTGCAGTGATTTGGTTGAACTGACAGCGAGGCCATCCGCCGCGGCCCCAAGGGCCTGGCGGATGGCCGCACATTCCATGCGATCACTGGCCGCTGTTGCCGTTCCATGGGCATTTATGTAGCCGAGCTCGCCGGCACAGAGCCCCGCATCCGAAAAAGCTCCTGCCAGGGCACGGGCGGCACCATCCTGATTGGGCATGACCACATCTGCCGCATCTGCCGTCATCGCGGCACCGGCAAGTTCAACCAGCGGTGTCGCACCCCGAACGCGGGCATGGGCTTCGCTTTCCAGAACAAAGACCGCCGCACCTTCGCCGTGAACCATGCCGTTGCGGCTGGCACAAAACGGTCGACATCCGTCAGGTGACATGACGCGCAACCCCTCCCAGGCCTTGAGCACACCGAAGATCAACATCGCATCTGCCCCGCCGGTTAGAACAATATCCGCCGCACCGCAGCGAATCAAACCAAGTGCCTGGGCCATAGCATGGTTTGACGACGCACAGGCAGTTGTGACCGCGAAGGCCGGTCCCTGCAGGCCGTGCCGAATCGCGATATGGGACGCAGCGGCATTCGCCATCAGACGTGGAACCACAAAGGGATGGACCCGGTTCTTGCCCTCTGCAAAAACGATACGGTAACTGTCTTCCACGGTGCACATACCGCCGCCGCCGGTACCCAGGGCAACCCCGGCACGATTCGGAATCGGCACACCATCTGACAGTCCGGCTTGCGCCATCGCCTCTGCCGCGGCCACCAGGCTGAACTGCACCGCAGGATCATAAAGTGCCTGCTCTGAGCGACTGAAGTGCGCGGCACTATCAAAATCCTTGATCTGCGCACCAATCGGGTGGGTCAACCGGTCCCCATCAGCGATATCCACCGGCCCTATCGCGCAACGACCCGCCTGCATGGCACTGATCGTTGCCTCTGCCGTAATCCCAAGGGGCGTGACCGCACCGAAACCTGTGATCACAGCACGACGCGTCACGCGCTGGTCTGGTCCGTAACCAGGCGGTCGACCGCCGCCGCAATCGCAGATAACGAAGATATATCGAAATCAGACGCCTCCGGCTGATTCGCATTGAACGGCACGGAAATAAAGAACTCTTCCTCGATGGCGTAGATGATCTCAACAATCCCGAGGCTGTCTATGCCCAGATCATCAAGTGTCGCCTCATCGGACAGGTCCGCAGGGTCCAGCAATGCCTGTTCCGCGACGATTGCCCTGATTTTTTCAAGCGTGGCCACGTCAGCTACCGTTTTATTCGTATCAGCATTGCTTTACCGGTTTTCGCCCCCGCTGAAAATGGCCTTTTCGATACGGGTCAGTTTCGCCACCGTTCGAGGCAGGCGACGAAGTGCCTTGTAGACCCGCACGTTCATATCCATACGCATGGCCGGGTTGCCCATCATAACGCGCCCCGACGGCACGTTAGAACTGATACCGGACTTGCCGGCCACCACCACATCGGACCCGACGGTCACGTGATCCGCCACGCCCACCTGCCCCCCGAGCACACAGCGGTCCCCCAGCGTGGCGGAGCCTGCGATGCCGACCTGGCCGCACAAGAGACACTGCCGCCCGATGTGCACATTGTGGCCCACATGCACAAGGTTATCGATTTTTGTGCCATCCCCGATAACCGTATTGGCAACTGTGCCGCGGTCTATAGTGCAGTTCGCACCCAGTTCCACGTCATTTCCGACATTGACTGAGCCGATGGAGAAGATGCGTTCAAACCCCTGGTGCCTTGCGCCTTCGGTCACGGTACCAGAGGCACGGGCCTCTTCCACCGTGCCTGGTTCCGGCGTGACATAGGCAAATCCGTCGGCCCCGATCACAGTACCTGCCTGGGATATGAAGCCATTCCCGATGCGTATGCGTGGACCGATCTTCACACCCGGATGTAAAAAAGCGTTATCGCCCAGTGTGGCGTCCTCCCCAATCATACAGTGACCGGTGATGACCGCGTTCGCACCAATCCGGGCGCGTACCCCGATGATAACGTAAGGCCCGATGGCCGCATCGGTGCCGATCTCCGCGTCATGCCCGATGATCGCTGTCGGGTGAATGCCCGGCCCCACTTCTGGCGGCCGATCAAAGCGTCGCGTGACACCGGCGAGTGCCAACCGTGCCCGGGGGGCAAAGAGTGCGGCCTTTAGGCCTAATGCCCGCCAATCAGCGTCCATCCAGACAACAGCGGCCTGCGCGCACCCTTCAGCAATCTTTCCGCCATAAGCCGGATCCATGGCAAGTGCCAACTGGTCCGATCCCGCAGCCGCAGGCTCTGCCGCACCCACAACCGTCAGCGACAAATCACCTGCCGCTGTCAAACCCAGTTCTTCTGCCAATGCGCTGATCGTCACCGTCATGTCCGCACCTTTCAAAACAGAACGGGCACACCCACGGCCACCCATGCGGCAAGCCAGGTTGTCAACGACGGGAGCAACCGGCACCGCTGCCACAAGGACGAGGTGTAGGGATTTGCAGGTTCACACATTGTCCATCCCGATTTTCGGAACCCGCCGGATGGGTTTGATAGCATCTGGCCGGTTATGTGCGCTGTGTTCCGTATCTTCCAACCGCTAATGGTCTATTCCCTGCCCGTCCAATCGCCTGCCAGTGTGGCCTGACAGCCATGCCGCCCCGCTTGCCTTGAACATACAAAAATGCCAACATGGTGGACAGCGTTTTGTTGTACGTCATATCGATCACATGAATTCGCCGGTGTTATCCACGTGAATAGCGAACTGGATATTTCACGTTCGCATGGGTATTGCTTGTACGCAAAATTTTCCAATGTGATGATGTCTTCGGCTCCCCCGTGTTATGACCATGCGGAAACTCTTGCCAGCCACAAGATAATTCCATCTTCTCGTACCACAAAATCCGTACCTTTTCCTGAAAGGTCGAAAACGGGGTGCGCCCTGGGCCTGCAGATCAGTCATCTCTATATCTGATGCCCCAGGCATCCTGCTTCAACCGGGTTTCGAAAGCATGGGACAAGTGCTCCTTCAGGTGCCGCTCGGCGAGCGGGCCATCCCCTGCTTCAATCGCCTCCACAATTGATTTGTGCTCGGCCAACGCCATCTCACCGCGCCCGTCGGCGGCCAGAGAGGTTTCCGCCAAAAGTGCCATGGACCGATGCACCATCTCCAGCTGTTGCACCAGAAAGCGGTTGCGGCTCGCCAAATGGATTTGCCGGTGAAAACGCCGATTGGCAAGCGACAGTTCCCGCGGTTTAACAAGCAGCATACGGTCTTCCTCGATCATGGCGTAAAGTACGCGCACCTCTTCCGGGCTTGCGTATTTCGCTGACAGTCGCGCTGCCAACCCCTCCAGCATGGATCGGACCTCGTAAAGTTCTGCTACCTGGTTATGGTCAAGCGAGGCCACGATCAACGACCGCCCTTCGCGACGCAGGAGGCTTTGCGTCTCCAGCCGCTGCAGGGCCTCTCGTACCGGGGTGCGACTGACACCGAATCGATCTGCCAGATCACTTTCAACAAGACGCTCGCCCGGGCGATAGCAACCCACATCTATAGCGTTTAGAATTAGCGCATATGCGTCACGCGGTTCTCTGGCCGTATTCACCTAGCTTTCCCGCTTTCGGAAAATATCGTCGACACCTGCGAATTCGACGAGGTCATAGCCTTGTTCCTTCATCAGTTCCGGCAGGGCGGAATTGGCGGTATTGTTTTCAATTGACCAGATCTGCACGTCAAAAGCATCGAAGTCAAAGGACCGAAGGATATCCATCTCTCCCCCTTCGACATCGAGCGAAAGGTAATCAATTCGGTTCAGCCCGCCTTGTGCCAATATTGAGCCAAGCGGCTTGGCTTCCAGCGTGTGAATCTTTTCCCGATGCCGCGGGTCGCCGCGTACCTGTGCCAGCAAATTCGCGTCATAGGTGTCAAGAAACCCGCTCATCTGGGTAAAGCCCGCGGTAACTTCCATGAATTCGAGAGTGCATGCCTCGCCTGCAACGGCATAGCCGTAACAGGGGCAACGACGTACCGCTTCGGCCTGACGCAATTGGGCCGGAGCCGGTTCGACAAGGATGCCGGACCAGCCGCGGAAAATTTCAAAGAAAAGCGTGTTTGATCCGGTCACCCCGTTATAACCGCCAATGTCAGCGTAAACACCGCCCTGCTTACCCAGCAAGAGGCGGTCCACAACCCGGTCCTGCCCGGCCTGGCTGTAGTAGCACGGGGGGTCTTCCAGCATTCTCGCGACCCGGTGGATATCCCGGGTAATCGGGGCCCGCCGTCGGGTTCGTTCAGATTTTGCCGCGGCCTGCAGCTCATGGAAAGCTTCGTTCAAAAGCCTGATGGCAGATTTAATCTTTTCTTCGGGTGCCATGGGGTGCATCTCATAGAAATTGCGGATCGGGCTACTATAGGCTATAGGCGCAATCGGACACAGAGGCCCAAAATATACCACTGTTTTGCACGGTTTCCCTTTCCTCTTGCAGGTCGGTGGCAGTTAATGCAAGGTTTTTCTGCCGCCTGCCACATGCACCGGAGTTTTCAACATGCCCTGCGGGGGTAAACACGTGGCTTCTTGTCGCTGTTGCCGTCGCTGGCGGCAGCCCTAATTTCCGGTTTATGAGGCAGGGCTTCGATATCTTTGTCTCCGGCGGCGGGATCGCCGGGCTCTCGGCTGCAGCGGCTTTTGGCAGTGCCGGTTTTTCGGTGATGGTTGTGGATCCCTCTCCGCCAGCCACCTGCTGTACGTATCCGGCTGCCGATCACCGCTCCACTGTTTTTTTGCAACCCGCACGTAATACGCTGTCGTGTGCAGGCATATGGGACAAACTGGCCCCCTTTGCGGCACCGTTGCAGATTATGCGGATCGCCGATGCGGGGGGGGAGGCCAGCGTCATCCGCAAGGTTGCAGATTTCAACGCGGCGGAGATTTCCGATCAGCCTTTCGGGTGGAACCTGCCCAACTGGCTTCTGCGTCGGGAAATGACTGCACGGCTGGCAGAGTTGGGCAACGTGAACTTTCGCCCGGGCGTCGGCACCGGACGCATCACCCAAAGGACGGGGGAAGTGCTTGTCTCTCTCACCGATGGTACACAAATCGCCACGCCTTTGGTTGTGGCGGCGGACGGGCGCAATTCTTTCGTGCGGGATAGTCTGGGTATTGCCGTCACCCGATGGACGTATGGCCAGCAGGCCATGGCCTTCACGGTCCGCCATGCGGGGCCAGGCAACGATATCTCTACCGAAATTCACCGCACTGGCGGGCCTTTCACCCTAGTTCCCCTGCCCGATGGCCCGGATGGTCCTGAAAGCGCGGTTGTGTGGATGGAACGGACCGCCAGGGCCGAAGTACTGATGGCGATGGACGCAGACGAATTTTCTGCCGCGGCGTCGGAACGGTCGTGCAACCTGCACGGCCCGTTGCACCTGTCGAGTCCCCGGTCGATATGGCCTGTCATCTCAATGCAGGCGAAGGCCCTGACGGATGAACGGGTTGCCCTTATCTCAGAAGCCGCCCACGTGGTGCCGCCCATCGGCGCACAGGGGCTAAACATGAGCCTCGCTGACATTGAAACCCTGCTGTCTCTGGCCCGGAAAAGCCCGCAGGCACCGGGCTCAAGGCAGATGCTCGCCACCTATGCCAAACGCCGACAACCCGACATCACGGCGCGTTTGCACGGTGTGGATATGCTAAACCGGGTCGCCATGGCAAACAGCAGAAGCTTGCGTGATCTGCGCCTGAAAGGGCTGGGGTATCTGCACGGCCTGACCGCGATGCGCCGCGTTGCAATGCGCACAGGACTGGGGGGCTGACCGATGTTTGGATGCAGATTCAAAATCGCGCATTGTGCGGATGCGAACCGGCATGGTACGCGACCTTCACCAAGTGCGGGGATTCCAAACCGCGTCATCAGCGGAATCGCCGTTTCTGTTGGAATATCGGCGACCTGCGGTTCGGGTACCTGCTCCGCTTGCACCAGAACTGATCTTCCGGCCGGCTGTAGTTTGCGCACACTTTGGTGAAGGACATCATATCGGTCGTGGAGACATGAATCATCCCGCCCCCACCCGCTTTTGCCCGGCAGGGAGATATCCCCGCCGGGCTGGTAGCCCGGAGATGGCAAGCCGTATTACTGCTTCAGGCGGGTCCATATCTGATCATAGACCTTTTGCGCGGCCTCATCACAGACCTTAATGAAGCTGCCCGCAGGTGCATCAGCCGGCGGGTTCTGCTCCGGCGAGGTTTTCAATTCCGGATCCAGAAACGGGCCAACGCCTTTCACACCAGAAGTATAACGGGCAAAGTTGGTGACGGCGGCAGCGTTTTCAGGCTCCAGCAGGAAATCCATGAACATGATCGCATTCGCCCGATTCGGCGCATCTTTCAAAAGCACAACGTTGTCCATCCAGACGATGTAGCCCTGCCGGGGATAGGCGTATTCCACATTCGCCCCCTCAAGCCGCGCCTTCTGGCCGAAGCCGTTATAGATCATGCCAGCGGCAACATCGCCCGACACCAGCACGTCCTTGGCGGATTCCGAGTTGAAGGACGCCCAGTAAGCCTTTGCTCCCTGCACCAGATCGTCGAGCGCTTGCAGCTGATCCCGATCCGTCGTGCATTGCGGGATGCCGAGGTGCATGGAGGCCAAAACCAGGGTCTCAGCCGGGTTATCCAGCACATTAATCCTGCCCTTCAGAACCTCCGGCGGATTGAAAATTATATCCGTTGTGCGGATGTCGCCCGAATAAACATCGCGATTCACCATGAAGCTGGTGGACCCCCATTGGTAGGGAATCGAATGTTTGCGCCCCGGGTCAAAGGCAACGTTCATCCACTTGTCTTCCACGTTGCTCACATTTGCAAGTTCGCCATCGGCTATCATATCGAGCATACCTTCGTTCTTCATGATAGCGACCATGTAGTCGCCCGGCACCGCCACATCGTAGGAACCGAGCTTGCCGGCCTTCAGGTTCGCCAGCAGGGCCTCATTGGAATCGTAGGTGTCCATGGTTACCTCGATGCCCGTCTCTGCGGTAAACTTATCCAGAATCTCCTGCGGGATATATTCGAACCAGTGGTAGATCGACAGTCTGCCTTCAGCGGATGCGCTTCCGGCAATCAGCCCGAGGGCGGCAGCCCCCGATAGCACTTTCATTTTCACGGATTTTCTCCTGTTGGATTAGGGTTCAGAGTGGGTCACCTCCCCGCGTTTTCCGATGAAATAGGAACACGTCACGAGGAGAATTGAAAAAAGCAGCAAGAGCGTGGACAGTGCCATGATATTGGGTTTGATCCCCTGTTTCACGGCACCGAAAATGGCGGTGGGCAACGTCTCGACCCCCGAGCCTTTAACGAAACTGGTGATAATGAAATCATCAAGCGAGATGATGAAGGCTAACAGGAAACCGGACACAATACCCGGCCCGAGTACCGGCATCAGCACGTAACGGAAGGTCTGCCAGCGCGTGGCATAGAGATCCTGGGCAGCTTCCTCGTAACATGCCTCAATTCCCTGAAGCCGGGCAGAGATCGGCAAATACGCGAATGGGATACAGAAAACGATATGAGCGACGAGGATCGACAAGGTTCCGAGCGTGAAGCCGATGGCAGAAAAGAAGATGAGCGTGGCCACGGCGGTTACGATTTCGGGAACCATGACGGGTAAGGAGATCAGCGCGAAACTGACCGATTTTCCGCGAAAGTTGCCGCCACGTATCATACCGACCGCCGCTGCCGTGGCGACCATAGTAGCGACTGTGGCAGCAGAGATGGCGATTGTCAGCGAATTCCAGGCAGCAACCTTGAATTTCTCGCTTTCCACGCCAGTGAAAATGTCCCGGTACCAGCGCAGGGACATCGACTCCCATCGGGTGATGGAGGGACTGTCGTTGAAACTGTAGATCATCACGATGATCAGCGGCGCGTAGAGTATAAAAAGGCAGAGGCACGTCAGGGCAAAGAACCCGCCGTAGTGTTTGATATCAAATCCCCGCCTCATCAGACCTTGCTCCGCGACTGGCTGCGGGCGTAGAGCGTCAGCACGATCAGCACCAGCAAGAGCAGGATCATGGCGGCGGCGGCCCCGAAAGGCCAATTGCCCGCGTTCCCTTTGAATTGTTCATCAATCAGGGAACCGATCATGAAGGTCTTCGCGCCCCCCAAGAGGTCCGGCGCGAGGAATGCGCCGAGTGAAGGGACAAAGACCAGGATGCAGCCTGCCACGATGCCCGGCATAACAACCGGAATCAGGATACGACGCAGAATAATCCATTTGGGCGCGTAGAGGTCGCTTGCCGCCTCGGAAAGGGCGAAGTTATAGCGTTCTACGGCAGCGTAGATTGGCAAAACCATGAATGGCAGGTAGCTGTAGAAGAGACCAAGCTGTACCGCGACGTTGGTGTTAATCAGCTGGACCGGCGCATCGATCAGGCCAAGTGCTGTCAGCCCTTCGTTCAGGGGGCCGTTATCACGAATCAGGAATTTCATCGACACAGTGCGAATGAGCAGGTTGACCCAATAAGGCACGGTCACGAGAAAGAGCCAGACAACCTTCGCATTATCCGCCCGCGTTGCGATGAAATAGGCGGTGGGAAAACCTATGATCAGGCAAAAGAAAGTGGCCCCTGCGGCCTGTGTGATAGAGCGGAAAAAAATTTGGATATAGGCCCACTGCAGGCGAGGCGGAGCATCCCCAAAGAGCCCGCGATCAAAGAGGAACTGATCATAAGCCGCCAGCGTGGGTTCCCAGATGACGCCACCGCGGAATTCCTTTGTCAGGAAGGAATAAACCAGCATCAGGAGAACCGGCAGGACGAGGAAAAAGCCGACAATCAGCCAGCTCGGTGCCATCAGCCAGTTGCGGAGCGGCGCGAACGCCGCCGATACGGTTGGCATGCTACCGTCCCCTGCTGCCATCAGCGCACCAGAAACCGTGCAGCATTGTCTGCGATGCTGATGTAGACGGGCGCACCCGGATTAATGGCCACAATCGCATTGTTTTTGTTTTGATGGCGCACGTCCAGGTGCAACCTGTCGCTAAGCCGGACGCGGTATTGCATATCGGTACCGAGGTAGGTGACCTCCAGAATTTCCCCTCTCAGGCTTTCGCCGACGGGTTTTTCCCAGCTGAGCGTCAGGTGCTCCGGGCGGAGCGAGATGCTGCCAGCCCTGCCTTCCGATACGGGGGCATCGGACCTGGCATGCACGATCTCGCCATCCGATAATTCACAAGTCAAAACATCCTTCCCCACAGCCGTCACCTTGGCGCCGATCAGGTTTGTCTCACCGATAAAGCCCGCCACAAAACGGTTCGCCGGGTATTCGTAGATATCCGATGGCGGGCCGATCTGCTGAATTTCGCCCGCTGACATGACCGCGATGCGGTCGGACAGGGAGAGGGCCTCTCCCTGGTCATGGGTCACAAAGATGAAGGTGATGCCAGTTTCCCGTTGCAGCCGCTTCAGTTCCGTCCGCATTTCCTGGCGCAACTTCAGGTCGAGTGCCGACAGCGGCTCATCAAGCAAAAGCACCCTGGGTCGTGGTGCCATGGCCCGCGCCAGAGCTACCCGCTGCTGCTGCCCGCCCGACATCCGGGACGGTTTGCGGTCCGCAAACTGGTCGAGTTTTACCATCAACACCATTTCCCCTACCCGCCGGTCTATATCCTTCCTGGTCCAACCCAGCATCTGCAAACCGAAGCTGATATTTTCCCAAACAGTCATATGCGGAAAAAGCGCGTAGTTCTGGAAAACCGTATTCACGGGCCGCTTGTTGGGCGGCAGGTTCCCAATTTCTTCACCATAGAGGTGAATTGTGCCGCCAGTCGTATCCTCAAACCCCGCAATCAGACGCAAAAGCGTAGTCTTTCCACAGCCGGACGGGCCGAGAAGGGTAAAAAATTCGTTATCGCCGATTTCGAAGTTCACCGCGCTCAGCGCGGTGAAATCGCCGAAGGTTTTGGACACCTGGCGCAGCACGATGGCCGCGGCTGGGGCCGCTCCGCTCAGGGCCTGCATGCTGATGGCCCGTCCCAACTCTCCATTCCCACCCCCTGGATTTAAATACGTGCCCGTACGCAAGTGTCTTCGGATCACAGCGCGGTGGCCACCTCATTGATCGCCTCGCGCAGGATTGCAGCGATATCGTCAAACATCGGCGCATCCATGATCAGGGTTGGCGACAAAATAAGCACATTGCCAAGGGGGCGCACAATCAATCCACGCCGTTGGCAGGCTTGCGCAACCTTCAGGCCCACCTGCTTCTCAGGCGCGTGGCTTTCCCTGGTGGCGCGATCCTTGACGAACTCGATGCCTATCATGAAGTGTGAACCGCGCACCTCACCCACCATTCCGATATCCATCAGCCCGCGCAGGATGCTCTCGAACTGCTTGCCAGTGGTGCGCACCCGTTCCGGAATGCCCTCATTTTCCATGATCGCGATGTTGGCGAGGCCTGCCGCGCAAGCCGCCGGATGGCCGGAATAGGTCATGCCGTGCATGAACATCCCGTCCGGACCGCTGATTACATCATGAATGTCGTCAGACACGATTGTAGCCGACAAAGGCTGGTATCCGGACGTGAGCCCTTTGGCTGTAGTGATGATATCAGGCACCATGTCATAGACGTCTTCGGAGGCAAAGAAATGCCCCAGCCGCCCGAAGGCTGTCACGACTTCATCAGCCACATATTTGATGTCGTATTCATGGCAAATCTCCAGTGCCCGCTTGTGGTAGCCTTCCGGTGCCACGATCACGCCGCCTGCGCCCTGGATCGGCTCCGCGAAAAAGGCGCAGATGCTATCGGGGCCGATATGCTCAATCGCCTCGCGCATGGTGGCCATCAGATAGTCGAGAAACTCCGCCTCCGTCATATCCCCGCCATCGCGCCAGTGGTGTGAGGACGGCAAATGATGCACCATATCCCGGGCCGCATGCCAGCCTTCGGAATAAAGCGGTGTGGTCAGCGCAATCGCCAGGTGGGTGGACCCGTGGTATGCACCCGTCCGGCTTAGCACAATGCGCTTTTCCGGCTTGCCCTTGCGAATGTTATAGTGGTGCAGGATACGCACTGCGCTGTCATTGGCGACAGAGCCGGAATTGCCGAAATAGACCGTGTTCAGATGCCCGGGCGCAAGGCTTGCCACCTTCGCTGCCAGTTCCGCCGCCTTCGGGTGAGTGAAATTGTAGAAGGTCGAATAGTAGTCCAGCGTACGCAGCTGGTCGGCTACCGCGCTGATGATCTCTTCCCGACCGTGGCCCACGTTCACGCACCAGAGCCCGCCAATCCCGTCGATCATCCGCTGCCCGTCGCTGCCATAGACATATGGGCCTTCCGCACGCGAAATTACTGTCCGCGCCCCCTGTTGTTTCAGCGCGTTGAGATCGGCAAATGACTGAATCAGGTGATTGTCCTGCTCAAGAATATCATTGGTCGACGACATGGTTTTCTCCCCCACAAATGGCGGCCAAGGTACAGGACGCAGTATCCGCAATCGGACAAGGTCTTTGCAAGCGACAATCAGGGGCGGGCCAGCCCGAATCCCCTGTGCTGTCCATGCCCGACAAGGCGGGGTCCGCAACAAGGTGGCGGGTTTCAAATTCGGCACTGTGCGGCAAGCCGAAATTCTTCATGAAATCGCATGCAACCGCTTGATAATTAAGGAAGATACCTTGGCACCGGGGCCGGGGGGCGCAACCCCTAAAGTGATTTTTTTCACCTAGCACATTTTCCCGCCACACGGCCGCCGAAGGATGAAACGCGGTATGTTCAGGGCTTATATTTGATCCAGGTGGTCTTAAGTGCGGTATACTTGTCGAAACTGTGCAGGGAAAGATCCCGGCCGAAGCCGGACTGTTTCATGCCACCGAACGGCGTGACAGCGGACAGGGCGTCTACTGTATTCACGCTAACCGTGCCCGCATGCAGATTTTCAGCCACCCGGATAGCCCGGCCCAGGTTATCGGTCCAGACCGAAGCCGCCAGCCCGTAGACCGTATCATTGGCAATCGTGATCGCTTCATCTTCATTATCAAAAGGGATGACGGACAGAATCGGGCCGAAAATTTCATCCCGTGCCAAAGGATTATCAGGCGACACGTCATCAAAAATCGTCGGCTGCACGAAGCAGCCCTTGCCGTTGACTGTCACCCGCCTCCCGCCGGTCACAAGATTGGCTGACCGCTTTCCTGCCTCCACAAACTCCATGATGCCCATGGTCTGTGTTTCGTCCACGATCGCGCCCATCCTGGATGCGGGGTCAAGCGGATTTCCCGGCTGCGCGGATTCAGCACGTTTGATCATCATCTCCACAAACCGATCCCTGATCGGGCGTTCGATGAGAAGACGGGAATTGGCAGAGCAGACCTCGCCCTGATTGAAGAAAATTCCGAAGGCCGCCATATCTGCTGCCGCCTCCAGATTTTCACAGTCGGCAAAGACGAGGTTGGGGCTCTTGCCTCCGGTTTCCGGCCAGACCGGTTTCATGTTGGACTGGCCGGAGTATTGCATAAACATCTTGCCGACAGCCGTAGAGCCAGTGAATGCGAGGCAGTCCACATTCATATGTGTGCCAAGTGCCTTGCCTGCCGTGGGCCCAAAACCGGGGACTACGTTGAAGACGCCCTCCGGCACACCGGCCTCCAGTGCCAGTTCGGCGAGGCGGAGGGCAGAGAGCGGTGATCGTTCGGCGGGTTTCAGAACGATCGAATTGCCCGCCGCCAGAGCCGCGGAAGCCTTCCATGCCGCCATATCGAGCGGGAAGTTCCACGGCACCACGGCACCAACGACGCCGACCGGCACACGGGTGACAAGGGCGAGGTCACCGGAACCTGTGGGTGCAACTTCGCCGTATACCTTATCGATGGCCTCCGCATACCACTGGAAGAAGGACGCGGCCCCGGGCACGTCAATGGTAACGGCATCGGTGATCACCTTACCCATGTCAAGGCTGTCAAGGAGTGCCAGTTCTTCCAGGTTTGCACGAAGCAGGCCTGCAAGTTTCAGAATCACTTCTTTTCGGTCTTCCGGGGCCAGGTGCGCCCACCGGCCATCGTCAAAAGCTGCCCGTGCGGCGGCGACGGCGGCATCGATATCCGCAGCGTCGCCTTCGGCCACCACGGCGAGAACTTCACCAGTCGCCGGGTTGGTACTGGAAAACGTCCTGCCGGAGTGCGCGTCAACGAATTTGCCGCCGATGAAGGCCCGGGAACGAATGTTGAGTGCCGCGGCTTTCGATTCCCAGTCTTCAAGGGTGTGGTTGAGCATCGCGGCCTGCACAAGCGTATCGGAAAACTTTTGAGGGGATCAATACAGATTAATCAACATAAAGAAAACCGTATTTTTATAAGGATACGGGTGATATCTGTATAAAAGCGACAGGATAAAATGCGGTTCGCAAGACTGTCGCCCTGGCGGGCACCCGGACAGAACGGGCGATTTTGCTCCTTTGAGACGTGTAACCCGGTGGCCGGTGGTGAAATCGGCGACAGGGCAATAATTTTTCTGATACCCTTTGCCACGTGCCTGAAATGCAAGGGGGCCATCCCGGCAGGGTGGCCCTTTTACAGGTGCAGGCAGTTTCAGCGTACGCTCCGGCCGGGCCAACAGCCCGCACCCCTTGCACATACCGGACAGGCAGGCTATTTTAATCCCATGACCCATGTACTAGGCATGAAAGACCATTACCGGCTGCCCTGTCGCCTTCACGGCAGGATGTGTCATGTTGTGCCCGTCCCGGGCTGTGCCCTTACACCGCCCTGCCCGCACAGCTCCCTTGCAGGAATTGGATATGTCCGTACCAAAAACACTTTACGATAAAATATGGGATGCGCACGTAATCCATGAATCCCGGGATGGAACCTGCCTGGTTTACATTGATCGCCACCTCGTGCATGAGGTGACGAGCCCGCAGGCATTTGAAGGGCTGCGCATGGCGGGCCGCAAGGTGCGGGCACCGGACAAGACGATTGCCGTGCCGGACCACAACGTGCCGACGACCATAGACCGCGGAGATCCGGCGACCATGCCGGAAGATAGCCGAATCCAGATGGCCGCGCTCGACAAAAACGCCAGGGATTTTGGCATCCACTACTACCCCGTAACCGACATCCGGCAGGGAATCGTGCACATCGTGGGCCCGGAACAGGGCTGGACATTGCCGGGTTTCACTGTTGTCTGCGGCGACAGTCACACGGCCACCCACGGTGCCTTCGGCGCACTGGCGCACGGAATCGGGACGTCTGAGGTGGAACACGTGCTCGCCACCCAGACGCTGATCCAGAAGAAATCGAAGAACATGAAGGTGGAGATCACCGGCTCTCTTCGCCCCGGCGTAACCGCAAAAGATTTAGCCATGGCTATCATCGGCAGGACTGGCACGGCAGGCGGCACCGGCCATGTGATTGAATACTGCGGTCAGGCGATTCGTGCGCTTTCCATGGAAGGTCGCATGACCGTTTGCAACATGGCTATCGAAGGCGGTGCCCGCGCAGGCCTGATTGCCCCGGATGAAACCACGTTCGCCTATTGCAAAGGTCGCCCCCACGCGCCTAAAGGCGGGAAATGGGAGATGGCTGTCGCGTATTGGAAGACGCTGTACACCGACGCGGGAGCCCGTTTCGACAAGGTGGTCACGCTGCGCGGTGAAGACATTGCGCCTTCGGTCACCTGGGGCACATCGCCAGAGGATGTGCTGCCCATCGACAGCGTTGTGCCAAGCCCCGGTGACTTCGAAGGTGGCAAGGCAGAGGCGGTGCGCAGGGCACTCGATTATATGGGGCTTAAATCCGGTATGCCATTGACAGATATCGAGGTTGACGCTGTCTTTATAGGCTCTTGCACAAATGGCCGGATCGAGGACTTGCGCTCTGCCGCTAAAATCCTGCAGGGCAAGAAAATCAAGGACGGCCTGCGCGCCATGGTCGTTCCTGGTTCCGGCCTTGTACGCGCACAGGCCGAGGAAGAGGGCATCGCCGACATCTTTCGCGATTCAGGCTTTGAGTGGCGCATGGCAGGTTGTTCAATGTGCCTCGGCATGAATCCCGACCAACTGGGCGAATACGAGCGCTGCGCATCCACCTCGAACAGGAACTTCGAAGGACGCCAGGGCTATAAGGGCCGCACCCACCTGCTGAGCCCTGCCATGGCTGCGGCTGCAGCAGTAACAGGGCGGCTGACGGATGTGCGGCAGTTGAACCGGAATCAACAGGGTTGCGCCGCCCGGTATAGCAAGATATCATGATGCGCACCGGTATGATTATCGATCAGGGCAGGCAAGGGCCGGGGTGCTGCACACGCAAACAAAACGTGGATTTCAGTATTGAGGAACCGATCAGGGTTTAATCCGTAGAACTCCTGACATCATTGAACGGGTATCGCAAAATCGCAGGGCACTGCCGAAACCCGCGCATACCCGACAAAAGACCTGAACAGCGCAATCGGCCTTCGGGACGTCTTGTGGGAGGCCTTGCCAAATGTGGTATCAGTGGCAGGATGAACCAATGACGCCCAGCGGCTACAGCCCATGAGCGGGCAAAGAGACAAGGACAAAAGATATGGATAAATTTGAGACCGTATCCGGCGTGGCGGTGCCCATGCCGCTCATTAACATTGATACGGATATGATAATCCCCAAGCAGTTTCTGAAGACAATCAAACGGTCTGGGCTGGGTGTGAACCTGTTTGACGAGCTGCGTTACAATCGGGACGGGTCCGAGATTGAGGATTTCGTACTAAACCGTCCTGCCTACAGACAAGCCGAAATTCTGGTGGCTGGCGGTAATTTTGGCTGCGGGTCGTCCCGTGAACACGCACCATGGGCACTTAAGGACTTCGGAATCAAAGTGGTGATCAGCACCTCTTTTGCGGATATTTTTCTTAATAATTGCTTCAAAAACGGGATACTTCCCGTGGTTCTGCCCCAGGATGCGGTCAACGCCCTGATGGAAGACGCCGAAAGGGGTGCCAACGCACGAATCACCGTGAATCTGGAGTGCCAGGCAGTCTCCGCAAGCGACGGAACTGAGTTTTTCTTTGAGGTGGATGAATTCAAAAAACACTGCCTTCTCAACGGGTTGGATGACATTGGATTATCCATGCAAAAAAGCGATGCGCTTGAAAGGCATGAGGAAAAAATTGCCCAGAGCATGCCTTGGGTCTGACCCTGGGGGCCGCACCGAAAAATATATTACATATTCCCGTCCTTCTTTTCGTGGCCCCGGCAGAACGACCACAAGGCTGATCATCGCGCTTGTCGCGGCCCTTTTGTACGCTGTCCCGGCGGCGGCGGAAATATTCCGTATTGCCACCTACAATACCTCCATGTCGCGCAAGGGGCCAGGATTGCTCTTGAAAGACATCCTGGAACGCGATGCGCAGGTCATGGCTGTGGCGCAGATCATCCGGATGGTACGCCCTGATGTCCTGTTATTGAATGAAGTCGATCATGATCACGAAAACAGGGCCTTGCGTGCGTTTCTTGATCTGCTTCAGGAAAGCAGCGGGGTACTTGATGGCATCGACTACCCCTATTTTTTTGCCCCACCGCAGAATGCAGGTATACCCAGCGAGTTGGACCTGAACGGCGATACCCTGTTGCGGGGGCCGGAGGACGCTTACGGCTACGGCAATTTTCGCGGGCAATATGCAATGGCACTGGTGTCGCGCTTCCCTATCGGGGCCGACACGGTAGATCTGTCCAGCCTGCTGTGGCGCGACATTCCAGGGGCCAACCTGCCTGTGTCGGAAGACGGTTCCCCTTTTCCATCCGCGGAAGCGCAAAGCGTAATGCGATTGTCGAGCAGGGCTCATTGGGCTATCCCGCTTGAACGGCCAGGCGGAGGCATTTTCTGGGCCATTGCTGCCCACCCGACCCCGCCTGTTTTTGACGGGCCGGAAGATGCCAACGGTAAAAGAAATGCGGATGAGATCCGTTTGCTGGCGGCAATAGCGGAAGGACGCGTTCCCGGTACAGCGGCAGTTGCGGATGCCCCGGTGGTCATCCTGGGGGTTCTCAATGCTGATCCAAATGACGGTGATGGAATCCGGGCCGCCATCCGGTCCCTTCTCATCCATCCGCGCCTGCAAGACCCGACACCGGCTTCCGAAGGCGCACGGATTGCAGCACAGAACCAGGCGGGCGCAAACGCCGGCCATCGGGGGGATCCAGCGTTTGACACAGCCGACTGGCGCGATGATCCGGGCCCCGGCAACCTGAGGGCCGACTTCGTGCTGCCCTCAAGGGATTTCACAGTTCATGACGCGGGTGTCTTCTGGCCAGTGCCGGGAACACCAAGGGCAGAGTTGCTGCACCACGCCGGCGAACGCGCCTCCGACCACTACCTTGTCTGGGTTGACCTGGAATGACGCCGCCTGGGGGATATGTATAAATGGAAATTGGCGCAATATGCCTGGTTTGATAATTGAGGCGGCACAGACCCTTGGCGGGGAGACGCGAACCATTGGAAGACACAGGTCGGCGACCCACGTCAAGGGTGCCCCCCAGGAAGTACTTCCTGGCGAACTGAAGGGGATACCGTTCTGCCCGCCGGATTGCGACCAGCACCGCCATACGACCGCCGGAGATGCTGTCATTCCTGCCGGATTCCGGCGGCGCATTGTCCGACCGATTGGTCCCTGATCCGGCAAACCGCCCGAATCCTGGCAAATGCTTGCGGCTTGCCCCCCGGTATCCGCCGCGATAGGCATAATCGGTCAGATTGCCGAAAGGATACCGCGATGAACACGCCTTCTCTGTTGATTTTGCCAGGTGACGGCATTGGCCAGGAAGTAATGGATGAAGTTGCCCGCGTCATTGAATGGATGGGCGACAAGCGGGACGTGCGGTTTGATGTCTTTGAAGACGTTGTCGGCGGTGCTGCTTATGATAAACATGGCACACCGCTTCACGATGCCACGCTGGCAAAGGCACAGGAAGTGGACGCGGTGCTTCTTGGTGCCGTTGGCGGGCCAAAGTATGATAACCTTGATTTTTCGGTTAAGCCGGAACGGGGCCTTCTGCGCCTGCGCAAGGAAATGGATCTTTTCGCCAACTTGCGCCCGGCCCGATGTTTTGACGCTTTGGCGGATTTTTCATCCCTGAAGCGGGATGTTGTTTCCGGCCTTGACCTCATGATCGTGCGGGAACTGACCTCCGGCAGCTATTTCGGGGAACCGCGCGGGATTTTTGAAGAGAATGGCCAGCGCGTAGGGATCAACACCCAGCGCTACACAGAAGCGGAAATTGACCGGGTGGCCCGGTCGGCATTCGAACTTGCCATGCGGCGGAACAGAAAGGTCTGCTCAATGGAAAAGGCCAATGTCATGGAATCGGGCATCCTCTGGCGGGAGGTCGTGACAGCGGTCCATGCCGACTACCCGGAGGTGGGCCTGAGTCACATGTATGCTGACAACGGTGCCATGCAGATTGTCCGCCAGCCCAGGCAGTTCGACGTGATCCTGACGGATAATCTTTTCGGCGACATTTTGTCGGACTGCGCGGCAATGCTGACAGGCTCGCTCGGCATGCTGCCGTCCGCCAGCCTCGGCGCACCGATGGAAAACGGGCGGCCGAAGGCACTTTACGAACCTGTGCACGGTTCTGCCCCGGACATCGCCGGGCAGGAAAAGGCAAACCCATGCGCGTGTGTGCTGAGTTTCGCGATGGCACTGAGATATTCTTTTGATATGGGGGAAGAGGCTGACCGGGTGGAAAATGCGGTGGAACGTGTACTCGCCAAAGGTGTGCGCACTGAAGACCTGATGCAGACGGAGGGCAGCGTCCCTGTCAGCACATCGGCGATGACGGATACTATCCTTGCGGAGCTGCAGGCCAGCCTCTGACAGGCGACAGGCCCATGCATAGCAGAATGGGCTTGCATTCTGGCGGCATCCAGGCCACCAGGACTTCGCGCGAACGGCACCCGGAACGACTATAACCCCTGGAAACCGCGCAGTTCTGACATGATAGCCTTCCTTTGATGTTCGGGGTGGATTTGTGCGCATTTCAGATGCTCAGGGCCATGAAGGCCCTTGAAATTGGGATTTTCAACTGTTTTTCGCCGTAAAAAGATTGTGCCGGGTGCCAATATCCTGCTAGGTGACTGCTGATAGACACAAAAATTGCTGTAAAATGCAACCATCTGCTCTGTCACAGAAACAAAACAGGAGTCGCCATCGTGACAAAGAAACCCATGACAAAAGCCCAGCTGGTCGAAGCACTCGCAGAGAAGACCGGATCGGACAAGAAATCGGTAAACGGCCTGCTTGACGCCCTGTCAGAGGTTGTAACCGATGAAGTGTGCGCTGGCGGTGCAGTGATGCTGCCGGGGCTCGGCAGATTCGTCTGTCGTGATCGCCCGAAGCGTATGGTGCGCAACCCGGCCACCGGCGAGAAGATAGAAAAACCTGCCGACAGAACGGCCAGAGTGACCATCGCCAAGGCCCTGAAAGACGCCATCAACAGCTGACCGCATTTCATGTGGAAATTTCAGGTCGTCCGTTATTGGATGATCTTTTCATTTTCTGCCGCTTGCGCCACTGATGCGCTGATCGCAGGCGGCAGGATCTGATGGATTTTCGCGCAATAATTACGGGGCTGGTGTTTGCCTTCCTCTGGTCATCGGCCTTCACCTCTGCCCGGATAATCGTTTTACAGGCACTGCATCTGGCTGTCAGTGCTATCCGTTTTATGGTCGCAGGTCTGCCGGTTGTTGGGTTCGCCCGGATGCCGGGCCAACGCCTGCACCTGAACCGCGCCGGTTTATGCGCCATAGTTATCTTCGGTGTTTGGCAAAACGCACTCTACCTCGGCCTGTTTTTCGTTGCCATGCAGTGCATTGAGGCCTCTTTCGCCTCAGTCATTGCATCGACCATGCCGCTGTTGGCGGGCCTCGCCGGTGCGATTATCATGGGCCGGCGGCTCAGCATGACCGGCTGGATCGATCTGGTGGCCGTCTTCAGCGGCGCAGGTGTAATCCTGGGGGGGTCCGCATGACGGGTGGTGTGGATGGAGTTGGCCTTATCCTGTGCATCATCGGTGTGTGTGCCCTGACAACCGCGCCACACCGTACGCACAGCGAGCGGCGGGGGCAATCTGTTAGTGGTGGTCGGCCTGCAGATGCCGGTCGGCTCTGTCACGGTGCCCCCCTTTGCCCTGTTCCTGGAAAATCAGGTGATCGCCTGGCCCCGCTCCCTGACGGCGGCATTTCTTTACACTGTTTTTGCACCGGGCATAATTGCCACAATCATCTGGTTCAACCTGGTAGTCCGTATCGGTGCGCTGCGGGCGTCGATGTTCCACTTCCTGAACCCGTTCTTCGGCGTGGTCGTTGCGGCGGCGAAACCCTGACGCTTACCGATGGTATCAGGGTCGGTATTGTCATGGCGGGCATTCCTGCAGTGCAGGTCAGCCGGGCCGAAGCCAGGCCGGAAGGCGCGGGTTTGACCCCGCCCCCAAAAAATCACGCCACGGGGGCCTGTGGTCAGGGTCGTTCTATTGCCAGGGCCGTTCCCTCACCGCCACCAATGCATATAGCCGCGATACCGCGTTTGCCGCCGCCCGCTTCCAGCGCGTTCAGCAGGGTAACGATGATCCGTGCGCCTGAGGCACCGATGGGATGGCCGAGCGCACAGGCACCGCCACGGATATTCATCCTGTCGGCTTCGATATTCATATCCCGGGCAAAAGCCATAGGCACCACGGCAAAAGCTTCATTCACCTCCCAAAGATCCACATCGTTCACGGACCAGCCCAACCGATCCAGCAGTTTTTGCGCCGCACCCACCGGGGCGGTGGTGAACAATTCAGGTGCCTGGGCGTGGCTTCCATGCCCCGCAATGTGCGCCCGGACCTTCAGATTCTGATCCGCCACAGCTGCGTCCGAGGCCAGCACCAGGGCCGCCGCGCCGTCAGAGATAGACGAGCTGTTGGCGGCTGTCACCGTTCCACCGGCACGGAATGCCGGACGCAATTGCGGGATCTTTTCCGGCCGTGCGGTGCCCGGCTGTTCATCCGTGCTGACCGTAACCTCGCCTTTGCGGGTGTTGATCGTCACGGGTGTGATTTCGCCCGCCAGGACGCCGCTTCGCGCCGCGTCAAGCGCACGGGAAAGCGACCGCAGCGCGTATTCATCCTGTGCCTCGCGGGTGAACCGATAGTTTTCCGCACAGGCCTCGGCAAAGAGGCCCATCAGGCAACCCTTATCGTAGGCATCCTCAAGCCCGTCTAGAACCATGTGATCCTTGATTTGCGCATGGCCCAGCCGGGTTCCGTCGCGCATACCGGGCAGAATGTAAGGGGCTTGCGTCATGCTTTCCATGCCGCCCGCGACCATGACAGAGGTCTGCCCGAGTGCAATCTGGTCATGGGCCATCATCACCGTCTTCATGCCGGAACCGCACATCTTGTTAACCGTTGTGGCTGGCACACCCGCGCCCAGCCCGGCGGCAAACCCGGCCTGTCGGGCAGGTGCCTGGCCCTGGCCTGCCGGCAAGACGCAACCCATCAGCAGTTCCTCGACCAGGCCCGCGTCCACGCTCCCGCAATCCAGGGCGGCCTTGATGGCCGCACCGCCCAGGGTTGCAGCGGTTACGTCTGCAAAAACTCCCCGGAGCCCGCCCATCGGCGTCCGCGCCGCACCTACGATAGCAACCATTTCGTCCTCTGCATTTCCCGGACCACATATAATTCCGCCCGGTCACGATATCCATCAGCGGTTACTGAATCAAATACCGGACAGAGACCGCCACCCCCCGGGTTTCAAAAAGGATGTTTAATACCGATCCTGTCACTGTGATAAAAACAGTGGCCAAGGCTGCCGGATGGCATGAAAAGCCCCCGCACATGCGGGGGCTTTCGTATCCTGTTCGGGCAGTTCCGGGCAGCGGTGCTGCCCGAAAACCTGTATCAGGCGAACCACCAGCGCTCGCACGCACGGGAACCGTCCATCTGGTAAATATTGCCGATGCTTTCACCATGCATCAGCCTGGTGGATATGGCATCGACATAATTGGCATACATCGGAACCACAGTGCCGCCTTCGGACGACATGATAGCCTGCATTTCGGTGTATATTTCACGACGCCTGTTGGTATCCAGTTCCGGTCGTGCCTCAAGAAGCAAAGACTGGAAGCGTGCGTTTTCCCACCGGGTGTCGTTCCACGGCACGCCGGTCTCATACGCGGTGGAAAACATCCAGTCCTCGGTCGCACGGCCGGACCAGTAGCAGGTACACCACGGCTTCTTCATCCAGACGTTGGACCAGTAGCCATCATCAGGTTCCTGCACCACGTTGATCTCAATACCGGCAGCCCGGGCAGAAGCCTGATAGAGCTGTGCCGCATCAATCGCACCAATGAAGGCGGCGTTCGCAGCGGACAGGTCAACCTTCAGGCCGTCCATGCCGGCTTTCCTAAGCAACGACCTCGCCTTGTCAGGATCGTAATCGTTTTGCGGCAGATCAGCAGCGTAGTACTGGTTTGCCGGACCGATCGGATGATCATTACCGACAGCACCGTGGCCGAGAAGGATCTTGTCGACCATTTCCTGACGATTGACGGCGTACTTCAGGGCCTGACGCACTTCCAGCGTATCAAACGGGGCAACGTTCGTCAGCATTGGCATCGTATAGTGCTGGTTGCCGGTCACCTCGATAATCCTGACGTTCGGATTTGCTTTCAGCAGTGCCTCGATCTTGAAGTCCACCCGGTTCACCGTATCGACCTGGCCAGTCATCAGCGCGTTCATTCGGGCAGCAGGGTCGTTGATGGCGATAGCCTCGATGCTGTCGAACCAGCCGGCCCTGCCGTCCTTGTAGTGGCTGTCCACGCGCTTGCCAACAAAGCGTACGCCGGGATCAAATCTCTCAACCGTATAAAGACCGGTGCCGATGCCCCTGGCGATGGCTTCTTCTTCCTGGCCGGCCGGGTAAATCAGAAGGCGAGCGTCCGACAACAGGTACGGGAAGTCCGCATTGCCTGCGGCAAGCGTGAACTGCACCTGGTAATCATTCATCTTCTTCATGTCGGTTATTGGGGCCACAATCGGCTTTGCGGCGGATTTGGCACCTTCTGCCGTGTGCAGGTTCAGCGACGCGATCACATCGTCTGCACCAAACGGTTTGCCGTTGTGGAAGGTCACGCCCCGGCGCAGGTTGAACGTCCAGATTCTGGCGTCTGCGCTGGCTTCCCAGCTTTCGGCCAGCTCGCCCTGCAGCTTGCCGTCGGCGGCAATTTCCGTCAGGCAATCAAAAACGCCGCCGTACGCCATCATGATCATGAAAGTGTCAGTGTGGGTCCGACCATCCCAACTGTCAGAAGTGTTGGCCCCTGCAATACCCAAACGCAGCGTACCGCCGCGTTTGGGACCATTACTGTCAGCACCAGAGGTTTTTGCCGCAGCTGCTATCAGACCAGCAGCGGCACCCGCTTGCAGGACGCCACGCCGGTTCATTTTAAACGTCATTCCCGTCTCCTTCGGTTAGGTGATTTGACATTTCATTCCAGGCGTTATTGCCTTTGGAATTCTCTGAAATCGGCTGAGCATATCATCCGACCTTTTCACTTGCCGCATCGCCGATGTTATCGATTCCCCGTTCATTCAGCAAGGTTGTAAGCCAGTCCGGATCCATTTCCGGCACCGAAGACAATAACAGGCCCGTGTATGGGTGGTGCGGCGGGGTGAACATTACGTTTTTTGGTCCTGCCTCTGCCACTTTGCCTGCTTTCATCACCACCACCTCGTCCGCAATCGCACGGACTGTGGCAAGGTCGTGAGTGATAAACATATAGCTCAGGTTCAGCTCATCCTGCAAATTGGCGAGCAGTTTCAGGATACCTTCAGCCACCAATTGATCAAGCGCACTGGTTACCTCATCACAGATGATAAACTTTGGTTCAGCAGCCAGTGCCCTGGCGATGCCGATGCGCTGCTTCTGACCGCCCGAAAGCTCGGACGGCAAGCGGTCGATGAACATCGCCGGTTCCAGCTCGATCTGTTCAAGAAGCTCTTCCACCCGCATCCGCTTCGCTTCCCCCCGCAGGCCGAGGTAGAATTCAACCGGGCGGCCGATAATCTCTCGGATAGTCTTGCGCGGGTTCAGCGCGGTGTCGGCCATCTGATAGATCATCTGCACCTCGCGCAGCTGGTTCCGGTTGCGCTTGCGATAGTCGGCGGGCAGGGCCACACCGTCGAATTCAACAGACCCGCTGAGCGGCGGCAGAAGCCCGGTAATACAACGCGCCAGGGTTGATTTGCCTGATCCGGATTCACCCACCACCGCGACCGTGCGCCCGGCGTGGATGTCAAAGTCGATGCCGTGCAGCACAGGCACCTTGCCATAGGCCGCGACAACGTTTTTGACGCTGACCACCGGCACCTCATTCCCGGGGGCCGGTGGCTTCTGGTTGCGCACAAAGCTGCGCACGGCCCAAAGCGATTTTGTGTAATCTTCCCTCGGCGCGGCCAGCATGGTGCGGGTGTCCGCCTCTTCCACCTCGTCGCCCTTCAACAGCACTTTAATCCTGTCAGCCATCTGCGCCACGACAGCCAGGTCGTGTGTGATATAGAGTGCGGCGGTATCGAATCGGTCCACGATATCCCGGATTGCTGCCAGAACCTCGATCTGGGTTGTCACATCGAGTGCCGTCGTAGGCTCATCAAAAACGATCAGGTCCGGGCGACAGGACATAGCCATAGCGGTCATCGCCCGTTGCAACTGGCCACCGGACACCTGGTGAGGATAGCGAAAACCGATCTCGTCCGGATTTGGCAGACGCAACCGGGCATAAAGGCTCACCGCATCTTCTTCTGCTTCTGTCCTGCCATAAACGCCGTGCCAGGTCGGTGCCTCCGTGTGTTGGTCAATCAGCTTATGCGCCGGGTTGAAGGACGCGGCGGCAGATTGCGCCACGTAGGCTATCCGTCTGCCCAGAAGGGATCGTTTTTGCGGCGCACTGGCGTTGACGAGGTCAATGCCGTCAAATTCCACCGTGCCCCCGGAAATCCGACAGCCATCGCGGGTAAAGCCCATGGCGGCAAGGCCAATGGTTGATTTGCCCGCACCGGATTCACCTATCAGGCCCAGAACCTCCCCCCGGTGCAGATCTATGTTCACACCGTTGACGATTTGCGTCCAAATTTCACCTGCCCGGCCCTCGATCTTCAGATCGCGTACTTTGACGAGCATTTCCTTGTCCGGCATGGCCCTACCCTTTCAGGCCAGAGGACTGGTGCAACATCCAGTCCACAACGAAGTTCACCGCGACGGTCAGCAGCGCGATAGCACCGGCACACATCAGCGGCAGGGCCGCTGTCAGCGGGCTGGACCTGGCGAAATTGATGAACTGCCCCAGGTCACGCACCATCGTACCCCAATCCGCACGCGGCGGCTGGATGCCGATGCCGAGAAACGACAGTGCTGCAATCGTCAGGAAGACGAAACAGAAGCGCAGGCCAAACTCGGCCAGCAGGGGTGCCGTGGCATTGGGCAGAATTTCCCGAAAGATCAGGTAGATCAGATTTTCACCGCGAAGCCTTGCCGCCTCAATATAGTCCATGACAACGATGTTCAGGCCCACGGCGCGCGACAGGCGGTAGACCCGTGTGCTATCGAGCACCGCGATAATAAGGATCATATAAAGCGTGATCAGTGCCCCGTTCGACCCGGCCCAGGCTGTTGCAATGGTCATCAGAAGCAGTGCGAAGATCAACTGCGGAATGGCCATAAGCGCGTCCACGATGCGGGAGCAAACCTGATCCGTCCAACCACCCAGCGTCGCGGCCAGAAATCCGAAGGTGCCCCCGATCAGAAACGCCAGACATGTGGTGATAAAGGCGATGCCCACCGTGTTGCGCGCACCGTAAATCAGGCGCGACAGGATATCCCGGCCAATCTGGTCTGTACCCAGCAGGTGCGCCGGATCACCGCCCGTGGCCGCATTGCCGCCGGGCAGCAGGTTTGCACGTGGCAGGATCTCCGCCTCGCCATAAGGTGCCAGGCCACCGCAGAAGTACATTACCAGGCAGGTTGCCGTCAGCACGACAGTGATCCCGTATCCGATGCGCATGGCGGTCACGCCGGATACATTCAGTGTCACACCTGATATCAGTGCACCGATGACGGCCACCAGCACAACCATCGACAGCGGGATCGGCCCGGCAAAGAGAGCAACAAACGCATAAGCGAGGATCGTCAACACCCCAAAACTTGCCGTTACCGGCATGCTGCGGAAAAGCCTGCGTGACCCTTCGGTTCCAACTGCCTTGCCAAATTCGCGGAAAAACCAGCCTGAGATGCCAAAGATAACAAGGCCCTGCAGGGCCCAGCGGAAGAATGACCCTTCCGGCATGTCCGGGTTAACGGGGAAGTATTTCGTCTTGAAGTAGTAATGGATAACTGCCAGCAGCAGCAGCCCGGCCATGCCAAAGCCGACGTAGGTTCCGGTTCCCGCATCACGCCAGTTCGTGGTCATTGCATTGCGCACAAGAAGGGCAGAAACGCCCGCTGCAACGAAAATTTCAATAACCAGCAGCAGGTTCATTTCGGGTATCTCAGACGCGGGTTGGTGATAATTGACAGGATATCAGCGGTGAGGTTTAGCAACACATAGGCTGCCGCGAAGATCAGACAGCACGCCTGCACCACCGGGATGTCGCGGTTCTTCACCGCATCCACGAAGGTGAGCCCGATACCGGGATAGACAAAGACCACCTCAATCACGACCACACCGGTGATCAGGTAGGCAAGGTTCAGCGCGATCACATTAATGATCGGGGCCAGCGCATTGGGCAGGGCATGGTGCACAATCACCCGCATCGGGCTGATCCCTTTAAGCCGCGCCATCTCAATGTAGGGAGAGGCGAGCAGGTTGATGATCGCTGCCCGGGTCATTCGCATCATGTGCGCGGTCACCACCAGTGTCAGCGTCAGGGCAGGCAGCATCGTGGCTGTCAGCCGCTCCCACCCGGTCATTTCCGCGTTGATGTTAGACACAGGATCGAAGAATCCGCCGAGCACCGACAGATAAAGCACCAGGATGTAGGCCAGGAAAAATTCGGGGGAAGAGATGGAGCTCAGCGTCGCAATGTTCACCGCCCGGTCGTAGGCAGAATTGCGATAAAGCGCGGCCAGGATACCAAGCGACAGCGCCAGCGGGACTGCGATGCAGGCGGTCACAAATGCCAGGTACGTGGTATTTTTGAACTTCGGCACCAGCTGGTCGTAAACGTTGGCGATACCGCCCTGTGCCGCGCTTTCACCGCTGAATTCCACAAATTTGATTTGGGAATACGACGTTCCGAAATCGCCGGACAAGATACCGAAAAGCCAGTCAAGGTAACGGATCAGCGCGGGTTCGTTCAGGCCCAGATCGTTTCGAATAGCTTCCACCGCTTCGGGTGTTGCGGATTGTCCGAGGATAGCCTGGGCAAAGTCGCCCGGCAGCGCGTTTACGGCTGCAAAAATCAGTATGGATACCGCCAGCAACGTCAGCACCCCAAGTGCCAGGCGTTGCAGGATGATCCTTGGCACCGGGCTCACCCCTTGTCTCCCTGTTGTTTTCTTTGTTCTTTGGCGACTCATTGAATGACCAAATTCGCCTTGTACGGGAAACTTCCGTGCATTTCAAGCGAAAGCCAGGATCCGGATTCACGCCAGGTCATCCATGATCCCTACAAGGGCAGAGACGATTCCCGGCTCTGACAGGGAATGACCCGCGTTTGGAACCATCACGAAGCATGCGCCAGGCCAGACCTTATGCAGGGCAACAGCCGTGCGCGGAGGGCAAATCATATCATATCGGCCCTGCACGATAGTAGCCGGGATGTGCGCGATCTTGTGCATGTCAGCCAGTATTTGGCCGTCTTCACGCAGAAAGCCCGCGTTGCGGAAGTAGTGGTTTTCGATCCGCGCAAAGGCAAGCGCGTAAGACGACGGCACCGACCCGCGGTTGCGCGTTCTTTCCAACGAGGCAAGCGCGCTTTCCCATTCGGTCCAGGCCCGGGCAAAGCGGATCTGTTCATCTTCATCCTCGCCAAAAAGGCGCCTGGCAAAGCCTTCGATGACGTCGGATTGCTCCTCCTCCGGCAAAAGGCTTTCAAAGGTGTGCCACGCTTCCGGAAAAAACGCCGCCGCACCACCGCCGTAAAACCAATTCAGTTCCGCTTGGGTCATCGTGAAAACCCCGCGCAGCACCAGGTGGCAGACACGATACGGGTGTGTCTGCGCGTAAACCAGAGCCAGCGCAGACCCCCAGGAACCGCCGAAGACGATCCAGTCGTCAATGCCCAATTCCTGGCGGATTAACTCAATATCGGCGACCAGATCCCAGGTGGTGTTGTCCTCTATGCAGGCATGGGGCCGTGAACGCCCGCAGCCACGCTGATCAAAAAGGATGACCCGGTAGACGTCCGGGTGGAAAAACCGCCGCATGCCGGGGCTGCATCCGCCGCCGGGACCACCGTGCAGAACCACCACCGGGATGCCTTTCGGGTTGCCGCATTCTTCCACGTAAAGCACGTGGTTCGCAAGCTGCCCGGGCACCGCCATCATGCGGCAGGTGTAGGGCCGGATGACCGGATACAGCAGCCGCGGTGTGCCGATTTGGCTCTCGGCATTTCGCAGGGGTGAACTATATCGCTCCATGACGTAAATGTGTCAGCTACGTGAAGGGAAGACAATGGCACCCACAGCAGATGCAGGCGAGATTGCCAAGTTTGAGGCACTGGCCACCGAATGGTGGGATGAATGTGGCGCATTCAGACCGTTGCACATGCTCAATCCCTGTCGCCTGGACTACATCGTTGACCAGGTGACTGCGGAGTTCGGGCGTGATCGCGATTCGCTGAAATCCCTGGAAGGTCTACGGCTTTTGGATATCGGCTGCGGTGGCGGATTATTGAGCGAACCGATGGCTCGTCTGGGGGCAGACGTGGTGGGGATTGATGCAGCGGGGAGGAACATCCCGGTGGCCAGGTTCCATGCGGAGCAGATGGACCTGGACATCGACTATCGCCACACATCCGCGGAAGCTCTGGCCACCGAGGGCGAGCAATTCGACGTGATTTTGAACATGGAAGTGGTAGAACATGTGTCCGACCCGCACACCTACCTCATCACTTGCGGGCAGCTCTTGAAACCGGGTGGAATCATGATTTGCTCCACACTCAACCGAACCCTGAAGAGCTACCTCTTTGCAATCATCGGGGCAGAGTATGTGATACGCTGGCTTCCAAAAGGTACGCACGAATGGTCAAGGTTCATCACACCTGATGAGCTTTTTGCACTGATCGAACAGGCCGGACTGCGGCCGGTTGATCGCAAGGGTTTCGTGTTCAACCCGCTAAGCCGGAGCTGGGGCATATGCGCCCGCGACCTTTCGGTAAACTACGTGACCGGAAGTGTGAAAGGGGCAGGATAAGACAAGGTTCCGGTATGGCGTCACCCTTGTCAGGGCTGTAGCGAGATTTGTTTCATTCATGCGATGACCATGTCATGGCCCAGTGCCGGCACACGGGTTCTTGCCGACGCTACCTGCGAAAGATCGAGGTCACAGACAAAGGCCCCCACGTCTGTTCCGGCGTCAAGAAGAACTTCCCCCCACGGGGCCACAACCAGTGAATGCCCATAGGTTGTCCTTGGTCGACCGCGAGAGATAGCGTGATCCCCGGTCTGGGCCGGTGCAAGGATAAAACACCCGGTTTCGATGGCCCGTGCGCGCAAAAGTACTTCCCAATGGGCTGCGCCCGTGACCGGGGAAAACGCGCTTGGCACAGTGATCACTGCGGCACCAGCCTGCGCAAGATGGCGAAACAGGTAAGGGAAACGCAGGTCATAACAGATGGTCAGGCCCAGCACCGTATCCGGCAGCTGTGCCACAATCGCTGTCCCCCCTGGCCGATATCCCGCGCTTTCGCGGTAGGTTTCCTGGTCATCGATGGTCACATCAAACATGTGGATCTTGTCGTAGTGTGCGTGAAACGAGCCATCCGGGCCGATCAGGAAAGACCGGTTTACGAAACGCCCGTCAGGATCATCGGTTTTCAGCGCGAGTGATCCGATCAGCAGCCAAATGCCCAGCTCCCGCGCCTGGCAGGCAAGAGAGGCCAAGGTCGGATCGTCTGTTTCGTGGTGCAGGACATCCTGCTGGTGGCTGCGCGAGGCGGATACGCAATTTGTCACCTCAGGTGTCGCAACGAACTGTGCGCCCTGACTGGCGGCTTCGCCAATAAATCCTTGTGTTTCGATCAAATTCGTCGCGGGATCATCGCCGCTGCAAAGTTGGATAATCCCGGCACACAGGATCACGCCGCCGGCATCCCATGAAACTTGCCTGCCCGTTCCAGGGCGTACAGACTGTCAGCCTCGCCGACGCGGCCGTCCCGGATAAAAATCTGCACTACCGTGCGTCCGCCACCGGTCCATTCGGCCATATTGACCTTTCCGGCCGGGCAAGTCATCATATCATACTCCGCAAACGGCACATTTTTCCGAATCAAAAGACGCCTGGCAATAACACAGTGGCCGCGAATCGATGTGGTGTGGATATCCGCCTGCTTTATTCCTGTTTCACAAGCGCAGGGTTTCCGCAATATACAAGCGTCTGCTCCGGGCGGGCAACGCGGGCAAAAACGATCACGTTCACGGATGCAGCACTGCCCGCAAGGCACGCTTCTGCCGCGGCAAACAGCGTGGCACCGGTGGTCATCACGTCATCGACAAGCACGATATGGCGTCCTTCGGCCTGCCCCGGTCGTTTGGGATGCAGGCTGATAGCGGCCCGCTGGTTTTCCAACCGCTCGGCCCGGTTCAGCCCTTTCTGCGACGGCGTCGCCCGGTGGCGTTTCAGAAAATCCGGGATGTGGTCAGCCCCCGCCTGCCTGGCGATTGCCGCAGCGAGCAGTGCCGACTGGTTCGTGCGCCGCGACAACAGCCTGCGCCAGTGCAGAGGCACCGGAACCAGCAAACTGTCGGTGCCAAGCAGGTCTGCACCGGCACGGGCCATCCAGGCTGCCATCGTTGGTACCAAATCCAGCCTGTCCCCGTGTTTCAGTGCCAGCACCATCTGTCGCAACGGCCCTTCGTAAAGCCCGACCGCCCGACCGGCGGACCACGGCGGAGGCTCTGTATTGCAGGTCTCGCAATAGGCGACCCCATCACTTTCATCGCCCAGGAGCCCGACCCCGCATGTCTGGCAGATCAAGCCGCTTGGGAAGTGGGCAGCTGACCAGCAGGCTGCACATAAGGACGCCTGGCCCAGGATCTCTTCCCCGCAGCTCATGCAACGGTCCTGATAGATCGTCTTTAACGCCCGCCCGAGTGCACCGAACTTTAATAGATCAGGATAGTGAAACACGTAATCTCCCCGGCTTTATCTGCACCCGGTAGGCCAGTAAAAAGGTTAACATGTCGTTTATGCGCCAATTTGTCCCCTTTCAGTAAGATAAAAAGGGATTATCGCAGACAGGTGACAGATCAGGACTGCACCCTAGTTTAGGGGCAAATTTAAAAAAGAAAGTCAAATGGACGGAATCCTGAAAGATCAGTTGATTGAGCCGGGCAGTTGCCTTGACCCCTCACGACGGTTCGACAAGGTTGGGGTGATCGTCACAAACCTGGGAACGCCTGACGCGCCCGACTATTGGCCCATGCGCCGATACCTCGGGCAGTTCTTGTCTGACCCCCGCGTTATCGATTACAGCCCATGGCTCTGGCAACCTCTGTTGCAGCTGGTGATTCTGTCCAAACGTCCGTTCTCCTCCGGTGCAGCCTATGCCGGCATTTGGAACAAGGAAAAAAACGAAAGCCCGCTCTTGACAATCACCCGCAATCAGACGGATAATTTGCGCAAGCGTCTGAAGGTTGCCTGGGGTGATGATGTGGAGGTTGAGTTCGCCATGCGTTACGGTAACCCCTCCACCCCGTCTGTGATCGAAAAGATGAAGCAGCTTGGCTGTGACCGTCTGATTTTTTTCCCGCTCTACCCGCAGTATTCCGCTGCGACGACCGGCACGGCAAATGACGAGGCTTTCCGCAAGCTTATCACAATGCGCTGGCAGCCGAGCATCCGCACCGTGCCGCCCTACTGCAAACACCCGGGCTATATTGCCGCGCTGAAATCCTCGGTTGAAAAAGCCTATTCCAGGATTGACACCCGACCCGATGTTCTGGTGGCCAGCTACCACGGCTTGCCGGAGCGATATGCCAATTCGGGCGATCCCTATTGCTGCATGTGCCATGACACGTCGGACCTGCTGCGCACGTCGCTTGGCATGACAGAGGATGAGCTGATCACCACCTTTCAGTCCAAATTCGGACCAGAAGCCTGGTTAAAGCCCTACACCGTAGAAGAAGTCGCGCGCCTCGCCGAGGCAGGTAAAAAGAACATCGCCATAATGGCACCCGCATTCTCAGCGGATTGCATCGAAACGCTGGAAGAGATAAATGAAGAGATAAAGGAAAGCTTCGAGGAGGCGGGGGGCGAGACGTTTACCTATATCCCGTGCTTGAACGATGATGAGATGCACATCGATATGATGGCAGATATCGTGAGGCGGGAAGCGGCAGGGTGGTTGTAGAGGAACCCGATTTCCGGTTAGAAATTTTTGGAAAACCGTGTGGGGCCTGCTCTGGCCGCTGCGTTACAGGAACCCTTCCATTTTCAACGCCGGGCAGGATACGCTGACTGCGGGTTTCGGGCACTTTTGACCGATGGCGGGGCTTGAAAGCCGAACGCGGCCGATGGGCCAGGAAAGGCCCGGCTGGCCCGCGATGCAATCATCTGAACATTTCTTCCTCATTTCCGCCTGTTTGCGCGGTCTTTTGCAGACGAACAGAACAAAGTGGCCTGTCGGCCTGTTGCTACCGGCCATGGCCCCCGCACCGGAGGGACGAATGGATATTCTGCTCGTGGATTAGGCAGTAATGCGCCTCGTTAGCCTCTGCCTGGGCTTCATAAAAGGCTTGCAGGTCAGAACAGGCCACGCCTTGCAGGGTAACGCCGGCGGCACACCATCCCACAATCGTGTTGCCGGTGCCGTCATCCTTGGCCGTGTGCCTGCCCGAGAGGGTTTGTCATTGAAAAGCACTGTGGCGGTCAACACCGATTTCAAAATCAGCGATCACGTCCACATCCGGTGCATCAAAGTCAATCAGGAAAAGACCCGCACTGGCACCGCCCGCAAGGGTATCATCCCCACAACCGCCATCTAAAGAACCTGCCATCACGGATACATTATCGATGTGGACACTTGCATGGGGGCTCTCACTTAAGAATCTCCTTAGGTTCAGGACTCATATCCAATAGATGACGAATGCCGCGCGAACGATTGCTTACAGGAATCCCCTGGGACATCTGTCGTATCCGGTGGCACCGCGCCGCCAATCCCTGGAGATTGCCGAACATGACCTCGCGCCGGTTGCGTTTGTCTGGCGGGGCAACATGTCGGGCTGACATCCCGTAACGCGCCGAATCCTGGTGACATTCCGGGATATAATCATCCGGATAACAGGAAGAAAATGTATGGCACACAGGAGGGTTATTGCACCGGATGCAGACAGCATTTTGAAAGCCGGAAGACCAGGCCATAAAACCCGGGCCTGCCACAACTGACAGGGGCACCGAATCACCTGGCACTACGCTCAACGGCACCGTGGCTGTAACAGGCATCAGGCCCCCGGTGCAGAAAATATTCTGTGGCCCGGAACCCCTGATACCCAAACCGTAACGCTGTCCGTATGGGACGCGATCCTCCGCGGAGCCGGTAATGATTGCCTTGTTGGCACCTGGGGCAATGACCTGCTCTAATATGAAAACACCGCCCGGGGCTGTGGCGGGGCGATTTTGCCTTATCCACCCGCGCCATCCTGCGCACCGGCTTAAAACGCAGAGGGCACACGCGGCAATAACCGCGGCCCGTCTGTTATCCTCGAAACCCGGTGGCAACGACAAACTTTTCAGAACTGTCAGGACGGCTTGCCGAAGGTTTGACGTTGGCCACTTTGGCAAACTTCTGTTTAAGAATGTGTTGCAGAGCACCTTCAGTGCCGCCGGTCAGCACCTTGGCCACAAAGGTCCCGTTCCCGTCCAGCACGTCAAAAGCAAAATACGCCGCCGCCTCACACAGCGCGACAATACGCAGGTGGTCCGTCTGTTTATGGCCACAGGACGCTACGGCCATGTCGGACATCACCACATCAGCCTGCCCACCAAGCCAGGCTTTGATCTGCACATCCGCATCGTCTTGCAGAAAATCAAGCCGATGGATTTCGGCACCCATGATCGGTTCCACCTCTTGCAGGTCAAGGCCTGTCACGCGCCCCACAGGCCCGGGCCTTTTGCCCAGGGCATTCACGCAGGGCACGGCGACCTGACACCAGCCGCCCGGCGCACAGCCCAGGTCAACGACCCGGGCACCGGGCACCAAAAACCTGTATTTATCGTTCAGTTCCAGTATTTTGAAGGCTGCACGGCTGCGATACCCTGCGTCGCGGGCGCGGGCGACATAGGGGTCGTTCAGTTGGCGGTCGAGCCAGTTCCTGGATGACAGACGGCGCCCTTTGGCGGTTTTCACCCGTACGCGCAGGTCGCGCCGACCGCGCCCGGAATTGTCGCGTTTCCCTGGCATTACCAGGCACAGGCCGGCACATCGGCAGCGGTCATCCGGGAATAAAGCCCCCTTTCGTGCAGGTCGCAGTCCGCGCCCGTCCGCCGGGCCAAAGGCCGGGCACACATGCGCACGGTATCGGGCATAATCGGCCCATGCCGGGCGGCACCGATGCAAGGGGCATTACGGCACACTTTTGATCCGATAGACATGCGGGTGCGCATAACCCGGTCAATCTCTGCCTTGCACATGGGGATGGATAACATCGTCTTTCATCTGCTCATACCGCGGCTGAACCCGGGGTGAAAGGCCGTAACAGCCGTCCTATTGCCGCCTGTGCCAGGGTGCCAGGGCCGTATTCGGCCCAGTCCGCATCCGAATGAACATGTTTGCAACGGTATCAGCCACCTCAAAACCATTTCCCCGGGGCCGGGCACTTGCGTTATTGGCCCGCAGGTAATTTTACCGTATTATATTACCCGCAAACCTGTGACCAGAACCCTCCTGTTACAAGATTCCCAAGCCAGGCGGGTTAATCGGAGATAACGAGTATCCTGGCTCATGTCTGACAAAAAAACCCTGCTTTTAACCGGCGCATCGCGCGGGATCGGGCATGCCACCGTGAAGAGGTTCGAGGCGGAGAATTGGCGTGTCATCACCTGTTCCCGCCAGGCTTTTCCGGAGAACTGCCCCTGGCCCGGAGGCAAGGAAAACCATATGCAGGTGGATTTGGGCGACCCGCACGACACAATCCGCGCAGCCGAAGACGTGCGCAAACGGCTCGGTGGAAGGCTGGATGCGCTGGTCAACAACGCCGGCGTAAGCCCAAAAGGGCCGGATGGCGGGCGGCTGAATACACTTGACACCGATCTGCGGGACTGGGGCAGGGTGTTTCATGTGAACTTCTTCGCCCCCATCGTGCTCGCCCGCGCCCTGAAAGAGGAACTACAGGTCGCAGGCGGTGCGGTTGTAAATGTGACCTCGATTGCGGGTTACCGGGTGCACCCGTTTGCCGGTGCAGCCTATGCCACGTCAAAAGCAGCCCTGGCCGCGCTAACGCGAGAGATGGCCGGCGATTTCGGCCCGTTGGGTGTGCGGGTGAACGCCATTGCGCCCGGCGAGATTGAAACCGACATCCTGTCGCCCGGCACTGAAGGGATTGTGGCCGAAATTCCCCAACGCCGTCTGGGCCAGCCGTCAGAGGTGGCCGACGCAATCTATTTCCTCTGCTCGGACCAGGCGGGCTACATCAACGGGACGGAGGTGGAAATCAACGGTGGACAGCATGTCTGACAGCCGTGAATATGCACACGGACGCCAACCGATCAGGGAACGCAGGAAAGCACCTTGAAAATCGGCCCGATTCCTGTGGAGCGGCCGGGATTAAAAATGCAGGATCGGGATCTTTGACATGCCGGACGTAACAATTGTTTACTGGCGCGATATTCCGGCCCAGGTGATCGTGGGCAAGGGACGGGGCGGATTCAAGGTGCAGTTGCCTGAACGCTTTGAACAGGCGATTGACCGCGCAGCGATGCGCGACGGTGTGCGGGATGCCGACAGCTACCTCGCCGAATGGCACAGGGGAAAGCCCTACCCGGTTGACGGCAACCCGGATGAGGTTGCGGCTGCAGAAGCCGCACGGATCACCGCCGAATACGACGAGGCGCGTATCAGGATGCTCGTTAAAAACAGCGGCCGGGCATAGAAGAGCCCTGATGGCCTTTCTGAAATTCAGAACGAAACCGGAGCCCCGGATGAACCCGGAGCTGGAGAACTTCCTTACCGGCTATTCCATTGAGGTGATGCCCCGTACTGCGCAGAAGGTCGATAATTTCCGCACGATCATCCCGGCAGGCACCCGCGTCTACATCGCTCATATCGACGGCACTCCGATTGAGGATATGGTCGCAACCGCCAGGCGCCTGAACAGCGAAGGCTTTGGCGTGATGCCCCATTTTCCGGCCCGAATTATCGCCGACAGGGCAACACTCGGCGACTGGATTGCCCGCTACCAGGGCGAAGCCGACGTGCGCCAGGCCCTGCTGCTCGCCGGGGGCGTGGACACCCCGAGGGGCGACTTTCACTGCTCCATGCAGCTCCTGGAAACCGGGATGTTTGACCAGGCGGGTTTCACCCGCCTGCACGTCTCGGGTCATCCGGAACCAAACACTGATATCGATCCGGACGGCGGACGCACAAACACTTTCGCCGCGCTCGATTGGAAACAGGCGTTTTCCAGCCGCACTGACGCGCAGATGGCAGTCGTCACCCAATTCTGTTTTGAGGCACCGCCGGTCATCGAATGGTGCGACAGCCTGGTGGAACGCGGCATCAGCATCCCCGTGCACATCGGCATCGCGGGGCCCGCGCAATTGCAGACCATGATCAGGTTCGCGATTGCCTGCGGCGTCGGCCCGTCCCTGCGTGTCCTGCAGAAGCGGACCAGGGACGTGACCAGGCTGCTGTTACCCTTTGAGCCGACTGAACTTCTGTCCGACCTCGCCGCACACAAGGCCGCGCACCCGGATTTCAACATTGCGCAAGTGCACTTCTTTCCCCTTGGCGGCATCAGAACATGCGCAGACTGGGTCGCCGTACACGGTGGCCCAAACGCCCGACCGGCGATGAGCGCATAACCCTGTGCGCTGTAAAAAAGGGGGGATACCCCGGCTGACAACATCCCGGACCGGGATTACCAATGAATTTGCAAAGCGGGTTTACAGCGGGGCGCAGCTTCGGTGCTGATCACGTATTCCGTTATCAGGCCAAAGTCAGGCCCATGTCTGTCGCGTATATTTCCGGTTATGTCGTTTATGCGCTGTGGCGGGCTGATGTGCGTCCCTAGATACGCATAACAAATCCTGTGAAACTCTCAAGGCCATGGCCCGCACCATCATCGAATCCCAAACCAAAACCGCCATCATCGGCTTTGATGAACCGTTCTGCGTGATTGGGGAGCGAATCAACCCCACTGGTCGCAAAGTACTGAATGCGGAGCTTGAGCTGGGCGATTTTTCCCGCGTGGAGGCGGACGCAATTGCCCAGGCTGCGGCGGGGGCAACGGTGCTCGATATCAATTCGGGCGCGGTTTTCTCAAACAGGATGGCCGAGGATCCGCGCTATGCGGACAACAACTTTGTTGAACCGGCACTGATGAAGCAGCTCGTGGAGGCGGTTCAGAACGTCTGCGACCTGCCGCTTTGCATCGACAGTTCGGTTCCCGGGGCACTGCAAAAAGGGCTCGAGGCGGCGCAGGGGCGGCCTCTTCTGAACTCGGTAACCGGCGAGGAAGAGCGGCTGGAAATGATTCTGCCGCTGGCGGCGAAATACAATGTGCCGGTGGTGGCGATCTCCAATGACGATACCGGGATTTCAGAAGATCCGGACGTGCGTTTCGCGGTTGCCAGGAAAATCGTGGAACGTGCCGCCGACCACGGCATACCGACCCGGGACATCGTTGTTGACCCGCTGGTCATGCCCATCGGTGCCATGGGCACGGCCGGGCTGCAGGTCTTTGCCCTGATCCGGCGCCTGCGCGAAGAGCTCGGCGTGAACACCACCTGCGGCGCGTCAAACATCAGTTTTGGCCTGCCGAACCGGCATGGGATCAACAACGCCTTTCTGCCGATGGCCATAACCGCGGGTATGACGTCGGCCATAATGAACCCCGTCGCCCTGCCCGTCAGCAGCACCAGGATCGCCGAAAAACGAGCCGAGGCAGACGCGGCAGGCATCATCCTGCCCGAGGGAATGGATGACGAGGCGTTCTGCCGGATGTTTGGCCTCGGCTTCACCAGGCCGCACCCGGGCAAGGAAATGGAGGCCATCCGCGCCGCCAATTTTCTGACCAACAATGACGAAGGCGGGGCGGCCTGGATCACCTTCAACAAAGCCGCTGCCAGCCCCGGTGGCGATAACGGCACCCGGGGCCGTCGCAGTGGCGGACGCCGTCGGCGGAGATGATGGGGTGGCCGGTTCCCCGTCTGCTCCCGCTCTTTCGAACCAGAGGTCGCGTCCGGAACAGGAATTGACGCACCGGCACTGTTTTCCCGACGCCTGGCCGGTAGATATGTAGCGTATCAAAGGTGCGGGGCAAAGGAATAAGGAATATGGCTGGAGAAAACCCCCTTGTTGTCTTTACTCCTTCGGGTAAACGCGGGCGTTTTCCTGTGGGGACGCCGGTTCTGGATGCCGCACGGGCACTCGGCGTGGACCTTGACAGCGTATGCGGGGGGCGGGGTATCTGCTCCAAATGCCAGATCACGCCGAGCTACGGTAAATTTCCCAAACACGGTGTCACCGTGGGCCGGAATGCACTGACCGAATGGAACACGGTCGAAGAGCGTTTCAAATCCAGGCGCGGGATGATCGACGGGCGTCGGCTTGGCTGCCAGGCCCGGGTGCAGGGTGACGCGGTGATCGATGTGCCACCCGAAAGCCAGGTGCACAAGCAGGTCATCCGCAAGCGGGTCGAGGCCCGCGATATCGTCCTGAACCCATCCACCCGGCTCTTCTTTGTCGAGGTGCCGGAACCGGACATGCACGACCCCGGGGGAGATATGGAGCGGCTCGTGACGGCCCTGTGCCGACAGTATAGCCTGCCGCATCCGGGGGCAGACCTGCGTACCTTGCAAATGCTGCAACCGGTGCTGCGCAAGAATGACCGAAAAGTCACCTGCGCGATCCATATGGGCGACGCTGCGGTTTCCCCGCGGATCATGGCCATTTGGCCTGGGTTCTACGAAGGATCTGTCTACGGGGTTGCGGTCGACATCGGCTCCACCACCATCGCGGCGCACCTGTGCGACCTGCAAAGCGGCGAGGTGGTGGCATCCTCAGGCCTCATGAATCCGCAGATTCGTTTCGGCGAAGACCTGATGAGCCGGGTCAGCTATTCGATGATGAATCGGAATGGCGCGGAAAAACTGACAAACGCGGTGCGCGAAGGGATGAACGCGCTCTTCGTGCATATCGCGTCCGAGGCACAGATCGACCGGGAGCTGATCGTGGATGCGGTTTTCGTCTGCAACCCGGTCATGCATCACCTGTTGCTGGGTATCGATCCGTCAGAACTGGGCCAGGCACCCTTTGCACTGGCCACATCCGACAGCGTATCCATGCGGGCCGCGGCCCTGGGCCTGAACCTGCACCCGGCGGCGCGGGTCTACCTGCTGCCCTGTGTGGCAGGCCATGTGGGTGCCGATGCCGCTGCTGTAGCACTGTCCGAGGCACCGGACAAATCTGAAGACCTTGTGCTGGTTGTGGATATCGGCACGAACGCCGAAATCCTTCTGGGCAACAGGGATAAGGTGCTGGCGTGTTCTTCCCCTACCGGCCCCGCTTTCGAGGGTGCACAGATATCCGGCGGGCAGCGCGCCGCACCAGGGGCTATTGAGCGGGTGGAAATTGACCCGATCAGTAAGGAACCCCGCTTTCGCGTTATCGGGTCCGACCTTTGGTCCGACGAGGAAGGGTTTTCAGCCTCGATCCTCAAAAGCGGAATCACCGGCATCTGTGGGTCAGGCATCATCGAGGTCGTGGCAGAAATGCGCATGGCCGGTATTCTGGACAAGCGGGGCCTGATCGGCTCCCCCAAACAAACCGGCACGGTACGCTGTTTCGCTGACGGGCGTACCTATTCGTATCTGCTTTGGGATGGCACGGCGGAAGGCGGACCGAAGGTTGCCGTGACCAACCCGGATATCCGCGCTATCCAGATGGCCAAGGCCGCGCTTTATGCCGGTGCGCGCCTGCTGATGGACAAGATGCAGGTTGAAACCGTCGATCGCATCGTGCTCGCCGGTGCCTTTGGGGCGCACATCAGCATCAAACATGCGATGGTGCTGGGCATGATCCCGGACTGTCCGTTTGATAAGGTGACAAGTGTTGGCAACGCGGCGGGGACAGGTGCACGCATCGCGCTTCTGAACGTGGACGCACGCAAAGAGGTTGAACAGACCGTGCGCAGGATCCACAAGATCGAAACCGCGATAGAGCCGCGATTCCAGGAGCATTTTGTGAATGCCAGTGCCATCCCGAACAGTGTGGAACGGTTCCCGATACTTGAAAGCGTGGTGCAGCTTCCGCAGGTGTCGTTCAACGCCGGCACGGACACAGCCGCAGACAGCAGGGGTGGCCGCAGGCGGTGCCGGACCCGGGCCTGACCGGCGGGAAAAGATTATCATTCGGGCAGACCTGCCCGGATGCGGCTGATGCGGGGCCACCAGCCCCGCACCCTTTTAGTCCCTGCCAAAATCAGGGCACGGAATCTGTTGACGCAAATCAGACAGAAAGAAACAACGGGGGCATTTGGCACTACGGATTGCAGGGTGTGGAAATCCGCAATCAGCCCGGCAGCGGCCAACCTTTGGCAATCGCCGGGGAATCCCTTAGCCGGCGCTTATTCCCCGCAGTCGCTCCGACCGGTGCCGCAGCAGTTCCACCGCTGTCAGGAGCATGACAGAAATTAATACGAGGATCGTTGCGACCGCCAGAATTGTCGGGCTGATCTGTTCCCGAATGCCAGAAAACATCCGCCGCGGGATCGTGCGCTGTTCGGCAGAGGCGAGTTGCAGCACCACCACAAGCTCGTCAAAGGATGTGATAAAGGCGAAAAGGGCACCGGAAATCACCCCGGGAAGAATCAGCGGCATTTGCACCTTGAAGAAGGTGCGCAAGGGGCCCGCCCCCATATTTGCCGCGGCCTGAGTCAGAGACTGGTCAAAACCAACAAGCGTGGCTGTCACAGTGATAATCACAAATGGCGTACCGAGCACTGCGTGGGCCACAATCAGCCCGACGTAAGTTTTGGCAATGCCCACATCCGAAAACATGAAAAACATGCCCGAAGCGATGATCACCAGGGGCACGATCATAGGTGAAATCAACAGTGCCATGATCGGGCGGCGGCAGGGCATTTCCGACCGACTGAGCCCGATGGCAGCCAGGGTGCCAAGGCCAGTGGCCAAAAGTGTCGCACAAATGCCGATGAAGAAGGAGTTGCGAACAGACCGCACCCACTGCGCATTATTCCACATATCAGACCACCAGCCCGCAACCGCGTCCGGGGCGGCCATGCCGTTGCGAAAGATGTCGGCATACCAGCGCAGGCTATACGCCCCCGGTTCAAGGGATAACATCCCATCGGTAAAGCTGAAATAAGGTTCCACGTTGAAACTCAGCGGTATCAGAATGATGATGGGCGAGATGAGAAACAGAAAAATCAGCCCGCAGATAAAGCGAAAGGTGTAGAACCAAAGAACTTCGCCAGTGGAGGCGTAGGGCGGCTGGTTTAGCCGGTAGTCGCCGGAGGACAGCCAAATCGACATCCGCCCGATGATGAAGCCGATTACGGTAATGAAAACACCATAGCCCAACCCAATCATGGCCCAGCCGGGCACCAGCATGGCCACTGCACAGACCGATCCGGCCAATGCGCGCGTTTTCAGCACACAAACCGACAGAAGTGCCAGTGCGACGGCCACTACAATACCCGCCAGCAGGTAAGGGAGCATCAGCACACCCTGGCCCTGTGCGCCCAGAAAACCGGCTATAGCCCCGAAACCACCGACCCAGGCCAGCGTGAACCACAGCGGCGGACGCGGCGGGATATGGCTATACCGTTGCGCAACCGTTGCCACGGGCTACCCGAGCTTCATGTTGTCAATGCCCACAACGCGGTCGTAGAGCCAATAGAGAAACAGGACAATCACCAGCAAAACCAGCCCCATCGCTGCGGCGAGCGACCAGTCGAGCGAGGACCGCATGTGGAAATCAATAAAGTTCGAAATCATCGTGCCGTCCTGCCCGCCGACAAGGGCGGGTGTGATGTAAAAGGAGATTGCGAGGATGAAAACCAGGATCCCTCCCGCCCCAATCCCCGGGATCGACTGCGGAAAGTAGACGGACCAGAAGGCGGTCCAGGGTGAGGCTCCCATGGAACGGGCCGCAAGGACATAAGACGGCGGGATTGTCTTCATAACAGAGTAAAGCGGCAGTATCATGAACGGCAGCAGGATATGCGTCATGGCAATCAATGTGCCGGTCTTGTTGTAGATCAGGCTGAACCTGTGCTCATCCGTTGCAATACCAAAGATCACAAAAAGATCGTTCAAAACCCCCTGCCCCTGCAGCATCGCGATCCAGGCCGTTGTACGCACCAAAAGTGAAGTCCAGAATGGCAGCAGAACCAGTATCAGCAGAAGGTTTGACGTGCGCACTGGTAAATTCGCAAGCAGAAATGCTATCGGATAGCCCAACACTACGCCCATCAGCGTGACCACGATGGAAATCTCCATTGTACGCAGGAAAAGCGTAACATGGATGCGCCGGTCCTCCGGCCTGGCCGAGTAAGAACCATCGGCGTTCAACTGCATATCCACCGCACGTGCGATGTAGGCGGTGGTGTAGGTTGTGGCGGCGATTTTCATCGCATGCCAGGTCTTGATCTCGCCCCACTCTTTCCTGATGCTTATGAGTGCCCGTTTGAAGGGGGCCTCAAGCCGGGCTGCACGCCGTGCGGTGGAGGTGAAAAGCGACCGTGTTCCCGACAGTTGCCGGTTTACATGGGTCGCGACGCGACCGATGGATTTATCTTCACGCGTCTTAATCAGATCCGCAACAAGGGCGGCATACATTTCTTCTGTGGGTTCCGACGCGGGATCCCATTTCGCAAGCATCGGGGTGACGTTCGGCATATTGGATGAAAACGTATCGTTGTAGACCGCACGGACCAGGAACAGCACAACCGGTACCAGGAACGCCATAATAATCAGCAAAAGCAGCGGTACAACCAACCCGAACGCACGCAGCCGACTGCGAAGAAGCACCCGGTGCAGCTTCTTCCTGAGCAATGTACCATCGGAAGCAGGCAGTGTTTTTTTCGGGTCTGTCCGGGTGGTATCGATCATCCGGCCTTGCACACATCAGGGGATGGGGGATGGGGGACGCAAGCCGCCCCCCAAACAATGCGATTAATTCGCAGCCAGCCAGGTATTGAACCGCTCGTTCAACTCGTCCTGGTTGTCGGCCCAGAACTCAAAATCATTCTGCAGGGCGTTCCTGAAATTTTCCGGTGCGGTCGGCATATGCGGGGCCATCTTCAGGTCCGGTCTGGAGTTATAGGATGCTACCAGAGGTGCAGAGGATTGACGGGCGGGACCGTAGGAAATCCAGGATGCCTGGTCAGCCAGACGCTGAGTGTCAGTCGAGAAAGCGATGAAATCCAGTGCGGTTTCCTTGTTCGGTGCCCCTTTGGGAATGATCCAGAGGTCAAGATCCCAGACCTGACCATCCCAGACGATTTCGAACGGCTTACCCTCTGCGGCAACCGCGTTGAAGATCCGGCCGTTGAAGGCGGTGGTCATGGCGACCTCCCCGTCTGCCAGCAGCTGCGGCGGCTGGGCACCGGCTTCCCACCAGACTACTTCCGACTTGATACTGTCAAGTTTGGCGAAGGCGCGGTCAACCCCTTCCGGCGTAGACAGAATCGCGTAAACATCGCCAGCGGCAACACCATCGGCCATCAGGGCCATTTCCAGATTGACTTTCGGCGATTTCTTCAGGCCGCGCTTACCCGGGAACTTCGCGGTATCGAAGAAATCAGCGATGGTTGTGGGGCCATCCGCCATTTTTTCGCTATCGTAGGCAAAGATTGTTGACCAGACGATGGTCGGAACGGCACAGGGCACATCGAGTGTACCTTTGATGAAGTCTTCAGCAGCAGGGGTTCCATCCGGTGCCGGGGGCAGGACAGACATGTCAATCTCTTCGGCCAGACCTTCGTCACAGGCGCGCACGGCGTCGGACAGTTCCACGTCAACCACATCCCAGGTCACGTTCCCGGCTTCCACCTGGGCTTTAATTTCGGACAGGCCACCGTTATAGTCTTCCGACACGATGGATTTACCGGTCATGGCCGCCCACGGCTTATGATAGGCCTCTGTCTGGCTTTTTGTGTAGGCACCGCCCCAGCTTACGACTGTCAGGTCTTTTGCCGGCGCGGTACCCGCCATAAGGGCTGCAAAAGCAGCACCTGTCAGCAGTGTCTTGAGGTGCATTTAACTTCTCCCTGTCCTGGTTTGCCCGTTGATGGGTATGGCCAGGATTCCCCGGGCCGGGAATCCCTGGCTGTTTATTTCCGTGCCTTATCCGTCCAGTGCGCGGCAATCATCGGTTTCCCAGCAGATATCAACCGCCTCGCCCTCCGTCAAGTGGATATGGCTGGCGGCGTTGGGTAATTTGACGATGAATTCGTCAGTGCCGTATACCTCCATTCGGCAACGAATGTGATCACCAAGGTAAATCAGCTCTTTGACCGCCGCTTTGGTGACCGGCAGGTCGCCGCGGGCACCGATAAAGACCCGTTCCGGACGCACTGACAGCGTGGTACGGTTGTCCGCGTGACCGCAGTTCACGGCAAGGGCACTGACTGTATCACCGTTGTCGAGCCTGACCGTCGCCCTTTGCCCGTTCATTGCCTTAACAGTGCCTTTCAGCGTATTGTTTTCACCGATGAATTGCGCAACGAAAGCATTTCCGGGACGTTCGTACAGCTCTTCCGGCGATGCCAATTGCTGAATCACCCCGTCGTTGAACACCGCAATACGGTCCGACATTGTCAGTGCCTCGGACTGATCGTGGGTCACATAGACCACCGTGATGCCAAGATTTTTGTGGATGTGCTTTATTTCATACTGCATATGCTCGCGCAGCTGTTTATCAAGTGCGCCAAGCGGTTCATCCATCAGCACCAGTTCCGCATCAAACACCAGTGCACGCGCAAGCGCGACCCGCTGCTGCTGACCGCCCGAAAGTTGCGCCGGGCGGCGGGCGGCAAATTCGCCCATCTGCACCATATTGAGCGCACGCCTTACTTTGGCATCAATGTCCGACTTTCCCATCCTGCGCACCTGCAGCGGGAAGGCGAGGTTTTCGCCCACTGTCATATGCGGAAACAGCGCGTAGTTCTGAAACACCATTCCAATCCCGCGCCTGTGTGGCGGAATGTTGTTTATCGGTTTTCCGTTCAGACGAATAGTACCGCTGGTTGCGGTCTCAAAGCCCGCGAGCATCATCAGGCACGTCGTCTTGCCTGAACCTGACGGCCCCAGCATCGTAACGAACTCACCCTTTTCGATGTCCAGGTTAAGGTCTTTGACAACAAGCACTGCGCCATCATAGCTCTTTTGAACCCTGTCAAAGACGACAAATGCTTCATCTCCGGTTTCTGCAGCCAATACGACCCCACTCTACCCTGTTCTGTACAGGCCGGATTCGCACCGGCTACATTGTGTGGGTCGTGTTAGGCAGGTACGAAAAAATTTACAATCGCAAATATCCTGAAAAATCAAACGGTCCGCGCCACACAGCCACAGGAACCCTTGTTTGTTGGCCATGCCGATCTGGCACGGCGGACTTGCATCCCATGGAACCACCGATTGGATTGCCGTTCCCGCGGCCCGAGTTATTCACGGCGGCACAGGTCCGATGCGTTTCTGTATCAAGAACAGGGGATACACAGCGGCGATACATTTTCAACAGAGCCATCCGCTCATCAGCATTTCTTTTTGGTTGTCTGATTTCTTCAAGAATTTCAGCACTTGATTTAGAATCTTCAATCAAGGCGCAGAAAACGTTGATGGCATGATCGTATTTTTTTTATGAGTACTTCCATGATTTCCGGGAATCTGATCGTACTGTCTGTGGGGGTTATGATTGCCCCGACATCTAAAGCAGTGCGCAGGAATCTGTGCCCGTTCATACGCAGATGGTGCCAGGGACAGCAACGTTCGTGCGGATGGATTCCCATCCGGTGCTGAAGTCTGCCCAAGCCCGCCTGTTCATGCGTTCATCTTACCGGGCTGATGGCACTGCCTCTGTGTCTGCCCGGGCTTCCGCCCGCCCCCTATGTTTGGCCAATGCCCGCATTTCGGCGGCTTCCCCCGCCTTTCCGGCCTTGGCATACAATCGCGCAGACCAGACGGGCAGTTGCTCACCCCTGCCTATAAGGGAAGACAGGGTTCTAAAGCACTCCGCCCCCTGCAGGGGAGCGCGGGAACGAAAGAAGTGCATCGCTTGAAATCCCGATCTTCCTTCGGTGATTGCCAATACGGTGCCCCGGTCAAACAGTTCCGTCACCTCACCGCCGTCAAGCAGGCGGAGCAAGGCTTCTTCCAGGTCGCTGATCGTCGGCTGCCCGTCCGCCAGCCAGCACCCGCGTTCCGCCGCCCGCAGAAGAAAACGGGAGCCGGAATCCTTCAATTCCCGATCCAACACCCTCATAATAATCACGTCCGTTCTTTCAGCCGGTAATTTCCTATAGTCGGGACAGGCTTTTACAACCGAAAAAAGCAGGGCCATGAGGTCTGTTTCCAGGTTCCCGGACCCTGCTGACTGCATCTGCCAAAATGCGTTCGTCTTGATGATACGGGATACGCAGAATGCGATCACCAATGCGGCACGATCACGTTCATGAAGATTATGCCGGGCCATGGACCTGTAGCAATCCAGCGCGGCAGTGCGACACAATTCATTCGGGGTGCCCGCATAAACACTGTCAAAAAAGGCACTTATATCCCGCAGAATGGAAATGAACTCCACCGACAGGCCCAGGGCCTTCCCATCGATTGCGCCGAGGTCTGCCGTAAGGCATTGCGCGGCAAACACCTTC
>JACONK010000027.1 GCA_014323795.1 Paracoccaceae bacterium | reverse complement strand
AAGGCTGACGGTCACACCCGCACCGGAACCGGCATAATCGGCCAGGTCGATGCCTGCCCCGCCATCCAGCATATCGGCACCGGCATGGCCGGCCAGCCTGTCGCGGCCGGAACCACCGCGCAGCACGTCGGCACCGCCCGCACCGCGCAGCACGTCGTTTCCGGCCCCGCCATCCAGCACGTCGTCGCCGGAACCGCCGCGCAGCACATCCGCGCCTGCCCCGCCGGTCAGCGTGTCATCCCCGGCGAGGCCCAGGATGATGTCATTATCCGGGGTGCCGGTCAGATTGTCGCCATCTATGGTTCCGATGCCTTCAGCCATGATCATCCCTTACGTGTCTACGGGTCGGGTTCTGGTGTATGGTGCGGCAGGGCCGGGCCACCGATGAATGCCCCTTCCCCCGTGTCCGCCCGAAGGCGGGCAGAGGTCCGCGCCCCGAAAGCGCGGAATTTGGGGCGGCATATGCCGCTTTGGCCAAAGCCACAGGCCGGAGATCACGAAAACCAGGCACAGCGATCTGTCGGCACAAAAGAGTCATGGCAGGGCCATGCTAAGATACCCACCCTACAACCGCAAGGCTTTTTACGAGGTTCGCATATTTTCGGCCAAGGCAACGCACCGCCGCAAGCGGCAGCCTGGCCGGACGGGATGGTTGTGGCGGGTTTTCTTATCTGTATCACAGAAAATCTTCTGAGCCGTATCATAAAAGGCGAGACAACCCGTAACAAGGTACCGGCGACCATGTTCAACATCTCCGGAACGCCGGACACCTTTATCACCACATTCGGCGACTATCCGATGGCGCAGGCGGGGGAAGCGAAGAAAGTGCCGCAGCAGCACCGGCCACGATGAACAGGATGGTCAATCAGCCCAACCCGGGCCGTTTTCCCTGTTATACCCGGCGGATACAGCCGACACGGCGGGCAGAATGACACGTATGCAGGATAAAACCAGTGGATTTCGCGTGTCTGGCTGCAGTATTCTGAAATCTGACGGCCACAATCCTGTAGCTTTTGAAAGCCATGCCGCGCCGTGCAAACGACAACAGGAAGAAAAACGTACCAGGCTACCCGGGCATTTCAACTTTCGGTGCACTCCCAGGATTTAGCGCGGTAACGTGCCGGTCAGACCTTCAACGTAGAAATTCATGCCCAGCAGCGTAGCGTCGTCCGCCGTTTCCCCTTCAGCGAGCCAGACGGAGCCATCCTGCCTGTTGACAGGGCCAGTGAAGACATGGGTTTCACCGCTGGCGATGGCCTCTTTCAGGGCGAGTGCCCCGGCTTTCACCTCCGCCGGAACTTCATCCGTGATCTCGCCGATTTTGACCATGCCCTGGTCGATGCCGTCCCATGTGGCGGACGATTCCCAGGTGCCATCCATGACCGCGCGTACGCGGTCAATGTAGTAGGGTGCCCAGTCGTCGATGATTGAGGAGAGCCGCAGTTTCGGGCCAAAGGCTGCCCCGTCCGACGTCTGACCAAAGGTCCAAACAGTCCCCGCTTTCTGTGCGACGGCCTGCGGTGCGGTCGAATCCGTGTGCTGCATCACGACATCCGCACCAGCGTCAATCAGGGCCTGGGCGGCGTCGGCCTCTTTGGCCGGATCAAACCAAGTGTAGACCCAGATCACCGTCATCTCAACGTCCGGATTGGCTTTCCTGGCCCAGAGGTAGGACGCGTTTATGCCTCGGATCACTTCCGGAATCGGGAAAGCCGCAATGTAGCCGATTCTGTTGGTCCGTGTCATACTGCCCGCGATGTAGCCGATGATTGCACGGCCTTCGTAGAACCGGGCCGCGTAGGTTGACACGTTCGGATGTTCACGCTTGTAGCCGGTGGCATGTTCAAATTTCACCTCCGGGAAACGGGCCGCAACGGCATTGGTCGCGTCCATGTAACCGAAAGATGTTGTAAAGATGATGTCCGCACCGCTGAGTGCCATATGGGTGATCACCCGTTCAGCATCCGCGCCTTCGGGGACGCTTTCCTGGTAGATCGTCTCAACCCTGTCGCCGAATTCGGCTTCCACAGCCTTGCGGCCAAGATCATGTTCGTAGGTCCAGCCGCCGTCGCCGACGGGGCCGAAATAGACAAAGCCTGCCTTCGTTTTGTCCTGCGCCATCGCCGCGTCCCCTGCGACAAGGGCCGGCACGACCGCCGCGGCGGCCAGGAATAAGCGTTTTTTCATGGGTACTCCTCCGGTTGGACAGGGGCTGGAAGGTTCAGGTTGCGGCAGTAAAGGGAAGACCCAGGGACGCAGGCGCACACGGCGCGGCGCGGACCCGCCCCGAAGAGATAATCACAAGTGCCACGATGGTCATAACATAGGGAATCATGGACAGGTATTCGCCAAGAACCGCCACTCCTGCGGCTTGCAAAAACAGCTGCAGTGCCGTCAGACCGCCGAAGAGGCATGCACCGACGAGTACGCCCCAGGCACGCCAGCCTGCGAAAACAACGAGCGCGAGCGCGATCCAGCCTGCCCCTGCAGTCATGCCTTCCGCCCATTGCGGCACACGGACAAGCGACAGATACGCCCCGCCCAATCCGGCACAGACCCCGCCAAAAACGATGGCGGCAAGACGGGTCACTATGACCTTGCAGCCCAGCGCATGGGCCGCGTGGTGGTTTTCACCGATGGCGCGCAACACCAGACCGGCGCGGGTAAACCGCAACACATACCAGACACATGCCACGATCAGGATAGAAATATAGACCATCGCGTCATGCCGGAAAAGCACCGGCCCCAGCACCGGGATTTCCCGCATGGGCCCCAGGGGCACGGCACCGACAGTGGTCCCCCTGATGCCGATGTAGGGCTGCCCGATCAGCGCGGCAACACCCAGGCCCGTCAATGTCAGCGCAAGCCCCGTGGCAACCTGATTGGTCATCAGAAACTGCGTCAGCACACCGAAAACCAGCGCCAGCGCGGCCCCGCCCATCGCGGCACCAAGATAGCCGAGCGTCACGCTCTGCGTCTCGTAGGCAACCGCGAAGCCGCAGATGGCACCGACGATCATCATGCCCTCCACGCCCAGGTTCAGCACACCCGCTTTTTCAACGACCAGCTCTCCGATGCCTGCCAGGAGGATCGGTGTGGCGGCGACTATCATACCGGCCAGAAGCGCAAGAATAGGAAAATCCGTCATATCGCCATCCGACTGCGCCATCGGAGGCAGAAGGTGACCAGCACGTCGGTTGCCAGCATGAAGAAAAGAAACATCCCCTGAAACACCTGGATCGCAGCGGAAGGCAGACCGAGCCGCAAGCTCGCCAGCTCACCGCCGATATACGTCAGTGCCAGCAGCAACCCGGCGAACATTATACCAATCGGGTTAAGTCGTCCAAGGAACGCCACGATGATCGCCGTGAAGCCGTAGCCCGCGTTAAAATCTATAGAGATTTGCCCGGAGGGACCGGATACCTCGAACATGCCGGCAAGCCCGGCAGCCGAACCGGAGATGCCAAGGCAGATGATGACCAGCCCCGCCGGATTCACGCCCGAAAACCGGGCCGCACGGGCCGCCTGCCCTGCCAGCCTGATCTGATACCCCAGCATGTGCCGTTGCAGCAGTACGCAGGCGACAGCCAAAGCAAAAACTGTGGTGATCACCCCCCAGTGGATACCGGTATTGGCAATCAGCTCCGCGTTATGGGCAGACGGATAAGACCTGAAGTTACGCGAACCGGGAAATCCCGACCCTTCCGGATTACGCATAAGGCCAAGAGACATGGAGGCAAGTATGAGCTCCGCCACATAGACGAGCAGCAACGAGACGAGGATTTCATTCGTGTTGAACCGCGTCTTCAGGATCGCCGGGATCATAGCCCAGAGAAACCCGCCCAGTGCCCCGGCGAAAACCATCAGGGGGAAGATGATCGCGCTTTCTGCCGGGTAAAACGCAAGCCCCGCCCCCGCACCGAAAATGGCACCGATGATGAACTGCCCCTCCGCCCCGATGTTCCAGATGCCTGCACGGAAACCCAGCGACAAACCGAGTGCTATCAGGATCAGCGGCGCGGCCTTAACCAGCAGCTGAGGGCGTGCATAGGATGACAGGTTTTCGTCAAAGAGCGGATCCCAGAAGATAATCCGGATCACCTCAAACGGATTCTTGCCCAAAAACCAAAACAGAATACCCCCCGCCACCATTGTCGCCGTCACCGCGATCAGCTGTGCCAGCACGGTCATCAGCCGCGACGGCTCCGCTCTCGGTTCAAGCCGTAGCATGGGTGCCCCCCATCAGAACCCCGATATCTTCTGCGGTCACGCCGGAGGTGCGTTGGACCGGGCTCAACTGCCCGCCTGCGAGCACCGCGAAGTTATCCGAGATTTGCATGAGCTCATCCAGATCATGGCTGATCACCACAACACCCGCACCGTTGTCAGCAAGTTCCAGAAGTGCCGTGCGAATAGCGGCAGCGGCAGCCGCGTCCACGCCCCATGTGGGCTGGTTCACAACAAACACTTCGGGGTGCTGTAAAATCTCGCGCCCTATCAGGAACTTCTGAAGATTGCCACCCGACATGACCTTTGCCGCATTGGCGGGGTTTGGCGGGCGCACGTCAAACCGCTCAATAACCGCACGGGCGAAGCTGGTGGCCGCCCCCCAATTGATGAACCCGCGGTTATGAAGCCCTTGCCACCCGGTCAGAAGCGCGTTTTCCGTCAGCGACATATCCTGCACAGCGGCGTGACCCAGCCTCTCCTCGGGCGCGGCCAGCAACCCCCGCAAACGCCGATGGTCCGGCCCCCGGTCGCCCACCGGTTCGCCTTTCATTAAAATTGCGCCGGGCTGCGTACGCGCCTCCCCCGACAGGGCGGCCAGCAGCTCGTTCTGGCCGTTCCCCGCCACTCCCGCGATGCCGAGCACCTCGCCCGCGTGCAGGTCAAAACGCACATCCTTCAAGGAAGGGCCAAACGGATCGTCAGAACCCAGGCTAAGTTGCGTGACAGACAGCAGTACTTTCCCAGGCGTATAGACCCGTCCGGCAGGGGATGTCATCTGCGTCCCCACCACCATTCCTGCAATCGATTGCACACTTTCTTCCGCCGGGATGCAGATGCCGGCAACCTTGCCTCTGCGCAGGATCGTCGCCCGATCACAAAGGTGCCGGATTTCCCTGAGCCTGTGAGAGATATAAAGAATGGACATGCCCTCCGCCCTCAGCCGGCGCAGGGTCTGGAAGAGTCTATCCGCCTCCTGTGGTGCCAGAACCGACGTCGGCTCATCCATCACCATAAGGCGCGGTTTCTGCAAAAGGCAGCGCACAATCTCCACTCGCTGGCGTTCACCTGCGGACAGGTCGCCCGCAAGCCTGTCGGGTTCGAGAGCAAGGCCATAGTCGGTGCTTATTTTACGGATGCTTCCGGCCAGGTTCGGCGGCGTTGCATCCATCCCAAGGGCGACGTTTTCCGCCACGTTCAACGCGTCAAAGAGCGAAAAATGCTGGAACACCATCCCGATGCCCGCCGTCCGCGCAGCCTGCGGGCCCAATGGCATGAACGGCGCACCATCAAGCGTCATTGTCCCGCTGTCCGGACGCACCAGCCCATAGATCATCCTGACAAGCGTGGACTTGCCTGCGCCATTTTCACCCAGCAGGGCGTGAATTTCCCCCTGGCCCACCTCAAGGCTCACCGCACTGTTCGCCACGACACCAGGATAGGTCTTTGTCAGACTGTCGAGCACCAGTAAGGCAGCCATGCGCAATCGGTCCCTCAAGTATGTGCGGCAATTTGCATATCCGGCCCGATGAAGCCAACGGGAAACCCGTCGAAAATGCCCGATTAAGTCGCCTGAAAATCAAACTTCCACATTTTCGCGCCACCGGTTCCTCTTCTCCAGGTCGGGCAGATTTCCATCGGTATCTGTAATGATATGCCACTTGCGACTCTTTTTCCTGCCCGTATCGAACCCGCACGGCCCGCCACTCCCTGTCGTTGTGGCGGATTGGGTGCCGATTGCTCTTGTCGTGGGCATCGCATCACGACCGGCCAAAACGCGGAACGTCACGCTCAGAACATCATTCATAACGCCGAACAGGCCTGCGCCCCGAAAACGATGGAAATGATATTGCACCGGCGAAACCGGCGGGAAATCGGTCGGTAACACCCGCCACGGGCGTCCCATACCGGACCGCATCCCGGATATCGCACAGGCTTACCCCGCGTGGGCGGCCAACCTGGCGGTGCGGCACAGGAAACGGCGCAATCGGTTCACACTCTGCGTCGGTCATATAGCTTGCATAGCGCAGGCCAGGCCGGTCATAATCACGACAAGGGATTTCAGCCCAGGGCAGGGTTCCTGATCAGCAATCCGTAAAAGAGGCGGGGTGAGGAGGTACGCTGCCTTTCGTAGCCTCCGTGCAGTGTATGGTGCGGTCGGGCTGATCTGGCCTCGGTCTTCACCGGGGTGGCACGTTCCGGAAAGCAAAGATGACCAAAGACGAACGAAACACCGCCAGCCGTGCGGTGCGGCCGGGTTCTGCCTTGCAGACGTGGACTGGCTGCACGGAAACGCCGGGCAACCACTTTACGGATCCCTGGCCAGGACATATATCAAAATCAAAGGAGCCGCACCCATGCCCAACGATCCTGCCCCCATGGTATGTGAACCTCTTATCAGGCCGTCGACCACAGATCACCCGCTCTATGATGCGGTGACAGAGGCCTGTCGGACAGTGCATGACCCGGAAATCCCGGTGAATATCTACGATCTTGGATTAATCTATACAATCGAGATAGACGATGAGAACGCGATTAAGGTGATCATGACGCTCACCGCACCCGGCTGCCCGGTGGCAGGCGAGATGCCAGGCTGGGTAGAAGACGCGATCATGCTCGTGCCCGGTGTGCAATCCGTCCAGGTCGATCTGGTGTGGGAGCCGATGTGGGGCATGGATATGATGAGCGACGAGGCACGGCTCGAGCTCGGCTTCATGTAGGCCATGCCCATCCGCACACCTGCGTCGAGGCCTTCCCGAAACATGACCATGTGCCAATCAGGGACCGGTTTCAGGTGTATCTTGGTGAGGCTGCTTACGCAGACAACGTGATCTCGTGCCACACAGACGACCCTGGCCACAATGCGGCTTTCACCCGGGCAACGAACGGCAGAGGTCGTGCAGGCACAGATCACCGCTGGCACAGACATCGTAACGGACGCAGAGTGTGGCGCAAAAACTGTCTGCACTGCCGGTGGCACCACTTTTGGCGCGGGACGCAGGCCACCGCATGCTCTGCGCGGGTCAAGACGACCGTGCCGAAACCAGCGACGATCATGGATTTGACTTCCTCAACGACCCGACACTTTCCGGGCAATTCAGATTCTTCACCGCCATCCTGGGCTTTGTTGATGCAGATGTCAGCGGCGCAGAACCTGTGGAGATGGTCGCCGGGCGTGTGCAGGAAGTACCGCTGCACCTGCCCGAAGACCGCCTGATCGGTGCACCGGACTGCGGACCAGGGCTTCCCGGCACGGAACAGGCTGTCCGAAAGCGCGCCAACCTCGCTGTTGTGACCGCAAACGTCTGACACTTGAGAATCCCTTACCCCAGGCTTAGGTTGTCCCCACCACCACAAGGACGCAGAAGATGTTCACCATTCCCGGAAAGCAGGCGGTCACCATGACCGACAAAGCAGCCAGCCACATTCGCAATCTCATGGATAAGGGCAATACCAAGGGCCTGCGCGTGGGGGTTCGGAAAGGCGGCTGCGCGGGTATGGAATACACCATGGACTATGTTAAAGAGATTGACCCCAATGACGAGGTGGTCGAACAGGACGGTGCCCGTATCATGATCGCGCCCATGGCGCAGATGTTCCTCTTCGGCACCCGGATTGATTACAGAACCTCGCTTCTTGAATCAGGTTTCGTCTTCAACAACCCGAACGTAACCGAGGCCTGCGGCTGCGGCGAATCGATCAGGTTCGAAGGCACGTAGCGGGCGCGGCATCTTCCGGTCAGACATGATTGCGCCGTGAAAATGTGCGACGGGTCGCTGAAAAACGAAGGTGTTGGCAAAAGGGCCGAACTTTTTACAGCAGCGGGCTGTCCTGGCCTCTGCCCCGGGCTTGTCCTGTGCGGAAATACCAGGGAATACTTTCGCCGAAAGCATCCGCCGGCCAAATTAAAAACATCTGCGGCGCGGGTGCGCACCTGCCCGATGCTCCGGAACAGGTGTGACCGCACGGGCGGAATTCTTTTGACAAGCGGTTTCATGGCGGGGATCCTCGCACTACATGGGCGGGAAGGCCTGGAAGGACACATTCCATGAGACGCAAACTCGCCGCCGGGAACTGGAAGATGAACGGGTTGATGCAGACTTTGGCAGAGGTGGAAACCCTGCACACCGCCCATCCCGCCCCCCGCTGCGATATCGTGGTCTGCCCGCCCGCCACCCTGATGTGCAAAATGGCAGAAATCTGTGCGCCCATGGCCATCGAGGTGGGTGCCCAAGACTGCCATGAAAACGAGGCGGGTGCCCACACCGGCGACATCTCTGCCCCGATGATCGCGGATACCGGTGCGCGGTATGTGATCCTCGGCCACTCGGAACGCCGCGCCGCCTATGGGGAGAGTGACGCGCTGGTATGCGCAAAAACCCGTGCGGTTTGGGCTGCAGGTCTCACGGCCATTGTGTGTATTGGCGAAACGTCCAAGGAACGCGACGCTGGCAACACCCTTGATATCGTGGGGAGGCAGCTTGCCGGTTCCGTTCCCGACGGGGCCTGTGGCAGTAACACAGTCATAGCTTATGAACCGGTTTGGGCCATCGGTACCGGCAAAACACCGTCACTTGCTAAAATTGCGGAGGTGCACAATTTCATCCGATCCCGCCTGACAAACCGTTGCGCGGCTGACGGTGACGCGATCCGCATCCTCTACGGCGGATCCATGACTCCGCGAAACGTGGAAAAGATCACCGCGGTCACGAATGTGGATGGCGGACTGGTTGGGGGGGCTTCGCTGAAGGCTGCTGACTTCGGGGCGATTGTTGCAACCCTTGGCAAGTAATCCGGGGCAGTGGCACACCCGGCTGCCAATAGCCCATTTGAACGCCTTGCGCCCGGCATCGGTGATCCTGCGGCGGGACATCCGGCCCGATCCGGGTAGTTTGATCCGGTCGTGTCACACTTGGTATCGGGATTGACTAAAAATACTTTAATAAAGATGTATTGACAGTCTGATTCAGAAACCAATATATTACCAAAGTGAGGCTTGGCGCAGCGACACCCCCCGCCTCATATAATGTCACAATGTCGCCAAAGGAGAAGATTATGAGAAACGCATCTGCAATCGGCAGACATGTCGAATGCCTCGATTCCATGTGGAGTACCATGGATAGGGCGTGCAGTGACTTCCAGCGTGAAGAACTCACAAAGGGACTGTTACGCGAGTGGCTTACGGCTGCAGTCAAACATTCCGAGGACACGTTGAATGAAATCAAAGGTTGCCTGAAAGATCTCGATTAGGGCTGCTTCGGCATGGGCAACCCTCACTTCTTTGCACCCGGGCTTGCCCCCGGGTGGTGAGGGTTGCCCCGGCCGGCTTTGTCAATACAGGCCCGCCCTGATGGTTCCCGAGAGGCAGGCCTTGACTGGCGCGGGTGCCTGCGGCCCGGCGTTCAGGCCGCCTTTGGTCCGGCCAATCAGGCGACCACGCCCCCTTTTCACGCTCATGCCGACCGCTGTCCGGTGAGCCCTGAGGCGGGGCGCGTCTGTCATCAGGATCCTGTTCTCGCCGTGCCGGGCGGCTGAACAAGCAAAACGCCTGCCCTCCCACACGGGACAGGTGTCCGCGGGCGGCACCCGCGCTGAAAAGCAAACGCCCGGCCGGCCACCGGGCAGAAAAGCAAAGGAAGCGAATCAATGACAACTTTCTATTGGAGCATCAAGACTGCCGATGGCGATCTTGTCCCGTCAGGATCATGCACACCGCCGGATGGCTCCCCGGATGAACTGGAAAGATGGCTGAAAGCTGTCGTAGGCAACAGCACCATGAATGGCGCAGAGGTTATCGGGTATGAGATCAGTGAAACCCCGCCACCGGAAAATGGACCAAGGGTCAGCCTGACCTTCAGTGGCAATCATCTGTCGATGACATACGATTGAACACCACACTGTTCCCCACCCACGTGGGGAACAGTTTGTGGCAGACGCTTGAGTGCGGATACAGGTTCAGAGAGGAAAGAAGGGCAACGAAATGAAGGATAAATTTGCAGTGGTCTACCGGCTGCGGAACGACAACCGGGGATGGTTTTTGGTGCGCAGGGTGTTCGAAGACCGCCAGAGCGTGGCAAACTGCCTTGCCAAGCTGGAATACCGCCTGCCCATTCTACTATCGGGTGCAGCAAGGCTGCAAAGGCCGGGGCAGATCACCGAAATGGAGCACCGCCCTTTCGGTGCCATGTATCGTTTTGACGGTCAGTGGCGTTTGTTGGCGAAAACATACAAGACCCGCAAGGACGCCGAGTATGCCTCACTGAAACGACGCCGTGGGATTGTAAAACTCCGCGTAGTGGATGGCTCGATATACAAATGAAAACAAATCCCGCGTCGTCGCCAGACGCCCGCACTGTTCCCCACCCACGTGGGGATGAACTGATACTGGCGGTGTCGCAGGCTATCAGATACAAGGCGGCGATTGAATCAAAAACTTCCCATGATCCAAAATGCAATTACCGCCTGGCCGGGTAAAAGTCCCCCGGAAGGCAGTGATCTGCCAGAACACCCGGCAGTATATGACATGCGGGATGTGGCAGCTGTCGCGGAGAGATTGATTGATTCCTTTCGCTACGATAAACTTTTGCGCGACGCGATGATCCTGCCCGTTGCACTGCACGATCCGGGCAAGATTAGGGTCAGGACTCATATCCAACAGATGACGGGTGCTGCGCGAGAGCCTGCCGGCAGGAAGGCCTTCGGGCATCTGCCGTATCCGGTGGTACCGCACCGCCAATCCCCACAGAGTGCCGAACATGATTCCGCCCCGGTTGCGTTTTTTTGTATCGGTGCCTGTCGTATCTGATGGTTTTCCTGCGCTTGTTTCGGCCAGGGAGGCACGTGCGTATCCCTTTGTCCGGTTGTGGCGGGGGCCGCTGTGGCGGGGCCGCGCCCGGCGGCGAGACTGGCCACAATCCGTGCCAGGATGCCCGCGGCACTCCACCATTTCCAACGATTATACGGTGTTTTGTGCGTACCACAGGCAGCCGGGGCATCTCGCCTCTGTCAGCCATTGCGATTGATGAAGCCTGTGGTGCCCGGAACGCGCCGGCCATCAGCACGTGGCTTACCGCGGAACCTGGGAAAAAGGGTGTGGCGCACCATCCGCGCCGCTGTCAGCCGGAACAGATCGGACATGGCCACCTGCGCAGCTTCCCCAACCACGAGCCACACCGGAAAATAAAAACCAATGGGTTCTGACCCTAACCTCCTATCTTGGTAAAGCCGTCCCGCTGATCGATCACTGCCCCCTGACGGACCAGTTTCACCGACCATCTGTAGTCACCCGCAGGCCACCCCCCGGCCGGGGCACGCTTGCCAAAGAACCGGAAAAACTGGGCCTTGGTTCTATCAAGCCCCTCAGTCGGCGGCGCGGCAACCTCGCCGGAGGGGAAGGTGATCTCAATAACAAGCTGATCATCCTGTTGCCCGTTGATGGCAAGGCCCCAAATAACAAGGGGCGCGTTGCTGACCGGGGCCACCGTATCATAGTCCCCGTTCATGATATCGTCAAGGGCCGGGGCGCGGGATGCGTAGCCGGCTGCGATCAGCCGTGACGGGTGCGCCGCCTCTTCCCGCAATGCGGTATCTGACCAGAGCGGGGTGCCGGCGTCGCCGCCGCAGGTGGCCGGGGCAAGATCCGGGGCAAACGGGTCCACCACGGCACCATCCCGCCGAAACGTAACGTGCACATGGGGGAAAGAGGTCTTTCCTGACAAGCCCACCTGCCCCAGGATCTGCCCTGCCACAACCTGTTGTCCCTGATGAACGGCAACAGAGCCTTGTTTCAGGTGGCACAACTGGGATGACCAGCCATCGGCATGATCAATTAAGACCCCGTTTCCGCATTCCCTGTCCTGAACAGAGGCCGGATCAGGTGCCAGGATATCCGCCATTCCGTCGCGCAGGGCGCGTATGCGCCCGGGGGCCGGGGCCAGCACGTTCACGCCCGCTTCCATGTCGCGGCGGCTGATACGAAAATCGGTGCCTTTATGGCCGTCATACGTGGCGGATCCACAGGTGAAATCCTGCGCACCGGGGCCGGGATCATGATCCACGAACTGCTGCAGATAGCAGTTTTTCCCCAACTCACACCCGATCGGCATGACAAACCGCGGACCTTGCGCAGGGGTATACCACAGAACCAAAAGAACAGCCGCTACAGCCAGGGCAGCAAGCCAGATTGCGAGAGATATCATGCGCCACATGCCGTTGCCCTTTCGCCAGTCACATTCAGGATTATCTGGCAGACTTCAAACCGATTCAACCACCGAAAGGCCGTGCCCCTGTGCCTTGAGGTATCGGACAAGCCGCACTGGCCAATCGGTTCCGGGATATCCTGCCCTGCTGAACAGGGACAGGGGTTGCCTACCGCCGCCACGAGGCACCGCCACGGCGGCCTCTTGGTTGCCCTGGCCGGCCAAGCCCTTCCCGGATCACCCGGGTCATGGGATGTTCCGGTGCCGCCTCGCCGTATTCTTTCATGAATCCGTGCAGCATGGTCGGAATATCATCGCCTGGTCGCGTATTAATTACCCAGTCGAGAAAGATTGTCCGACACTCTTTCTCATCTATATTATCCATCCGATAGGCCTCATAGATTAAACCGCGTGGATCAAAGTCCAGGTTGCCTTTCATTACCATGCTTGCCCCCGCGCAGACATCTGCGTGATCCGGCCTCGAAACCCGCATCCGCAACCGTCAAATCACGCCCGCTGACGTAGAATTTCCGTCACGGCTGTGGCGTTTCGGGCGCACACCTCATTCATCTTTGCCAATACGGCGTCAATGTCGTTGAGCCGGGTGAACCGGCAGAGAAAGTCCTGCCCATCCTGACCCAGCCTGGCGGGGTCAAACGCCCCGTCCACCAGCAGACGCTGGGCCTGCTGCACCGCGCTCAGAAACCGGTGCCCGTCAACAAGCACCTCCGCCGTGGCCTTGTTGAGGTACCTGGAATTCAGCAACTGCGACCGCGGAGAGCGTTCTGTCTTCCCTTCGATCAAGGTCAGGGTTTGGGCGGCCAGCTCCAGTTCCAAAAGCCCGCCGGGACGATCCTTTACTTCCCAGACATCAGCCTTCCCGCCCTTGGCACTTGTCAGCCGCACACGCATGTCGCGCACATCCCTGAGCACTTTCCGCGGGTCATGCGGGGTTCCCAGCACTTCACGGCGGGTCGCCTCCAGCATGTCGCGCAACCCGGGGTGCCCGGCAACGGATCGTGCACGCGTCAGGGCCAAACGTTTCCAGGTGCAGGCCCGGGTTTTCTGGTAATCGTCAAACGCAGTGCGTGACACAGCCACCGGCCCCTGCCGCCCGGACGGACGAAGACGCATATCCACTTCATAAAGCCGCCCTTCCGACATGGCAGAGCTCAATGCCGTGATCAATGTCTGGGTGAAACGGGCGAAATACTGCTGGGGGGCCAACCCCTGCCTGCCATCGGCGCACTCCCCTTCAGCGTCGTAGACAACAATCAGGTCCAGATCGGATGTCGCCGTCATCTGGGCAGAGCCCAGCTTGCCCATGGCGAGTACAGCTACCGACTGCGACCGAAACCGTCCGTAACGGCGGATGACCTCTGCCTCCACCACCGGAACCAGGGCGCACAGCACGGCCTGGGCAAGGTCGGAATACCCGGCTTCCACTTCCTCCAGTTCCGCCATCCGGCGCAGCAACAGCACACCCACGCGGAAATGCTGTTCCTTCTGCCAGCACCGCGCACACAAAAGTGCCTCTTCAAAGTCACCCGCAGCCTGAAGTGTCAGCGACAGGCTTGACTGCCAATCCTGGCTATCGGGCAGATCAAAAAAGCCGCCGCTGATCACCGCATCCAAAACATTTGTATTGCGTGACAGATAGTCAGACAGGGCAGGTGACGTGGCGCAGACATCCAGAAGCAGGTCCAGCAGTTGCGGTTTGGCCTCAAAAAGCGCGAAGAGTTGTACGCCTGCCGGCAGGCCTCGCATGAATGTATCCAGGGCATCAAGCGTGGCGTCGGGATTGCTGCGTCCGTTGATCCGCACGGCCAAGGCCGGGCGGAAGCGATCAAAAGCCTCTATCGCACGGGCAGACCGGAAGGCAGGCAGACCACTCCAGCTGTCCATGATAGCTTTGTGTCGGGGTATCTCTGGCGCGGATTCCGCCGCGATGGGGCGCGGTGTGAAGAAACCTTCGATGATGGCGTTGACCTGTTCCAGTCGGGCCTGCTGATCTTTGGCGTAAGCGTACGTGTCAGCCCAACCCGAAAGCCGTGCCACCTGATCGAGCGCGTCACCGCCTGCGGGCATCTGGTGGGTCTGCGCATCGCGCAACATCTGGATGCGGTGTTCGGTTTCGCGATGCGCACGATAAGCGGCGGTTAGCGTATGCGCCACATCATCCGTGATCCAGGACTTTGCCGCGAGGGCGGCCAGGGCCCCCACCGTGCCGCGCTGCCGCAGGCCGGCGTCGCGTCCGCCGGAAATAAGCTGCCGGGTCTGGGCAAAAAACTCAATCTCCCGGATGCCGCCGCGCCCGAGCTTCATGTCGTGGCCCGACACAATAATCGGGCATGCGAGATTCCTAAGCTCCCTGATCGCAAGACGCATGTCATGGGCATCGCGAATCGCGTTGAAATCGAGATGACGACGCCAAATGAACGGTTTCAGCCGATCAAGGAAGGCAGCCCCTTCGGCAAGGTCACCGGCAGCGGCCCGTGCCTTAATGAAGGCCGCCCTTTCCCAGGTGCGGCCTTCGGATTCGTAGTAACGTTCCGCCGCGTCGATAGGCACACAGACGGGTGTGACCGCCGGGTTGGGGCGCAGCCGCAGGTCTGTTCGAAAGACGTATCCATCACCTTTTTGCATACTTAAATCATGCATCGTATCGCGTACAACCTTTTGAAAAACAAAACGAATATGTTCGTAATCAGCAGGTTCCAACCGTTCGGCGTCAAACAGGCAGATCAGGTCGATGTCGCTGGAATAGTTTAGTTCCCTCGCCCCCATCTTGCCCATGGCGAGCACGACCAGTCCCGCCGCGGCAGCCGTTATAAAAGGCAGTTGCCCGCACGCATGCTGAGCTGCGATTCGCGCATCAAGTGCCCGACCCACGGCTAAATCCGCCAGTTGTGTCAGGGCCCCGGTGACCTCCTCCAGGGTCCAGACACCTGCCAGGTCACAGGCCGCCAGCAAAAGTGCCCCGCGCCGTTTGGCCAGGCGCAGGGTGTTGAGCGGGGCCTCTTCGGGGACCGATGCAAGGATGTCGGCAAATATCTCCTCCGGTGGCCTTCTGGCCGCGTCCGAGAACCATTCCGCCTCTCGCAGCAACAGGCTGCGCAGATAGGGCGACGAACCGGCCATACCATTGGTCAGTTCCCGCAGAGTCGCATCCAAAATCGGCAAGTCGCACGCCAGATCCGGGTTCAGGGCCAGGGGTACGCGGGTTATGCGGGACAAAAACGTCATTATGCGACAGTTATGTGCCCCCCGGGTGCGGTCAACCCGCTTGCATCACCTGCCCGGCCGCGTCATGCAGGGCCATGTCCAAAAGTCTGAAACGCGTGAAACAGGCTGCAAAAGAGCCGGGTCTGACCACCGGGGTCGTGGAAACGTTTGAGACGAAGGTCGCCCGGATGGCCGCTGACACGGTTAGGGGGCAGAACAATCAAATCGCCAGGTCAATCATCTTGCGCGGCGAAAATAGCGGCCAGGCCATCTTGTTTCTGACAGCCGGTGGCCATCAGGTGGACATGGCGAAGGCCTCCGCCCTGGCGGGGGAACCGCCCGGTAAGACGGATGCGGGGCTGATTGGTGCGCAAACGGGCTTTGCCATCGGTGGCGTCAGCCCCGTCAGACATCTGAATCCGGTCTGCGCCTGCCTCGACCCGCACCTGACAGAGTTCGATATAATCCGGGCCACCGCTGGTACACCACGCCATGCCTTTCCCATAAACCCGCAGGATTTAAACCGCGTCACAGGCGCACAGGTCGGCGACTTTAAGACCTGAGGCCATTGACCCGGGATGCGCAAAAAAGAACGGAACCGATACCATGCCTATGTCTGCCAGCGAAATCAAGGCACTTTTGCGGGAGAGTTTTCCGACCGCGGACATCAGGGTTTCAGGCCATGACGGCGTACACATGGCGGCTGAAGTCGTGGCCGAAGAGTTTCGCGGCAAAAACCGGGTGGCCCAGCAACGTATGGTCTATGCGGCCATGAAGGGCAAAATGGACGGTCCGGCAGGTGAACTGCACGCCTTGACGCTGACCACCCGCGCACCGGACTGAAAGGTCAGGTATAACAGCCAAACCCGATTGCACTTTCGCATTTACAAGCCTATATTCTGACCCAAGCCACACTGGGCAAAGGATACCGGGTATGACCGACGCAAGTGCACAAATCCAGGAAACTGTGGACAGCAACGATGTGGTTCTGTTCATGAAAGGCACAGCCGCCATGCCGCAATGCGGTTTTTCATCCCGCGTGGCGGGTGTGCTCAACTACATGGGTGTCGACTATGCGGACGTGAACGTCCTTGCAGATGACAGGCTGCGTCAGGGCATAAAGGATTTCTCTGACTGGCCGACAATCCCCCAGCTTTACGTCAAGGGTGAGTTCATAGGCGGCTGCGACATCATCACGGAGATGACGATGTCCGGCGAAATTGACCGTATGTTTGATGAAAGAAGCATCACTTATGACAAGGAAGCCGCCAACAGGATCCGCGAAGCGAATTTATAAGACCACCGGGGCGGAGTGTCAGCCCCGGGCAGCGGCCTCTGCCTTTTCCGCCAGACTTTGCACGGCACCCTCCGCGCCGCCGCCCGTCATTTGCGCCCTGGCAGCGGCCTCTGCCTTTTCCACCAGGCGTTGCAGCACCGCGATTGCACTGTCGCGTTCCCTGATGACCATTTTTTGCGCATCATTATTCGTTCCCGCTTCTGACAACCTCGAATTTGCCTCCGCGAGGGCAGCCTGAACGCGACCGAGTTGTTTTTCCAGATCTTTGACTCGTTTGCGCGCCTGCTCGTCGCCCTGCTCCACGACCTGACCGGATTTCAGCCTGTCTTCGAGCGAGGCGGTTTTATCGGCCACCATCAGGCCCGCCATCAGCAGCATGCGGTTTTCCGGCAGGCGCCCCAGAGATTCTTTCAATGCGACGGCTTCGTTGTTCAGGAGTTCCGCAGCACTCAGCAGGAAACCCTCTTCCCCGTCCCGGCAGGCGACTTCAAACTCGCGATCACCGATAGACACCTTGACCTCAGCCATCAGGTGCACCTTCCACCAGGGGTTTCAGCCGGGCGAGGATGCCGTTGATTTCCTTCACGTCGTTCTCGCGTTCTGCCTTAAGAAAATCCACCTCCGCCTGCAGGGATTCATTTATCATACCCGGGTCGCCGCTGTTGTTTGCGTTGGCTTTGCGCAATTCGCCGTTCAGCCTGCGGACGTGCTGGTTATGCTGCCTGACCCGCTGGCGGTCAGCATAGGCATCCTCCCACGCCTTGGTCAGATTTTCGACGCGGCGATTCAGGGCCTCCATCTCTTCCTTGTCCAATTCGTCCTGGGTACTGACCTCGTTTTTCAGATCGGCCAGTTCGGCCTTTGCTTCTTTCAGCGTGTTCTGCGCCTTGTCAGCCGTCCCGGTTGCCGCGACGAGCGCGTTTTCCAACTCCCTTACCCGTTTTTCCAGGGTTTCAGCGTTGCCATTGCCTTTGCAAAGCGCAGCGAGGGCAACCTCAAACCGCGCTTCCAACTCGCTTATATCGGACATGATTTTTCCCGCTGCCTATCCCGCTTTATTATGAACCTGCGATTACCGCAATTCATTCCACCGTCGAATCGAACGCCATTATCAGCATTTACGCATTTATTTTGAGCGAAAGCAATTCCCTGCCCCACAAAGTTCATGTAAAACGGTGCCGATCCGATTAACCGCCCCCGATGCATGTCATCAGGGACGCCAGAGCCGTTGCTGCAAGGGGAGCAAGACGTGGCCAGCACCGAACAGAACACCAAAAATGCCGGTCACTGGAAACGTGCAAATGCGATCCGCATTCTGGTTGCGGACGCGGTGCACAATGCCGCATCGGGCCACCAGGGCATGCCCATCGGCATGGCCGATGTCGCAACTGTGCTATTCGAGAAACACCTTAAATTTGATGCTTCTGCCCCCGACTGGCCGGATCGTGACCGCTTCATCCTCAGCGCGGGTCACGGCTCCATGCTGCTTTATGCACTGCTTTATCTGACCGGTTACCAAGACATGACCATGGACCATATCCGCAACTTCCGGCAATGGGGGTTCAGAACCGCAGGACACCCGGAATACGGCCACGCCGGGGGCATTGAGGCAACGACCGGCCCGCTTGGCCAGGGCATCTCCAGTGCCGTGGGCTTTGCGATGGCCGAACAGATGCTGGCGGCCCGCTTCGGCAAATCGGTAGTCGATCACTTTACCTATGTCATTGCCGGCGACGGCTGCCTGATGGAAGGCGTCAGCCACGAGGCGATCAGCCTCGCCGGGGCGCAAAAGCTCGGCAAGATGATCGTGCTTTGGGACGACAACAACATCACCATAGACGGGGAGGTTTCCATTGCCGACAGCACGAATCAGACGCAGCGATTCCATGCGGCCGGTTGGCATGTGCAGGCCATAGACGGCCATGACCCGGATGCAATTGATGCAGCGATTGAATCGGCGAAGACGACCGGCGCACCATCGATAATCGCCTGCAAAACCCGTATCGCGTACGGCGTGAAGGGGGTGGAAGGCACCCCCGGGGCCCACGGCTATGCCATAAAGGATGATCAGCTGAAACAGATGCGGGAATTCTATGACTGGCCGCATCCGGCGTTTGAACTGCCAATTGACGTGCAAACCGCCTGGCGCACAATCGGCACCCGCTGCACCGAAGAGCGCAAGGCCTGGGAGCTCCGCCTGGCCCGGCTCAGCATTGGCAGGCTCAGGGAGTTTGAGCGCGTTCAGGCGCGCGAACCAGCCAAGCACCTGCCTGCGGTGATTCGCCAGCTCAAGCGCACTATAGCCGATGATGCGCCGAAAGTAGCGACGCGGAAATCCTCTGAGATAGCCTTGTCCGTGATCAATCCAATCATGAAAGAAATGGTCGGCGGCTCGGCTGACCTTACCGGATCAAACAACACGCTAACCGATGGTTTGGGAACCTTCAATGCCGGCAACCGCAAAGGGCGGCACATTCATTACGGAGTTCGCGAACACGGGATGGCGGCCGCCATGAATGGTATGGTGCTTCACGGCGGCATCCGGCCCTACGGCGGAACGTTCATGTGTTTCACCGACTACGCACGTCCGTCCATGCGCCTGTCCGCGCTGATGGGTGTGCCAGTGGTCTACGTGATGACGCACGACAGCATCGGTCTTGGCGAAGACGGCCCGACCCACCAGCCGGTGGAGCATCTGGCAATCAGCCGGGCGACGCCCAACACCTACGTCTTTCGCCCCGCGGATACCGTGGAAACGGCAGAGGCGTGGGAGATTGCGGTGACCATGAAAGATGCCCCTTCAGTTTTATCTCTGACACGCCAGGACGTGCGCACCGTACGCACCAGATACGTACGCAGGAACCTGACTGCTCAAGGTGCCTATATCCTTGCAGAGGCTACGGCCAAACGGCAGGTCATGCTTCTGGCCACGGGGTCTGAGGTGGAAATTGCGCTCGATGCCCGGGCCGCACTTGAGGAAGAGGGCATCGGTACCCGTGTCGTCTCCATGCCCTGTTGGGAGATTTTCGCCCGGCAGCCCGAAAATTACCGCAAGAAAGTCCTGCCCGGCGGTGCCGTACGTGTAGCGGTGGAGGCGGGCGTTCAGATGGGCTGGGACCGGTGGCTGACTGGCGAGCGGGGCAAGGCAGCGAAGGCCGGGTTTGTCGGGATGGAAAGTTTCGGTGCCTCTGCCCCGGCAGAAGATCTTTATCAGCAATTCGGCATCACGGCGGACGCTGTCGCGGAAAAAGCCAAAGCACTGCTCTGATATTAACCGGCCGTTGAACAGACGTGACCGCGGCAATATCCCAAGGGTCAGATACGGCGGATAAAGGCCGCATGCATCGGGCACTACGAACCCGCACCGGATTCATGACGCAAGGAACCCGCACCCCATGATAAACTGCGTCAACCGTACCCTGTTGCACGGGGATAACCTTGCCTTCCTGCGGGCACTGAATTCGGCATCGGCAGACCTGATCGCCACCGACCCGCCTTTCAACAAGGGACGGGATTTTCATGCCACGCCGGACAGCCTGGCAAAGGGTGCAAAATTTCAGGACCGATGGTCATGGGAACGGGATGTGCATCAGGACTGGATCGATCAGCTGGAGGATGACTGGCCGCGCCTGCGCAATGTGCTTGAAAGCATACGCACAACCCACAGCGACAGCATGGGGGCCTACATCTGCTTTATGGCGGTGCGACTGCTGGAGATGCACCGGATATTGAAACCCACGGGAAGCATTTACCTGCATTGTGACCCGACAGCCGGCCATTACCTGAAAGCCGTTATGGATGCGATCTTCGGGTGGAAGCAGTTTGTGAATGAGATCGTGTGGCTCTACAAGACAGGGGGTACGAGCAAGCACTGGTTTGGACGCAAGCATGATACCATTCTTTTCTATACCAAAACCGATACCTACACCTTCAATCCCTTGAAAGAAAAATCCTATCTTTCCCACAAATACGGCTTTTCAAATATCGAAATCATGGAAGATGCGCATGGCGTCTACACTCTGACAGGGATGCGGGATTATTGGGACATCCCCGCCTTGCGCGGGAACCGGGCGGAAGCAACCGGATAACCGACGCAGAAACCCCCGGCCCTTTACGAACGCATTATCACTGCGTCCAGTAACGAAGGTGATATGGTGCTGGACCCCTTCTGCGGTTGTGCTACCACGCTTGTCGCGGCTGAAAAGCTGAAACGGAATTGGGCAGGGATTGATATATGGCAGGGGGCGTATGAGCTGGTAAAGCAGCGTATGACCGATGCGACCGGGATGTTTGGCAAGGTGACGTTTACCAACGAACCGCCTGTGCGCACCGATGGCGGGGAAACCTCCGCACCCTTCCTGCACGTCAGGGAGCGCGTCCGGGAACCGGAGGGGCCGCCCTGGACGCGGGCGCAAATGTATGAACATTTGCTGGGCCAGCACGGCCCGCGGTGTATGGGATGTAACCGGGAGTTTGATGATCCCCGCTATCTGGAACTGGACCATAACACGCCCCGTTCGGACGGCGGGTTGAATCACATATCAAACCGTATCCTGCTGTGCGGCCCCTGCAACCGGCTGAAAAGCAACACCTTCACGCTTTCCGGGCTGCAAAGGGAAAACAAAAAGGAAGGATATATGCGGTGCGGGGTGCGGTATTCGGGTGTCTGGTCAAACATATAATCCCCAAAAGAAGCCGAAAACAGGGAACATGCTCATGGTATTGAAATTAGCGATTAACGGGTTCGGGCGCATCGGCCGGTCCATCTTGTCTCATATCATCGAATCGGGCCGCGCCGATATCGGGGTTGTCGCGATGAACGCCACCGGTCCTCTGGAAGCAACAGCACATCTTTTGAAGTACGACAGTGTGCACGGCCGTTTCGCCGGTGATATCAAGATCAGGGGCGGCATGCTCGACGTGGGCCAAGGCCCCATGCGGATGTTTTCCACCTACGACCCGACCGAACTTGATTGGGAAGGTGTTGACATCGTTCTGGAATGCACCGGCAAGTTCAACAACCGCGATGCCGCCGCCGTGCACCTGGCGCGCGGCGCAAAACGTGTGCTTATATCTGCCCCTGCGAAAAACGCGGATCGCACAGTCGTTTACGGCGTGAACCATGGTGTGCTGACAGAGCAAGACCTGATCGTTTCCAACGCATCCTGCACCACAAATTGCCTTGCCCCGATCGCCATGATCATGAACGACAGGACTGGCATCGAAAAAGGCTTTATGACCACAATCCACGCCTACACCGGTGATCAGCCAACGCTTGATCGCCGCCACAAGGATCTCTATCGTGCCCGTGCGGCGGCCATGTCGCTCATCCCGACGACAACCGGTGCCGCAAGGGCCGTGGGCCTGGTGCTGCCGGAACTGGCTGGCAAGATTGACGGTGCGGCCATCCGGGTGCCGACCCCCAACGTATCCGCGGTGGACCTCAACTTCATCTCCGGTCGCCCGACAAGCGTGGAAGAGATCAACGCCGCCGTACGCCATGCAGCCGATAACGGAATGAAAGGAATCGTGGAGTACTGCGACGAACCAACGGTCAGCGTGGATTACAACCACAACAAATACTCCGCCAACTTCGCGGCACTGCAAACGACAGTGACGGGTGGCAATCTGGTGCGTGTACTGGCCTGGTATGACAACGAGTGGGGGTTTTCCTGCCGCATGGCAGATACAGCGGCAGCAATGGGAAAATTAATCTGAGCAGCGGGTCCGCAGGGCTTAAAAGAAGCGGCTGGCGTGTGCGCCGGTCTTTTCGTCATTGACCCGCAGACCGGTGACGGTGAATATGTCGCGTTCCGGCGATACGAGGTAACATGGGTTGGAAATCACTCGACCAGTTTGACCTGGCTGGCAGGCGCGTCCTGACGCGCGTGGATATTAACGTGCCGATGAAAGGCGGCGCGGTTACCGATACCACGCGGATTGATCGGATCGTGCCCACGATCAACCACATCGTGGGCGCGGGGGGTTCCCCCATTCTGCTTGCACATTTCGGGCGGTCAAAAGGCAGGGTCGTGCCGGAAATGTCCCTGCGGCCGCTTGTACCGGCACTGGAAGCCGCTTTTGGACGGCCGGTTACATTCATTGAACGCCCGTCGCGGGCCTTGATCAACGCACAACCGCCGGATGCGGTTATCCTGTTGGAAAACACACGCTTCACCCCGATGGAAGAGGCGAATGATCCGCAGATGGCGGCTTTCCTCGGCTCCCTCGGCGACGTCTACTGCAACGATGCCTTTTCCTGTGCACACCGGAAACACGCCTCCACCGAAGGGGTTGCCCATCACCTGCCCGCCTGCGCCGGACGCCTTATGCAGGCAGAGCTGGAGGCCCTGGAGGCTACGCTGTCCGAACCCGACCGCCCCTTGGTCGCCGTCGTGGGCGGGGCAAAGATTTCCACCAAATTGGAACTCCTCGGCAACCTCACTGGCCCCGTAGATTACCTGGTAATCGGCGGCGGCATGGCCAACACGTTTCTGGTGGCGCAGGGCTACGAAGTCGGCACCTCGCTTTGCGAACATGGTATGGCGTACACGGCACAGGAGATAATGGCCAGGGCGGAAGCTGACAAATGCGAAATCATTCTGCCAAGCGATATCGTGGTGGCAGCTGAATTTGCGGCAGATGCGGTGGCCACCACCCTTCCCGCAAGCGCATGCCCGTCGGACCAGATGATCCTGGACGCGGGTCCCGACAGCGTGACCCGCATCAAGGCCACCTTTGATAACGCGCGTACGCTCGTCTGGAACGGCCCGCTCGGCACTTTTGAAATCGCGCCATTCAATGCGGCCACGGATGCCTGTGCCGCCCATGCGGCAACCCTTTCAAAAGCCGGGAAGCTGCGCTCCGTTGCCGGGGGCGGCGACACGGTTGCAGCCCTGAACGGGACCGGGGCCGCCGCGGATTTCAGCTACATTTCTACCGCCGGGGGCGCGTTCCTCAAATGGCTTGAGGGGAAAACCCTGCCCGGCGTTGCCGCACTTCACCAGGGAGATTGACAATGAACACCTCTGCAATGACGCAGCAGATGCGCTTCGGCCACGGGTTTATCGCGGCACTGGATCAGTCCGGCGGGTCAACCCCCGGGGCACTGCGCCGCTACGGAGTGGACGAGGACCAATACACCGGCGAGGCGGAAATGTTTGACCTGATCCATGCCATGCGGTCGCGCATCGTGACAGCACCCGCGTTTACCGGCGACAAGGTTATCGGTGCGATCCTGTTCGAGGAGACAATGGGCCGCGAAATCGGCGGCAAACCATCAGCCGGATACCTGTGGGAAGAACGCGGTGTTGTGCCTTTCCTGAAGGTTGACAAGGGCCTCGAGGCAGAGGCGGACGGCGTGCGAATGATGAAGCCGATACCGAAACTTGACGAGACGCTGGATCAGGCCAGGGCTTCCGGAGTTTTCGGCACCAAGATGCGCTCCGTGATCAAATCAGCCAATGCGGCCGGGATTTCGGCCATAGTGAAGCAGCAGTTCGAGGTGGGTCACCAGATCCTCAGCCACGGGCTGGTGCCTGTTCTTGAGCCGGAGACAGACATCAACGCCTTTGACAAGGCGGAGGCAGAGGCGATCCTGCGGGCAGAAATAGAGAGCCGCCTGGACACCGTGCCCGATGGCCGGCAGATCATGCTGAAGCTGACAATCCCGACCAACGCCAACCACTACGCAGATCTGACAGCACATCCCAGGGTGATGCGAGTCGTGGCCCTGTCAGGCGGATATTCCCGGGACGAGGCAAACCGAAAACTGGCGCAAAACGCGGGTATGATCGCAAGCTTCAGCCGGGCACTGACCGAAGGCCTGTCCGCCCGGCAAAGCGCTGAGGAGTTCAACGCAGCGATCAGCGCATCAATTGACAGCATCGCCGCCGCGTCAAACGCCGGATAACCCGCCGGTCGTCAGGCTTTTGCAGGCTTTCCCGGACCTGCGCCGCAGTGAGCCGTGCAATAATCCGAAGATCGCGCCCGAATTCAGGGCAGTTCCGTTTTAATGCTGAACAACAGCCGATCTGACCTGTTTTTTGAATTCACAAAAAGGATCACCTGTGGCACGGTCCGCGTCGCAACCACCATCATATCGGTGAAAAAGAATCAGGGCCCAGGCAATGTCCCAACACACGAACAACAGAACGGCCGCCGGAACGGTGATGGTTTTTGTCATCGGACTGAGTGCTGCATTTTATTTTATATTCGCCGCGGTACAAGGCGATTACGGACATTTCCGACGCATCCAGACAGAGGCTGATGAGGCCGCACTCCGGATACAGCTGGCACAGCTCAAGGCTGAACGGGCGATACTTGAAAACAAGACCCGGCGCCTGTCAGACACATACCTTGACCTTGATCTGCTGGATGAGCGTGCGCGCAGGATCCTGGGTATGGCGAGAGGAGATGAAATTATAATCCGATAAAAACCGTCGGGCAGACTGGTGAACAAATATCCCTTCCGGGGACACAAGGTGATTCTTTCAGACATGCGTAGACAGGCGTAGCCCGATAGCACCCGCAAGCACCAGAAGGATGCAGACAAACTGGACCGCGCTGAGCCGTTCGTCAAAGGCAAAAAGGCCGATCAGGGCCGCAGCCACAATGCCAACACCTGCCCAGATGGCATAGACTACCCCCACAGGCAACACTTTCATGGCAGGGGCGAGCGCGAAGAAGCACAGGGAATAACAGGCGAAAGAGGCAACGCCCCACTGCCAGCGGACAAACCCGTCTGAAAGTTTCAGAAGATAGGTGCCGGCGACCTCCAGCACTATGGCACCGAGAAGATATATCCAAGCCATCAGTTCCTCCGGGGTGACAGGGTGATTGTTGCCCGGATCGCACGTCCCGGGCAAGCTGGCTTCTGCATCCGGGTATCCTGCGCATGTTGACGGATCAGGGCTACCCTTTCCCTGCGTAATGGGATAGCATAGGGATTTAATGTTGGAAATTGTGTAACGAGAGTGCTCGCATGGTCACAGCCAGGAAAAAGAAAACGCCGAATATCTCTGCGGACGAGTTGTCCCGCTATTACAAAGAGATGCTGATGATCCGCCGGTTTGAGGAAAAGGCTGGCCAACTTTACGGCATGGGGCTGATTGGGGGATTCTGCCATCTCTACATCGGACAGGAGGCCGTTGTTGTCGGACTGGAGACCATAGCCAAAGCCGGTGATCAGCGAATCACCTCTTATCGCGACCATGGTCATATGCTTGCCTGCGGGATGGATCCGAAAGGCGTGATGGCAGAGTTGACGGGTCGGGAGGGTGGATATTCCAAAGGCAAGGGCGGATCCATGCACATGTTTTCCAGGGAAAAGGATTTCTATGGCGGTCATGGGATCGTTGGCGCACAGGTTCCGCTCGGCGCGGGGCTGGCCTTTGCCAACAGGTACCGCAATAATGGCGCGGTCAGTTTCACATACTTCGGAGACGGATCAGCCAACCAGGGCCAAGTCTACGAGACCTTTAATATGGCCGCTCTTTGGCGGCTTCCGTGCGTTTTCGTGATTGAAAACAACCAGTATGCCATGGGCACCGCGCAACGGCGGTCGACCTCGACCCCCGCAATTCATACCCGCGGCGCGGCCTTCGGCATCCCCGGCGAAGAGGTCGACGGGATGGACGTGCTCGCCGTGAAAGCCGCCGGTGAAAAAGCCGCCGCCCACTGTCGTGCAGGCAAGGGTCCTTACATCCTGGAGATGAAGACATATCGCTACCGCGGGCACTCCATGTCTGACCCGGCAAAATACCGTACGCGCGAGGAGGTGCAGAAGGTGAAATCTGAAAAAGACCCCATTGATCACGTCCGCGACCTGCTGATCATCGGCAAACACGCGACCGGGGATGAACTGAAGGGGATCGATAAAAAGGTGAAGGCGATTGTGTCGGAGGCTGCGGATTTCGCACAAACCTCACCCGAGCCCGATGTATCCGAACTCTATACCGACATCCTGGCCACCGCCTGACGTTTGCGGACGCGCCGGTGCCCGTGCCCCAACAAGAGGTCTGAACATATGCCCACTGAAATCCTGATGCCTGCCCTGTCGCCGACGATGGAGGAAGGTACGCTTGCCAAATGGCTCGTCAGGGAAGGCGACAAGGTGGAAAGCGGCGATATCCTGGCCGAGATCGAAACCGACAAGGCGATTATGGAGTTTGAATCCGCGGATGCCGGCGTGATCGGCAGAATTCTGGTGTCTGAAGGCACCGAAGGGGTTGCCGTGAATTCCGCGATTGCGATTCTTCTGGCCGAAGGCGAAGACGCAGATGCTGCCTCTGCCCCGGCGGATGCAACACCCGCCGCAGTTCCGGTCATCGCTGCCGCCGCGCCGGGGCCGGAAGTGCCGGAGGGCACGAGTTTCAGGAAACAAACCGTGCGGGAGGCTATCCGCGATGCAATGGCCGAGGAAATGCGCACAGACAGAGATATCTTTCTGATGGGGGAAGAAGTGGCGGAGTACCAGGGTGCCTACAAGGTATCCCAGGGCCTTCTCGAGGAATTCGGTGACAGGCGCGTCATCGACACGCCGATTACGGAGCATGGCTTCGCCGGGATCGGCATCGGTGCGGCCTTCGCGGGCCTGCGCCCGATTGTGGAATTCATGACCTTCAACTTCGCCATGCAGGCGATTGACCAGATCATCAACTCTGCCGCCAAAACGCTTTACATGTCCGGCGGTCAGATGGGCACAGCCATTGTCTTTCGCGGGCCAAACGGTGCGGCGGCGCGGGTGGGCGCACAGCACAGCCAAGACTACGCGGCGTGGTATTCGCACATCCCGGGCCTGAAAGTGGTCCAGCCCTACAGCGCACCGGACGCCAAGGGCCTGCTGAAATCGGCCATACGGGATCCGAACCCGGTAATCTTCCTGGAAAATGAAATTCTTTACGGCCGCTCGGGGGAGGTGCCGAACCTGAAAGACTGGACTGTGCCTATCGGCAAGGCGCGCATCGCCCGTGCAGGAAACGATGTAACCATCGTCAGTTTCGGCATCGGCATGCAGTACGCCCTAGAAGCGGCTGAAAAACTGGCTGAAGAAGGCCTCGATGCAGAGGTAATCGATCTTCGCTCACTCCGGCCCATGGACACCGCAACAGTGATCGGGAGCGTAAGGAAAACCAACCGCTGCGTGACTGTGGAAGAGGGTTTCCCGGTCTGTTCCATCGGCAATCATATCAGCGCAATCCTGATGCAGGAGGCGTTTGATCACCTCGACGCGCCAGTAATCAACTGCACGGGCAAGGACGTGCCGATGCCCTATGCAGCAAACCTGGAACGGCTTGCGCTTGTCAGCACGGCGGAGGTTATCGATGCCGTCAAGGCGGTCACGTATCGGTAAGGGGCAAGACATGGCTACTGAAATTCTAATGCCCGCCCTATCGCCAACGATGGCGGAAGGCACACTCGCCAAATGGCTCGTGGCGGAAGGGGACAGGGTGTCCTCCGGTGATCTTCTGGCGGAGATCGAGACCGACAAGGCGACAATGGAGCTTGAGGCTGTAGATGACGGGATAATCGGCAAACTGCTGGTCGCAGAGGGTACCGAAAAGGTGCAGGTGAACACCCCCATCGCCGTGCTGCTGGAGGACGGCGAAAGCGCGGAGGACATAGGTGCGGCCTTTACTCCGGGACATGATGCGGCTTCGGCAGCACTCCCCGACCCGGTCCCCGCCGCCGCGGCTGCGGCAGCGCGCACCGACAAGGGTGTGCGCATCTTTGCATCCCCGCTTGCCCGGCGCATTGCGGCCGACAAGGGCGTAGACCTCGCCACCCTCACCGGGTCCGGCCCGCACGGGCGCATCGTGAAGGCGGATGTGGAAGATGCCCGGCCACCGGGGGCCGCGAAATCCGCTGCCGCCCCGGTGGCGGAGGCCAGGCCCGGGACGACAGCCCCGGCACCGCAATCAGCCGGTGCGGATCAGGTCGCACAGATATACGACGGGTGCGCATATGAAGAGGTCATGCTCGACGGCATGCGCAAAACCATTGCCGCCCGGCTGACGGAGGCCAAACAGACCATCCCGCATTTCTACCTGCGGCGATCAGTGACGCTTGACCCGCTGCTGGCCTTTCGATCCCGGCTGAACAGCCAGATTGCCGACAGCGGCGTGAAGCTGAGCGTGAATGACTTTATCATCAAGGCAGCTGCCATGGCACTGCAGGATGTGCCGGATACCAACGCTGTCTGGGCGGGAGACCGGGTGCTGCAGATGAAATCTTCCGACGTGGCCGTGGCCGTGGCCGTCGAGGGCGGACTATTCACGCCGGTCATCAGGGACGCGGAAACCAGAACGCTTTCGGCCATTTCGACAGAGATGAAGCAGCTCGCCACCCGGGCACGGGCTCGCAAGCTCGCCCCGCATGAATATCAGGGGGGCAGTTTTGCCGTATCGAACCTGGGCATGTTCGGGGTGGAGAGTTTCGACGCGGTGATCAACCCGCCGCATGGTTCCATCCTGGCGGTGGGTGCCGGCATAAAAACGCCGGTTGTGGCAGAGGATGGCACTGTCAGTGTGGCCACGGTTATGTCAGTTACCCTGTCTGTGGATCACCGGGTGATCGACGGTGCTCTTGGCGCACGGTGGCTGGCAGCGTTCGCACACTATATGGAAAATCCAATGACCATGCTGGTTTGAGCTTCCCCGTGTCCCGTGGAAAGGCATCGTCCGGGCGGTCTTTCCGCTTTCCGTGTCGGATCGCGATTATTCCACCAGAGAAAGGGCCACGAAGCGGGGGGCACCGTCGCGCCGGATGAGCAGCAGGATGGACTTGCGCCCCGCATCCCGTGCGGTGTTGAGCGCGTCTGCGGTGGCCTTTGGGGAATCGACCGGTTTCTGGCCAACCTCCACTATCAGGTCGCCCTGGCGCACACCTTTTTCATAGGCGTCCGCGGTTTCGTCTATTTCAAGAACCACTACGCCTTCGGCATCGGCGGCAAGCCCCAGGCCCCTGCGCAGATCTTCCGTCAGGGAGCTCAGGCGCATACCCATCAATTTCTGCTCGCTCTCCTGCTGTGGCGCGTCCGGGTCACGTTCGGCGTCTTCGCGGCGCCCCAGCACGACCTTCAGGGTTTGTTTCTCCCCTTCGCGGAAGATCACGACCTCAACCGCCTTGCCGACCGGGGCAGCCCCCACGGATTTCACAAGTTCGCGGGTGTTTTCTACCGCACGCCCATCGAAGGACAGGATCACGTCACCAGCCCTGATACCTGCGGTCGCTGCCGGGCCTTCCGGCACGTCGCTGACCAGCGCACCCGCGACAGAGTTGAGCCCCAATGCCTCTGCCACATCTTCGTCTATATCCTGGATGCGCACCCCCAGCCAGCCGCGGCGCGTTTCGCCGTATTCCTGCAATTGGTCAATGACCCGGATCACCACGTTAGAGGACATGGAAAAGCCAAGCCCGATGGACCCGCCGGTGGGTGAAATGATCGCTGTGTTCACGCCGATCACGTCGCCTTCCATGTTAAAAAGCGGTCCGCCCGAATTGCCCTTGTTGATGGCCGCGTCCGTCTGGATGTAGTCGTCATAGGTGCCCCGCAGGGATCGGTTGCGGGCAGAGATTATCCCGGCACTGACCGAAAAGCCCTGACCAAGCGGATTGCCAATGGCCAATACCCAGTCACCGACCCGGGCCACATCGCTGTTACCGAAACCCACGAAGGGCAGCGGGCTGTCCGGCTCCACCTTCAGGAGCGCGATATCGGTTTTTGCATCCGTCCCGATCAGCTTCGCATCAAGCGTACTGCCGGAATAAAGCTCCGCCTGAATTTCGTCGGCACCCTCGATCACATGATTGTTGGTCACGATCAGGCCGTCAGCGGAAATTATGAATCCGGAACCCAGCGCATTGGCGCGCCTGTGGCTGGGCCGGTTGTTATTCTCATCGCCGTAAGGGCCGAAAAGTTCCGGGAACAGATCTTCCAGCGGGGAGCCCCGCGGCACCCGCGGGCGCAGGCTCTGGTCACGCCCCGCGATTCTGGTGGTGGTGGTGATGTTCACCACCGACGGGCTGAGCCGCTCTGCAAGGTTCGCAAAACTTTCGCCCGGGCTGCGCGCATGGGCCATCAGAACCTGGGCGCAGACAAGTATCACGGTTAAAACTGCGCCGGGCACCCGATATAATATCGGGCAGGGGCTGGTGCACCCGGTGGCCGGGGCCTGGGATGGTCTCACGGTCGGTCTCCCTGAAAAGGTCCGGGCATATGCTGTGGCCATAAAGGCAGGATGCCCCTGAAAATATGTTGCGTTGCCATCGGAATTCAATCCTTCCGCCCGCAAAAGGGACCGGCATTGGTGATCGCCATGACCGCTTTCAAAGTGCCTGTGCGACCCGGACAAGGCCGACACCCGCGGCAATGACCAACAGACCGATGGTCTGAATCTGACCCCGGGACATGGAGCGCAACGCCTCCAGCAGCTCCTCAAAGCGCAAGGGAGCCAGTGCAAGCACCAGCCCCTCAATCACGGCCATCAGCCCAAGGGCCATCACCAGATCCCTCCATATCACTGGCCATATCATTGCGAATCATCACCCGTATCAGACTTCAGATAGTCAAAAAATTCACTGTCAGGCGAAATCACCAGGGTGGAATTGGTACCCTTGAGCGATTCTTCATACGCGCTGAGCGAGCGATAGAAAGCAAAGAACTCCGGATCGCGCGAAAACGCCTCTGCAAAGATACGGTTGCGTTCTGCATCTGCCTCACCGCGGATGATCTCTGCCTGCTTTTCCGCCTCGGATACGGTTTCGCGCACGGTCCGGTCAGCCTGGGCGCGAACCCGTTGGGCAGCCTCGTTACCGCGTGCGATTTCGTCCGCGGCTTCCCGCTCGCGTTCAGCCCGCATCCGCTCAAACGTTGCGTCGAGGTTTTGGCGCGGCAGGTCAGCGCGTTTGATCCGCACGTCAACGATTTCCACGCCCAGCGTTGCCGCCTGTGTGCGTGACTGGTCGCGAATGGCATTCATCAGTGCCACCCGGTCTGCGGACAGCACGGTACCGGATGTCACACTTCCCAGCACCTCGCGCAGTTCCGCATTCAGGATGCGTTCCAGCCGGGGGCGTGCGCCGTCCTCGCCACTGGCACCAACGGCCCGGCGGAAACTCTTGGCGTCGGCTATCCGCCATCGGGCGAAAGCGTCCACCACCAGACGGCGATCATCAGCGGGCGTAACCTCCAGCGGTTCTGTATCAAGTGCCAGGATACGATCATCATAGCGCACGATTTCGTGGAAGAACGGCACCTTGAAATAGAGCCCCGGATCGCTGATCTCGGCGGTAACTTCACCAAACCAGAGCCGCAGGATCTTTTGCCGCTCATCCACGATGTAGACGGCGTTGGCGGCGACAAACAGAACGACGGCCAGGGCGGGAAGAAGATAGGGGACACGTCGCATCAGTTGGATCCTCCGCTGTTGGCCGTGCGGTTGCGGTTCAGTTCATTGAGCGGCAGGTAGGGCACAACCCCCTGCCCGCCTGTTCCTTCGTCTATGATAATCTTGTCAACACCGGCAAGCACCCGTTCGAGCGTTTCCAGGTACAGGCGCTTGCGCGTCACTTCTTCGGCCTTGGCGTATTCGTCGTAGACGGCGACAAAGCGCTGCGCCTCACCCTCGGCCCGGTTCACCTGCTCTGCGCGGTAGCCTTCGGCTTCTTCCAGCAATTGGGCGGCCTTCCCGCGGGCAGCGGCAACCACCTGGTTTGCATAGGCATCCGCCTGCTTTTCAAGCGTGTCGCGGGTTTGTTCGGCGGCCTGCACCTCACGGAAGGCATCGATCACCTCTTGCGGCGGGTCAGCCTTGTCAAAGTTCACCCGCACCACGTTCACGCCGCTGTTGTAGCTGTCAAGCGTGGCCTGGATCAGTTCCTCAAGCTCCTGGGCAATTACGCCACGGTCACGGTTAAGGATCGGTGCCAGATTTGATCGGGCTATAATCTCGCGCATCGCGGATTCGCTGACCGCACGGATTGTATCCTGCGGCTCCGCCAGGTTAAAAAGGTATTTTTGCAGGTCGCTGATGTTCCAGACAACCTGGAAATCAATGTCGACGATGTTTTCGTCACCGGTCAGCATCAGGCCACTGTCAGAGCGTGACCCGCGGCCGACACCGATGTCTTCGGTATTTTCCCGTGTCACCGCCCGGATTTCCCTGGTCACGATCGGCCAGGGGGCAAAGTTCAGCCCTTCGTTACCGGTCTGCACGTATTCACCGAACAGCAGTTCCACCGACTGTTCGGATGTATCCACCCGGTAGAGCGAGGCAAAGAGCCAGAACCCGATCAGGGCAAGGATGCCGATAGCCACGGTTATGCGGTTGAGCCCGCCGCCAGGCAGGCCCCCGCCGGGGCCGCGCCCGGTGCCGCCACCGCCGCGCCCGCCCATCAGGACGCGCAGGTGCTCCTGCCCCTTGCGCACGATTTCGTCAATTTCGGGGATTTGCGGGGGCCGGTTTCCTTCGCCGGGGCGTTGCTCCCGGTCCGGTCCGGGCCCGTCATTACCCGTTCCATTTGACCCGCCGCGATTGTCACCGCCGCCCCAGGGGCCCCCTGAGTTTTTGAAAGCCATATCTGCTGTTTTTCCTTTGTCAAAGACGTCTGAAGGGATTCTCTTCCTTATAGGTGGCAGATTTTGCACGAAAATCAAGTACTCTGCCCCTTTTCCCCGAATGCGGGGGAATCACATGAGGCCTCCGTGCCACACTGCTTTTTATTACCACACTGCAGGTAGCAATTCCAAATAATGCCCCGCCGTATCATCGCAGTGCAGCCAGATACCCCGGTGGGTTTAAACACCCGTTCCACCTCCTGCAGCCTGACGGCCATGAAGAACAGGCAAGACATCATGCCCTTGCCATGCGTGTGGCGGGCAGCCTCGATCACCGCATGGGCCCCCGGGGTTTCTGTCTGCCGGTTCGCCATGTTCGTGCACATTCACACAAGACAAGGTTCGCGTGTCCTTGAAAAGGCTCCCGCGGCCCTTGAGCCCGTGGGGGCGGAATAGTTGGGTCGGAGGTGAAAGACGGGGCCAGATAAATCAGGTCTATGCGGGAATCATAATTCTGCGCATGACAGGCAGGTTATCCCCGGTCCAGACAGTGTCGGGTTCCATGGTTTGCGCCCGCTGTCCAGAGATGATTTTGACCATTTGCATACGGTCAAATATATGAGCCCCGAATATGTGATCCCCGTTATCCGGGGGCGGTATCGGCCCGGATGGAAACCCCGTGGCGCCCGGCAAGATCCACGACATACTGCCACGCCACCCGGCCTGACCGGTTGCCACGGGTCACCTGCCATTCGAGCGCTTCGGCACATACCTCTTCGGTAAAATCGATACCGGCCGCACCGCAGTAGCCCTTGATCATCGCCAGATACTGATCCTGATTACAGGGATGAAAGCCCAGCCACAGCCCGAAACGATCACTAAGCGATATCTTTTCTTCCGCCGCTTCTGACCGGTTGATGGCGGTGGAACGTTCGTTCTCAATCATGTCGCGCGGCATCAGGTGGCGCCGGTTGGATGTGGCATAGAACACCACGTTGTCGGGCCGCCCCCCGACCCCGCCGTCGAGCACGGCCTTCAGTGCTTTGTAGTGCGCGTCGTCATGGCCAAAACTCAGGTCATCACAAAACAGGATAAACCGCACCTCTGCCCCGCGCAGGATATTCAGAAGCCGCCCGACAGACGGCAGGTCTTCGCGCTGAACCTCCACAATTTTCAATCCGCCGAAATCATGCGCCAGCGCACCATGAACGGCCTTGACGAGCGATGACTTCCCCATCCCCCGCGCCCCCCACAACAGGGCGTTGTTCGCAGGCAGACCGGCGGCAAACTGCCGGGTGTTTTGCGCCAGGATATCCCGGGCCCGGTCGATACCCACCAGCAGACCCAGGTCTACGCGATTGATGCGGGTCACCGGCTCCAGCCAATCCGGTTGCCCATGCCAGACAAAGGCCGGGGCAGAGTTCCAGTCCGGCACCTCAAAAGGCGGGGGGCTGATGCGTTCAAGCGCGGCCGCGATGCGCCGGAGCGCAACATCCCCCGGGTCTGCCCCGGGTGATTCCGGCCTATACCCTATCCTCTGCATGTTTGCTCACCGAAAGCGTTTTTCTTCTCTTGACTTGGGGGATACAGCCTGCCCGGTCCCCGCCACAGCGGGCAGAACCACGCCGCACCCCCCGGTAAAATCCGGCAACAGGCCAGGGTTTTCAGGCGTCTGACATCTTCCCGCCTGTCGTTGTCAATTGTCGGCTGCCTTTTCGGGGGGCAGACCTTCGTCATCGTGGCCGCCCTCGGCACGCAGACGCGCTTCCCGGCGATTTTCCACCATGACGACGAGCCAAATCGACACTTCGTAAAGTGCGTAGACGACTGTAAAGAGAATCACCTGCGTTATCACATCAGGCGGGGTTACAACTGCTGCCAGAACCAGAATGCCGACGACAGCGTATTTGCGCACATTCCGCAAACCTTCCGCGCTGACAAGGCCTGCCATGCCCATCAGCGTCAGCAGCACCGGCAGCTGAAAGCAGATGCCGAATGCAAGGATGAATTTCAGCGTGATATCAAGGCTTTCGCGCACGGATCCGAGGAATACAGTTTTCGTTTCCCCATCGGTCGGAACCGCCATGCTTTCGTCGGCCGTCAGCAGCTGCTGGAGTGTCGGGAGCACATCGCCGAACCCGATGAAGAAGTTCATGGCCAGCGGTGTGACCACATAGTGCGCAAAAGCCGCCCCGGCGACAAACAGGCAGGGTGAGGCGACCACGAAGGGCAGAAAGGCATTCCGTTCGTTCCTGTAGAGCCCCGGTGCCACGAATCGCCACATCTGGTGGGCGATCACCGGAAAGGCAAAGGCAAGCCCGGCAAGCCCGGATATCCGGAACAACACAAAGAATTTTTCCTGCGGTGCGGTAAAGATCAGTTGCGGGTTCTGCCCGTTTTTGATCATAATCCGGGCAATGGGTTCCACCAGGAAATCAAGTATCCACTCCGCAAAGGCGAAAGTTGCCAGAATGCCGATCACAACAGCTGTGATGGACCGGATCAGACGGGTCCGCAGCTCCGCCAAATGCTCAATCAATGGCGCGGACGAAGCTTCCATTTCGTCGTCTTCGGCGTCCATGGTCATACCCTGGGATCAATCTCTTCGGGCTCTTCGGGTGCGGTCTTCACGGCTGGGTCTTCAACACCCGCCGCATCCGGCCCGGCCCATTCCTCCGCCGCCCTGTTGGCGTCTTTCACGGCCTGCTGCCGTGCGGCGTGTTCCGCCGCCGGGTCAATCTTCCCGGCATCCTGCCTGGCCTTCCAGTCTTCGTTCACGGCGGCCAGGGATTTTGCCGCATCGTCGAGCCCAAGGTTTTTCATCGTCGCAGCCGTCCTGACTGTTTTGGCCACGTCGCTTAGCCCGCTGTCGTCGGCAGCCTGGTCCATGGCGCGCTGGAAATCCCGCGCCATGGCGCGCATGCGCCCCGCAAACTGCCCCACCCGCCGGAACATTCCCGGCAGATCCTTCGGCCCGACGACGATCAGCGCAACCACGCCGATCACCGCCATTTCCGCCATGCTTATATCAAACATCAGGCATGGTTCCGGGGCGGGTCAGGTCTTGTCTTTGTCAGGCGTGATGTCCTTCGCCTCCGATGCAGGGGCATCTCCGATAGTCCGGTCATCTTCTTCCCTGCCTTCGGCCAGACCCTTGCGAAAGGACGTGATGCCCCTGCCGACCTCGCCCATCATGGATGAAATTTTACCGCGGCCGAACAGCACCAGCACGACGATTGCAATCAGCACGGCACCTGTCCACCCGATATTACCGATCAAAAGGGGGGGCAATGTCATCTCTTGGTGTCTCCCTGAACCGGGGTGCGGCCGGCACCCCGTAAAAACCTTACCGGCTGTATACTTATAACCTTTCGGGGCATATTCAAACCCCAATCACGCCCCGAACCGACAGAAGATGGAAATTGCCCGAAATACCCGGGATATTTATGACTGCTGCCTGACAGTCTGTTTGTTCCCGCGCCGCCGGAAACGGAAAACGCGGCAGACACAAAACCGGCGGCGCGGGGACATGGCTGAAAATTACGACAGGCATTCCCGGCGGCTGCCTGGTCCGCCGGGCCGCGCTGACAGCAGGCTCCTGCGCAATTCATGCCCCGGGTCATGCTCCGGGCTGCCCGCCGCGTCCTGGCCATAAAAGGCACACACCGCGAAAAACCGTGCCCCCCCTTGCACCCAGGGGAAAGTCCCCTATCCTGGGCCGACCATGGTGCATTACGCTGGCAGAATCACAACTACCGGATGCGGATCGGATGTTCCGGCCCAATATCTGTCAGCGCACGTGTGCGCCACACCGGCCTTGCAGAACACTGCAAGGGGGACGGCACCCCGGCGGCTGTTTTCTGTCATTCGGGGTCACCTGGTGCCTGCCCTTCCCTGTCCCGATGCCGTGCGCATCCCGCGCATCACACAATTTCCCCTTGCACCGGAAAAATATCTTGATATGCCCGGCAAGGCCCGTATACGCTTTCGGGAACACTGGCGATTGCCATCCACACCACTGAACTGAAAGGAACCTGTCCCAATGACTTTCCAAAAAGGAACCGATACCTCCGAAACGATCAACGGCGGGAATGGCAATGACGCACTCCTTGGCAGGGGCGGCAATGATGTGCTGAACGGCGGGGCAGGCAACGATATACTGCACGGCGATACCGGCAATGATACGCTCATCGGCGGGGCCGGGGCGGATGAACTTATCGGTGGCACCGGCCAGGACTGGGCTGATTACAGTACGTCGGCCGCTGCCGTCACCGTGAATCTGCATTCTGGCAACCCCTTCGGCATTGGCACTGGAGGGGATGCCGCCGGTGACAAACTCCTCAGCATCGAAAACCTGCGCGGCTCAAGGTATGATGACACGTTCATCAGCCATTCCGAGGCCAATACCCTTGACGGCGGGGATGGTATCGATACGGTCAGCTACGCGGGTTCAAACTGGAACGTGACGGTGAACCTGGCCACGGGCCGCGGGTTTAGGGGCCATGCGGCGGGCGACCACCTGCGCAATATCGAAAACCTGATCGGTTCATCTTTTGGCGACACGCTGACCGGGGATGACGGGGCTAACGTGCTGAACGGCGCGGCGGGCGATGACACGCTGGACGGCGGGGCCGGGGCCGACACGCTGGATGGTGGTGCCGGCCAGGATACGGCCAGCTACGCCGGGTCAGATGCGGGCGTGACGGTGAACCTGGCAGACGGCACCGGCAGCGGCGGGGATGCGGCGGGTGATCGCCTGCGCAATATCGAAAAACTCATCGGCTCGTCCCATAACGACGTGCTGGCCGGGGATACCGGCAACAACCGGCTTTTCGGCGGGGCGGGCGATGACACCCTGGAAGGCGGCGGGGGTGCCGACACGCTGGTTGGCGGCACTGGCCGGGACACGGCCAGTTACGCCGGGGCGGGGGCCGGTATGACCGTGCACCTGTCCCTCGGCACCGCCACCACCGGAGGGGACGGGTATCCCGGCGTAAGGACGCTGCACGGGATTGAGAACATACGCGGTTCCGGCCATAACGACGTGCTGACCGGGGATGCCGGCGACAACGTGCTGGAGGGCGGGGCGGGCAACGATACGCTGCGCGGCGATGCGGGCCAAGACACGCTGCACGGCGGTGCCGGTGCCGATACGCTGGTCGGCGGGGATGGCACGGACACGGCCACCTATGCCGGGTCCGGGGCCGGTGTGACGGTGAACCTGGCCACCGGCACGGGCAGCGGCGGGGATGCCGCTGGCGACGTGCTGACGGGTATCGAAAACCTGACCGGTTCAAATCATAACGACGTGCTGACCGGGAATGGCGGCAATAACATGCTGGACGGCGGTGCCGGGGATGACGTTTTGCGCGGCGATGCAGGTGCCGACGTGCTGCACGGTGGTGCGGGCAACGATACGCTGATTGGCGGCAGCGGGGCCGACACGCTGACCGGCGGGGATGGCAGCGACACGGCCACCTATGCCGGGTCCGATGCGGGTGTGACGGTGAACCTGGCCGCCGGCACCGGCAGCGGCGGTGCTGCGGCGGGGGATGTGGTGACGGGTATTGAGCGCCTTATCGGCTCATCCCATAACGATACGCTGACCGGGGATGGTGCGGCCAATGTGCTGGACGGCGGTTCCGGTGATGACGTTTTGCACGGCGGTTCCGGGGCCGACACGCTGACCGGCGGGGATGGCAGCGACACGGCCACCTATGCCGGGTCCGATGCGGGTGTGACAGTGAACCTGGCCGCCGGCACCGGCAGCGGCGGTGCTGCCGCTGGCGACGTGCTGACGGGTATTGAGCGCCTTATCGGCTCATCCCATAACGATACGCTGACCGGGGATGCCGGGGCCAATGTGCTGGCCGGCGGTGCCGGGGATGACGTGCTGGACGGCGGTTCCGGTGCGGACACGCTGACCGGCGGGGATGGCACGGACACGGCGGACTATAGCGGGTCCGATGCGGGTGTGACGGTGAACCTGAAAGCCGGCACTGGCAGCGGCGGTGCTGCGGCGGGCGATGTTCTGAAGGGTATTGAGCGCCTTGTCGGCTCATCCCATAACGATACGCTGACCGGGGATGGTGCGGCCAATGTGCTGGCTGGCGGGGACGGGGATGACGTGCTGGACGGCGGTGCGGGCAACGATTGGCTGCGCGGCGGTGACGGCAGCAACACGCTCACCGGTGGTTCCGGTGATGACATCGTTATCGGCGGTTCCGGTGATGATACGCTCATCGGCGGTTCCGGTTCGGACCGCCTGTATGGCAATGCGGGGGTCGATACGGTTGATTACAGCGGTTCCGGTGCCGGTGTGCGGGTGTCGCTTTCCGGCAGCAATGTTGCGAACAGCGGCGGTGCTGCGGCTGGCGATGTTCTGACGGGTATTGAGAACCTGACCGGCTCTGCCCATGCGGACACGGTGCACGGCAATGGCTCCCACAACGTGCTGTTTGGCGGCGGGGGTGACGATTCCCTGTTCGGCTGGTTTGGCGATGACGTGCTGACCGGTGCCGCCGGTGCTGACCTGCTCTGGGGCGGTTACGGCGA
>JACONK010000026.1 GCA_014323795.1 Paracoccaceae bacterium | reverse complement strand
CCCGCCCGCCGTGCGGCGATTGAGGCCGAAGCGGACCGGTTGCATGCCGAGTATCTGGAACAGCAGAAGCTTCGGAAGGCCAGGAAGCGGGCTGAAACGCCGGGCGTACGGCAGGGGCAGGGCAGTGGCAGCCCCTTAAACCATTCCGCATAAGCCACAGGATTTTATACCCGGCAAGAGGCCCGGGATGCCCTAAAAATGAAGCCCGAAGAGGCCCCCCGATTCGTCTTTATCCGTCAAACGGGTTGGATTGACGTGCTGCCAGACATCAAAATCATCCTGGAACCCGTCTTTCGGCAGTGCGTCTGAATTCGGTGTAACGATGTATTGGAATCCGACGCGCGCCGCACGGGACGCCCCCAATTGCAGTGCTTTTGCAACCTGCCGTTCATCCACGCCATCAAAGAGGTGGCTGTCATGGATCAGGAACCCCGGCCCAAGGCCCCGCTTTGTCGCCAGTTCGGCCAGCATCACATCGAAACAGAAAATCTGCATGTTGCTGATTCCCTTGCTCCGGTGAGAGTCAATGTTTACGTCGAATGTCGGCCCGTTATCCGAATCCCCGATTATCAGGCTTTCTGCTTTCTCATAGAGGGCGTTTGAGAGGTTTTCGAAGACGAGGGTCGCTTCTTTAACGATTGTGCTTCGTTCCTGATGATCGCTTTGCAGGGCCTGCCGCAAACGCACCCGCTCACCCTTGAGCTGTGTCCGGGTGCTTTCGATCTTCCGGGCGGTATCCAGTTTCTGGCGCAGGGCCTCGGCCTCGGCCTCGGTCCGTCCGAGTTCTTCCTGCATTCGGGTGTAGTGTTCCAGCGCACCGCCGGACTGAAGGATGCCCATGATTTCCCTGCGGCGCCGGTCTTGCCCCGTGCGCGTCGCTTCGCGTTCCTTGATGCGCTTCTGTGCCGCCTCAATCTCACCGGTCAGGTGGGCCCGCCGGTTGCTGACGATGGCCTTGTGAAATTCAAAGACGTCTTCGAACCGTTTGCCCACCGTTCCCGGCAAAACGACTCCTGCCTCGTTGTAGAGTTTTTCGACATTCGTGAGTGCCGGCGGTGCTTCGCTTTCAAGGGCGGCAGTCAGTTGGGTGACAAATTCCCGGTCAATCAGGTTATCATTGTTCACAATCGAAATCGTGCGCGTGATGTCAGATGCTTCTTCTTCCAGCGCGGTATATTCCGGAACGACATTGAACGTGGCAATCTGCTTGCGCAAACGGTCGACCTTGTCCTGTACAACGGTAAGGCGGGTGCGGAACTGCGCGGCACTGCCATAGAAATTGCCGAGGCTGCCCTGTTCCGCGGCTTTTCTGAGCTCTTTCAGTGCCTTCTCTTGATCCCTTGCCTCTTGAAACCGCTGCGGGATGTTCGCATCCAGCCCCAGAAGGTAAGAGATGGCGACCTGCTGGTTCCAATTCGGCTGGTCGCCGGACTGCCGGGCGGGCTGCGTGAAAGCATTGCTGTTCTGGCGTCTGGCAAAGTAGGGAAAGAGTGATCGGAAGGTCGGGCCGAAACGCCCCCTTGCCTCTTCGCTGGCCCGAAGATCAAACAGAAGCGCGCCGAGAACCTGTCTCCAATTAGTCTGGGACAGGATCAGATAATTAGTTTGGGACGGGATCAGATCACCGGTCTTCCTGTCCAGTTTGGGCCTGACAGGCCAGTGTTCCGTCGCCCCCTGAATTCTGATCTCGGATGGTTTCGCGCCCGACCGGGACACGGTGACGACATGCCCGCCAATATCGCCCTTGGCCTCAAACGTATGGGGTCCAAGTTCCGCCGACCGAAAAATGCTTTTGGGGCCTGCATTGGCCCCGTAGATGAAATGGATCAGTTCGACAAAACTGGATTTCCCCGCGCCGTTGCGGGTTTGCCGATCCGTGGATTCAGCGGTTTTGTCGGCCAGAATGATGTTGAGCCCCGGCCCGAAAGTCAGGGTTTTGAAAGTCTCAAGATCGCTGGTGACGGAATGGATCATGGCACTGCCTTCCGCAGCAGGCCATCCCGGAAGGTCACGGCCTTGAGCATAAACAGCAGGTCAAGGGCCAGAACGAACCATTCGTAATTGATCGGCGCGACGTTGGCAGGTGTGCCGCGCTGTTTGCGCACTTCATCCCAGACCCCGGAAACCGTCATGGGATGGCGGCTGAGAAGGGCAAGAATATCCGCCCCCACGGTAAGGAGTGCCCGCTCAGGACGCATGTGTTTGGTTGGCAGAATCATGCTGTGGTATTCCCCACAACCTGGTCCTCAAAAATATCGCAGCGTTCGAAGAAATACGACATAATGGCCATAACCGCCGCCTGCCGTTCGGGGGTGCCGGTCATGCCACCGGCGAACTGCTGCAACTTTTCAAAGATTTTCTCGGGTTTGAGCCCCTCGTCCCGAAGGGTCTGATAGCGATTCCGGAAACCCTGGGCGATCTCTTTACCAAAGGCAGGGTCGGGGTATTGGTTCGGGAAGTGCTCAACAAGTTGTTCCTTCCGGCGCCCCACACGAAGAAGACCGGCCGTCGCATCGGACAGGTCGTTGGCCTGGAGTTTCGCCGGCGACGGTGCCGTTATCAGGTGGTTCCTGTCGGGTTGCATACGCCGGATCGAGTTAATCACCGGTTGTAGCTGCTGAAAGCCAAGTTCCGCAAACGTTTCCTGCGTGGGTACCCGCCCGAACAGGCCAGCGAGCTGTGGCAAGCCCAGTTCCATGACAATTTTGAAGAGCTCGGCGTACCCCCACTGGCCAAGGCTTACGTTCGGGTGTGCGGTGTTAATCTCGTCCAGTTGCTGTATCGCCTCGGCAGGCGGGCCGGTTTCATCGTTGTGAACGAAAATCCACCGCTCCATCCGGTTGCCCCAATGGCCGACGGCACCGTTGAAATCGGCATCTGAAATCGGCATCGATCTTTGCCTTCAGCCCGGCGAGTTTCATGGTGCGGGGGGCGTAGCACTGAAAAACGGTCTTGTCGCTGGCGCGGTATCCATCGCACTTCAAATCACCCTTGTTGCCGTAAGGACGCACCGGTTGAAAGTCTTCCGAAAAAGCATGGCCCATGATCCGGGAAAACATATCCTCAAACGCCTGCCCCTGTTTTTCGAGGAAAGCGTTTCTGAACATGAGCTGGTAGCAGTAGTGCTGAATCTCGTCCATCATCCACTCGCGGCAAGCGCACACCGGGTCAGGCTGGGGCCAGCCTTGGTCAGCACCTCGGTTTGCAGATCAAGTCCTTGTTCTTCAGTGGAATCTCGTGCATATCCGGTTTTCATAAGGGTCATACCTGTCTGGGGGGGGGGTGACAGATATTCTATCAATAGATCGGGTGCGGCGGAAGCCTTGTGATTGTATCATTTTCTGTTTCCTCGAGATGCAGATGGAAACCGTGTTCCGGAAGGCCATTGACCCTGGCATCCCGGCTGATTGACACATCCGGCCCGGATTTCTATCACCAAATTTCCTCAGGCAGAGGCAAACCATGGGCATCGCAGTCAATCCGGATATTCTTGTCCAGGCGCGTCAAACCGCCGGATTTGATGTTGATGAGGCTGCGCACAAATTGGGTTTGCACGATTCGGCACTGAGTTCCGCCAAAGAGAAATTAGAGGTGCTGGAAGCGGGAGAGAAGCAGCCCACGCAAACGCAGCTGGCCACATGTGCCCGCGTCTACAAACGCCCGTTGGCCACTTTCTATCTGGCAAAACCGGGCAGCGGGGGCAGGATTTTCGGCAAACGCCGGACGCCCGCGGAACCCGTGAAAACGGGATGCTGGACACGCTTTTGCGGGATGTGAAGGCCAGACAGGAACTGCTGCGCGATCTTCTTCTTGATGAAGAGGATTTCAGGGCCCCGGGCTTTGCGGGGTCGGCAAAACCGGGGCTTGGGGTTGGCAAACTTGTTCGGCGGATCGCCGATACGCTGAGCTTTAATCATACGGATGTTTCCCTGCGCAGGGGTGGTCCGGATAAATTGTTCGCACAGCTGCGGCGGGCGGCGGAAGAGGCCGGTGTTTTTGTTCTTGTCCTCGGGGATTTGGGCCATTACACGTCGAGGATCGGGGCCGATGTTTTCCGCGGGTTTGCAATTGCGGACCCGGTTGCGCCATTCGTGGTGATCAACGCACATGATGCGCGCCCTGCCCGCGCTTTCACGCTAATCCACGAACTGGCGCACATCTGGCTTGGCCAGACGGGGGTGAGCGGCGATTTTTCAACCGCATCGCCAAAGACTGAAACGGCCAGGGTTGAACAATTCTGCAATGATGTTGCGGGCGCATTCCTGTTGCCGGAAGGGCAGTTCAGGGAGGCGGGGGATCACTTTGACCCCGATGACATTGAAGCGGCGCACACCTGCATTGAACGGGTCGCCCGCCAATGGGCGGTCAGCGCACCAATGGTCGCCTGGCACTTCCGAAGAACGGGTGCACTATCGGCGGCTGCCTACCAGACCTTGTGCGAGCGGTATCGCAAACGCTGGCTGGAAGAGGTCAAAAAAGGAAAAGCCAGGCAAAAAGAAAATGAGGGCGGGCCGTCCTGGCACGTGACTAGGCACCATGCCCTGGGCCAGGCTTTGGTGGATGTCGTGCACCGCGCCTTTCAGGACCGTAGCCTGACCCACACGGCCGCGGCGCGTCTGCTTGGTATGAAGGCTGTCACGGTCCCGCGCTTTTTTTGACTTTGTGGAAAAGGCCAGGCGGAAACAGAGGCAGCGCGACGGCCACCGGGCATGATGTATCTGCTGGACGCAAACACGCTGATAGAGGCGCATGAAACCTTTTATCCTGTCGACAGGATCAGGCCCTTTTGGGATTGGCTTCATGCGCAGGCTGATGCCGGAGTGATCAAAATGCCAAGGGAAATCCACCAGGAGTTCACCGGTGACGGGCCTCATGTAGAGTGGATCAAAGATCCTGACGTGAAATCTGCCCTTATCCTGGATGAAGCGGCGAAACCCGAACTGGTGCAACAGGTGATCCAGGGTGGGTATCAGGGGGCTGATCCGGCGTTTAATGACATTGAGCTCGAGAAATGTGGCAAGGATCCTGTTCTTATCGATTATGCGCTTGCCGACCGACGAAACCGAACTGTTGTGACGCGGGAAAAATCAGGGCCGAGCAAACGCCTTGGGGCAACAAAGCTTCCCGATGCATGCGCCGATCTTGGCATCAGGTGCATTGATGATTTTGAGCTCTACCGGGAGCTCGACTTCAAAATAAAACGGGAGCCCGACTTCAGAATAAAACAGGCAGAGATACGCCCGGCATGACCTCCTGATACCGATGAAAGGGCCTGCCCCAATCCCGCGGTGCCACCAGCCGCCCGGGCACCCTGCACCAGCCGGGTTCGGCCCGCACCTGGTGCCCGTCAAAACCGCGGATTTCCAGCGGCACTTGCCGCCTTTGCCCGGATGTGGTACGGTAAGGGGTGCACAGGAAATATCTGAACGGAGGCAAAGGTTCCATGACACTTGAAGAAATCGCGGAAAAACTGGTTGACGGCTGCAGGACCGGGCAGGAGGACGCAAACCTTGACGCCCTTTATCACCCCGATGCCGTTTCGGTTGAGGCGGCTGATTTCAGCGGCACCGGGCGTGAAACGAAAGGCGTGGACGGCATTCGCGGCAAACACGCCTGGTGGGACGCGAATTTTGAGGTTCACAGCGCGGAAGTGGAGGGCCCGTTTCTGCACGGCACGGACCAATTCGCCGTTATCTTCGCAATCGATGCGACAGAGAAAAATTCGGGCCGGCGCATGCCCGTGCGGGAGGTTGCGATTTACCACGTGGCCGACGGCAGGATCGTAAAAGAGGCATTTTACGGCACGGGCTGAGCCCGCGCCCGGACCCTTTCCCCGGCCAGTGCAGGCCCGCCGGGTCATCCGCGCCAGCCAGTGGCCCCGTGTGATATTGCGCCGGAAATTAACGGCAAAAATCAGCTGGTCGAGCGTATCGCCAAGTCTTTCACAGCGATAAGCCTGGGGGGTGTAGGGTGCCGGATTTTCCGATGCGCACAAATACCTGCGCCACCTGCACATGATGCGATCCGAGACACACCTGCCCGGCCTAAGCTACACCTGGTGAATATCGCCGCCACACCGGCACCCCTTGGGTGGCCCGAAAATTGCCCGGGCCTGTGTTATTCCGCCGCTTTCAGCCGGAATCCCCGTTCCATCATATCGGCCGGTGGCACCGGGTAATCCCCGGTAAAGACCGCGTCGTGGTAGGCGGGGTTTTGCGGGTCGCGGCCGCCTTGTTCACCCATCGCGCGGTAAAGCCCGTCAATAGAAACAAACCGGAGCGAGGCCACGCCCAGGTACTCCCGCATTTCCTCTTCCGACATATGAGCCGCCAGAAGCTCATCCCGGTCGGGCATGTCCACACCATAGAAATCCGGCCAGAGGGTCGGCGGGGAAGCCACGCGAAAGTGCACCTCCCGCGCACCCGCTTCCACCACCATATCCTTGATCTTGCGGCTGGTGGTGCCGCGCACCACGCTGTCGTCCACCAGGATCACCCGCTTGCCGCGCAGCAGCGACCGGTTCACGTTCAGCTTCAGCCGCACGCCCATGTTGCGGATCTGTTCCGTCGGCTCAATAAAGGTTCGGCCCACGTACTGGTTGCGCACGATCCCCATCTCAAACAGGATGCCGCTTTCCTGGCTGTAGCCGATGGCCGCAGGGGTGCCGCTGTCCGGTATGGGGCAGACCATATCCGCCACAACCGGGGCTTCGCGGGCCAATTCCCTGCCAATGTTGCGGCGCACCTCATAAACCGATTTGCCGTCAATCACGCTGTCGGGACGGCTGAAATAGACGAACTCAAAAATACAGGGCCGGGGCTTTTGCGGTTCGAACGGGCGGTAGCTGTCGATCCGGCCATCGGCATTGATCACCACCATTTCGCCGGGGTCAACCTGGCGCATGAACCCGGCACCGATTATGTCGAGCGCGCATGTCTCAGACGCCAGGATATGTGCGCCCCCCATCTGGCCCAGCACCAGCGGGCGGATGCCCAAGGGATCGCGCAGGCCGATCAGCTTTGATCGGGTCATGGCAACCACGGAAAACGCGCCCTCGACCTGGCGCAGGGCCTCTTTCATCCGGTCAGGGATGGTCCGGCCCATGGAGCGGGCCATCAGATGAATAATACATTCGGTATCGGACGAGCTTTGAAAGATCGCGCCGCGTTCAATCAGGCCGCGCCGCAGCTCCCTGGCGTTGGTGATATTGCCGTTATGGGCAATCGCCGCCCCGCCCATGGCGAACTCCCCGAAAAACGGCTGCACGTCGCGGATGGCCGTGTACCCCTTTGACCCGGCGGTGGAATAGCGCACATGCCCGATGGCAAGCGTCCCGGGCAGGGTCTTCATCGTGGAGACAGAGGTGAAGTTGTCGCGCACGTAGCCAAAGCGCCGGGCGGAGTTGAAACCATGATCCCCGTCATGGGCCACAATCCCTGCGGCCTCCTGCCCGCGATGCTGCAACGCATGCAGGCCAAGTGCCACGTAGTTGGCCGCATCGGCCAGGCCGATGATGCCGAAAACCCCGCATTCATCCCTGATTTTATCGTGATCGGGCGGGGCACCAGAAAACGGCGGCTGATCTGCAAGCATTGGTCAGGTTCCCGGCAGCGTAATCCGAAGCCCGGCTTATAGGCCACACCGATGGCGGAGTCCACCAGCCACAGCGGATATACGGCATTCGGGGCCGCCCGGGCCCGGCCTGTCAGCGGCCAGCCGGTTCACTGTGGCGGGCATGTGAGCCGGCGATCACTATATATGGCTGTTTGAGTGTATGGTTGAGCCCGGATATGCCCCGGACTGCGAAGGGGGGTGAATGATTCAGGTCTTGCAATGGGCTTGTGAATGCGGGAGAATGTGGCCTAAATGTTGTGAGATTCTGCTGGTTCGCTCCCGGCATCTATACGGAAGGAATAAAAATGAAACTGAAAACATGGCCTGCTGTCGCTGTGGCAGGGCTCGTGGTGGCCGGGTGTGCCTCCCCCCCGCCGCCATTGCCCCGGCTTATGTGGGTGACGTGTATGGTACCCTGCCGTGTAACCGGGTTCCGGTTGAACTTGCACGGGTTCGTGCTGAAGTGGACAGGCTGGAGAGCCAGCAACGCGGTGTCCGGACTGCGGATACTGTCGGTGTCCTCTTAATATGGCTCCCTTTGGGGTCAATGGTAGGGAGTGAAGTGGATGGTGAACTGGCTGGTGCCAAAGGCAGGCTGGTCGCCATAGAATCCCGTGCACGGGTGTGTGCGGAATCTTAATCGAGTCACTGTTGGAAGGGTTGGTGCCGGTGCGGCGATCATGTTTCGCCCCCGGGGCCACCTTCCGGCTGGCCGCAGGCATCGAAGAATGCCTCATACCGATCCTCCAGCCATGGCGGCACCTCGGTCGGCAGCATCTCTGCCAGGCGGGTCTGGCTGCCGTTCAGGATTTCGCGGGACAGGGATTGCTCCACCCAGGCCAGACGCTTCCCTTCCGGGAATATCGAGTCATAAAGGATCAGCGCAATCAGGACAAGCAGCACCCCGCGGGCCACACCGAAGAGCAAGCCAAGCCCCTGGTCAATCCCGCCGAGGGCAGAGTGCTGAACCATGCCCGAAAGGAGCGTCGTGAAGACAGAGGCAACGATCAGGGCCAAGGCAAAAACCACCGCAAAGGCAGTGACCCGCGACAAGGCGCAGGATTGCGTGATAATATCGCGTATAACCGGGATTTCACGCACCAGCGGTTCCGCCGCCGGGGTCAGGCTATAGGCTGCAACGGTTGCCAGCACCCAGCCCGCAATCGACAGGATTTCCCGCAACAGCCCCCGTGCGTAAGCAAGAATGGCCGATACCAGGATAACCACTGCTACCCCGCCGTCAACGTATGTAAAGCCTTCCATGCACTGCCCCTTTCCCCGGGTTTTTCGGCTTATGTTACGATATCACCGAATGCGGTTTGGATAAAACCACCCAGATGACGGGCCTGATGCACAGCTATTGTCTGTGCGCCGGTGCCCGATTTGCCCGCCGGCGCGAACGCCTGTGAAAATCCCAGTTTTGCGGCCTCCCGCAGGCGGGTTTCAGCCTGGGCGATGGGGCGCAACGCGCCGGACAGACTGATTTCGCCAAAAACAACGCAATCGGCAGGCAGTGCCCTGTCCTGGCGCGCTGATAAAAGCGCGGCTGCAACGGCCAGGTCGGCGGCCGGTTCCGATATCCGCAGCCCGCCGGCAACGTTCAGATAGACGTCCATGCCGGAAAATGTAAGGCCGCAGCGGGCCTCCAGCACCGCCAGAATCGTGGCCAGGCGGCTGCTGTCCCAGCCCACAACCGTCCGGCGGGCATTGGCAAGCTGTGATACCGCAACCAGGGCCTGGATTTCCATCAACAGCGGGCGCGTGCCCTCGATCCCGGCAAAAACAACCGACCCGGGGGAGATCTCGCCCCGTTCCGACAGGAACAGGGCAGAGGGGTTACGTACCTCGGCAAGCCCTGTGCCTGTCATCTCAAAAACCCCGATTTCGTCCGCTGGGCCGAAGCGGTTTTTGACCGACCGCAGGATGCGGAACTGGTGCCCCCGTTCGCCTTCAAAATAAAGCACGGTATCAACCATATGTTCCACCACACGGGGCCCCGCGATCTGACCGTCCTTTGTGACATGACCCACGAGTATCACCGCCACCCCCCGGCGTTTGGCAAAGGTGACAAGTTCATGGGCGACCGCACGCACCTGCGCCACAGAACCGGGTGCGCTGTCAACCGTGTCTGCCCACAGGGTCTGGACAGAATCGATAATCACGAGCTCGGGCTTTTCCGCCTCCAGCGTCATCAGGATATCGCGCAGGCCAGTCGCCGCCGCAAGGCGGAGCGGTGCCCCGGCCAGCCCCAGCCGCTGCGCACGCATACGCACCTGGGCGGAGGCCTCCTCGCCGGAAATATAGATCGTGCGGTGGCCTGCCAGGGCAAAGCGGGCGGCGACCTGCAGCTGGAGCGTGGATTTACCAATGCCGGGATCACCGCACACAAGCACGGCGGAGGCAGGCACCAGACCACCGCCCAGCACACGGTCAAATTCGCCGATGCCGACCAGGTGCCGGGGCAGCGGGTGATCTTCTTCTGCCAGGTCTGACAGGGCCACCTTGCGCCCCTTTGCGGTGCCCGGCGATTTGCCCGACGGCCCTGTGCCGAGCGGGGTTTCCGCCACAATGGTGTTCCATTCCCCGCAGGCATCGCAGCGGCCCGCCCACTTCTGGCGGGCACTGCCGCAGGCGGAACAGACAAAAGCTGGGGCGGATGGGGCCATGGCCCCCTGATACCCGCCCGGGCCGCGGCGTCAACGGGGGGCGGGTATTATCGGTGTTTACGGCGGCTGAATCTGACAGCACCGATTCACCCCCTTCCGGGTAATGGGCCCATCTGGCAGGCCGGATATCGAACGCCTGCTGCACGGCCCATAGTTCAACCCCAGAGTGCCGCATCAGGCGGGTGGATGCCCGCATCGTCAAAAGTAATGGGCGGAACGCGGTCTTCGGCGAGCAGGAGCGGCCCATCGAGGTCGGTGAACAGTGCACCTTGTGCCACCAGCGTCGCCGGAGCAATGGCAAGGGACGACCCGACCATACAACCGACCATGACGCCATAGCCCGCCTCCCGTGCGGCAGTACGGAGTGCCAGTGCCTCCGTCAGACCACCGGTCTTATCAAGTTTGATGTTAACGATGTTGTATTTGCCTTTCAGTCCCGGCAGGCTGTCCCTGTCATGACAGCTTTCGTCCGCACAGACGGGCAAAACATGGTCAAGTTCCAAAAGCGCGTCATCTTCGCCGGCGGGGAGCGGTTGTTCAACCATCTCCACGCCCAGCCGCACGAGCACAGGCGCGAGCGTTTTATAGAGTTCCGGCGTCCAGCCTTCATTCGCGTCAACGATGATCCGTGCGCCGGGTGCACCTTTGCGCACGGCCTCGATGCGGGCCACGTCTTCTTCGCCTCCGCCAAGTTTGGTTTTCAAAAGCGGGCGATGGGCATTCTCCACCGCCTGTTTTTGCATCGCGGCGGGATCGGCGAGCGACAGGGTGTATGCTGTCACCTCCGGCTTCGGGCGGGTGATCCCGGCGCGCTTCCACACAGGGATCCGGGTGCGTTTGGCTTCCAGATCCCACAACGCGCAGTCCACAGCGTTGCGTGCGGCACCGGCGGGCAGCAGATCGTAAAGCGCATGGCGATCAAATTGGTCGGGCAGCTCCTGGATCTGCCCGGTCACGCTTTCCAGCGTTTCGCCGTATCGGGCATAAGGCACACATTCGCCCCATCCCAAGGCTTCACCGCCATCCAGCCGCACGGTCAGCACCCGGGCTTCTGTCCTTGAACCGTGTGCTATGGTAAAAACCCGGGCAAGCGGGAAGGTATCCGCGGTAACGTTGCATTTCATATGCTCCGCACCCCCGGGTGTGACCCGGGCCTCCTGCCTGTTTGTCAGATATACCGGATTAGGCCCGATACACCTGTATCTTTACACCTCAGCCAGCGCGTCAATCAACCGACCAGGGCCGTGACGGAACGGATCGACCGTCGGCAAGCCCATTTCCGCCTCAACTTCCGCCAGACAGGCGTTGGCATCTTCCCCGGACATATGCCTGGTGTTGATCGAAATACCAAGCACCTTACAGGCCGGATTAGCGACCCGGGCCAGCGGCAGCGCAGTATCGCGCAGGGTTGCAAGGCTCGGCTGCCGGTATTCCGGCAACCCGCGCATGTGGGTGCGGGTCGGTTCATGACACAGGATCAGCGCATCCGGCTGTCCGCCGTGCACGAGAGCCATGGCCACACCAGAATAACTGATGTGGAACAGGGAGCCTTGCCCCTCAATCAAATCCCAGTGGTCCGGGTCATTATCCGGCGTCAGCCATTCAACTGAACCTGCCATGAAGTCCGCGACCACTGCATCAAGCGGGACGCCATCCCCTTCGATGAGGATACCGGTCTGTCCCGTGGCACGGAAAGTGGATTTCATGCCACGCTTCCGCATTTCCCGATCCATGGCCATGGCCGTATACATCTTGCCGACAGAACAATCCGTGCCGACTGCAAGGCAGCGCTTGCCTATGCGCTTTTTGCCGTTGGCAATCGGGTATTGAACGGTAGGAACCCGCACATCGTGGAGCACACGGCCACTGCGCCGGGCAGCTTCCACAAGATCCGGCTCATCGCGCAGAAGATTGTGCAGGCCGGCGGCAAGATCCATACCCGCATCAAGTGCCTCAACCATCACATCTTTCCAGGTAGCGGAGATCACACCGCCACAGTTCGCCACGCCAATCACCATTGTTTTGCAACCTGCGGCAGCAGCCTCTGCCACTGTCATGTCGATCAGCCCCATGTCCGCGTTGCAGGCATCCAGCCGCAATTGGCCGAGCGATGCGGCGGGACGAAAGTCCCTGATGCCTTGCGCCACTTTGGCGGCAAGCGCATCGGGCGCGTCGCCCAGAAACAGAAGGTACGGGGTTTGGATCATGACAAGGCTCCCAAGATAGAATCACACCGGGCAGATTATCCGAACCGGATATGGAATTTCCGCAGTTTCCCCAAAAGTATTAAGTATTCTGCCGCAAGGCAGCTTTGCGGCAGTGGATATCGTCAATTCATCTCTGTCACACACGGTAGCCAGATGCGGAATGCCGCCCCATCGGCGGAGTTTTCCACCAGTTCCAGCCGTCCACCATGGGCGGCGATCAGCTCGGCAGAAATCGCAAGCCCCAACCCCGTCCCGCCCTTGCGCGCACTGCCAGAGAAAGGTTTGAAGATGTTATCGATAGCCTTTTCCGGCAGGCCCGGCCCGGTATCGTGCACGGTAATATGCCAGCCACCCGCCACCTCCACCGCGCCGAGGCTTATCGTGCCCCCATCCGTTGTCTCCATCAGAACCTGCCGCCCGTTGCGCACAAGGTTGGAGATTACGCGGAACAGATGGTCACGGTCTGCGTCCACCTGCATCCCGCCAACATCTGCGACCCTGATCTTAACCGGTGCCTCTCCGATGACGAGCCGTTCAGCCTCGGCCACATCATTGAAGAGCACATTTAAGGAAACATTGGTAATGTTGGGATGCCTTTCCTCTGCCTTGCCAAAAGCGAGTGTGCTTTCGCAGAGATTCACCGCCCGGCTGATGGAGTTCACGAGCTTGGGCGCAGACCGGCGCACCTGCGGATCTTCCGAATACTCCATGCGGTCCACAAGCAGTTGCGTGGTTGTCAGGATGTTGCGCAAATCGTGGCTAATCTTGCTGACCGCCGCACCCAGCGCGGCGAGCCGTTCCTTCTGGCGGAGCGACTGGCTCAACCGGGTTTCCATGGAATTGAGTGCCACCTCCGCCTCGCGGATTTCGGTAACTGACGCACGCGGCCGGATGATGCGACGCACATCTTCCGGTGCCTCCTCATAGCTCTTGATCTGGCGCACCAGATGTTCGATGGGCCGCACCATGAAACGGCGCACGGTCACGAACAGAAGACAGGCGGTAATGACGGAGATCACCAGCGACAGTTGCAAAATACGCCAACCGTAATCGATCATGGCCATCCGCAGGGGCGCCTCTTCCAGCGAGACCTCAATCAAAAGACCCGCGCCTTTTACAGGCTCACCCAGCACCCGGATCACCCGGTCCCTGTCGGTCGCAAGCGTACCGCAGGCATCCATGATCAGCCGCCAGGGACTGACGCCGCGCAAGTCAAAATACGCATCTGCCATCCCAGGCATGGGAGAGTCGAGAATCAATTCTTGCATTTCATCCCGATGCAAAACGATGTGAAGCACATTGGCACTATCCAAAAGTTCTTTTTCCAGGTGTTCCATCAGCATACCGTCAGGGGTGGCAAGCACAGACAAGACCGCGATTCGGGATCGCTCCAATCGCTCCTGCAGATAGTCCGCCCGGAAGCGAGACACGGACGGCACAAAGATCAACACCTCTGCCAGCATCACAAAAATGATGGTCAGTATCAGAAACCGGCCTGATAGTGACTTCAAAACCATGGCAGTGCCTTCAGTGCCATAGACCCTGTTCCGGGACTGCCCGCCTGCGTTCAACCGAAACGCTGCACGAATCGAACAACGCGCTTGACCGTATCGCTTTCAAAGAGTCGGGGAGAGAAATACTGTCCCGCTGCACGTTTGTTGATTTCGCCGAGCGTGGGATACGGCACGACCATGGCAGCGACCTGGCTCATCTTCATTTTGTTGGCGAGCGCGAGTGCCCAGGTGCCAATCAGTTCGCCCGCCTGGGCACCCGCAATGGAAGCACCGACGGGACGACCATTCACAACCATGACCTTGACCATGCCTTGAGTTTTCAGTTCCGCCCGGGCGCGGTCATTTTCCGCGTAGGGGAAGCGTACGACCTCCAGCCTCTCGCCATAAGCTTCTTTGGCTTGCGCCTCCGTCATGCCGACCTGCGCCAGTTCCGGGTCGGTGTAGGTGGCCCAGGGAATATGTGTATTTTTAGCCTTCGACGGCAGGCCGAACAGGGCGGAGCGGATGATGACGCCAGCGTGGTAGCCCGCGACATGTGTGAACTGCAGACCACCGGCCACATCACCGATGGCATAGACTTTGCGATTGCTGGTCTTTAGGCTGTCGTCGACCGTTATGCCGGTACGGGTGTGTTCGATGCCCGCAGCCTCCAGCCCCAGTTTGTCAATGTTTGGGGTGCGCCCGACGGCCATCAACAGATGGCTGCCCTTGAACACCTGGCCGTTCTTAATTTTGACCTCTATGATACCCCCTGTCCCGCGCAGCTGCACAGCGGTGGCGTCTTCGACAATCTGTACACCCTCTGCCCGGATATTTTCGAGCACGACAGCCGCCAGTTCCGGATCATCTTTGCCGAGTGCCTTCATGCCTTCGAGCACTGTTACCCTGCAGCCCAGCCGGACGTGTGCCTGCGCCATTTCCATTCCTATGGGGCCGCCGCCAATTACGATCAAGTGATCCGGCCTGTCGCGCAGTTCAAAGATATTCTCGTTAGTAAAATGCGGTGTGTCATCAATACCCGGGATCGCCGGCACGAAGGGACCGGAACCGGTGGAAATCACAAACCGACGCGCTTTAATAATCGTATCGCCTGCCTGCACTTCGGTCGGTGAAACGAAGCTGCCGTATTCGGTGATGACGTTGACACCCAATCCCTTGAACCGGTCAACACTGTCGTGCGGCTCAATGCCTGCGATGACCGATCGGACATGGTCTTTGGCTGCGGCGTAGTCCACCTTCGTCTCTGCCGGTGTGACACCAAAGGGCGCACCGCTGCCCGTACAATGGGCGTGTTTGCCGGCGGCAATCAGGGCCTTGGAAGGAACGCAGCCGTAGTTCAGACAATCACCACCCATCTTGTGCCCTTCGAGCAGAACCACCTTCGCCCCCATCTGCACCGCCCCTGCAGCGACCGACAGGCCACCGGAGCCACCGCCGATCACACAGATATCCGTCATGATTCGTTCCATGGGTCTTAGTCCTTCGCTTTTCGGAAGCGTTTGATAATGATTGGCAAGGTGGCCAGCACACAGAGCCCCAGGATCGGGCCCAGAATATTTGGCGTAAAGATAATGCCAGGGTCGGGTATCTCGCCGCGGGCGAACACCTCGCCCAGGCCGGCACCGACACTGGCGTAAACCACCGCCCCGGGCATGATACCGAAGAATGTCGTGAAAATGTAGTTGCGCAAGGATACTCCCAGGAAAGCCGGGGCGAGGTTTGCCAGGAAAAAGGGTATTGCCGGAACCAAACGCATCAGGAGAAGATAACTGATCTCATTTTCTTTCAGGCCGGCATCGATACGGGCCATCATGCCTTTCTGGCCCTTGATCTTTTCCTGCAGCAGGTTGCCCAAACCTGTTTTGGCAGCCATAAAAATGCCGACCGCACCCAACGTCGCACCCAGAACGCAGAAGATTGAACCGGGGAAAATATCAAAGAGGAAGCCACCCGTCAGCGTCAGGATCGCGGCCCCCGGCAGAGAGAAGACAACCACGACAGCGTAAAGCCCGATAAAGGCCACCGCAGCCAGAAGGTAGTTTCTGTCGCGCCAATCGATCAGCGTTTCCCGGTTATCGCTCAAGGTCTCGAACGTCAGAAAGTCATGCAGGAATACGTATCCCAGCAGGGCCACAAGCCCGATCACGATCAAGGGTAACAGGCGTTTGATACGGCCCTCGGCCGGTTGTTTAACAGTACCCATTTCAGCATCCTTTTCGTTTTCCATGAGGCATACATGTACAGATCCGTTTGAAAAGGCATGAAACAAGCACTGACATGACTGAAATGGACATGAGAATCCACTGAAAATATTGGCAGAAAAGCGTGTTTGCAGCAATTGACTTGCTCTGCACACGGCTGTAAGCAACTGTTCCTGAAGGCACGGGCCTTTCGAATTATCACGATCTGGACCCTGGATAAACAAGCGGAGCCTGGACCAAATGAAACGCACATATCAGCCGTCAAAACTGGTTCGCAAACGCCGCCACGGCTTTCGTGCCCGTATGGCAACGAGGGGTGGCCGCAAGGTATTGAACCGCCGCCGGGCGCAAGGCCGCAAAAATCTGAGTGCCTGACAGGCAGCACTTCCATGACGGATTTGAAACCGCCGATGGGGCCGGAAGTCGTCCCGTCGCCAGTTGCTGTTTACACGATGCGCAAGCGTACGCAGTTTCTGGCCTGCAACAATCAGCGGCATTTCGGAACCAGGGCCTTTGTTCTGCAAGCCCGTGACCGGCGCGACGGAAAACCGGCGGTCAATGTCGGCTTCACCTGCTCCAGAAAAGTGGGCAATGCAGTCGCCCGAAACCGCGCCAAACGCCGCCTCCGGGAAATCGCACGGCTCACTCTTCCGACCGCCGCCCGGCCCGGCTGGGATTACGTGCTCATAGGCAGGAAAGACGCGACAACCTCGGAAGCCTTTGAAGCACTGACAGCCCAGCTCCGAACCGCCCTGGAAAAAATCCACGGGGCACAGACTTCCCTGGGTGAAATACTTCAGTGTGAGGAACAGAAATCCCCTAAAAGTACGGACAAAAGCCTGACCACAGTGACAGACAGCTGCGCTTCCCTTTCAGGTCAATTATTTTCGTAACCTAGTGTCCGAGGATCTGGCTCAGGAACAGTTTGGTACGGTCCGACCGCGGTTTGCCGAAGAACTCTTCCGGCTCGTTCTGTTCCACGATCTGGCCATCGTCCATGAAAATGACCCGATTCGCCACCTGCCGGGCAAACCCCATCTCGTGGGTCACGCAGAGCATGGTCATCCCCTCTTCGGCGAGCTGGATCATGGTATCCAGTACTTCTTTGATCATCTCCGGGTCGAGCGCGGATGTCGGCTCGTCAAAAAGCATGATCCGCGGGCGCATGCACAAGGATCGCGCAATCGCCACCCGCTGCTGCTGACCGCCGGACAATTGGCCGGGGTACTTGTCTGCCTGTTCAGGAATTTTCACCTTTTCCAGGAAGTGCATCGCCGTTTCTTCTGCTTCTTTCTTCGGTACCCTGCGCACCTGGATCGGGGCAAGTGTGCAGTTTTCCAGGATCGTCAGATGTGGAAACAGGTTGAAATGCTGAAAGCACATACCAACTTCTGAACGGATTTTATCTATGTTCTTGAGGTCCGAAGACAGCACCGTGCCATCGACCACAATCTTGCCTTTCTGGTGTTCTTCCAGCGCATTGATGCAGCGGATCAGCGTCGATTTGCCGGAACCGGAAGGCCCGCAGATCACGATCCGCTCCCCGCGATAAACGGTCATGTCGATATCGCGCAGCACGTGAAATGCCCCATACCACTTGTTCATACTGATGATCCGGATCGCGACCTCGTTGCTCACTGTCATTTGTGCAGATTCATCCATAAGAGGTCTCCCTAGCGATGATCTGTAGCGAGCTTGCGCTCAAGATACATGGAATATCGGGACATCGAGAAACAGGTGATAAAGAAAACCACAGCGATAAATCCGTAAAGTTCCCACAGGATACCGTTCCAGTTCGTGTCCGCACGGATGTTTGTGGATAGAAGGATCGGATCCCACAGGGCGATAACCGACACCAGCGTGGTGTCTTTGAAAAGACCGATGAAGTTACCAACGATCCCGGGAATCGAAATCTTCAGTGCTTGCGGCATGATGATCAGCCTCTGCGACTGCCAGTAGTCGAGGCCAAGACTGTCCGCTGCTTCGTACTGACCTTTGGACAGGGCTGCGAGGCCACCGCGTATCACCTCTGCCATATAGGCGGATGAAAACAGTGTCACCATGATGGTCACGCGCAACACCAGGTCGAATTTGGTGCCAGGTGGCATGAAGATGTTGAGCAGCGTGGAAGCCACGAAGAGGAGCGTAATCAGAGGTACACCGCGAATGAATTCAATGAAGCCGACGCAGATACCTTTCAGGATGATAAGATCTGATCGACGGCCCAGTGCCAGTACGATGCCAATGGGCAATGAAGCGGCAATGCCGGTTACGCCGATGATAAAGGCGAGCATGAAACCGCCAACCTTGGCGGATTCAACCGGTTGCAATGCCAGAGGCAGAACGTTAGCAAATGTGCCCGCTATTGGCGACGCTAGGAACAGCCACCACAGCACGGGCAAGAGGAAAGCAGCAATCGTTGCGGCCAACCGACCCAAAGGCTCCGTCAGGAATTTGAGTACCATGTAACCGATGACAAAGCCCAGCAGTGCCATGACCGGCCCCCAGATTGACCCGCCCCAGATCAGATAGACCACGATGAAGGGATAGATCGCCGAAAACCCGATCAGCCTGAATGCGTGTTCCGGGAACAGGATCGGTGATAAGGCCACAAAAAGCCCGAAGAAGGCCAGGATCGGGCGCCAGTAAATCTCCGACGGGTAAAACCCAAAGAAGAGCTGCAGCCAGCGTTCCCGGATGACCCCCCAGCACGCGCCTGCGAAATGCCCTTCCCGGCCCATTTCTTGCAGGATTTCCCGACAGTTGCCGAGGCTTGTCCCGCCCCAGGTCGGCACCAGTGCCCAAGGGAGTACATTCGCCAAAAGCCGGAAGATCAACAGCACCGCGACAATGGTCAGAAGGGTATTGAACCAGCCGGAAAACAGGTTTGTGCGAAGCCAGCCTATCGTACCGACGCTGTTGGGCGGCGGTGTCTGTTCCGGCAGCATTTTATGGCGGACATAAGCAACCTGGGCCATATCACCGCTCCACCAGTTTAACGCGATTGTTGTACACGTTCATCACCGCAGAAATGCTCAGGGATATTGACAGATAGATGAGCATCACCAGAAGGACCGTCTCTATCTCCCGGCCGGTCACGTTGAGCGTGATGCCCATCAGCGTTCCGGTGATATCCATGTAGCCCACGGCAATGGCGAGTGATGAGTTCTTGGTCAGGTTCAGATAATGCGAAATCAGCGGCGGGATAATCACCCGCAGTGCCTGTGGCAAAACCACGAGGCTCATTGTGCGACCTGGGCTTATACCCAGCGCAAGGGACGCTTCCGTCTGGCCTTTCGAAATTGCCATGATGCCGGCACGAACGATCTCCGCGATGAATGCCGCAGTGTAGAGCGACAGGGCGAGCCAGAGCGCAATCAACGAGTTGCGCATGTAAGTACCACCCTGGAAGTTGAAGCCTTTCAGCTCCGGATAACCGAGGTGGAAACCACACGCGATCAGCACCAGTACGGGCAGGACGACGACGCAAACTGTGCGTTGCCACCAGGTGGTCGGACGGTCACCTGTTTCGTTTTGAATTCTGTCCGCACGACGCTTCAGCCGGCCAGAGGCGAAAATGCCCGCACCAAGCGCGATCAAAAAAGCAACCAGTTCCAGGCTGACATCAAACCGCATGCTGGATTTGGGGAAAAAGGACACATCGCCGATGGGCCGCGAAAACAGCGGCTCAGGTATGTAGATACCGCGGTTTGTGATCGCAACACTGTCAAACAGCATCATGGAGGCCGCCGGGTTGTCCCCCCGAAAGTCACGGGGCGTTGGCATGATCTCGATCATCACACCAAAGACGATAAGTATCCACAAAAGCACCGGAATATTGCGGAACATCTCAATATAGACTGTCATGATTCGCGCAATGAGCCAGTTCTTTGACAGGCGCAGAACACCCACAAACACACCGACGATTGTCGCGGTAACACAGCCCATGAAGGCAAGCAAAAGCGTGTTCAAAACCCCGATTAAAGAGGCCCGCAGGTGGCTGTCGCGAGCATCGTACTCCAGCAGGTGCTGGTTAATGTCGTAACCGGATGTCTCTGTCAAAAAACTGAAACCGAGGCCTTTTCCCGAAGCCTCCAGGTTTGTCAGCGTGTTGTTCACGAGCCACCAGATCAGTGCCATCAGCGCGATAAGGGCAACCGTCTGAATCGTATTCGACCGATAGCGCGTGTCGTAGATAAGCTGGCTAAACCGGAAGCCACCTTGCACGGGAGCCGATTTGGATGACATAAATGTCTTCCTTCCCTTATCAGACGCCCCGTTTGCAGGGTCGTCGGTGCAGCTTTTAAGCCCGGATGCGGGGGAACTGGCTGACCGTATATTGTTGTTTTAAAGTTCCTTAATCAAAAGGGGCGCGACTATTTCAGCAGCGCGCCCCTATCCGTTGTCCTAGCGGAACGGCGGGCTGTAGAGCAGGCCACCGTCTGTCCACTGGGCGTTCAGGCCGCGGGACAGGCCAAGCGGCGTATTCTCACCGACGTACCTTTCGAAGATTTCGCCATAGTTGCCGCCAGCTGCAATCGCATTCTTCGCAAAGTCAGCGGACAGGCCCAGCATCTCTCCAAGGCTGCCTTCGGTACCCATCATGCGGTTGATTTCCGGGTTGCTGGTCGGCGCAGATGACATCTCGCTGATGTTGGCGGAGGTGATGCCCAGCTCTTCGGCCGCGATCAGGGCATTAAGTGTCCAGCGCACGATATCGCCCCACTGGTTGTCGCCGTGACGAACAAGCGGGCCCAGCGGTTCTTTGGAGATAATCTCCGGCAGCACGACGTGTGCGGAAGGATCTTCAAAGGTTGCGCGGGTCGCTGCCAGACCGGAAGCGTCCGTGGTGTAGACGTCACAGGAACGTGCGAGGTACTGGGCTTGTGCTTCAGCATTGGTCTCAATCGGAACAGGCTCGTAGCTGATGTTGTTCACACGGAAGAAATCCGCCAGATTCAGTTCGGTCGTGGTACCAGTCTGGATGCAGATGGTTGCACCATCCAGTTGCCTGGCGGAAGATACACCCAGCTCTTTGGGAACCATGAAGCCCTGACCGTCATAGTAATTAATTCCGGCGAAGGTGAACTTCAGGTCAACATCGCGGGAAAACGTCCAGGTTGTGTTCCGTGAAAGCATGTCTACCTCGCCCGAAGCCAGCGCGGTGAAGCGGGATTTGGTAGTGGTCGGGGTGAATTTGACGGCTTTCGGATCGCCAAGAACGGCAGCGGCAACAGCGCGGCACACAGCTATATCGAAGCCATCCCAATTCCCGTTGGCGTCGGCAGTGGCGAAGCCGGTCAGTCCGGTGTTCACGCCACACTGAAGGAAGCCCTTGGCCTTCACATCATCGAGCGTACCCGCGGTTGCAAAACCGACAGCCATGGCGGCGGCTGCGAAAGCACCGAAGAAAGTTGATTTTTTCATTTTTACCTCTTCCTGAAGCACCGCCCTGTCGGGGGCGGCAATGGAGGTCGTGTTCCCTCCGGGTTATCCTACTGTTGCAAGACTTTTGCACAGGCCAAGCCACCCTGCCCGCGATCCAGCAGGTATGTCAAGCGGTTTGTGCGGTTGTCTTTATTTCGGTTTGCCCCATAAATACCCCTGAAAATCCGGGGCTGCTGATGCATTATGCAAGGCAGGCGTGATCAGGCCACCGGATAGCCCAGGGCTGTAAGCGTGTGGGCAGCAGAATCGAAGTCAGCCTTTTTGGCTGCGGCGGACGATTCTGCCTCCGCATCCGCACCCCATTGGGCGATTTGCCAGACATCATCCACCCGGCTGGCAGCCCAGGCTTCATCCACATCCATCGCACCCCGCGCCACGGAAAGCCCAAGAACAAGAGAACCGGAAATCGTGACGAGATCGTGCACAGCCGCCAAGGCAAAGGCATCGAGGGTTTCAAGGACAGCGCACAGATTTTCGAGCGAATCTGCCGGTTGCACTATCGGGCTGATGCCTTGGATGACCGTCAGCGGCGCGTCCAGAACCGCCGCGGCCCAGGCGAGCGGCGGATCCCACGCTTCCGCCTGGATTGCTTGTAACCCGACAGGCCGATCTGCGCGGTAGCACAACAAGTCGCTGCCGCCGTATCCGGCCAGCATGGCGATGAGACTGTCGCGTTGTGGCACGACCCTGTCGACTGCCGAATTGGCCCGGCGGGTTGCGGGCATATGCCTTGGATCAATCTCATCCTCCACCGCTTTCCATTCGTCAGCGACCATTTGAGCCGCTTTCTCCGTTGGCAAAACAAGCACGGCTTTTGCCGGAGTGGATACGCGGCGACCATCCAGCGCGACAGCCCAGCCCCCGTCCTCTTTTTCAACGGTGACATCGGTCCAAAAGCGTTTTGCCTTGATCAGGGCCAATGAGATTATCCTTTAAAAAGCGGATATTCCGGGGCGGAGACGTCAAATCCCAGCGTATCCCAGGTGCGGGCCATATGGTCCGGCAAGGGGGCTGTCAGGTGCAATGCAGCCCCGCTGGTCGGGTGGGGAATCGTCAGGGACCAGGCATGCAAGTGCAACTTTCGACTCATCCCGGCACCGAGACCCGCACCCCACCCGGTGCCCGGATTTTCCTGGGAAAAGCCGCCGTATTTGCCGTCCCCCGCGATAGGGTGGCCGATCTCTGCCAGATGGGCGCGCAACTGGTGGGTGCGCCCGGTTACTGGCTCAAGTGCCACCCAGGCGGCGCGTCGGGCCAAGGCTTCAACCACCGCATAGTCGGTCCGGGCGTGTTGTGCTCCGGGTGTGCGCGCCACAGCATCCGGGTGGATGGTGTGCATCCGCTCCCCGGCACCGCGCCCCCCCTGCCCGGCGACCTTTGCCAGCCCATAGCGGATGGTGCCAAACCGCAAACCGGGCACACCTGCGACGAGTGCCCAGTATATCTTGCGCGTTGTTCGGGCGTGGAATGATTTCGCCAGTGCCGTTGCAGCGCGACCTGTGCGCGCCATAAGCAAAACGCCGGAAGTGTTCTTGTCCAGCCGATGGACCAGCTTCGGCGGGGCCCCGCCGAAGGCCAAAGCCTCTGCCATTCCGTCGACGTGCCGGGTTTGGCCGCTGCCGCCCTGTACCGGCAGACCCGGCGGTTTGTTCAGCGCGATCACCTCATCATCACGGTAGATCACGCAGTTACGGATCATACTTGCATCCGCGTCGGAAATCTTTGGCGCGGGCCGTTGGGCATACGAATCGGGCAGCGGCGGCACACGCACAACCTGCCCCGGATTAATCCGGGTGCCTGCTTTGGCACGCGCCTTATCCACACGCACCTGGCCCTTGCGGCACATCTTTTCGATCTGCCCCTGGCGCAACTGCGGAAACACGCGCCGCAGCCAACGGTCCAGCCGCTGGGGTGCTGCGTCCCATGCCACCTCTATCATTTGGACGCCGGACACCACATCAGACCCCGCGCATCAGGGTCAACCCGCCAGCCAGGGCAACGACAGAGCCGGCCACGGAAACAACCACATAAACCGATGCCGCCAACCAGCGACCTTGTTCGCAGAGCGCGACAGTTTCCAGAGAAAATGCGGAAAACGTGGTGAAGCCACCCAGCAGGCCAGCAGTTAAAAGGGGTACTGCCCAGACTGCAGAGGCCCGGGCAGCGAACCACGCCATCAAAACCCCCATCAGAAACGATCCCGTGATGTTCACGGCCACCGTGCCCAACGGAAATCCAGTGCCCAAAAGCCGGGCTACACCTGTCACCATGCCATAGCGCAACACCGCACCCAGTGCGCCGCCCAAGGCAACCTGAAGTATGGGAAACATCATCCCTCTGTCAGAGACGTTCTTTTCAGGCATTGTCTAACGGATTGTTCATGACCTTCGCAAGGCCGGCTGCGGGTATCAACGTCTGTTTTGGGCAATACCTCAATAGAAGTTATCATACTTTTGCGGATTATCGCCTCCACAAAATTGAAAGCTGCGCAATGTTTCCCCTGAATCAGCAGGATCAGCACCGTTCCATACCGCACAAGAAATCCGTCAGGGATTTGCAGGCCCTTGTCGCACGGCACACGTAACAGGGCGGTGCATCCACCGATTTCCAACCGCCTGGTGACCGCGGGGCGGGCCAGCGGCTTCTTTACTTTTTGTGTGGAAGTTATTCGATGCAGCAAAGCCCCGAGAACAGTTTCAATACCATGGCAAGGAGGCCCGTGTGGCGGAAATTCTTCAGCCGCCCCCTCTTATTCGTCTCCTCTTGACCAATTCGGGCAGTGAGGTCAGGGGGATGAGGCGGACCGATAATCATCTTCCTTGATGTCTGAGTTTTGCAAAATAATCCAGGCGCTTTTTAAGCTCCCTTTCAAAACCCCGATCAACCGGAGTGTAATAAACCCCGCGTTTCATTCGTTCAGGGAAATAATCTTTCCCTGAAAAGGCGTCCGGTGCATCGTGATCATAAGCGTAATCGACACCGTAGCCCTGATCTTTCATGAATTGCGTCGGTGCATTGAGGATATGTTTGGGCGGCGGCTCTGATCCTGTGGATTGCGCAGCCTTGGTTGCCCCTTTGTAAGCCACATAAGCGGCGTTCGATTTCGGGGCCAGGGCCAGATAAATGATCGCCTGGGCCAGGGCCAGCTCACCTTCGGGAGATCCCAGCCGCTCATAGGTTTCCCAGCCTTGCAGGCAGATGGCCTGGGCCTGAGGGTCGGCCAGGCCGATATCTTCAACCGCCATCCGCGTAATACGACGCGCCAGATATCGCGGATCTTCGCCACCTGCCAGCATTCGGGTAAACCAGTAAAGTGCTGCATCCGGATCTGACCCTCTGACGGATTTATGCAGGGCGGAAATCAGATTGTAATGTTCGTCGCCCGATTTGTCGTATTTCGGGGCGCGCCGGGACAGGCGTTTTCCCAATTCCTTCGGGCTGACGGATTTATCCGCGTTCCAGGAAAAAACCTGTTCCAGGATATTGAGCAGCGCACGACCGTCGCCGTCAGCCATATCCAGAACAGTTTCGCGTGCGCCCGCTGTCAGCGGCAATTTGCGCGAAAGCTCCTGTTCCGTACGCTGTGTCAGGCGTTCAAGGTCAGACAGCGTCAGGCGTTCCAGCACCATGACTTGCGCCCGGGACATGAGTGCGGCGTTCAGCTCGAACGACGGGTTTTCCGTCGTGGCGCCGACCAGCACGATTGTCCCGTCTTCCATATGCGGCAGAAACCCGTCCTGCTGCGCTTTGTTGAAGCGGTGAATTTCGTCTACGAAGAGGAGTGTGCCGCGCCCGGTCTGGCGGCGGAGTTTGGCATTATCAAACAATTTCTTCAGATCGGCCACACCTGAGAAGACCGCACTGATCTGTATAAATTCCAGGTCCGTTTCATCAGCCAACAGTTTGGCGAGCGTGGTTTTGCCCACACCCGGCGGACCCCAGAAGATGATAGACGACAACTGCCCGGATTCCAGCATCACGCGCAGGGCACCGTCTTCGCCCAGCAGGTGCTGCTGGCCTACGACCTCGTCAAAGTGCTTTGGCCGCAACCGGTCCGCAAGCGGCCCTGGTGAGGCTGAAGCAGTGTGCGAGGCAACGCTGTCAAATAGATCTGCCACAACAGCACCAGAACCGGTGTGGGGCGAAAAAGTCAAACAGCAATGCCCGGAAGCCCGGTTATTGATTGCTCTGCAATGCTACTTTGGGACAGGATTTCCAACTATCAAATACCGGCAACCGGGGGATATATCCTGCCCCCGGTAACGCATATGCGGACAGGCAAATGCAGATTATACGGCCAGCACACTGGCCTCAAATGCTGATCTGAAGTCCTTGTTAGCCTGCCCCGTTTCGTTGAAGAATGGCAAGCCGGATACGGTATAGTCCCGACCCTGGAATATGGTTTGCAGTCTGGCCTCGCATTTTAGTTGCGCAAGGAAATCCTGTTTCCAGTCATCCTGCGGGCGCAGATGGTCGCCTTTTGGCTCGATGAAAAGCTGCAGGATTGTGCTGTTTTCCTGCATCTTCTTTTTCAGAAACAGAACAAAATCCGGTTCAAAGGCGCGTCCTGTATCAAAGGCATACAGTTTCACCGCCTTCTCATTGCGCAGCAGGCAGAATTCGTCATACATGTCCCGCAACCGCGCTTCCTGATCGTGCATGTATTTGATGAAGTGCTTTTCCTGCTCTGTGCCGTAACTGTCGTCATAGGCGTACCAGTCCTTGCCGCCCAGATTGATCTGATCAAGTCCGGGCAGGTTGCTTTCGCCCTTAACCCAACTCAGGCCCGTCTCACCTTCGCACCGCAGTTTCAGCGTCTTATCGGTAAAACGGTCCCTGACAGGATAAGGCTTGAAGTCCCGGGTGCCGACATATTCAATCTCTTCCCGTTTCACACCACTTTCAATCTGCCGCAGGACGTAGCGTGTGATGTTCATCTTTTGCTGCGCGGTCAGATTGTCAAGGTCATCTGGTAAACCGCGCACACTTACGCTCACGCCGCCAAGATAAGCATCCGAAGTGATAAATTGCGCGGCACTTTTAAGCGGCGGGAACCAGGTGCGCAGGCTGGCGAAGTGGAAGAAATCATTGGAATCCATCGCAAAGCCCAGGATGGCCCTGCCGAAATCTGCCAGCCTGAAGTCGCGGGATACGGGCTCTTTCGCGCCTGGTTGCAGCACCAGCGGGGAATCGTCAAAGGCAGAGGCTTCCGTCACCCGGCCAGTCATCAGGTCGGGATAGATGAAACGGCATTCTATCTTGTAAGCGTCCAGCCCCGCCACCCCATCGTGCGGGTTCTTCACGCGGTCATTGATCCAGACATGGCCCTGTTTATATATCCCGGTCTGCCTGAAACTGTCCTTGAGCCGCAGCCGCACCGTCCGGGCGGTTTCATCCAGCATCCCGGCCTCAATCAGGGCGTTGCGAATATCATGGATATACCTGGGGTTGTGCGAACAGTGGTAGTGCAATTCCTCCAGGATCCGCAGGGGTGTATCCACAGCACTATCATACTTGCGCTGTTCCCGGGCCGCGTCAGGCTGGCCAAGGGCTGTGAAGGGGAAGTACCGCGCCCCGCGTCCGATCAACTGGGCCTCGGCCATGGTGGTTTTACCCACCTTGTTCGCCTTGCCATCGCGGGTGTCATAAAGCCGCACGATGTCAAACAGGTTGAGCACATCCCAGCCTTCGTTCAGCTTGTCAACGGCAAAGATCACCCGTATCTCACTGTCGTGATCCTCCAGGGCGTTCAACTCGATCTGCCGGTTTTCCAAATCCTTCGGATTGTTGACATTCACCACCTTTTCCGGGGCAAAATCCCCCTGCAATTCGCGGGCGAAATCCGCACCGCTCATGGCCTGTTCGTCCATGATGAAGGCAAAGGCCCGCGCAAGGGTTTCATCGTGCCCGGATGCCACCCGAAGATCATCCAGCACCGCGCCCGTAAGCCCCTTAACCATTGCATTGAAGATCGCTTCGTTTTTGGCACTGTCCATGATCGTCCTTGACTTCATCAGGATCACCGGCTTGCAGTGCAGCCTATGCGCCGCGGCCACGTTGCGGCGATACTGGCTTAGAACCATCGCCTGCATCATTCGTTCCGCCGGGGGTAAATCGGCCTGCCGCAGCCTGATGTCCTTTGAATAGCCGTCTTCGCGAAACTGCCGCAGCGCATAGTCATAGAGTATCTTGTCCTGATACTTTTCCCGGATCGCCTCGTGGCCCAGATCCACGGTTGCGGTAAACTCCAGCAGCACGTTTTCGGGGTGCTGGCGGAAAATCCCTGACACCGTGCTTTCCCAACTGGCCTTGTGCTCAGCCTCACCCCTGGTCGGCGTCTTTCTGGTCCCGGCATTCAGGTGGTGCGCCTCGTCCGAGATCAGCACCACCTTCCGCTCCTGGAAATCCTCGATAGTGACCGCGTTTTCTTTCGGGGCCTGCATCAGTGTGTGCAGCCCCTGAATCGTGGTGAAATGGATGTTGATCGCATCGTCCGGCACGGCGTCAAAAGTATCCGGTGCGCGGACGTCCACAGGCGTGTCGTCAATGCGGATGGCAGGCGCGAACAGGTGCTTGGCCGATGCGGGGTTCAGGAAGTTTTCCCTGGTCTTCCCGATAATCTGGGCGGAATTCACAAAAAACAGAAAGTTACGATAGCCGCGCCGATACAGGTCAAGGATCAGGGCCGCCATCAACACAGTCTTGCCGCTGCCCGTGGCCATATGGAACAGCAGGTGCGGAGCTTTGGGCCGTTGCTCGTATCTGTCAATGTAGAACAGCCAGCGTTCCAGTGCCCTGCGCTGATAGGAGCGCAGGGTGATCCGGGGTGCAAGATTGCCGGTGATATCATCGGGAAGGTCGCTATTGAGCGCACCATATTTGGCCAGTGCGTCAAACTCTGCCGCAAGGCTTTGGGTCATTTCGCAATCCCGTAGAATGCACGGGTCGTGCAGGCGTCTTCTTGGGGGATGTCAAAATCCGCGTCGCCAAGGGAACCGATATTGACATAAAAATGGTTGGCATCCAGGCAGTCCATCAGGGTGCGCCTGGCGTCTTCCAAGGCAAGTGCAGCGAAATCCTGCGTATTGAATTGCGTCAGGTCCAGATGGTAGCGCAGATACCCCGTATCCACCATATCCGTGTGAATGGCCTGCAGCGTTGGAATATCTCGTGCCCCTTCGATGACTTTCTTGAGGCGGGTTTTGGTCAAATTTTCAATGTAATCCATCTGTTTCACCGCGATCCATCGCCGCCCCATCTTGTGCGCAACGGCTGTGGTTGTTCCGGAACCCGCGAAGAAATCCAATACAAGGTCGCCGGGTGTGGTGGTCATTTCAAGTATTCGGTTTAATGTTTCCTCGGGCTTTGGATATGTAAATAATTGCTTTCCCACCAACGACTTCACATGCAATGTGCCGCGTGCTGAATTAACTTCTTTGTCCCACCAAACAGAACGTGCCATTCGTTTTTTATTACGGTATTTTTCTACAATCTGAAACCGATCATCTTTTATTTTTTTGGCTTTGATATCGGTATTCAAATTCTCTTGAGACCGCGGTTTTCCCCAACGCCAGACGGTTTGAATGCCTTGAGACTTTGCAGGCATGACCTTTTTCCAACCGGCTTTGGGTTCGAGACTGATGGTGTGAAGCCCATTATCATCTGTATCATCGGGGTTTGTGTAGAATGGGTAAACGAGGTTAGGTCGATTGGCTTGGTTGAAAGTTGTGTTCCTGTTTCTCAATTCTCTTAGTTCAAAATCACCGATTTCATCTCTGTAAGGAAACTGCTTTTCAGGATCATCAAGCCTACTAATTTCATAGTTCGGGCTTTTTGAATAGCAAAGAATATACTCGTGCATATTTGCAATACCACCATAGTCCCGTCCTCCCGGATTATTGACCACGGTGATGCACTCGATGAATACACCATCAATCATGACTTCATCTAATAGCACCTTGAGGTAAGCAAATTCATTTCTGTCACAATGGACAAACAGAAGACCATCCCGGCTCAGCAAATCCTTCGCCACCTCCAGCCGGTTCCGCATGAAGGTCAGCCAGGATGAATGGTTGAAGCGATCATTATACCGAAACCCGTCATTGCCGGTATTATAGGGCGGGTCAATATAGATCAGCTTCACCTTGCCCGCGTAACGTGCTTTCAGGGAATGCAGCACCAGCAGGTTGTTGCCCTTGATCAGCAGGTTATCCTCATCCGACACCGTGCCCACGGGCCTGGTGCGCCCCTCTGCCACCGCCCAGGCATCCCAGCCGGTCAGCACCTTGGGTTCAAACAGCCGCGTGATGTCATCCGGGGCAAGTGTCGTGTTCCAGAACACCTCGTCACGGCCCCGATCCTCTTTCGTCATGCCGCCTTCCAGCACACAATCCTTGTAGGGCCAGGACAGCACAACGTCACGTGACTGTCTCAGGTAAGTGCCGCGTCCGTCCGTCAGGCCAATGCGGTTTTTAAAGGCCGTGTAGCTGTCGGGCAGGAAGGCTTTGCTGGATACGAAATCCTGAAACTTCACCTTGTCAAAGACCAATACCCCCGCAACTTCGGTAAAGAAATGCGCCTTAATCCTGTCGGATCGCATCAGCAGGGTCAGCAGGCGCGGCTCCAGGTTCAGTGCCGCCTTGATCACCGTATTCCTCAGGATCGCCCCGTCAGAGATGAACGCCTGTTCGGCCTGCAAAAGCCCGGTCAGGTCATCGAGAAGGTTTTGCATGGATGGTCGCCCGATTTACCCGGCACTTTCCTTAACCTGTCCGATCAATTACACAGCCTGCAAAAGGCTTCCCCGCCGCAACAAGCCCGGGCGGGGTCGCCTTCTGAAGGGACGGCGAATTACTACTCTTCTGCCATTTGCATTGCGGATTCGCGGGCCTTGTCGGCCGCGCCCTTGGCGTCCGTGTCACGGTCCACGAATTCGATGATCGCCATCGGTGCCATATCACCGTAACGGAAGCCCGCTTTTATGACACGGGTGTAGCCGCCATTGCGATCCGCATAGCGGGGGCCAAGCACGTCGAAAAGTTTCGATACGTCCTTGGCCTCTTTCAGCTTTGCTGCGGCCTGACGGCGGGCATGCAGATCACCGCGTTTGGCGAACGTGACCAGCTTTTCAACGTAGGGGCGCAGTTCCTTGGCTTTGGGCAGGGTCGTCTTGATTTGCTCATGCTCAATAAGAGAACCAGCCATGTTGGAAAAAAGCATCTTGCGGTGCTCATGGGTCCGGTTCAACCGGCGGTATCCGCATGCGTGACGCATGATATCGTTCTCCTTTTCATCTTTCATCCGGCGAACCTGCCTTGAGATTCGGGGATCTTGGAGCATCCTTGGCCAAGTCAGTCCCAGCCAGGTGCAAATATCGGAGTGGCGGAGTCCCCCGCCGCGCTTTTACAACTGGTCTTCGAACTTCTTGGCCAGGTCTTCCATATTGTCGGGTGGCCAGTCGCCAATATCCATGCTGAAACCAAGGCCCATTCCGGTCAGGACTTCCTTAATCTCGTTGAGGGACTTACGGCCGAAATTCGGCGTACGCAACATTTCTGCCTCGGTCTTCTGGATAAGGTCACCGATGTAGACGATGTTGTCGTTCTTCAGGCAATTCGCAGACCGGACAGACAGTTCAAGCTCGTCTACTTTTTTCAAGAGAAGCGGGTTGAATTCAAAATCATCATCATCGCCCTGACGGCGCAAACTTTCGGGCTCGTCGAAACTGACGAAGACAGACAGCTGATCTTGCAGGATACGCGCAGCGAACGCCACAGCGTCTTCCGGTGTGATGGAACCATCGGTTTCCAGCTTCAGCGTCAGTTTGTCGTAGTCGAGCACCTGGCCCTCACGCGTTGGCTGAACATCATAGCTGACCTTCACGACCGGCGAATAGAGCGCATCGATCGGGATCAGACCGATAGGTGCGTCTTCCGGGCGGTTTTTATCGGCGGGCACGTAGCCTTTGCCACTCTCCACAGTCATCTCCATGAACAGGATCGCACCGTCGTCGAGGTGACAGATCACGTGATTCTTGTTCAGGATACGGATGTCAGCCGTCTCGGTGATGTCCCCGGCAGTGACAACACCCGGACCTTTGGCAGCGACAGACACGCGCTTCTTGCCTTCGGCCTCCATGGCGACAGCGACGCCCTTGAGGTTCAACACAATATCGATGACATCCTCGCGCACACCGACAACGGAAGAAAACTCGTGCAGCACGTTATCGATCTGCACACCAGTAATAGCAGCACCTTGCAGCGAACTCAGGAGCACACGGCGCAAGGCGTTGCCGAGCGTCAGGCCAAAGCCCCGTTCCAGCGGTTCAGCCACAACGGTTGCCTGGCACAGCGGGTCGCTGCCGGGTTTAATCTCAATTTTCATGGGGCGGATAAGTTCCTGCCAATTCCTGTGGATCATAGATGTCTCCATTCTTTTTCCCGACCGGATCCGGGGGTCAGGGAAAGCCCGGGGGATCTAAATCAAAACGCCCGGACGCACGTTACCACATGGGTGTCCAAGCGTAGAATTTCTTAAACGCGACGACGTTTCGGCGGACGGCAACCGTTGTGGGCAATCGGCGTAACATCGCGGATCAACGTGATGTTTAAACCCACGGCAGCCAAGGCACGCAATGCGCTTTCGCGGCCTGAACCAGGGCCCTGTACCTCCACTTCCAGGGTGCGTACGCCGTGTTCCTGTGCTTTACGGCCAGCGTCCTCGGCAGCCATCTGTGCGGCATAGGGCGTCGACTTGCGCGATCCCTTGAAGCCCATGGTCCCGGCAGAAGACCAGGATATGGCATTACCCTGTGCATCAGTAATCAGGATTCTGGTGTTATTGAAAGACGAATTGACATGCGCCACACCGGTGGTGATGTTCTTTTTGACCTTCTTCTTTGTGCGAAGTTTTTCACGTGCCATTGGATCAGCCCCTTACTTTTTCTTGCCGGCGATGGGTTTCGCAGGGCCCTTGCGGGTGCGGGCGTTGGTGTGCGTCCGCTGGCCGCGCACGGGCAGGCCGCGGCGGTGACGCAGGCCGCGATAGCAGCCAAGGTCCATCAGGCGTTTGACGTTCATCGAAACCTCCCGCCGGAGGTCGCCTTCAACCTCCAGGTTCTGGTCAATGTATTCGCGGATTTTCGCAAGATCCGCGTCGGAAATCTCATTTAGTCGGCGCGACACATCAATGTCAGTGGCTTCACAGATTTGGGTCGCGGTTGTGCTGCCGATGCCGTGGATATAGGTAAGTGCGATGGGAACGCGCTTCGCGGCAGGCAGGTTCACGCCAGCAATACGTGCCAAGTTCGGTATGTCCTTTCGGGTTGCGGTTCCTCAGCATAAGAACCTTTTTTACAACAAACACCGGATGGCGGGATGCACATCCGGTGGCCTCCATAAGCGAATCATTCCATTGAATCATTCCATTAATGAAAGGATATGCGGCAACGGATAGGAGGCGCATATACATGGGCACCGCGGGCCCGTCAAGGGCCGGATAGCGGTTGTGGCAGTTGGTTCCGCACATGCCCCTCCCTGACCACCCCGCCTAGGCGGAATGCCCCGCTGCCGATGTACGCCCGGTGCCCGGGACTGCACCGGTTGCACGGCCCCGCTTTCTTGCGGCGGCCCAATCCCCGCCACCGACCGGACCGACACCCAAGGCCGGAAAAACCCTCGCCAGGCCCTCAAGGCACAGACACGCGGAAGCGGTCAGCGCATGGCTCGGCCTGGATGCTCCGGATCAACGGCACAGGGAGCAAACAGGACGACCCAATCGGGCTTTGCAATCAGGCTGCGGTGAGACGGGCCAAGGGGCGGGATTCCATCTGCGTCGTGTTACGGGCGCGGCTTCGAACGCTCGTGTGGGCCACAGGCAACCTGTGTGCGACACCCGGAGATCGCCACACCGGGAGGTCTTAATAATCTGATAGACAATCCAAACGTATAGTTATGAGTGCCACACCGGTTGCGTCTAAATCCGGCAAGGTGCACCAGACCGCTGATATGATCCTTTTGCAGGCGTACGAAATTTGCAACCGGGATCCGGGGCATACGCAAAGCCACCCCGCTACAGGCACATCGGGACATGCTCACCCGAATCAAACATGCCTTTCGCCGCCACATCCGCAGACAGGGCAAGATCGCGCCCCAGGTCTGGTGCTCCCAAAGCAGGCGAACGGAAGAAACCGGCGGTATGTCAGGGCTGCGCCCGTTCGGACATCAAATGCCCCAGCGGAACGATTGCCGCTGCGCGGGCCGACGGTCACCCGCCAACAGCCACAATCGCCCTGGCAAGAACCTTGATGCGTTCAGGACTGAGGCCTGCGATATTCACCCGGCTGTCGCCGATCATGTAGACGCCGTAGTCTTCACGCAGTGTCACCACCTGTTCCGGCGTCAAGCCAAGGCGGGAAAACATGCCGCGGTGCTCGGCAACAAAGCCGTAGCGGTCCGACCCGGTTTCTGCCCGCAGGGCATCTGCCAGAAGGCAGCGCAGCCCGGCCATGCCATCACGGATTCCCTTGAGCTCCGCCTGCCAATCGGCGCACAGTGCCGGGTCTGTCAAAACCATGGTCACCAGCCGCGCACCGTGATCAGGCGGAAAGGAGAAGTTAAGACGGTTGAGGCGGGACAACATGCCCTGGGTTAACCTGGCCTGCCCCGCATCGCGGGAGACAGTGATCACGAGCCCGCAGCGTTCACGGTAGATACCGAAGTTCTTGGAACAGCTTGCCGCGATCAGCAATTCCGGCAGTTTGCCGGCCAAAAGGCGCACACCGTAGGCATCTTGATCAATGCCGTCACCGAATCCCTGATAAGCAATATCGACGAATGGCGTCAGGTTGCGTTCTTTCAGCAGCATTGCGAGCCCGCCCCATTGTGCCTTATTCAGGTTGGCACCGGTCGGGTTGTGGCAACAGCCATGAAGAAGAACCACGTCGCCCGGTTCTGCCATGCGCAGGTCGGCCATCATGTTGTCAAACTGCACGGACCGGGTTTCCGAATTGAAGTAGGCATAGGTCTTCACCGGTATACCAACCGCGTTTGCCATGGCCGGGTGGTTGGGCCATGTCGGGTCCGACAGCCACAGGGTGGCATCCGGGGCAGCGGTCTTTATCAGCTCCAGAATTTGCCGCACGGCACCGGTACCGCCGGGGGTATGCGCAAAGCTGAGCCTGTCAGCAGCCGCGCTGTCCCCCAACACGAGGTTCCCCATCGCCTTGTGAAACCCACCGTCGCCGACAATCGCCGTGTAGGTCTTGGTCGTTTCCTCATCCCACAACCGCCGCTCCGCCGCTTTTACGGCGCGCATGATCGGTGTGTGGCCTTGCACGTCCTTATAAACCCCAACGCCCAGGTCAATCTTGTTCTCGCGTTGGTCCGAACGGAACATCTGGCTGAGTTGGATGATCTTGTCGGGCGGTTGCGGAGTGATGGTTTCCAGCATTGTCTTCCCCTTTCTCAGGCGGGCCCAGTGGCCAGTTTCAAATCTTCGCAGGCCCCCCATTCAACCCACGACCCGTCATAGAGCGCGTGGTTGCGGTGGCCGACCAGCTCCAGTGCGAGGCTGAGTATCGCGGCCGTCACGCCTGATCCGCAGGATGTGATGATCGGCCGGTTCAGATCCACACCCGCCGCTTCGAACGCAGCCCGCAGGTCGCTTTCGGATTTCAGCGTGTGATCTTCCTTCAGGAGCGTGGCGAACGGCAGGTTTCGGGCATTCGGGATATGCCCCGCCCGCAGACCCGGACGCGATTCCGGCGCGTCGCCGCGAAACCGTTCCGCCCCGCGGGCGTCAACGATTTGCGCTGTACCGAACCCGGATGCCGCCGCCACCTGCGTCACGTCCCTGATGAGCTGCGCATCCCGCCGGGCGGTCATGTGGCGTTCCCGAATAACTGGCGGCATGTCTTCAACCGGGTGACCTTCGGCAAGCCACTTTGGCAAGCCACCGTCGAGCACGGCCACATCACGCTGCCCCATCAGCCGGAAAATCCACCAGACCCGCGCCGCGGAAAACAGCCCGGCACCATCGTAGACCACCACCCGGTGGCCATCGCCAACGCCCAGATCGCGCATACGCGACGTGAACTTTTCCACTGGCGGTGCCATATGCGGCAGGTTGGAGTTGCTGTCTGAAACGTCATTTATATCAAAGAACCGCGCGCCCGGAATGTGTCGGGCTTCATAGTCCGCCTTCGGGTCACGCTCCATCACCGGCAGATACCAGGAGCCATCCAGTATCCGGAGATCCGGTGCGTCAAGATGATCTGCCAACCACTGCGTGGAGACGACAGGTGCGTTGTCTACCTCAGCCATAGTGCGGACCCCGTGTCTGCGTTCGTGGTGCTGAATGCTTACCCCCGCGCTGGCCGATAATCAAGCGGGATCCCCCGGAAGTGTGTATTCCCCCTGGAAATTTTGTATAATTGGCTGGCGTTGAGGTGCCTGCCCTGATCGGATTTGTTCAACGAAAGGCCAGCAACGTTATCCCGGTACGCCCGGCGACTGTGGCAGGATAATCAGCACCGTGATACTCCCCTGTTTAAAGCAGCAGTCCCCACCACTGCCGTTAGCCCGGTATGGGAAGTGAGGTTGGCCAGACAAGCATTCACCCGTGCATGACGCAGAATAGACCGGATAAAAAAATTTAACTTCAGACCGCCGGATTGGGGAAAACTCAGCCGTGATTACGCATCAACCGGGCTTTCTGCTTTTGCCAATCGCGCTTTTTCTCGGTCTCGCGCTTGTCGGCCTTCTTCTTGCCCCTGGCCGTGCCGATCAACAGTTTCGCCATACCGCGGTCGTTGAAGTATATTTTCAGCGGCACAATCGTCATGCCCTGGCGTTGCGTGGCGTTCCACAAACTGCTCAGTTGTCTCCCCGACACCAGCAGCTTGCGAGGGCGGCGTTCGTTATGGCCGAAGGTGCGGGCCTGTTTGATGGCCGGGATATACCCGTTGATCAGCCACAGTTCACCTGCTTCTACACCAGCGTAGCTTTCGGCAATGTTTGCTCCGCCCTGGCGCAACGATTTGACCTCTGATCCTTCCAGTACAATCCCGCACTCAAGCGTATCCTCAACCGCATAATCATACCGTGCGCGGCGATTTTCAGCGATCAGCCTTTTATTCGGATCTGCCTTTTTCTTTGCCATCATTATGGTCCGAAAGTATTCAGGGGTCGTAATGCCGCCTGGCCGGTTCCGGTTCGCAAGCGGGTTAAACGCGCCCCGATAATCATGGCTGTCACGCGGTGACAAGGGGTGCTGCCTGTATAAAACAGGTGCCAGGATGCACAGCATATTCCCGGAACGACAAGAAATGATCAAATCCGTTGTGGCAAAACGCATTGGTGGCCCGTGGGGCGATGTGGGGACGAAGGCCACCACCCCTAGAGCAGAACAATGGCTGCAGTGGTGAAGTCGGCGACAATATAACGCGAATAGCGACCGGTAATGTCTGCATGACCGGCAACAAAACGCCAGCGGACTGCCCCTGAAACATGCCGCATCACGGCGGGCAGTGTTGCGGTACCTTTCAATCCAGATACGCGACCGCGTTTGGGCGTGTATCGCCCTGGTTAGCTAATCAACCCCGCATGCCGCATGGCCGTGTGCATTTCGGCCTTGGTGTCATCGCTGAGCGTGACCAGAGGCAGGCGCACTTCGTCGGAGCATTTGCCGAGAACATGCACACCGTACTTTGCGCCGCACAGGCCCGGTTCTGTGAAAACTGCCTTATGGAGCGGCATCAGCTGATCCTGGATATCCAGCGCAGTGGCGTAGTCGCCGTCAAGGCAGGCCTGCTGCATACGGCTGCAAAGGTTCGGTGCCACATTGGCCGTCACGCTGATACAGCCTTGCCCGCCCTGGGCGTTGAAACCGTGGGCCGTTGCGTCTTCGCCGGACAGTTGGATGAACGCCTCACCGCAGGCCATGCGCTGCCAGCTTACGCGGCTGATATCCGCTGTGGCGTCCTTTACGCCGACAATGTTGGGCAAACGGGCGAGTTGGCCCATGGTTTCCGGCAAGATATCGACCACGCTGCGCGGCGGGATATTATAGATGATGATCGGCACACCGACTTCATTCAGTGCCTCATAGTGCGCAATCAGCCCGCGTCGGGTCGGCTTGTTGTAATAAGGAGTGACCACAAGTGCACCGTCCGCACCCACGTCCCTGGCGAACCGGGTGAACCGCAGTGCTTCATCCGTGTTGTTGGAACCCGCACCCGCAATCACAGGCACACGGCCGGCGGCGGCTTCAACCACAGTGCGGATTACCTGCTCATGCTCATCATGAGTCAACGTCGGGCTTTCGCCCGTTGTCCCAACCGGCACCAAACCGTGACTACCCTCATCAATCTGCCAGTCGACGAGGCCCTTCAGTGCCATGTCATCCACCTTGCCGTTCCGGAACGGGGTGATCAGTGCGACATAGGAACCTTTGAACATGGGGCTCATCCTTTTGGGGGCTGGCTGACTCGGCCCGGAAACCCCGGGTGGGTGGGTTGTAGTGCCGCATCTTTGAATTGAAAAGATGCGCTTTATGCCCCACGTCACGGACGTGATCCGAAAAATCCGGAGAATTCCATGCGGCGATTCAATATATGGGCAGTTCTGCTGTTTCTGTGCACCCCGGCCCTGGCTGAACAGTCAGAGGCGGACGGCAACTTTCTGGCTATCGCCTGGTCCGCGGCTGCGGCGGGCGACTGGAACACAGCCGATCACTATGCCTCAGAGATGAAAGATGGGTTAGGCAGAGTTCTGATAACCTGGCATCGACTGCGCCGTGGCGAAGGCGGCTGGGAGGAATATCTGGCGTTCCTGGAAAACCATGGCGACTGGCCGGGTCTGAAACGCCTGCGCCAACGCGGGGAAGCCGTAATCCCGGCAGGATATGACCCGGCCACGGTACGCGCCTATTTTGCCGACCAACTGCCGCAAACCGGCGTCGGCAGCCTGCGTCTGGCAGAGGCTTACGCAGAACAGGGCCGCACGTCAGAAGCCAGGTCAGAGGTGCAGCGCGCCTGGACCAGCTTGGCCCTGACCCGGTTTGAAGAAGAAAAACTGCTCGACAAATACCGCGGTACACTGGAGCAGCACCACCTCAAGCGGCTCGAATTTCTTTTATGGAATGACTATACGAAAGCAGCGGAACGGCACTTGTCGCGCGTCCCACCCGCCCGACAGAAACTGGCAAAAGCCCGTATCGCGCTGCAGCGCGCCGCCGCAGATGTGGATACTCTGATTAAGGCTGTGCCTGACGCTCTGCGTGACGACCCGGGTTTGGCCTTTGATCGGTTCCGGTGGCGGGTGAAGAAAAACCGGTGGGATGACGCGCAAAAACTACTCGTCAAACAATCCGCCGACATCGCAAAACTCGGTATGCCCGGGAAATGGGCCGACTGGCGCCGCATTTTTGCCCGCCGCGCCATGCGTGCCGATGAAGAAGTTTTGGCCTATTGGCTCGCGTCCCGGCACGGGCTGTCGGCGGGCGCACATTATGCTGACCTCGAATGGATATCGGGTTATGTCGCGCTGACAAGCCTGGATGCCCCGGAACAGGCACTGGTTCATTTCAAAAACTATCAGGCCGCCGTGAAGACTCCGATCAGTCTCGGCCGGGCCGGGTATTGGGTTGGCCGGGCCGAAGAGATGCGAAAGGATTTTCATGCGGCCGCAGATGCGTTCAACGCTGGCGCAAAGCATCAGACGAGCTTTTACGGCCAACTGTCGGCAGAACGCCTGGGTATCGCCGGCGACCTGGGTCTGATCGGTAAATCAGATGTGCCATCATGGCGCGAAACAGAATTTCTCAACCGCGACGTGGTGCGCGCCGCGATGCTCTTTCACTTCGCGGAAGAACCTGGCATGATGCGCTGGTTCTTTTCGCATATTGCAGAGACGATGACCGCGACCGAGGCCGCGCAGCTGGCCGACCTGGCACTGGACCTCGGCAGGCCTTACGTGGCACTCGGCGTGGCGAAAGATGCAGCCAGGCGGGGCATTGTGATCCCGCGCAGTTATTTTCCTGTGACCGAACTTGCAGATTTTTCTTCCGACGTGGCCCCGGAGGTCGCCCTAGCCATCGCCCGGCGCGAAAGCGAGTTTAACCCGGAAGCTGTCAGCCCCGCAGGTGCCCGCGGCCTGATGCAGGTCATGCCTGCCACCGCCCGCGAGGTTGCAGGTAAGATCGGCATGGATTACTCTAGGAATCGCCTGACAACCGACTGGCACTACAATGCAAATCTCGGCACTGCCTATCTGGGCGGGCTTCTGGATCTTTATGAAGGCTCCTACATCCTCGCTTTCGCCGCCTACAACGCGGGACCGCATAGGGCAGAGCAGTGGATAGAACGCTTCGGTGACCCGCGTGACAGCCGCGTGGACCGGATCCACTGGATTGAACACATTCCTTTCCGCGAAACCCGCAACTACGTTATGCGGGTGATGGAGAGCCTGCATGTTTATCGTATGCGCCTGACCGGGGCGGCAGAACCGGTTCGCATATCTGAGGATCTGCTCAGGGGGGTAAACGGGTTGCGTTCAGATATTACACCCCACAAGCCGATTCTCCTGATACCGCCCGCTCACGCACGGCCGTAAATACTCCTGCCGCAACGATCACTGCAGCACCCAGCACAGTGGTCCAGGGCAAAGCTTCTTCCCATATTGTCACGCCAATAGCGGCAGCGAAAACCAGCTGAAAATAGGCAAAGGGCTGCACGGCACTCGCCTCTGCCAATTCGTAGGCCTTGATCAACAGAAAGTGCCCTGTCGCGCCAGTCACGCAGAGAATCGCCATCACCACCCAGTCGGCACCGGTCATCGGTTCCCAAAAGAACGGCCCGATAGCTGTCATCAGGACAAACCCGCCAAGACCCGTCCAGAAAAATGATGTGGCCGCGCTATCGAACCGCGTCGCATAGCGGTTTGACAGGTTGTAGAGCGCAAATAGCAATGCCCCCAGAACCGGTACCAGGGCATAGGGGGAAAACGCGGCGATGCCCGGTTGCAGGATGATCAGCATGCCAATGGCACCTGCGCCGACGGCAACCCGGCGCCGCCGACCAACGCGTTCACCCAGAACCGGCCCGCTGAGCCCGGTCACGATCAGCGGGTAGATGGCAAAGATTGCATGAGCCTCCACCAGACCCAGCAAGGTGAAGCTGACGACAGTCACCAGTATCTCCGCACCCAGCAGCATGCCGCGCATCAATTGGAAGGTCGGCCGGCGTGTGCGGGCAACGGCACCCACGGACCCGTGGCGCAAACGGCTGATGGCAAGCACAAAGGCCATGAAGAACCAGTATCGAATCATAACCACCATGAAAACGTTGTACTCTTCGGCCAGATATCGGCTGAGCCCGTCCTGGGCTGCGAAAATGAACATCGCGCCACACATCACAACGATACCGCGGCCGTTCATGGCCTTACACCTCGCGTCATGTGCCGCTTGCGCCCGAAGCCGGCGGTGCGGGTGACAGTGAAACCCGCAGCCTGTAGCCTGCGGCGGACCTGGCCCGCGGCCGTGTAGCTGGCACAGGTGCCCCCGGGCCTGGTGTGCATGCCCACGGCCATCAGCAGGCTTTCTTCCCAAATCTCCGGATTTTTGGCTGGTGAGAACCCGTCCAGAAACCAGGCATCGGCCCTGCCGTCCCAACCGGGCAGGGTTTGCCGGGCGTCGCCGATGATCACGCGGGCCTGTAGCACCGGTGTTGTGACAGAATGGATTGTGGCATCCCAATGGCCAATAAATCTCTCCCGCCAATGGGCCAGTTCCGCAAAGGCGGTCAGCGCACGTTCCATCTGCGCGGGCGTCATGGGCCAGGCTTCAAAGCCGGTATAGTGTAGCGGGCCGGGAATGCCCGCACGCTCCCATTCCGCCCAGGCCGCAAGCAGGTTCAGGCCGGACCCAAAACCAAGTTCCGCGATATGAAATCCCGGCACAAAACGTGTCGGCAGGTCATTGCCGGCCAGGAAGGTATGCCGTGTTTCTGCCAGGCCGTTTTCCAGGCTGAAATACGGGTCGTCAAATCGACGGGAGACGGGCACATCCCGGTTGCGCCATTCAAGGGCGTCTGTCTGCGACTGGTCATCCATGCCGGGTTCGCATAGGGGTTCGATGATGGGTAAGAAAGGAAATTCCCTGATCGTTGCGGGTGCCGGTGTCTGGGGGCTGTCCTGCGCACTCGCCTGCGCCAGGCACGGTTGGCGCGTCACGGTGCTGGAAAAAGATCGTGTCGGTGCCGGTGCATCGGGCGGCGTGGTAGGTGCCATGGCTCCGCATACACCGGACCGATGGACTGCCAAGAAGCAGTTTCAGTTTCAGGCACTCGAAACCGCCACCCTCTTTTGGGAAGAAGTGGAACACCTGTCCGGCCTGCCCACCGGTTATGGCCGGATCGAACGCCTGCAACCGATCCTGACGCACAAGGCCCGAACCCTGGCGTTGGCGCGGGCAGTGTGTGCACAGGAGGTTTGGCAGGGCCGCACAACCTGGACAGTTGAGGATGCCCCGGACTGGATCGCCCCGGTGTGCGCCCCCTGCGGTGTGATCCGTGACAACCTGAGCGCCCGCATCCACCCGGCCAAGGCGACCCGGGCACTGGCAGCGGCGTGTCAGGCGACAGGTGTAACCATCACGGAAGGTGTGGCCGTGCATGGCCTGTCGGACAGCGGCGTACATACCGAATGTGGCGACAAGCATGCGGACGCGGTGATCCTGGCCGCCGGGGTTGGCGGATTTGATCTGTTGGCCCCCCACACGGCCCGTACGCCGGGAGCGGGCCAGAAGGGGCAAGCCGCACTTTTGAAATGTGACCTCGGTACCTGTGCGCAGATTTATGCGGACGGGCTCTACATCGTGCCGCACAGCGACGGGACAGTTGCCGTGGGCAGCACGTCGGAGGATATTTTTGACCATCCGACAGCCACGGACGCGCAGCTGGATGCGTTGATCGCCCGGGCACAACGGCAGGTGCCGGCACTTGCCGGGGCGCATGTCTTGCAGCGGTGGGCCGGTTTGCGCCCCAAACCACGCAAGCGCAACCCGATGCTGGGGCCTGTTCCCGGGCTTGACCGACACTTTGTCGCCCTGGGTGCCTTTAAGATCGGTTTTGGTCTGGCAGCCAAGGTGGGGGAAACCCTGGCGAATTGCCTGGAAGGAACAGCGCGGATACCGGATAGTTTTTCGATAGAGGCACACACCGGAGACTGATCCCTGACCCTGCGCCGCGGTTGTGGCGGGTTCACAATTTCGGGCCAGAAAATTGGCACATGCCCCGGCCCGGGGTGCCTCATCAGATTTCAAGTAACTGTTCTTACAGGTTTTTCGCGCCATAGGTGAACCGTTTCACCATCTGCTTCCTGTACTTTACATCCCGATTCCGGGAAACCGGAAACCGGCAGAGACTGCTGAAGGCAATCCAATACCTCGTGGAACAGCGCGGGGTTGCGCACGGATAATATCTTTTGGTGTGCCGCGCAATTCAGATGTCCTTTGTGGCGGAATTCCGGGACATCCTGACATCACCGCCGGGAAACAACCCGTTAAAGCCGTGGAAGATCGCTTCTTTTCAATCGCTGGTTGAAGCCCGCCTGAAATATCCGCGCTGAAGATTCCGACGGCAGCCTGTCGTTGTTCGAATCAACAATGTGCAGCATTTCGGGCATGCCTGTCAGAGGTGCCTCCGATGCTTCCGCCCCATCTTTGCGATCTTCGCCAGAATACGTATTATATCAGAGTTCATCATCCATGCTGCCGTGCAGTTTTCGCACCATGGCCACAAACCTGGCGCGTGCGCCCGGCAGCAGGCGAGCACCGAGCGCGGGCGCAAGCCGATTTTCCCAAAAATATCCGGTCAGCTTCAGTGCTGCCAAGGTGTCAGCGGCCCCGGCGGAATCGCCGGACAACAGGAAGGCGGGCAGCGGCAGAAGCCTGTCCAGGTAAGGTACACCTGCCTCCGCGCTGACCGCACGGCCAGACCTGGGGGATACCCAGACAAGGTTTTGCCGTGTGCCGGTGGCGGCGCATTGGGTCAGATCAAGCATGTAACCCAGTTCAGCCAGCACAGTCAGCTCCCACAGCGCATAATCACTGATCCAGCTGTCATCGGCTGACAGCAGCCGGTCCGCGAGCATCAGCGTGGGCGTGTAGATCCCCGGCAGTTCCATCCGCTCCGGCAATGCAAAGGACAGGAGTGCGGTGATTGATCCCATGGCCGCCAAGGCCCGCCTGTTTGAAAGGATCGCCATGCGGCTGCGCAGCAGTTCTACCCGGTAACTGCCGATGTGTTCCTCCAGGCGAGCCCGCCATTCAAGATTTACCTGATTGCCGGGTTGCAGAAGCGGGGCTTTGTTACGCGATGCACCGCCGTGCACGACACCCAGGTGGCGACCGTGACGCTCTGTCAGCACTTCAAGGATCGCTGCGGATTCTCCATGGGGTCGTGATGTCAGAATTATGCCAGTGTCACGCCATTCCATGAGACTGGTTTGAACTCCGATGGACGTGAGAGATTATTCTGCCGGCCTGACGGTCCTGCCACCGCGATACTTGATCGGCTTCCATAACTTCTTGTTGGTCAGATAGAGCAGGATTGACAGGATCGTCAGCATGCCCACTCCCACCAGTCCAAACTGCTTGCGTTGCGGCAGCTTCGGTTCTGCGGCCCACATCAGGAAGGCAGCCACATCCCTGGACAGGTTGTAAACATCCGTCGCGTGACCATCGGCGAACTCCACATCATCGCCGTAAAGCACCGGGCTCATTGAAATCCAGCCACCCGGGAAAGCCTTGTTTTCGTAAAGGATAACCCCGGCTTCTTCTTTCTCCTCACCAGTGTAGCCGTCGAGAAGGGCCACGATATATTCCGGGCCGCCCATGCCATACCAAAGCTGGTTCAGGCCGAGGCCGTAGGGCCCGTGGAAACCCGCACGGGCCTTGGCCATCATCGAAAGGTCCGGTGCGCCAGCACTGGTCACCGCCGGGAAATGGTCTGCCGGAGCAGCCGGGCGAAAGTCACCTTCACCATCAAGCAGCTCCGGATCCCAGATTTCGATCCGGGACGCGTAGGTCTTAACCTGGTCAGGGGAATAGCCAAGGTCGGTCAGGGTGCGGAACGCCACCTGACGCAGACCATGACACCCCGAGCAGACCTCCGTGTAGACCTGCAGGCCGCGCTGGAGTTGCATCTGGTCATAGGTGCCAAGTGGCCCGTCGAAAGAAAAGTCAACGTCCTTTACCTCCCCCGCGCCGCCTGCAGCGCAGGCCACCTGTGTGCTGTGCCCCAAGGCAACAACCGCTGCTGTCAGAATTTTTTTCATATCCATCAGGCTCACCTTGGCTACTCAGCCGGGGTCGCTTGCGCATCACCGACACTGCGGGTTCCGTCAGTTTTCATATCCGGCGGGTAGTGTGCATCGAAGTCATCCTCGATCGTCTCAGGCTGCGGCAGCGGCTTCTCAATCACGCCGAGCAGCGGCAGGACGATCAGGAAGTACGCAAACCAATAGATCGTGCCCAGGAGCGAAACCAGCGGAACGATACCTTCTGCCGGTTGCGACCCGGCCCAGGTCAATATGAGGAAGTCCAGAACCAGAAGCCAGAAGAACACTTTGAACATAGGGCGATACTTGCCGGAACGCACACTCGACGTATCAAGCCACGGTGCAATTGCCATCACGGCGATGGCACCGAACATGGCGAGTACGCCAAGGAATTTCGCATCCAGGAACAGGATGTCGAAGGTAATCGCACGCAGAACCGCGTAGAACGGCAAGAAGTACCATTCAGGCACGATGTGTGCCGGTGTCGCCAGCGGGTTCGCCTCGATATAGTTGTCCGGGTGACCGAGGTAGTTCGGCATGAAACCGACGATGGCCACGAAGACCGCCAGTATCACGGCAAGCGCGAAGAGATCCTTGATTACGTAGTAGGGCCAGAACGGTACCGTGTCTTTTTGCGCTTCTGCCTTTGATGCACGGCGCACCTCGACCCCGGTCGGGTTGTTGTTACCCGTGGTGTGGAAGGCCCAGATGTGTACGGCCACAAGACCCACAATAACGAACGGCAGCAGATAGTGCAGGCTGAAGAAGCGGTTCAGCGTGTAGTTATCTACGGCCGGCCCTCCGAGCAGCCAGGTTTGCAGTACTTCGCCGATGCCCGGGATTGCGCCGAAAAGGCCAGTGATCACAGTCGCGCCCCAAAAGGACATCTGCCCCCAAGGCAGCACGTACCCCATAAAAGCGGTGCCCATCATCAACAGGTAGATCAACATGCCGATTATCCACGTCACCTCACGCGGTTCCTTATAGGAGCCGTAGTAGAGGCCGCGGAAGATATGCATGTAGACGGCCACAAAGAACAGCGAGGCACCGTTCATGTGCAGATATCGCATCGCCCAGCCGCCGTTAACGTTGCGCATGATATGTTCGACCGAATCGAAAGCATGGTCCACATGCGGCGTGTAGTGCATCACCAGAACGACGCCGGTTATGATCTGCAATGCCAGACAGAAGGTCAGAATGATGCCCCATATCCACATCCAGTTCAGGTTCTTGGGCGTGGGGATCATCAGCGTATCGTACAGAAGCCCGATGACCGGAAGGCGGCGGTGGAGCCATTTTTCCGATTTTGTCCTGGGCTCATAGCGGTCGTGGGGGATACCGGCCATATGTCTTCCTCCTTCTTAACCCAAAGTCAGCGTCGTGCCGTTCAGAACCGCGGTGGGTACCGGCATGTTGGTCGGCGCTGGCCCTTTGCGGATACGGCCCGCAGTATCATAGTGGGAGCCGTGGCACGGGCAGAACCAGCCGCCGAAGTCACCGGCATTGCCCAATGGCACACAGCCCAAGTGTGTGCACACGCCCATCATCACCAGCCATTCGCCGGATTCGTCAAGTGTGCGGTTCTCGTCCGTGGCCGGCTCACCCGGCCTGTTGTCGTTGCGCCCGATCGGGTCCGGCAGTTCTGAAAGGTCAACGTTGCGTGCGGCCTCAATCTCTTTTTTCGTACGGCGACGGATGAATACCGGCTTGCCCAGCCACTTTACAGTAATCTGGCTACCTGGTGCCACCGCGGAGAGATCCACATCTATGGAAGCGAGCGCCTGCACATCTGCGGATGGATTCATCTGGTTTATCAGGGGCCAGACGGCAGAAGCCGTTACAATCGCCCCGGTTGCAGCGGTGGCAACATAGAGAAAATCGCGACGATTTTCACTTACCTCCTCGGCCACGGTTCTGTCTCCTTGTCTGGCTCCGGCCTGCCACCGCATGCCGGGCTGGCCAGATGTTCTGCGCACTGCGCGGCCTTCCCCCGCACCGGAGGGGAAATAGCCTCGCAAACTACATCCTTTAGCAAAGTTTCAGATGCAGTCAATCCCAATCATGCCCGAACGGGGCTTTGCCCCGGACATTGCGAAAACCAGTCCGAAATCCGTATCAAAACAAGGATTTTGCGTCGATCTGTGCGCGTTTGTCGCGGCAGGATTTTGACCTGGCGCAAGGATTTAGCCCATTGGTAAAACGCATGATATCTGACGCACTGTTTTCGGGAAAGATACTACTGCCATCGAACCTTATGATTTTCCTTATTTATCAAATCTTTACGGCGGGAGACCGCCTGTATGCCACACCTGCATACATGGGGCCGCAGATGTATGGATGATTATCCGGATTGCCGCTGAGACCCGCAGCCCAAACCGCGCTACCGCTGCGATCACCCTTGCGGGATCACCGCGACATTCGCGGTAAAATCAGGTCTTGCACTACCCTGATTCCGTGCCGGATCCATACGTTGCAGGGGTCGCCTTCGGGCGCAGCAAATCGGCTCACCGCCGCCGGTCGCTTTTCATAATCTTCCGCTTGTCGCGCTTTTTCCTGGCATGCGTACGCCGCCCGTTCGCCATTTTGGGCAGGGGCTTGCCGCCGATCTCCAGCAATTCAGCCGTCAACCCACCCGTCAGGGGCGCGGCATCCGACAGGCGCACCACAACCGGATCACCGGCCCGGATCACGCGGCCCGATTTATCACCGGTCAGGCTGTTGTTTTGCTGCGAATAAACCCAATATTCGGTTCCCAAATGGCTCAGCGGTACCATCCCGTCCGCGCCGGAGCCGTCAAATTTCACGAACAGCGCGAACCTGGTGATGCCACTGACGCGTCCGGTGAAGTGTTCGCCCACCCGCTCGCTCAGGAATGTCGCAAGGTAACGATCCGTTGTGTCCCGTTCCGCAAGCATGGACCGCCGCTCTGTCTGGCTGATCCAGTCACCGGTTGCCTGCAGCGTCTCCGTATCGTCGTCTCTGATTCCATCGTCACCCCAGCCGTGGGCGGTAATCAGCGCACGGTGCACGATCAGATCAGCGTAGCGCCGGATAGGTGACGTGAAGTGGGCATAACGCTTCAGGTTCAGCCCGAAATGGCTGAGATTTTCCGGCCCGTAGAAGGCTTGCGTCATGGAGCGCAGCACAGCCATTGAAACGGTTTCGGAATTTTCCTTCCCCGCCACAGCAGCGAGCAGGCGGTTGAGCTGCGCTGTCTTTAGCATCCGCCCTTTGGGGAACTTCAGCCCTGCGGCTTCCGCCACCTCGCGCAGCGCATCGATTTTTTCGGGCGAAGGCTGTTCATGAACACGGTAGAGCAGGTGTCGTCGCTTCTGTTCGAGCGTTTCGGCGGCACAAACGTTGGCCATAATCATGAATTCTTCGACCAGCCTGTGAGCTTCGAGCCGCTCCTTGAAGGCAATGCCCGTGACCCGGCCATCGTCAGACAACACGATCTCCCGCTCCGGCAGGTCAAGGTTAAGGGGTTGACGTGCATCACGGGCCTTCACCGCGCTTTCATAGGCGGCGAAGAGATTGCGAATCGGCCCGGCAAGCGGTGCCGTCATCTCATCATACGTACCTTCTGCCGCAGCTTGCGCCTGTTTGTAGTTCATGGACGCGGGCGAGCGCATCAGGCCACGGTGAAACTCGTGATCAAGTTTTTCTCCAATTGAGTTCAGCCGGATACGCACGGCCAGACACGCCCGGTCCACTCCTTCGTGCAACGAACAGAGGTCACCCGACAGGACATCGGGCAGCATCGGCACCACCCGGTCGGGAAAGTAGGTGGAGTTGCCGCGTCTCTTCGCCTCTGTGTCGAGCGCGGAACCGGGCCGCACGTAGTGCGCAACATCGGCAATGGCGACCCACACGATGTGACCACCTGCGTTTCTCGGGTCTTCGTCCGGTACCGCACATATCGCATCATCGCGATCACGGGCATCCCAAGGATCGATAGTAAAAAGCGGCAGGTGGCGCAGATCGATACGCTCACCAGGTTCCACGGCCGATGCCTTTTCCGCCTCGATGATCGCCGCATCGGGGAAGTGATCCGGGATGCCATGCTGGTGAATTGCGATCAGACTGACAGAACCGGGTGCTGTGGGGTCACCCAGGCGATCCACGATCCGCACCTTGCCGAGGCCCACGCACGTGGGGCAGAAGATGTTTTCCGCCTGCACCAGCTCCCCGTTTTTCGCCCCGCCAGTTTGGCCTGCGGGGACGATACAGTCCCGGCCCTTACGCTTATCGACCGGGATCATGCGCCCCCCTTCAGGGCTGGCATGGTAAACCCCCAGCACCCGCGTGGAACCGGAGCCGATACGGCGGATCAGGCGGGCGTGGTATTGGAATTCATCATCCCGAACCTTGGATAACCGCGCCAGGATGCGGTCGCCGGTTGTCAGCGCAGGGTCTTTTGCCCGGGGAATGACAAGCGCACGAGGCATCACACCTTCCCCCTGCCATTCTATCGGGCGGGCGGTCAGATCACCGCCGTCTATCGCCTCGATCATCAGCACAGTAACCGGCGGCAACTCTCCTGCTGCACGGCAGTGGATCTTGCGCTTTTCGATAAGGCCGTCTTCGGCCAGATTCCTCAGCAGACGTTTCAAATCAATCCGCGCACTGCCCTTTATGCCGAATGCCCGCGCCACATCACGCCCGGAGGCCCTGGACGGGTTGTCCCTGATCCAGTTGAGGATGTCTTGCCTGGAAGGTAAATCTGCCATAGTCCGCCGGCTAACACAGATGGGCGGGCGGAGTCACTGAAATAACGCTATCCGGGGCTCGCTATTCGCCGAAGGTACGCACCGGCTCATTTTTGCGCGACCACATCAGCAGTGTCATACCGAGGACGCCGGAGGCGAGAGAACCCACCAGCACACCTGCACGCACAAGGTTCTGGGGCTCAGGATCAGGAAAGGCGAGGCCACCGATAAAGAGCGACATGGTAAAGCCGATACCGGCCAGACACGCCGTGCCGTAAACCTTGCGCCAGGTGATAACATCCGGCTTGAAAGCGAGCCCGAGTTTCACGGCTGCGAATGTACACCCGAAAACGCCGATCTGCTTACCGATGAACAGACCTGCAGCAATGGCCAGGGGCAGAGGCTGCATGAGGGTTTCGAGCGTAAAGCCCGCCAGCGGCACACCTGCATTGGCGAAGGCAAACACGGGCATGATCAGGAAAGCCACCCAATTATGCAAGCCGTTTTTCATATCGATGGCAAGCGAGCGACCATTCTTGTCTTCCGAAATCGGGATAAAGAGGCCCAGCACCACACCGGCGAGCGTCGCATGCACACCGGATTTCAGCACCGCCGCCCACATAATCAGACCCACGATGATATACGGTGCCGCAGACGTGACACGCCGCCGGTTCATGAAGAAGAGCACCCCGCTTGCCACGGCAGCGGTGACAAGAGCGGCGAAGGACATACCCGCGGTATAGAATATCGCAATTATCATAATGGCAGCGAGGTCATCCACCACGGCCAGTGCGAGAAGGAAAGTTTTCAACTCCGGCGGGACACGGTTGCCCAAAAGGCTCAGCACCCCCAGTGCGAAGGCGATGTCAGTCGCGGCCGGAATGGCCCAGCCTCTGGCTTCTGCTGAGTCGATACCAACAATCCCGATGAAAACCAGTGCAGGTGCTACGATTCCGCCGATTGCGCCGTAGACGGGCATTGCGGCACGAGTCCAGGTTGAAAGGGCACCGCGCACAATCTCCTTTTTGATCTCCAACGCCACGTAGAGAAAAAATATCGCCATCAACCCATCATTGATCCATAAAAGCAACGGCTTCTCAATTTTGGATTCCCCTACAGCAATTGTCATCACGGTATCGAGAAGCCGGTCGTAAATCACCGACAAAAAGGCAATGTTTTCAAAAATAAGTCCGAGTACAGCCCCGGCTGCGAGCACAAGCCCGGCTGCGACTTCAGATGACACTCCAAATACGCGCACGGCCATGCAAGCCTCCGAATTAGCCCCAAACGCTGATCACGTAACGCACAGCAGGCGGCAGGGTTCCCGGCCTGCGGTAATTTTTTTTAACCAATCAAAGATCCAAGACCGTATCCACGTCCCGTAAGGTGTCAATTAATCTGATCGTGCGCGGATGCAGGCAATCCATGGTATCTGCCAGGGAGGTATCCGTGCCCCAGGCTATCCGGTCCAGAGCGTTGGCCCGCAGACGGTGAGGGTGACGCAAACCGACAAGCCAGTAGCCGCCGTCCGGGGAGGGGCCGAACACCGCCTCTGCCTCACCCAGCTCCTTGAACGCACGGGCGATATGGGTGCGGGTGATACCGGGGATGTCCGCGCCGATGATACAGGCCGGGCCTGGCGGTGCCGCACGGAAAACCCGGGCCATTCGGGTGCCGAGGTTTCCTTGACCTTGAGCGACGCGCGGCAAATCTTGTGGCCATATCCCGGAGGTCAATCCCTCCGCGTCAGGGGTTACAGCCAGAAACACCTGCCAGCGCGGGTCACGCAGGCGGCGTAACAGCCCGGCCACCTGCCAGCGGAACCACCAGGTCGCCCGGATATGCCCAATATCCCGGCCCAGGCGGGTCTTCACGCGGCCGGGGCGCGGAACCTTGACCATGGTATACAGCGTGTATTTCACGCAAAGTAATCCCGCAGGATACGGCTGTAGATGGCCTTGAGCCGGTAGATCTGCGCCACTTCCACCCGTTCGTTCGCCTGATGCATCGTCTTGCCGACGAGCCCGAATTCCACCACCGGGCAATGGGTTCTAAGGAACCGTGCGTCCGACGTGCCGCCAGAGGTGGACAGAACCGGGGACAGGCCCGTCTCTGCCTGTACAGCCTTTGCAACGAGGTCGGACAAGTCACCGGGCGGTGTAAGAAAGCTCTCGCCGCTGACCCGGGTTGTCATCTCGAACCCGATACCGTGGGTCGCCCCCATATTCCGGGCCGCACCGCGCAGCATGTCAATCAACTGATCGCTTCGCCAATGGTCGTTGAAGCGGATATTAACGGTCGCCTGGCAGCCTGCCGGGATCACGTTGTCGGCCGGGTTGCCGGTATCTATAGCGGTGACGGCAAGCGTGGAGGGGCCAAAGTCGCAGGACCCTTCATCCAGCGTTATCGCCGCCAGATGCACCATCAGGGCCGCCATGGCGGGGACCGGGTTGCGTGCGTGGTGCGGATATGCCGAATGGCCCTGCACACCAATTGCGTTGAAAAAAGCAGTCAAGGATCCGCGGCGCCCGATCTTTATCATCTCGCCCAATTGTTCCGGGCAGGTTGGCTCCCCCACCAGGCAATGGTTGATGCGCTCTCCCTCCGCTTTCATCCAGTCGAGCAATGCAACCGTGCCGTCAGCGGCAACACCCTCCTCATCACCAGTGATCGCCAGCACGACAGATCCATCGGGCGGCGTGTCATTGACAAAATCCACAGCCGCTGCAGCAAAAGCGGCTACGCCGGATTTCATGTCTGTGGCCCCGCGCCCGTAAAGCCAGCCGTCCCTGACCTCTGCCCCGAAGGGGTCAAACCGCCAGGCAGTTTCATCGCCGACGGGCACAACATCCGTGTGGCCGTTGAAGCCAAAAGTCTGCCCATCTGCCGCTTGTCCCCAGCGCGCAAACAGGTTTGGGATACCGTTGCGATCTACCCGAGTGCAGGCGAAACCGGCGTCGCCCAGCAGGTTTTCCAAAATGGTCAGGGCACCGGCCTCTGCCGGGGTAACTGATGGGCAGCGGATTAGGGCGCGCGTTAATTCTACGGGGTCGGTGGCCATGGCGGGCTCCTTGTTTGTTCGCCCGGATGTGAATGAAAAGAGTGTGTTTTGCGGTACCATCCGGTACGGTTTATAAATAAGTAGTGCTGGAGGGCGACGGGAAGGCGCGGCTGACGGTGCCCTGAAAGCAGTGCGGGAAGGGCGGGCAGGTGTCCGCGCCACAGGCAGACGGACGTGCCGGGTACACCGTCCACTGGCTGAACCCTATGGAACCGACGATGGCCACGCAGACCGCCAGAATCGCAGCACGTGCGCAGACATCCCTGATTGCGTAGCGGGGCCAGAACGGTGCCGTGTCTTTTTGGCATATTGCCAGGCTGCCTGTCCGTATCCATCACAGCATCCCCTGTCCGGGCGGAACCGCCGCCGACATGCCCCCGGCGCAGGTGCGCTGCGGTTCCGGTGTGGCGGCAGAAATATCTTTCAGGGTTTTGTCTATAGCCGGATGACGGGAGAAGGGAACCCCAAGGCAGCTGTTCCCCGCCCGATTAATCACGCGGCCTCTTTCTTTTGTCCGGGTGCAGATGACAAAAGTGTGTGACGGGGTTGCTACAGGCGGGCCGGTGCAGACTGTTTCGCCGGAGTCAGGGAAGAGGGCGGGGGAGTCAGGGGAAAATTTCCTGGCGGTCAGCCTGCCAACACAGGCTTTTTACAACATCTTCCGGGGAGCAGGCGTTCGCCAGGAAAGTGCCCCATCACACAACGCTGTGCCCGCCACGGGCCTGCGGCCATGCGTGTGGTTCCCGGGCCTGTTGAATATCTGCGGGGTGTGCCTTCCGATGCCTCTTTGCCGCGTGGTCCCTAGACCTTCACCCGCTCCGCTTTCGGGTCGTACATCGGTTTCAGGCTTGCCTTCGCCACCACCCGGGTGCCCGCGACCTCAATCTCATAGCCGGAGGCGAGCACATCCGCCGGGCTTTCTCCGCTGCAGGGCACATAGCCCATGCCGACAGCCGCCCCGAGCGCGTGGCCATAGGCACCGGACGACAGGTAGCCCACGATTTCCCCATCCCGCAAAATCGGCTCGTTGTGGTAGAGCAGCGGCTCCGGCTCCGTCAGTCTGAACTGCAAAAGGCGTGTTGACAGCCCTTCATCCTTCTTGCGCAGCACCGCGTCACGCCCGATGAAATCCGGCTTATGCGTCTTTACGGCGAAGCCCAGCCCCGCCTCCAGCACGTGATCCTGGCAGGTGATGTCGTGACCGAAGTGACGGAAGCCTTTCTCAATCCGGCAGGTATCCATCATGTGCATCCCGCAAAGTCCGAGATCGAAGTCCTGCCCGGCCTCCGCCAAAATCTCAAACACATGGGCGCACATGTCGGCGGAGATATAGATCTCCCACCCCAGTTCGCCGACGTAGGTTACGCGGTGTGCGCGTGCCAGTCCCATGCCGATTTCGATTTCCCGGGCGGTGCCAAACGGGTTTGTCCGGTTGGAAAAGTCATTCGGGCTGACCACCTTTAGCAGATCCCGGGCCCGCGGGCCCATCACTGCCAAGACCCCTTCCGCGGCGGTCACATCGGTAATCGCCACATTAAAGTCCCGTTTGTTGCGTTCCATCCATGTCTGGTCCGCCAGCCGTGTCGCCGCGGGCGTTACCACCAGATAGGCGGTTTCTGACAGGCGCGTGATGGTCACATCCGCCTCTATCCCGCCGGTTGCATTGAGGAACTGGCTATAGACAATTTTGCCCACTGGCACGTCATACTGCCCGCCTGCCAGGTAGTTGAGGCAGGCTGTCGCATCCGGCCCCTCCACCCGCAGTTTTCCGAAAGATGACATATCGTACATGCCGACGTTCCGGCGCACGGCCATATGCTCCTTGCGCACAGAATCGAAGAAGGTTTGCCGCTTCCAACTGTAGGCGTATTCCGCCTTGCGGCCATCAGGAGCAAACCAATTGGCACGTTCCCATCCGGCGAGCTCGCCGAAGACCGCGCCGCACCGGGCCAGGCAGGGGTGGAACGGCGTTCGCCTGATCCCCCGGGCCGTGGCCTTCTGACGGAAGGGAAAGTGGTCAGCGTAAAGCAGGCCCGGCACCTCTGCCGCACGGTGCTTCAGATAGCTGTTGTTGCCCTGAAACGGCTGCATCCGCGTGATATCCACATCGCCGAGGTCAAAGGGTTTTTCGCCTGTTTCCATCCACTCGGCGAGTGCCATCCCGGCACCGCCGGCCGATTGAATCCCGATTGAGTTAAACCCGGCCGCCACCCACACGTTATCCATACCCGGGCAAAGACCGAGGTGGTAGGCATCGTCCGGAGTGAAACTCTCCGGCCCGTTGAAGAAAGTGTGGATACCCGCGTTTTCGAGCATTGGCATCCGGTTCACACCCTTCTCCAGTATAGGCTCAAAGTGATCGAAATCCTCCGGTAACTGGTCGAACTCGAAGGCATCGGGGATCGGCCCCCAGGGCTTTGCGACCGGTTCAAACGCGCCGAGAAGCATCTTGCCCGCGTCTTCCTTGTAGTAGGCACATTCGTCCGGCACCCGCAGCACGGGCAGCTGCGGCAGGCCGGGGATGGGCCCGGTCACGATATAAAAGTGCTCACAGGCCTGCAGGGGTATGTTGGTGCCGAGCATTCGCCCCACTTCATGCCCCCATATGCCCGCACAGTTGACCACATGTTCACATTCAATCTGACCGGATTCCCCGTTTTCATGCTCCCATGCAATGGCGATAATCCGGTTGCCGGTGCGGTTCACACCCGTTGCCTTTACCCGCTCAATCACCCGTGCGCCGCGGTTCCGCGCCCCTTTGGCGAGGGAACGGGCAATGTTGGCCGGATCCCCCTGCCCGTCCCTGGGCAGGTAAACGCCAGCCACTACTCCGTCTATATTGATGGGGTCGTAACGCCGCTTCACCTCGTCGGAGTTGATCTTTTCGATCTCCACCCCGAAGGCCCGGGCCATGGAGGCGGCGCGCCAGAGTTCTTCCTTTCGTTCCGCGGTTAACGCGACAGTGATGGAGCCGACTCGTCTGAATCCCGTGGCAACCCCGGTTTCTGCCTCAAGGCTGCCGTAGAGTTCCTGGCTATACCTTGCGAGCCTCGTCATATTCGCCGTTGCACGCAACTGCGCGATCAGCCCGGCCGCGTGCCATGTGGTGCCCGACGTCAGGGCCTTTCGTTCCAGCAGCACCACATCCGTCCAGCCGAGTTTCGTCAGATGATAGGCGACGGACGCCCCGACAATGCCGCCACCGATGATGACTGCGCGGGCTTTTGCAGGAACGTTCATATCAGTGTTTCCGGCCTCAGGCACCTGGATAGAACCCGGCGCATTTCTGTTTCCAGGCGGCGATCATATCTTCTTCGGTCGCGCCATCATCATAAGGCGGTGTGACAAGAGGTCTGGCCTGATCGACGGGAATCCTGACGATAATGTTCACCCTGTCAGCCAGTGCGCCCCACCCCGCCTGCCAGTGCGGGATCAGCCCGTCAAACTCCGCCGTTCCGCGGGGCACCATCTGTGCCTGCCCGCGCACACGCACCCCCTTGCGCGTGAATTGGTCAACGAAGTTAATCTCCGTTTCCGGATTGGCTGTCAGGTTGGTGATCGTCTGCGGTGACCGGATTTCCCCGAAGGCAATCGTTTCCGGATCAAGCACCACAAACGTTCCCTTCGGGCTCACATTCGGGCGCCCGTCGGTGCCGACGGTGGCCACGAAACCAAGGCGCCACATTTCGATGGTGGTGATTGCCTGGGGGGACAGTTTCATGCAGGCCTCCGTTTCAGGTTCGCGCTATGGGCCGGGCCGGCCTTGCGGCGGCTGCCGATGATTGTGGCCCCGGCGTCTATCCGGTTTTGTGCGCAACCGGCACAAGCCGGCGGGTCAGGGCCTGTGCGGGCCACAAGCGCATCCACCGTCCGGTTCATCACGCTGAACGCCGCGAAAATTTTTGTGAATCCGTTGGCGCAGGCGTCTGCGCCGGACACCATGATCGCGAATCATCGGCATAGCTTACATGATTGTATCGGGTGTGGAGCAGTTAATCAAGGATATCCCCGGCGCATATTGGTGGGGTGGTAATCAGGTCTGCCGATGCGGAATGATTTTGCATGGGCGTGTGCCGTGAAAGAAAGACCGGTTTAAGCGGCATTTAAAGCCCGATTAGTGCCCGATACGTGCGGTGGTGCCCCCGTATCCGGCCCTTGTGGCAGGCCCCGGATATATTAGGGCGCAGGCCGGATGCGCATCTTTCTGCCCGAGGCGGGGCTTGTCAGGCCATTTCTATAGATTCATTTAGAACCAGATATTTTCCTGTTGTCAAATCAAATTCGAGATCAGAACCGTTCGCGCCTTTTTTTGGCGGTGAAGCCTTCAAGCGTGACCTTGTTGTTTAATTCCCCTCCTTCGGACGGATAAGCGGTATTCCAGATGATCATCGCAACGCCGTCTTCTTCGGTCACCTGCCCACGTACATAATCAACAGCGAACCTGATTTTATCCATCCCCGGTTTAAAGACGGTCATGGTGTCGTGGGTGCCGTCCGAATCGAAGATGAACGTGTCCTGGCCCGCACCGCCTGTCAGGGTATCATTGCCGCCCAGGCCGGTCAGCCTGTCCTTGCCATCACCGCCGACCAGCTCATCCGCTTCGTCCTGGCCGCGCAGTATGTCATCCCCGGCACCGCCGTCCAGAAGGTCACCACCACCGCCGCCGTTCAGCGTATCGTTGCCAGCACCGCCTTCCAGGGTGTTCGCCTTGTCATCGCCTGTCAGCGTATCGCCCTGCGCGGTGCCAATCAGGTTTTCGATGTGCGTGAGGGTGTCTCGCCTTCGGCATGGCCCCCGAGTGTATTTCAGCCTGCGAGGGTTCAGGCGAAGATGAAGTCCGATTCATACACGAGCTGCGGAGGGATGTCCCGCAGACAGATGCTGTTCGTGCCATCGCCTGTGCAGGGCCGGCTTCTGTCAAACCCGGGCCTGTCCTGGCAGAACACCCGGGGCATGATACAGAAGGCCGCCCGGACGGCGGTGCCCGTGAACCCGCGGGCAGGGTAGCCTTATTTGATCTTGCCTTCCCTGTATTCCACATGCTTGCGGGCCACCGGGTCGTACTTTCGTGCGGACATTTTCCCGGTCATCGTGCGCACGTTCTTCCTGGTTACGTAGAAATGCCCGGTTCCGGCGGTGGAGTTCAGGCGGATTTTCATCGTGGTTGGCTTTGCCATATACTGTCTCCCTGGCCGATGGGCCACTGGTTCAGAAATCCTGAAGCCGGCCTTCTACCGGCATGGCAGCTGCTGTCAACCCGTTTTGGTGTGCGGGAATGCGTTCATTCAGGTTTTCCGGCACGCACCGCCCAGACCCGGTGCGGCACCTGCAGGGGGTCGGCAGGGAAACGGGTTTCAAGCATCTTCGCAAGGGCTGCGTCAAAGGCTGCAACACCGGCCGCATCCAGGCTGGCGGCCACCCCGGCACTGGCCCTTATCCGCCCGCGCCAGGCGATATGAGTGTAAGGGTGTACGACGTCGAACGAGAATGTCTCCACCCCCGTCAGCCCTGCGCCTGTCAGATCGCCGGGCCAAAGCGGATAGATACCGGTGCCGCCCGCCATGACCCAGTTCGGATTATGGGCAAGGATCAGCGATTCGGTCGCCTCCGCCACCGATCCAAGCAGGGGCAGCCAGTCGAAATGAGCGATCACCCCTGTACCACCTGATTTCAGTACCCGGGCAAGTTCGGCCGCCGCACGGGGGCGATCAAACCAGTGCCAGCACTGCCCGGCAACGGCGAGGTCGAAGGTGCCCTGCGCAAACGGCAGTGTTTCTGCCGATGCCTGCCTGTAGCGCACAGTCACGCCGACCTCAGCGTCCTGTTTCGCCGCAGCCGCCATCAGTTCTGCCGCAGGATCAACGGCAGAAACCACCGCGCCAGCTTGTGCCAGGCGGCGGGCAATGGTGCCCGTACCCGTGCCGATATCAAGCACCTTCATGCCAGGTGCCAACAGGCCACGATCTGTCAGTGCCTTGAAGAATTGCACCGGAAACCCTGCACGGTGTGCGGCATAATCGCTGGCTGTCTGGCCAAAGGCAACACCTGCGCCGAAAGGCCGGACCGCATCAATGTCAATCATACAAGGCCCTTGGCGATCAGATCCTGCGTGATCACTGCATAGGCCTGCCCCGGCGGACGATCCGTCAGCGCGATGGGTTTGCCGCTATCGCCGGCGACCCGGATGTCCAGGCTAAGGGGAATTTCGCCCAGGAATCCGATGCCCAGACGCGCCGCCTCCGCCCTGGCACCGCCGTGGCCGAACAGCGGTTCCTCGTGTCCGCATTTGGGGCAGCAGAATGTTGACATGTTTTCGATCATCCCGATGATCGGCACCCCGGTTTTGGCAAACATATCGAGTGCCTTGCGCACGTCAAGAAGAGCGATATCCTGCGGTGTGGATACCACGATGGCACCTGTCACCTCCGCCTTCTGGCTCAGCGTCAGTTGCACGTCACCGGTGCCGGGCGGCAGGTCCACGAGCAGCACATCGAGCACACCCCACTGCACCTGGCCCAGCATCTGCTGCAGGGCACCCATCAGCATGGGCCCGCGCCAGACAACCGCCTGGTCTTCCTCCAGCATCAGGCCAATGGACATCATGGTCACCCCGTGAGATTTGAGGGGAATAATCGTCTTGCCATCAGGGGAGGCCGGACGTGCAGACACACCCATCATGCGCGGCTGCGAGGGCCCGTAGATATCTGCATCAAGCAGCCCCACGCGTACGCCCGCCCGCGCGAGGGCAACAGCGAGGTTTGAGGAAACCGTTGATTTACCCACGCCCCCCTTGCCGCTGGCGATCGCGATGATGCGTTTCACCCCTGCAATCGGTGCCCTGTTTGCCGCCGGGTGCGGATGGCCGCCGATCCGCAAATCGGGTGGTGCCTTCTTCGGAGGTGTTTTGGGCAGTTCAGAATGGGCAGTAAGAAGGACGCGGGCATTATCCACCCCGTCGAGGTCTTCCACGATCTTTTCAGCCGCCTTACGGACAGGTTCCAGATGCGGGCCGAGTTTCGGGGGCACCTCCAGTACAAAGCGGACAGAGCCGCCATCAATCGACAGGGCGCGTATGACATCAGCACTGACGATGTCGCGCCCGTCAGGCAGTTTCAGCATCGCCAGTGCCTGTTTTACCGCTTCCTCTGTGATTGCCACGCTATTGCATCCTCATCATTTGTTCTCTTGCGTTTGTGCGCTTGCGCACCAATACTTTGTATGATCGCCGGAAAGGGCAAGGTCACGGCGCATGGAAATTCTTGCAACGGCCTTGGGGCTGATCTTTTCAGGCGATGCGGAACTTGCGCGGATCGTGCGGCTGAGCCTGTTCGTCTCATGTAGCGCAACTGTCCTGTCCGCCCTTTTGGCCACACCTCTTGGCACCCTTCTTGCGATCACGCGCTGCCCCGGGCATCGGGTGCTTTTGGTTTTGGGCACCGCCATGATGGCACTGCCTCCGGTGGTGGTGGGGCTGGCGGTCTACCTGCTGTTATCCCGTGCCGGGCCGCTCGGCAGTTTTGGGCTGCTGTTCACACCGACAGCCATGGTGATTGCGCAGACAATCCTCGTCTTTCCGATTATCCTGTCGCTGACCCATCAGGCGATTGCGCCCCTTGCCCGCGAATACAAGCCGCTTTTCGCAGCACTCGATACATCGCGGGGCAAGCAGGTGCGCACCCTGATCCGGGATGCCCGTTTTGCCGTCTCCATCGCCCTGCTGGCAGGCTTTGGCCGCGCACTGGCGGAGGTTGGCGCGGTCATCATCGTGGGCGGCAACATCAACGGGCAGACGCGTGTGATGACGACAACAATCGCGCTGGAGACGTCCAGGGGCAATCTGACGCTCGCACTCGCGCTGGGGCTGATCCTTGTCACCATCTCGATTGCGGTGAACGCAATCACCCACAAGATATCCCGACTGGGCGAATGCTATCAGGTGACCCGTTGATGCCGGTCTTTTCGGTTTCCGACGCGGCACTGGCTGTGGAAGGTCAACCGTTTCTGGGGCCGATCCGTCATGAGGCCACGCTGTCCGGCATCACCTGCATCCTGGGGCCCAACGGGGCGGGAAAATCACTGTTCCTGGCGCTTGCCCACGGGATTGCCCGGCCGGAAACCGGAACAGTCACATGGGACGGGGTGCCGGCTGTGGCCAACAAATCGACCCGCAGCTATATGCATCAGCAGACAGTGGTTCTGCGGCGCACGGTGCGGGCCAATGTGGCCTATCCGCTGACGCACCCTGATTCGAACCTGATCGACGGGGTGCTGGCCGATATGCAGCTTGCCCACAAGGCACAAAGCCCGGCCGCCACCCTGTCCGGCGGCGAGATGCGGCGCATGGCGTTCGCACGGGCCCTGGTGACCGAACCACAAGTCCTGATCCTTGATGAACCCTTTGCCGGGCTCGATCCGGCCAGCGCGGCAAAGATCGAGGCTGCCATCGTCTCCTGCAGCATGCGGGTGCCGATTCTGATGTCCACCCACGACCTTGCACTGGCCTGCCGGATCGCACACCAAATTCTGTTTTTCTCAAAAGGCCAGTTGTGCGACAGTGCCCCGGCAGCCGCTTTCTTTGAAGGCCCGGTCAGTGCCGCGGCCCGGGCATTTCTGATCGGCAAACCGATCTGAAAACTGCGCCGAACCCAATTGGAATTGCCCGAAAGAGATATGCTTTTAACGCATATCTGACTTGTGACCTTTGCGATTGTTGCTGCAGCGCGGCAATCCTATCTTGGGTTCAGGAAAGCCACGGATCATCCGACGTACCAGGATGATCCGCCACAGTGGCTGAAAATCAGCTGCGCTTACTTCCTCCCACATGCGTATCTGATTGATTGAAGCGGTAGTGCACCCTCCCTGCACTACCGCTTTTCTTTTGAATCGTGGAAACCTGCCCGCGACAGACATGCGTCAGACGCATAACAGAAATGCCGAAATATACCTACATCTGACCGGGGGTTTGCCTATCTTCAGGATATCCGATGAACACGGAAAACCAACTTTCAAGAGGATAATCCAATGTCAATCCTGAACACCAGCTCAACACAACGCGCCACAGTGACCGCAGTTTTTTCGAATGTACTTACTGCCCTGGTCGCCTACATAAGGCAACGCCGCATCTACCTCACCACAGTGAAAGAACTGTCGCGCCTGTCTGACCGGGAACTGCGGGACCTGGGCATTGCGCGCCACGATATCAAGCGTGTCTCCAGACAAGCCGCCGAATCGGCCTGATCTGAAGCACCAGTTTGCCTGGAACGGCACCCTTCGGGTGCCGTTTTACATTTTTGACCGGAACGGTTTGTCTTACGGGGACGTCACAAAGCCGGCCAGCACCTTTTTTATCCCTGCCTTTTCAAAAGCGACCTCCAGTTTGTCGCCTTCGATGGCAATCACCGTGCCATAACCGAATTTCTGGTGGAACACCCGATCACCGGGCCCGGGGGATGACACCGCCTCACTGTCGATGATCACGCTCTCGGCCTCGTACGGCCGGCGGGGCCCGTGCGGGCCGAGCCGGGCCTGCAGCCGCCTCCATCCCGGTGAATTGTAGACATCCGCCCGCGACGCGTTCCCTGCCAAATCCGACCCAGCAAGGGTGTTGGCAGAAGATGCTGTGCCAAAACCGCCCCGATCAAGGGCCGGGGGAGTCAGCATTTCAACATGTTCGGCGGGCAATTCGTCGATGAACCGGGAAGGCAGGGTCGATTGCCACTGGCCATAAATCCGCCGTCTGGCAGCAAAGCTGATGGTGCAGCACTCTTCCGCACGCGTGATGCCGACGTAAGCGAGCCTGCGCTCCTCCTCCACGCCTCCCATACCTCTTTCATCCATGGACTGTTGCGAGGGGAAAAGCCCGTCCTCCCACCCCGGAAGGAAGATGACCGGGAATTCAAGGCCTTTGGCGGCGTGCAGCGTCATGATCGACACCTTTTCCGCGGCATCTTCGGTGTCATTATCCATGATCAGGCTGACATGTTCCAGGAAGCCTTGCAGATTTTCAAATTGCTCCAGTGCATCGATAAGTTCCTTGAGGTTTTCAAGCCTGCCCGCCGCCTTTATATCCTTCCTGGCGGCCATCTCCTGCCAGTAATCGGTGTAGCCCGACTCCTCCAGGATTTGCGCGGCGATTTCCTTGTGGGCAAGGTCGTCTGCGCGGATCAGCCCGTGCCAGCGGGCGAAACCTTCGCAGAGATCCCGCAAAGCCGTGCGCACCTTCGGTGCCAGGTCGCCCTCAGCCACGAGGATGCGCGCCCCTTCCAACAGGGAGACGCCGTTTTCACGCGCCGCGATATGGATGATCTGCCGGGTCTTGTCGCCGAGCCCGCGCTTCGGCGTGTTGACGATGCGCTCAAACGCCAGGCCGTCGTCCGGGCTGACGGCTGCGCGGAAATAGGCCATGGCATCGCGGATTTCCATGCGCTCATAGAAGCGCGGGCCACCGATCACGCGGTAGGGCAGGCCGATGGCCAGGAAACGATCCTCAAAAGCGCGCATCTGGTGGCCGGCACGCACAAGGATCGCGATTTCATCGAGACTGAATTTCTGAACCTCACAAGCCCGCGGTGCGGCGCGCATATCCAATTCTTCCGGTTCATTTTTCTGCAATTCCGTGACAAGGTTCCGGGTTTTCAAATCGCGGGAGACCTGGTCGCTCTCAAATGATTGCCGGATAAATTCCTGCTGATTGATCGGCCCCAATCCGGCTTTCGTACGCCGCTCCTGTTCTTGCCGGAAATCCTGCAGGCGCGGATTATACCTGTTCCTGGCTTCCGGGGATCGCCCGGCATGATGATCCTCAATCCTTTCTCCAACCCAGCGCGCTTCTTCCTCTGCATCCCAATGGCCGATGAGCTGAACCTTGTGGCCTGTGTCGCTCACACTTTGCAGGGACTTTCCAAGCCTTTCACGATTATGCACGATTATCCCGTTCGCGGCCTCCAGTATATGGGGGGTGGAGCGATAGTTCTGTTCCAGCCGCACGACCTTTGCGCCGGGAAAATCCTTTTCAAACCGCAGGATATTGCCCACCTCCGCCCCGCGCCAGCCGTAGATCGACTGGTCATCATCGCCCACGCAACAGATGTTTCGGTGGCCCTGCGCCAGCCGCCTGAGCCACAGGTACTGGGCCACGTTCGTGTCCTGATATTCATCGACAAGGATGAACCGGAACCAGTCCTGGTAATTCGCCCGCACGTCCCGGTGGTGCTGAAAGATATGGATCACATGCAACAGCAGGTCGCCAAAATCACAGGCATTGAGCGTGACCAGGCGTTCCTGATACGCCTCATAGAGGCCAGGGCCGTTGTCGCTGTAGGCGTTCGCCTCGGATGCGGGCACTTTATCCGGATTCAATGCGCGGTTTTTCCAGCCTTCGATCAGGCGGGCGAGCATCCGGGCAGGCCAGCGTCTCTCATCGATATGGGCGGCCTGGATCAGCTGTTTTAAAAGCCGCAGCTGATCATCTGTATCGAGGATCGTAAAGTTGGTCTTAAGGTGCCGTGTGCCGGCCTTGTCGGTAATCAGCCCTGCATGGCGGCGCAGGATTTTGACGCAGATCGAATGGAAGGTGCCAATCCAGGGCATCCCCTCCACCATTGTGCCCAAAAGCCCCCCGACACGGTTCTTCATTTCCCGTGCGGCCTTGTTGGTGAAAGTGACAGCGAGGATTTCGTCAGGTCGTGCGTGACCGGTTTGCAGCAGGTGCGCGATGCGTGTTGTCAGTGCCCTTGTCTTGCCGGTACCCGCCCCGGCCAGCATCAGAACAGGGCCTGTCAACTGTTCCACCGCTTCCCGCTGCGCTTCATTCAACCCGTCAAGGTATGATGGCGGTGCACGGCCTGCCATGGCCTGCCGGCTCAACGGCACAGCCTCTGCCCCCAAGGTTTCAGATTCATCCCGGCCACCCATGCGGGAACCATAGCCCTGCGCATTCACAAGACAAGATGTCAGCTTCCCCATATGCCCGCGTGTCTTAAGGGCCGACCTTGCACTGGAAGAGGGATCGCTGCATCGCGGAAATTTGCCGGGCACGTCAGCACATAATTTTATTGTCCGGCTGCCAGGACAGCCCTAAGACCCTGATATCGCCACGGCACGGAGGCCATCAGATGAAAATTTTCCGGAAAATCCTTGTTGCCAACCGGGGAGAGATTGCCATCCGGGTGATGCGTGCGGCCAACGAGATGGGCAAGCGCACTGTCGCCGTCTATGCGGAAGAGGACAAGCTCGGGCTGCATCGGTTCAAGGCGGATGAGGCCTACAGGATCGGCGCAGGTCTGGGACCGGTGGAAGCCTATCTGACGATAGACGAGATCGTGCGCGTGGCCCGGATGGCGGGCTGTGACGCAGTACATCCGGGCTATGGCCTGCTGTCAGAGAACCCGGATTTCGCGGATGCCTGTGCGTCGGCAGGGCTGACATTCATTGGCCCAAAGGCCGGGACAATGCGCAAACTGGGCGACAAGGCCTCCGCCCGTCGCGTGGCGATTGAGGCGGGAGTACCCGTTATTCCGGCCACAGGTATTCTGCCCGGCGACATGGCTGAAGTGCGCAGGATGGCCACCGCGGTGGGCTACCCCCTTATGCTCAAGGCCAGCCGGGGCGGCGGAGGGCGCGGGATGCGCCCGATCATGCACGAGGGCGAGTTGGAGGAGAAGGTGCGCGAAGGCCGTCGGGAGGCAGAGAGTGCCTTTGGCAACGGCGCGGGATACCTGGAACGCATGATTCAGCACGCACGACACGTGGAGGTGCAGATCCTCGGCGACAGCTACGGTGATATCTACCATTTGTGGGAACGCGACTGCTCTGTCCAACGGCGTAACCAGAAGGTGGTGGAGCGGGCACCGGCCCCCTGCCTAAACACCGGCCAGCGGGCGGAACTGTGCGAAATGGGCCGCAGGATTTGTGCGCAGGTGAACTACGAATGCGCGGGCACGGTCGAGTTTCTGATGGACATGGCCACGGGCAAATTCTTCTTCATCGAGGTAAACCCCCGTATCCAGGTCGAACATACGGTCACGGAACAGGTGACAGGCATTGACATCGTGCGCGCCCAAATCCGCATCGCGGAAGGGGCAACGCTTGCGGAAGCAACAGGTGCCGGCAGCCAGGCCGACATCCGGCTGCGCGGGCACGCGATCCAGTGCCGGATTACGACCGAAGATCCGCAGAACCACTTTATCCCCGACTATGGCCGCATCAGTGCCTATCGGGTTGCCACGGGTATGGGCATCCGGCTTGACGGGGGGACGGCATACTCCGGTGCGGTGATCACGCGATTTTACGATTCGCTTTTGGAAAAGGTGACAGCCTGGGCACCCACGCCGGAGGAGGCGATTGCCCGCATGGGCCGGGCACTCAGGGAGTTCCGCATCCGCGGTGTATCGACCAACATCACTTTCGTTGAAAACCTGCTGAAGCACCCGACCTTCCTCAATAACGCGTACACGACGAGGTTCATCGACACGACGCCTGGGCTTTACACGTTCAGGCACCGCCGCGACCGGGCGACAAGGATTTTGACCTACATCGCGGATATCACCGTGAACGGGCACCCGGATGTGCAGGGCCGCCCGAAGCCTGCGGCGACAGTGAAGGCACCGCAGCCCCCTGCCCTGCACACGACGGCCTATATGCGGGGCACGGCGGATTTGCTGCGCGACAAGGGGCCGGAAGGCGTGGTCAAATGGGTGCAATCCCGCCGGCGGCTGCTGATCACGGATACGACCATGCGTGACGGGCATCAGTCGCTGCTGGCCACGCGGATGCGCAGCATCGATATGACAAGGGTTTCGGATGCCTACGCCCGGAACATGCCCAGGCTCTTCTCTGTCGAGTGCTGGGGCGGTGCGACCTTCGATGTGGCCTACCGTTTTCTGCAGGAATGCCCATGGCAGCGCCTGCGCGATATTCGCAAGCGGATACCCAACATCATGACGCAAATGCTGCTGCGCGGGTCAAACTGTGTCGGCTATGCCAACTATCCCGACAATGTGGTGCAAGAATTTGTGCGCGTTGCGTCTGTAACCGGCATCGACGTCTTCCGCGTGTTCGATAGCCTCAATTGGGTTGAAAATATGCGCGTGGCGATAGATGCCGTGCGCGAAAACGGCAAGGTGTGCGAGGCGGCAATCTGTTATACGGGTGACATTTTAAACCCGGCGCGGGCCAAATATGACTTAAAATATTACATAAATATGGCGTCGGAACTGGGGGCGGCCGGGGCGCACCTGATCGGCCTGAAGGATATGGCAGGCCTTCTGAAACCTGCTGCCGCACGGGTACTGATCAAGGCGCTGAAAGAAGAAACCGGGCTTCCGGTGCACTTTCATACCCACGATACATCCGGCATTGCGGGTGCCACCGTTCTGGCCGCAGCGGAGGCCGGGGCGGATATCGTGGATGCCGCGATGGACGCGTTTTCAGGGGGCACCTCGCAACCCTGCCTCGGATCGATTGTGGAGGCGCTGGCCCATACGGAGCGGGATACCGGGCTCAATATCAGGGCCGTGCGCGAGATCTCGGATTACTGGGAAGGGGTGCGCGCCCAATACCTGGCGTTTGAGAGCGGCCTGCAGGCGCCCGCGTCGGAGGTTTATCTGCACGAAATGCCCGGCGGGCAGTTCACCAACCTGAAGGCCCAGGCGCGGTCCATGGGGCTTGAAGACCGCTGGCATGAGGTCGCGCAGACCTATGCGGATGTAAACCGGATGTTCGGCGATATCGTGAAGGTTACCCCGAGCTCCAAGGTCGTGGGTGACATGGCACTGATGATGGTCAGCCAAGGGCTGACCCGGGCACAGGTCGAGGATCCGAAGGTGGAGGTTGCGTTTCCGGATTCGGTTGTCGATATGATGCGCGGCAATCTTGGCCAGCCGCCGGGCGGATTTCCAAAGGTGCTTGTGTCAAAGGTGCTGAAGGGGGCGCCCCCCGCCACAACCCGCCCCGGTGCGCAGATGGAGCGGGAGGATTTGGAGACCCGGCGCAGGGATGTTTCCGCGCAGATGGAAGGTTTCGCCATCGATGACGAAGACCTGAGCGGATACCTGATGTATCCGAAAGTCTATCTTGACTACATGGGTCGCCACCGCATCTACGGCCCTGTGCGCACCCTGCCGACGAAGACGTTTTTCTATGGCATGGAACCGGGCGAACAGATCAGCGTGGAAATTGACCCGGGCAAAACCCTGGAGATCCGCCTGCAGGCAGTCGGTGAGACAGACGAAGGCGGCGAGGCACGGGTGTTCCTTGAGCTCAACGGCCAACCGCGCACAATCCGCGTAACGGACCGGAAGGCAGCGGCAACCTCTGCCCGCCGGATGAAGGCGGACCCGGGGAAAGAGACCCATGTAGGTGCCCCGATGCCGGGGGTGATTTCCGTGCTGGCTGTTGCGCAAGGACAAGAGGTGAAAATTGGCGATCTGCTGCTGACAATCGAGGCCATGAAGATGGAAACCGGCATCTATGCGGAACTTGACGGGAAGATCAAGGCCGTGCACACCCGGGCAGGACGTGCTGTGGATGCCAAGGATCTGCTGGTGGAGTTTGAAACTTCCGGCACACCATCGGAATAAAGCCGTTTCGGGGAAATCGCCGGCACGGCCAGGGGATTCCGTCATGCATGCATCCCCTGCTTTCCGCTTTCCCGGTGCGGCCCTCCCCTCCGGTTCCCTGCCGCGCTGTCTGGTGCGCAAGGGCCGGTAGTGTGCGCCCCTCCCCCCGGCATCGGCGGCATGGCCTCTCTTGCCCGATTCGCCATTGCAGGGGCGTTTAAAGCCCGATTGGTGCCCGATACCTGCGGCGTTTTCCGCGCCCTGTATCCGGCGGCTTGCGCACAGGCCGGGGGGGCCGGGCCCAAGCCGCCGGGGGGATGTGCAGCCTGCCGGTTCAGGCGAAGATGAAGTCCTCTTCCTGCAGGAGATGCCGGGGCATGTCTTCCAGAAAGATGCTGTTTGTGCCATCGCCCCAGGTGATCAGCGTACCGGGCGTCGTGTCCGATTCATGATCCTTCTTTTTGGTCAGGGTCAGGTCATCAAAACCGTCCGGTGCCGCGGCACCGCGGAACAGGATTTTATCGCCCTCATCTGTTCTTTCAGATACGTATTTGAACCCGCGTTTGCGAACAACCTCCACGTTGAAGCCGTAGATCACGTCGTGGCCGGAGTTGGCCTGGCTGAACACAAAGGTATCGGCCCCCCCCTGGCCGCCCAGCATGTCGTCACCCCGGCCCCCGTTCAGCGTATCGTCGCCCTCCTGGCCGGCCACATTGTCATCCCCGACACCGCCGTGCAGAAAGTCGTTGCCGTCCCCGCCCCTCATGATGTCATCCCCGTGCTGGCCGCGCAGGATGTCGTTGCCGTCCTCGCCCCACATTCCGTCACCGTCGCGGCGGCCATACAGCGTGTCGTTGCCGGAACCGCCCCACAGGCCGTCATGCCCGGCACCACCGATCAGCACGTCGTTGCCGGCATCGCCCCTCAGGGCATCCTTCCCGCGGGCCCCCTTCAGCAGGTCGTCGCCGTCCCCGCCATACAGGGCGTCATCCCCCGACTGGCCATACAGCGTGTCGTTGCCGAGATAGCCATCCAGATGGTCATCCCCCGACCCGCCATACAGCGTGTCGGTGCCGGAACCGCCATCCAGGGCGTCATCCCCCGACCCGCCATACAGCGTGTCGGTGCCCCCCCAGCCCGACAGGTCGTCACCCCCCGACCCGCCATACAGCGTGTCGGTGCCGGCCCCGCCCCACATGTCGTCTTTCCCCGACCCGCCATACAGCGTGTCGGTGCCGGCCTCGCCCCTCAGGACGTCATCCCCGGCACCGCCATACAGCGTGTCGTTGCCGGCATCGCCCCGCAGCTGGTCATCCCCGCCGTATCCGTACATACGGTCGTTGGCAAACCGACCCGAATGCCGATCATCCCCTTCAGTTCCGTGTGTCACACGAATGAGCAGGCCGTCGCCGTAAGGGACTTCTATCCTGGAAAGCTCCTCCACCCATTTCGAGTATGCATCCCTATATGCATCACTATTCGACCACTCAGGTCTATCGGACAGGAGGACAGTATCATCACCCGAAGGTGTGATGTAGTAGAGCGAGGAAGGTTTCCGGTTGGTGCTCATGGTGTGTTTTCCTTGTTCAGGTTGGGATTTCTGTGGTTCAGCCGAAGTCAAAGATGTGACTTGCGCCATTTTCTTCTATGGCATTTTCCAGCTGCTGCCAGG
>JACONK010000025.1 GCA_014323795.1 Paracoccaceae bacterium | reverse complement strand
CGAATGTCAGACCACCCGGGTTCACACCGATGAGGGTGATTTTGGAGTCGGATTCCCAGTATAAAACCGCATTTCCGTTTTTCGATTCCCTTTCTAGATCAGCGAGAAGGAGTTTTTCTCCAGACACGGCGATAATACGGATCTTGTCCTCCCCTGCGGTGAAGCCGGTGATGGTGTCGTGGCCTGCTTCGCCGGTGCGGAACACGAAGGTATCCGCGCCCGCACCGCCGTCCAGCTCGTCGTCTCCGGCACCGCCTTCCAGCTCGTCATCCCCGTCCCCACCGTTCAGCACATCATCGCCAACGCCGCCTTTCAGCGTGTCTTTGCCCCCGCGGCCGTACAGATGGTCGTCACCCGCATCGCCGTTCAGCGAGTCGTCGCCGCCCTGGCCGTCCAGCACATCATCGCCAACGCCGCCGTTCAGCACGTCTGCGCCGCTGCCGCCCTCAAGCCGGTCAGGGCCACCCGCGCCGTTGAGCTCGTCCTTCCCGGCACCGCCCCAAAGAGCGTTGGCAAGGCTATCCCCGGTCAGCGTGTCGTCATACGTGGAGCCGATCAGGTGCTCAATGTTCTTAAGCGTGTCGCCCGCCGCATGGCCCCCTTTCCCCTTGAAGGGGTCGCCGTTTTCATTCCTGGCCAGGCTCACTTCCACGCCTTCCCGGGAGTTTGCGTAGGTGGCCGTGTCCCACCCATCGCCGCCGTCCAACACATCGGCCCCTTCCCCGCCTTCCAGCGTATCATCACCGCCGGCACCGCCCAGGGTATCATTGCCGTCCCCGCCAATCAGGAAATCATTGCCGCCCTTGCCCCACAGCAGGTCATTGCCGCCCCGGCCATCCAGCGTGTTATTCCCGTGGTTGCCTACCAAGCGGTCATTATACTGCGTGCCATCCACATGCTGGATGACATCCAGGTTCAACTTTGTCGGGTGGTGCAGGTTCTGGCCTTCCCAGGCCGGTTCAGACTGGATCTTGCGTTCCGCATGCGCGGGCTTCGGACTTTTGCCCCAGCCCCGCGACGCGCAGATGACTCTTGCGTTCCGCATGCGCGGGCTTCGGTTCAGGCTTGTCCGCCGGTTTAACCACCTTCAGCCGAACCCGAAAGCCCCGGTCTTCCGGCTGTGCAATATCTTCAAGGTCAGTGGTCGCGTTGTTCGTGTTCGTATCGGTCATGGCCAAAGCTTCCCATATTTTCCGGCGCATTGCAAGCCGGATTTTTCCGCTCGGGGTTCAGGCCCGCATGGCGGCTCATCTGCCCCGTGACGCCAATATATGCCGCCTGCCTGCCCCGGTCAACCCATAGTTCAAAAATATTTTTCCGCATATTTTTCCGCACGGGGGGCAGGCCCGCGGTCAGGCGGCCGCCGCCTTGCCGCCGTGCAGCGTGTTTGCCTGTTCGCTGCCCGTCAGCGTATCGTTGTGATCAGAGCCGCACAGGTTTTCGATATTCGTGAGGGTGTCCCCTTCGGCATCACCCGGCCATTACACCGCCGCCCAGGTTCACCTGCACCGCCGCGGCGGAACCCGCATAACTGGCCCAATCGCTGTCGTCCCCGCCCTCCGGCGTATCGGCCCCGGCACCGCCGTCCAGCGTGTCGTTGCCATCCTTGCCGTAAAAGGGTATCATCCCCGCCAAACCCATCCGGCCTGTCATGCCTGCCCCCGGCGGATGGAGCGGGCCAGCATCCGCGTGGAAGCGTCCCTGTCCGCCCCGTCACGCTCCCCGGTCAGGACCGGCATCAGGGACAGGGCCAGTTCCTTGCCCAGTTCCACCCCCCACTGATCAAAGGAATTGATTCCCCAAATCACGCCTTCCACGAACACCCGATGTTCGTAAAGCGCGATGATCATGCCCAGCGTCCGTGGTGTCAGCCTGTCGTAGAGCATCGTGACGGAGGGCCGGTTGCCGGGAAACACCCGGTGGGCGGCCTGGCGTTCAAGTTCCGCCCCCTCCAGCCCCCTGGCGGCCATCATGGCGCGGGCGCACTCAAGCGACCGGCCCAAAAGAAGGGCCTCTGACTGGGCAAGGCAGTTCGCCAGCAGAAACCTGTGCTGATGCGCCAGTTCCGGCTCATGGCCCGTCCGGGCGATCAGAAACTCACACGGGATGATCCGCGTGCCCTGGTGAAGCGACTGATAGAAGGCGTGCTGGCCACCGGTGCCCGGTTCCCCCCAGATAATCGGGCCGCTGTGGTGCCGCAGCGGGCTGCCATCCATGGCAACGCCCTTGCCGTTCGATTCCATATCGAGTTGCTGCAAATAGGCGGGCAGCCGGGCAAGCCGCTGGTCATAGGGAAGTACCGCACGGGTATCATAACCGCAGGCACCGGCATGCCAGATACCCGTGAGCGCGAGCAGGACCGGCATATTTGCGGCAAGCGGTGCGGTTTGAAAGTGGCGATCCATGGCCTGCCCGCCCTCGAGAAACATCCGAAAATTTTCAGGCCCTATGGCGAGCATCAGGCTCAACCCGACTGCGCCCCAGACAGAGGTGCGCCCGCCGACCCAATCCTGAAACCCGAATACATGATCGGGGTGCACACCGAAGGCGGCAGCCCGGCCATCGGCAGAAGACAGCGCGACCATGTGAGCGCCGAGCCGGGATTGCGGGATCGCCGCCAGCAGCCAGCTGCGGGCTGTTTTGGCATTCATCATCGTCTCTGTCGTCGTGAAGGTCTTGGAGGCAATGAGCACCAGGGTGGTTGCCGGGTTCAGCGCCTTCAGCGTGTCCGCACTGTCCGCCCCGTCCGCGTTGGTCACGAAATGTACGCCCGGCCCATCGTGACAGGGGGACAGGGCACGCGTCGCCATGGCAGGGCCGAGATATGACCCGCCGGTGCCTATGTGCACCACATCGGTCATCGTGCCCCCTGCCCCCTGGTGCGCACCGGCGCGCACCCGGCCGGCAAAGGTGCGCATCCGCCCAAGCGTTGCCCGCACCCCGGGCATCACATCCGTGCCGTCCACCAGGACAGGCGCACCGTCCAGGTTGCGCAGCGCGGTGTGAAGAACCGCCCGGTTTTCCGTCTCATTAATCTTCCCGCCTGCGAACATGGCATCGCGCCGGTCCGCGACCCGGGCCTGTGCGGCGATGTCCAGCAGGGCGGCCAGGGTTGGCCGGTCTATGTTGCACTTGGAAAAATCCATCAGGAAGTCGCCCAGCGTGACCGAGAAATCCGCAAATCGCGCCGGGTCGGTATCGAACAGGCTTTTGATCGACCGTGCCCCGGCGTTTTTCACATGACCCGGCAGAGCATCCCAACCCCCCATCTTTTCTCCCTCGTGGTGGCCCGGTGCACACCGGCGGCGGGCAACACGCCCCGCGTCCCGGGGCCATCCTTACACCTGAATCACCGGACATGCACCCAAAAGCAGTGCGGTTGACGCCGGCACCTGGGAACGGCCAGGCCCAAAATCCCGCACGGCGTTCAACCTTTCGTTTGAAAGAGTACGCCGGGCCGGTTATGACATGCCGGAACAGACGCGAGGACGGGCATGAACGACCGGAATTTCAGCAGATTCAAGGCACGGCCACCCGGCAAATTTGAACACCCGGACATCACGGCAAAAGGCGAACAGCGGGCCGTGGTGCCCCTGGTGGCCGCAACAACCCTTTGGTTTAATACGGGTACCCTGTGCAATATACAGTGCATGAACTGCTATATTGAATCAAGTCCCAGGAATGACAGCCTGGCCTACATTACGGTTGATGACGTCGTGACCTACCTGAACCAGATAGAGGAACGCGGCTGGCCCACGAAAGAGATCGGGTTTACGGGGGGCGAACCCTACATGAACCCGCAGATGAATGCGATGACCGGGGCCTGCCTGGAACGCGGCTATGACGTGCTTGTGCTGACAAACGCCATGCGCCCCATGATGCGCGCGCAGGTTCGGGAGGGATTGCTGGCTATCCGTGATGCCTGGCCGGGCAAACTGACACTGCGGGTTTCCGTCGATCATTACCTGGCGGAGAAGCACGACCAGGAACGCGGCACGGGCAGTTTTAACAGCACGCTCCAGGGCATGCGGTGGTTGCGCGACAATGGTTTCAGGCTGGCCGTGGCGGGCCGTACGATGTGGGGGGAAACAGAACAGCAGGGCCGCGCCGGCTATGCGGCGTTTTTTGCCCGGCACGGGTTTGAAATCGATGCCTGCAATCCGGCGGAAACCGTGCTGTTCCCGGAAATGGACGCGCAGGCCGAAGTGCCGGAAATCACCGCAGCCTGCTGGAATATCCTGGACAGGAAACCGTCGGAGGTGATGTGTGCCTCTTCCCGCATGGTCGTGAAACGCAAGGGCGCGGAAAGGCCCGCCGTTGTGACCTGTACACTCCTGCCCTATGATCCGCGGTTCGAAATGGGCGAAACCCTGGCAGAGGCGGAAGGGCCGGTGAAGCTGAACCATCCGCACTGTGCCAAGTTCTGCGTGCTGGGCGGGGCCAGCTGTTCCGCCTGAGCGGCGGGGAAACCGGCACGGCAGGTTGCCGGTGCCTGTGTGCGGGATGATGCGGGCCCCACGGTCACCATGGGAAAATGCCCCATCGATCAGCTGGCCGGTCAGTCGGCGGGTGCGCGCCACCACACATCAGGCATAAACCCGACCCAGTCACCGTGGACCGGCAGCCTGTCGGGATACCTCAGGCCGGCATCGTGGGCAAGGTGGCTTTCGGCCTGAAACCAGAACGGCACGACATAGCGCCCGGCGGTTAAAACCCGGTCAAGCGCACGGGTCGCGGCCACGAAATCCTCCCGGTTTTCAGCAGCCAGCAACGCCTCTATCATCGCGTCAATGGCCGGAACCCTTGCGCCCATGTAGTTGCGGGTGCCCGGCTGCGTTACCCCGGCTGACCCCCAGTAGAGCCGCTGCTCATTGCCCGGTGACAGGCTTGCCCCCCAGTGCCGGTGTATCATATCGAAGTCATAGGTATTCAGCCGCTCCCGATATTGCACCGCGTCCGCCTGCGCAATCGTCAGGCGCACACCCAGCCGGTCCAGCGCATCGCGCCACATGTTCGCAATCGCCTCATATTTTCTTGCGTCCTGTTGCAGGAGCACGGTGAATTCCAGAATCGCGCCGTCTTTCCGGCGGACACCGCCCTTTAAAATCCAGCCGGATTCTTCCAAAAGCCGGCCTGCCCTGCGCAGATTTTTGCGGTTGCGGGCCGACCCGTCTGAACCCGCTGCGCGGTAGCCTTCCAGTGTTCCGGGCAACAGGTGCGCCGCAAAAGGCGCAAGCAAACCCGCCACCCGGCCTTCCGCCGGGCCGGGCCGGGCCCCGAGAACAGAGTTTGCAAAGAAAGATTCGATACGCGGCAGACGCCCGCCATTGATCGCGCGGTTGATAAATTCAGGGTTAAACGCCAGCATCAGTGCCTCCCGCACGCGCCAGTCTGCAAAAATCGGCCGGCGGGTGTTGAAAACAAAGCCGGACATCCCGCTTGGGCGCCCGTGCGGGATCACGGAGCGGACAACCGTGCCATCCGTGACCCGCGGAAAGGTGTAGCCGGTGTCCCAGCGCCGGATATCCCCTTCCCGCCAGAAATCCAGCGCACCGGCCTTGAACGCCTCAAACATTGCGCCCGCGTCGCGGTAATAGTCATAGCGGATGCGGTCCAGATTATTGTGCCCGGCCTTCAGCCCGAGATCAGCCCCCCAGTAGTGCGGTGTGCGGCGGAAGGTGATGAAGCGGTCCGGCTCAAATTCCTCAATCACATAAGCCCCGGAGCCGGTCAGCACCGCCAGCCCGCTTTCCCCGAACGGTTGATTCGCAAAATCGGCCTTGCGCAGGATCGGGTGCAGGCCAAGTATCAGCGGCAGTTCCCGATCCGGGGTGCTGAAGGTGATACGCAGGCTGCGGGGGCCGGTCGCCACGACCTGTTCCACCCTGGACCAGGTGGTGCGATAGCGCGGGTGGCCCAGGGTGCCCAGGGTTTCAAGGCTCCAGATCACATCCTTCACCGTCACCGGATCCCCGTTTGAAAACCGCGCCTCGGGCCGCAGGGTGAACGCAACCCAGGATCGGTCGTCCGGCACCTCGATCGTCTCTGCCAGCAGGCCGTAGAGCGCGAAGGGTTCATCCCAATTCCTGCCCATCAGCGATTCCATTGTATGGGCCCGCACCCCCCAGGGGGCGGTGCCTTTCAGGATATACGGGTTCAGGGAATCAAACCCCCCCCGCTCCCCTGTCACCAATGTTCCGCCCTTTGGGGCGCCGGGATTCGCATACGGCAACGATGTGAATCCCGCAGGCAGGGCCGGATTGCCTGCCATGGCGATGCCATGCTGTGGGGCGGCATGGCCCGAAAGCGGCCAGACCGCAGTGAGCAGGACAGCCTTGTAAAAAAGGGCAATACGTTTGCAAAATATGTGTGACATCGGGTGGTTCCGCGGTGCTGCACTCAGGTGTTCCGCCCTGTCATGACACAATAACGGGTTTTTTGGAATTTCTGCTTGGCGGGCACAGACGTGCAGGGTATAAGGCGGCCACTGCTCGATAGGTTTCTTGTCTGTATGAAACCTGCCTCACTGACTTGGCGCCCTCCTTGCGGGGGCGTCTTTTTTTTGGGAGGGGGCTTGTTCGCACACCGGAATGATCCTGCACAGGTTGACGTGCAACATGGAATTCAAATGGTGTGCAAACTTCTGACCGGGTTTCATGGCCATGCTTTCCTGCCAGCGACCGGGATCTGCCCGGAATTATTTATGGGGGAAGCAAGATCGTGATGTTTGGAGGGATGGCGCACAACGTCTCAATTGCGATCAAGGGGATATACCCTTTCAGAAAATCTGGTATTTTTCGCCACCCGATTCCTTATATGCCTTCGTCATAGAAGGCACTGGCCGCTGTGACCAAATAGAACAATTCAGTATCATTAAAGCCTTTATCCAAAACCCATTTTGGCAGAGTTTCGGATGATAGCTGCATCTTAAGCACAGATGACGCCAGATGCCTGAGCCTTTGATTAATCCCATCCTCAATGGTTGCGCCTTCAGACAACAGGTCACGAAAGGCTATCGATAAGGCAAGTAAAACCTCCAGGAACACTTGCGGCTCAGCTCCTTCATCCTGCGGATTGCCTATCCAGGACCAAAACGGTTTGCCAACCCTTCGGTAAACCCTGACCCGTCCCGTCTCGTCGTCTGCCAAAACGCCCGGAACGGTTTCCCGATCAATTTCACTGAACCCGCGATCCAGAAGTTTTGCAAGTATTTGGTTATCCTTGTTATTGGTCGAATGTTCTGTACCGTACGTAAGGCCAATCACGACATCAATACCTTCCAGACCCGGCGTTGCAAGCTCCGATACCCTTAACCATTCCCTATAACCGGCTGAGATCGAATCGACCATGCCCTGAACATGAGTGTCGTTGATCGTATTCGGTCCACTCTTTATTGTTGTCAGAAAGTGCCGGTTTCCAACCACCACATCCTTATCAATTTCCCGCCAAATTGAACCGCTGCGAAAAGCCGATTTTGCTTCACGGCCTTGAATTTTATTCCCTTTTTCCAACTCAGCAATTTTTTCTGATGGATCACGCCATTTCGCATGTGATGCAACCGGGTAATGCTGCATGATCACTCTTTCAACCACCTTTCCGAAAGAAGTCTCAAGTCCCATCATAAGTTTCGAGTTAAAGAGGAAATCTGCAAACCTATCCGGATCAGAAAGCCCCATAATATTCGTCGTGGCGAGCATTACATAAGGATTAATTCTATAGTCGGACAGATTTTCGCGACTTTCTTAAATCCTGGGGATGTGTATTAAAAGATCCGCCTTAAGGTTCTGTGCCAATTTATCAACGCGAACTTGTTCTATGCGGTCAAAAAGATTATTGAGATGTTCCTTGTCAAGGGTGCGGCGCGTACTTTTCAATATGCTATACAGGCCCTTTTTCCCTTCCTTTTTTCTCATCGCACGTTTTCTGTCATAATTTTTGTTTTTCTGGCGGTTTTCGCCTGGCCATATCGGGACGGCGCATTCTTTCCCCTGCCCGACCAAACCAATGCCTCGCCTTTTCCAAACCATCTGCGTGTTCTGACGTGGGCATGAATATGGGTTATCTGAAAAGGTTTTGTCGGTTTGTCTTGAATTTTCCAATCCTTGATGCGGGCTTGATCCAGCCCGTCGGCCAGCACCTGACCAGCCACCTCACCGAGACGAAGCGGGACGGCGTTGCCAATTTGGGCATACTGTTCGGCAGGTGTTCCGCAGATTTCCCAATCATCGGGAAATTCCTGGATACGTGCATATTCCCTTAACGAAAGGGCACGAGTCTCGGTGGGATGGCAAAGCGATGTACTTGCATGATTGGGCATTGTTACCAGAGTAGGGCATGGAAGATCCATCGTCAGACGTCTCCACCATCCCGATCTGCCGCCTTTGGAATACCATGCCTTTCCCATGGATTCCCGCTGTACATCAACAGGCAGTGCCCGCCAGTTTGAGCCGGGGGGAACCATTGACAGGAAATTTTTTTTCGGGAACTGAAATCCATGACAGTATCATTGACTGTTTCAAGATTGCCGATTGCATCCTGCAGGGTTGCCCATGGCTTGAGGGTATCCTGCATAAACATATCCGGTTCCCCGTTATCCGGACCGTGGGTAGGGCCGGGAAAATCAACGTCGCACCCAAAGCGATTTCCTATAAACAGCGCACGTTCCCGAATTTGCGGTGCCCCATAATTGACCGCGTTCACCTCAAAGCAATCCATGTGATAAGGTCCGCCTTTAATCTTTTGCAGGTCGCGTACAAACAGGCGAATAACAGACCCCGGCATCTCATCTTCTTCAAGCGGCGGTCCACCCTTATCCTGCCGTTCGGCGATTGGGCGATGACGCAAAGCGGCCGAAAGGAGCCCCCTGACATTCTCCATAAGAAAAAACCTGGGATTCAGAATCTCAACAAAACGCAGGTAATCCCACAACAGGGTTCCACGCGGGTCTTCAACGCCCTTACGCCGTCCGGCGGTACTGAACGCCTGGCAGGGAGGTCCACCTACCAGAACATCAACCTCGCCGGGTTCAATACCCGTTCCGGCCATAAATTCATCCGCGGTTAACCGGGCGAGATCTGCCTCAACAACTGAAAGATCCCGGGGCAGATGCCCTGCGGCCTGGTTTGCACGGATGGTTTCGCAAAAAGCCGGAACCAATTCAACACAGGCTTTCAATTCAAAGCATCCCGTGTTGTACATGCCGAGGTCAAGGCCAAGTGCCCCGGAAAAAAGTGAAACAACCTTGTATCGATTGTGGCGAATCATGAGCGCACCACGGATGGAATCCCGTTATTCGTAATCAGGTCAGTGCAGCACAATCGTTTGCCTTCGCAGTACGATTTTTCGGGGACTTTCTGTGCCATCCGATTCCTTCTGCCTGACATTGAATACACGGGGAATATACGGGGCCCGAATTATAATCATCAAGCCGATTTTCGCCATTCAAACTGTGCATTTTCGCGGGTCCAGGGCCATGCCGTGCCCCTGTCAGCCGGATGGCGGGGCCTGTGACGATTCGTGCCCAAAAGGCCCGGGCCCCCGCCCGGCCAGGCATCTGCCCGGATGCAGGCCGGAAACGAATCGCCGGCCTGGAACGGGAGAAATCCCGCGGCAAAATACGTTTGTGCCGAACTTTCCGCTTTTCCCCTGCCGGGGGGGTTCTCCAAGCATGCACCGGCGGGCTGCAAAACAAAACGGGGGGATTGCATCGGTGCGGGCGTGCTGCCCGGGTGCGGCGGGCCGGAAGGGGGCGGCGGCGGCGCGAAAAGATGAAGAAAAGGTGTTGAATTCGGCTAACCGGGCTTGCAATTACCTGCTGTGATGCACGAAGGAGCAACACATGGCCCGTACGAACGATGAAAATGCAACCGCCGGTTTTGCGGATCATCCGGCCTGGGGCGTCCGGGTTCGGCTGCCCCCCCTGGGTTGAACGCAAGACGAAAGGGAAGGAACCTTGGCACGGGGAAAACCTGCATCGGGAAGGGGAGAATCAGTGGCTCTACATCAATGACTCTGCTTTGCAATACTCTTGGCGTTGCCTATTTCCCCGTTCCAAAATCCGCGTCCACTACGTTGAGACATTACTTTCACGAGATCGATACAGGCATGAAATGGATAAGGGGGAAAGAGGGGGTGGGGCCACATCTTTTGCCTTTGGGTCCCGGTGCGCATGTCCCGGTTCCCTTTGCAAAAACCAATTTGCAGGAGCTTGAGGGATATGAAACAATGGCTGTGGTGCGCGAGCCGGTTGCGCGTCTGATATCTTGCTATTCACACCATATTGTTATTAAACCCCGTGGATTGAAACGTATATCAGAAAAATATAATTTACCCGAATGTCCGGATTTTGCAACCTTTGTGGATCATCTGGCCAGTTACCGCACTGTATCAAGGCGTATCAGAAGTCATTCGCATTTGCTGTCCCATTGGCTGGGCAGCGATCTTTCATTTTTTGACGCGATCTTTGATTTCGCTGCCTTGCCTGTACTGGGGGAATGGTTGCAGTCCCGCGGGGGGGGGCCGATAACCCACCACAGAAACAAATCAGCAAGAAAAAGAGGTATACCGCCCGGCCATGTGACGTGCACCGCATCCGCCATCGCCAAAATACGGGAGTTTTATGCGGAGGATTACGCGCTTTTCGGGCACATCTTCGGGTCAGAAACCGGGCATTTCAGCCCTGCGGGCGCAGGGATTGCCAAGGCGGCAGGTGCGGCAAACAAAATCGGCACCTGATTTCCCTTCCTTGCCCCGGTAACGGGTGCACGGGGCTGAACCGGGCCACATTTGCGGCCCCCGGCCGGGTGGCGCGGGGCGCGCACCCGCCGCCCCGTCACCGGCGGCACGGTCTTGTGCCCCGAATTCCCTGCATGCCCCTAACACCCTGGAAAAAACGACCGGGCAAGCGGCCTTTAAATCCCGATACACAGCCGTTTAAACGGCGTTTAAACCTCGTTTAAAAAAGTGTGCAGGTTCTGCTGCCGTGGGGTGTGTTGCAGGGGCCGCACGGCAATATATGGCCAGACCAGCGGCCGGGCCGTATAATCAGCGAATCCCCTGGGCCATTGGGTAGGCGGCAAGGAAACGGGCGTGCAGAACGCTTATCAGCACAACCACGGCACCAAACTGGTGAACAATTGCAACATGCCAGGGCGCGGCTGTGACAATTGTGATGATACCGATCACCGCCTGCACCAGAACAGCAGCCCCGGCGCGGGCACAGGCCCGCCGCAAGGCCCCGTTCGGGTGGCGGCGGGCACGCCACCAGGCCCAGGCGGCGTACAGGAGCACACCATACCCTAGCATGCGATGGTTGAATTGCACCAGGGCAGCGTTTTGCGTGAAATTGGCCCATAACGGGACCAGATCAAAGGCCCCGGAGGGCAAAAACTCCCCCTCCGCCATCAGGGGCCATTGGGCATAACTGCGGCCGGCATCAATGCCTGCCACCAGTGCCCCCAGGATGATCTGGCCAAAGACCAGGGCCACGAAAACTGTCCCGACCCTGACAAACGCCCGGTCCCGGTGCCGGGACGCACGAAAAAGATCGGTTGCGCTACGCAGCATCTGCCAGCGATACCAGGCGACAAGGCCAAGGATAACAAAGGCAAGGCCAAGGTGCATGGCCAACCGGCAAGACGCCACGTCAACCATTCGGCCCGTCAGGCCGGAGGACACCATCCACCAGCCAAGCCCCCCCTGCACCGCGCCACACACACCAGGCAGCAGCAGCCGCCCGGCCCACCCCGGCGGGATTTGGCGGCGCAGCAAAAACCAGAGGAAACCGGCAGCCCAGACAAGCCCGACCAGGCGGGCCAACTGGCGGTGGCCCCATTCCCACCAGTAGATTGTTTTGAATTCAGCCAGGCTCATCCCCTTGTTCTGCAACTGATATTCCGGGATGGTGCGGTATTTTCGAAATTCCTCCTCCCAGGCCTGGGCGGTTGTGGGCGGCAGGGCCCCGGCAAGGGGTTTCCATTCGGTAATCGCCAGGCCGCTGTCTGTCAGACGGGTCAGCCCCCCTGCCAGAATCAGGCAAACCACCAGGCCCAGCAGAACAGTCAGCCAGGCGGAAATTGCCCTGTGCGCAGCTGTGCCCCCGGCATCAATTGCGCCCGGCACCGGCACAAACGCCTTGTCTGTGCTGTCCGCCTCCACAAAAATACTGCGCTTTGAAGACACTGGCGAAATCCTGCCCTGACCCAGGGTGCATATCTACATGTGCGGCACCGGCACTGCAACAGGTTGCGGCGGGTCACGGTTTGGGGGTGCGGTCCGCCAGAAACCTGATGATGCCGTGCCAGATGCGGATGTCGGCCCGTGTCAGCGGCATGCGGGACAGCATGTTGCGCAGCCTGCGTTTCATCGCCGGGGCCTTTTCTTCCGGCCAGAAAAATCGGCGGGCCGCAAGGCGGGCTTCAAGGGTGGCCATCAGGGCCTCAATATCCGCCCCGCAGGCCCGCGGGGGGCCTGGCGGCGGCGTATCCTGCCCGGGCTGACCGGCCCCCTGGCGCCCCCATTCATAGGCCATCAGAAAAACACACTGGGCCAGGTTGAGCGAGGCAAACCCCGGGTTTACGGGGGCAGAAACAATGGCATTGGCCCGTGCCACATCGCCGTTTTCAAGCCCGGCCCGTTCGGGCCCGAAGATCACCCCCACGCTTTCGCCATGGGCAATCCGGCGGCGGGCCTCGGCCATGGCACATTCCGGCGTAACCACCGGTTTGGCCATAGTGCGGGCCCGGGCGGTGGCCGCATAGGTGTAGGAAAGGTCTTTCAACGCATCCGGCAGGGTGTCGGTCACCAGAACCCGGTCCAGCACGGGGGCGGCCCCGCTGGCCAGTGCTGTGGCTGCCGGGCTGGGCCAACCGTCGCGCGGGGCGACAAGGCACAGATGTTCCAGCCCGAAATTCCACATCCCCCGGGCCGCCGCACCGATGTTTTCGCCCATTTGCGGGCGCACCAGGATAAAAACCGGCTGCGGCCCCCCCCCACGCACCTGCCCTGGTATGATTTGTGCCGGACATTTTCAGCCAATGCGAGGGTCAGGCCCCCCGGGCCGTTGCGAACCGGGGTCTTCACATTGTGCCGCCCTGCCGGTTTTGACAAGGAACCTGCCACCGGATTTCCGGGGGACCGTATGCCTGACGACCTGCCTCCTGTGCCTGGAAGGTGCGCAAAACGGCGTCAAAAGGCCCAGGAGTATTCCGCCCTGCCCTTCGGCCCCGATTCTGGCACCAGTATATTTATCCATAGCCCCGTGCAAAAAACTTGTCCGTGTATCGCTACGGCCCTTGTTGCGAGCAAGAACCCCTGTCGCAACGATAAAATCATTTTGGGGGTCACTCATAATTGCATCCGTGATTTGGCTTTATCAAAATATTCCGCGTTTATCTCTGCCCCGATGAACCTGCGCCCGCATTTGAGTGCGGCAACCCCGGTCGTTCCGCTGCCCATGTAAGGGTGGAAAACACATGCGCCTGCGTTGGTGTATGTTCTGATAAAAAATTCCATGAGTTTCACCGGCTTTTGTGTCGGATGCCATTTTGCGCAGTCATCGTTATTGTGGACCGGGATATTGAGAATGGTGCGGGGCTGGCGGGTTATCCTGTTCCCCGGATTACCGAGGCAATCGTGATGTCCGTAATTACGCAACTGCCGGCTTTTATCTGTCTTTGACGGCCCGACAGCATTGCTCGGGGCATGACCCAATGTTTCCTGGGGATTGTAAACCGGGGGTTTCTGATAGAACACCAGTATGTTTTCATGCGCTTTCAAGGGCATCTTTCTGCTGTTCAGATGCCCGGTCGCCTTGTTTTTGTTCCATATCCATTCATAGCGGAATAAATCCAGGCACGACATGGCCAGTATTTTGTCAAAAGGTGCGGCTGCCATAACAACAAGCGCACCATTCGGCCTTACAATACGCAGCCATTCTTTCCAGGTTTGTTTGAGGGTGTATTGAAACTCCTTCGTATCCCATTTGTTGCGGGTAATACCATAGGGCGGGTCAGTGAGCAGCAGGTCAACACTTGCGTCATTCAAAGAGCGGCAGACCTCATGTGCATCCCGGTTATACAACCGGCAGCAGGACGGACAGGTTAAAGGTGCAGGTTCCGCGTTATCCCATGCAAACACGTCCTCCGCCCATGTGCGCTGCATGCTGTTTCGGGATTTAATCTGCGGCCAGCCGCCTATCTGACTCAGCGTCCTCATTTTACCAGACCCCCTTATACGGAAGGGGCTTTATCCGTGACGCCGATGCCGGCCATCAGACACCCTCCACAAAAATATAGTCCCGCCGCGCCGCGGGCAGGCCGTGGGCCAGGGCGCGCTGGTAATCGGGGGAGTTGTAAAAGGCCTTTGCCGTTGCCATGTCGGGCCATTCGATGATCACGTTGCGGGAACGGGCATGGCCTTCCATTACCTCATAGGTGCCGCCGCGGACAAGAAATTTACCACCGAACCGTGCCACCGCGGCCCCCGAAAGCCGGGCGTATTCGGCGTATGCGTCCGGGTCTGTGACCTCGATGGATGCGATGGTGTAAACAGTCATTTGTCCCCCAGATATGTACGGACCGCCTGCAATGCGGCCCCGGTGTTTTTTGCCAGCGGGCCGCCGGCCTGTGCCATGTCAGGCCGTCCGCCACCGCCCTTGCCCCCCAAAGCCGCAGCGGCAACCTGCACCAGATCAACGGCAGAAATACGGCCGGTCAGGTCTTCTGTCACGCCTGCCGCCACCGCCGCCTTGCCGCCGGTATCAGAAATCAGCACCACAACGCCGGAACCGATGCGGCTTTTGTAATCATCGATGAGGGGGCGCAGGTTACTGGCCGGCACACCTTCAAGCGCCTGGCCAAGAAACCTGACATTGCCCAGCTGTTCCGCTGCCGTTGCGGTGCCGCCGCCAAGTACGGCCTGCCTGCGCAGGTTTTCAATCTCTGCCTGCATGCGCCTGCGTTCGTCCTGCAGGGCCCGGATACGGTTCAGAACCCCTTCCGGGCCTGTCTTCAGCGCGGACGCGGCCTCCGCCAGGTGCCGGCTTCGGGTGCGCAGGTAATCCAGCGCGGCTTGGCCTGTCAGGGCCTCAATCCGGCGCACACCCGCACCGGAGGCACTGTCGCCAAGCACGACAAATGCGCCAATGGCACCGGTGTTGCGCACATGGGTGCCGCCGCACAATTCCAGGGCATAGGTGTTACCGCCACACCCCCTGCCGGAACCTTCCAGACACCCCATAGCCACCACGCGCACCTCATCGCCGTATCTCTCTCCGAAAAGGGCCCGGGCACCGAGCCTGCGCGCCTTGTCGGGCGTCATGACCCGGGTCTCTACCGCCCCGTTCTGGCGAATCATCCGGTTGACTTCTTTTTCAACGTTTTCAAGCTGTTCCGGGCTCAGTGCCTTTTGATGAGAAAAATCAAACCGCAGCCGGTCCGGCGCATTCAGGGAACCGCGTTGCGCAACATGGTTGCCGAGCCGGCGGCGCAGAGCCTCGTGCAGCAGGTGCGTTGCCGAATGGCTGGCGCAAATATCCCTGCGGCGGGCATGGTCCACCTCCGCCAGGACCGGGGCACCAGCCCGAAGTACCCCGCGGACACATGTGATATAATGCGCGAACAGGCCGCCGGCTACTTTCCTTACGTCGGAAACATTGCCGATAAACCGGGTATCCGGATTATCATGGCTGCCGGTGCGGATGACCAGCCGGCCGTGGTCCGCCAGCTGTCCGCCGGATTCCGCATAGAAAGGGGTCTGGTTCATGACGACCTGGCCCTTGCCCCCCTCAGCACCCAGTTCCGTTACTTCCCTGTTTTTACTGACTATTGCAAGAACAACAGCCTCGGCCGTTTCAGAATCGTAACCGAGGAATTCCGTAGGGGCCAGACGATCCGACAAATCGAACCAGACCTTATCGTCTGCAGTCGCACCGGAACCGGCCCAGGCCGCCCGTGCCCTGGCCTTTTGCGCCTTCATGGCCGCGTCAAAACCCGCACTGTCAACCGCGTGCCCCTTTTCACGCAGAACATCCTGTGTAAGGTCAAGCGGGAAGCCGTATGTATCGTAGAGTTTGAAGGCCGTCTCGCCCGGCAAATCCGCATTTTCGGCGAGCGTGGCAAGCTCTGCCTCAAGCAGGGACAATCCCCGGTCCAACGTCGCCCTGAAGCGCGTTTCTTCCAGCAAAAGCGCCTCCCCGATCAGGGTTTGGGCGCGACCGAGCTCCGGATAGGCCTGCCCCATCTGGCGCACAAGCTCGGGTACCAGGCGATGCATGACCGGATCTTTGGTGCCGAGCAGGTGCGCGTGTCGCATGGCCCGGCGCATGATGCGGCGCAGAACGTAACCGCGGCCTTCGTTCGCAGGCAATACGTTGTCCGCAATCAGGAAAGATATCGAACGCAGATGATCCGCAATCACCCGGTGGTGCACATTTCGGTCGCCATAGGGCTCAACGCCGGTGACATGTGCGCAGGCCTCAATCAGTGCCTTGAACAGATCCGTATCATAGTTGTCATGGCTCCCCTGCAAAAGCGCGGCAATCCGCTCAATCCCCATACCGGTATCGATGGATTGCATGTCAAGCCTGCACATGGAACCGTCTGCAAACAGTTCGTTCTGCATGAAAACAATGTTCCATATTTCAATGAAACGGTCGCCGTTTTCATCCGGGCTGCCCGGTGGCCCCCCCCGGATATGGGCCCCATGGTCATAGAAAATTTCCGTACACGGGCCACAGGGGCCGACAGGCCCCATCTGCCAGAAGTTGTCCGGCGTTGCGATACGGATAATCCGATCTTCCGGTATGCCGACCTTTTTCCAAATCCCGAAGGCTTCTTCGTCTTCATGCCAGACTGTTGCGTACAGGCGGGCTTTATCGATACCGAAATCGCGGGTGATCAGATCCCAGGCAAAGGGGATCGCCTCCGCCTTGAAATAATCGCCGAAAGAGAAATTCCCCAGCATTTCAAAGAATGTATGGTGGCGGGCCGTGTAGCCGACATTATCCAGGTCGTTATGCTTGCCCCCGGCACGGACACATTTCTGCGCAGAGGTCGCCCGCCGGTAATCGCGGGTTTCCATCCCGGTGAAAAGGTTCCTGAACTGCACCATGCCGGAGTTCACGAACATCAGCGTCGGGTCGTTGCGCGGCACCAGGGGGGCACTGTCCACCACCGCGTGATCGTGCGTTCGGAAATAATTCAGAAACGTGCTGCGAATGTCGTTGACGCGGGCCATGGTCTTTATCTTTTTCGGGTTATCGGACGCAGGCTATAACCCGCGGCACCCGGGTGTCCACATGTGCCAATGCCCGAATGAAAGGGGTGCCCCGATGGCGGGCCTTATCCGGATATTATCTGCGAAGCTGACCCGCAGCGCAGGGATACGGCAGGGTCTCCCCGGCCCGTGCCGCCCGGCTAACCTTCGGAAACCCTGTTATCCTCATCCCTGTCCGGCCGGGGTGCGTCGGATTCCAGCCCGTGAGCGGTGCGTATTTTATGCTCTATTTCCCGCGCAACAGATTTGTTTTCGGCGAGGAAGTTTTTGGCATTTTCCCGCCCCTGCCCGATCCGCTGATCGCCGTAAGAAAACCAGGATCCGGATTTTTCCACGATCCCGAGCCGGACGCCAAGGTCAACCAGCTCCCCGGTCTTGGATATGCCTGCACCATACATGATGTCAAATTCCACCTGCTTGAACGGCGGGGCCACCTTGTTTTTCACGATTTTTACCCGGGTGGTGTTGCCCACAACCTCATCCCGATCCTTGATCGCGCCGATACGGCGGATATCCATACGGACAGAAGAATAGAACTTCAGCGCGTTGCCCCCCGACGTTGTTTCGGGCGAACCGAACATTACGCCAATCTTCATGCGGATCTGATTAATGAAGATCACAGTGCACCCGGATTTGGAAATCGACCCCGTCAATTTGCGCATGGCCTGGCTCATCAGGCGGGCCTGGGCACCGACCTGATGGTCGCCCATGTCACCTTCAAGTTCTGCCTTCGGCGTCAGCGCGGCAACCGAATCGACAACAACCATCGACACGGCACCGGAACGAACCAGCGTATCGGCAATCTCCAGTGCCTGCTCCCCGGCGTCAGGCTGAGAGATCAGAAGCTCACCAATATCTACGCCCAGTTTCTTCGCATAAGCCGGGTCAAGCGCGTGCTCCGCATCCACGAAAGCACATACGCCGCCCTTTTTCTGCTCTTCCGCGATGCAGTGCAGCGTCAGCGTTGTTTTTCCCGAGGATTCCGGCCCGTAAATTTCGATGATCCGGCCTTTCGGGATACCCCCGATTCCAAGCGCGACATCGAGGCCGATGGAGCCGGTGGAGGTCGCCTCCACATCCATCACCGCATTGCCCTGGCCCAGTTTCATGATGGAGCCCTTGCCAAATTGCCGCTCAATCTGCCCGAGGGCACTTTCCAGTGCTTTCTGCCTGTCCATTTCCTGTTTATCGCTCAAATCCAGCAGGTTTGCCGTCGCCATTGTTCAGCCCCCTTATCTCACAGTGCCGTAGAACCGGCAACAATTATGCGTTCACTTTCCGGCACCGTATCCGAACCGAATTGCATGGGCAAGGCAAAAGGGCCACCTCGGCGGGTGGCCCGTTGTATTTTTGCCGTGGCCGTGCGTGGGCGGAGCCGGTCAGGCGCAGATGAAGTCCTCTTCCCGCAGGAGCTGCGGGGGCATATCTTCCGGAAAGATGCTGTTTGTGCCATCGTGCGCACCCCGGGTGTTCAGTGTGCCGGGCGTCGTGTCCGATGTATGATCCCTCTTTCCGGTCAGGGTCAGGTCATCGAAACCCTGCGATACAGCAGCACTCCGGAACACGATCGCATCGCCGTCATCTGTTCTTGCGGATTTTATGTTGAACCTGCCCTTCCATTCAACCTCTGCGTTGAAGCCCCATGCCTCGTCATGGCCGGAGTCGGCCTGGCTGAACACAAGGGTATCGGCCCCGGGGCAGCCGCCCATCGTGCCGTCTCCCTTGCTCCCGTTCAGCGTGTCGTTGCCGGCACAGCCATTCAGCCAGTCATCGCCCGTGCCGCCGTGCAGAAAGTCATTGCCTTCCCCGCCAATCAGGATGTCATCGCCGCCGGCACCGCCCGGGGTGCCATTGCCGTGCGGCGGTCAGGCACATAAATGCCGCCTTAAAGCCTCTTTAAAAGGCCTTTAAAGAGGCTTTACCACAGCTTTTGATCGCACATTCGGTGCCCCGCCGATATCCCGGCACGGGACTGGCCCGGGGCAGAAAACGGTCCGGGGCAGGTTACGGGCAGATTTTTGTCATCAGGTTCAGGAAAAAGCCATCCCCCGGTGTGCCCAATGGCCAGCAGTGCCGGCCGGCGGGCCGGGCTGCCGTTTGATCCTGTAAGAAACGGTCAACCTGTCGTTCGTTTTCCCGGGCAAAGATTGAGCATGTCGTGTAGGCGAGGCATCCGCCCGGGCGCAGATTCTGCCAGGCATCGGACAGGATTTTCTGCTGGATGGCTTCCAGCCCGGCCAGACGGTCCGGTGTCAGGTGCCACTTGGCATCCGGGGTGCGGCGCCAGGCACCGGACCCGCTGCAGGGCACGTCAGCCAGCACGATGTCATAAACGGCGGCGGCGGGCGGTGCGGCGAGTACCTTTACCCTGACCCCGGCGCGGGTGGCACGGGCCCGCAGTTGGCGCAGGCGGGGGGCAGAGATATCCCAGGCCGCAAGGCGCGCGTCCGGGCAACGGCCCGCCATGGCAAGGGTCTTGCCACCACCACCCGCGCAGTAATCAAGCACGTGCTGCCCGGCGGCCAGGGGCAGGGCCTCAACCACCGCCTGGCTGGCGGCATCCTGCAGCTCTACCGCCCCGGTCAGATATGCCCGGGTGGCAAAGACCCTGGCGGGGCGGCGGGTCGTGCGCAGGCCCGCTGGCAGGCCTGTAATCCGCTCCGTTTCCACCCCATCGGCAGCAAGTGCGCCTTGCGCCTCTGCCATGGTCATCCTGGGCAGGTTCACCCGCAAATCGCATGGCGCCCGGGCCTTCAGGGCCATGGCATGGCGCAGTGCCGCCTCCGGCCCGGCCTGCGCCTTCAGCATTTCCCAAACCCAGTTCTGCATATCAGCCGCGGCGGCGGCATCCGGTGCGGGGGCGGGGGTGGCCTCCCCTTGCGTCAGCGGTTGCGGGGCGTAACCTTCCCCCGAAAAAACTGATGCAGGGTCCATTCCCTGCGCCTGACACCAGCCGATTGCGGCCGCACGCCCCCCTGGCCCCGACACACCCTGGTAACTTCGCAGGTTGCGCAGACAGTCATAGACAATATCACGGACCCCCGCCCGATCTTTGGAGCCGGCATACCGCGCCCGCCGCGCCCAGCCGGTCAACACCTTTTCCGCAGGCATTCCTGCGATGATTGCATCCAGCAGGTCAATGGCCGCTGCCACCCGCGCTGCGGGGGTCATGGCTTAACCGATCCGGTAGTTGGGTGCCTCGCAGGTGACCCGAACGTCATGCACATGGCTTTCTTTCAGCCCTGCACCGGAGATTTTCACGAACGCGCAGTTGGTGCGCATCGCCTCCACAGTCGGGCAGCCGGTGTAGCCCATGGCCGCCCGCAGACCGCCGATCATCTGATGAATCACCGCGGAAGCCGGGCCTTTGTAGGGCACCTCCCCTTCTATCCCCTCCGGCACCAGCCTGTCTGACGACGCCTCTTTCTGAAAATACCGATCAGCGGAACCGCGGGCCATGGCAGCCACACTGCCCATCCCGCGGTAGGCCTTGAAACTGCGGCCCTGGTAAAGAATGATTTCACCCGGTGCCTCATCCGTCCCGCCGAGCATGGCCCCCACCATCGCGCAATGGGCACCTGCCGCGATGGCCTTTGCGAAGTCACCGGAAAACCTGATGCCCCCATCGGCGATAACCGGCACACCCCGGGCCTCCCCGACTGCCGCACAATCCATAATCGCCGTCAGCTGCGGAACCCCGACCCCGGCCACAACACGCGTCGTGCAGATTGACCCGGGCCCGATACCCACCTTCACCGCATCTGCCCCTGCATCGATCAGGGCCAGGGTTGCCTCTGCCGTTGCCACATTGCCCGCAATCACCTGCACGGCGTTCGAGGCCTTCTTGATCCGGGTCACAGCATCGGCCACGCTGGCGGAATGGCCATGGGCGGTATCTATCACCACCGCATCCACACCCGCATCAACCAGCTGTTCAGAGCGCTCAAACCCGGCGTCGCCAACAGTGGAGGCCGCCGCAATACGCAACCGGCCAAGGTCATCCTTGCAGGCCATCGGGTTCAGCACCGCCTGTTCACTGTCTTTCAGCGTCAAAAGACCGGTCAGTTTTCCGCTGCCATTGACAACCAGCAGTTTTTCAATCCGCCGGGCCTGCATAAGGTTACGCGCCTCATCCAGGTCAGCCGGTTCCTGCAACAGTGCCAAATCGTCAGAGCTCATCATGACGCTGACCGGTGTATCATCCGAGGTCGCAAAACGCATGTCCCGGTTGGTCACAATCCCCACAACACGGCCTGCGGTATCCACCACGGGAAAGCCGGTAATCCGGTAACGTTCCTGCAGTTCCTTGGCGTCTGCCAGCGTCTGGTCCGGTGCCAGCGTGACGGGGTTGTAGACGATGCCGGAAACAAACCGCTTCACCCGCCGCACCTGTCGGGCCTGTTCCCCGATATCCAGGTTGCGATGTATCACCCCAATACCGCCCGCCTGTGCCAGGCAAATGGCCATGGTATCTTCCGTTACGGTATCCATCGCAGATGAAACAAGCGGGATATTCAGCCCGATTGCGCGGGTCAGTTTCGTGCGGGTATCCGCATCTGCGGGCAGCACCTCGCTCGCGCCCGGGACCAGTAAAACATCGTCAAAGGTAAGGGCCTCACGAATTTTCATCGCATATCTCCTAGCGTATTCGGTATTGGCACGTCCCCTTCCCACAGAACCCGGGAAAAGACAACCCGCCCGCAAAGCCTGAAATACCGGGCGCACGGGGCAGGAATTTTCAAAAAAACCCTGCCGCCTCTGGCGATTTCTTCTGACAGGTGGCAAACACGGATGCAAGGTATGGGAAAAACCATTATGAGCCACGGATACGACAGCGGTCGGCTGAACCTGCCCTTTGCAGGTATCGCGACCTTTGCCAAAAAACCCTGCGTCGCCGACTGGAAGTTGATTGACGCCGATGTTGCCGTGCTCGGCGCGCCGTTTGACCTCGGCACCCAATACCGCCCCGGGGCACGGTTCGGCCCGCGCGCCGTGCGGGAGGCCTCCACACTCTTTTCCTTTGGCCATGCAGGTGCCTATGACCATGAAGATGATGCGGTCTACCTCGGACCGGATGTGCGCATTATCGATATGGGCGACGCAGACATAATACACACCGATACGATCAAAAGCCACGCGAACATAGAATCCGGCGTACGCGCAGCCCTTTGTGCCGGGGCACTGCCCGTGCTGATCGGCGGCGATCATTCCGTCAATATCCCGGCCATCCGTGCCTTTGACAGGCAGGGCGACATCCACATCCTGCAGATTGATGCGCACCTCGATTTCGTGGATGAACGCCACGGTGTGCGGTTCGGCCACGGCAACCCGATGCGGCGGGCGGCGGAAAAGGGCTATGTGACCGGGCTCAGCCAGTTTGGCATCCGGAATGTTTCATCCACGGCCAGGGAAGGTTACGCGGACGCCCGCACCCGCGGTTCCGACATCCTTAGCGTCCGGCAGATCCGCAGGATGGGTGTGGCCGCCGCCGCCGCCCGCATCCCGGCAGGGGCCCGGGTCTATATCACCATCGACATTGATGCCTTCTGCCCCTCCATCGCACCCGGAACCGGAACGCCGAGCCATGGCGGATTCCTGTACTATGAGGTGCTGGAACTGCTGCAGGCAGTCGCACACAACCACGATGTGGTCGGCATCGACCTTGTGGAGGTCGCCCCGGATTATGACCCGACCGAATCAACATCGATCCTGGCGGCCCAGGTTCTTTTGAACCTGCTCGGGTTTATCTTTCACGCACGGGCAGCTGAGTGAGCGTTTCCTGAACGCCGCTGCCAGTGCTGCCCGGCGTTCCGGTTACGCAATGAACTCAAAGTTATCTTCATTTCTCAGGTCATCCCTTTGAACGCCCTCAAGGTAGATGATGCCTTCATCCCATTCCACCCTGGCACCGGTTCCCTTGAAAGCTTTCTTGATAGTGAGGTCATCAAAGGATACACCCTCCAGGAGGAGGGCCAGTTTATCCTCCCCTGTTTTGAAATCCGCGATGATGTCTTTTTCACCATGATCGGCCCTGAACACGAAGGTATCCGCACCGGATCCCCCTTCAAGGCGATCATTCCCGTTACCTCCTTCAAGGTTATCATCCCCGGAACGGCCAAAGAGCATGTCCGCCCCGGCCCCTCCATTGAGCAGGTCAGCCCCGCCGCCGCCCCCCAACAGATCGGCCCCGGCACCCCCTTCAAGTTCATCAGCCCCGGCACCACCCCTTAGAATATCATTCCCGGCACCTCCCTCGAGGTAATCATCCCCGACACGGCCCCTCAGGACGTCATCCCCGAAAAACCCAATAAGGGTATCTTCACTGTTCGTTCCGTTTTTGGTAATCGGGGTCACCGCAGAAGGCTCTTCCGGTGCATCTGTATGACCAACAGGGCCAGTATCCCGAAAGGTGTTACCTTCCGGAAAATACCCTGCATTTTCCTCATCCCCGATACCACCCACTGCGGGCCCGCCTTCCGGATTCTTTTTTGAATCCTCCGAAGTCCCGATCTCATCAACCCCGGAACCACTCTCCGGCAGATCATCCCCGGCGGGATCTCCGATACGAAGATCATCCGTGTCAGTTTCTTTTGCAAAATCCATTCCGGCTTCCTTCCCTTTTCAAAAGTCTGTTTTGGCGCAGCCCAAGGGGCCGCGTGTGAGATATATGAAAAGTCTTCTCACAAGTCAAGAGGGCATGTTGAGGGAGGGGTGCCCTTGAGATACGAATACCCCTCCCGGTTAATTTACACGAACGCGAAAGAATCCTCTGTCAGGGCATCCCTTTGGACGCCCTCCAGATAGATCGTTCCTTCATCCCATTCAACTCTGGCACCGGTTCCCTTGGCCCATTTCTTTATCGTCAGGTCAGAAAACTCCACACCCTCCAGCGCAAGCGTGTCCTTCCCGACAGAGAAATCGGTGACAATATCCCGGCCATGCTTTTCGCGGAAGATGAACGTATCCCGGCCCTGATTCCCGGTCAGAATATCATCCTGGGCACCCCCTTGCAGCCGGTCGCCCCCGCGCCCGCCAACAAGCCAGTCCCGGGCGTTACCGCCGGACAGGAGGTCATTCCCGCTCGATCCCTCCAGATAATCCCGGCCTTTCTTGCCGCGCAGGGAAGACCCGCCGGAATCCGCAATCATGTGATCCCGGAAGTTCCTTGCCTCCCCCTTGGGGGCCTGATGCGTGTCCCCGCTCCATTCACGCGTGGAATTATCCGCCTGAATGCGATGAAACCCGTCAGTGCTCTCCGGCACCCGTGCCACGGGCGTGTAGGCGGGTGCGGGTTCTGCCGGGGTTTCCTCCGCAGGGGTTTCCGCAACAGGGGCCGGGGCAGGTTCCGGTTCCGCAGGGGTTTCCTCCGGGGTTTCGGCGGGTTCCTCTTCTTCCGGTTCTGCGGGGGTTTCAGCAGGTTCCTCTTCCTCATTTGCAAACCAGGATACCTCTGCATTCAGGAAGGTCAGCGAACTGTGCGCCTCACCCCAGGTGACCTTTACCGAGGTTCCGTCTTCCAGCAGTTCGGCGGAAAGCTCCACCTCCCCCCAGGAGTTTCCATAGAGGTAATCCAGGGTGTCCCCCTCATCAGGGTTAT
>JACONK010000024.1 GCA_014323795.1 Paracoccaceae bacterium | reverse complement strand
CCCTCAGCGGTTCCGGCCGGCTCGGCATCGTCTACGATGGCAGCAAGGAAGGTGCCAACCAGGAAAAGACCAAGATCGAAAAACGCTTCACCATCAACATCGATGGCAAGGGGTCAACCGATGTCGGCCTGGATTACGGCGGACACATCCGCCTGCGCTCCGATGAAAACGATGCCGATAACAAGAGCAATACTTCCGGCGCAAACGTCTGGCTCGGCAACGACATGTCCCGCATCACCGTCGGCAACACCGATGGCGCCATCGTCAACCAGGTGGATTTCTACCACGGCTCCGTCGGCCTCACCGGCCTGCACTGGGCCAACCTGGGCATGAACATGGGTGACCAGGAATGGGTTTTGACCGAGTTCCAGCCACAAGCTGCCAGCTTTGACGGCAACACCGTCCGGCTGGATTTCAACGCCGGCGGCTTCGGCGTCTCCCTCTCCGCCGATTCCACCGGGGATCATATGGGCGATGACGCCCAGCAATCCATCGGTGCCTCCTACACCCTGGGCGACTGGACCTTCGCCGCCGGCTTCGCCACCAACGTGCAGGTGCATGAGCACACCGCACGGCTGACACTGGCCCGTGCCGGCGATGCCACTGACACCGCCGCCGGTGCCCTGTGGGCTGGCCGGGGGGCCGGCAGTTTCGGGAAGGCCGTGATCGGCAAGGCGTACGAGATGGCCAAAACAGCCCGTGACGAAGCACAAACAGCCCGTGACGAAGCACAAACAGCCCGTGACGAAGCACAAACAGCCCGTGACGAAGCACAAACAGCCCGTGACGAAGCACAAACGGCCGTTCAGGAGCAGGTTCATGAAGCCAAAGATAACCGTCATTATCGGGGCCGTCTCTTTGAGCGTCTCAGGGCATACTACGCTGCAGATAGAGCGTATCATAGTAATGGTAATGACAAGATTAAAGTAGTCGAATCTAGGATCGCTGAAGCACAGGGTGAAGTGGACACAGCCGAAAGTTCTGATGAACTCAAAATGGCCCAAGATGAACTCAAAATGCTCCAAGAGGATCTGGAAACGGCCCGTGCTCAATTTAAGGCCCGTAACGATGCCCTGATTGCCGTCAAAGAACCGCAGTTGTATTTCCTGCCCGACACAGCGGAAGAGGGTCAAACTGAATCGCCCAAGGCAATGTTAGAGAAACTCTACACTAGTTTTGAAGAGAGGCAAGAGGCGTATGTTACGGCCCAAACGGCTGTGGACAATGCAGACGAAGACGCTGATCTTGAAAAACTCATCGCAGCCCGCGACACTGCCCAGATGGAACTCGACAAGGCCCGGACCGCTCTTAAAGGCAAGGAGGCTGTGGAGGCTAGTGGCGAGACTCCCGCTGCTCCCGGTACCGGTTGGAAAGCCATCGATAAGGCACTTACTGATGTTAATGCCGCCAGCACCGCAGAAAGAGACGCTGAAAGAAAAGCGGACTCAATCGAGAGAGATCAGGAAAATCCCGACAGTGAGTTAAATGCTGGGGTCAAAGATGCCAATGCTGGGGTCAAAGATGCCGAGGAAAAACTCGCTAATGCCGAGGGAAAACTCGCTGATACCGAGGGAAAACTCGCTGATGCCGAGGGAAAACTCGCTGATGCCGAGGAAGCAGATCCGATTGCTGCGAAGGGCGGAGATGGAACCGAGGAGGAACTGAACGAAGCCCGGATGGCGGCTGAGAAAGAGTACGGTGCCATCGTTGACAAGGACGAGGATAAGAAACTCTTCAAAACCCCTGTGGATGCCTTCGCCCTGTCCGTCACCGGGTCCTTCGGTGATTTCGGCCTCGGCGCCAGCTATACCGATTACGAAAGTGTCGGTAACAAGGCTGTCCTGTCCGCCTCCTATGATGTCAGCGATGCCACCACTGTAACCGCCTTCGTCTCCCAACTGCGCGAAGACAGGAAAGCCACCACCGGCCCCAATGCGCCGCTGGCTGCCCCTGCTGTCGGCACCACGAAAGTCGGTGACACGGTGACGGTCCCGAACAGCCGCGTCGGCTCCGCCGGGCTCCAGGTTGGTGATTCCAAAACCGAATACGGCATCGGCTTCACCCACTCCCTCGGTGGCGCAACCCTCGCCGGCGGCGTCTCCCGCAACTATAAGAAGGACATAATGGCAGACCTCGGCGTCCGCTTCACCTTCTAAGCCGGCACCGGACCGGACGCCGCTGTGCCATAACGGCACCCCCCGGCGTCCGCTTCACCTTCTAAGGGCCCCCACCCCACGCGGGCACACCACCCGCCAGGGCCAAAGCCCAACCAGAAACGGCCAGGACCCCCTGGCCGTTTTTTTTATCGGCTTCACCCACTCCCCCGGCGGCGCAACCCGCGCCAGCGGCGTCTCCCGCAACTATAAGAAGGACATAACGGCAACCCCCGACGTCCGCTTCACCTTCCAGGGCACCCCCCCACGCGGGCACACCACCCGCCAGGCCCAAAGCCCAAAACTTAAACGGCCAGGGAAACCCCTGGCCGTTTTTTTACACAAAAACCGCATTTCCCCCTTGACCCCACCTCTGCCCCGCACCAAGTATAGGCCCGTAGGCGAAGTAATAGCGTAAAAATTCAAACAAAACACATACGATAGTAAGCAAAACCGCTTTGGCTGAATACCCGTTGGTAACAAATACCTGGCCGCAGGCATCCGGAAAGGCACAGCAAGTGCGCTAGGTAATCCGGTTCCTTAGCCGTTCAACCGGATGCTCGGTGCAAACCGTGCGTCCACAATTAAGATGATCCTAGTATGAGGAGCAGATCATGACCTTCAAGGAAAAAAACACACAAATCAAGTTGGATAACAAAAATTCCATCTTGGAAATCAACAGTAAAATTCGGGAGATCGCTTTTCCAAAGAAAAACAAGTTGCTGATAAAGATCGTTCTGCCAGCGATAGTATTCGTCCTTTGGTTCATCCTGGTGCCGCCGCAAATGGTTTTAGAGCAGGATACCGATACCCAAGACTTTGATTTCGCCGGGCTGCAGAAAGGCGATTCCAAAACCGAATACGGCATCGGCTTCACCCACTCCCTCGGCGGCGCAACCCGCGCCGGCGGCGTCTCCCGCAACTACAAGAAGGACATAATGGCAGACCTCGGCGTCCGCTTCACCTTCTAAGGGCCCCACCCACGCGGGCACACCCCGCCAGGGCCAAAGCCCAAACAGAAACGGCCAGGACCCCCTGGCCGTTTTTTTATCGGCTTCACCCACTCCCCCGGCGGCGCAACCCGCGCCGGCGGCGTCTCCCGCAACTACAAGGAGGACATATATGCATGGAACCCCCATTTACCTCTTGACTTTTAGGACTTTCATGGTATAGTCTCGTATGTGATTCAAAGATTCACACGTACCGCGTTTAGCAAAATTAAAACTTACCTGGAACAGGAGGTCATTATGAACCTAAAACTAAAGAAAAAATTGCGCGAAGCTGGCTGCTGGTTCCACCGACAGGGCCGGGGCGATCATGAAATATGGTACAGCCCGATCAGCGAAAGGTATTTCACCGTAGATAACGGCTGCAAATCCCGGCATACGGCAAATGAGGCACTAAAACAGGCTGGCCTTAAAAAGGCTTTCTGATCAGCACCCCGGCACCACCGGGAACCGCTGCGCCTTCTAAGGCCCCAACCCTCGGGCACCACGCCCGAAAAGCAAAGCCTAAACTGGAACGGCCAAGGCACCCCTTGGCCGTTTTTTATGGCGGGGGCCGGATTCCCCCTTGGCATCAGGCGAAAAATGGATATGTAAATGGCAGAACCAGCCACGGAAGAAAATCATGCCCCCGGCCAACCCCCTCCATGCCGCCCCGCCGCAACCCGTATCCATAACAGTAAACGCGCAATGGGATCCGGACGCCCGCGTCTGGGTCGCCACAAGCACAGATATAGGCGGGCTTGCCATCGAAAGCCCAACCTTCGAGGCCCTGCAGGATAAGGTGGCCGCCGCCTTGGCCGATTTGCTGGAACTGAACGGGACAGGCCCCTTGAGCACCGGCCTGCACCACATCCCCGTCCACATCCTGGCCCGCCAAACCACCCGCATCCCCCTGCCCGCCTAAACCCCGCCCGCCCCTTGCCACGACCCGGCCCGCACCGCTTCGGCATTGCCCTGTGGACACCGGCAGAAGCCCTGGAAAAGGTAAAACCATGAAACAACAGGTATCCCTGCACCGCGCACAGGCAACGCACCGGAACGCCCGGGCCAAACCGGAAAGCGCAACCATGAACGCACAAGTAACGCTGAACCCGCCAACAGAACTGAAACACACGGTGCAGGAAGCAGCGCGGAAATACGGTGTTGATCT
>JACONK010000023.1 GCA_014323795.1 Paracoccaceae bacterium | reverse complement strand
TGGTCGATGGCACGGTAAACTCCGGCGGCCACGCCCAGGGTGATAGGACCACCGGCTTTGAAAACATCATCGGGTCCGCCTTCGCCGATACGCTCACCGGCAACAGCTCAAAAAACGTCTTTATCGGCGGGGCCGGGGCCGACATCATCGATGGCGGCAGCACCCAGGGCGATGACGACGACACGGTCAATTACCGGCACTCGGACGCCGCCGTGCGGGTCGACCTTGCGACGCAGCGCAAGACAGGTGTCGGTCAATGGGAAACAGATACGACCCGCGTGGACGCGAACGGCTTCGTCACCGCCAGCGGCGGCCATGCCGAAGGTGACAAATTGAAAGGTATCAACGGCATCATCGGTTCCGCCTTCGATGATGTGCTCAAGGGCACCCGCGGGAGTGGGTTTGAGGCCAAGGACACCTTTCGCGGTGGCGAAGGGGCCGACAGGATCCATGGCCGTGGCGGCCGCGACACGGCAGATTACCGCGATTCAAGGGAAGGGGTGACCGTCAGCCTGGTCGATGGCACGGTAAATTCCGGCGGCACCGCCGAAGGGGACCGGCTGTATAGTATTGAGCGTTTGCGCGGCTCCCGCTTTGCCGATACCCTGACAGGCGATGGCAAGAACAACCGGCTCGTCAGCGAAGGCGGGGCCGACACGCTGACAGGTGGTGGCAGCAGTGATTACGACACCTTCGTCTTCAAAGAGGACTGGGCCGACGGCACGGTCATCACCGATTTCACGGTGCTGTATGACCAAATCGTCTACAACGGGCTGGACCTTGATGACGTGACCATTGCCGCCCACGACATGGACGGGGATGACACGGAGGACAGCGTTACCCTTACCCTGAACGGCAATGTGCTGACCCTGCAGGGTGTGGATCTGGACGCATTCAATGCCTATGCATCCGGTGACGATAACGATGCCGCGTGGAATTTTATCACTTGAGGTGCCCGCCAGGGGGGCATCGGGGGCGGGATGGTCCGCCCCGCCGCGCCCTGCCATAGTCGAAGTAGGCTTGGCTGAACACAAGGGGCCTGTGCACCCCCCACCGCAGGCCCACCGCGCCCGAGGCAGAAAACGCCAGGTACCACCCCCCGGCCACCAGGGTGCCCGGCCCGGTGACGCACCCCGCCGCACCCTTGGCCGCCATCTTTCGCACACCGGGCATGGGCCTGCTGCCCCGGCACCGGATTGCCCGACACCGGATTAAATGTGCAGGGCAACGGCGCCCCCGCCACCCGGCCGGAAAAGCCGTTTGCCCCCGAACCCTTCTGCCCTCGGCTTCGCCCCGCCCGGAACGCGCCGTCCGTGCCTCTGCCGGCCGGAACAGGGCAGACGTGGCCGTCTGATATTTCCCGAAACCATGAAACGCGCCGGCACACAAAAATCAACTGTGCCTGACCCGAAGTATTGGGTGGAACACTGTGCAGTGAAGTATACAATTCCCTTTCTTTTGCATATCCTTCCCCATACCCGGCCCTGAATGATCCTGCCTGGAACCACCCGATGACCGCCGACCGCCTGCTTGCCCTGTTCCACCGGGTGGCCGACACCCCCGATGCAATCCCGCCCTTGGCCGAACAGCACCGCTGTGGCGAAAGTGGCGGAGCTCATGGCCCTGCCCCCCGCCCGATGCCATAATTCTTCCCCAATCCCGAGCGGATAAGGCTTTTGTTCAGGCATGCCTTTTCACCGCCCGCGCAGGCCGGGGGGATAATTCGGTCACCACGGGGGCCTGCTGCCCCTGCCCGTACCTTTCCGGGCAGGGGTAATTTCCAAAAACCGCCGGTTCACGCCGCCGATAACGGTCCTGTTGCGCACCCGTATCCGCGGGCAAACCGCCTTAACACGTCCGGGTAAAGCTTGTGCTCTTCTTTCAGCACTCTTTCCGACAGGATTTCAGAGGTATCCCCGTTGCGTATCGGCACCCTGCGCTGACCCAGGATAAAACCCTTATCAACGGCCTCCGTTACCAGATGCACTGTACACCCGGTCTCCGAATCCCCCGCATCCAGGGCGCGGGCATGGGTGTTCAACCCCGGATATTTCGGCAGAAGCGACGGGTGAATGTTCAGTATTCTGCCCGCCCGGGGCCTTACAAAAGACGGCGCAAGGATGCGCATAAACCCGGCCAGGCAAATCACATCAATGGCGGTTTCCGATAACACGCGCTCAATGTCCGGGTTCTGCGTTATCACCCTGGTCGGCACACACAAATCCTGCGCACGGCGCAGGCCCGGTGCCCGGGCAGTATCGGAAACAACCAGCGCGGGAACAGCCCAGCAACCCCGCCGCATCGCCCGAATCAGGGCCTCCATATTGGAACCCGTGCCGGAAATAAAAATGGCGATCCGGGGCAGGGCGGTCACAGCACCCCCCTGTAGGTCACGCCATGGCCCCTGATGACAGTGCCGATGCGATGCACTGTTCCGCCGATGGCGGCCGCCACGGCCCCTGCCTCTGCCGCCGGAACAATCGCGACCATGCCGATCCCGCAGTTGAAGGTGCCCAAGGCCTCCGCTGCGGTCAGTCCCGTTTGCCCGATGAGCCAGGCAAAGACGGGCAGCCGCTCCCATCTGCCAAGGTCAACCTCCGCCCCCAGCCCGTCCGGCAGGACGCGCGGCAGGTTCCCCGTCAGGCCGCCGCCGGTGATATGGGCCAGGGCCCTGAGGCCGCCGGTGCCCAGTGCCGCCCGCACGTCACGGGTATACAGGCGTGTGGGCTCCAGCATGGCTGTGCCAAGCGTTCCGTCCGTGAAAGGTGCCGGGTCATCCCAGCCCAGGCCGGCGCGTTTGACCCCCTCGCGCACAAGCGCATAACCGTTCGAATGGATGCCGGACGACGGTAACCCCAACAGCACGTCGCCCTCGCAAACCCCGGCAGGCAGCCGCGTCCCCCGTTCCAGTGCGCCGACGGCAAAACCGGCGAGGTCAAAGGCCCCCGCCGCATACATCCCCGGCATCTCTGCCGTTTCTCCGCCAATCAGCGCGCAATCGGCCCGGCGGCAGCCTTCGGCGATGCCTTCGATGACGGCGGTTGCCTGGGCCGGGTCCAGCCTGCCGGTGGCAAGGTAGTCGAGGAAAAACAGCGGCACCGCCCCCTGGCAGATCAGGTCGTTCACGCACATGGCCACCAGATCGATGCCCACCGTGTGCACCCGCCCGGTTTCAATCGCGATCATCAGCTTGGTGCCAACCCCGTCCGTTGCGGCCACCAGAACCGGGTCTTTGAAGCCTGCGGCCTTCAGGTCGAACAGCGCACCGAAACCGCCGATTCCACCCATAACCCCGGTACGCGCCGTCGCGGCCGCCACCGGTTTTATCCGCTCCACAAACGCATTGCCCGCATCGATATCCACGCCTGCGCCAGCATAGGTCAGCGGGGTTTTGCCGGCACTGGCCATCGCACCGCTCCCTTTGAATACCCGTTTGCGGCACGATACCCCGGCGCGCATCGGATAACAACCGTCCCCGCGCGACCGGGCGAAAACAGCACCGACACAGGCCGCTTGACGGGCGGCGGTGGCCCCGATATCGCAGGGGGGACGGGCCTGTAGCTCAATTGGTCAGAGCAGAGCGCTCATAACGCTTTGGTTGGGGGTTCGAGTCCCTCCGGGCCTACCAAAGGCAGCCCGCCCGCGCCCCCGCCCGTGCCACTATCGGCACGGCGGCAGCGGTTGCCGGCGGAAACCGCGCGGTTACGCGCGGCCGGACCTGCCCCGCGCCGTTTTCCGCGGCCGGCAGGCCTTCCGTGCGCTTCATGCCTGTGCCGGGCCGGGATAATGGCGGGGCAGCGGTTCTGCGATCAAAAGCGATGTTTAAAGGGGCTTTAAAGCCCCTTTAAAGGGCTTCGAAGCGGCATTTATGCGCCTGGCCGCCGCGCCCCTGCGGCGATGATCGGTTCCGGGGGCGCACGGCAGGTTTTTTCAATTTCCCCCAGGAACAGCTTGCGCTCCGAAAGCCACTTATATGGGGCGTGGCGCGGCTGCTCGAAACCCAAAGGGCAGGGACAAGGGGCAGACGCACATCCGGACAAAACAACCTTGGACGCCCGGGAAGGGCCTGGCGGTAATTTTTTTACCTCGAACCTCTCCAGGACGGGAATGGCCGCGTTGCCCGCACGATTGCCACCCTGGTGCTGGTGAAAGGGGATCTGTTCCCCCTTGTCGTCACACGCGACGACAGGCCGAAATATCTTGACGCGCTCGAGGCGGCAGACGGGGGCGACCTGAAACCCCTTGTCGCGCTGATCACAAGGCTTCAGATGGCGCAGTTCCGCAAGGCCGGCAGGATTTCCGAATCCGTGCGTACCGGGGAAACCGAACCTGCCCCTGGTGCAGACCGCGTTCAAACGGCCCTTGCCGCCCTCCGCACGGCGGCCGGCAGGGTTGCGGCTGACAAACGGAAGGAATTGGAAGGCGTCCGTGATCATGCCGCCGCCATTGAACAG
>JACONK010000022.1:47158-63647 GCA_014323795.1 Paracoccaceae bacterium | reverse complement strand
TCCGATACGCTGGATGGCGGGGCTGGCGACCGGGACATGGCCGATTATCGCGACTCAGATGCAAGCGTGACCGTGAACCTTGCCGCCGGCACGGCCAGCGGTGGCCACGCCGAAGGCGATGTGCTGCGCAATATCGAATATCTGAGCGGGTCGCGCCACGATGATACGCTGACCGGGGATGATGGCAACAACGCGCTATCGGGCGGTGCTGGTAACGACGTGCTGCGCGGCGGTGCGGGCAACTGGGACTGGCTGGAAGGCGGTGCCGGTTCCGATACGCTGGATGGCGGGGCAGGCCGCGGGGATACGGCCAGTTATGCCGGTTCGGATGCCGCTGTGACCGTGAACCTGGCCACGGGGACTGCCAGGGGTGGCCACGCGGAAGGCGACGTGTTGCGCAATATCGAACGCCTGCGCGGGTCAAACCATAATGATACCCTGACCGGGGATGACGGGAGGAATGACCTTTGGGGCGGTGCCGGTGCCGATACGCTGGATGGCGGGGCTGGCGACCGGGACATGGCCGATTATCGCGACTCAGATGCAAGCGTGACCGTGAACCTTGCCGCCGGCACGGCCAGCGGTGGCCACGCCGAAGGCGATGTGCTGCGCAATATCGAACGCCTGCGCGGGTCGGACCATAACGATACCCTGACCGGGGATGACGGGGATAACCTTCTTCGGGCCAGTGCCGGTTCCGATACGCTGGATGGAATGGGCGGCGACGGGGATACGGTCGCCTATTGGGATTCGGACGCAGGTGTGACGGTGAACCTTGCCGCCGGCACGACCAGCGGCGGCCACGCCGAAGGCGATGTGCTGCGCAATATTGAACACCTGGATGGCTCTGACCACGACGATACCCTTATCGGGGATGACGGGGATAACGACCTTAATGGCGGGGCCGGGGCTGATACGCTGAATGGCGGTGCCGGGGCCGATACGCTGGACGGCGGTGCCGGTAATGACAGGTTCACCGGCGATGCCGGGGAAGACACCTTCCGCTTCGTGTATGACGGGGGCGGTGCCGATACCGTCACGGACTTTAATGATGGGCAAGACACTGTTATCCTTGACCGGGATGAATTTGCGGATATAGCGGCAGTTGCCGCCGCTTTCGTGGTTGTTGACGCGGACACCCTGCGCCTGAATCGGCCGGGTGATGGCAACAGCATCACATTTTTAATTGAAGACCATGAGTTCACGCTGGAAGATCTTGCGGCACAACTTGTCAGCGCGGGAATAGGTGATGTTTTTGAATTGGCCTGATGGCCCGCTCTGTAATCGCCTGCTCCTGCCGCAAACCACACCAAAATAACCGCGCCCCAGGGGTACGGTGTGGCTGGCAGCGCATGAACGTGTCCCTTTGGGCCCGGGCCACGGCACCCGCTTACGGAACCGCACCTGCACGTGCGGTTCCGGCGAAAGCCGCCGCCACAAGTGCCTTTGTGTAATCCGTCCGCGGTGCATTGAATATCCGGTCGCCCGGGCCAGCCTCTGCCACCTCCCCCGCACGCATCACCAGCACCTTGTGCGCCATGGCGCGCACGACAGCTAGATCGTGGCTGATAAAAATATAGGCCAGGGTATACTTCTTTTGCAGGGCGCGCAGCAGTTCCACGATCTGAACCTGGATGGTCATGTCGAGCGCGGACGTCGGCTCATCAAGCACAACCAGTTTCGGCCTCATGATCATGGCCCGGGCAATGGCGATGCGCTGGCGCTGGCCACCGGAAAATTCATGCGGATAGCGATCCAGCGTTTCCGGGTCCAGCCCGACCTCCGCCATAATGGCCTTCACCCGCTGCCGTATATCGGCACCCGGGTCCAGCCCGTGCCACACCGGCCCTTCGGCAATGATCCCTTCCACCGTCATGCGCGGGGACAGGCTGCCGAAAGGATCCTGAAATACCATCTGCATGTCGCGGCGCAGCGGTGCGAGCTGCCTGTTCCGCCAGGCCTGCACATCCCGGCCAAGAAATATCACCGGCCCGTCGGATCTGATCAGCCGCATGATACCCAGGCCCAGGGTCGTTTTGCCGGACCCGCTTTCGCCCACGATGCCCAAAGTTTCCCCCGCACGAAGGCTGAAGGTCGCGCCGTTGACCGCCTTTACGTGGCTGACGACCCGGCGCAGCACCCCGCGCCTGACCGGGAACCAGACCCTGAAATTCTCGGTGCGCAACACTTCCTCTGCGCAGTCGGGCACCGGGTCGGGTGTGCCGGTCGGTTCCGCCGCCAGCAGCATCCGGGTGCAGGGATGCCCCGGCGCGTCAAAAAGTGCCGCCGTCGGGCCGCTTTCCACGACCTTGCCCTTTTGCATCACCAACACCCGGTCGGCGATTTTGCGCACGATGTTGAGGTCGTGAGTGATGAAAAGCATCCCCATCGATTCCGCCTTCTGGATGTTACCCAGCAGTTCCAGTATCTGCGCCTGGATTGTTACGTCGAGCGCGGTCGTCGGCTCATCAGCAATCAGCAGGTCCGGCCCGTTGGCGAGTGCCATGGCGATCATCACCCGTTGCCGCTGCCCGCCGGACAGCTGATGCGGGTAGTCGCCCAAACGGCTTTCCGCGTTGCGGATGCCAACCTTGTCCAGCAATGCCAGAACCCGCGCCCGGGCGGCGGGGCCTGCCAGGCCCTGATGCATGGCAAGGCTTTCTGACACCTGTTTTTCGACGGTGTGCAGCGGGTTGAGCGAGCTCATCGGTTCCTGAAAGATAAAACTTATGTTGTTTCCGCGCACCTCCCGCAGGGTGGTACCTTTCGCGCCGACCATCTGGTGCCCGCGATATTCGACCGATCCGGAAATAACCGGCGCACCGGGCACAAGATTCACGATCGAAAGCGCGGTGATCGACTTGCCCGATCCGCTTTCCCCCACCAGCGCGACCGTTTCGCCCGCATTCACCGTGAAGGTCACACCATCCACGGCGACAGCCTTCCCAAAGCGGATAACCAGGTCTTTGACACGCAGGATTTCCGTCATTTGAACGTCTTCCTCGGGTCAAACGCGTCGCGTATGCCTTCGAAGATGAACACCAGCAGCGACAGCATGACGGTGATCGACAGAAAGGCTGAAAAGGCAAGCCACGGAGCCTGCAAATTGTTCTTGGCCTGCAACGCAAGCTCGCCCAGGGACGGGTAGGTCGGCGGCAGGCCGAAACCGAGGAAGTCAAGGCTCGTCAGTGTCCCGATGGCACCCGTGATCTGAAAAGGCAGGAAAGTCAGCGTTGCGACCATTGCGTTGGGCAGCAGGTGGCGCAACATGATCACGCTGTCGCTGACACCAAGTGCCCTGGCCGCACGAACATATTCAAAATTGCGCGCCCGCAGGAATTCCGTACGCACAAGCCCTGCCAGCCCCATCCAGCTGAACAGGATGATCAGGCCTGTCAGAAGCACGAAATCCATGGTAAACATCGCGCCCATAATTATGATGACGTAAAGCATCGGCGTGGCCGACCAGATCTCCAGAACGCGCTGAAAAAACAGGTCAACCCGGCCGCCGAAATACCCCATGGCGGCACCTGCGGCTATACCGATGGCGGAAGAGACCAGCACCACGATCATCGCAAAGACAGTGGAGATGCGAAAGCCATAGATGATGCGCGCCAGCACATCGCGGGTCTGATCGTCGGTGCCAAGCCAGTGGTCCGCATCCGGCGGGCCCGGCGCGGTTTCGACGTTATAGTTGATGGTGTTGAAACTGTAAGGGATTGGCGGCCAAAGCATCCAGCCCGCCTCCACCGCCTCCCCTTCTGCCGTGCCGTGTGTGCGGGCTTCCGCCATGAAGGCGTCGGGGGCGTCGAAACAGGCCGCCGCGCCCCCGGTCACGATCAGGCATTGCACTGCCGGATCCGTGTATTTCGCCTCTGTCGCGAAGTCACCGCCGAAGGTGACCTCCGGATAAAACCGGAAGGCGGGCGCGTAGATGGCGCCGCGATAGTTCACGACAAGCGGTTTTTCATTGGCGATAAATTCCGCGAAAAGACAGACAAGGAACAGCACCCCGAATATCCACGCGGACCAATAGGCCCGGCGGTTGGCCTTGAAATTTTCCCGGCGCCGCTTTGCGATCGGGGATTTGAACATCATGTCTCCCGGCTTTCAAAATCAATGCGCGGGTCCACAATGACATACATCAGGTCCGATAGCAGACCTGCCAGGAGCCCGATCAGGCCAAAGATGTAAAGTGTGCCGAAGAATACGGGATAGTCACGATTGAGCGCGGCCTCAAACCCGAGCCGCCCGAGCCCGTCCAGGCTGAAGACAATTTCTATAATCAGGCTTGCACCGAAGAAAATGCCGATGAACGCCCCCGGGAAGCCCGCGATGATGATAAGCATCGCGTTGCGAAAGACGTGGCCGTAGAAAACGCGCCTCTCTGTCAGACCTTTGGCGCGGGCAGTCATGACATATTGCTTGTTGATCTCATCCAGGAAGCTGTTCTTTGTCAGCAGCGTCAGCGTGGCGAAGGCACCGATGGTGGAGGCGGTCACCGGAAGCACAATGTGCCAGAGGTAGTCCTGCACCTTGCCCAGGGGTGACAGCTGATCCCAGTTGTCCGAAATCAGGCCCCTGAGCGGAAACCATTGCAAATAGGATCCGCCCGCAAAAAGCACCAGCAGCAGGATCGCAAACAGAAACGACGGCACGGCATAGGCGGCGATAATAATGCCTGATGACCAGGTATCGAACCGGCTGCCGTCGCTGACTGATTTGCGTATACCCAGGGGGATTGAGATCAGGTAGGCCAGTGCCGTGGACCAAAGGCCGAGCGTGATGCTGACCGGCATCTTTTCAAGAATCAGGTCAAGCACGGTTATGGATCTGAAATAGCTTTCGCCGAAATCGAAGGTGAAGTAGCTCAATACCATTTCAAGGAAGCGCCGGATTGGCGGTTTATCGAAACCGAACTGCTTTTCCAGCTCCTCGATGAATTCCGGTGGCAGGCCACGTCCGCCCTTGTAGATTTCCGCATCGCCAGTGTTTGGGCCACCGGCTGTTTCCGCCCCGCCGCCGCTGATCCGGTCTGTGGCTGAACCTGCGTCTTCCAGCTGCGCAATAACCTGTTCTACCGGGCCGCCGGGAACAAATTGGATCAGCACAAAATTGACTGCCATAATCCCGATCAGCGTCGGAATCATCAGCAAAAGCCGTCTTAGGGTATAGGCACCCATTCAGGCAGTGCCCCGCATACGCCTGCCGATCAACGCAGGGCCCCGGCAGCCCTAAGCCTGTCGAGCCTGGCCTGATCCATCCACCAGGTGCCGATCACGCCGCGGCTGTACCTGGGCTTTCTGTCCGGGTGGCCGAAGACATCCCAGTAGGCAATGTTATGGCTGGCCTTGAACCAATTTGGCACCCAGATGTGCAGGCCCCGCAGCACCCGGTCAAGCGCACGCACGGCAACCTTCATATCATCACGGTTCCGTGCGCCGGCGATATCCCTGATCAGGCCGTCAACCGCCGGGTGGCTGACGCCGGAAAAGTTGGATGACCCCGGCGTATTTGCCCCGTCCGTGCCAAAGGTGCCAGAGAGCTCTGCGCCAGGGCTGAGGCTCATGACCAGACGTCCCGGGATCATGTCATAGTCGAATTCTTCCTGCCGTTGTTGCATTTGTGCCCGGTCGATCAGCACATATGCGGCATCCACGCCGATGCGGCGCAGGTTTTCAACGAAAGGGTTGATGATCCGCTCAAGCGACGGGCTGTCATCCACGATCTCCAGTTTCAGCAGCTCACCCGCCGCATTCCGCCGCATTCCGTCAGTGCCGATCATCCAGCCGGCCTCTTCCAGCAGGCGGCTGGCACGGCGTAACACGCGGCGGTCAGCCTTGTCTGCCCTGGTCACAGGGGGCACGTACGCTTCCCCGAATACCTCCGGCGGCAGGCTGTCCCGGTACTTCTCCAGCAACGCTAATTCAGCCCCAACCGGCACACCTTCGGCCTGCATGTCGGAGTTTTCCCAGAAACTGTCCGTGCGGGTGTAGAGGCCATAAAACAGGGCACGATTCGACCATTCAAAGTTGAACGCCATGCCAAGTGCCCGGCGCACCCGCGGGTCGCTGAACCGTTCGTAACGGGTATTGATCCAGAACCCCTGGGTGCCGCTTGGGCGTTCGTCCGGGATGCTCTCCCTGATCACCCAGCCCCGATTGATGGCGGGGAAATCGTAAGCCGTGGCCCAGAGTTTGGAAAAGAATTCTTCGTGAAACAGGAATTCACCGGCCTTGAACGCCTCCAGTGCCACTGTCCGATCCGAAAAATATTCGTATTGGTAGCAGTCAAAATTGCCGGTGCCGACGCTGTGGGGCAAGGCAGCCCCCCAGTAGTTGTCGATCCTGCAGTATTTGATTGATCGGCCCGGGTTGACCTCCGCCGCGAGGTATTTGCCGGAGACCACGGGAACCCTGATACCGGATTCGGCGAAGTCGTGCCTGGCGTAGTAGTGCTCCGGCAGGATGCTGATCCCGCCAGCCGTCGCCGGCAGATCGCGGGTGTTTACCCCTTCCCTGAAGGTGAACCTGACCTTGTGGTCCCCCAGTTTTTCAACCGTATCGATGTCCTTGTAGACAATCCTGTAGATCGGATGGCCCTTTTCCATCAGTACGTTATAGGTAAATACGATGTCATCGGCGGTGATCGGATGCCCGTCGGAAAAGGTTGCCTCCGGCCGCATGTTGAAAATCACCCAAGATCGGTCGGCCGGGTATTCCATCGTCTCACAAACATAGCAGTAGGAACTGTCAGGCTCATCCCCCGATCCGGTCAGCAGGCTGTCATACATCAGGCCCAGGCCCTGGGCCGGTTCGCCTTTCAGGATGAAGGGATTCAGGCTGTCAAAGGTTCCGCTGGCCCCGGTGCCAAGAAAGCTGATCGTGCCACCCTGGGGTGCGTCCGGGTTGACGTAATCCCAATGCCTGAAATCTGCCGGATACTTCAGGTCGCCGAAGGCCGAAATCCCGTGGCTGACGGTCACCCCCCCGGCACCCGCCGCGTTGCCCCAGGCCAGGCATGCAGCCAAAACCGCGCCGATTGTCAGCCGGATTGCTCCCTTTTCGGGTCGTGCCGCCCCGGCGGCTTTCGTGCGGGGCGTCATATCAGGTTTTCTGAACGGCAAAATCATGTCTTTGGAATGCAGGGTATCTGCAACGGGCAGCCGCGTAAACAGCACTTGGGGGTAACGTTGAAATTTCTCTTAATCCGGACCTGTCTGAAAGCCGCTTATTGAAGCGATTGCAGATAGGCGATCACATTAACCCGGTCTTCCGGTTTCTTAAGACCGCTGAAGCCCATGGAAGTACCGGCAATGTACCCTCTGGGGTTTTCAAGAAACGCGTCCAGGTTTTCCGGTGTCCAATTGCCGCCGAATTCCGCCATCGCGCCGGAATAGTTGAAGCCGTCCACCGATCCGACGGGGCGCCCGACGACCTGCGCCACATAAGGGCCGGCACCATTTTCGCCAGCCACAACAGAATGGCAGGATTTGCACTTATTAAAGATCCTTTCGCCCCGGGCAGCATCGGCGGCGGCAAACAGTTCTTCAAAGGTTGGTCCCTGTTCAACCTCTTCGACCCCGTCTGGGCCTTCAACCTCAATCGGATAGGCCCAGGCGTATTTTTCGCCGCCATGCCCATCCCCATGCCCGGCGTGGCGGGTTGAATATATTACCTCGGCCGCCCATACGAAAAGAAGGCAAGTTAACAGGGCACCGCATAGCGCACCGCCGATTTTGGTCAATTCCATCGAATCCATGGCTTGGTCCATTCAGTTCTGACTTGGTGTCACGCACTTGGCGCGGTTTTGTCAGGGTCTTCTATCGCTTTCTGACCGGATTGTGCAAGGCGTGGAAAACGCGACAGGGTACCCTTTTCCATAATTGTATTCATACTTGGTGCATTAAGAATCATTCGCTGGTGTGCCGGTATGCCCTGTCAACTGTTCCTGACGTTACGGGAAACCAGCCTTGCATTTTCTTCAAAAAACTCCTTGACGAAACGGGACATCTGTCAAATGTTCCTGACATTACCGGAAACTGGCATGGCAGACGCCCGGCGTATGATCAGATTACGGAAAATGCCGCATGAATCCGCTTGCCCTTGTTAATAGCCCGCCCGAATCTCTGCCACGCTCAAACCGGTCCAACTCCCCCTTCCGGTATCCGGGCGGCAAATTCTACGCCCGCCGTCTGATACTCGAGGAAATACCGCCGCATTCCGTCTACGCGGAACCGTTCTGCGGCGGGGCAAGCGTGTTCTTCGCCAAAAAGACAGCGCAATTCTCCACCCTGAACGACCTTGACGATGAGCTCATCAACACGCTGCGCCAGATCAGGGATCGCGTTGAAGACCTGATTGACTGGCTGGCCGGAATTCCGGCCACGAAGCAGAAGCACGACTTTTACAAGAACCACTATCAGCCGACCTGCGGCCTGTCCCGTGCCGGGCGATGGTTCTACCTCAATCGCACATCCTATTCGGGCATCATGCGGGTTGAAAACTGCTATTGGGGATATGGGCGTAAATATTCCATGCGCCCCGGGAACTGGCCACCGCATCTGCGTACGGTATCAGACCGCCTGCAGGGCGTGGAACTGACCACGCTTGACTTTGAGGATGTGATCGACGCTTTGCCGAACGGGTGTTTCGCGTTCATTGATCCGCCCTATTATGCTGCGGATCAGCAGAAGTTTTACAACTGCACATTCCGTATTTGTGACCATGACCGGCTTGCCGCCTGTCTTGAACGCAATTCGGAACGCATCCTGTTCCTGCTGACCTATGACGATCATCCGGATGTCAGGGCACGATATGAATGGGTGTCAGAAGTGCATAATCGGACATGGAATTACACGATCAGCCGGACGGATGATCAGAAGAACGGCCTGAAGCTCAAGGATGGCTTCAGCCGCGGCCGGGGCAAGGGGCGGGAACTGTTCATCCGCAACTATCATGTCTGAACAGCAGGCCGCGCTGCGCGTCTATCGCAGCATCCGGGAATACTGCGTTATCTACAACATTCCCGAAGAAAACCTGCTGGACATTCTCGAAGATCAAAAGGTGTTGCCGATGATCCGGGGCAAGGCCACGGAATACATCGGTGCGGCGATTCTGCGCCAGGCCCTTGACCAAAGGGACTGGTCGGTTGCCAAACTGAACCTGAACTCTCAGGCGGGCGCACCAGACGAAGACGTGAGCATTACTTTTCGCAGGACGGGCACACGCCTGAAAGCCGAAACCAAAAACGCCGTGCGGGGCAGTTTTAAGATGAAGACGCGGAACACGCCCGCACCGCATTTTGCCGTCAAGTGCCACAAATCGCGCAGCCACCTGACCAGGGCGACCAACGACCGCTACCTGATCGGGGATTTCGACGTGCTGCTGTGCAATGTATCCAACGCCATCTTTCGGGGAAAGACCCTGGACAGGGGTTTGCCGCTTATAGACAACAAGGAAGCGGTATTGTGGATCATGCAGCACTATGGTGCCAATTCCGATGCCGAATTACGCAGGTGCTGTTATGATGACTGGCGCGTCTGTTTGCCCGCCGCGATTGCCGATGAAAACGGCACCTTGCCCCGAACGCCAAAGGTTCTGATGACGGGTGATCCTGACTGGTTCGGGCTGGATCAGTTGGCCCCGAATCTGCGCGGTCTGATTAACGGCGGGTGATGCGACCACGGGCACAACAGGGGCTAAGGGAACAGGATCAATGTGCAAAAGCGCCCGGAAAATTGCCTTTCAGGGGCAGGAAGGGGCCTATTCCCACCAGGCCTGTGCAGAGGTTTTCCCGAATGCAAGGGCCATAGCATGCCGCACGTTTGAAGGTGCGATTGAGGCTGTGAGGTCAGGCAGGGCCGAACTTGCCATGCTGCCGGTGGAAAATTCCACCTACGGGCGTGTGGCCGATATTCATCATCTGCTGCCCGAATCCGGGCTGCACATCGTGGGCGAACACTTTGTTCGGGTGCACATCAACCTTATGGGGCTGCCTGGGGCAGCCTTGTCAGATATCAAATCCGCCCAAAGCCACCCGGTGCTTCTGGGCCAGTGTCGCAATTTCCTGCGCCAACACAGGCTGGTCACCGTGACCGGTGCCGATACCGCCGGATCCGCCAAAGAGGTGGCAGAGGCCGGCGACCTGTCCCGGGGCGCATTGGCAAGTGAACTGGCGGCAGGGATTTACGGCCTGAACGTGCTTTCCCGCCATATCGAGGATCACAAGAACAACACGACACGCTTTCTTGTCATGGCCCCGCACGCCGACCGGGCCAGGCAATCTGACAAGGAACTTTTGACGACCTTCATCTTTCGCGTCCGGAACCTTCCGGCAGCACTTTACAAGGCACTGGGCGGGTTTGCGACGAATGGTGTGAACATGGTGAAACTGGAAAGCTATATGGTTGGCGGGTCTTTCACCGCGACCCAGTTTTACGCGGATATCGTAGGCCACCCGGACGACCTGCCAGTGCAGCGTGCACTGGAGGAACTGCGCTATTTCACCACGCACCTGGAAATTCTGGGTGTCTACGAGGCGGATCTTAGCCGCGGCTAGGTGCCCGGGCACTTTCTGGCGTTGCACTTCCACCGGTCATCTCCCCTGCTCCAGGGTATCGGTTAACCAGTTGCAAATCAGAAGATGGGCGATAGTTCCCGGGACGGGCGGGAAGAGGGCCGGGTTTGCGCCGCGAAGCGACGCGGCGACTTCTTCCCGTGTAAACCAGCGGGCGTCCTCAATCTCTTTTGGGTCGACGGTCAGTTCCGTCGTTTCCGCCCGGGCGATGCAGCCGATCATCAGGCTCGCTGGGAAAGGCCAGGGCCGGCTGGTCAGATAACCGACCTCTGACAGATTTACACCTGATTCCTCGAACACCTCCCGCCGGGCGGCGGCTTCCATGGATTCGCCGGGTTCCATGAAACCTGAGAGCAGGGAATACATCCCTTCCGGCCAGCCGGGTGAACGGCCGAGCAGAACAGAATTTCCGTGCAATGCCAATACGATAACCACCGGATCAATGCGCGGGAAATGGGCCGTGCCGCAGGTGCTGCAATTGCGCTGCCAGCCCGCCATGCTGATGGTTGTGGCCGCACCGCATTTGGCACAAAAGCCGTGGTTCCGGTGCCAGGCAAAAAGCCCGCGGGAAGAGGCGGCGAGTTCGGCATCGCGGGGGGACAATTTCGCCAGGATGTCGCGCAGTTCGGTGAAGGCCTGATGGTTCCCGAATCCCGGACAGCGGTTCCGGGAAGGGTCAGAAGACCGATCCCTGGTATCCCGGTCCGTGTCCGGGGCATCCCGGGCGGATACGTCGAAGGCAAAGATCGGTGTGCCGTCATCTTCCAGTCCCAGAAAAGCGGACGGCTGGCCTGATTCCGCAATCAACGCATGGTCATGGGGTAAGCGGACCAGATTTTTTGACTTGCATTCAAACAGAATCTTGCCGCGCCAGATGGCAAGGCAGTCCGCCGCGGGCAGCATTTGGGCAGCCTTGTCCCGCAGATCTGCCGCCCGGTTCAGGCCAGGGCTGCCAAAGGCCGTCGTTCCCGCGTTTTTCATGCCCTGTCCCCTGGTTTTCGCCGTTTTCCCAAGGCGGAAACCTTGCCTTCGGCCCCCGGAAAGGCTATCTGACCATCCGAGAGGCTGGAACGGGCAGGCACCTCGCCAACCCGGTCAGGTCCGGAAGGAAGCAGCCGTAACGAGCTCCGCTTGGGTTGTTTCCAGCCTCTCACCCCGGTGCCGAAAACACGCGCACCGGAGGCGACGCACCCCATACGCCGGTTTTCGCATGGCAGACCGCGGGGCGTAAAGTCGGTGTAACATGCAGCAATCTGCACTTGTTTTTCTGTAGCACAATCAGAATAACGCGCCACAGCAAGAAGAATTTGAGAAGCGGATCATGCCGGGCTGTGCCCGTGGCGGGGTGTCCCGCGACCGCCCAGGGTCATGAAGATCGCTTCCTCGTATTGTCACCGCGGGTCTTGCAGGATAATCGGATGGCAAAGAAGGACAGGAGATGCCCATGGCAGCCCCGCAATTTCTGGAGACCGCCCCGGGGCGGCGCATTGCCTATCACCAGGTTCCCGGGGACGGCCCGGGCGTGGTGTTTCTGGGTGGCTTCAAATCTGACATGGAGGGCACCAAGGCCACCTATCTGGATGCCTGGGCCAGGCGCGTGGGGCGTGCGTTCCTGCGGTTTGACTATTCCGGCCATGGGTTGTCGTCCGGGGATTTTCTTGACGGCACCATCGGTGACTGGGCATCGGATGCCCTGGCCGTGATTGGCACGCTGACGGAAGGGCCGCAGGTACTCGCGGGATCGTCCATGGGCGGCTGGATTGCGCTGCTTGTCGCACGCAGGCTGCCTGCCCGGGTTGCGGCCCTGGTGGGTATCGCGGCGGCCCCGGATTTTACCGAAGACAGCATGTGGGACAGTTTTGACACCGCCCGGCGCACCGCCCTTGAAAGGGATGGCCGGATTGAATGGCAGAGCGATTATTCCGGTGCGCCCTGCATCATCACCCGCCGCCTGATCGAGGATGGGCGGACCCGGCTTGTGCTGCGCGACCCGTTGCCCCTGCCTTTCCCCGTGCGTCTGCTGCACGGGACTGATGACAGGGATGTGGATATCTCCGTCGCCCTGCGCCTTATGGACCGGGCCGAAAGCCCGGATATGCGTCTGACCTTTGTCAAGGGTGCGGACCACCGGTTTTCCGACGACGACTGCCTGGCGATGATCGAAGGCGCGATTGCCGAGGTAACCGCACGGGTGGCGTCCTGAAGGTTCCCGACGTGGTCGCGCAGCATCGGTTTTGCCGGCCATGGCTGTCTTTGGTGAGGCTGCGCAGCCTTCTGCATCCCATCGTCTGCCTGCCGGGCGGACGGATTTGCCGCCGCCGAAGATTTAATAAGATGGTCGAAACACTGCACACCCCGGTTACCACGCCCTAATCCTGCTTGCTGCCTGATCGCCGCGTTTTTTGGCAAGGCATTCGCCCGTCCCGAGAGCACCCAGGTTAGCTCCCTTGCCAAGGATTTTGGCGGTGTGCCTCGGGGGTGCGTTTGTCGAAAAGGCGGCGACCAGTCCCATCTCGGAAAGAAATTCGTCATCTGCGCCCGAAAAATCATCCGGTGATTGCGAAATCAGCATAATCGCTCCGCCCTTGGAGCGGCTCATGCGGATCAGGCTTGCCAGGGACGGAAGTTTGCTACCCAGAATCTGATGCGCCTCGTCAATCAGGCACAGGATACGCAAGCTCCGTGCGCCGTCCGCGTCACATTGTGAATCGGCGAGGCTGTTCAGGTGCTGATCAAGGGCATCCAGCACCAGGTTAACCACAATCGTCCGGCTGTCTTCGGCCACATTGGGCGGCAATTTGATAATCCGGCTTGTTTGGAAGAAGGCGGCAGGGTCGTTGGCCGGCGTGAAAAGCGGGAAGCGGCAAATCTCTTCCATGGTGGAGATTGCGCCATCATGCTTCATGTCCCGCTCTGTGTAGACATCGATCAGCGCGTCCTTAATGTGGTGCAATTCGCACGGGCTGTGGGTGTGGAGTGCCCGGGTTACGGCTTCATGGAGGGCCGTGCGCTGCTTGTCGCCCGGCCGGCTGCCTTTCAGGCGGGCGAAGGAATCCCTGAACCGGGAGGCCGCTTCCGCGATGGCGATACTGTCGCGGGATTGCAGGGACAGGACATCCAGCGGAATTGGCGTGCGCGGCGGTTCCAGGGTCTGTGCGCCGAAAATCTTGTCAATATGATAGCCGCCGCCCGAAGCATCGGTGCCAAGGTCACCCTTGAAGTCGAAGGCCAGAAGCGGGACATCCGCCTGCTCACGGATCCTGCGCAGCATGGCGACAGCCGTCCGCGTTTTGCCCGATCCGACACCGCCCATGATGGCACTGTGCGGGGATCCCCCCTGACCATTCATGTTCCATATCACCTTTTCTTTTGAGGTCACGTCCTCGGCGATTTCGCCGATGGGCACGTTGATCTGCCCTGTGGAAAAGGGCGCATCGGCCGTGCTGCCGCCCGTGTGCCGCTTGCCCGCACCGGCGGTCGGAAGTTCGGCAAGACCAACGAGGCGGCGCACAAAAGCCGCATGCTGCCCGCCTGATTGTTTCCATTCTTCATCCAGCCTGGCAAGGCCGCGTTGCCAATGTACGCCCACATCAGCAATAAGCTGTTTGATGTTTGTATCAGGCTTTCCGGACTTTTGAACGATAAGCGACAACCAGACAGACAATGTCGTACCTGTGCCAAAGAGCGCATAGCCCTTGATGACCTTGCCTGGGTCTGGTTTATCTTGATTAACTAGCACAAGCTCTTCCTCTTCGTGGGACGGTCTGCTCATGGCCAGAGAATGCGCAATTGCAAGCCGCGCTGGAAGGTAGCGTTTTTGCATTCCCAGCCGCCTCATGAACGTTGTGTTCAACTCGTCACTGTTCCAATCCGTGCGGAAGTTGGCCATGGCTACTTCAGACAGAGAGATGCTCATGCGTCTGCCTCCGAGTCTTCAAAATAACCCTCATGCACTGATGATTGGCCAATATCGCCGATTCGTTCAAATTTTACCAAATATTTCTTTTGAACATGCGGGTCAATTTCATGCAGATACTTTCCGACCACTTCTGTATTGGTCGAGAGCAGAATGACTTGATGGCCTCGCTGTACCAAGTGGTTCAAGACACCTTTACGGTGCTTAACATCCAGCCGCCCAAGCGGTGTATCGATAACCATGGGAAAGCCTCGCCCCGATACAGATGAGACAGCGGAAATCAATGCTTGGGTAAAAATCTGTTTTTCACCGGCAGACAGATCGTAATTACGCAAGTCCATGTCATCACTGTTAAGCAGTTTCACATTGCAATCTTCGTCAATAGCGATGCGTTCCACCAAATCCTTCTTATGCGCCATGGTACGATGCGCTTTTGTCATAGCCTCGGCGATTGCTTTAATCTGGTTTGGCACGGCTTGCACCACGATCTCATCAACCATTTGTGCAACCTTGTTAGCACGCGCTGCACGGCGTTGTGATGGCACTGCCTGATCAAGCTGGTTTGTCAGGTTCGAGAGTTTTTTATTCTTTGAGTCAATCTCACTTTTCCTGGCGTCTACCTCACGCTTGAGCACACCAATCTGCTGGTCATGCTCTTGAATCTTTTCATCCAACTCTCGAAGGCGTATGCGCTTTTTGTCAACATCCGGAGCTATAATCTTTGTGCGGTTGATGTCATCACGCAAGTTTTTCAGTTTTTTTTCATTCTCTGAAATTGTATCGATCATATCAGCAATGGTAGATGCATCCAGTTGATCCGTGTCTTTTAGCCGGTCGATCACTTTGGATCGATCTGACGCATTCAGATAAGAATGCAGATATTTATCCGGGCAATTCTCCGGCTGTGGATACCAGATACTCGCCCATGCACTGCGCGTATTTTCCAGAACGCTATCACGTTGTTCCTTTGTAAGGGCGGGCCTTATCTTTTGAATCCTAGTATCAAAGGAAGTCAGGAAACGTTCAAGATTGTGATCACCCTGATTTTTCCCATGTTCCCAACTCTCAAACTCGTCTTCGCTTTGCAGCTGTGTTATCACACTTTGACGCAGTGCCCAACCTGAAAGTGCCAAAGCCAAATCTTTCAACATCAGAGTTTCAAGTTCTGACGTACCGTTTTCGATGGAATTTTCTAGTTTCTTAATTTGCTCATATTTTTCCTCCATTAGGGCCTGTGTTCCTTCGCCAAAATGGGATAGTTCACGATACAGGTTATCCCGTTCATGATTCAGTATGGTACGATCAGGTTCAATCTTGGCCAGTTGTGCGGTCTTTTCGTTATACTCGGAGGTGAGGCGAGTGCGTTCGAATTCCAGTTTCTTAATAGTCTTATCAGAAACATTATTAACACCTTTGAGGCGTGCCTCGGCATAATCGCGGAGGTCATGGGCAAGCCGCTTCAATACGGGAATACCAAGCAGGCCCTCAATGCCTAAGCGGACTTGCGAAGACATCTCTTGTTCTGCCATCACGCTGACCTGTTCACCATCAAACATAAAGAAATGTGCCTGTGTAAATGGCAAAAGATTTTCAGCGATGTAGTCGCGGAACCACGCAACGCGGTCGTTTTCCTGTAAGGTTGTTTCAAGTGGACCTACGGGTTTGCGCGCCACCCCCTCGTAAATATTGATTTGTTCATCTTGCGGGCGGTAGATACCGGAATCGCTAAAATGCCAGATACGCTGGATTTCCAAAGGCGCATCATTATCATCGATGAAGATTAGTTTAACAGAACAAGATCGCCTTCCCCCTGCGGCCGCGCCGCGATGCAAGGCTTTTTCAAGAAATGTTTTATACGACTTTCCCTCCTCACCGGAAATGGAGAGGCGCACGACCAGCGGCATAGCTTCTTGACCGAAAATGCCCAAAGTGATCGCTTCAAACAGGCTGGTCTTACCGTAGCCGTTCGGGGCACCGATCAGGATAATGTTCCCC
>JACONK010000022.1:0-47138 GCA_014323795.1 Paracoccaceae bacterium | reverse complement strand
TTCCCCCCCCCCCCCCCGAAGAGTCAGGTGCAGGAAACTCAAAGGTGGCACTTTGGTAGGCTTTCCAGTCACGCAGTTTAATTTGGGAAATATACATGGGCTTTAGTCTTCATGCTCTATCCGGTCAAGGATATCATCAAATTCGTCCCAAAGCCTCGTGCGGCGTTGTTTTCCCATCTGTTTAACTTCAGCCTGCACAAGCGCCTCGAACTCTGCGAAAACTATGCTCTTTGCTTTACAGGTGTCTTTGACCATAGCTTGGCCATGGGTATTGTCAAGTAGTACAACGACTTTTCCTGTCATCTAAGTTACCTTGTTGATTTCGAAAACGTCAAGCGTCTTTGCTTGGCACTGTTTGGCGATGTCCTCAGACCAAATTGTTTGGATAAGGGCAACCTCTTCATCCATGACCAGCCGTTGGCCCATCCTAGCCTCAAGTGCTTGCAAGCGGTCCATTATCTCAACGCGGGTTTCAAGCGTAAAGGGGCCCGGAATCAACCTCCCGGTGCTTGTTGTGGTGATTCGTCCGTTACGCCGACGAGCTTCTCTCCGCCACTTATCATTACGGATTGCCACCAGCCAGTCCCGAAAATCCAGCAGTGGAGTAAATTCCTCAAACCCGGCTTCAACGAATCCCTCCAGCGAACGGTCTTTGGTAACGACTGTGCATGTCCAGCACCCGAATCTCGATGAGGTCGTCCCGCAAGACGGCGCATCGTCCTTGGACGTGACCACAGGACACTCACCGCCGCTTGCATTCCGGTATAATCTAATCAGCTTTGAATACGAACCGCCCCATGGTGGTTCATTCGACGCCAGAAACTCCCACACATCATCGGTGTCCAGCTCAACAATTGGACGATATACCATGCAGCCAGCCAGATCGTTATGTTTATTGAGCCTTCCGCCCGTGTCATAACGCTTCACTGTGGCCGCACGGGCGGCACTTTCCGACCTTCTTACGCCCAGCAGCAAGATCGCCTGACCGGCCTCGTCAACCTGGTTTTTGATATAACGACTCGTCGGCCGGATTTTCATACGATCCGTACACCACCTGAATGAGCGATTGGGCGAGGGATAGCCGCGCCCGATCAGATTGACCCAGAAGGATTGGGCCAATTCGGGCCGTGTGATCTGTACGATGACCGGCAAGCCAAAGGCACTGGCCGCACCCTTGATCTCCTCCAGACTCGTCGCAAGGTGCTGCACAACCAGCGGGCTTTCCACCAGCGTGTCATTGGCCAGAATATGCACGGGGCGCGTACGCTGTGACGGGGGAAGCGAAAGCAGCATCTCAAAGACCAGATGCGCAACCAGCGTGCTGTCCTTGCCTCCAGAGTAACCGATGATCCAAGGCTTTTCATGGTCTTGGCGGTATTCATCCAGCAGATCGGCGCGGATAGCGGGGAAATCAGATACACTGCTTTCTTCCATCATATGTCCGCCCAAATGTGTCTCATCCCTGCCGGAAGGGCAGTTATCCGCACCTTGTGCGCTGTTGTAAACAGAAATCGGAAACCAGGAAAGGGGCCTGCACCGTCCGCCATCCGGACTGGTGCTGACAGGCGTGTACCCTGGGGCAGCGGGATGCCCATATCCGGCAGAACTGTTTTGCAAAGGCGGGCACTTTGAGTATATGACAGACCTTACGGATATCTGACGGCGGGCAGGATCTTTCCCGCACAGGTGCCGAAACCGATGCGGTAGCCGTCCCCCCTGGCCTGGCCGCGCAGCGTGACTGTATCGCCGTCTTCAAGGAAGGTGCGGGTTTGTCCATCTTCCAGCGTGATCGGATGCTTGCCGGCCCAGGTGATTTCCAGCAGTGTGCCGCGTTCGTTCACCCCCGGCCCTGAAATCGTGCCGGAGCCGAGCAGGTCGCCAACCCGCATTCGGCAGCCGCCGGACGCATGGTGGGCCAGCTGCTGGGCAGAGGAATAATACATCCGGTCGTAGTTGGTGCGGCTGATGATCGACTCCGCCCCGCCTTCGGGGGCCAGGCCAACCTCAAGGTTGATATCATAGAGCATCGGACCCGGTTCGTGCAGATAGGGCAGAAGCTCCTTCTCCCGCTCCGGTGTGGCGGTGCGGAAGGGGTTGAGCGCTGCCCCGGTTACCACCCAGGGGGAGATGGTGGAGGCAAAGACCTTTGCCTGGAAGGGGCCGAGCGGCTGGTATTCCCACGCCTGAATGTCGCGTGCGGACCAGTCGTTCAGGATAACGTAGCCGAAGATCATTTCGTCAGCTTCCGCCACGGAAACCGGCTGGCCCATGGTATTGGCCGTACCGACGACCGCGCCCATCTCCAGCTCAATATCAAGCTGTTTGCAGGGGCCAAAACGCGGCACCGTGTCAGCCGGGCCTTTCAACTGGCCGTTCGGGCGGTGAATGCCAGTGCCGGAAACAACGACCGTGGATGCACGACCGTTGTAGCCGATGGGGATGTGCAGCCAGTTCGGCGGCAGCGCGTTTTCCGGCCCGCGCAACATCGTGCCCACATTCCGGGCGTGGTTTCGGCCCGCGTAGAAATCGGTATATTCGGCAACGACAAAGGGCATGCCCATCCGCACGGTGGCCATGGGCATCAGGGCTGCCTGCCGCAGGGGGACGTTGCCGCGCAGGCCATCACTGCCCCCTTCGGCCAGCAGGCTCGTCAGCCGGGCGCGCAGGGCAGCCCAGGCGGCGGGGCCTTTTTCCATGAACCGGTTGATGAACGGCACGTCGAAAACCGGCCCGTCCGCCACCGCGATAACGCCTTCGGCCTCCAGAAGGCCGATGTCAAGCACCTGATCCCCAATGGCCACGCAGGGATGCCCGGTGCCGTTTTCATCAAGGAAAATACCGTAGGGCAGGTTGTTGAGCGGGAAATTCCCTTCCGGGTTATTGGCTGCCTCGATCCAGCTTTTCCTGATTGGCATGGCTACCCCCTGATGGCCGCACGTTCATGGTGTGCGGGGAATGTTTCTGAAAATTAAGAGCCCGGCGGCAAGGCCCGGCGGCAAGGCCCGGCGGCAAGGCCCGGCGGCAAGGCCCGGCGGCAAGGCCCGGCGGCAAGGATCGTGGCGGGCCTGCCAGCCTGTTGCCCGCATCAAAACCCGGCCCCGGCGTACATATCACATCAGGGGCCGGGCCATATGCAGCAACCGGCTGTTCAAAAGACCTTAGTCTTTAAGTCCTGGTGTGCCGTCAAACTTCTTTTCCAGCCCGTCCCAGCAGCCGATGTAATCGTCCTGCAGGGGGGCCTCTTTGGCGGCGAACCCGGTCAATTGCTGGGGAAAGCGTGTTTCGAACATGAACGCCATGGTGTTTTTCATCTTCACGGGTTCCCAGCTTTCTGTTGTGCCATGCTCAAACGCCGTGCGGTCCGGGCCGTGGGGCAGCATGCAGTTGTGCAGGCTGATGCCGCCGGGAACGAACCCCCTGGGTTTGGCATCATAGACGCCGCAGATGTTGCCCATCAGTTCTGACATGATGTTCTTGTGGTACCACGGCGGGCGGAAAGTGTTTTCGTTCGCCAGCCAGCGTTCGGGAAAAATCACAAAGTCGATGTTGGCGGTGCCTTCCTCTGCCGTTGGTGCGGTCAGCACGGTAAAGATCGACGGGTCCGGGTGATCAAAGCTGATCGATCCGATGGCGGCATAATTGCGCAGATCATATTTGAACGGCGCGTAGTTGCCGTGCCAGGCGACCACGTCGAGCGGGGACTGCGGGATTTCCGTGATGTGAAACCGGCCGCACCATTTCACCGTCACGCGGCAGGGGCGTTCGCTGTCTTCAAAAGCCGCGACGGGTGTTTTGAAGTCACGCGGGTTGGCCAGGCAGTTCGCCCCGATGGGTCCGCGGCCCGGCAGCGTGAATTTCGCCCCGTAGTTTTCACAGACGAAGCCGCGGGCCTCCCCCTCCGGCAGTTCCACGCGGAAGAGCATCCCGCGCGGCAGGATGCAGATTTCCAGCGGCTCAAGGTCGAGAATGCCGAATTCGGTGAAGATCTTCAGGCACCCGTGTTGCGGCACGACCAGCAGTTCTGAATCCGCCGAATAGAAATGGTCATCCACCATATCGGTATTCGCCAGATAGACATGGGCAGCCATGCCCGTCTGCGTGCTGACATCCCCTGCCGTAGTCATGGTGCGCATGCCGGTGACAAAGGTCAGCGGCGCATTCGGGAAAGGCACCGGATCCCAGCGATACTGGCCGAGGCTGATGATATCCTTCACCACATGGGGCGCGGTCTTCCAATACGGCATATCCGCGCTGCGGAACCGGCCTGTGTGCTTGACCGACGGGCGGATGCGATACATCCAGGACCGTTCCAGCGTCGTGCGCGGGGCCGTGAAGGGGGAACCGCTGAGCTGTTCGGCGTAAAGCCCGTATTCAATGCGCTGGGGAGAGTTGCGGCCCACCGGCAGGGCACCTGGCAGGGCTTCCGTTTCAAAATCATTGCCGAAACCCGGCATGTAACCTTCGGTGATGCCGCCATTTGTGGTGGCCTGGATGAAATCTTTTGCAGCGGTTTGCCTGTTCATCGGCTGCGCCTCCTGCGGGCATGGATGAATCGCTTGCCAAGGCATACCGTTGCATGTGCAACGAAGTCAATCCCGGGCTTGCGGAAAGCCGGTGCAAACGCAACGATTCAGCCGTGGATTTTACGCATGAACGATTTCATGCCCTGCCAGCCGGCCGTGATTGCTGAGCGCGTCAGCCGGGAGTTTTCGGCCCCTTACCGGGAACGGTTCGGGATCAGCCGGCCCGAATGGCGGGTAATTGCGCATACATGGGCGGCTGCCCCGGTCAGTGTGCGCGAGGTGCACCGGCGCGTCGCCACAGATGGGGCCAAAGTCAACCGCGCCGCGTCCCGGCCGGGGAATGCGGGCCTGATTACCAGGATTCAGGACGGCGCGGACAGGCGGCTTCTGAAGCCGGAACTGTCGGAAAAAGGCCGCACGATGATGGCGGCACTGCTGCCCGCTATGAGGCGCACCTGATGGCGCGTCCAGGGGATGAGGCCAACACCTTCCGCCGCCTGCTGAACGGGACGCTGAGTGAGATCCGATGACAGGAAACAGACTTCACGATTACCGGTGATCACGGGCATTACCCCTTTACCGGCCGGTCCGGCCGCATTACACCCATCCCCATGCTCTTGGGACAAAAAATACTGCTTGTGATTGGCGGCGGGATTGCAGCTTGCAAATGCCTTGATCTGATCCGGCGCCTGCGGGAGCGCGGTGCCTCGGTCACGCCGGTGATGACCCGTGCGGCAGAAGAGTTTGTGACACCGCTGTCCGTTTCCGTGCTCGCGGGGCAGAAGGTTTATCGCGATCTCTTTGACCTGACGGACGAGGCGGAGATGGGCCATATTCAACTGTCCCGTGCGGCAGATCTCGTGCTGGTCGCCCCCGCGACGGCGGAACTGATGGCGAAGATGGCGCATGGCATCGCCTCTGACCTTGCAACCACGCTGCTGATGGCAACGGACAAGCGGGTGATGATCGCGCCCGCCATGAATGTACGGATGTGGGACCATGCGGCGACCCGGCGCAACCTGGCAACGCTGAAGGAAGACGGTGTCCTGGTGGCGGGGCCGAATGAGGGCCCCATGGCCTGCGGGGAAATCGGCCCGGGGCGCATGGCAGAGGTGTATCAGATAGTGGATGCCATCGGGCATGCGCTGGTCTGTGGGCCGCTCAGAAACAGGCATATCATCGTGACCTCCGGCCCCACGCATGAGCCGATTGACCCTGTGCGCTATATCGCCAACCGGTCGTCCGGCGCACAGGGCAGGGCAATTGCCGATGCGTTGGCGGGTCTTGGTGCGGCGGTGCGCTTTATCACCGGGCCGGTAAACACGGAAATGCCCGAGGGTGCCCTGGTGACGCGGGTAAAGACGGCGCAGGAGATGCTGGAGGCGGTGCAAGGTGCGCTGCCGGCGGACGCGGCTGTCTTTGCCGCTGCTGTGGCGGACTGGCGGGTGGCGCAACAGGCCACGTCCAAGATCAGGAAAGACGGATCCGGCCGCCCGCCTGGCCTCGAGTTTGTGGAAAACCCCGATATTCTGGCGACCGTGGCGCAGATGGCGTCCGGGCGCCCCAGGCTTGTCGTGGGTTTCGCGGCGGAAACCGACGATGTGATTGCCAACGCGACCGCAAAGCGTAAGCGCAAGGGGTGTGACTGGATAATTGCCAACGACGTATCGCCGGAAACCGGTATCTTGGGCGGGGCAGAAAATGATGTAACCCTGATCCACGGCACAGGCACGGAGGATTGGCCACGCATGACGAAAGAACTGGTAGCCCACCGGCTTGCCACCAGGATCGCGGAGGTGCTGAATGGCTGAGCTGGCCGTGCGCATCGCCTGGCTGCCGGACGCGGATCAGACCCTCGGCCTGCCTGCCCGTCAGACAGAAGGTTCCGCCGGGTTCGATCTGCGCGCCAACTTCGGGGATCGTGGGGCGGTTATGCTGGCACCGGGGGAAATCACGCTGATCCCCACCGGTTTGCAGCTGGAAATCCCGCCGGGTTTTGAGGCGCAGGTGCGCCCCCGGTCCGGTCTTGCGCTGCGGCATCGCATCACGCTGCCCAACAGCCCCGGAACCATTGACAGTGATTATCGCGGGCCGCTCGGGGTGATCATGCACAACGGCGGAGCGGTGCCCTTTACTGTTAACCATGGCGACCGCATCGCGCAGATGGTCTTTGCACCGGTTCTGTCGGTGGCCTGGCATGTTGTGGCCGCGCCGGGCAAAAGTGATCGCGGGGTGGGCGGATTCGGGTCGACAGGTGTCTGAAACCATGCTGATATTTTACTGAATCCCTGGAAAAAGGTATGGCTGATGGCAGGCTTTACAGATGCTGTTGATGATCGCTGCAACAGGCGACGGCGTCTGCGCCGCGCACCGCCCTGGCATATCGAATGCTGCACATGGCACGATCATCATGCCTGGAATCGCCGTCTTTCCGGCCGCTGAAAGGGATAACCGATCATTACTTTCAGCCGTTGTGTATCCTGCGCCGCCGTGCGGTTCCGAAAGAAGAGGTTGATCTGAACTCCGGCCAGCCGGACAGAACGGAGCTGGAGCGCTATGCGCGCCACATCGTGCTGCGACAGATCGGCGGCGCGGGCCAGCAGCGGCTGAAAAAGGCTCGTGTGCTGATGGTGGGGGCAGGGGGGCTTGGCTCCCCCGTATTGCAGTATTTGGCGGCGGCAGGTGCGGGCACCATCGGTGTGATTGACAATGACAAGGTATCCGTGTCGAATTTGCAGCGGCAGGTGCTTTTTAAGGATGATCAGATCGGCATGCCGAAGGTCTTTGCGGCTGAGGCCGGTTTAAAGGCGCAGAATCCCTTTGTTATTGTTCGGCCATACAACCGACAGGTGACCGGGGACATCGCGGTGGAACTGTTCAGGGACTATGACCTGATCCTCGACGGGACTGATAATTTTACCACCCGGTCGCTCATCAATCGGGCAGCTGTCATGGCCCGCCGCCCGCTGATCTTTGGCGCGATCAGCCAGTGGGAAGGGCAGGTAAGCCTGTTTGACCCGGCCGCTGGCACCCCGTGTTATGCCTGCGTCTTTCCGACCCCCCCCGGGAACGGACCCGGCTGTGCGGACGCCGGGGTGATGGGTGCACTGCCCGGAATTATCGGCTCAATGATGGCGGCGGAGGCCATCAAGCGGATCACCGGTGCCGGGCATCCCCTGGCAGGCCGAATGCTGATTTTTGATGCGCTTTACGGCGAAAGCAGAATCGTGGAAATTGAGCGGTGCCCGGATTGCACGGTTTGCGGCGGGAACTGATGACCGAACCCATGACCACGATGGCGGAATGCGAAGCGGCCCTTGCTCATGTCCTGGCCGCACCCAGGGATAACGCCCCGGTCGAAACCCTGTGCTTTCGCCCCGACTTTGGTGAACGGGATTTCCGCGATACGCTGGCACTGACGGTGGACCATGGCATCCCCGGAGAGCGCTGGGCCAGGGCACCCTGGCTGCGGTTGAAAGACGGATCACCCGATCCGCGGATTCAGGTGTCGATACTGGGCCGGCGCACATTGGATCTGTGCTGGCGCAACCGGGAAACAACTGTTCATCCCGGTGACACGATGATTGCGGATATTGACCTGGGTGAACACAACATGCCTGCGGGCACACGGCTGCAGGCGGGCACCGCAGTGCTGGAGGTGTCAACGAAATTCAACGATGCCTGCCCGAAATGGATCCGGCGTTACGGACGCGACAGTTTTGACTGGTTCAACAGGCCTGAAAACCGGACTCACCGGTTGCGCGGGACACTGTGCATGATCGTACAGGACGGGATTGTGCGCAAAGGCGATATTCTGCGAAAGATATGAACCCGGAAACCTGCCCGAAAAACGCAATACCCCGGACATCGGGCAGAAAAAGAAGCTGCCGCAACGGCCGGCGGGGGTGTCGGATGCGGATTCCCGCACCCGCCCGCCGGGGTGCCCGCGGCCTGCTGTGTCGGCAGGTGCCCTGCGCCGGACCTTGCGCCACACTGTTCACCCCCGGATACGTTGCCCGCCACACAGGATACCCGGGCCGGGTATCCGATTACCGATATGGCGCGGTACGGCGGGATGATGCGCACGGTGCGTTTGCGGCACCCTTTCGACCAGACATGGTTCAGGCGGGGCGCGTGTAATCGGTCTCTGAAACCTCCTCGAGCCAGGTGATGACGGAATTGTTCCTTGCCTCTTGCATGGCGAGGTGGGTCATGGATGTGTCGGTGCCGGCCCCGTGCCAGTGTTCCACCCCTTCGGGAATGAAAACCGTGTCGCCCTGGCGGATTATGCGCGACGGTTCCCCGCGCAGGGCAACGCGCCCGCACCCCCCGGTAACGAAGAGCGTTTGGCCAAGCGGGTGCGTATGCCAGAAGGTACGCGCACCGGGATCGAAACGGACGAGAACCGCACGCAGGCGGCCTGGTGCCGGTACGGTAATAACCGCGTCCTGCCAGACGGCACCGGTGAAATAGTTGTTCGGGGCCTTTTGCGTGGGCCGGTCGCCGGGATGCCAGATATTCATTGCAGCATACTCGGCACAACCTGGTCCGGTGGCCGGTGGCCGTCTTCAAAGGTCTTGATGTTTAGGATGACCTTTTCGCCCATCTCAATTCGGGCCTCCCTGGTTGCTGAAGCCATGTGAGGCAGCAGCATGACGTTTTCCAGGCCGCGCAGGCGCGGGTTGATCGCCTGCCCGTGCTCGAAGACGTCAAGCCCGGCCCCGGCGAGAGTGCCGGCGCGCAGCATCCGCGTCAGGGCGTTTTCATCGAGCACTTCGCCGCGGGAAGTGTTCACGATCACGGCGGTGGGTTTCATCAGTTTCAGGCGGCGGGCATTCATGACGTGGAAGGTTGACGGCGTGTGCGGACAATTAATGCTAAGCACGTCCACCCGCGCGACCATCTGGTCGAGGCTTTCCCAGTAGGTTGCGCCGAGATCTGCCTCATGGCTCGCGTGCACCCGCTTTCGGTTGTGGTAGTGGACCTGCATGCCAAAGGCCCTTGCGCGGCGCGCGACGGCAGTACCAACCTGCCCCATGCCGAGGATGCCCAGGCGTTTGCCGCCCGGACGCACACCAAGGAAGGCGGACGGTGACCAGCCCTGCCAATCCCCTGATTGCATATGGGCTGACCCTTCGCGAATGCGGCGCATGACAGCCAGTATCAGTGCCATGGTGATGTCGGCGGTGTCATCGGCCAGGACCCCCGGCGTATTCGACACGAGTATGCCGCGTTGTCGGGCGGTGGAGATATCAATGTGGTCCACGCCGGAGCCGTAGCAGGCGATCAGGCGCATGCTGTCCCCTGCCTGGGCCAGAAGCCCCGCGTCTATGATGTCAGAAATCGTGGGCACCAGCACATCGGCCGTTTTCAGGGCCGCAGCCAGCTGTGCACGGGTCATCGGCCTGTCATCTTCGTTGAGCGTCACATCGAAAAGTTCAGCCAGACGGGTTTCCACCGGTTTTGGCAGGCGCCTTGTGACGATCACCTTCAATCGGTCGCGCGGCATCGGGCGGCCCCTTTTGTTGGACTCGGTCATGCCGTTATGGCAAAAATCCCGATAAGGGGGCAAGGCAAAAGACCCCGAAGGTTGAACAGTCAAAGAGGCCGTTCGGTTATGCATCGGGCCATTTGTTTTCTGATAATGCTGGGGAGTGCGGGGGCCGCCTGGGCGGCGGAGCGCGGACCGGTGACAAACCTGCCCCTGCCGCGGTATGTCTCCATGAAGGCGGAGGAAGGCAACGTGCGGCGCGGGCCGTCTCTTACCTATCGGGTGGACTGGATTTTCAAACACAGGCATCAGCCGCTGAAGGTGGTGGCGGAATACGGCCACTGGCGTCGCGTTCAGGATCACGAGGGGCAGGGCGGGTGGATGCATTATTCGCTTTTGTCCGGTGTGCGTTGGGTGCGGATACAGGAAGATGGGGTATCCCTGCGGCTGAAACCGAATGGTGCCGCCGCGACGCAGGCCTATGCGGAACGTGGCGCACTGGTGCGGCTCGGCGATTGCCTGACAGACTGGTGTGAGGTGAGTGCCGATGGATATTCGGGCTGGGTGCTGAAGTCCCGGATATGGGGTGTCGGCGCGGATGAACTGCGGGATTAGGGTGGCAGCCCGGCCCCGCCAACATCACTCAACCCGTTTTTGACCCGGCGGAACGATGGCGATTAAGGCGTACGCAATGCAAAAGACGTTTGATTTTGATACCGGCCCCGGTGCCAAACATATGCCTGCATCCTTTTCCGGCCCCTGCGCGCTTGAAGATGACGCATTCCCCTTCGAATTTATCAGTCACATCGCCGAAGTTGAAAGCTGGCGCAAAGAGCTTAACAGGCCCTGCTATCATATCCATAAATGGTGGGCCCGGCGGCTCGGGACAGTCTTTCGCGCCATTGTTCTGGGTGCCCTTACGCCATCAGGCACTGATATCTCCGGTGCGTTCCATACACCTGTCCGGATCAGGGATCGGGTTGTCTTTGATCCTTTTATGGGGAGCGGCACGACCATCGGCGAAGCCGCCAAACTTGGTGCACGGGCTATAGGCCGCGATATAAATCCGGGCTCACGCGTCGTGAAGCCGGGCGGATGGTTGCGGCCTATACCTTTGATCTGCGTTCCAATGAATTGACGACCGAACTGATTTCCAACCCCGGTGCCGGCCGGGAACACGTCTTCAAGGCTTATCGCATGGCCGGTGATCCGCTGACGCCGGTCAAACTGGTGGAACGGGCGCGTGATAAAGCTGAAGCGGCCTGTCAGCCTTCCTTTTAGTGCAGCGTACAAATACCCCCATCGGTGCAGATTGCGGGTGGCATTTCCGGCCCCGTGCATCGGGCGGCGGTTGCGGGCGAGGATTGGTTGCAGGTGCCGGACCCTGCCTTCTGCCTGGGCATTGGCCATATTATGCTGCTGCAATACGGCATCCCGGATTTGCGGGCATTCTTCGAACAGGATATACGCTGGCCGCGGCGCTATGTGTCGAGTGTGTCGGATGTGCCGAAGGCGCGTGGGGGGATGCGAATGCTTATCAAAAGTCTTTTTGATGACGAATTCATCGTGGTTTTGATCGGTTTTCTTGCTTTGGAGGCAATGTATTTCATTTCCGTATGGTGTGATTACGCTTTCCCAAGGCGCAAGGAAGACTTTCGCCGCCGGATGGGTGCCTATGCCGAATTGAAGAAGGGCAATGAAACAGAAGCCTCTTGTCAGTGTAAGAAAGAAACTTCATGTCCCGGCGTCCTTCCGCCCGCGGCGCATGAAGTCTTGCTTGGAACGCTGAAGAAAGTGGAACAGAAAAGTGCTGTTAACACAACGATCCTGGTCTTTGCCCTGACCATTTCTTTAGTAATACTGCTTCAGCCAACCTTACCAAGCCTCCCTCCCCAAGTAAAAAACCTTGTCCTGACCTTTGTTTCCTTGCTGATTCTTCCAACATTTCTGGCCTTTAGAGGTACCTATCAGCTTGATCAGTTGGATTTTCCAGGCTGTTCAAATAACGGGTTCTGTCTGAAGAAAAGAATGCAGGACGATCTAATCAAAGATCTCCTGGAGAAAGAACGCGCTTTCAGGTTCACTCGCAATTCGACAATGTACACGATAATCGGGCTCTTGCTTATCGTGGTCTTGGATGGCATTTATACCGCGCTGTGCTACATGGATTTGACGTCGTTTCCCCCTAAGAACCAATTGTTTTTGGCCATCATCTTAATCGAACTCATGCCTGAATAGCACCGAAGCCACCGGGCGTATTCCTGCCCGCACCCCGACCGGTTGCAGCCGGGCGCACTCCCCGTATCACACGGCCGTATCCAGGCCTCGCCCTTTCAGCAGCGCATCAACCTTTGGCAGGGCCCCGCGGAAGGCGCGGTAGAGCGTTTCGGCCTCCCTGGAACCGCCTGCACTGTAGATATGGTCGTGCAGCTTCCGTGCCACAGTCGCGTCAAAGGGGCTGCCGGCCTCCCTGAACGCTTCAAAGGCGTCGGCATCCATGACTTCGGACCACATGTAGCTGTAATAGCCGGCAGAGTAGCCGTCGCCGCCGAACACATGGGCAAAATGGGGGGTGGCGTGGCGCATGCGGATGGCAGCGGGCATGCCGATGTCCGCGAGTATTTCCGCCTGCTGTGCCATCGGGTCGGCAGGTGGCCGGCCGCAATGAAAGGCGAGGTCGACAAGTGCACTGGCGATGTATTCGACAGTCGCGAAGCCCTGGTCGAAATTTTCGGCAGCCAGCAGTTTGTCGATCAGCCCCTGTGGCATAGGTGCGCCGGTGTCCGCGTGGCGGGCAAATTTTTGCAGCACTTCGGGAACGCTGAGCCAGTGTTCGTAGAGCTGGCTCGGCAGTTCCACGAAATCGCGCGCGACCGAGGTGCCGGAGATAAAACCGTATGTCACGTCCGATAGCATCGAGTGCAGCGCATGGCCGAATTCGTGGAAAAGTGTGCGGGCATCATCGAATGTCAGCAGGCATGGCCGGCCTTCAGGGGCCCTGGCGAAATTGCACACGTTTACCGTGATTGGGCGCACCTCTTCCCCAAGGGCCGATTGTGACCGGAAGCGGGCGCACCAGGCACCGGAGCGTTTGCAGGCGCGGGCGAAATAATCGCCGATGAAGACGGCCATGTGACGGTCGCCTTTCCTGACCTCCCAGGCGCGAACATCCGGGTGGTACATCGGTGCGTCGATTTCCCTGAATGTCAGGCCAAAGAGGCGGTTCGCGCAGTCAAAAGCCGCCTCGATCATACGATCAAGCTGAAAATAGGGTTTCAGCTCCGCCTCATCCAGGTCATAATCGGCCTTGCGGAGCTTTTCGGCGTAGTAGTGCCAGTCCCAGGGGGCGAGGTCGCCGTTCACGCCATCGGCGTGCATCATCCCTGTCAACCGGGCCGCGTCCCGGTTGGCCGCCTTTTTGGCGGGTTTCCAAACCGCCATCAGCAGGTCGCGCACGGCGGCGGGCGTTTTGGCCATTTCGGTGGCGAGCCTGAACTCCGCAAAACTGTCGAAGCCGAGCAGGTTTGCCCGTTCATGGCGCAGGGCGAGCATTTCCTTTACGATGGCGCGGTTGTCCGTCTGCCCGCCGGTTGCGCCGCGGGTGATCCAGGCGTTAAAGGCGCGTTCACGCAAATCCCGGCGGTCAGAAAATTGCAGGAAGGGCACGATAAGCGAGCGGCTCAGGGTTATGACGCAGCCGTCCCTGCCCCGCTCCCGTGCGGCCTCCCGGGCCGCATCTTTCAGAAAGTCGGGAAGGCTGTTCAGGGCATCCTGTGTCAATTCCATAAACCAGTTGGCCTCATCGGCCAGCAGGTTCTGCGTAAACGCTGTGCCGAGCCCGGCCAGGCGTTTGGTGATTTCCGCCAGGCGTTCTTTCGCCCTGCCCTGCAGTTCTGCCCCTGCGCGGATAAACATGCGGTGATAGAGTTCCAGCACACGGGTTTGCTCGTCGGTCAGGTCCAGGGTGTCGCGGGTGTCAAACAGGGTTCTGATACGCGCGAACAACTTTTCATTCATCATCGTTTCAGAATTGAATGTGGCGAACCGGGGTGACAGCTCCCGTTGCAGCGCACGGCGCGCTTCATTGCTGTCGGAGCCGGACAGGTTGAAGAAAACACCTGCGACCTTGTCCATCAGTGCGCCGGTTTTTTCCAGTGCGTCTATGGTGTTTGCCAGTGTGGCCGGTTCCGGATTGTCCGCCACCGCGTTGATTGCGGCGCGGGATTGCCTGAAGGCCGCTTCAAAGGCCGGGGCGAAGTGGCTGTCGTTGATCCGGTCAAACGGGGGCAGTCCGAACGGCCCGGTCCAGTCTTCCGAAAAAGGGTTCATAAGGCATCTTTCATCTTCTGCGGCGCGGGTTTACCTGCCCTGGGCCATGAACGCGGCCACACCATGGCGGGAAAATACACTGCGGCGGGCGTCCCTCCTGTCCCTATTTGCCGTAAGGCTGCCCGATGGCCGCCGGGGGCCTTGGCCTGCCAATCAGCCCGGCCAGCAGCAGCACCGTCAGCACGTAGGGCATAGCCTGCACAAGCGGCGTCGGGATATCCTGCAACAGCCAGATCGTCGTCCCTTGCAGGCGGGCGGTCCAGGCTTCCAGAAACCCGAACAGCAGGCAGGCCAGAAACGCCGGGATCGGGCGCCAGTTGCCGAAGATCACCGCGGCGAGCGCGATGTAGCCTTTGCCCGCGCTCATTTCCCGCACGAAATGCGCACCTTGCGCAATAGACAGATACGCACCGGCAATCCCGCACAGCAGCCCGCCGGCGATCAGGGCGCGATAGCGGAGCCAGGCGACGGAAACACCGGCACTGTCCACCGCTTCCGGCACCTCGCCGACCGCCCGCAGGCGCAGGCCGAAACGGGTATGATAGATGATAAAGGCACAGACCGGCACGGCGATCAGGGCACCGTAAACCAGCGGATTGTGGCCGGAAATCAGCTGCCGGTAAACCGCGCCGACCACCGGAACCGGGTCCAGGACGCTGACCCCGATCCATTCAATGGGGGTGAAACGGTCCTCTTTCGGCAGATGCGGCGTCTGCCCGCCGCGCCGGAACAGCGCAATGCCGAGGACAACGGTCAGCCCGCTTGCCAAAATATTAATGGCAACGCCCGATACGACATGATCGCCCCGGTGGGTAATGCAGGCGAACCCGTGAATAAGCGACATGAACACACCTGCCCCCATGGCGCAGAACAGCCCGGCCCAGGCGGATCCGGTCAGGGCGGCCACGGTTGCGGCAACGAAAGCACCGGACAGCATTTTTCCTTCCAGCGAGATGTCCACGATGCCGGAACGTTCGGAAAAAATGCCGGCCATGGCGCAGAGCATCAGGGGGGTGGCGATCCGCAGGGTGGAGTCAAGAATCAGCAGCAGCTGGAAGAAAAAATCACTCACAGGAATGCTCCCGTCCGGCGGCCATCCGCGCGATCAGGCGCGCCAGAGGCGGGTTAAACATATAGGCCAGTGCCCCGGAGAAGAGGATGATCATCCCCTGGATCAGCAGCACCATTTCGCGGCTGATCGTCCGGTATTCAAAATCAAGTTCCGCGCCGCCCTGGAAGAGTGCGCCGAACAGAAGTGCTGCAAGAAAAATCCCGATGGGGTGGTTGCGCCCCATCAACGCGACGGCGATGCCGGTGAAACCATAGCCCGCGGTGAAACTGTTGACGACCCTGTGGCTTGATCCCAGCACCTCATTTGTGGCCAGCAGCCCGGCAAAGGCCCCTGCGACCGCCATGGCGATGATAATCACGCGGGCCCCGTTGATGCCTGCATAATGGGCGGCGTCCGCATTCTGCCCCACAGCGCGGATTTCATAGCCGAGCCTGGTGCGCCAGATCAGGGCCCAGAACAGGCCAAGCGCGGCCAGGGCAATGAAAAAAGAGCCGTTGAGCGGGGTGTGTGCGGTTTCAACCCCGGCCCGGGCCAGCATGTCTGACATCCCGGGCAGCCATGTCTGATCGGGCAGCGGGGCGGTTTGCGGGCTCGACTGGCCCGGCTGGATGAGCGGCCCGGCAAGCAGCCAGACAAGCACGGAGGCGGCGATGAAGTTAAACATGATCGTGGTTATCACGATGTGGCTGCCGCGTTTGGCCTGCAGATAGCCAGGTATGACCCCCCAGAGCGCGCCCGCCAGCACCGCACCCAGGATTGCCATGGGCAGGGCGATAATCCCCGGTGCCCAGGCGCAGCCGAAAGCGGCGAGCGCCGCGCCAATGCCGCCGAACGTTGCCTGCCCTTCGCCGCCGATGTTGAACATCCCGGCGTGAAAGGCGACGGCCACGGCAAGACCGGTGAAAATAATGCTGGTGGTGTAATAGAGCGTGTAGCCCAGCCCGCCCTGATAGATGAAAGCCCCCCGGACCATCACGCCCATCGCCTCGAACGGGTTTTCACCGATGGCGTATACGATGAGTCCGCAGATCAGGAAAGCCGCGCAAAGGTTAAGGAATGGCAGCAGCACCAGGTCTGCCCAGCGCGGGAGAGGGGGCGGCGTGCTCATGCGACGGCCCCCTCCTGCCGCTGGCCTGCCATCATCAGGCCGAGTGTCCGGCGGTCCGCCGCTGCCGCATCGATGATGCCGACATTGCGACCGGCGCAGAGCACCATGATTCGGTCTGCGAGAGACATGATCTCATCAAGCTCCACGCTCACAAGCAGGATTGCGCAGCCTGCGTCCCTTAGGGCCAGGAGGCGTTTGTGGATAAATTCGATGGCACCCACATCGACGCCACGGGTTGGCTGTCCTACCAGCAGGACACCGGGGTTTGCGGAGAATTCCCGCGCGATAACCATCTTCTGCTGGTTGCCGCCGGAGAAGCTCCTTGCATTGAGCCGCGGGTTGCCCGGGCGCACGTCAAAACCGGCCATCCTTTCCCGGCAATTTGAGGACATGGCCGACTGATCCATCAGGAAACCGGTGCCTGTCAGGGCACTGTCGTGGAAGCCGAGGATCATGTTTTCGCGGGCTTCGAAATTCAGCACCAGCCCGTGGTGGTGGCGATCTTCGGGGATGTGACCCACGCCCAGGATCCGGATGCGGCGGGGGCTGGTGGCGGTATCGGCGCGGATCTCGGTGCCAAGGATGCTGATCGTCCCGGCGGTGAGAGGCCGCATGCCGGCAAGCACTTCCATCAGCTGGGTCTGGCCGTTGCCGCTGACGCCCGCCACGCCGAGGATTTCACCGGACCGCACCTCAAAACTGATGTCTGCGAGTTCGACAATTCCTGCCGGGTTTGTGTAGCCAAGCCCGCTTGCGGAAAAGCGAACGTTTCCCGGATTGGCCGGGGTTCGGTCGACTTCCAGCAGAACCTTGCGGCCGACCATCAATTCTGCCAGTTCCTCGGGCGAGGTTTGCGCGGTTTCCCGGTGGCCGGCCATTTTACCCTGGCGCATAATGGAAACCGTGTCGGTGATCGCCATGATCTCTGCCAGTTTATGGGTGATCAGCAGCACGGACACGCCGCGTTCCCTGAGCACACGGATAATGTCAAAAAGCTGCTCCGCCTCCTGCGGGGTCAGCACGCCGGTCGGCTCATCCAGGATCAGGACGTTCGCGCCGCCCTTGAGCGCCTTGATAATCTCCACCCGCTGGCGCTGGCCCACGTTCAGGTCGCCGACAATGGCGTCCGGATCGACGGCAAGGCTAAAGCGTTCGGACAATTCCATGATCCGTCTGCGGGCGGCCTGCCTGCCTTCGCGCAGGAACATCCCGCCTTCGGTGCCGAGCATCACATTTTCCAGCACCGAAAAAGTTGGCACCAGCATGAAGTGCTGGTGAACCATGCCGATGCCGCAGGCAATCGCATCCGCACTGGAACGAACGTCCACCGGTTGGCCTGCCACATGAATCCTGCCTTCGTCGGCGCGGTGCATCCCGTAGATGATGTTCATCAGCGTGGATTTTCCGGCCCCGTTTTCACCGATGATCCCGTGGATTGACCCCGGCTTCACATCCAGGTCAATGTTCCGGTTGGCGCGGACCAGCCCGAAGGATTTGCTGATCCCTTCAAGCCGCAAGGCGAGGGGCGCGGCATCGCCCCCGCCCCCGGTCCTTTTCCCTGGCATGGATGGCTTATTCCACCGGGCAGGTGTTGTCCGAACGATAGTCGTGGACCTCGATTTCACCGGAAGCAATCCTGGCGGATGCCGCGTTTATGGCCGCTTCCATTTCCGGCGTGATCATGGCGCGGTTGTGTTCATCCAGTGCCCATCCGACACCCCCTTCGGCCAAGCCGATACTGCGCACCCCGGTATTGAAGGTGCCCGACATCGCGTCTTTCATGGTTTCATAGGCGGCCAGATCCACGCGCTTTAGCGAAGATGTCAGAACTGAACCCGGATGAATGTAGTTCTGGTTTGAATCCGTACCGATGGACATTTTGCCCGCGTCGGCGGCGGCCTGCAGCACACCCAGGCCGGTGGCACCGGCAGCATGGTACACCACGTCCGCGCCGCGGTCGATCTGGCCCTGGGTCAGTTCGGCACCCCTGGCCGGGTCGCTCCATGCTGCCGGCGTGGTGCCGGTCATGTTGGCCAGTATGGTCACATCCGGATCAGCGGCCCTTGCGCCCTGCCTGTAGCCGCATTCAAAGGCAGAGATCAGCGGGATATCCATGCCGCCGACAAAGCCCACAATGCCGGTTTGGGATGCCATCGCGGCGGCCATGCCCACAAGGTAGGATCCTTCCTCTTCCCTGAATGCGTATTGGCGCAGGTTTGAATGGTCGAGCCAGTTTACATCGATGATAGAAAACTTCACATCCGGGTTGGCTGCCGCCACGGCAGAAATCGCATCGGCTTGCGCAAACCCCACGCCGAGCACGACAGTCGCCCCGCGCTGCACCATGCGTTCCATCGCCTGCTGACGCTGGGTTTCATTGGTGACCTCGAATTCCATCACCTCTACCCCGGTTTCTTCGGTGAACCGCTTCAGGCCGTTGTAGACGCCTTCGTTGAAGGATTTATCGAACTTGCCGCCCATATCGTAGATCACGGCAGGCTTGAACCCGGCCGCAGCGGCCAGCCCGGCCGCAACGCTGATAATACCGGCCATCAGTGCCGAACATATTTTTTTCATGTGGTTTTCTCCTGGTTGAAACGGGGGTACGGCCCCCGGCAGTTAAGTGCGCATGCTACCCGTTCTGCCCGATTTCGCGAAGCCGTTCTTCCAAAAATTCGCCCGCTGTCTGGTGGGCGAGCCGGACATCCGGATTCGGATGCATGAAAAGCGGCAGGGAATAGCGGGAACGGTTTTCCCGTTTGTCCGGGTTCACCACCCGGTGCACCGTGGACGGATAGTAATTCCGGCTGGCCTGTTCCAGCATGTCGCCCGCGTTCACGTTGATATATCCGGTGCCGCATGGCACATCATGCCAGTCCCCGTTCACATCCTGTGCCTGCAGGCCGGGCTCGGATCCGGTGACAAGCAGCGTGATCAGGTTGATGTCGCCATGGGCGGCGGCCCGCACCTCGCCCGGTTGCACATCATCGGGCAAGGGCGGGTAGTGCAGTACGCGCAGCAGGTGGTGCCGGGAACCGTTCACCATTTGCCTGAAGGGCATGGAAAGTTCAGATTTAACCCTGTCCGGCGTCACATCGTCCAGCCAGCCGAGCAGGGTTTCGCCCAGCCGGATCAGGCTTGCGTGAAACCTGCGCGTCACCTCTTCAACCTCTGCCGGAACGTGGCGGGACTGGTAGACGTGGTAGAACTCCTTCAAATCCTTCTGCGCCCGCCCTTTGGCGTTTTCGGATTTGTAGCCGAAGTAGCCCGCCGGGTCGCCCTGTTCGGTTGTATCGCCGTGTTTTGCATCATTCCGAAAGTAGACCGACCATTGGTCGTACATCGCCTGGATTTCAGCCATGTCGATGTCGTGGTCCCTGATCACTGCAAAACCGGTTTCGCGCAGGGATTTGGCAAAGCGTTCCGGTGCGTCCGGATCTTTCGGGCCCAGTGCAAGAACGTCAAATTCCGCCATCGTCCTCTCCCTAATGGCCTGTGGCGAGCGTGGTAAAGAAACGCTCTTTCACGCCCGCCGCATTTACGCCGGTCAACACGCTGGCGGGGCATCGGCCGGCCCCGGCGGCGCGGATTGTCTGCCCGGCGCGTTCGCCGCTTACGATAACCTCTACCGCCGTGGTTTCAACGGTAAAAAGCTCCGGGTTCGTGACGGCGATCAGTGCCGTGGGGTCGTGCATACAGGCCCCGGAAAACCCGTATCGGGATTCGTAAAAGCGCATGTAAAAACCGGTGATGTCGCGCAGGAAACCGCCGAGTTTCGGGGCCTGGTGCGCCAGCATGTCAAAATCGCCGGGGGTGCAGCGCACCTGCGTGGTTACATCAAGCCCCGCCATCGTGACCGGCCAGTCGGCGGCGAAGACGACGTTGGCCGCCTCCGGGTCATTCCATATGTTGGCCTCTGCCCATTTGGTTACATTTCCGCGATCAAGACTGCCACCCATCAGCACGACGCCTTTGGTTTTGGCGGCAATAGACGGGTCTTTGAAAAGTGCCGTGGCGATGTTGGTCAGCGGGCCGATGGGGGCAAGGGTGATCTGGCCCGGGTTTTCGTTGATCATCGTGCAAATAAAGCCGGCGGCGTCTTCGCGTTCCGCCCGGCGGTGCGTGGTTTGGGCCGGCAGTTCGCCGAAGCCTTCCTTGCCGTGCACGTGGTCGGATACGGGCTTTGGTTTCTGTAACAGGGGTATTTCCGCACCCCGGGCAACCGGGATCGGCCGGCCCAGCATGTCGCCTAACACCAGCGCGTTGCGGGTGGCGATGTCGACGTTGATATTACCGTAGACGGCGGTAAGGCCCACAATTTCAATGTCCGGATGCAGGCCGGCGTAGAGTATCGCCATGGCATCGTCTATTCCGGGGTCAGTATCGATCAGGATCTTGTGCATTGGCAAGGAAAGCCTCCACATCGGCCCTTGCGGGGATGCCGGCGGCGGCCCCCGGGCGGGTGACTTGTATGGCCGCGCTCGCCGCGGCAAAGCGGAGCGCGTTGCGCGGGCCGGTTTCCACAAAACGGGCCATGAACGCGCCCAGAAATGTGTCGCCCGCACCGGTGGTGTCAACCGGCGTGACCGGGAAACCGGCCTGTTCAAAGGTTGTGCCCCTTGCATGGAACACCGCCCCGGCCCTGCCGCGGGTGATCAGAACATAGGGGATGCCAAGCTCGGAAGCCGCTCTGCCATGGGCAGCCGCCAGGGCAGCCGCTTCCCCTTCGTTGATGGCGATCATGTCAAGCTGTGGCAGGATCTGCGCCACAGCGTCCGCGTCAAGGGGCGCGGCGGAATAGCAGACGTGCAGACCCATTATTTTGGCCTGCGCCGCGATATGGGGAACAAGGTTTGTTTCATTCTGCAGCATTACCCAGTCGCCTGCCCTGGCGGTGGCAAGTGTTGCGTCGATCCGGGCTCTGGTAAAGCCATGGTTTGCACCGCCGGCGACCACGATCCGGTTTTCACCCGCGTCGTCGACACAGATGATGGCGTGGCCGGTGGGTTGGTCAACCGTGACGATATCGTCAAGTGCGATGCCGAATTGCCTGATCCGGTCACGAACCCAGGCCCCGTCCGCACCGACGCAGCCGATGTGGCGCACGGGGGCACCGCTTTGGGCCATTGCAATGGATTGGTTGATGCCCTTGCCGCCAAGAAAGCGTTCGAAGGATCGGCAGTGCAGTGTTTCGCCTGCCTCGGGCAGATGCGACACCCGATAGACGAGATCCATGTTGATGGAGCCGAAGTTGAACATCATGGTCGATCAGTCCTGGAGCAGGGCAAACCCGGGAAAGAAGCCCGCCCCGCTGTCCCGGTGGCAAGACGTGGCTGATCCCGCATATCCGCGCATGGCCGGGCCACACCGGTGCTTAGCCGGCCGCGCCGGGGCGGTATTCTGGCCCCGGTGCGGTTCACATCCGCGCCCTGGTTTTGTTATCCGCAATCCTGCGCAACTGCCGCAACAGCGGGTGCCGGTCCGTCCGGTCCGTGCCGTAGCCCAGGTTGAAGGCGTAATTGAAATCCGCCGGGTTTTGCCCCTGGGTGTGCTGCACTATCGTTTCCAGCCTGTCAAAACCTTTCACGATGCGGGCTTCCAGGGTTTCCCCCGCTGCGTATTCGTCCCGCAGGGCCAGCAGGTCGTCCGCGTTGTCCAGGTCACCCAGCAGGGCCACGAAATCTGCCCGTTCCTGTGCCGGTTTGCCGGGGCCCTGGCGGGGGGCCGGGATATCGCCCGATATCGCCTCCCCCAGGTCATGGACCACCGCCATGCGCAGGGCGCGGGCCTGGTCAAGGCCCTCCACCCGGGCACCGAAAACCACCAGCCACAGGCACAGCCGCCAGGTGTGGCCCGCCGTATCCTCCGCCCGTCCGCCAGCCGTGCAGCCGGTGCGCAGGGTATCTTTCAATGCCTCCGCCCGTTCAAGAAAGGCAATGGCCCGCCGGGCTGCGTCGTTATCCATTGTCAGGGCCAAATCACACCTTCAGGCGGCCAGGGCCTGCCCCGGCCCCTGTGTGAAGGCCCCGTACCGGGCGGTCCGGTTCCCGGCGGTCAGTCAAACCGGGCTTCGTTCAGAACCCAGTATACCGGGTCGTTGCGCACGGCCTCGTTATCCTCTGCAAGGTCCGCGGGCAACTTTCCGTCTTTGGTCCGGGCCCTGATGTCCGCGCCCGCGTCAAGAAGGGCGCGGACGACCTCCGTTCTGCCCCGCGCCGCCGCCCGGTGCAGCGGTGTTTTGCCCTTTTCGTCCCGCGCCGCGACATCCGCGCCCGCGGCGATGCAGGCTGCCACGCGCCCGGCCGGTGCCGTGTCCCAGAAGCTCTGCTCCAACCAGTTGCAGTCATTTGCCCGGGCGGGTGGTGCAAGCATGGCTGCCACCAGCGCGGCGGCTGTCAGGTGTTTCATCCGGTCTTCCCCCTGTTTGGTTTTGCCCATCCCTGCACCGGCTGCCGCGAAAATCAAGTGCCACGTCGGGAAAGCGGCATATCGCCGGCCCCGCCATGATACCCCCAGTTCCTGGCCCGCGCCGGGCCATCTTTGGGCTGTTCCCGCGGACCGGCGATTGATCAGGCGTATGTGCATACCTTTGCATGGATCTTGTCATCCTCACTATAAAGTGCCAAGAGACCCTATCGCATCCTGGCCCTTTTTAATTTTCTTTGAACAGTGGGAACTTAGCATCCTTGAAGCTACAGAAGCCTTAATAGGGAAGTCTTTCAGCAGTTCGGAACGCAGTTTTTCCCCTCTGGAATTAATGCTGTCAAGTTCTCCTCTTGCGTGTTCCAGAGCGCGTACCGGAAAACGTATCGCAATTCCGGTTCCGCGGAACGGGTACGCCTTATGACACTGACCCTGTTTATTAATTTTTAAATAGTCATTTTCGGAAATCATATGGAATTCACCAAATTTTCCAAAAATTTCACTAAGAATATAAAGCCCAAAACCTGAATTTCCCCACGTATCATCCTGCTCCAGGCGCTCAGCCCGAGTCACACCTGTTACCCCTGGAAACAGGGATAATTTCATTCCGGCCAGATTGGTTGAAACATCGATGTATTCGTTATCAATCAGGGTATCAGAAATTCCAACCCCGTCATCCATAACAACGATTTCCGCCAAATTCTTCTTCGGCCAGTATTGCCCAAAAAACCAGCACGATTTGCCCTTGCTATGTTCAATGGAGTTTCGGACGATCTCCCGGATTGCGTATTGGACCATAGCAAAAATATCTCCACTGTCTTCCTGGATTAAAATTTTCGCTATTTTACCGGCCTGTCTGTCAATAAATGCCCCCACAGGATCACCGTTTGACAGGGACAGAATTTTTTCTATACACCAATGCCTGATCGGAAAGTAGTTTGGTGAGCCCTGTGCCTCCCCCATCTTTCGACCAATATCGGAACCGATGAAGTCAAAAAAGCCAACATGCGGTGCATAACCGAAAAAGGCGGAAGTCGGATGTTTGGGAATGAGTATTTTGGTTTCTAAAGCAACATGCTCGTCCTTAATGTTTGTTATCCGTCTCCCCAAATAGAGAAGCGCAAATGGTTCAGAGAATTGGCACCAGCGAAAATCAAAATTAAGAATTTCACAGTGCTCCAAATCATTGAGGCTGCGAAAAGCATTATCCACAGCCTTCAAACTGTTAATCTGGTTGGGTATGCGGATTGTCTGCCCGTTCAATTTCACCTCTGTAAGCTCTGCGCCCCGGCCCCTGTCGTTTCCATGGCTGCCGCCGGCGCGGCGGCTGCCAAGTGTTTCATCCGGTTTCCCCCTTGCCGGTTTTTCCCACCCTTGCACTGGCTGCCGCGGAAATCAAGGGCCGCCCGCCATACAGGCACCGCAACGCCCCTGCGCCAGTCCCGGCCTTGCGCACCAGGGGTCGCGGCGGGCAAGACGGGTGCGGGAAGAGGCGTGGAAAGGATGGGAAAGCCTGATCCCGTGCTCAGGTGGTAAACTTCCTGTGTTTCCCCCGCCCGGGCTCCGGCGTGTTTGGCCCGCGCCTGCGTATCTTGTCCTTTTCGTAATCCTCAAAGTTGCCTTCAAACCATTCCGTCCGCGCCGCACCCTCAAACGCCAGGATGTGCGTGCAGATGCGGTCCAGAAAGAAGCGGTCGTGGCTGATGACCAGGGCACAGCCGGCAAAATCTGTCAGCGCATCTTCCAGTGCCCGCAGGGTTTCCACATCCAGGTCGTTGGTCGGTTCATCCAGCAGCAGCACGTTGCCGCCGGATTTCAGCAGTTTCGCCAAGTGTACGCGGTTGCGTTCCCCGCCCGAGAGCTGGCCAACCTTTTTTTGCTGGTCGCCGCCCCTGAAGTTGAAGGAGGAACAATAGGCGCGGCTGTTGACCTCCGCATCGCCGAGTTTGATGATGTCTTGGCTGGCACTGATTTCTTCCCAGACGCTTGCATCGTCGTTCAGCGCGTCCCGGCTCTGGTCAACATAGGAAAGCTGCACTGTGTCGCCGCAGGTCACGGTTCCGCCGTCGGGCTGTTCCTGGCCGGTCAGCATTTTAAAAAGCGTTGATTTGCCTGCCCCGTTCGGGCCGATCACGCCGACGATCCCGCCGGGGGGCAGGGAAAACGTCAGATCCTCGATCAGCAGCCTGTCGCCGAACGCCTTGCGCAGGTTTTTCACCTCTATCACCCTGTCGCCAAACCGCGGGCCGTTGGGGATGATGATCTGCGCACGCCCTGTCTTTTCGCGTTCCGATTGCCCGGCAAGTTCGTTGTATCGGTTAATCCGCGCCTTCTGCCGGGTCTGCCGGGCCCTGGTGCCCTGGCGGATCCATTCGAGCTCCCGTTCCAGGGTTTTTCGGCGTGATGTGTCATCCCGGGCGTCCTGTTCCATCCGCCGGGCCTTCTGTTCCAGCCAGGAAGAATAGTTGCCTTCATAGGGGATGCCCCGCCCGCGGTCGATTTCCAGGATCCAGCCGGTGATAGTATCCAGGAAGTACCGGTCGTGGGTCACGATCAGGCAGGTGCCCGCGTAATCGATCAGATGCTTTTGCAGCCAGGAAACGGTTTCGGCATCCAGGTGGTTCGTCGGCTCATCCAGCAGCAGCATGTCCGGGGCCTCCAGCAGCAGTTTGCACAGGGCCACGCGGCGGCGTTCCCCGCCCGACAGGGTGCCGACATCCGCGTCATCCGGCGGGCAGCGCAGGGCCTCCATGGCGATGTCAATGCCGGCGTCAAGGTTCCACAGGTCCTGGCTATCGATCACGTCCTGTAATTGGCCCATTTCTTCGGCGGTTTCGTCTGAATAATTCATGGCAAGTTCGGTGTAGCGGTCCAGGATGGCCCGCTTTTCCGCCACGCCAAGCATCACGGTTTCGCGGACGCCGAGGCCCGGGGTCAGCTGCGGTTCCTGCGGCAGATAGCCGACCGTGATACCTTCGGCGGCCCGGGCCTCCCCGCTGAAATCCCTGTCGATGCCCGCCATGATCCTCATCAGCGTCGATTTGCCCGCCCCGTTCACCCCCACGACGCCAATCCTGACGCCGGGCAGGAAGTTGAGACAGATATTTTCAAAGCATTTCCTGCCCCCCGGACAGGTTTTGGATACCCCGTGCATGTGATAGACATATTGATAGGCTGCCATGATTTCTGCCCTTTATCGGAAGCGGTAACAGGCGGGGTGTAGCCCCGTCGGCGCGGCCTGGCAATCCGCCGGCCGGGGTTCGTGCCATGGCCGGGAACCGCACGGCGGTGGCCGCAGGGCCTGGCCGTTGATTTCTTGATTTCCGCGGCAACCGGCGCAATTATAAACGAAACCGACAGGGAGAAGACCGAATGGAACAGACAACGGAACAGACAGGTGCCGGCGACAGTCGGGTGCATGGCAGCCTGCATCGGTGCGGGCGGGACGAAGACGGCATGGCCGAAATTTACACGGCTGCGTGGGAAGGCAACCCGGAGGCCATCCGTACGCTTGTCGCCGCAGGGGAGGATGTCAATGCACGGGACGCATACGGCGACACACTGCTTCACAGCGCGGTGATTGCCGGGCCGGGGGCCGTCCGTGCACTCATCAGCGCGGGTGCGGATACGGAGGCGCGGAATGAATTCGGCTGGACACCGCTGCACAGGGCGGCGGGGATGGTTTTGGGAATCTGGACAGATGACGAACGTGCGCAAATGCTCCACACAAAAAGTAACAATGTTCTGCTTAAACAATTCAAAACCCTGGCGAGAGATGTCCGTACAGAAATCGTCCGCACCCTGATAGACGCGGGCGCGGATATCGCGGCGCGGGTCGAATGGTCTGGCGATACGCCGCTTCACCTGGCGGCAGTGGCGGGGAGAAAGCCGGGCTGCGTCCGCGCCCTTCTTGACGCGGGGGCGAAGATCAATGCGCGCAACGAAGATGGCATGACGGCGCTTCACCTGGCGGCGGCCGGGGGCTATCCGGATTCCGTCCGCACCCTTCTTGACGCGGGTGCGAAGACCAATGTGCGAAACGAGGATGGCGTGACACCGCTGCACCTGGCGGCGGCGGGGCATCCGGTTTCCGTCCGGGATCTTGTCGCCGCGGGTGCGAATATCGCGGCCCGGAACAAGGCTGGCGATACACCGCTGCACCTGGCAGCGGCCGGGGGGTATCCCGGTTCCGTCCGCGCCCTGATAGACGCGGGTGCGAATATCGCGGCCCGGAACAAGGCTGGCGATACACCGCTTTACAAGGCGGCGGCGGAGGGGGGGGATCCCGGTTCCGTCCGGGAACTTGTCGCCGCGGGTGCGCGTATCGCGGCCCGGAACCGGGCCGGCGATACGCTGCTGCACCTGGCGGCGGAGGGGGGGTATCCGGGCACCGTCCGCGCCCTGATAGACGCGGGTGCGGATATCGCGGCCCGGGACAAGGCTGGCGTGACACCGCTTTACAAGGCGGCGGGGGGCGACCCGAAATGCGCCCGTGCCCTGATAGACGCGGGTGCGGATATCGCGGTGCGGGACAAATACGGCCAAACACCGCTGCACCGGGCGGCGGGGTTTGGTGCACCGGAGACCATCCGTGCCCTGATAGATGCGGGTGCGGATATCAATGCGCGGGACAAGGACGGCAGGATACCGCTGCACGATGCGACATGGAGAGATCATGCGCGGTCCATCCTCGCCTTTCTTGACGCCGGCGCGAATCCCGATGCGCGGGATAAAGACGGCAGAACACCGCTGCACATTGCGGCGTGGTGGGGCACCCCGGATGCCGTCCGCGCCCTGACAGACGCGGGCGCGGACATCAGGGTGCGGGACAAGGACGGGAAGTTGCCTGCGCACCTTGCCAAAGATAACAGCGCCGTGTGTGCCGACCCGGTGTTTCGGGATTTGCACGAGGCCTGGCCTGACTGACATCCGGAAGGCCCGGTGCGGGGCAGGAATGGGGGCATCGGGACGGGGCGGCCGATGGTGCGCCGCGCCACACGGGCCGGGACCGGCAGGCCCGGCGGGCGGTATGCCGCTTTCCCGGCGTGGCACTTGACTTTCGCGGCAGCCAGTGCAGGGATGGGCAAAACCGACAGGGGGAAGACCCGATGAAACACCTGATAGCCGCCGCGCTGGCGGCACTCATGCTTGCACCACCCGCCCGGGCAAATGACTGCAACTGGGCGGAAGAGAGCTTCTGGGACACGGCACCGGCCGGGCGCGTGGCAGCCTGCATCGCCGCGGGCGCGGATATCGCGGCGCGGAACAAAGGCGGCGGGACACCGCTTCACTTTGCGGCGGACGAGAGCCCGGAGGCCATCCGCGCCCTTCTTGACGCGGGCGCGGATGTCGCGGCGCGGGACGAAAAGGGCAAAACACCGCTTCACCGGGCGGCGAGGAATGGCACCCCGGATGCCGTCCGCGCCCTTATTGACGCGGGTGCGAACATCAGGGCGCGGGACAAGGACGGGGAGTTGCCGGCGGACCTTGCCGAAGGTAACGACGCCGTGCGCAACGACCCGGTATACTGGGTTCTGCACGACGGCCGGTTTGACTGACCACCGGGCACCGGGCCGCCCGGTGCGGGGCAAAGGCAGAAAGACGTGCAACGGGGGTTTCCGGCAGCGGCCTGTGGCCAGGTGATCGGCATATTGGGGGGGTCCTTTGACCCGCCCCATGCCGGACACGTGCATATTACCCGCCAGGCACTCCGGTCCTTCGGGCTGGATCGGGTGTGGTGGATGGTCAGCCCGGGCAACCCGCTGAAGGCCCGCGGCCCGGCCCCGCTGGTGCGGCGTATGGCGGCCTGCCGGCGGCTGATTCGGGATCCGCGCATCGTCGTGACGGATGTGGAGGCCCGGCTTGGCACCCGTACCACGGCTGCCACGCTGCGCAAACTTGTTGCCCGCTATCCGGGCGTTCGGTTCGTCTGGCTGATGGGGGCGGATAACCTCGCCTCTTTCCATCGCTGGAAGGACTGGGACCGCATCATGCGCATGGTCCCGGTCGGTGTGCTGGGCCGCCCGGGGCGGGTGGTGGCCGCAGGCGTCAGCCCGGCGGCAAGACGGTTTCGTCACACCCGCCTTGCGGCCCCCCGCGCGGCCGCCTTGCCCCGGTGCCCGGCACCCTGCTGGTGCCTGGTCACCGGGCCGATGGCGGACCTGTGCTCGACAGACATCCGCGCCCGCGGCGGCTGGCCATCCTGCTGATATTTGCCTGTCCGGCCCTGAAGGCGGCCTTTTGATGCCTGATATCACCGGCAGAACTCTTGCGGCTGCCCGGTACATCCGCCACAAGGGGGGCGGGCCTGAAATCCACAGGGGGGTATCCCATGGTGCGCGAGTATCTGAAAAAGGCAACGAAAACGGCGCAGACCGGCCGCGCCGATGTGCAGAAAACCGTGCGCGGCATCCTGGCGGATATCGGGGAACGCCGGGAACAGGCCGCGCTGGACTACGCCGCCAAATTTGACAATTACAGGGGCCCGGCACTGCTTGGCCCGGACCATATCGCCGCCGCCTCTGCCCGGGTGCCGCAAAAGCTGAAGGATGACATCGCCTTTGCCCATGATAACGTCCGCCGCTTTTCGGAGGCGCAGAAGGGGGCCATGACGCCGGTGGAACTGGAAATCCAGCCTGGCCTGAGGGCGGGCCAGCGCGCCATACCGGTGCGGGCCGCGGGCTGTTACGTGCCCGGCGGGCGCTATTCCCACGTGGCCTCTGCCATGATGACCGTGACCACCGCGAAGGTGGCGGGGGTGGACCATATCACCGCCTGTTCCCCGCCCCGGGGCGCGGACGGGGTGGCGGATGCCATCATCCATGCGGCCCACCTGTGCGGGGCTGACAAAATCTTGGCCATGGGCGGCGTACAGGGCGTGGCCGCCATGGCCTATGGCCTGTTCGGCCTGCCGGAGGCAGACATTCTTGTGGGCCCGGGCAACCAGTTTGTGGCAGAGGCCAAGCGCATCCTCTTTGGCCACTGCGGGATCGATATGATTGCCGGACCGACCGACAGCCTTATCCTGGCCGATTGTGGCGCGGATGCGGCGATTGTTGCGCAGGATCTGGTCGGCCAGGCGGAACACGGATATAATTCGCCGGTCTGGCTTGTGACAGACAGCCGCGTGCTGGCGCAGAAGGTGATGAACCTGGTGCCTGCCCTGATCGATGACCTGCCGGAGGCAAACCGCGACAATGCCGCCGCCGCCTGGCGCGATTATGCGGAGGTGATACTCTGCGCTGACCGGGAAGAGATGGCGGCAACATCCGACGATTACGCGCCGGAGCACCTGACGGTGCAGGCCGAAGATCCTGACTGGTGGCTGGCGCGGCTGAAATGTTATGGTTCGCTCTTCCTGGGCGAAGAGGTGACAGTGGCCTATGGCGACAAGGCATCGGGGCCAAACCATGTGCTGCCAACCGGCCGGTCTGCGCGCTACACGGGTGGCCTGAGCGTACACAAATACATGAAGCTCGTCACCTGGCAGCGCGCCACCCGCGAAGGAACCCGGGATGTGGCCATCGCCACGGCCCGGATTGCGCGACTGGAAGGGATGGAAGGCCACGCCCGTACGGCGGACGTGCGGCTGGCAAAATACTTTCCCGGCGAAACCTTTGATCTGGGCACCGAAAGCTGACTGTCAGGCCCCGGGCCTGTTCCGCTGCCCCCGAAAACCGATGGGAAACCCATGAAGGCACTGGTTTATACCGGCAGGATGCGCATGGCCTGCCAACAGGTTGCAGACCCGGTTCCGCCGCCCGGTCACGCCCTGGTCGCGGTGGAGGCCGTGGGCATCTGCGGGTCCGACATGCACGCCTGGCGTGGCCATGACCCGCGCCGCCCGCCGCCTCTGATCCTGGGCCATGAGGCTGCCGGCCGTGTGCGCGGCGGTGCACTGGACGGCAGGCGCGTCACGGTGAACCCGCTTGTGACAAATCCCCTGAGCCCGGCAAGCACTGAAGGGCGCGAAAACCTGTGCCCTGATCGCCAGATCATCTCTATGCCGCCGCGCGAAGGGGCCTTTGCGGAACTGCTGGCGATACCCGTCGAAAACCTTGTGGAGGTACCGGATCACGTGGATATGCCCCGGGCGGCATTGGCGGAGCCGCTGGCCGTGTGCTGGCATGCGGCCAGGCTGGGCCAGGGCCGGCTGCACGGCAACCCTGGCACCGCACGCTGCCTGGTGCAGGGCGGCGGGGCCATCGGGCTCGGTTCCGCGTTGAGCCTGCGGGCACTGGGTGCGGGCGACATCGCGGTGGCAGAGCCAAATCCGCTGCGCCATGCCGCCCTGCAACGGGAAGGCCTCGATGTGCTGTCACCTGAATCCGCGACCGGCCCCTACGACCTGATTATAGACGCGGCAGGATATGGCACCACCCGCCGCGCCGCCTGCGCGGCGGTGGCCCCCGGCGGGGTGCTGGTGCACGTGGGGCTGGGGGATGCGGCAGGCGGGCTCGATATCCGGCGCATGACCCTGCAGGAAATCACCTTTATCGGCACCTATTGCTACACCAGGGAGGATTTCCACGCCGCCGCCGCCGGGATATTCGATGGCCGCTTCGGAGATCTCGCCTGGATGGAACACCGGGCCCTGGCCGATGGCGGCCAGGCGTTTCGGGATATCCACCACGGCACCGTCGCCGCACCGAAGATCATCCTGCACCCGTGACCGGAAGCCGCAGCCGCTGAAATTTGTCGGGGAAATGTATCGGGTCCCCCTGAAACGGACAGGGATCGCTTGCCGGCGGGCGGGCGCACCGGTAAGGGGGGTGCATGGCATATGCCGTTGCAGCGTTCTATCATTTCGCCCCGGTGCCGGACCCGGCTTCGGTGCAGGGGCCGTTGCGCAGGATCTGCGGGCGGGCGGGCGTAAAGGGAACCCTTCTTGTCGCACCGGAAGGGGTCAACGGCACCATCGCCGGGGCACGGGCCGGCATTGATGCGGTACTTGCGCATGTGCGCGCCCTGCCCGGGTTTGCGACACTTGAACATAGGGAAAGCACCGCCAGGGTGCCGCCTTTTTTACGCATGAAAGTGCGCCTGAAGCGCGAAATCGTGACCATGGGCCGGCCGGATGTGGATCCGACTGCCGCTGCGCGATGCTATGTGGAAGCAGGCGACTGGAATGCCCTGGTCGATGATCCGGGTGTGGTTCTGATTGACACGCGCAATTTTTACGAGACGGAAATCGGAACCTTTGACGGTGCCATTGACCCGGGTATTGAGACGTTTGGCCAATTCCCGGCCTGGTGGGCAGAAAACGCTGTGCGCTTCGCGGGCAAAAAGGTTGCCATGTTCTGCACCGGTGGTATCCGCTGCGAAAAATCCGCGGGCTACCTGATCATGCATGGGGCGCAGGTCTGCCACCTGAAAGGCGGCATTCTGAAATACCTTGAACATGTGCCGCAGGCCGACAGCCGCTGGCGGGGATCATGCTTTGTCTTTGACCGGCGCGTGTCTGTTGGCCACGGTCTGGCGGCAGGGCCGCACATGCTCTGCCATGGCTGCCGCAGGCCGATCCTGCCCGCGGATGCCCGGCGACCGGAATATGAGCATGGCGTGTCCTGCCATCACTGTGCCGGCACAGTCGGTGCGGCCCGCAAGGCCCGCTTTCGGGAGCGCCAGAGACAAATTTGTATCAGCCAGGGCTGCGGCGGCCGGGTGCCGCCGGACCCGTGCGGCCACAACGATTATCTGCATCAACCCGCACAAGGGACATCATGAAATGCGCAAGGCGGTTGTTTTTTCAGTTCTTGTGCTGGCCGGCCCGCTGTCGGCACAGGAGTACAGGCTCGGCGATCTGACGATTGACCGCCCGGTCGCCTTTGCAACGGCCAGGACTGCCCGGTCGGGCGGCGGTTTCATGCGTATTGCCAACGCCGGCGGCACAGGGGACAGGCTCATGGAGGTGCGCGCAGATTTTCCGCAGGTCATGATCCACGAAACCACGGTAGATGATCAAGGTGTCGCACGGATGGGGCATGTTCCGGCAATCGACATCCCGGCGGGGGCGACGGTGAACCTTGGGCCCGGCGGGTATCACGTGATGTTCATGGGGCTGAATGGCGACCCGCTTGAGGCCGGTGAAACGATTCCCGCCACGCTCGTTTTCGAAAAGGCCGGGGAGCTCGAGGTTGTCTTCAAAGTCGAAAAGCCCAGGCACACCGGCCATGGCCACAGCGGCCACTGAAGGGCACCCCATGGCGGATGATCGTCTGATTATCGCGCTCGACGTGCCAAACATCGTCGGCGGGCTTGAACTGGCGGACCGGCTCGGGGATGCGGTCAGTTTCTACAAGGTCGGGCTCGGCATGCTGACGGGCGGGGGATTTGCGCTGGCCAACGAACTGAAGGGGCGCGGCAAGCGCGTGTTCCTGGATATGAAGCTCTTTGACATCGGCACGACAGTGGAACGGGCGGTGGCGGGGATTGCGGCCCAGGAAATCGATTTTCTGACGGTGCACGGTGACCCGCCCGTGGTGCGGGCCGCCGTGGCAGGCCGCGGCGACAGGCCCATGCGCCTTCTGGCGGTTACCATCCTGACAGACCTTGACCGCGCAGACCTTGACGCCTGCATGATCACAGGCGGTACGCTGCACAGGCTGGTCATCGAGCGGGCGCGCCGGGCACTGGCGGCCGGGGCGGACGGCGTGATCGCCCCCCCGAAACAGGCTGCCGCACTCCGCGCCCTGCCGGGGGCGGCGGGCAAACTGATTGTGACCCCCGGCGTGCGGCCGTCCGGTGCCGCACCGGGCGAACACAGGCGGGTTGCAACCCCGGCCGATGCCATTGGTGCCGGGGCCGATCATATCGTGGTGGGGCGGCCGGTGATTTGTGCCGATGATCCGGTTGCCGCCGTGCGTGCCATCACGAAAAATCTCGCAACGCCCCGGGTTCAGGGCGCATCCGGCAGATGACGGGTGCCGTGCGAGGCAGCCGGGGCATCCGCGCCTCTGCCGGCCGAAACAAATCAGACCTGGCCACCCGTATTTTCCCGGCCATAAATCACGCCGGCACACAAAAATAATCGGGCCTGACACCGAAGACATAATACTTGACGCGCAGGGATTGCGCTTCATGCTTGTGGCACGAACAAGCGGGGCGGGGTATCGCAATGACCTGCGCAGACATCAGGATCAGAAACCCGCACCCCAAAGACCTGGCTCCGGCGGGCATTGCCGCCTTTGCCGATCTGTTCTGCGGGGTCGGTGGCTTTCACTATGCCGCCGCCTCGCTCGGGCTGCGCTGCGTGTTCGCCAGCGACATAGACGAGGCGTGCCGCGCACAGTATCAGCACAATTTCGGCCTGCGCCCGGCGGGTGACATAACGGGCGTGAAGGCGCACCATATCCCCGACCACGACATTCTGTGCGCCGGCTTCCCCTGCCAGCCGTTCAGCATCATGGGGGACCGCGGCGGGATGAAGGACTCCCGCGGGACGCTGTTTTTGGAAATCCTGCGCATCCTTGATGCGAAGCGGCCCCGGGCCGTCATTCTGGAAAATGTCCGCCAGTTCTCAACCTTTGACGCGGGCAGGCCGCTGGCGCAGGTTCTGCGCGGGCTTCAAACACTCGGCTATGATACCGACTGGACGATCATGAATGCGCTGAAATGCGGGCTGCCGCAAAAGCGGGAACGTACAATCATCATCGGGCTGCAAGACGGGTTACATCATTTCGCCTGGCCCGAAGAAGAAAGTACATTCCGTCCCCTGTCGGACATTCTGGAAAAGACCCCGGACCGGCGACATTATGTGAGCGCGGGGATTTACGCAAAGCGGATGGCTGCCCATAGCCCGGCGCAGCACCCGGCAATCTGGCATGAGAACAAGGCCGGGAACATTTCCAGTCACCCGTTTTCCTGTGCCCTGCGGGCCGGTGCCAGCTACAACTACCTGCTGGTGGATGGCGCACGGCGGCTGACGCCTCGGGAAATGCTGCGCCTGCAAGGCTTCCCGGAAAATTTTGACGTCATTGGCAATGACAGCCAGATCCGCAAGCAGATGGGAAATGCGGTTCCCGTGCCGATGGTGCGTGCCGTGATAAGGAGTGTGCTGCATGCCACCGGTCAGAATACGCGGACAAGGTAAGGCCAGGAAGCACGAGCCCTGGCCGCTTGGCGAGTTTTCGGAAAGCGTGATTCAGGTTCTGGGCAAGCACATTGTCCATTATCTTGCCGTTGGCCACACGGACGTGTCCGGGAATGATTTCGCGTCGATGTTTGCCCGGGCCATCGGTGGAATGCACTACGCCGCACCGCTGGGTATCGCCGATGTCGCCTGGAACGGGATCGGCTGGTCGGTCAAGACCGTAAAGAACAAGGCACCGCACGGCTGCGCCGGCGTGCGGCTTATATCCGGCCGTAATGCCCCGTCGTACTCGGCGGGGATTTCCGACCCGTTCAATGACATTCAGGCGACAGGGCGGGCTGTGATTGAGATTTACAACGCCCGGATCGACCAGGCGAAAGACGAACACGATGAGCTGCGCATGCTTGTCTTCATCCGCGCCATGCCAACGCGCCGCTTCACAATCTAAGAACGCGAGATCAGCAAATACCCCGTCAACAACTTCGAGTGGCGGCTGAACAGAAACAGGAACCTCGAGGCCTGGGAGGGTGCGCGGCACGCCTTCACCTGGCAGCCTCATGGCAGTCAGTTCACAATCCTTGAACCGGTTCCGGCGGGGGCGACCAGGTTTCAGATCACGAAGAACGTGCCGGTGCTGGAAATGCAGCAGATCATCAGCCTGGTGCGCTTTAAGCCCGAATGGATCAAAATCCTGGATTGACTGTGTGTGATTATATCGTTTCCTGACCCGCCCGTGCCGCGTGGGGCAGGATAACCGCCCTGTAACCCGGTTGCGCCCCGAAACGGGAACCGCAAAAATACGGGGCACGGGGCGACCGGCAATGTGGTATTTGTGTCGGCTGCTGTGGTATCGTACCATCCGTTGAATCATTAAAGATCCGGGAAAGACCGGGAAAACGGCAACCGGCACAGGGCGCGGGTCCGGTTGGCCATTTCGGTGGCACATCCCCGTCTGTCCGCCTTCAGGAGCTTCCAGGTGACCCGAACCTTATCCGGTCAGAAAGACATGAATCGCCGCCCCGGCATGCGTGTCGTGCGCAAGGTGGTGCCATACCTCTGGCCGCCCGGCCGTCCCGGCGTGAAGGTGCGTGTGCTGCTTGCCCTGGCGGCCCTGGTGATTGCGCGCGGTATCTCTGTCTATACGCCGCTCCTCTACAAGGGTGCCGTGGATGCCCTGGCACCGGTTGCGGATGCCGCGGCCCCCGCACTGCTGCTGGGTATGGGTGCAATCGGGCTGACACTGGCCTACGGCGTCCTGCGGCTGATGTCCGTGGGTTTCAACCAGCTGCGCGACGTGATTTTTGCCCGGGTGGGCCAGCGTGCCATGCGGCGGCTGGCCCTGGAGACATTCCGCCACCTGCACGCCCTGTCGCTGCGCTATCATATCAGCCGCAAAACCGGCGGGTTGAGCCGGATCATCGAACGCGGCGTGAAGGGCGTGGATTTCCTTTTGCGCTACCTGCTCTTTTCCATCGGCCCGCTGATCCTGGAGCTTGTGATGATCGCGGCCGTGCTCTTTTTTCTGTTTGACTGGCGCTACCTGGCTGTCGTTGTCGTGACCCTCGCGCTCTATTTCCAGTTTACCTTCAGGGTCACCGAATGGCGGGTGAAAATCCGGCAGGAGATGAACACCCAGGACACGAACGCCAACCAAAAGGCCATCGACAGCCTGCTGAACTTTGAGACAGTCAAATACTTTGGTGCCGAAGCGCGGGAGGCGGAACGCTATGACGATTCCATGCGCGCCTACGAAGGGGCCGCACTTCGGACAAGTTACAGCCTTGCCTTTCTGAACTTTGGCCAGTCGTTTCTGATCACCGGCGGGCTGGTGGCCGTCATGGTGATCGCGGCCACAGGGGTGCAGAACGGTGATCTGACGGTGGGCGATTTCGTGATGGTCAACGCCTACATGATCCAGATCACCATGCCGCTGAACTTTCTCGGCACGGTGTATCGGGAGGTGCGCCAGGCGCTCGTGGATATGGCGGATATGTTCGATCTGCTGGAACAGCCGGCAGAGGTCGTGGACAAGCCCGGTGCCAGGGATATTTCCGTCTCCGGCGGGCGGATCGAATTTGACAATGTTGTTTTCGGCTATGACCGGGATCGCAGGATCCTGCATGGGCTTTCGCTGACCGTGAATCCGGGGGAGACAGTGGCGGTGGTAGGGCCCAGCGGGTCCGGCAAATCCACCGTCGCGCGGCTTCTGTTCCGGTTCTATGACGTTGAAGGCGGCGCAATCCGTATCGACGGGCAGGATCTGCGGGATGTGACCCAGGATTCGCTGCACCGGGTTATCGGGATTGTTCCGCAGGACACCGTGCTTTTCAACGATACCGTGGGCTACAACATTGCCTACGGCCGGGAGGGTGCCGATAAATCGGAGGTCACCGCCGCGGCCCGGGCCGCGAAAATCCATGATTTTATCGCCAGCCTGCCGACAGCCTATGACACGACGGTCGGCGAACGCGGGCTGAAACTGTCCGGCGGTGAAAAGCAGCGGGTGGGTCTTGCCCGGACGCTCCTGAAAAACCCGCCGATCCTGCTGCTGGACGAGGCGACGAGTGCGCTGGATACCAAAACCGAACGGTCGATCCAGGATTCCCTGCGTGACATGCGCCGGGGCCGCTCCGTCATCATCATTGCCCACCGCCTGTCCACGGTGGTGGACGCAGACAGGATCATCGTATTGGAAAACGGCCTGGTGGCCGAACAGGGCAGCCACGAAGCCCTTCTGCACGGCAACGGTCGCTATGCGCATATGTGGCACAGCCAGCAGGCGGAAGAAAACGAAGGGCCGGTGCAGGCCTAGCGCACCGCCCTGATTGGCCCTGTGGCCCGGGCGTTGACAAACTGGTCAAGATACGGGTCGCCGGAACTGTCCATATCCGCGACCGGCCCTGTCCACTGCACCTTGCCGTCGTGCAGCATCGCCACCTTGTCGGCGATGGCCCGAACCGATAACATGTCGTGGGTGATCGTTATGGCGGTTGCACCCGTTTCAACCACAATTTCCCGGATCAGCCCGTTGATGACGCCGGACATGATGGGGTCAAGCCCTGCTGTGGGTTCGTCAAAGAAGATGATCCCGGGATCCGTTGCGATGGCACGGGCAAGCCCGACGCGTTTTTGCATACCCCCGGACAGTTCCGCCGGAAAGAGATCCGCCACCTCCGGCCTGAGGCCGACGCGGCGCAGTTTTTTGAGCGCGATCCCCCGCGCCTCTTCCCGCGGCCTTTTCAGCTTACCGCGCAGCAGGCGGAAGGCCACGTTCTGCCAGACGGAAAGCGAATCAAACAGGGCACCGCCCTGAAACAGCATCCCGAACCCGGCCAGAAACGCATCGCGCTCGCCTGCGGCGGCATCCCTGCCATGCACGGTGATGGTGCCCTTGTCGGGCGTCACAAGGCCCAGCACACATTTGAGGCTTACGGATTTCCCGCTGCCGGACCCGCCGATGATCACCATCGATTCACCGGCACCAACCTCCAGGGTCATGCCGCACAGAACGCGGTTGGCCCCGAAGGATTTGTGAATGTCGCAGAAGGTTATCATGACGTAAAGAACAGTTCCGTCAGCACATAGTTGGACGCGAGTATCAGCACGCTCGCGCTGACCACCGCACGGGTGGTGGCCTGCCCTACGCCCTGGGCGCCGCGCCCGGAATGATAGCCGTGGTAGCATCCCATCAGTGCCAGGATGAACCCGAATGTGGCGGCCTTGACAAGGCCGCTCGTCACATCGCCGAATTCCAGAAAATCCCAGGTGTTGTTGATGTAGGTCGCCCCGTTGAAGCCAAGCCGCCGTGTGCCGACCAGAAACCCGCCCATGATCCCGATCACGTCGCCGATGAAGGCCAGCACCGGCATGGCGACAGTGGCCGCGGCAATGCGGGGAACGACAAGATATTTGAGCGGGTTGGTGGAAAGCGTTGTCAGCGCATCGATCTGTTCGGTCACCCGCATCGTACCGATCTCTGCCGCGATGGAAGACGATACCCGGCCTGCGACCATCAGGCCGCCGAGCACCGGGCCCAGTTCCCGCACCATGGCGATGGCGACGACTGTGGGCACCACGGCTTCCGCATTGAAGCGTGCACCGCCGGAATAGATTTGCAACGCCAGCGCACCGCCGGTGAAAAGCGCGGTCAGGCCCACGACGGGCAGCGAAAAATAGCCGATCTGCAGCAGCTGCCGGCCGAATTCACGAAAATAGAACGGCGGGCGCGGCAGGTGGCTGAGAACCCGGGCGGCAAAGAGGGTGACCCGCCCGACAGCGGCACAGGGGCCGAGCACGGCCCGTCCGACAGAGGCGAGGAAAGCAGGCAGCCAGGTCATCATCATGCGCCCTTGTAGAGGCGGGCATAACGGGATCCAAGGCTGGTCAGAATCTCATGCCCGATGGTTCCGGCCGCCTGTGCCAGATCATCCACGGTCTGCCTGTGATTCAGGAGGGTCAGTGTTCGGGGCAGGTCAGCCGCGTCTGTTACGTCCGCCGTGATCAGGTCCATGCTCACCCGGCCCACAAGCGGGCAGGGGATGTCATCTGCAAACAGCCGAAGTGTGCCGCCCCCCATGGCCCGCAACAACCCGTCGGCATATCCCGCGGCGACGGTTGCAATCACGCTCGGCCGCACGGCCCGCCATGCCATGCCATAGCCGACAGCCTCCCCCGGTGCCACGGTGCGGGTCTGGATGACCGGCAGGTCAAGCCGTAACACGGCCCGGGCGCCGGCAAAAGGGTGCCCGCCATAAAGCCCCACGCCCGGGCGCGTCATGTCAAGGTGATAGTCCGGCCCCAGCATGATACCGCCGGTGGCCGCCAGGGATCGGGGAACATCCGTCCCTTCGGTCATCGTGATAAAGGCCCGCAGTTGTGCCGCATTTTGCCTGTGTTCCGGTGTATCCGCGCATGCGAGATGAGATATCAGCAGCTGCGGTCTGCCCGCAAGGATCGCGTCTTTCAGCGCGGCAAATTCGGCCGGTTCCAGCCCCAGGCGGTTCATGCCGCTGTCGAGTTGCACCCCGAAGGGCTGATCGGTGCCCAGGACATCCCGGGCCTGCGCGGGAGAGTTGATCAGCGGGATCAGCGCATGAGCCGCAATCAGCGGTTCATCGCCGGGGCAGGGGCCGGAAAAGATAAAAATATCCGGGCCCGGCCCGACGGCCCGGCGCACCTCCGCCCCCTCTTCGGCGACGGCGACAAAAAAGGTGCGCACCCCTTCGCGCAGCAGCCGCCGTGCCACCGCCGGCGCATGGCAGCCGTAACCGTCGGCTTTCACAACGGCTGCCGCCCGCCCGCCGCATGCGCTGTCAAGCGCGCGCCAGTTGGCGGCGATGGCGTCAAGATCAATGGTCAGGCGACCGGTGCTCACAGGTGGTCCGGGTGGGGCAGCACAGCCTGCCCGTCAGGCGAAAATGCGGCCATTGCGCGATTATTCCACGGTCACTGATTTGGCGAGGTTGCGCGGCTGATCCACATCGGTGCCTTTGATGACCGCCGTATGATAGGCCAGAAGCTGCACGGGGATGGCATAGACAATCGGTGCCAGCACGTCCGCCACCGGCGGCAGAAGGATCGTCCTGCCGCCTGCGCCCGCCGCCGCCGCCCCGGCGGCATCCGTCACCAGAATGATCCGCCCGCCGCGGGCCATAACCTCTTGTATAGTGTTGACATTCTTGTCAAACAGCGGGCCCGCGGGGGCCAGAACAATGACCGGCATGTGTTCGTCCACCAGCGCGAGGGGGCCGTGCTTGAGCTCCCCGCCGGCGTAGCCTTCGGCGTGGATGTAGCTGATTTCCTTCAGTTTCAGCGCCCCTTCCAGGGCCAGCGGATACATCAGCCCGCGCCCGAGGAACAGCGCGTTCCGGGCCTCGGCCAATTCCTGGCATGCGGCCCGGATCGCCTCCTGCCGGCCGAGCGCGCGCCGCACCACCCCTGGCAGGGCGCGCATGGCTGTCTTCAGGTTCCGGGCCTCTGCCATGGCCGGGTGCCCGCGCTGTTGCCCGGCCCGCAGCACCAGGGCCAGAAGCACCGCGAGCTGGCAGGTGAACGCCTTGGTGGAGGCGACGCCGATCTCCGGCCCTGCCAGGGTCGGCAGGGGCACATCACAGGCCCGGCTGATGGAACTTTCGGCCACATTCACCACGGCGATGGTTTTGCGCACCTTTTCTGCCGTGTAACGCAGGGCGGCGAGCGTATCGGCGGTTTCTCCCGACTGGCTGACAAAAATCGCATAGGAGTTTTCCGTCAGGGGCGGGGCGCGATGGCGGAACTCCGACGCGATATCAACATCTGCCGGCAGGCCGGCCATGCTTTCAAACCAGTATTTGGCAACCTGGCATGCCAGATAAGCGGTGCCGCATGCAACCAGTGTCACCCGTTCGATGCCCGCAAAATCCAGCCCGTCATGGGGCCGTGCGGCCGTGGCCCCGGTGACGCCGTAAGCCCGGAGCACCGCCGCCAGCACCTCGGGCTGTTCGGCAATTTCCCGGGCCATGAAGTGTTTATGGGGGCCCTTTTCCATGATCTCCGCGCCCCGGGGGATTGTGCGCATCTCCCGGTTGGCCCGGTTGCCGGCGGCATCAAGGATTTCTGCCCCCTGTCGCGTTATGATCGCCAGGTCGCCGTCTTCCAGGCAGGTCACCCGGCCGGTCATCGATGCCATGGCCTGCGCGTCGGACGCCACGAACATTTCCCCCTTGCCATGCCCCAGGACGAGCGGGGAGCCCCGGCACACTGCGACCAGCAGGTCATTCGCCCCGTCAAACAGGAAGAGCAGCGCATAGGCCCCCTCCAGCGCGGCAACTGTCTGCCGGGTGGCCTCCACCGGGGGCAGCCCGCCTGCCAGCAGGGATTCACAGAGTTTGGCAACCGTTTCCGTATCCGTCCCTGTCTCAAAATGTGCGCCCCCGGCCCGGAGCCTGTCGCGCAGGGTGCGGTAATTTTCGATGATGCCGTTGTGCACAACCGCCACCGGCCCGGCCCGGTGCGGGTGGGCGTTCTGCACCGTTGGGGCACCGTGGGTGGCCCAGCGGGTATGGCCGATCCCGGCTGTCCCGCGCAGCGGATCCTGTGCCAGCAGTGCCGACAGGTTGACGAGCTTTCCGGCCGCACGGCGCCGGTCAAGCCGGCCTTCATGCAGCGTTGCGATGCCCGCGCTGTCATAGCCGCGATATTCCAGCCGCCGCAGGCCATCGAGCAGGCGGGGCGCCGCCTCCCGCACGCCCAGGATACCTGTGATACCGCACATGGCTAGCGCTCTTTCCTGGCCGCCCGCAGACGGCGCATCAGGCGCCGTGCCAGGTTTGGCCTGTTTGTCTGCCCGGCCCGCGCGATGGCGAGTGCCCCGTCCGGCACGTCATCCGTGATGACAGAGCCGGCACCGGTCATCCCGCCGGCCCCCAGGCGCACGGGCGCAACCAGTGCCGTGTTTGACCCGATGAAAGCCCGTGCGCCGATTTCGGTCCCGTGTTTGGAGACACCGTCATAATTGCAGGTGATTGTGCCCGCACCGATGTTTGCCTCTGCGCCGACGCTTGCGTCGCCCAGGTAAGACAGATGGTTCACCCTGGCCCCGGTGCCGATGACTGCCCCCTTGATTTCCACGAAGTTGCCGATGCGTGCGCCGGAACCAATTTCGGCCCCCGGGCGCAGGCGGGCGTAGGGGCCGACAATGGCCTGCGGGCTGACATGGCAGCCTTCAAGGTGGGAAAACGCACGGATCAGCGCACCGGAGTCCACTGTCACCCCGGGGCCGAACACCACGTTGGGCCCGATCGTCACATCGCGGCCGATACGGGTATCCCTGGCGAAGTGAACCGTTGCCGGTGCTGTCAGGGTCACGCCGTTTTCCATGGCCTCCGCCCGTTTGCGGGCCTGAAAGACGGCCTCTGCCAGGGCCAGGTCCGCGCGGGAGTTAACGCCGCGCGTCTCTGCCTCCGCACAAGTGACCACTGCGGTTTTCATCCCGGCCTTGCGTACCTCGGCGATCACATCGGTCAGATAGTACTCGCCGCCCGCATTTGCCCGGTTTGTGCGCCCGATCATGGTGAACATCGTTTGGGCCGAAGCCGCCATGATGCCGGAGTTGCAGAGCGTGATCGCCCGTTCCGCCTCCGATGCGTCCCCTGCCTCGACTATGGCCTCAGGCATACCGTCCGCCCCGGTTTTCAGGCGCCCGTACCGGCCCGGGTCAGCGGCCTCAAAACCCATCACAACGGCCGCCGCCCCGCCGGCGTACGCCGCGAGCAGGCGGTGCAGGCTGTCGGCACTGATAAAAGGCGTATCGCCGTAAAGCACGATCACATCCACATCGCCGGCGCAATTGCCCAGGGCCTTTTTTGCCTGGGCCACCGCATGGCCAGTGCCCAGCCGGTCTTTCTGCGTCACGATCACCGCATCCGGCGTGTGTGCCCGCGCGGCTTCGGCGACCCCGTCCTCGCCATGGCCGGCCACAACGACGATCATGTCAGGGTTAACCGCACCCGCGCTGTCCATGGCATGGTGGAGCAGCGGCGCATGGCCTATCTGATGCAAAACCTTCGGCAGGGCAGAGCGCATGCGCCTGCCATGCCCGGCGGCCAGGATGATAACGGCAAGGGACATAAATACCTATCGGGGCTGTTCGGCGGTTCTGTTGCGGAATATATACCCGGCCAGGCCATCGGGGTATGGATATTTGTCAGGGCATCCCGGCCCGGCGGCCCGGTTTCCTGTCAGATAACGCGGATCGTATAATGAAAAACCTCCTTCGCGAACTCCTCCCAACTCTTTTTGTTCCGGGAAATATCGTCAAACAGATAGACCTTGACGACACCCATCTTTTCCAAGCGCACCCGCATCTCTGGCGTGATCACCCCCGCAACCAGAAAATTGATACAACCTTTAGGCGTTTCCTCAAAACTCTTGCGCATGGCCCCCAGCCGTTCCAATGCCCCGGCCGGGTCACGCCCGCCCTTGATTTCAATCGTGGCGATTGTCTGATCATCCCTTACAAACTCGATATCCGGTTCTGCCCCGAAATTCATTATGGTGCCGTCACGAAACCTGTAACTTCCGATGTCCGGCGCATCTTCTGATACGATCCCCTTGGCCTTTACCCATGACACAATACGATCCTTGATCGCGGTTTCGACTATCTTGCCGATCCTGTTTCTGAACATGCCATCATACATAATTCCCATTGTAGCCAGAATGTTGCGATAGCCGTTGTCCAGTGTCCAGTCGGATGACCCTTCAATGATCGAGGAGATCATGCAATTATACAGGCAGGCCACTTTCCCGGCCTTCTCGGGCTCAACAGGTTTCTTCTGCCGTCCATCTTCCCAAGGTGCCACGGAAGTGCCGGCCATCTGCTGAACCCTTTTTCTGGAAAGCAGACTCATCCCCCGGTAATAAAGCGATGTTGTCGGATACGCGGAAATAATCTCCGGATGCGCGAACACAATCTTTGGCACAATATCCAAAGACTGCACATGATTCCAGGCCGATTGGCTGATCATAAACCTGTCAGGCGGGTCAAAATGCAATTCAACGTCCACACCATCAATGATCCGGCGTTGAAGCATATCTTTCCGCTGTTGCAGAAGACCGGACAGCAGGCGCGACCGGACCGCATCATCCGTCATCGCGCCTCACCCACCTGTAAACGCATTTGCGCAGTTCCTGGCGGCCAAATCGGGCCATCTGCTGGCTGGAATTGCCCTTTCCCCTGGCAAGGTGCCATATGGTGCTGCAGCGGAACCCGGCCATTTCGGCAAAATCCGACAGTATGAAGTCCACGGGCAGCTCTTCTCCGTGGTATTGGACGTTGTCATTCACCATAATCACAACGCCCCCGGGGCACACAATGCGGCCCAGTTCCGAAATAACAAGGGCCATCTCGAAAAAATACTGCTCAATAAGCCTCAGAACATTCCTGTTGCTCAACTCGTCCCGCCGATCTTCAAGTATGTTCAGTACTTCACGTATTGCACACTGGCCATCATACATGCGCACGGCACGGTCAAACGCCTCCCGATGCGTTCCGTAGAATTCTGCCAGCGCATCTCTCTTGGTTTTGTTTTCGACGGTGGCGGAAAGCATCTTTTGACGGAGGTCTGAAAACGCATCCTGACCAAAACCCATCCACGCCAGTTCCAGCGCATAGGTTCGGGTATAGTCATACCGGTTGGCATAGGGCGGGGACGTGATCACCATATCAAATTCCCCGTCCGGAATATCCTTAAGCAACTCAAGGCATGATCCGTTGACCAAAGATGGACGGCCACCGCCGAATTGCTCCCTCAACCGGTCAAAATCGGTCGTGATCTCGTCAATCTTCCGTTCCAGCGCGGCGTTGAACGATGAAATATGGCCCAAATCCACCGATGCCCTCAACGGCCGGTCCGCCCTGCGGTCCCAGCGCAGATACTGGCCATCCTTGCGCGTATAACTGGCTTCCTCCAGCACCGACATACAGGCCAGATCCAGCACGGCCCGCACGCCTTCATCGCGCATATTCGCCAGAAACCGCCGCGCCCTTGCGATCTCCTGTTCTGTCCTGTCAGAAAACGCCCCCTTCGTAATCCGCACATGCGGAAACGCAAGGCCCGATGCCGAATCTTCCGTTCTGATTGCGTTCTTGAGATCCGATGCATGTTTGTCAAAATCGTTTCGGGACAGTCCGTTCGCCGCCTGCGCAAGGGCCATCCCGGCCCGTATGCCAACCGGCATGATTTCGATTCCCGTCGCCCGGCGGCCAAGCCCGGCGGCGATCAGGGGGGCCGTGCACATTCCGGCAAACGGGTCAAGAACAGCGCACGGATTTTCCTGTGCGATCAGGTGGGCGACAAGCGCACCGGAAAACCCTTCCTTATATTTCATCCAGCGCAGACCGGGGGTTTTGCGATTGCCCTGATAGGAAACAACCCGCCGGTTAAGGAAATCATTCGTGGATAAACGGGAACAGAACCGATCAGAAAGCGCCTGTCGTGCCTTAACCGAACCGCCATGCGGGGAAACAACCGTGACCGTCATGCAGGGACACCCCCTCCCCAGAGGGCGGGTCCGCGTTATCGCCCATGGCTCCTGAAACAACCGTGACCGTCATGCAGGGACACCCCCTCCCGTTTTCCAAATAAAATACGCCTTCCGCCAGCCAGTCAAGCCTGCAATACTCATCCGTGTTCTGCCCTGCATCTTTCCCGCCCCGCCCGCCTGCCCCCGGCCTGTGCGCAAGGGGCAGATACGGGCGGACGCCGTGCGTATCGGGCGTTTAAACGGGCTTTGAACGCCGTTTAAACGCCCCTTTACCGGGCTTTAAGGGCTTGCCGGCCTTTCACGGCACAGGCCCCGGCAACATGTCCGGGGCGCAGAAGGCCCTGCCGTCCTGCCCGGGGGGATGGGGTGCCGGGCCCGGTTCTGCCCTGGCCCCGGGATGCGGGAAATGGCAGGGCACACGTTCCGGCCCTGCGCGGTGCAGGATGCGGTATGCGGATGTCCGGCCAGGTCTGTAATCCCTTTTGCAGGGCCGGGTGCAGGACAGGTTTAAAACTTTTCGGGATTTTGCCCGATAATTTCCCTTGCACCCCTGTGCCGGGGGGTGTATGGGCTGGCCGATGGTGTTTTGTGCCGGCATAACTGCCCCTGCGGCCCCCTTCGTATCTGCCCGGCCTTCGGGCACGGGTCGGGCGGCTTGGCGGCTTGGCTTAATACGTACGCAAAACCGGGGCTGTCAAGGCCACGGGCTGCCACGGCTGCGGCGGGGCCACGCACCCCGCCCCTGTTGCAGGGGAATGCCCGCAGCACCCTTGACAGGCCGCAAAAGGCACTGTTTCCTTGGCACACCACCGACTGCAAACCTGTAACCTGAAAGGAACCTGACCCATGGCAACACTTGACGGAACCGCCGGTGCCGATACCCTGAACGGCACTGATGAGGTGAATGACACCATCAACGGCCTTGCCGGCAACGATACGCTGCTGGGCATGGGCGGCAATGATGTGCTGAACGGCGGGTCAGGCGATGATTCGCTGTCCGGCGACACCGGCATGGATATCCTCAACGGCGATGCCGGCAATGATGTGCTGGACGGCGGCGGTGCGAACGACACGCTGAA
>JACONK010000021.1 GCA_014323795.1 Paracoccaceae bacterium | reverse complement strand
CTGATTTTGGGAAATGTTTCCTGTTTTCGGCTGTTTTAGGGGATTTCTTCCCTGTTTTGGTCTGTTATCGGGAACATTTTCCTTCCACCAGCCTGTTTCACAGGATTTTATCCCGGTGTGGCGCCCCGCCGCGGGCAGGCCGGTGCCGACACCGGGTGCGAATCATCGCCCCGCACCGGTCCGTTCCGGAATCAGCCCCCGCGGGCTGAACCGCAACGCCAGCAGCAGGATCAGACCCATGGTCATCAGGCGCATGTGGGCGGCGCTTTGCAGCAGGTGCTGTTTCAGCGGATTGCTGTCTGCCATCGGTGCGGTGATGAACGCCACCAGCTGCAAACCAAGCGGCTCCGCCATAATCCAGAAGTACCAGACGATAAAGCCCCCCAACACGGCACCCTGGTTGTTGCCGGACCCGCCGAGGATCACCATCACCCAGATCAGGAAGGTGAACCGCAGCGGCTGATAGGCCGACGGGGTCAACTGCCCGTCGAGCGTGGTCAGCATCGCGCCCCCAATACCCACGACAACGGAACCGAGGATGAACACCTGCAGATGTCGCGCCACGATATTTTTGCCCATTGCGCCGGCACTGACCTCATTATCCCGGATCGCCCGCATCATGCGGCCCCAGGGGGAGTTCAGCGCCCGTTCGGACAGCACCAACACAACCAACAGCACAAGAGCGAAGAGCCCCGTGTAGCAGAGCTTCACGAAAATCGAACTGAAGATCACCGCATCCGCGCCGAGCCTGTCGGCGAGGTTCATAAACCAGCCTGAATTCTGCAGGTCAATCTCATAAGGCACCGGGCGCTTCAGCCCGATTACGTTTCTTACACCACGAGTCATCCAGTCCTCGTGCTTCAGGATCGCCACGATAATTTCGGAAATGCCAAGCGTGGCGATCGCCAGATAATCAGACCGAAGGCCCAGTGCGACCTTGCCCACGACCCAGGCCGCCACCCCCGCGATGGCACCACCTGCGGGCCAGGACAGGATGATCGGCAGGTTGAGCCCGCCGAGGTAGCCGGTGGAGGCAGGGTTCACGTCTTCCACCGCCTGTACGGCGGGGCCGTAGATGCTGCGCGTGATAGCGTAGCCCACGACAAGGATGGCCCCGATCACTGCCGCCCGAAGACGGCCCGCAGGCAGGCGCGGATACGCCAGAACGGCGATCACAATGGTCGCAAGCCCGATCAAAAGCCCGAGAAAAATGCCCGCCCCGCCCGCGGCCCATGCCTCCCTCACCGGCGGTGCGGACACCAGCACACCGGCAAGCCCGCCAAGCGCGGCAAAGCCCATCACGCCGACGTTCAGGAGCCCGGCATAGCCCCACTGGATATTCACTCCGAGTGCCATGATAGCAGAAATCAGGCACAGGTTCAGGATTGTCAGGGCCACATTCCAGCTTTGCCCCTGACCCACCAGCACTATCAGGATAACCATGATAGCAAACATGGCGCGGGTGCGGGCGGTGCCGCCCAGCGGTGTCATGCCCGCAAAACCCGCGCCAAAGACGCGGGCCAGCAGACCGATCAGAAGGACAAAAAGAAACCAGACCATCAGACGGCCTTCCCCGCGAAAATCCCGGTCGGCCGGAACAGGAGCACCAGCAGAAGGATCATGAAAGAGACCGCGAATTTGTAGTCGGTGGACAGCAGCTGGACGAGCGTGTCGGGTGCCCAGGCTTCCGGCATCAGGTAAGTCACAACCTTCTTGTAGGCGTAGGTCACCATGATCTCTGAAAACGCGATCAGGAACGCCCCTGCGATGGCCCCGTGAGGGGAGCCGAGCCCGCCCACCATGGCGCTCGCAAAGATCGGCAGCAGCAGTTGGAAATAGGTGAACGGCTTGAAGGATTTGTCCAGCCCGTAAAGCGTACCCGCAATCGTCGCCAGGGCTGCAGCAATCAGCCAGGCGACCATCACCACCCGGTCCGGGTTGATACCCGAAAGCAGTGCCAAATCCTCGTTATCCGAATAGGCCCGCATGGATTTGCCAGTGCGCGTATGGTGCAAAAACCAGAACAGCGCGATCACCACAGTCACCGTTGTTGCCACGGTGATGCCCTGGCTGACCTTCAGCGACAGCCCTTCATCAAACCCGGTGGCATTGCGAAAGTCGCGTGCGCGGATGATGAACCGGGCACCATCATTGAAATTCTGATCACCCGGCCCGATGATGAGGCGTACGATACCGTTCATGATGAACATCACGCCCATGGATACGATCAGGAAAATCACTGGTTTTGCCTTCTGATCGCGGTAGAATTTGTAGACAATCCGGTCAGTGCCGAGCACGAAAAGCGCACATACGGCACTGCCGAAAGGCAGTGCCAGCAGGGCCGTGGGCAGTGGGCTGAGGCTCAATCCCATGGACTGAAACCACCATGTGATCAGGATAGTGGCCATGGCACCGAAGGCCATGGTGTCACCATGGGCAAAATTTGAAAACCGCAGGATACCGTAGATGATTGTTACCCCCAGCGCACCGAGGGCCAATTGGGATCCGTAGGCAATCGCCGGGATCAGGACGAAATTTAACAGCAGTATGAAGGCGTTAAGGATATCCACCACGCAGCTCCCCGGCGTTGTTTTGGATGCGGTCAGTCTTTGCCTTACCCTTGCGGACCCGTTTCGCAAAGACATGATTTTCAACCGCTTTGATACTCCTCTAAAACGATATCACATCCCATTGCGCCGGCAGGCCCGATGATAATTCCGCATTCAGACCTCACCTCCGGTGCTGATGCGGATAGCGACGGGCAGGGGCCAGCCGAGCAGTTCGTTCGCGCAACCAGCCGACAATCCCCCGATCAGGTTCAAGGTGACGGCACACATGCGGCGGATGGTGATCATCCGCCAAGAAAGCTTTTGCGGACTTCCGGGTTATTCAGCAGCGCATGGCCCGTGTCAGTGTAACGGTTGCGGCCCTGGACGAGTACGTAGCCCTTGTCGGCGATATTCAGTGCCTGGCGGGCGTTTTGTTCTACCATAAGGATTGAGATGCCGGTGCGGGCCACCTCTATTATACGGTCGAAAAGTTCGTCCATTACGATGGGTGAAATACCCGCAGTGGGCTCATCCAGCATCAAAAGCCGCGGCTGCGTCATCAGCGCACGGCCCACGGCGACCTGCTGGCGCTGGCCACCGGAGAGTTCGCCTGCGTTCTGGTGGCACTTCTCCCGCAGGGTCGGGAACAGGTCATAGACTTGCTTCATCGTGCCGCGGATGTTGTCGCGGCGCAGGAAAGCGCCCATCTCCAGGTTTTCCTCGACGCTCATGGACGGGAAAATATTGGAAGTCTGCGGCACAAGCGCCATGCCCCTGGCGACCCGGTCTTGCGGCGACAGGCTGGTGATATCCTCGCCGTCCAGTCGCACCGCCCCTGCGCGCAGCTTCAGCATACCGAAGACTGCCTTCATGGCGGTGGATTTGCCGGCCCCGTTCGGGCCGACAATCACCGAAATCTCTCCCTGTGCTGCGGTGATAGTGCAGTCGTGCAGGATGTCAGCGGCACCATAGCCTCCGGTCATCGCTTTTGCTGTCATGCAGGGTTCAGACACGTCAGCCTTCGCCAAATTCGCCAAAATTGAATTCCGTCACCGGGGTAAAGGTGTTGGTCTGAACATCCGGATTTGCCGCGATGATGATCGTGTTTGCAAAAAAGAATTCACGCCTATCTGCTGTCGCCGCATAAACCGGGGTAGCCGAAGGCAACCCCGAAAGTGTATCTTCTTCACTGTCCGGCACCGCAACCTCTGACATGGTGATGCCAGAAATGACTGCCGCGTTACGGGTTGCGATTCTGGCATGCCTTCGCGGGTAATCCCCGCATCCGTGCTGAAATCTTCGCTGATGTACCAGTCTCTGCCTGCGAGTATACTGCGATACAATATCCGGGGCTGGCGGGTGCAATTTCTGCCATTCTTTCATATTGCCTCAGAAATTGAAATTCACATGCAGCCAGGCATGTCTGTCTTCTGTTGTCTTTGTTAAATTCCGGGTATTGTCTCGCAAGATATGCACTTTCTGCCCGTCGGTCACCGTTGTTCCGACAATTTTCTGCACCAAACCCGGTGCTGTCAAAACAGGTAAGCAACATGGATTTTCAGCACATATCTCATGCTGTTGCCCCTTTCGGCCTGTTCTTAAGCCCGGTACCCAGATAGGCTTCAATCACCTGTTCGTTTGCTTTGATCTCTTCCATCGTACCCTTGGCCAAAACCGCCCCTTCGGCCATGCAAATCACCGGGTTACAAAGATTGCCGATGAAATCCATGTCGTGTTCAATGACGCAGAAGGTGTAGCCGCGTTCCTTGTTCAGCCGCAGGATTGCGTCGGCGATGGTGTTCAGAAGTGTGCGGTTCACGCCCGCTCCAACCTCATCGAGGAAGACAATCTTGGCGTCGACCATCATTGTCCGTCCAAGTTCCAGCAGCTTTTTCTGCCCGCCAGACAGGTTTCCGGCAAGCTCGTCTGCCAGGCGGTCGATGGTGAGGAACGCGAGCACCTCGTCAGCCTTGCAGGCCAGTTTCGCCTCTTCCGCACGGATGCGGCCGGCTGCGAACCAGGCGTTCCAGATCCTTTCCCCTGACTGGTCGCCGGGAACCATCATCAGGTTCTCGCGCACGGTCATTGTGGAAAATTCATGGGCAATCTGGAAGGTGCGCAAAAGCCCCTTGTGAAACAGGATGTGCGGCGGAAGCCCGGTAATCTCTTCACCGTCGAGCCAGACCTGGCCACCGGAGGGTTGGTGCATGCCCGCGATCACGTTAAAAATCGTTGTCTTGCCAGCCCCATTCGGGCCGATTAGCCCGGTGATGGAGCCTGTGGCAATCCCAAGCGTAGCACCGTCTACCGCATAAAATCCGCCGAAGCGTTTTGACAGGTTTTCAACCCGGATCATGCGCCACCCAAAAGCAGCAGCCCGTCAGAAAGCGGGCTGCCGTTATCTTTTCAAAATCAAGTGTCTAGCGATACCCGACCGTGGTCAGCTTCGCGTCCCTGATTTCGATTTCGCGGTAGTTGCCTGCAGATTCACCCGGCCCAATCAGCTCCACAGCCGAGGCACCGACGTAGTTAATGTCACCGCCGTGGGCGAGGATTTCGAGTGCTTTGCCCAGTTCACCCGGGAATATCTGCTCTCCCGGTGCGTTGGCGACGCCCATGACCTTTTCCTTGTAGTCAGCCGGATCGATAGAATTTGCCGCTTGCATGGCCAGCAGGATAAGCGCAGCCGCGTCGTAGCTTTCTGCTACGAACGGACCCGGTTTACCGCCCATCATTTTGCCAAGTACCCCGGCACCGGGGCTGTCAGTGCCCGGAACCTGGCCGAAAGAACCATTCAGGTCGGCACCAATAGCATCCGGCAGGCTATCGCCCACCATGCCGTCCGGCAGAACGAAGGTGTCGAATGCGCCTGAATCGAGCGATGCTTCGATGATGCCTTTGCCACCCTGGTCAAGGTAGCCGACAACCACCAGCACTTCACCGCCGGCGGCAGCCAGAGCACCCACTTCTGCAGAGTAGTCCGCCTTGCCGTCTTCGTGTGCCGCGGAAATGGTGACCGCGCCGCCTTTTTCCTTAAACGCTGCCCGGAAGGAATCAGCCAGGCCCTTGCCGTAGTCGTTATTGGTGTAGGTCAGTGCCACGGTCCTGAAGCCGCGTTCCATGATGATGTCAGCCATCACGGCACCTTGACGGGCGTCGGACGGGGCAGTCCGGAAGAACAGGCCGTTATCTTCTGCATCTGACAGCGCGGGGGAGGTTGCGGATGGCGAGATCATAACCATTCCATTGGCGAGTGCCACGTTGGCCAGGATGGCACCAGTTACGCCGGAGCAGTCAGCACCGACAATACCGTTGACCTTGTCAGAGGTGATCAGGCGTTCCGCCGCGGCTGTTGCGGCGGCGGCGTCGACGCAGGTCGAATCAGCGCGGATGCTTTCCACGGATTTGCCGCCCATGAATTTGCCGGAATCATTGACCTCTTTCATGGCGGTTTCCGCGCCGTCAGCCATCGGGCCAGTCAGCGATTCAATCGGGCCTGTATAGCCCAAAATCACCCCGAGCCTGACATCTGCATCTCCATCAGCTGCCGCCATGGAAGCGAGTGCCATGAAAGCTGCGGTTGCGAGCAGGAATTTTTTCATTCTTAGGTCTCCGTAGGTTCACGAAATGTGGTGCTATCCTAAGGCTTTAATCCCGGATTGCAAGGGTGCCCGCTGGACATCGGATCGTTACGGTTTATGCTGATCATTCAGCAAAAGGAGATCCCGGATGTTGCGTCTGATCACCCTGTCCGTGACCCTGTGCCTGGCTGCGGTGGCTGCGCGGGCGGATCTGAAAACATCGATCGGAACATTGCAGACAGATCTTGTGGCCCGCGGGCTGGATCAGCCCTGGGGCTTGGCGTTCCTGCCTGGCAATGCTTTTCTGGTGACCGAACGGGGGGGCTCGATTTGGTATTTTGACGGGCGCGGCGGGAAATCCCGGGTGGCGGGCGTACCGCCGGTGGCAGCGCGGGGTCAGGGCGGGCTCCTGGATATCGCGGCGGCGCGTGATTTTGCCGTCACCCGGGATATCTTTTTCACGTTTTCCAAACCGCAGCGCGGCGGGGCCGGCACGGCTTTGGCCCGTGCAAAAATGTCCGGCGACAACGCACGGCTGACTGACGTGCGCGTGATTTTTGAGATGACACCCGGCTCTTCCGGCGGGCGGCACTTTGGCTCCCGTGTGGTGGAGGCCCGCGACGGCTCGCTTTATATAACAATTGGTGACCGGGGCTACCGGCCCGGTGCGCAGGATCTGAGCACCCACAACGGCACAGTGGTCCGCATCATGCGCGACGGCAGCCCGGCAGCTGATGCGCCCTTCCGATTTGTCCCGGGGGTGGCCCCTGGGATATGGTCTTACGGCCACCGTAACCCGCAGGGGGCCGCGCTTGACGGGCGCGGGCAGCTCTGGGTAGTGGAACACGGTGCCCGGGGCGGGGATGAGATCAACCTCATCAAGCGCGGTGCCAACTATGGATGGCCGGTTATCAGCTACGGGCGTCACTATTCCGGCCTCAGGATAGGCGAAGGCACGGCGAAACAGGGGATGGCGCAACCCAACCACTATTGGGATCCTTCCATCGCGCCGTCAGGCATGATGATTTATCAGGGCGATATGTTTCCGGAATGGAAAGGGAACATCTTCGTCGGTTCCCTGAAATTCAGCCACGTGGAACGGCTGGATGTACGCGGCCCCCGCGTGACCCCGGCAGAAGTGATAAAGGGTGACGAAACCGGCCGTGTCCGCGACGTGCGCGAAGCACCGGACGGATCAATCTGGATCATGTCCGTAAGACAGGGCGCGATTTATCGGATGTCGCGCTAATTCCTGCCGCACCCGATTGCCTTTCCCTGCGCCCGCACCCATGCGGTTGCATGCTTTTCATCAGGTTTTTTGATTTTCCATCAAGGTATAGAAGTTGAGACAAGTATGGTATTCAATCCGTATCTTGTTTCTTATCGGTCATGGGTGGCTCCCTTCAGACTTGGCCAATGGTTGCGCATGGTTGCACGGGCTTACCCCCCGGCGGGTCAAATCCCCGGGAGTATTTTCGGCCCGCGGGTTCAGGCGAAGATGAATCTCGTTTCATGGATATTTTCCGGGTGGGCCTCATCCGGATAGATGCTGTTTGTGCCATCGCCCCAAGTGACCTGTGTGTCGGGCCCTGACTCCGCGTACAAATCATGCTTCTTCTTTATGACAAGGCGGATGTTGAATCCGTAGATCATTTAATGTCCGGATCGGCGATGTTGAAAATACACAGGTATTCACCCCGCCGCTGGTGCCCGGAATGTCACTTCCGGCATCGCCACTCAGCCTGTTGTTGCCGGAAATGCCGGCCAGCCGGTCGTTGCCCTTCCCGCCGTCCAATACATCATCCCCCTTGCCGTCGTGGAGTCGGTCGTTGCCGTCTATCAGGAATGGCAGCTAACCTTTTTCTTCCACGATTTCCACCAGGTGGGGGATTTTGGCAAGCATGCCGCGCACGGCGGGGGTATCTTCAAGTTCGCGCAGCCTGTGCATTTTGTTGAGCCCGAGGCCAATCAGCGTTTGGCGTTGTTTGGCCGGGCGGCGGATAGGGGAGCCGACCTGTCTGATGACGATGGTTTTTGCCATGGATTTCAGTCCTCCGCCCGGGTGTCTGCGACAGGTGCTTCAGCCGGAGCCGTGCCGCCCGATTTCTGCAGAATGTCGGAAACTTTTTTGCCGCGGCGGCGGGCCACCAGGCGGGGGCTTGCCTCTTTTACCAGACCGTCCATGGTAGCGCGGATCATGTTATAGGGGTTTTGCGACCCGATGGATTTGGCCACCACGTCCTGCACACCCAGCATCTCAAACACGGCACGCATCGGACCACCGGCGATAATACCGGTCCCTTGCGGTGCGGTGCGCAGAACCACTTTTCCGGCACCGTGGCGACCACGGATGTCGTGGTGCAGCGTACGGCCTTCGCGCAGCGGCACACGGATCATCCTGCGCCTGGCCTGTTCGGTGGCCTTGCGGATTGCCTCCGGCACCTCTTTGGCTTTGCCTTTGCCAAAGCCCACGTGGCCTTTCTGATCGCCCACAACCACCAGTGCCGCAAAGCCAAAGCGTTTACCGCCTTTCACTGTTTTCGATACGCGGTTGATCGCCACCAGGCGGTCTGCGAATTCCGGGGTTTCGTCGTTACCGCGACCGCCCCGTCGGTTATTATCTTTTGCCATAATGGCTCCTTTGGTTTGGTCAATGCGCCGATTTTTAACCGCAAGGGGTTTACGCACCCCCTTAAAATCTCAACCCCCCTTCACGGGCTGCGTCGGCAAGAGCCTTGACCCGCCCGTGAAAGAGAATCCCCCCACGGTCAAAATAACATTCTTCCACACCAGCCTTCCTGGCCCGTGCGGCGATCACCGCGCCGATTTTGGCGGACGCCTCAACGTTGTTTTTACCGATCACGCCCAAGGCCCCTTCCAAAGAAGATGCAGATGCCAGGGTCACGCCCTGCACACCGTCGATCAGCTGAACGCTTATGTTCTTGGACGATCGATGTACTGAAAGACGCGGCTTTCCTCCGGCGGTCTTGCGCATTTTATTCCGGTTGCGCATTCGGCGCCTGATGAACAACTGTCTCTTGCTTGTAGCCATAACCCGCGCTCCTTACTTCTTCTTGCCTTCCTTGCGGAAAATGTATTCATCTTTGTACCTGATACCTTTGCCTTTGTAAGGCTCGGGCTTACGCCACTCGCGAATGTTTGCTGCCACTTGGCCGACACGCTGCTGATCAATGCCTTCGACAAGGATCTCTGTTGGCTTCGGGGCCGTGACGGTCACATCGGACGGTATTTCAAAAGTCACATCGTGGCTAAGGCCGAGCTGAAGTTTCAGCACACCGCCCTGCAGCTGCGCACGATAGCCGACGCCATTGATTTCCAGCTCTTTTCGGAATCCTTCGGTCACGCCGATGACGCAGTTTGCCACCTGTGTCCGGGACATGCCCCACTGCTGACGTGCCCGTTTCGACGATCCGCACGGTTTGATCGTGACCGCATTGCCTTCCACTGCAATGATCACATCGTCGGACGCGGTGAAGCTCCGGGTGCCCTTCGGCCCCGTCACATCCACGGTCTGGCCAGACACTGCAGCGGTTACGCCGCCGAGAAGGTCGACCGGTTTTTTCCCAATACGAGACATCCACGCCTCCCTAGAATATCGTGCAAAGCACTTCGCCGCCAACACCCGCAGTGCGTGCCTGCGTATCCGACATCACGCCTTTCGGTGTGGAAAGGATTGCGACACCCAGGCCCTGACGGACGGAGGGGATATCTTTTAAACCCGCGTATACACGGCGACCGGGCTTTGACACGCGCCTGATTTCCCTGATGACGGGGATGCCGTCAAGGTACTTCAGCGAAATCTCAATTTCCGGGTGACCGTCGCTGCCAGTGCCCGATTCGTAGCCACGGATGTAGCCCTCGGACCGCAGCACATCAAGCACCCAGCCCCGCAGTTTGGATCCGGGCGTTTTCACCGTCGACTTGCCCCGCGTCTGGGCGTTGCGGATGCGCGTCAGCATATCTCCGAGAGGATCGTTCATTCAGTATCTCTCCCTTACCAGCTGGATTTGACCATGCCGGGAACCTGGCCTGCGTCGGACAGTTCACGCAGGGCGATCCGGGACATCTTCAGTTTACGACAATACGCCTTCGGACGCCCGGTGACCTGGCAGCGGTTGTGCAGGCGGGTGGGCGAGGAATTGCGCGGCAGTTTCGCCAGTTTCAAACGGGCCTTGAAACGCTCTTCCATTGGAAGGTCTTCGTTTTTTGCTGTCTGTTTCAGCGCAGCGCGCCTGGCGGCGTATTTATTCACCAATTTTCTGCGCTTCACTTCGCGCTGCACCATTGCTTTTTTAGCCATAACGGTAACTCCTCCCGCGCCTAGCTGTTAAACGGCATGTTGAAATGCTTCAGCATGCTTTTTGCCTCAGCATCGGTGTTGGCCGTGGTGTTGAAGGCGATGTCCAGGCCCCACACCTCATCCACTTTGTCATAGTCGATCTCCGGGAAAACGATGTGCTCTTTCAGCCCCATGGCATAGTTACCGCGGCCGTCAAAACTCTTGCCCGGGATACCGCGGAAATCACGGATACGCGGCATGGCCACGGTAACCAGGCGATCCAGGAATTCGTACATCCGGTTGCCGCGGAGGGTGACTTTCACGCCAATCGGCATGCCTTCACGGACGCGGAAGCCGGCGATAGATTTCCTGGCCCTGGTGATGACCGGCTGCTGACCAGTTATAGCGGCCATGTCAGCGACAGCAGAGCAGATCTTCTTGCTGTCACCCACAGTTTCACCGATACCCATGTTCAGCACGATTTTCCTGATTTTCGGGATCTGCATGTCGTTCCTGTAGCCGAACTCTTTCTTCATCGCCGCACAGACTGTATCCCTGTAGTGTGATTTCAGGCGGGGGGTATACTCAGCCATCAATCACACCTCCCGTGGTTTTCGCGAACCGCACTTTTTTGTCGCCGTCTATCCTGAAACCGACACGGGTAGCCTTGCCGTTGGCGTCAAGAAACGCAAGGTTCGATAGCTGAATCGGCATTTCCTGCGGGACGCGGCCACCCTTGCTGGCCTGGGTCTGGCGCTGGTGGCGGATGGCGATGTTCACGCCCCGCACAACAGCTTTGCCTGATTTCGGCATGACAGACAGGATCTCACCTGTCTTGCCTTTGTCCTTACCGGCAAGCACGACGACCTTGTCGCCTTTTTTCAGTTTTGCAGCCATTCAGAGCACCTCCGGTGCAAGCGAAATAATCTTCATGAAATTTCTGGCCCGCAGCTCCCGTGCGACTGGCCCGAAGATACGGGTGCCAACCGGTTCACCTGCTGTGTTCAGGATTACAGCGGCGTTACGGTCAAAGCGGATTGCGGTGCCGTCTTCGCGGCGAACCTCCTTGGCGGTGCGCACGACAACGGCCTTGCGGATGTCGCCCTTCCGGACACGACCCCGCGGAATCGCCTCTTTCACTGATACGACAATGATGTCGCCCACGGATGCGTATTTCCGCTTGGATCCGCCGAGTACCTTGATGCACTGAACCTTCCGGGCACCGGAGTTATCAGCGACATCCAGGTTCGTTTGCATCTGGATCATGGGTGGCTCCCCCGACCTGTGGGGACCTCATCTTCCGGCCCCAGGGTTTCGATGAACCGGAAGGTGAAGCCTATTCGGCGATCACCTCACAGCGTTTGGTTTTTGAAATCGGTGCACATTCCCGGATGCGGACCAGGTCGCCGACCTTGAACCGGTTGGTTGCGTCATGGGCACGGTACTTCTTCGATTTGCGAACGGTTTTCTTCATGACCGGGTGCGTAAAGCGGCGCTCAACGAGCACGGTCACGGTCTGGTCGTTTTTATCCGACGTTACAATACCTTGCAGAATACGCTTTGGCATAGGCTTTACTCCCCATCAGCAGCAGCGACTGCTTTTTCGTTCAGCACGGTTTTTACCCGAGCAACACCCCGCCTGACGGTGCGTATCCGCCCGGTATTTTTGATTTGATTCGTAGCCTGCTGAAAACGCAGGTTGAATGCTTCTTTCTTCAGATTATTGAGTGCTTCACGCAACTCATCGGGAGTTTTCCCCCGCAATTCAGCGGCATTCATGGCCTGCTTCCTTTCACAACAGTCACCGGGAAGATCCGGATATGCATGTCCGAGTCACCCTGATTCCGGTTGAGGCTCCGTATAAGGCACCCGTGTAGCCAGGGTTTGCGGCGATGGCAAGGGGGTAGTACACAAACTTTCCCCTGTATTTATTGCAATCCGCGGCACCCCAAAACCTGTTCGGCGGATTACCGGCCCGAATCATCAGGAAACCTCCATGAAGCATTGCAAATCGGGCATGAGCTGAAAAATTGCCATAACCTGTGGCTCTTCGGGTCGTTTCTGAAACGGGTTGCACCAGTGCATTTTGCGCCAGGCCACACCGGTCAAGTCTGCGCCGCAACCGAATTATCCACAAAAATCTTCGGTTTCTCGGCCCATTGGGTCTAAAATAGACGCAGGAACTATGGGTTTCATCTCAAAAATAGCTAATCCGGAAATTATTCCGGTTGGAAAATGCAAAAATACGCCCCTTCCTCCTCCGGTCCCTGAGGGATTTACCCTACCTGTCCGGGCAACGGATTAGATGCCTTTTCCGGATCTGCTGAATTACAAAAATCCTGACAGAACCCGACAAGAATTGATGCCCGGGACAGCCTCTGCACATGATGACAAGATTGCGGGCAATTTGGGTGACCGCGATGGCCGGCCTGGCCAACCCGGGTGATGATGGTGATGAGCATCCCGTGCATCCGGTCATCATCAAGGGGAAGGAACGTTGTGTGCGCCACACTTACGGTGGAAGATGTCGGGGTCGCCACGACCATCAGATGGACAGGGGCACCACGGCATGGTTGAACTTTCCCGCCTTCTTGCCGGGCTTTCTTGCCGGGCTTTTCCTGCTGTTTCATACTTCCCGAAGTGCGGCTGGCCAAGGTGGCCACCCGCGCCCGGGCGGCAGAAAAATATGCATCGCCGCCAGTGGCACCTCAGTAGACATCGCGCAGATAGCGTTTGTCTTTTCTGAGCCCGTTCACATAGGTGATCGCCGCGTCCGCATCCATGTTGCCAAATGTTTCGATGATGGAATGCAGCGCGGCATCCACATCTTTTGCCATGCGGGTGGCATCGCCGCAGACATAGAAATGCCCGCCGTCTTCGAGCAGGGCGAAAATGTCTTTGCCGTTCTCGATCATCCGGTGTTGGACATAAATTTTTTCTGTCTGGTCGCGGGAAAATGCGAGGTCAAGCCGGGTCAGCGTACCATCCGCGGAAAACGCGCCGATTTCATCTTCGTAGATGAAATCGCTCGCCCGATGCTGATCTCCGAAGAAAAGCCAATTGGTGCCGCTGGCACCCCGTGCGCGGCGTTCTTCAAGAAACGCACGGAACGGGGCGAGACCTGTGCCAGGACCTATCATCAGCATCGGGGCCGCGTCGTCTTCGGGCACACGGAAGGATGTGTTGGGAATCATGAAAATCCCCGCCTGCGCACCTTCCGGTTCCTGGTCGGCAAGGAAGGTTGAGCATACGCCACGGTGGGCCCGGCCTTCAAACATCCAGCGCACCGCTGCCACCGTCAGGTGAACTTCGCCCGGATGAGCCTTCGGGCTTGACGAAATCGAATAGGCCCGATGCTGCAGCGGTTTGAGCCAGCTAACCAATTCCGCCGGGTCAAGCACGAGATCCGGGTTCAGGTTCAGCAGATCGAGCGTGTCGCGGCCCCACATGAAATGCTCCAGCACCGCCTTATCGCGGTGATTTACAACATGGCTCAGCTCTTCATGTCCGGCCCGCACCTCCAGCATACGGATCAGGTCGCGCGACGGGGTGGTGATTTCAAACCGGGTCGCCAGCAGGGGGCCGAGCGGCAACCCTTGCCCCGGAATGGCCGTGTCCGCTTTGGCACCGAGGCGCACCAGCCAGGCATCCACCAGATCGGGAGCATTGACCGGCATGACGCCGAGCGCATCGCCGGCATCATAGGTTATGCCGCTGTCGCCCAGATCAAAGGCAATGTGCCTGATTTCCTTGGCAGATTTCGCGCCCGACAGTACGCGATTTTCAAGTATGCCGGCGATATACGGGTGCTTGCGGCCCCAGCCGGTCTTGCGGGCGGTCTCCGGTGCAGGCGCACCCCCTGCATCGGGGATGGCCTGCGCAATCCAGGTCGCCGCCGCGTCTTCGTAATCCAGGTCGCAATCCACCCGCTCCAGCATCCGGTGCGCCCCGAGCTGTTCAAGGCGGGTATCGAGGAGTTTACCCGCCTGACAGAAGAATTCGTAGCTCGTGTCCCCGAGCGCGAGTATGCCGTAGTTGAGGTTTTCCAGCCGCGGGGCGGTGGTGGCCGACAGGGAATCCCAGAATATCCTGGCACTGTCGGGCATTTCCCCTTCGCCATAGGTGGACACCACGACGATTACGTTTTCCATCGTCGCCAGGTCATCCATTCCGATATCATTGAGCTCCGCAATACGCGGAGTAAAACCCCTGGATCGTGCCACCTGGCCCGCATCTTCGGCCAGCATCTCTGCCGTGCCGGTCTGCGTACCGTAAAGGATGGTGAGCGGTTTGACTGACGCTGCTGGTGCCCTATCCCCGCCCCCTGCGCCGAGATCAGAGGCAAGACCGGCCAGAAACCCGCTGATCCAGGACCGCTGTTCGGCAGAGAACGGCGCATCCGGCGGGATATCGACGGACTTCCTGATTGTCGTGCCCAAGTTGCTATTCCGCCGCGACCCGCGATAGAACGTCAGGCATGGCAGCCCGGGCAAAGAGCGCGTCAAAACTCGGGATATCACCCAAGGCCGCACGGTTCCTGCGATCCTGATGCAGTATCCAGGAGTAGGTGCCCGGGCTGTCCATGCTCAGGACATTGCGCAACGCCAGGGCGCGCTTGAAATCCCCCAGACGCTTGTCGGATATGAGTGTCGCCAGAGCGTCGTCGTCGTAATTATCCGCCGCCTTCCTGGCATGTTTCGCCAGGGTCGCCAGCAACGCGAAATCTTCGGTCCGGATCAGGTTGCGCACCGCCTTGTCGAGGTCTGCCCGATCCGGACCGACGCGTTTTGCGGCGATAACCTGTGCATGCTCGAGCACGGTATAGCTGTTCAGCAGGCGGAACATCCCTTCGGTGTCAACCGTGCCGTCTTCGGGTGCGCGGCCACCCAGAACCAGTGTGCCACGCTTCCACGCCGTCTTCAAAGCGGTGATCTGATGCGCGGCAAGCGCGGTGGATAATTCCTCAACCAGGTCCTTGCGGCTGTGCGCCGATAAAATCGCATCAGCGTCCTGGTATTGCAGCAGTGCCCGAGGCATGATCCAGGCCATATGCCCGCATGTTTCATCCCAGGTATCAAGAAGCCGGGTCGCCCGTTTTGAACCTGTCGCCTCGATATGCAGACGCAGTAATTCTCTGATCGCATCCTCATGAATGTCAGAGGTTCGGGAACCATCGCCAAGCCTGCCCATTAAAACCGAATCCCGGCTTAGCATACCGGGCAGGCGACCTTCCGGGTCGTACTGGTAGGCGAAACCGCCCGACATGCCGTTGCCGTAGCCCTTTGAAAAAGAGCCGATGTTCAGTATCGCGCCGTTGGTCATGTATTCGACACAGAAATCTCCCACGCCTTCAACCACCGCTGTCGCGCCGGAATTACGTACGGCAAACCGGTCGCCCGCCTGGCCTTCGATGAAGATACGCCCGCCGGTTGCACCGAACAGTGCGAAATTCCCGATCAGGACATTCTGCCCCGCCCCGGCGTCGCCCCCGGCGGGAGTACGTACAATGATTTCGCCGCCCGATGCACCTTTGCCGACGCCATCGTTGCAGGTACCGGTGTGGTCCAGCACCATGCCATCGTTGCAGAATGCGCCAAAGCTTTGTCCGGCGGACCCCTGCGTGACCACGCGGAGGCTACACCGGTCAAGGTAGCGGCGCCCGCGCCCATCCTCGAATACGGCTTTCGGCAGGGTTTTCAGATCATAATTCAGCAGGCGTTCGATATCCACACTCAGCTGGCCACCAACAGTCTTGTTGCGGTTGGTGAGCGGTGCATCCAGAACCACCTTGATCGCGGGTTCATCGCCGTCGATCAGACGTGCCTTGACCTGGTCCAGCAACGCATCGTCTATGGCAAAATTGCGTTCCAGGTAGATCGGATTTTTGATCGGGTTTTCAGGCACCCGGGTAAGCATGGCCCGCAGGTTCAACTGGCCGACGCTTGCCGGGTGATCAAGCAGGTGCAGCAGGTCCGACCGACCCCGGGCGGCATCGAGCGACGGAAGTCCCAGGGAAGCCAGAATCTCCCGCACTTCATGGGCGATGTTCAGCAGATACTGCGCCAGGGCGCGGGGGTCGCCGTCGAAGACTTCCGGGTTGGTTGTCAGGCCCGCCGGGCATTTCACGTTACAGTTCTTGGCCATGACGCATTTCAGCATCATCAGGGCTGTGGTGCCCAACTCAAAACTGTCGCCGCCCAGAAGTGCGGCTTTCACTACATCGGTCCCGGTCTGCATGGCACCGGAACAACGCAACATGACCTTTTGCCGGATGCCATTTGCGCAAAGTGCCTGGTGCACCTCGGCAATGCCGATTTCCGCGGCGCGACCGGTGTACTTCAGGGAGGTGACGGAGGCCGCCCCGGTGCCGCCAGTACCGCCGGCGACATTGATCACATCCGCGCCCGCCTTGGCAACGCCGACCGCTATGGTGCCTATGCCTTCGGAACTGACCAGCTTCACGACCACCTTCTTGCGGGACGCCTTGCAATCGTGAATCAGCTGGGCAAGGTCTTCAATCGAATAGGTATCGTGGTGCGGTGGCGGGCTAACCAGCTCCACCCCAGGGGTGCCGCCTCGGGCGGCAGCAATTTCCACGGTGACCTTGGGTGCGGGCAATTGTCCGCCTTCCCCTGGCTTGGCGCCCTGGCCAATCTTGATTTCCAGTTCTTCCAGGTTCGGGTCGGCAAGATACCCTGCCCAGACGCCGAACCGGCCGGAGGCGAATTGTCTGATCCGGCTTGCCCTGATGGTACCGTAGCGGGAGATATGCTCCCCCCCCTCGCCGGAGTTTGATTTGCCGCCGACCATGTTGGTGCCATGGGCCACCGCCTCGTGCGCCGGGGCCACAAGTGCGCCGTGGGACATGGCACCGGAGGTGAGCCGAGGCGTGATTTCCGACGCCGGCTGAACCTTTTCAATCCCGATCCTGTCCGGGGCGGGGCGCAGCCGCGAAAGATAATCATGTGCCTGCCCTTTCACCGCGATTTTCAACGCGCCTTTGGTGACGTAGTGGCCTTCCACATCGTCGCCGAAGCGATCAACCAGCGACTGGGCCAGCGCGTCGAGGCGACCTATGTCCCTGGCTTTCGGCCCTGTCAGCTGCAGCAGAAACATACCGTCGCCGAGGTGTTCCGCATCAACCCCGCGGATGACAAAATGGTTGTTGCCCGCCCGGTTGAAAAGCATCATCTCTTTTTTGATTTCCTCGACCGAGGAAAGGAAGGTGATGTCCGCCGGAAACGCCAGCACGTCCCGCAGGGCGGCCGGGCGGCGATGGCGTTCTTCCGCCATCCTGGCACTGAACCGCCGGTAGCCGGGAGTGATGCTGAAACTATCGATCTGCGCCTTGCCGAGCATGTCAAAGCTGGTGTTCGCGTAGCCGGTTTCGGTGATGCCAAAGGCATCATCCAGTTGGCGCAGGGTCAAAAGGCGCAAAGGGTCGGTTTCGTCTTCCGCACCGGCAAATCTGATCGCCTCCTCCGTCAGGTCTACGAAACCGCGCACGGCGGCGGTGCCATAGGAATGGCCCGCCCCTTCGGACCGTTCCTTGAACAGTCCCAGGATCGGTATATCTGCGTCTTTTTCCACAGTCAGTGCGCGTTCGTGCCAGTCCGCCACCGATTGGGCAATGGTGCTGAAGCGTACGCCACCGACAGGCGTTGTCATATTGGGCAGGTATCTGCGGAATACCGGGTCGTTAGTGTCGAGGAAATTCGGTTCAAAAAACTCTCCCCCGGAATAGGATTCAACGGTGCAGAGTCCGACTTTGGCCATGGTTTTCATAAGCGCCTTTTCAGCCGCCTTGCAAAATTTAAGGTAAGCTTCCGCCGCGCCATCTTCGCCGAAAATCTGCTCCGCCCGCAGGCGTACGGCAAGCGGGTAAACGGCGGAACCTCCGAATCCCAGGGCACAGGCGATATGGTGGCTGGAGGCGATCTGGCCGCTTTCCACCAGGAGGCTGACTTTCAGGCGCAGGCCTTCTTCTATCAGGCGCTGATTTACGGCGGAAATGGCAAGCGTCATCGGTAGAGCTGCCTGTTCCCTGGCCACGTGGCGATCTGTCAGGATCGCGATACCACCCTTTTCACGTGCGAAAAGAGCAACCTGATCGGCAACAGCATCCATCCGCTCCAGCAGGGCAGCCTCATTCGCCCGGGCATCCCCGAAGACCGGGGTGTAAAGGATATCAAACCGGTCCCAGGGCGTTTCTGTCTGCGCCTTGATTTTCAGCACATCCGCCATGCGCAGAACGGGGGAGTTCACCACGATCTGGCGTGATCGATCCTGGCCCGCATGCGGATTTTCGCCCAGTGCCACGCGGAGCGTCATGCCATCCGCTTCGCGCAGGGAATCGAGCGGCGGGTTGGTAACCTGCGCAAAGCGCTGGCTGAAATACTTCGCCATCCCCCCTTCGTTGTCGGACAAGGCGTTAATCGCGTTACCATACCCCATGGCTGACACTTTTTCGACTCCGGTGTGCAGCATCGGGTCCATCAGGAACCGGAAACTTTCCTGATTGTGGGTGAAGGCCACGAAGCGGGCGGGGGTGCCAAGATCCCCGCAGTAGCGCGTCGCGGCCAGCTTCGGATCCTTGTCCGCCACCGGGTTCGCCGCCGGCAGGTCGTCAATGCTGACCTGCGCGGCATTCAGCAGGGCCGCATAATCCTTTTTCGCGGCGAGCTTTTCCAGCGCGTCACAGGTTCCATACGTTCGCTGTTCAGCGTGGTTGTAGTAGATCATGCCGCCGGCCTCAACCCGGCCCCGGCGAATCACCGTTTCTGGCGGGAAACTGATCTGGCCTGCTTCGGACATGACGGCGAGGTAGTCCTGGGTTTCGACGGTGCGCAGGGGGCGCAGGCCCAGCCGGTCCAGCCTGGCACCTATAATAGTGCCATCGCCAAAGATCAACGCGGCGGGACCATCGTTTTTCTCTTCCGAAAGCGAGAAATATTCAAACATCGCGCGCACCGGCGGCGACATGTGGCGGTCATTTTCCCAGGCTGGCGGCATCATCGCGACGACGGATGTCACCAAGTCAAGCCCCTCCTCAAACACCCGTGCGTTCAGCGTCTGGTCCAGCCGACAGCTGTCCGACTGCCCCTTGGGCCGGATGATCGCCCGGTTCCGGGCCAGGGCGAGTGCGGTCTCGGACAGGCGATTCTTCTTATCGGTGTTCAGCTCCCCGTTGTGGGCCATCAGCCGGAACGGCTGGGCCATGGACGGGTGCGGATCCGTGTTGGTGGAAAACCGGGTGTGGAAATACAGCGTATGAACCGTGTGATCCGGGTCCGACAGATCCCTGTAGTAAGGGATGATTTCCCAGGAATTCAGGCGACCCTTGAAAACCTGCATGCGTGCGGACAGGGACAGGGGATAAAGCCCGTCAAGTGCCGAATCCTGGTAGGCAATCGCCTCAATATCCAACAGGACGGCGTGGATGCGGCCGTCAATCTCCTTTCCTGCCATTCCGTCCGGTGTCGTGAAGACCCACTGGCGAATCGGCAGTTGCCATTTTACGGCTCTTTCGCCGATGATATCAGTGTTCACTGGCAGGTCGCGCTGAAGCAGTGTCCTAAATCCCGCATCGGTCAGGTTTTTCGTGATCAGGTCGATTGCGCGGTCGTGCTGTGCCGGGTCCGAGGGCAGGAAGAAATTGCCTGCACCGAATGTGCCCGCCTGCAGATTCTGCCCTGTCAGCTTACGGAAAAACCCAAGCGACAGGTCAACGGAAATGCCGGCACCGTCCCCTACCCCTTCGGACGACATGCCGCCACGATGCGGTACGGCGCAAAGCGCCTCATGCCCCCGAATCAGCAGGTCATGGGTCTGCCTGCTGTCTTTACGGGTCAGAAACCCGACACCGCAGGCATCATGGTCGTGTGCGCGGTCATAAAGACCGAAAGGATTGGACACGTCCGCCACAAGCTGCAGTCCCGAACCGGTGGCCAAGGTACCTTCACCCCCTCCCCAAAAGCCGTTCAAACAATTCTCCGGGTGTGCGCCCGCATGGGCCACCTTGGCAGGTTACATGCATCCGGCACCGCCAATTAGCATGAACGCCATCGGATTCAAGCATGGCAACAAACCCCATGCCCGGGAATCACGCCAAGGCAGCCGCACCCCGCCTAGCCACCGAAGTCGTCAAGCATGATATCTTCCCGGTCCACGCCCAGATTGAGGAGCATTTTGATAACCGACTGGTTCATGATCGGGGGGCCGCACATATAGTATTCGCAATCCTCGGGTGCCGGGTGATTCTTGAGGTAGTTCTCATAAAGCACGTTGTGGATGAAGCCGGTGTAGCCGTCCCAATCGTCTTCCGGCAGGGCGTCAGACAGGGCCACGTACCAGTTGAAGTTGTCGAATTCCCTGGCGAGTTCGTCAAAATCCTCGACAAAGAACATTTCTTTCCGTGATCGCGCCCCATACCAGAAGGTGATTTTCCGGTCGCGGTTTTTAAGCCGCTTGAGCTGGTCAAAGATATGACTGCGCATGGGTGCCATGCCCGCGCCACCGCCGATGAACACCATCTCCTTTTGCGTTTCGCGGGCAAAAAATTCCCCGAACGGGCCGGAAATTGTAACCTTGTCACCGGGCTTTAGGTTGAAGATGAAAGAGGACATCTTGCCCGGGGGAATACCGTCGCTACCCGGGGGTGGCGTTGCAATCCGCACGTTGAGCATGATGATGCCCTTTTCGTCCGGGTAGTTTGCCATGGAATAGGCCCGTTCAATCGGCGTCTCCAGTCTTGATCGGTATTGCCAGATGTTGAACCTGTCCCAATCCTCGCGGTATTGCTCTTCTACATCGAATTCGGTGTAGGCGAGCTCGTGGGCCGGTGCCTCGATCTGGATGTAGCCGCCGGCACGGAAGTTCACATCCTCCCCTTCCGGCAGTTCCAGAACCAGTTCCTTGATGAAGGTGGCTACATTGTCATTTGATCGGACGGTACATTTCCACTTTTTGACGCCGAACACCTCTTCCGGGACTTCAACCTGCATATCCTGCTTCACGGCCACCTGGCAGGACAGGCGGTCCCCGCAGGCGGCTTCCCGCCGGGTAATGTGGCTTTCCTCGGTTGGCAGGATCGCACCGCCACCGGAATGGATTTTCACCCGGCACTGGGCGCAGGTGCCGCCGCCGCCGCAGGCGGAGGGCACAAACAGTTTCTGTTCCGCCAGGGTTTGCAGAAGTTTGCCGCCCGCTGGCACGCTGATCGTCTTTTCCCCGTTGATTGTGATAGTCACGTTGCCCGTCGATACCAGCTGCGCCCGGGCGGCGAGGATGACCGTCACCAAAGCCAGCACTATCAGGGTAAAGAGCAGAATTCCCAGTCCGAATGTCGCCATCAGACGCTGCCTTTCAGTTCTAGAGTTTCACGCCGGAGAACGACATGAAGGCAAGTGCCATCAACCCTGCCGTGATAAAAGTGATGCCCAGGCCCTGCAGCCCATCGGGAATGTCGGAGTATTTCAGCTTTTCGCGCACCCCGGCCATGGCGGCAATCGCCAAAGCCCAGCCAAAACCCGACGACAAACCATATGTCACTGATTCCGTGAAGGTGTAGGCGCGTTCTACCATGAAGAGTGAACCGCCCAGAATAGCGCAGTTCACCGTGATCAGCGGCAGGAACACGCCCAGCGCATTATAGAGCGGCGGGAAGTATTTATCCAGCACCATCTCCAGAATTTGCACCAGTGCCGCGATTACCCCGATGCAGGAAAGCAGGCCGAGAAAGGTAAGATCCACGTCCCTGAACCCAGCCCAGGCAAGTGCACCGGGGGCCAACAGGTTGTTCATGATCAGGTTGTTGGCAGGTACCGTGATTGATTGCACGATCATAACCGATATGCCGAGCCCGATCGCCGTTGAAATTTTCTTCGATACGGCGATGAAAGTACACATGCCGAGAAAAAAACTAAGTGCGAGGTTTTCAACAAAAATGGCCTTTATGGCGAGCGAGAGCAGGCTTTCCATCAGTGTGCCTCCACCGCCTGGATTTTATATTCCCGGTTTTCCACCTGTTCCGGTTTCCAGGCGCGAAAGGCCCAGATGATCAGTCCGATGATAAAGAAGGCGGACGGCGGCAGCAGCAGCATCCCGTTCGGGACATACCAGCCACCGTTGTTCACGGTCGGCATGATAGCGACGCCAAACAGGCTGCCTGCCCCGAAAAGTTCGCGTATTACCCCCACCAGCATCAGGATCAGCCCGTAGCCGAGCCCGTTGCCAACCCCATCGATGAAGGATGCGACTGGCGGATTTTTCATGGCGAAGGCTTCCGCCCGGCCCATCACGATGCAGTTGGTGATGATCAGGCCGACGAAGACCGACAGGGTCTTGGAAATCTCGAAAGCATAGGCTTTGAGCACCTGATCTACCAGAATCACGAGCGAGGCGATGATGACCATCTGCACGATGATCCGGATCGCACCCGGGATCTGGTTGCGGATCATTGAGATGAACATGGACGAAAATCCGGTCACAAAGATCACGGCGAGTGCCATCACAAAAGCCACCTGCAGCGACGAGGTGACCGCAAGCGCGGAACAGATGCCAAGCACCTGCAGCGTGATCGGGTTGTTATCGACCAGCGGGTCCACCAGCATTTGTTTGCGTGTCCGGGGCATCAGATATCTCCTGCTTTCAGCCTGTCCAGAAATGGCCGATATCCCCGTTCACCGAGCCAGAATCGCACCAGGGTATCGACACCCACCGTTGTAAGCGTGGCCCCGGCCAGGGCGTCAATGTGGTGATCAGCCCCGGCCGGGGGGGCTGTTTTTGCAACTGTAATCGCCAGAGTACCCTCCGCATCGGCTATTTTCTTGCCGCGCCAGCGGGATTTCCAGCGCGGATTATCAACCTCTGCCCCCAGCCCCGGCGTTTCCGCGTGGCTGTAGAATTGCAGGCCGAAGATGTTGTTGCCGTCCTCTTCCAGCGCGATGAAACCGTAGAGCGTGGACCACAGGCCGTATCCATGGATTGGCAGGATCACCTTGTCAATGGTTCCGTCGTCGGCACGCAGAAGGTAGATGGTTACGAATCTTGCCTGGCGACCGATGCCTGCCGGGTCATCGGTCAGCACTACGGATGTGGCCGGATCCTCTGCCGCTGCCTGGTCGTCAAAACCGGTTGCATCGAACCGGTCGGTGAAAGTGCCGGTTTTCAGTTCCAGCACTTTCGGCTCAAACGCCGCGTCGAAGGCTGCCAGCACATCGATGCCCGGTTCATAGACCCCGGCAACCTGAAGGATGTTTACCCGCTTGTCCCTCAGGCGGTTTTCCTCCTGCTTCGGGCGCAACGTCACGGCCGCAGCGGACACGATCATTGAGGCAACAAGGCATACCGATACGGCTACGAAAATCGTCTTCGGGATCGAATCCGGCGACATCCCGGCAAAGCGTCGGACCAGGCCCCCGGGCGTTTTTTTACGCGATTCTTCAGACATGGTGCCGGGCTCTCCGCTTGATGTTTGCCTGCACCACAAAATAGTCAATCAGCGGTGCAAAAACGTTGCCGAACAGGATTGCCAGCATCATGCCTTCCGGGAACGCCGGGTTAATCACCCGGATCATCACAACCATGAAACCGATCAATGCCCCATAGATGTAGCGGCCCATGTTTGTGTGTGCGGCGGACACCGGTTCTGTCACCATGAAGGCCAGTCCGAAGGCGTATCCGCCGACCACCAGGTGCCAGTACCAGGGCATCGCGAACATCGGATTCGTATCTGAACCGATCAGGTTGAGCAGCGTTGAAAATGCGATCATCCCCGCCAGACAGCCGATCACCATGCGATAGTTGGCGATTCGGGTGATCAGCAGAAAGGCCAGCCCCATCAGGCAGGCGAGCGTGGACGTCTCTCCCAAACTGCCCTGCACACGGCCAAGAAACGCAACCGTCCAATCCATCCCCTGCGCCGCGAGCGCCTGATATCCCTCGGCGGCGGCCAGCCCCAGTGCGGTGGCCCCGGAAAAGCCATCGACAGGGGTCCAGATGGTGTTGCCTGACATTTCCGCCGGGTAAGCAAAGTAGAGAAACGCTCGGCCTGTCAGTGCCGGGTTCAGAAAGTTCTTGCCAGTGCCGCCAAATACTTCTTTCCCGATGACAACGCCGAACACAATGCCGAGCGCGACCTGCCAAAGCGGCACATCGGGGGGCATGATAAGGGTGTAGAGCATTGAGGTGACAAGAAACCCCTCGTTGACCTCGTGCCTGCGGACAGTCGCGAAGATGACCTCGCAGATACCGCCGGCCACCAGCGTGACGATATAGACAGGCAAAAAGTAGAGTGCCCCATGGATCAGGTTCAGAAGCGGGTTTGAGGCATCAAACCCGATGCCGAGGGCACCCAGAAGCGATGCCCGCCAGCCAGCGGCACCGTGCAGCCCGATCGCGGCGTTCACCTGGTAGCCGATGTTGTACATCCCCACAACGATGCATGGGATGGTTGCGATCACGACATAGGTCATGATCCGCTTCATATCGATGTAGGCCCGGGCGTGCGGTGCGGCGGTGGTCACGGTTTTCGGGGTGTAAAGGAAACTTTCCACCATCTCGTAGAGAGGAAAGTAGCGTTCGTATTTTCCGCCCCTGGTGAAATTCGGTTCAATCCGGTCAAAGAAATCGCGCAGGCCCATTGGTGTTTTAGCCTTCCTTTTCAATCTTTGTCAGGCAATCGCGCAGTGCCGCAGCGTATTCATATTTTGCCGGGCAGGCAAATCCGCAAAGGCCGAGATCTTCCTCGTCAAGCTCAAGTGCCCCCAGGGCCTGGGCGGATTCCGTATCCATGACCAGAAGAGCCCGCAACAGTTGCGTCGGTAAAAAATCCTGCGGCATCAACTGTTCAAATGTCCCCAAAGGCACCATGGCCCGGCGTCCGCCGTTGAGATTGGATGTAAGCGGATAGGACTTTTTTGAAAAGGCGGAACCAAGCACCGGCTGAACCGCATATTTGCCGGGCATCGGGCGAATCCAACCCAGAAAGATCTGCTTTTTATCTTCCTTAATAACTGTCACCTGGCGCGCATAGCGGCCCAGAAACGCGCCGGGCCCTTCGCCCGCCCGCCCGCTAAGGATGGACCCGGAAATCAGCCGCACCGGATCGTTGCTGTCGATCTCCCCCTCTGTCAGCTCCTGCAGCGAGGCTCCCATGACTGTGCGCACCATACGGGGATTTTTGCAGGGCGGTCCGGCCAGTGCCACCACGCGGGACGCATCCAGATACCCGGTTGTCAGCAGCCTGCCGATGGCGATCACGTCCTGATACCATATTGTCCAGACAGGCTTTTCTGCGGTCGGCGGATTCAGGAAATGCATGTGGGTTCCTGGCAGACCCGCCGGGTGCGGGCCGGAAAAGCCGGCCGCCACAACGCCGTCGATATCCCCGCCCGGCACCGCGGCACCGGTAGCGTGACAAAGGTACGTCGTGCCTGCTGTCAGCCTGGTGATGGCGGCCAGGCCGATTTTGAAGTCTTCCGGCGCATCGGCAATCACGGCAGCGGCGTCGGCGGTCAGCGGTTCCGTGTCCGTTGCGGTGACGAAGATATGGGCCGGCCGGTCGCCGGAGGCCGGAACCCTAGAATAGGGCCGCGTCCGGAAGGATGTCCACAGGCCGCAGGCGGCAAGCCGGATCGCGAGCCCGTCCGCCGTATCCGCGTCCCCCACATCGGAGAAGTCGACCGGCGGTTTGCCTTCATCCATGACTTGGATCTCGACGCTGACCAGTGCCCTGCGGAATCCCCGGTTGACGGCCCTGACCCGACCGGCCACAGGCGATGTCACCATCACATCCGGCGTGTCCCTGTGCGCGAAAACCGGGGATCCGGGAACAACCATGTCGCCCGGTTCAACGGCGAGCCCCGGCTTAAGCCCGATGTAATCCGCGCCCAATACGGCAGCGGTGCGCACTTCCGGCCCGTCGTGGATTCCAGCCTTCGGGGCACCGGTCACGGGCAGATCCAGCCCTTTTTTGAAGGAAAAATTCAGCACCTGGTTTCTGTTACCTCAAAGCTGCGCTTCCTGGACGTCCGGTTATCACTCCTTGGCACCAGACCGCCACCCCGGGTTTGATTTTTTCAAAAATTTCCCGTGCATGGCACTTTTGCCATAACATCCGCGCACTATAGTGCTAAAAGGGGCGCGGAAATCTGTGAGGTCTTGGCTATGGCTGATACATTGGCACTGACGCGACGCACTGTTCTGTTTCTGCCGCTGGTTTTGGCTGCATGCAAGCCGGGGGGCACAATACACCGGCTGCGCGGCGAAACTATGGGCACTGCCTATTCGGTTGTGGCCCTGGATCCGGCGGGTGCGGTGCGGGCAACCCACCTGCAAAATGCCATCGATGAGGCCTTGGCCGATGTGAACGCCGCGATGTCGAACTGGGATTCGGATTCAGAAATTTCCCGTTTTAATGCGGCCCGCACCACAGAACCGGTTGAGATATCCCCCGCCCTGGCCCACGTCATGCTGGGTGCCAGGGATGTTCATTCCAGGTGCCACGGCTGCCTTGATGTCACCGTCGGCCCGTTGATTGACGCCTGGGGCTTTGGTTCAGGCGACGGCAAAGGCACCATGCCGGATGCCCTGGCGATTGCGGCAGCCCGCAGAATAACCGGCCAGGACAAGCTGCGCGTCCGTCCCGAAACCCTGCAGAAAACTGTCCCGGAAACTGCGGTCTACCTGTCAGCTATCGGCAAGGGCTACGGCGTTGACCGGGTTGCCCGGGCCGTGGCGTCGCTTGGCATCACAGACTTCATGGTAGATATCGGGGGCGACCTTTACACCCGCGGCAAAAATGCGGCGGGCATTCCCTGGCAGATCGGCATTGAACGTCCTGACGCGCTGGACCGCCGGGTGCAAAGGGTTGTGGGCGTTTCCGGGCGCGGCATGGCGACCTCCGGCGACTATCGCACTTATTTTGAGCGGGATGGGGTGCGCTATTCGCACATCATTGATCCGGATACCGGGCACCCGATCACTCACAGCACAGCCTCCGCCACCGTATTGGCGGAAAACGCGATGCTTGCGGATGCCTGGGCGACCGCGCTGCTCACGCTCGGTTCCGGGCGCGGGATGGCTGTTGCCCGGGCACAGAACCTGGCCGTGATCTTTGTGGACCGGACAGATGGCGATTTTGTGATCAGCGAAAGCCCCGCTTTTACGGAACTGGGGGCCTGAATGCTGGAAACCTTCATACTTGCTTTTCTTGTGCTGGTGCTGATCACGGTGGGCATGGCACTTGGCGTCCTGGTCCGGGGCAAAACGATCAAGGGCAGCTGCGGGGGGCTGAACGCGATCAGCGATGCGGACCAGTGTCTGATCTGCAAAAAAGAAATTGACCCGAACAGTCCCCTGCGTGACCGGCTGGAATGCCCGCGCAAAAAATGGCGCACCGGATAACCGGAACGGCAGTGGGATGACCGGCACCCGGCGGATACCTTGCCGCCCTAACCGGTTCGGAGCGGCAGGAGCCCCACCGCCAGCAGGCACAGCGCAGCGATGATCCCGAAAATCCAAAGCTGCCAGCGCGGCCCCCGGGTTTTCCAGACCCGGCGGTAGCTAGTGCCGGCCAGCACCGCCGCCACAAAAAGTATCGTCGCCGAAAGCGGTGCCAATTCGAAAGTACTCATTGCATCCTGCGGTATTTGCAAAACAGAATTAGTCGTCTAGTCTGCATGGCACAGTGGAGTTGACATTCAAGTACAGAAAGAAGCGTCCATGCCAAGTTCATATCAGGCCCCCATGCGCAGGGATGATGCGCCCGGCCGTAAAACGCAAAGCCAGTCGGTTTCCACAAACATTTCGCGGGACGGCGCGACGGTGCAAAAGCTGCTCGCAGGCAAGGGAGCCGCAGATATCATATCCATCCGCCCGGACGACACCCTGGCCACGGCTGTGGGCCTGTTGCGCGACAAACGCATCGGTGCGCTGGTAGTCACCGGTGCGGATGGTACCCTGGCCGGTATCCTGTCGGAACGCGATATCGTGCGCAAATTGGCGGAAACGCCGGGCCAGACCCTGCCGCAGACAGTCGGGGATAACATGACCTGCGCGGTGGAAACCTGCGCCCCGAACGACCTGCTTGTAGATGTGCTGCGGCGCATGACCGGCGGTCGCTTCCGCCATATGCCGGTCGTGGACCAAGGCAAATTGTGCGGCATGGTCACCATCGGCGACGTGGTGCACTATCGCCTGAACGAGCTGGAACACGAAACACTGCAGCTCAAGCAGATTATCGTGGGGTGAATGCCACGCCGGTTGGCGGGACACCGGACGCGTGTTTGCCCGGCATCGCCGGGGGGCGGGCATGGCGTATGCCTTATCCTGTCAGGGTGTCATTTCCGCGACCGTCCGCCAGGCGCAGGCCGGATCCGTCTTGCCCCGCCATGCAGGCACCACCCTGATCGGATCATAGTACAGGCCGAAGGGCCTCCGGCCCCGGGCATTCAGTGACGCGGTGGCCGGAATGAAAACCGGTTCTGCCGATCATCCGTCGGGCGGCTTACGGCGGTGTTGTCGTTGTCAAAAATCCCGTCGGCGCGCAGGATCTCCGCGTCGATCAGGGGGCTGGCACAGATGCGCTCCAGCAGGTCGGCCTGGCGGGCCTCTAACCCTGTCAGGCGGGTCAGGACGTGAAGAAGGTTCAGCAAATCTTCGGTATAGTTTGCGGGCCAGCTGTCGGGCTGCAGCTTGTCCAGCGGGGATGGCGGGCGGCGGTCGCCGATTATGGGGCGGGTACGGTCCAGGCGGCGATAGCTGAACCACTGGTCCAGCGTGGTCTTGCCCGACACCTGATAGGTGCGCACCTCGGGCGTAACATTGTCGATAAAGCCTTCCCCAACATAAAGCCGCCGGGTGGCCGCGTCATAGCGCATCTCGTTCGGGAATTTCGCGGGGGTAGACGGGATGGCCCCGCCGCGCGGGATGGTCGGCCCACCGGGGGCGCGGGGCGGGCCGGCGGGGCGGTTGTGCGCTGCGTCGGTGAAGCGTTCGCCATAGGTGTGAAGCCAG
>JACONK010000020.1:10032-85059 GCA_014323795.1 Paracoccaceae bacterium | reverse complement strand
AGGCCCTGCGCGCGCAGGGTGCCCGGCGGCTGGGCCTGATCACCACCAATTCCCTGCGCCAGACCCTTAACCGCCGCGTGCTGGAGCCGCATCTGAACGCCCCGAAAAATCCCGTCTCCCTGGTCTTTGCCATCCCTGATCACCCTTGGGTGGATGCGGGTGACGGCGCGGCGGTGCGCATTGCCATGACTGTCGCCGCCCCCGGCCGGCTGCTGACCTTGACCGGGAAACAGCAGGCCCCGGCCGGGGCCGAGGGCCGCACTGTCACCCTGTCCGTTGCGGAGGGCCGGATTTTCGCCGACCTGCGCATCGGGGCGGACGTGGCCGGGGCGCAGCCCCTGCGGGCGAATGGCGGGCTGACCTCACAGGGTGTTAAACTGCACGGTGCGGGCTTCATTGTTACCCCGGATCGGGCCCGCGCCCTGGGCCTGGGGAGGGTGCCGGGGCTGGACCTTCACATCCGCGCCTATCGTAACGGGCGGGATTTGATGGCAACCCCGCGCGGCGTGATGGTGATTGATCTGTTCGGCCTGGCCGAGGCAGAGGTGCGCAGCCGCTTTCCGGCAGTCTATCAGCACGTTCGGGACCACGTGAAACCGGAACGGGACCAGAACAACCGCGAAAGCTACAGGCAAAACTGGTGGATTCACGGCGAACCGCGCAAGGATTTGCGCCCGGCCCTGGCGGGCCTGCCGCGCTATATCGCCACCGTGGAAACAGCAAAGCACCGCATCTTTCAATTTCTGGATGCGGATACGCTGGCGGATAATATGCTTATCGCCATCGGCCTGTCGGATGCCGCCGCCCTGTCGGTGCTGTCCTCCCGTGTGCACCGCACCTGGGCACTTACGGCAGGCGGCACATTGGGGGGTGGCCCCCGCTATACAAAAACCAAATGCCTTGACCCGTTCCCCTTCCCCGACCTGCCCCCGGCCCGCCGCGCCCGCCTGCGCGACCTGGGGGAGGAACTGGATACCCACCGCAAGGCCCGCCAGGCTGAACACCCGAACCTGACCCTGACACAAATCTATAACGTGCTGGACAAACTGCGCGCGGGGGACACCATCGAAGGCAGGGACAGGCAGGTGTATGAGCAGGGCCTGTGCGGCCTGTTGCACGACATTCACACCCGCATCGACGCCGCCGTGGCCGAAGCCTATGGCTGGCCCGCCGACCTGCCCGAGGCGGACATCCTGCACCGCTTGACGGCCCTGAACCGCGCCCGCACGGCAGAGGAGGCCCGCGGCCACATCCGCTGGCTACGCCCCGAATACCAAAACCCCGCCGGCACCACGGCCCAAACCGGGGGGGCGGACCAGGCCACCATGCAAATCGCCACCGGGGACAAAACCGCCAAACCGCCCTTTCCCAAAGCCCTGCCCGAACAGATCGCCGCCGTGCGCGCGGCCCTGGCCGAACTGGGCACCGCCGGGGCAGACCAGATCGCCCGCCAATTCAAGGGCACCGGCCCGGCCACCGTGCAGCCCCTGCTGGAAAGCCTCGCCGCCCTGGGCCAAGCCCGCACCCTGCACAACAACCGCTTCGCCCTGGCCGGCGGGGTGGCGGGGTGATGCCTGGAAAAGGGTTTTGGGGGCAGTATATTCGCCCTGGGACTGGTTGAATACGGAGTACGATGATGGCCACAAAACTTCCCTACATGGCATCATATGGTCTTTTATCGAAGATCCTTGAAAGCGTGCAAAACGCCCGGCGCCCCGACCGGTTCACCGGCGATTTTCTGGCAACAAAACTGGGCCATAGCGGCGGCAGTGCCCGGCCCGTAATACCGCTTCTCAAACGTATGAGATTTTTGGGGTCCGATGGCGTTCCTACCACGTTATATGACCAATTCAGAAATCAGGCGACCTAGGGGGCAGCCATGGCACAGGGGATGAAAAACGCCTATTCCGAATTATTTGACAGGAATGAATACGCCAACGACATGTCCAGGGAAGATCTGACGGGCCTGATTATGGAGACCACTGGTGCCGCCAAAGATGATAACACGACCAGGTTCACGGTCGGCACCTTTTTTAAGCTGAAGGATTTGGCCGATTTTGATGCAAGCCTTGACGATGGGGATGTTCAGGAAGTGGCAGAAAACCCGGTGCCGCTAGCAGAGCCCGTTGCGCAGCCAATTCCAAATCCGCCGAATTTGCCCCGCACAACCGGCAATGACAGCGTGAAGTGGCAGATGGGGTATACCATCAACCTCAACCTGCCGGAAACCACGGATCCGTTGGTTTTTGATGCCATTTTTACCTCTCTTCACAAAAATCTTTTGAAAAACTGATGCGCAGGCAAGATGCCCTGAAATTATTCGGTCTGAACAATCTGCTGATTGAAGCGGACCTGCGCAAAATCGAAAGGGCACACGATATCGACCTGGGGCACAGGGGTGCACAAGATGAACCCGTTGATGAAACCTACTACCCTCAATTTGCAGAACGCATACGCGACGAAGCCGCCCGCATGGCGGCGCATTACAGGGTGTTCTATTGCCTTGAAAACAGCATTCGCGACCTTATCGTCGAACGGCTGGAGGAAGAACACGGCAGCGATTGGTGGGATAAAGCCGCACCGGAAGATGTCAGGAAGCAGGCCGCTGCAAATGTGAAAAAGGAGATCAAAACCGGGGTGACGCGCAGGTCTGACGCGCCAATCGACTTTACCACGTTCGGAGAACTGGGGGAGATCATTAAATCAAACTGGGCCATATTCGGTGACACATTCCGTGACATCACGGCCTTGGAGAAAATCCTTGCCACCCTGAACACGCTGCGCGGGCCAATCGCCCATTGCACGGCCCTGGCAGAGGATGAGGAAACCCGCCTGCGCCTCACCCTTCGTGACTGGTTCCGGCAAATGGAATGATCCCCGCGGGGCATGCGGGCCGCGGGGCTGTCAGGCGATGTGCGAATGTCACCGCCGCACCCTGTCGCACATCAGGGGTGTTCAGCGACCTGTGTCCGTGGTATCATAATTCAATAGCAAAGGGGGCTTGGCAGTGAGCATTCCGGGACGAACCGAAATCTCCACCCGCGTTGCTGACAGCGATTTGAAGATTGAACCGTTTGATGAGGCGCGGATTGAACCCGCCAGCTACGATTGCCGACTTGGGGAAGTGGTGGCGGCGGGCATCGGCCGCATCGATTGGAAAGATCGCAACGAGTTTATCCTGGAAAGCAATTCCTGGGCGTCTGTCGCATCCGAGGAGCAGTTTGAACTACCCAAGGGTATTCCGGGCCGTATCAGGACCAGAAAGATTTCCCGTCCCGGGACGTGGAATTTATGATGCGCATGCGCAGCCGCAACCTTTCTGATGTCATCGATAATGCTGAAACGCTGGATAATTCAGTAAAGAATCTGGCACGGAACATGGAAACGCTCACGTCCGATGTGCATGAGATTCGGAACCTCATGAACAATGCAAGGCCATGGTTCAAATTGATAGCGTGGATACTAACAACAGCAGGTGTCGCGGCGATTGGCCGGCTTGTATGGAACTTTCTGCAAGGCTGGTTCGCATAACCGCCCCTGGGCTGATGTCCGCCCGTAAAGGCCCGCACCCCCCCTTTACAAAACCTTCTGCCCGCCTTAAACACCGCGCCTTACAGCGGCACCTGCACCTTTGGGGCACCGCCGCAGCCGCAAAATATCAGGAGATTTCAATGGCCGGTATGCCCAACATCAACGCCACGCTGCGGACGGGAACAGGCAAGGGGGCCGCCCGTCAGGCCCGGCGCGACGGGCTGGTGCCAGGCGTGGTTTATGGCGGCGGGGAAAACCCGGTCACGATCAACGTCAGGTTCAACGAATTGTTCAGGCAGCTGAAGGAGGGGCGCTTTCTGTCCACGCTTTTTAACCTTAGGATCGACGGACAGGAAGATGTCCGCGTGATCTGCCGGGGGGTGCAGCGCGACGTGGCCAAAGACCTGCCCATGCACCTGGACCTGATGCGCCTGCGCCGCACCAGCCGCGTGAACCTGTTCATTCCTGTCGAATTTATCGGTACGGAACATGCCCCGGGCATCCGGCGCGGCGGCGTTCTGACCGCCATTCGGACGGAAGTCGAACTGAAAGTGACCGCAGGCAACATCCCCGAAAAGATCGCGGTGGATGTCTCCGCGCTCGATATCGGGGACAACGTATCGATCAGCGACGTAACCCTGCCGGAAGGAACGCGCCCGATGATCACGGACCGGGATTTTGTGATCGCCAACATCTCTGCCCCGTCCGGCCTGAAATCGGCTGAATCAGAAGACGGGGACGCAGATGCAGCCGAAGACAGCACCGCCCCGGCAGGGGGATAGCCCCGGCGGCACACTCCGCCACCCCGGGATGCCCCAGGGCATCCCGGGCTTCGGTATAAAGCCGTGCAGGAGGCCAGAATGCAACTTTGGGTCGGGTTGGGAAATCCGGGCGCACGATATGCGCACAACCGGCATAATGCGGGGTTCATGGTGCTGGATCGGATCGCCGATGCCCACGGGTTTTCACCATGGCGTTTGAAATTTCAGGGTCAGGCCAGCACAGGCCGGTTCGGCAGCACAAAGGTGGTACTTCTGAAACCTGAAACCTTTATGAACAACTCCGGCCAATCCGTGCAGGCGGCGATCAGGTTCTATAAACTGGTACCGGAAGATGTGCTGGTGTTCCACGATGAAATAGACCTTGCACCGGGTAAAATCCGGGTAAAATCAGGCGGTGGCCACGCGGGACATAACGGCCTGCGCTCCCTGCACACCCATATCGGGGCAAACTACAGCCGGGTGCGCATCGGTGTTGGCCATCCGGGCCGGAAAGAGGAAGTCGCGGCTTATGTACTAAGCGACTTTGACAGGGCAGATCAGGGCTGGCTCAACGATGCTCTGGGGGGCGTGGCGGACGGTGCCGCCGCCCTGGCCGCAGGGGATACGGGCAGGTTCCTGGGCAGGATTGCCCTGCGGCCCAACCCGCACCGGGATTCCGGCCCCAGGATCCCGCAAAAACCAGGCAACGCACCCGCACCGGGGGTATCCGACACGCACACACCTCTGCAAAAGGTGACGGGCAGGTTCCGCTAACCCCGGTTGCGCCGCGCCACACCGGGAATTGGCATGATCCGTTGACTCTGGCACGGCAGACCGCCATATCGGCTGGACACCCTCAAAGGGAACTTGCCCCATGTTCATCCAAACCGAAGCCACCCCCAATCCGGCCACGCTGAAGTTCATCCCGGGCCAGGCTGTTCTGGGCCACGGGACAGCAGACTTTGCCACGCCGGAGGCCGCAGCCGTATCGCCCCTGGCAGGGCAGATATTCACCGTCAGCGGCGTGACCGGCGTCTTCTTTGGGCCGGATTTCGTGACTGTTGCCAAAGACGGCGCGGTGGAATGGGATCACATCAAACCGGCGATCCTGGGCGTGATCATGGAACACTACCAGGCCGGACACCCGATCATGAACGAAGGTGCAGAGGCATCCGGCCAATCCGGCCACGCCGACCACACCGGGGAAAACGCAGAGGTCGTGAAACAGATCATAGAGCTGCTTGATACCCGTGTACGCCCGGCCGTGGCACAGGACGGCGGCGACATCACCTTCCACGGCTTTGATCGCGGTATCGTCTACCTACACATGCAGGGTGCCTGCGCGGGCTGCCCGTCATCTGCCATCACGCTGAAGATGGGAATCGAAAACCTGCTGCGCCACTACATCCCGGAAGTGACCCAGGTGCGCCCGGTCGCATCCTGAATATGATCGCGCCCTGCCGCACCGGGCGCGCAATCGGTTTCCGCTGAACAGGCCATGACTACGCTGACTTTCGATACGTCCGGCCCGTTTTGCGCGGTCCACGCCGGCACCGGGCCCGCACGGGTGGAATGGATGAAAACCGGGCAAGCGGAACAACTGTTTTTGCTGATCCAGGCCGCCCTGGCCGATGCGGGGGTTAAGCGCGGCGACATTACCCGCATCTGCGCAGGCATTGGCCCGGGCAATTTCACCGGCACCCGGATCAGCGTGGCGGCGGCCCGCGGTCTGGCCCTGTCTTTGGGCTGCCCGGCAGTGGGCGTATCGCGGCTGGAAGCACTTTTGACCCTGGCCCCACACAGAACCGCCGCTGTGGCGGCCTATGCGGACAATCTCTTCATCCAGGTGTCCGGGGGGGGGCCGGCCATCATGCATCGCAGTGCCGTTGCCGGACAGGAGATCATCGTTGATGACAGTTTCCCGCACCAGTCCGATGCGCATGTGGTGCCGCTGTCAAAGATTCTGCCAACGATGGCAGGCATCGCAACCGCACGGCAGGATGCACCGCCCCCGGCCCCGCTATACCTGCGCGGGCCAGGGGCCGTGCCGCCGCGGGAACTGCCGCCAAAAATCCTGCCATAACCGCCACACAGACAGCCCTGCCCTGCATGTTTCTGCGATAATCCCTGATTTATTCGCACGGGCGGCGCATACCGCCACACCGTGGGCCAAAGAAACCAAAGGCGGATTTTGTGTCTATCCGTGTGTGGCGCGGAAAAGATTTGCCACAACCGACAACAGCAACTGCCTGTAAAGAGTGCCCGCAATATTAAAACCGGTCCTGACCACCTGTATACGAAACTTCTGTCACTACAACAGAAACCACGATAAAACAGTATCGGTGCCAGGCACAAAATCACCGAAAAGAACCGCACAGGCGACAATGCCGTGATAAGGAAATACAATGCCCGGGCCGGCACCTGTAATAAGAAAACGCGAACACGGCCGGACAGAAAATGTGAAATTCCAGGGGAAGAAACCCATGTCCCATATTGCCCCGCTTGATCGGGCAACCCTGCCCCAATTTGAAGGCTGGTTCGAACGTTACGACCGCATTCGCGGTTTCGTGCCGAATTCGATACTCACAATGGCACGCCGCCCCAATATTGCGGAGGCGTTCATGGCACTGAACCAGGCCGTGATTTACGAAGGCACGGTACCGGCGCAACTGAAAATGATGATCGCGCTGATGGCGTCGATGGCCACGGGCTGCCTCTATTGTCAGGGGCATATGGCCAACCTTTCCCACGTCTACAAAGTGGATGACGACAAGATTAATTCGGTCTGGGATTGCGAAACCTCGGAGCTCTTTACCTCGGCGGAACGTGCGGCACTCGCGCTTGCCCGTGCGGCCGCCGACGTACCGAATACGGCACAGGCCCGTCACTTTGATGAACTCAGGAAGCATTTTGACGAGGCGGAGATCGTGGAAATAGTCGGCACTGTCGCGCTGTTCGGTTATCTCAACCGGTGGAACGATACGATGGCCACAGATATGGAAGCACACCCTGCAAAGGTTGCAAAAACAGCAATGCCCGCCTGGGACGGCGGCAAACACGGGATGGGATAATGGCAAAATCTTTCGCCAGCCAGGGCGACCTAAGCGAAAAGACGATCAGATTCACCGAAATCGGCAAAGACCTGTGGGCTTTCACGGCAGAGGGCGACCCGAACTCCGGCGTGATCATCGGCGATGACAGTGTAATGATTGTGGAGGCGCAGGCGACCCCCCGCCTTGCCGGCCTCGTGATCGAAAAGGTGCGCGAGGTCACTGACAAACCCATCACCCATGTGGTGCTGACCCACTACCACGCCGTCCGCGTATTGGGGGCATCCGCTTTTAACGCCGGACAGATTATCATGTCCGACGCCGCCCGCGGCATGGTGGCCGAACGCGGGCAAGAGGACTGGGACAGCGAATTCCGGCGCTTTCCGCGCCTGTTTGAGGGGCATGAGAACATCCCCGGCCTGACCTGGCCCACCACCACGTTTTCGGATGCGATGACCGTCTATCTTGGCAACCGCCGGGTGGACATCCGGCAGGTCGGGCGCGCCCATACCGCAGGCGACAGCGTGATATGGGTGCCGGACGAACAGGTCATGTTCACTGGCGATATTGTCGAAAAACACTCCGCCTGTTATTGCGGTGACGGGCATTTCAACGAATGGGGGCGGACGCTCGATAACGTGGCGGCAACGGATCCGCAGGCCATTGCCCCGGGCCGGGGTGCTGCGCTGGTGGGCCGCGAAGCGGTGGCGGAAGCCATCGCGCTGACGCGCGACTTTGTGGAATCGACCTACAAACCCGTCGCACGGGTGGCTGCCCGCAACGGCACACTCAAGGATGCCTGGGAGGCATGCCGGGAAATCTGCGACCCGAAATTCAAAAACTACGCGATCTACGAACATTGCCTGCCCTTCAACGTCGCCCGGGCCTACGATGAGGCGCGCGGCATCACCCACCCGCGCATTTGGACAGCCCGGCGCGACCTGGAAATGTGGGAAGCATTGCAGTCGTGAACGGCAGCATCCCTTGGTACGCAACAGGGTGCGCAGGCTGCCTATACCAAAGGCGCACTGGTCAAACCGGTCCCCACGCCTGTGCCATGGGACGGGGCCGTGCGGTGCCGGCGTTGCATCGGGACACAAGTTCACGGTTTTTGCGCGGCCATAAACGGCCTGACGGCATCGGTGATCACCTGCCCCGCCGATACAAGACCAGGCCGACGGATGCCTTATACGCACATCTGGCCCCGAGGTCAGGTTCGCGCCCTTCCTTGCCGTCCAGGGTGCCCGCACGGCAAGGGGATGATTTTCACCTGGATTTCGGGCACGTACTGATACCCCGGATCTGTTGGGAAGCCCGCCATGGTTGACGTCCGCTACCAGACCGAATTCACGCTCTACCCTTATCAGAAAGTCACCGAACAGGATGCGCCCGCTCCCGTGCGCCACCCGGTTGCCATCATCGGCGGCGGGCCGGTCGGGATGGGCATGGCACTCGACCTCGGGCTTAAGAATATTCCCTGTGTGGTGCTTGACGACCATGACGGCGTCGGTACGGGTTCCCGTGCGATCTGCTTTGCCAAGCGCACCCTCGAGATCTGCGACAGGCTCGGCGCATGTGACCCGATGGTGGACAAGGGCGTGATCTGGAGCGTCGGCAAGGTTTTTCGCGAAAACCGACAGATCTACGAATTCAACCTGCTTCCGGAAGATGGTCACAAGCACCCCGCCTTTATCAACCTGCAACAACCCTATTTCGAAAAATACCTTGTGGAGCGCATCCACGAAGTGCAGGCCCGTGGCACCCCCATCGAAATCCGCGGACGCAACCGGGTGCAGGCCCTGGAAATCCGCGATGATCATGCGGCACTTGCCATCGATACCCCGGACGGCCCTTATGAAATGGAAGCCGACTGGCTGATCGCCTGCGATGGTGCCCGTTCTGCCATCCGCGGCCTGATGGGGCTTTCCTTCGAGGGACGTGTATTTGAGGATAACTTTCTTATCTGCGACGTCAGGATGAAGGCTGACTTCCCGACCGAACGCCGGTTCTGGTTCAACCCGCCCTTCAACCCCGGCCAGTCGGTTCTGCTGCATAAGCAACCCGACGACATCTGGCGCATTGACTTCCAGCTTGGCCGGGACATCGACCGGCAGGCCGTCGTCCGGCCGGGGTTTTACGAACCCAGGGTCAACGCCATGCTGGAAGGCGTGAAGTGGACGCCGGAGTGGGTATCCGTCTATACCTTCCAATGCGCTTCCATGGAAAAATACCGCCACGGCCGCGTGTTCTTTGCCGGTGACAGTGCCCACCAGGTTTCCCCCTTCGGTGCCCGGGGCTGCAACGGAGGCATGCAGGATGTCGATAACCTTGCCTGGAAACTCGCGCTGGTGATCGAGGGCAAGGCGGGCGATGCGCTCCTCGACAGTTACCACACGGAACGCAAACACGGGGCGGAGGAAAACATCATGAACTCTTCCCGCACCACCGATTTTATGACACCCAGGACAGGGATCGCGAAACTCTTTCGCGAATCTGTGCTTGACCTCGTTGAACACACGCCCGCCATGCGCCCGCTGGTGAACTCCGGCCGGCTGTCGGTGCCCTGCACCTACGATGGCTCCCCGCTCAACGGTCCGGACGCCCCGGGTCTGCCCCGGCGCACCCGCCCCGGCAGCACACTGGCCGATGCGCCCGTCGAAGGCGGCTGGCTGATCGACCGGACCGGCGGCACTTTCCGGCTTCTCGCCATAGGCTGCGCTGCGGAAACAGTGGAGGCAAACGGCATCACCGCCCGCGTACTGGATGTCGCCGCGACCGATGTTATCCGCAGCCGCTACCTGGGCAGGGCACGGCAGGCCATCTATCTGATCCGCCCTGACCAGATCATCGCGGCCCGATGGACAGGTTTTGATGCAGACGCTGTGGCCAGCGCAATCAAACACGCAACGGCGGGATAAATCCGCCGTCGGGAGATGAAAATGACAGGGCTTTCAGATACTCCGAACATCGCCGACGCAGACGGATTTTATCAGGAGCTCCTGTCCGCCCACGAAAACCTGTCGGAGGCCGAAAGCCACGCGCTCAACGCACGCCTCGTGCTGGTGCTGTGCAATCATGTGGGCGACCGAAAGGTGATACGAGAGGCACTGGAACTGGCAAAACGGGCGGGATGAGAATTTGTCCGCCGGGAAAACCGATTGTCTGGTGAAAAACCAGATTGCCGCTTCCCGCCATCCCTGAACCGGATGTTCGGGGCGCGGCAAGGCGGGTTGAGTGCGCTTTGCCCGCGCCATACCCGGTTTGTGCCGCTGCCGCCACAGACAGGCGAAAAATCAATCGCATCTTGGTGAGGGGCCCTTGCCCTGTTGTGGCGGCACACACACGCTTACCGGGCAAATCCGATGCATGTCATGGCTCAGCTGTCAGCGCGGCTCCGCGATTGCGGCCTCTCAACGGTCGTCGCCGCTGCTGTTGGCCATCGCCTCCGCGAAGTCATCTTCGTCAACCGATGACAGGGCCGCCGCGCCAACAGCCTCTTTCTGTTTATCTGTCAGGTTATCCCCGTCGCCGGCAATGCGCACGGTGACTTCCCGATGGGCAAATTTGATGCCTTCGCGGGCAAACAGGTCGCGGATCTCCTGATAAACACGTTTGCGCAACACCCACTGATCGCCCGGTTTGGTCATGAATTTTACCCGAATGATCATGGCACTGTCCTGCATTTCGATCACACCCTGGGATTTCAGCGGTTGCAGGAACTGGTGGCCAACCAGCGCATCTTCGGCGAGCTTTTGGCCCAGCTTCTTGATCAGTTTGCGCACATGCTCCACATCCGTGTCGTAGGTGACGCGCAGGGGCAGTTTCATCATCACCCAGTCGCGGGAAAAGTTGGTCAGATGCTGGATTTCACCGAACGGAATCGTGTGCAGCGGGCCCAGGTGGTGGCGCAGTTGGAAGGAACGAACGGATATCTTCTCCACAGTGCCCTTGACGCTGCCGACGTCAATGTATTCCCCCTTTCGGAACGCGTCATCAAACAGGAAAAATGCACCCGAAAAGATGTCGCGCACAAGGGTCTGCGCGCCAAAGCCGATAGCCAGGCCGACGATACCCGCCCCCGCAAATAGCGCGGATACGTTAATGCCGATATTTGTCAGCATGATCAGCGCGAAAGACACGAAAATCACGAACAGCATGAAATTGCGAAACAGCGGCAAAAGCGTTGCCAATCGGGAAGCACCGCCTGCACCGCCCTCATCCCCCGGGACGACCTCCACCTGATCGCCCCCTTCTTCCTTGATTTTTTGGTCAATCCAGATGCGTACGGCGTGATAGGTGAAATAACCGATAAAGAGGATCGCGGCAACGTCGTGGGCGTTTGACAGAAACCAGGTCTCGCCACCGGCCATCACACCCAGATCAACGCGCCAAATCCACAGGGCCACGTAAACGCCTGAACCGACAGCCAGGATGCCCGCAATCCGCCGCGACAGATCTTCAAACGTGCGCATTTTATGTGGTTCCGGTGCAGGATCGACGGTGATCTCCCGTGCGCCCGGTCCGGTGTTTTCATCTGCAACCTCCGCCCGTTCGCTCGCCAGGCGCATCTGCATTTCATGAACAAAGCGGTTGCGCCGGAAGACATGCTCGATTACGTAGCCGACACTGCCGTAAACACCGAGTACCGTGAACACGATGATCAGAAATCCGGCAATCAGCGGCCAGCCGAGTGGCAATTCCTCAATCAGGCGATAGGACATTTCTACCCAGGCGACGTAGAAATAGATGAGCACCGCAGGTAGCCAGGCTCGCGCCACAAAGCGCGTTGTGACAGGTAACTGGCCGGGCTTTTGTCCGTTCAGGAGTGCCGAGGTGATGGTGCGCCTGTTGGCAAAAACCATCAGCGTGTTCAGAATCACGACAAAAAGCGTGAGGGCCGCGTTAAAGAGAGCATGCACGTTGTAGGAGATACCCAACTCCTCCAGCCATTTGCAGAAGCTGATGACAAAGACCGCAATCGTCGTAACCGTCACCAGCCACCGACAGAACTTGCGGGCGTCGGAATCGGTGATCCGCGGAATACGATAGCCGGCCACGTCGGGTGACAGGATCATCCGCCACAAAAAGGCCATACCGCGGGCCATAATGTAGCTGAGGTAGATATAGGCGACCGTCAGACGGGCCGTTCCGTCAGCAGATTCGCCGAAAACCATGTAGCCGAACGCGTAACCGAAGCCGGTCGCCAGCACCAGCCCGCCGACGGCGGCAAGCACCCGCAACAGCAAGATCGGCAACTTGTCAGAATACCCTATCGGGTTTTCCTTCTGCAGCCGCCTGATGGATGGACCAACCATTCGTTTTTCGCAGGTTTCGCGCACGATCATCTCTGCCCCGACCAAAAAGACAATCGTCCAGCCAAGTATGCGCAGATACTCCCCCCAATGACCGGTCGGGCTCTGTCCGTTGAGGATAAACAAAACCTCTGCCACGGACGCCGGTGCCGCATTCAATCGTTCACGCAGAGTGGTTCGGAAGGCCGCGAGCCTTTCCTGCGTTGTCAGCATGAAACTCTTTTGCAGGCGATCATGAACGCCCGGGCCATCTTCTTCAGCACCCGGACCGTTGGGATTGATGATAATCACCTGCGAGCCGCCGGATTCCGCCGATTTGATAATCGCATCAATTTGCGCAGCGTTGTCCTGCGCTGAAGCCGCGGTGGCAAAGGCACAGATAGCGGCCAGCCGGATCACATGTCGGAAAAAAGCGGTCATGGTCCTTGAGAATCCTGTGACAAAAATTCATGTGCTGTAAATGATTAACAGCGGGCAAGGACGGAATCGTTTACCGCCACACCCGCATCACCTGGCACAGGAGTGCCGTTCCGGCCAGGTACCTGCTTTGGCATGGCACACAAGCCAAAATGGCGTTAATGCACGATGGTGCCGCGCCCTGAATCGGGCCGACTCACAGGTCATTTATGCAAGAGGCCCGGCGGAACATGGCGTCGGACACTACGAAAAACATCGACCGGCGCAGCCTGGGGGCCCGGGTTCTGCTCTATAGTCACGATACTTTCGGACTTGGCCATCTTCGGCGGTCGCGTACCATAGCAGCCGCACTGACCGACGCGAACCCGGCACTCAGCGCGCTGATCCTGACAGGATCGCCCGTGGCGGGACGATTTACCTTTCCGGAACGGGTTGACCACATCCGATTGCCTGGTGTGGTGAAGCAAGCGGACGGCTCTTATGTGTCGGAATCGCTTGGGCTCGACATTGATGAGACGACAAACCTGCGATCCAGCCTGATTTCAGCTGCCGCCCGTAACCTTGATCCTGATATTCTGATCGTGGATAAAGAGCCGACCGGTTTTCGCGGGGAGCTTATGCCCACGCTCAAATGGCTGCGGCAAAACACCGGGGCAAAACTGGTTCTGGGGCTGCGCGATGTCCTGGATGAAGACGCTGCCCTGGTGAAAGAGTGGGATCGCAAAGAGGCTGTTTCGGCCATGGCCACCTGCTATGATGACATCTGGGTCTATGGTTTGAAATCAATCTATAACCCGCTGCAGGGGCTGGATTATCCGCCGTCTATTAATACCCGCATGCACTGGACGGGCTACTTGCGCCGCGATACATGGGCCGATGATCCGTTTGCGGCGGAAGAACCCTACGTTCTGGTCACCCCGGGCGGCGGCGGGGACGGGGAGGCACTGGTAGAACATGTTCTTGGAGCCTATGAAGCTGATCCCGGTCTGAAACCGATGGCGCGGATCATTTACGGCCCGTTCCTGGCCGGGAACGCCCGAAATGCCTTCGAAAGGCGCGTTGAGGCCCTTGGCGGGCGTGTCGAGTCGTTCGGTTTCGACAGCAGGATGGAAAGCCTGATTGCCGGTGCTGCCGGTGTCATTGCCATGGGCGGATACAACACGTTTTGCGAAATCCTGAGTTTTGACAAGCCTGCCGTCATCATGCCGCGCAAGAAACCGCGACTGGAGCAATACATCCGCGCCGCCCGGGCAGAAGAGCTGCACCTGACACGGATGCTGGACCCGGACCGGGACGGGACATCAGCTGATGTCATGATTGATGCAATTCGCACCTTGCCGAACCAAAAACCACCGTCGACCGGGCAATATCCGGGGCTGCTGCGCGGGCTGGATTTCATCGTGGAGCGGGTGCATGCGCTGCTGGCTGACCGGGGCATTCAGGCAGCGGAATGACACATCCCCCCCTTGCGGTTGTGGTCAAGGGCTGGCCGCGCCTGTCGGAAACCTTCATCGCGCAGGAACTTGTCGCGCTGGAAGCCGCCGGCCTGTCATTTGACCTCTGGTCGCTGCGTTTTCCCGACGATGAAAAAACACATCCCCTGCACGCGCAACTGAAGGCAAGTGTGCGATACCTGCCGGAATATCTGCACCGGGAACCTGTCCGTGTGCTGCGCGCCTGGCGGGGTGCGCGAAAGATGCAAGGATATGCCAGGGCGAAGGCGATCTGGTTCAGGGATCTGAAACGCGACCGAAGCCGAAACCGGGTGCGCCGCTTTGGGCAAGCCTGTGTTATGGCCTTTGAAATGGCTACCGGAACACGCGGAATTTATTCACATTTCCTGCACACACCTTCGTCCGTAGCGCGGTACGTGTCAGCACTTCAGGATATTCCGTGGTCCTTTTCAGCCCACGCCAGGGACATCTGGACAACCCCGGAATGGGAGTTGGCAGAGAAGCTTTCCGGCACTGATATTCCGGCGCGGTTTGGTGTGACCTGCACCAGTGCCGGGGCAGAGGCCTTACGTGTGTATTCCGATACCCCTGACAATGTTGTTCTGGTTTATCACGGGCTTGATCTCAACCGGTTCCCGCCACCGCCGGACAATCGCCCGAAGGACAAACCTTTCCGGATGCTTTCGGTCGGACGGCTTGTGGAAAAGAAGGGTTTTGACCGGCTTCTGGATGCCCTCGCCCTGCTGCCGAAGGGATTCGCGTGGCAATGGACACATATCGGCGGGGGCGGCCTGGCAGACACATTGGCTGATCAAGCCGAACGGCTGGGCCTGTCTGGCCGCATTCACTGGGCGGGAGAGGCCCGCCAGCCGGAGGTCATCAAGGCCATGCGCAGTGCCCATCTGTTTGTTCTGCCAAGCCGGATCGCACGGGACGGGGACAGGGATGGCCTGCCCAATGTGCTTATGGAAGCCGCCAGCCAGAAACTGCCGATTCTGGCAACGCCGGTATCCGCGATTCCCGAGTTTATCAAAAACGGTATCCACGGTACACTTGTGGAATGCAGCCCGCAGCCTTTGGCCTGCGCGATCATTCGGCTTGCCATGTCCCCCTGCAAACGGGAGCAGATGGCCAGTGCCGCCTTTGACCGGCTGGTGTCAGAATTCGGCATGGACAGCGGTATAGCCACGCTGCGGGATCGCCTTCTGGCCCTGACAGGTGACCGCTGATGCGGGTGGCATTCTACGCCCCGCTGAAGCCCGCACACCATCCCAAACCGTCCGGCGACCGTACCGTCGCACGCGCCATTCTTGATGTTTTGAGATCCTTGGACGGCGTCACTTCCGTTACAGTTGCATCGGATCTTCAAACCCGTGAGGGTGTGGGAGACATTGAAGCCCAGGATCGGATATTGCAAACGGCGGATGCGCACCTGAATCGGCTGAAGGCTGAAACGTTTGATGCCTGGGTCACCTATCACACCTACTACAAAGCCCCTGACCTTCTTGGGCCGCGTTTTGCCGTGCGCAAGGGTATTCCCTACATCCAGATAGAGGCCAGCCGGGCACCCAAACGGCTTGTTGGCCCCTGGGCCAGGTTCGCCCGGCTGGCAGAAGCCGCGACGGATGCCGCGGATGTTGTTTGCTACATGACCGAACGGGACAGGCCTGCCCTGGCAGCCGGGCAGCCGGAGGGACAAACGCTTTTGCACTTGCCGCCGTTTCTGAACCGCGAAAAACTGCCCTTGCCAAAACAGCCTGTCCCCGGCGCACGTTATCTGGCCGTCGGAATGCTGCGGCATGGTGACAAAATGGCAAGCTATCAGATACTGGCAAACGCCTTGGAACATGTATCCGATACTGACTGGACACTGGATATTCTGGGCGATGGTCCGGCGCGCGATGACATTGAACCCATGTTTTCAGGCTTCGGCGCAAAGGTGCGCTTTCATGGGCAGGTCAGCGCGGCACGGGTTGAGGATGCCATTCGGCGGGCGAGCTGCATGCTCTGGCCAGGGGTGAATGAGGCGTTCGGCATGATCTACCTTGAAGCCCAGGCACCTGGGCTTCGGGTTCTGGCAGAGGATCGACCGGGCGTGCGGGAGGTGGCAGGCCGTGCGGCTCACCTGACTCCGACCGGATCATTTGGTCCGGCTATAAACGCCCTGCAGGATGAGTCGGTGCCTGATATCCACTACGCCCGGGCCTTCATGAAAAACCGGTTGCGGCCTGCCGCACGAAGGGTGCTGGGCAAAGCCCTGGGGCTTGTCTGATGGCAGAATTGGCTTTGCTGCGGCACGGGCACACAAGCTGGAACCGGGAGGGCCGTTTGCAGGGGCGCAGGGACATACCGCTTGATGATGAAGCCAGACATGCGCTGTCGGCCTTGCAACTGCCTGCGGACTGGGCTGATGCAGACCTCGTATCCAGCCCGCTCAAACGGGCATGCGAAACGGCCGCCATTGTGGCAGGTCGTGCCCCTGTGCCGGTCGCGCCGCTGATCGAGATGGACTGGGGTGACTGGGAAGGTAAATCCGGCCGCGATCTGCGTGAAGACCCCAAAAGCGGATATACCGACATAGAGCATTGGGGATGGTCGATGCAGCCGCCGGGCGGGGAGGCCCTGTCGGACGTGCGCGACCGGGTTGTACCCTGGGCCATGGCACTGACCCGCCGCACAATTGCCGTTTGCCATATCGGGATCATGCGGGTTCTGCTGGCCCATGCATTCGATTGGGATTTTACGGGTACACCGCCGTTTGCGGTGAAACGCAATCGCCTTTACGTGCTGGAACCGGCGGCGGGCGGCCTTACCCGGGGCGGAAAGATCGTGCCATTGGAAGCAGCTTGCTGATGCGTATTGCCTTTCTTGTCACGCACCTTTTGGGCACGGGCCACCTGTCGCGCATAATGACCCTGTCCGCTGCCTTTCATGAACGCGGCCACGATGTGCGCGTGGTGTCCGGCGGGCGACCTGCACCGCATTTGCAGCGCGACGGAATTGATCTGGTCCAAGTGCCGTCTGTCGCTTCCGACGGGATTAATTTCACAACGCTGCTGCGGGAAGATGATACGTTGGCCAGCGCGGAATATCTGCGCCATCGCAAAAATCTGATCGTTGAATCTGTCGCGAATTGCAGGCCTGATATCCTTGTAACAGAGCTTTTCCCTTTCGGGCGCCGCGTCCTGATGGAAGAATTCCTGGCCGTACTCAACGCTGTGCAGGGTGCCCGGCCACGGCCGGGGATCTTTGCCTCTGTCCGCGATATTCCTGCCCCCCCGTCAGGGCCTGAAAAAGCAATGCAAACAGAATCCATTCTGGCGGAATTCTATGACGGGGTTTTCGTGCACAGCGATCCGGCAATCACGCCCCTGGCAACAAGCTGGCCGGTGACGCCGACGCTGGAGGCCAGGCTGATTTACACGGGCTACGTGGCCCCGGCCCCGCCCGAACCCCATCCGGCCGGTCTGGGGACGGGGGAGGTTCTGGTTTCTGCCGGCGGTGGCCGTGTCGGGCGGACGCTTTATGAAACCGCGATTGCTGCGGCGGCCGGGTCTGATTTGACCTGGCGACTGCTGGTCGCCGGGTCCGACACAACAGCGGAGGTGGCACGGCTGCAAAAGGCAGCACCCGGCCATGTGATTGTAGAACCGCCGCGCAGGGATTTCAGGGCAATGCTGCACCATGCCGCCGCCAGCGTATCGATGTGCGGCTACAACACCGCCATCGACCTGCTGCAAACCGGGTGTCCGTCGGTTCTGATTGCGTTCGATGACGGCGGAGAGGTTGAACAAACACTGCGTGCGGAACGCCTGTCGCACAGCGCACAATTTCAGGTGCTGAAGTCGGCGCAATTGTCGCCGAAAACCCTGGCGGACCGCGTTCGAAAAATCGCGGGGGGGCGCAGATTCATACCGGAAATATCCTTCAACGGTGCCGCACGCATGGTTGAACACGTTGAGAGCGTATTTTGAGCGATTGGCAAACCATATCGTCCGGTCTGCACCGCCTGGCCGATGCCGGAACCCCGCTCGGCCTGTGGTGGCGCGATGATGATGCCGCTGCCCCAACGCCTGAGCTGGACAGGCTACAGGCGTTGGCCGCACGTTATGATATGGCCATTCATCTGGCCGTGATCCCGGCACATGCCACACCGACACTGCGGGAAGCCCTGGCACCTTCGGTAATCCCGGTTGTGCACGGTTTCGCCCACCAAAGCCATGCCGCGGCAGGCGAAAAAAATACCGAGTTCAGCGATGATCGGGGCAAGGATGCCATCTGCGCGGATCTGCAACTGGCCGTCACATTGATGGCTGACCTTCAGGTCAATTACGCGCCTGTGTTTGTGCCGCCGTGGAACCGGATCGGCCCGTACGCAACCGCGCTGCTGCCCGATTTCGGGTTTCGCTATCTTTCCACCTATAACGCGAGGTCTGCGGTATGGGCGACATCGGGGGTGGAACAGGTGAACACGCATGTCGACCCGATCGAATGGCGGGGCAGCAGGTCACTGGTGCCGCAGGACCGGCTGCTGGCCCGGATCAGCTTTTCCCTGGCCGCCCGCCTTGACGGAATCCAGGACCCGACAGAGCCTTTCGGGCTTTTGACACACCACCTTATCCACGATGCGGCAATCCGGGATTTTACCGACAGGTTCCTGGAGGTTTTCCTGACCGCCCCCATATCCCTTTGGACAGCCGCCAGAAAAAGAGAACCGGGATGAGCAGGCTCGACAGCATGTTACGCCGCCTGACCGCACAGCGGGACGGGCTCAACTGGGCCGTGGCCAGAACGGCGGGGATGGCCGGCGATGTGCTTGATATGGGGCTCGGCAACGGGCGCACCTATGACCACCTGCGCACAGCCGTTTCTGACCGGCGGATATGGGTGATGGACCGGGTTCTGCAATGTCACCCGTCCTGTGTGCCGCCGGAAAAGGATTTCCTGCAGGGTGAGGCGGAAGACACGCTGGTTCACCTGGCTGAAACGGGTGCCCGGATCGCGCTGGCCCACTACGATTTCGGCTGCGGAATCAAGGCGGAAGACATGGCGGAGGCGGCACGCCTTTCCCCGCTGATCGCCAGGCTCATGGCCCCCGGCGGTATGATCGTATCCGGCCAGCCGCTCGTTGGGTTTGCGGCGGTTCAGGGTCCGGAGCACATCGCGCCCGCACGCTATTATTTTTACACCGCATAAACCGGTTCGGGCGGTGTTGCCAGCCTGGCCGCAAGGCCGGCGTGACATGCTGACCCGTTCGCCCGGCAACGGCACCGGGATTACCCGGTTCATGCTGCCAGGGTCTGTCTGCCTGATTAACTGTCGCGGCGGGTCAGGCCCCGGCGTCCGTCAGCAGCCCTTTGCAGCCAGTGCCGTGCGCACCGCCTCTTTCTGGCCGCGTACAGTGGCAAGCTCCGAGGCCTCCATTCCGTCACCCTGACCGTATCCAAGCCACCAGGCCTGCATGTTGCTGGATTTTATGCGCTGTTCCTGTGCAATGACGAGTCGGCTTTCGCGGCGGGCAAGGGATTCCTGTTCCGCAGCAAGCTTACGGCAGCTGAAACTCTCGTAGACAAGCCCGGAACTATAAGAACCCGTAATTTGCGCAGGGGACGTTGGCCTGTTCGCACAGGCGCCCAAGGCTAAAAGGCAAGTTAAAAAAATAAGCATCTTTTTGTGATTCAGTTGGAACATACTCGATTCCCCCTATTCATGTTGAAGGCTGGTGCAAAAGTCGGCGAATTCATGATTCGCGGTGTATCTTTGCCACGTTCAGCCACGATACGCAATACTGCCAAAATTCCGGCACGGACCCCCCTACCTCATCGCCGCGGCAAACAGGTTGCCGCCGGTCATCACATGCACTCCGCCGTCAAGCGGCAGGATTGCCCCGGTCACATACCGCCCGGCCCTGGAACACAGAAAGAGCGCGGCACCCTGGATATCCGACGGGGCACCGATACGGCCGAGCGGGACATCACCGCCGACCGCCGCTGCCTGTTCTTCCGTGCCGGTGGCGAATGCTGTCATCCTTGATCGGAAGGGGCCCGGTGCCAGTGCATTCACAGTGACCCGTTGTGCCGCGAGCTCTTTGGCCAGGATCGCTGTCAGATGATGCACGGCAGCCTTGGAGGCAGAGTAGCTGTAGGCACCATCCCCCAGCGGGTGTTTGCCCATAACCGAGCCGAGGTTCAGCACCCGGGCCGGATCATCCTGCGTTGCGGTGGCAGCCAGAAGCGGCAGCAGTTTCTGCGTCAGGTGAAACAGCCCTGCCACGTTCACACCCATGACTTTTTCAAACGCGGAATACGGGAATGCGCCCAGCGGCGCACCCCGGCTGATGCCGGCGTTGTTGACCAGAATGTTCAGCGTACCAGTGCGGGATTTAACCGCTGCCACGATGGCTTCAATACCGTCTTCCGTGCCAACGTCGCCCGGGAACGCCTCAACCTTGCCCGGGGTGGCCCTGGCGTTAATCTCTTCAGCCATGCCGTTGACCCGGTGCACATTGCGCGAGCAGATGATCACCCGGGCCCCTGCCGCCGCAAAGCCTTCGGCCATCATCGCCCCGATGCCTGACCCGCCCCCGGTGATCAGTGCCACTTTCCCATCCAATCCAAAAAGTTCCGCCAGCATTTCCGTCTCAGATGAACGTTGCGTTTTCACGGGTGTCTTAGGGCGGCACGACCCGGTTCTGCAAGGGGCCGGCCCCATGTCAGAGCTGCCAGAAACCAAATGCGCCGTCATCCGGGGGTGCGCTGGCTCTTCCGGCAGGGCCCGAAGGCCGGCGGTCGCGGCACACCAGCGTATCCGGAAGATTCGCCAGCCCCGCCAAGGGCGAGGCACTGATCAAGGCCCGAACGGCTGCCGTGAACCTGTCGGACCTGATTTCATTGGGATTCTATATGTGACCACAGGCAGGCGCACCCGGAATCACGCCCCTTGGGCGATCAGTCAAACCGGGCCTTGTGCAAATCCCAAAACACCGGATCGTTGCGCACGGCCTCGTTTTCCTCTTCGGCAATGTCCACTGGCAACTGCCCGTCTTTGGTTCGCGCCCTGACGTTTGCGCCCGCGTCAATCAGGGCGCGGACAACCTCAGGGGTGCCAAACGCCGCCAAGTGAAGCGGTGTCCCGCCGTCTTTGTCCCGCGCCTCAATATCCGCACCTTCGGCAATCAGGGCGCGGACGACATCCGAGGTGCCAGCCCAGTGAAGCGGTGTCCCGCCGTCTTTGTCCCGCGCCTCGATATCAGCACCCGCGTCAATAAGTGTGCGGACGACCTCCGGGGACGAGGCATTATGAAGCGGTGTCAGGCCGGCTTTGTCCCGCGCATTGATATCCGCGCCCCCTTCGATGAGGGTGCGGACGACCTCCGGGGACGAGGCATTGTGCAGCGGTGTCACGCCGTCTTTGTCCCGCGCATTGATGTCTGCGCCCGCGGCAATAAGGGTGCGGACGGCCTCCGGGCTGCCCCCCAACGCCGCCCATTGAAGCGGTGTGCCGCCGGTTTCGTTCCGCACCTCGATATCCGCGCCAGCGTCAACAAGTGTGCGGACGATCTCCGGGGACGAGGCATTGTGCAGCGGCGTCAGGCCGAGTTTGTCCCGTGCCTCCATATCCGCGCCCGCCTCGATGCAGGCTGCCACACGCCCGGCCGGATCCTCCTGTTCCCAGAACTTCTCCTCTTCCCAGTTGCAGTCCTTCGCTTTGGCCGATATCGTCTGTTCCATCCGGTCTTCCCCCTGTTCGGTGGCACCCGCCACATACATTGTTATGTGCAGTGCAACCCTTTACGATATATTTCGCAAAACGCAAAAATTTTTGAAAGGCTATTGCAAAGGCCGTTGATGCGGCTACCGAAAAGGACGGGCGGCGGCTGCCCTATAGCCCTTGGCCGGGCAAGTGCCATAGGCAAAGGGATATGGATGTGGCCCTGTGGGGGCGGCCTGCTGATCAACGGCCAGACAATTCCGCAAAACGATCAAGGAATACGGCCTTCACCTCCTTCGGCGGGCGGGGGCAGAGCTTTCTTTTGGGTATGTCAGCGCACACCGGTTTACCGAAAAGCCTGTCTGCTTCTGTTGTTGAAAATCCGGCAAGCCCTGTGGCCTCAAGCCAGGCACTGCTGCGGTCCGCCTGTTTGATTTGCCGCTTCGTTGCGGCGGGGATCGTCGCCGGCAACCCGAAACGCAGGTGGATGGCCGCCGTCAGCCGGTCATCCATGGCCCTGTATCCGGGGCCCACCGCGGCTTTTACCGGGCTGATCATATCGCCGATGACGTATTCGGGCGCATCATGCAGCAAGGCGGCCAGTTGCCAGCGCGGCGGCGCCTTCGGCCGGAGGCATTGGAAAATATCCAGAACCAGCACAGAATGCTCTGCCACAGAATAAGGGAAATCCCCGAATGTCTGCCCGTTCCAGCGGGCCACGAAAGACAGACCGTGGGCGATATCCTCGATTTCAATATCAAGCGGGCTTGGATCCAACAGGTCAAGCCTGCGTCCTGACAGCATCCTTTGCCAGGCACGGGGCGGCGGCATGAGGGCACTCCCTTACAGGTCAGATTGGGGGATGCCACGCCCGACAGGAAAGGAAAAGGCATTGGCTGCGCAACCAGCGAAGCCGTGCCTGCCGCACTGCCGGAAACAGCACGCCGCAACCCTGCGCGTATCGTGGGGGCAGGGGCACATTCGTTTTGGCCATGGTTGCCCCGCCAAGGCACTATTGATATGGCCTGCTCCGATTGTGGAACATAAAGGCACTCCCATGCGCACTGACTACATCGTCAAAGACATATCGCTGGCGGATTTTGGACGCAAAGAGATTGACATCGCCGAAACCGAAATGCCGGGCCTGATGGCCCTGCGCAAGGAATACGGCAAGGAACAACCCCTCAGCGGTGCGCGGATTGTCGGCTCGCTTCACATGACAATCCAGACGGGTGTGCTGATCGAAACCCTGGTTGCACTGGGTGCCGACGTGCGCTGGGCATCCTGCAATATTTTCTCAACCCAGGACCATGCGGCGGCGGCGATTGCGGCAGCGGGGGTTCCCGTGTTTGCCGTGAAGGGCCAGACCCTGGAAGAGCATTGGGATTACCTCGATAAATCCTTCATGTTCGACGACGGCCCGAACCTGATCCTTGATGACGGGGGCGATGCGACGCTCTACGTTCTGCTGGGTGCCCGTGCCGAAGCGGGCGAGGACATCATACCGGTGCCGGACTCGGAAGAGGAAGAGGTCATCAAGGCCCGGATTGCCAGGCGCATGGCCGAAAGCACAGGCTGGTTCACCAAAACCCGTGACCGGATCAGGGGAGTGTCAGAAGAGACCACGACCGGTGTCAACCGGCTCTATCAACTGGTTCGCGACGGCCGGCTGCCGTTCCCGGCGATCAACGTAAATGATTCGGTCACCAAGTCGAAGTTCGACAATAAATACGGCTGTAAAGAATCGCTCGTTGACGGCATACGCCGCGCCACCGACACCATGATGGCCGGTAAAACGGCTGTGGTCTGTGGCTACGGCGACGTCGGCAAGGGCTCTGCCGCTTCCCTGCGCGGGGCCGGGGCCCGCGTGAAAGTGACAGAAATCGATCCGATATGCGCCCTGCAGGCCGCCATGGACGGGTTTGAAGTTGTCACGCTCGAAGACGCGGTCAAGACCGCGGACATCTTCATCACCGCAACCGGCAACAAGGACGTGATCCGGATCGAGCACATGCGCGAAATGAAAGACATGGCGATTGTCGGCAACATCGGCCACTTCGACAATGAAATCCAGGTCGCCGCGCTGAGAAACCACAAGTGGACCAGCATCAAGGATCAGGTTGACATGATCGAGATGCCGAACGGCAACCGGATGATACTCCTGTCCGAAGGCCGCCTGCTAAACCTGGGCAATGCAACAGGCCACCCGTCTTTCGTAATGTCTGCGTCCTTTACCAACCAGGTTCTGGCGCAGATGGAATTATGGAACAAGGGCGACAGGTATAAGAACGACGTCCACATCCTGCCCAGGCATCTGGATGAAAAGGTCGCACGCCTGCACCTGGCCAGGATCGGGGTAAAGCTGACCGGGCTCAACAAGGAACAGGCGGACTATATCGGTGTGTCCGCCGAAGGCCCGTTCAAGCCGGAGCATTACCGTTACTAGCCGGCAACTGATGCGGGAATGTACCGGGCTACAAGCCGGCAGAACAAAAGGCACGGGGAAATTCCCTAATCGCCTGTTCTGCATCTGTTCGGGCCGCATCATCGAAAGTGTGGCGCGGGAAACGAGCGTGTCACCGCAGCTGCGCCTGGCACCCCAACGGCAGTGTCGGGAGTGCGGAAGGCCAAGACAAGAGCACCGGTTGATACCCGGTCAATTTCCGGCCGGTCAAAGCAGTTTATAAGGTATGTACAGTGCCAAATCCTGCCAGAACCAAAGCAAGACTGCCGTTGACAGCATGATCAGCGCAAACGGTATGGCCCCCTGAACAACATCTTCCAGATGCGCCTTTCCGACAGCCTGAATGACGAACAGGTTCAGCCCAACCGGCGGCGTGATGAGTGCGGTTTCAATGAGCACCACGAAGAAGATGCCGAACCAGATCGGGTCGATGCCCATAACCCCCAGGGCAGGAAACAGCACCGGAACCATGATCAGCATCATGGAAAGCGCTTCCAGGAAGAAACCGATGATCAGCAGAACAAGGCCAACTGCAAAGATGAAGACCGTTGGATTGGAGATGTTCTCTGTCAGGAAGAGACTTATCGATTGCGGGATCAGGTAGAGCGTGATCGCGTAGGAAAAGACCTTGGCACCCGCAACGATAATGAAAATCATCGCCGTCGTTTTAAGGGAATCATTTACGGCCTCCCGCAGTTTCCCAAATGTCATGCGTCCCATAGCACAGGTCATAATCATGGCGACGACAAAACCGACCCCGGCACTTTCGGACGGTGTTGCAATACCGGCATAGATCGACCCGATAATCGCGACGGCCAGCAGCACCGTGGGCAAGGCATAGAGCGTAACCCGCAAACGCCGGCTTATCGGAAGCCGGTCAATTTTCAAACTCTCCTTCCCGCGAGAGTAGAGCATCGCGTAGATGATGAAGAGCGTGGCAAGGAACAGTCCGGGCCCGATCCCGGCCAGAAACAGTGTCGGGATCGATGTCTCGGTGGTGACACCATAAATGATGAGCGGGATTGACGGGGGTATAAGGATGCCCAGCGTTCCGCCGGCCGCGAGTTGCCCCATGATGAACGGGCGATCATAGCCGCGCTTTTCCATCTCCGGGATAGCAACTGTGCCAATGGTTGCCGCTGTCGCCACAGATGACCCGGAGATAGCGGAAAACAGGGTGCAGCTTTTGATGGTCGCGACACCCAGACCACCGGTCCAGTGTCCCACCCATGCCTGAACGCTGGCAAAGAGGTCTCTTCCGACGCCGCCTTTCAACAACACATTGGACATCAGCAGAAACAGGGGAACAGCCAGTAGCTCAAAACTGTCCATGGTCCCAAAGAGCCGTTGAGGAACGGCGATGAGCGGGAAGCCTTTCAGCCAGAGCAGCATAACACCCAGTGCCCCCATTGCGAAAGCAACGGGAACCCGCAGGAGCAACAGGCCCAACAGGGAACCGATGATCAGGATAGATTCCATGAGTCAGCGATTCCCGGGCTCAGAACTGTGCAGCCTGGCCTGACCCGTCCACACCTTGTAAATTTCCACCAGGGCTTGCATGACCAACAGGCCGAACCCGACCCAGATCGCAGACTGGGTGAAGGCCTTGGGAACGGCCAGATAACTATCGGTCGTATGTCCGGCCAGCGTGGATTTCAGCCAGAGATTCCAGCCATACTTCGCAGCAACGCAACTAAAAAACACGACCACCAGGAGCGAAAAAGTCTCCGTCAGCCTTCGGCCCAATGTGTCCGGATAACGAAACATCAGGTCAATGATGATATGTTGGCGGTGCCTGAGGACATATGCCGTTGCCGCGAAAGTTCCCCAGACCTGGAATATCCGGGCGATCTCGTCCACCCATACTGTGGGACTGATGAGAACGTAGCGCATGAAAACCTCGTAGGCCACGAAGATACCAACGGCGAAAAACATCCATCCGGCAATGATGCCGAACAGTTCTGATACCCCGTCTACTGTCGCGGCGACGACCTTTGGCATAACGTTCATCCTGACCAGAACAATACCGCAATCGGGCGCATCCTGGCCCGGTTGCGGTATTGGCCTTCGGCCTGGGGCTACATGCCGGATACTGCGGAGATCACTTTGGCAGCAGTTTCTCCGGCATCATCGACGAAACGCTGCGCAACGCCGGAGGTGGCCTCGACCCATTGCCGACGCTCATCGTCCGTGAGTTCGACCACAGTCATCCGGCTACGCATCTCATCAACAATGGCGTCTTCTTCAGCATAGATGGCATCACGCAATTGCTGCTCGACTGTTACCGCTGCGTCCAGAATGATCTGTCGGTGCTCTGCGGACAGGCTCTCAAAGAAATCATTGTTGATAACCGCCACGAACTCGATGGCACTGTCATAGGAAAGCGTCATGTGATCCATGACCTCGAACAGGTTGCGCGACTTCACGGCGGATGCACCGGTCATACCGACATCGACTGCGCCCTGCTGGTAGGCCAGAAACTGCTTCGACCCCGACATAAGGGTCGGAGCACCACCCAGTGCCTCGACCGTCCAGCCGAGCACCTTGCCGTAGGTGCGAACCTTTTGGTCCCGAATGTCGGCAGGGGTGCGGATAGCCTCACCGTTGGACAGATAAACATTGCGCCCAAAGGCCTGCCACCACAATACCCGGGCACCGGTTTCCCGCAGAACAGCAGTGTCCAGAATATTGCGCATCGGCGACCCTGTGGCGACGGCAGACCGGAGGTGATTTTCGTCGCGAAAGAAGAAGGGCAGATTTACAACGTCAACGGCCGGAACAGCACCCGTGAAACGACCAAGAAATGCCGATCCGGCTTCAACTGCACCTGTGCCGACTGCTTCGGGCACTTCCTTGTCAGTGAAAAGCTGTGCTGACGGGAACAGTTGGACCGACAATTCGCCGCCGGATTTTTCCTGAATAATTTCGTTGAACGCCACCCAGTTTTGCCCGAGCGAATGGGTTTCCGGCAATTGCAGTGTAACGCGAATAACCGTGTCGGCTTGCGTCATCACGGGTGACACAACGATAGCGGCTGCGGCCAGCGCAGATTTCAGATGAAATTTCATAGTGTACTCCCGCGCTCAGGCTCTTTTGGACTATACGCTCCCTTTACCGAAGATTCCCTGACATGACAATGACATGAAAAAGAACATATTGTGCACCTGGTATTTGCGCCAAACTGTCCCATGGTCTGCCTTCATCACCTTTGGAAACCTGATTATCCCGAAACCACGTGCCGGGTTCCGGTTTGAAAAGTCGGCAACCCGTTCAAACCTCCTGTTTGAGCGGGCGCGACATCAGGGCGGTTACGGCGTCCGGGACGGATAGCTCCCGGCTGAGAACCCGCGCAACGACGGAGGCAACAGGCAAGGCAGCACCGTGCTTCCGGCCAAGCAGCAGAACTGCCTCTGCCGTTGCGATGCCTTCCACGATTTTGCCGGTATTTTGAACATCGTTCGCGCCCAGCTCGTACCCATAATTAAAGTTTCGTGACCGGCGGGATGCAGAGCTCAACGCCAGATCGCCAAATCCGGACAGCCCCGTCAGCGTTTCGGGGTGTACACCCAACTGGTGGCAAAGGCGAGACATTTCGGCAAAACCGCGGGTCATCAACGCCGCACGCGCACTTTCCCCCAAACCGGTTCCCGCGACCAGACCGCAGGCGATAGCGTAAACATTTTTTAAGGCACCGCCCAGCGCGACCCCCATGATATCGGGATTCAGATAGAGGCGCAGTGACCCGGTAGATAAAATCTGTTGAAGTTCCGCACCCCTGGATTCGTCTGCGCAGCCAAGTGACAGGGCTGTCGGTTTGCCTTTGGCAAGCTCTTGCGCGAATCCGGGGCCGGAGATCACCGCTGCCGCACCTGCAATATCGTGCGGCAATTGACCGGATGCTGTCTCAATACCCTTGGACACCACCACACGGGTTCCGCCGGATGGCATGATTTTGCAAAAATGGCGGGTGTGCTGGGCAGGGACGGCGATAATGCTGATGTCAGCACCAGCGGCCCTTTCCAGCGATGCAGTAACGTTCAGGCCCCTTGGCAGTTCAATCCCCGGCAGGTATTTTGTGTTTCGGCCTGTCGTCTTCACAGCCTCGATCACACCCGCATCACGGCCCCACAGGATCACATCCCGCCCGGCTTTTGTCCAAACCGCGGCCAGAGCCGTCCCAAAAGCACCTGCCCCGTAAACGGTTACCCCGGTCATGCTTTTGCCCCGCGTTTTCCGGATCCCAGCATGGGTCTGGCAGTGCTGTCCAGCGGCCAGCGGGGGCGGGCGGGCAAACCCAGGTCACTCTGGTATCCGGCGGCATATTGTTCCAGCCCCGCCCAGGCAATTATCGCCGCGTTGTCCGTGCAGTATTTCAGGGGCGGGGCAACGTAGGAAAATCCCGCGTCATCTGCGACAGTCTGCAAGGCATGACGAATCCGGGCATTTGCAGCTACGCCGCCTGCCACGGCAATGGCCGGGCTGCTGAAACCCGTCTGCTGCACGAACAGGGCGCAGGCACGCCACGCCTTTTCTGCCAGTGTGTCAGCAACTGCCGCCTGGAAGGAAGCGCACAAGTCTGCCTGATCTGACGCGGCCAGCCCGCCTTTTTCAGAAACCAGCGTGTCGCGTGCACGGCGCAAGGCAGTCTTCAGACCGGAAAACGACATATCAGTATCCGGGCGATCCAGAAGCGGTCTGGGGAAATGGAACCGGACGGGATCACCACCCGCTGCTGCCGCCTCGACGGCGGGGCCACCAGGATAGCCGAGACCGAGCAGCTTCGCGGTTTTGTCAAAAGCCTCTCCCGGGGCATCGTCAATCGTACCGCCCAGACGTTTAAAGGTATCAGGGCCCAGAACAGATAGAAATTGGCAATGTCCGCCGCTGACCAGCAGCATCAGATACGGGTATTTCAGCCCGTCCGTCATGCGTGGGGTCAGGGCGTGGCCAGCCAGATGATTTACAGCGACAATCGGTTTGCCGGACCCAAACGCAAGGCCTTTTGCGCACATGATTCCGCTGAGCACGCCGCCGATCAGACCAGGACCGGCGGTAACCGCGATTGCATCAATACAGGAAAGTGTCATGCCCGCCTTGTCCAGGGCCTGCCCAACGCAGGTATCCAATCGCTCTGCATGGGCGCGGGCGGCGATTTCCGGCACAACCCCGCCGAAACCGGAATGCAGTTGTTCCTGACCCCATATGATGGACGAAACCACCGTGCCCGGGCCGGACGCCTGGCCGGACACAACCGCAGCGGCTGTTTCATCGCAGCTGCTTTCAATCCCCAAAACAGTAAGGTTGTATTTCACTGCGCCTTGCCGCCATGTTACAAGGTCCGGCGGTCTGATACCATCTGCCCCGGTTACAAACAAGAAATGCCCACAAATATGTGCCATACCCTTTTGCTGACACGGCCAAGGCCTCAGTCGATAGATTTTCTGGCGGCGCTGACGTCCGGAACCGGCCGCGAACCCGACCATGTGATTAGCCCCCTGCTGCACATATGCTACACGCCGGTGACCATTCCGGAAGGTGTACAGGCGGTATTGTTTACGTCGGCAAACGGGGTGCGTGCCGCTGGTTCCGGGTGCGGGCAGACCGCCCTGTGTGTGGGGCAGACAACCGCGAATGCAGCCAAGGCAGCGGGCTTTGATGCGACCAGCGCGAACGGTGACATAACAGATCTGGCCGCACTGGCGATACAGCACCTGAACCCGGAGGCGGGTTCCCTGATTCACATCGCGGGCAGGCATCATGCGGGCGATCTGGGGGGAATTTTGTCTAAAGCGGGCTTTTCCTGTCAACGTGCTATCGGATATGAGGCCAGGCCCGTGGAACTTTCTGCCGAAGCCAGGGTCACCCTGGTTGACATTCCTGTCGTTGTGCCTGTTTTTTCCTCCCGCAGCGGGCAATTACTGGCGGAAGCTATTGATGACATCAAACCGGCAGAACTCACATGTGTTGCAATCTCTGAATCTGCCGCCACGCCACTGCGGGGAAGGGCCAGTGTGGTCGCCCGGCCAACCCGTGCCGCAATGATCAAAGCCTTGCGGGATCTTCTATAATGCGCCGCACCCTCTTGAGGGGCTGGCACCAAACTCTTGCCCTTTTCGGGCGACTGATAAGGAGCAGTTGATTCCTTGGAAAAGAAAAAAGACATCGAAGAAACAGCGGAAGACGCTGCGGTCGTGGCGGACACGGCCAGGCTGGCACCCGCCAGCCCGGAAAACCATGCAGGGCATACGTCGCCGGCGAAAAATTCGGCAAAAAATGCCGGTTCTTCCGGCACAGACGACTACGAGTTTGCAGATCTGACCGCAGATGTGCCACAAGAGGTACCAGAGGTTATTGAACAGGTGCCCGCCACATCACTTGCCGCCCGCGTACTGCAGGCCCTTGCCATGATTGTGGTCGGTATCAGCCTTGCCTTGTGGGGTGCCCCCAAGATCGCGCCGCTTCTGCCGGCAGGACTTTCCCAGGTCGCCCGGTTTTTGATGCCCGGCCAGACCGAAGCCAAGGCAGAGGTGGAGGCCCTGCGCGCAGAAATGGGTGAAAAACTGGCCGCACTTCCGCAACAGCAGCCGGCTGGCGTCGATCAGGCTGCCATTGACCGCGCCATTGGCATCTATGATGCGAATCTGTCGAAACAGCTTGCAGAGATTCGCGATCAACTGGCCGCACCCTACAGCCATGACATTGAGGCGCGTATTGCAGGGCTGGAAACCCGAATGGAAGGGGTGTCGGCCGAACTTGCCGCGGTATCTGACCGTCTGTCAAGGCAGAGCACCGAAAACGGGGGTGCGCTGTCTGAAAAAGCGGGTGCACGGCTGTCAGGTTATCAGGCCGCACTGGAAGATCTGCGCACCGAAGTCGCAGAGCTTGCCGCCAAAAACGACGCGCTTTCCCGGCAGGCGGAAGATATTGCCATAACCACCAGGCACCGGATGGAAGAAGCAGAAATTAAAGCAGCGAATTTCATGGTTATGATAGAAATCAGAAAGCTGCTGACAGAAATCGGTAACGCCCTTTCCGACGGCACACCGTTTCAGGCAGCACTCGCCGGCCTGGAAGAGATGACCGGCACAAGTGCCCCGGCCGCATTGGCAGCAGTTGCCGAAACCGGTACGCCGAGCTGGGAAACGCTGCGCAATCAGTATGCGGATCAGGCACACGCGGCGTTGCGTGCCGATGCCAACGCAAATGCCGGCGATGGGATGGGCGGAAAACTCAACGCATTTCTGCGCAGCCAGATCAGCACCCGATCACTGGAACGGCGCGATGGGAATGATGTGGATGCCATACTCAGCCGCGTTGAAGATGATCTGGCCAACCGCCGCCTTGATGCCGCGTTATCGGAAATTGCGGCCTTGCCGGAGGCCGCAAAGACCCCGATGCAGGATTGGATTGCAGCCCTGAAGGCACTGAACGGGGCGCAAAATGCGCTGAATGTGCTGGCCGGATGGCAAAGCCCGACAGAATAGTACAGGCTGCTTATGCTGACGTCTCTTTTTCGCATTCTGTTCTTTCTGGCCTGTATCGCGGCTGTCGTCTTCGGCGTCACATTTCTGCTCGACACCGGCGATGAGGTGCGCCTGTCATTTGGCGGACAAGAGTATATTTTTGAACCGCTGCCCGCGCTGATCTTCTGTGTCATTTTGTTCGCCGCGATCTGGCTGTTCTTTTGCCTGTTGACCCTGCTTTTCGCCGTCTTTCGTTTTTTCAACGGCGACGAAACGGCCTTTTCGCGATATTTCACCCGGAACCGGGAACGGAAGGGGTATGAGGCACTCGGCGACGGCATGGTGGCCCTGGCCGCGGGTGAGGGTCGGCTGGCCTTGACCAAAGCGGCCCGGGCGGAGCGGTACCTGGAAAATCCGGAACTGACCAACCTGATCAATGCCCAGGCGGCGGAGATTGCAGACGATACCAAACGTGCGCAGAAATACTACAAAAGCCTGCTTGAAAGCGACCGTACCCGGTTTGTGGGAGTGCAGGGATTAATGAGGCAAAAACTGACGGAAGGGGACGCGGACACGGCCCTGAAGCTCGCTGAAAAGGCGTTTGCGCTCAGGCCTCGGCATGGATCGACACTTGAAACCCTGTTCCGATTGCAAACGGACAAGGGTGACTGGACAAATGCCCGGCAGACTGTCGCCGCGAAGGTGCGGGCGAATATCCTGCCCCGCGACGTGGGCAAGAGGCGGGAAGCTGTTCTCGCGCTGGAAGACGCACGCGCCCTGTTGGATGGCGGTGATTTTCCCGCCGGGAAAGAGGCTGCCTTGTATGCAAACAGAACGTCGCCGGACTTGATCCCTGCGGCGCGGTTAGCTGCGGAAATGCAGATTCTGGACGGCAAAAAAAAGGCTGCCGCAAAGATCCTGAAAAAGACGTGGGCATCCAGGCCTCATCCGGATCTTGCGGCAACCTTTGCCGAAATTGAACCGGAAGAAACGCCACAAGCCCGCGTCAGCCGCTTCAGCCGGTTGATCCGCCAAAATCCCGAACACATGGAATCGCGCCTTTTGAATGCGAAACTTATGCTGACGGCAGAGGATTTTCCGGCGGCACGACGTGCATTGGGCAAAATGGCTGAAGAAACGCCGACTTCGCGGTCTCTCGCGATTATGGCGGCTATCGAAAAAGGCGAAGGCGCGGATGATGCCGTGGTGCGCACGTGGCTGGCAAAAGCACTGAATGCATCGCGCGGCCCGCGATGGATATGTGAAAAATGTTCAGGTCTGCAAGGTGTGTGGACGGCAAAATGCGGGAACTGCGCGGCTTTTGACGCCCTGGAATGGCGCAACCCGCCCGCAGGCGCAGAATCGGATGACGGACCGGCAGCCTTGCCAATCATGGCGGGCGTAGTCGCGGCAGACGCCACAGATGCTGCAACGCCTGGAAAAGTGCCGGAAAGTGCGGCACCCCGGCAAGAATACCAAAAGACGCACACCATGATAAGGTAATTCGCCAGTGCACACCAGGCACAGTGCCTGTGGCGCGCAGAGCGAAACCGGGTATAGTTATGCCGTGGCCCGGCACAGCAGGAAACGGGCCTTCTGCCGGACCCCGTTCAGGGGGCAGCAGAAGGTCCTGGCGGAAACCCGCGCTGTCGTTTTAAACAGGGGTGCGCCGAAACGGGCAGACCAGCATCAGGCCAGTAGCCCGCGCCCCGGGAATGTTGGTTGCCGTCAGCGTTGTTCAGGTGCCACAGAACGTCTGGTGCACAATCTCTTCCGGTTTTGGCGGTGCTTCATATTTTTCGAACTGTTCCCGGGCATCGTATGGATTGGCAAGAACCTCAAGAAGCTCCTCGAAGGCCTTGTAATTGCCGTCATTTGCAGATTTGAGCGCATGATCAACCCGGTGGTTGCGCGGAATGAATATCGGGTTTACGGTGATCATGGTGTGCGCTTTTTCCCGGTCATGTTTTTCCCGCCAGGCCGCAAGCCAGTTTTTGCCCCTGTCGGCATCGTGGAACAGGTCAACGACCAGCGCATCATCGCCGCCTAGGGCGATGCGCGTAAGCCCGCTGAACAGCAACGTGTAATCCACGCCACAATCCGTCATTGCCCTGAAGGTGGCCTGCACGAACTGCGGGTCTTCCGCGATACCGAACTTGCGCCGATAGAGATCATTGAGCGCGGCGTTGAAGACATGCGAAAATCTTCCAACACTGTCCCTGGCGATTTTCACCGCCTTATCCGCATCTTCGTGCAGCAGGGGCAGGAAGGTTTCCGCGAGGCGTGACAGGTTCCAGGCCGCGATGCCGGGCTGGTTGGACCAGGCATAGCGTCCGCCGTGATCAATAGATGAAAATACAGCCCCGGGGTGAAAGGCATCCATAAAGGCGCAAGGTCCGTAGTCGATCGTTTCCCCCGCGATTTGCATGTTATCGGTATTCATCACCCCGTGGATGAAGCCGAGCCCCATCCACTGCGCGACCAGCTGCGCCTGGCGTTCCACGATTGTATCCAGCAGGATCCTGTAGCGGCCTTCCACCTGCCGGATATCCGGGTCGTGGCGATCAATCACGTAATCGGCGAGCGTCCTGACACCATCTGCATCCTCGCGGGCGTGGAAGTACTGGAAGGTTCCGACCCGCACGTGGCTTTCCGCTACGCGTACCAGAACGGCACCGGGTTGACTGGTTTCGCGTTGCACCCGTACGCCCGTTAACGTGGCGGCAAGCGCCCGGGTTGTCGGCACACCGGCGGCTGCCATGAATTCGCTGATCAGATACTCTCTCAGGACAGGTCCAAGCGCGGATTTACCGTCACCCATGCGGGAAAACGGCGTCCTGCCGGAGCCTTTCAGCTGGATGTCCCGGCGGATGCCGTCCGGGCCCATGACCTCCCCCAGCAGATGCGCACGGCCGTCGCCCAGCTGGTGGGACCAGCCGCCAAACTGGTGCCCGGCGTATGCCATCGCCAGGGGTTCCGATCCTTCTGCCACCGCAGCCCCTGACAGCATGGCGATACCGTCCGCGCTTGCCAGCCAATCCACATCAAGGCCGATTTTTAATGCCAACGCATGGTTCAGGCGAATAAGCCCGGGCCTCGGGGCCGGATCCGGGTTCAACTTTGCATAGAACCGGCCGGGCAATCTGGCGTAGCTGTTGTCAAAGGCAATAGGCATCGGCATTTCCGGCGTCCCGCGTGGCCTGGCGTACTTTATCCGCCGTCAAAAGCCCGGATTTGACAAGACATTTTGAAAATTCGCGGGCGTCCCGGAACAGGTGGGTCTGCCAGCCGCGCCCTGCCGCCGCAGAGATGTTCTTGGCCCGGTCATCAACGAACAAAAGGCCCTGCGGCACTATCCCGCTGTCTGCCTCCACATGGGCATAGATCTCCGGCCACGGCTTGATCATACGCAAATGGCCGGAGATATAGCGTCGATCAAACTCTGCCAAAAAATCATATTTGGCTTCGGCAAAGGCAAAGGTTTCCACCCCAAAGTTGGACAAGGCAAAAACAGGGACGCCGCCGGCCCGCAGCGTACGCAAAAGACAGACAGACAAGTCGATTCGGGGGCCGGCCATTTCCAGCCAATGGCTGTGCCACATCATGATGGCATCGCGGTGGCGGGGGCAGGCCTCTGCCTGGTCTGCCACGGTTTTCTGCCAGTTTCCGCCGCAATCAATTCGGTCGTTCATTGCGTGCAGGTCGACCTCGGCAAACAGCCGGTCACGGGCCCGGCTACCGATTTTACGGTCATAAAATCGTTCCGGCTGCCATTCGATCAGCACATTTCCGATATCAAAAATGACCGCTTGCGGCGTCATGGGTCTGTGGCTTCAGTCCCGGTAAGGCCAGTCCGCATGGAATGGCCCGTGATAGATCACGAAGGACGCCCCGCATCCGTTCAAAAACCGGTTTTCTGATACTGTCCGCATAATTTTTCCGTGCGCTGTGCTCCCCGCTTTACCGGTTTCGGCTTACCGGTTCAAGTGGTGCCTGAACGCGCAAGAACCCAGGCAATGACAATTGTCAGTGTCACAACGGACCCAATTGTGGACACGAGTATAGTTGAAGAGACCCGTGCCGGTGCAATACCATAATGGAGTGCGACAATGAAAACGTTGCCCGCCGTGGGCATGGCCGCCGCCGCAACCATGACACCGGCGGCGAAGGGGTCAACCTCAAAGACAAAAAGCGCGAAACCTGCAACAGCCATCGGGTGAAGGAACAGTTTGGCAAACCCCAGCCAGGCGGCGGTACCCGGTCTTTCCGCGGATTTTCCTGCCAACGAAGCTCCGATGGCAAAAAGCGCACAGGGCGTGGCAGCCGATCCGAGCACGGTCAGAAAGCGGTCAAATGCGCCTGCGACGGGAAACGATAAAGACGACCAGATCAATCCGGCGGCCATGCTCATCAGCATCGGGTTCTGCAGAATCGAAAGGCCCAGGCGTTTGACTGCCGCACCCGACACCGCCCCTTCGCGGGAAGCCGTGATGACAAGAACCAGAAGCGATCCAAAAACGATTAAGTCGATGGCCAGAACAAACAGAACCGGTCCGGCGGCGACCTCACCCAAAAGCGACACGATCAGCGGGATACCCAGAAACCCTACGTTGCCGATGACGCCGCATTGCGCCTCCACCGCCGACACGGCCCAGCCATTGCCCCGCAACCGGGATATGACAGTCACCACAGCATAAATCAGCGCAGAACCGCCAAGGTAGGCGAGCCCGAAAGGCAGATCAAAAAGTGTCTTTATGGGCAGGGTGGCAGAAAAGCGGAAGAGCATGGCCGACAAGGCGAAATAGAAGACGAACCTTGTCAGATAATTTGTTGCCTCATCATTGAATATTCCGACCGTGACAGCACCGAACCCCAAGCCGATCAGCACAAAGAAAGGCAGAATTTCCAGCAATATTCCCAGCACTGGCGAAACGGGCCTTTAAAAGAAGACACACCACCCGAAGATGCAGTTAATCGGTTTCATTCGGATGATTATATCAGAACGTCACAACCGTGCGGACAGATTTCCCGGTGTGCATCAGATCGAACCCGTCGTTGATGTTTTCAAGCGGCAGGGTATGCGTGATCATCGGGTCTATCTCGATCTTGCCATCCATGTACCAATCAACAATCCTGGGCACATCTGTCCGTCCGCGTGCACCACCGAAGGCCGTGCCGCGCCAGACACGGCCGGTCACCAGCTGGAACGGTCGGGTAGAGATCTCGGCACCGGCAGGCGCGACACCGATGATCACGGATTCGCCCCATCCTTTGTGCGCACTTTCCAGGGCGGTACGCATCACCGATACGTTGCCGGTCGCATCGAACGTGTAGTCGCCGCCGCCGCCTGTCAGCCCGACAAGGTAAGATACCAGATCGCCGTCAACCGCCGAAGGGTTGACAAAGTCGGTCATCCCGAACCTGCCGGCCATCTCTGCCCTGGCAGGGTTCAGGTCCACGCCGACAATCCGGTCCGCCCCGGCAAGCCGCAGGCCCTGGATCACGTTCAGACCGATTCCGCCCAGGCCAAAAACAATACCGACAGCACCTTGTTCTACCTTTGCGGTGTTGATCACGGCACCGATACCTGTCGTCACGCCGCAGCCGATATAGCAGATCTTGTCGAACGGCGCATCTTTACGAACCTTTGCCAGCGCGATTTCCGGCAGGACCGTATGGTTGGAAAACGTGGAACAGCCCATGTAATGCAGTATCTGTGTGCCATCAGGCATGCTGAACCGCGACGTGCCGTCAGGCATAAGGCCCTGCCCCTGGGTAGACCGGATCGCCTGGCAGAGGTTTGTCCTGGGGTTGAGACAATAATCACATTCCCGACATTCCGGGGTGTAAAGCGGTATGACATGATCACCCGGTTTCAGGGATTTTACGCCAGGGCCGACAGCTGCCACCACACCGGCCCCTTCGTGGCCCAGGATGGCAGGGAAACGTCCTTCCGGGTCGGCGCCCGACAGGGTGAATGCATCGGTATGGCAAATGCCGGTGGCCTTCAGTTCTACCAGGGCTTCCCCTTCTTTGGGTTCGTCAAGGTTGACCTCCATAATCTCCAGCGGCTTGCCAGCTTCCATTGCGACTGCGGCACGTGTTTTCATGACTTTCTTTCCCCCAAATGCCCATGCCGGCATTGTTGCACTTTTACCGGTTTTGGCAAGATGTCCGTTCGTTTGCACGGTTCTGTTTCGGCCAGGGTTTTTTTTGACTTCGGCCAGACCTTCATTAGCCGCGATCCTTCGCCCCGGACGCATCAGTCCGACACAGGCACAAGGCCGCCCTTCCATGCCGGGCTGCACCTGTCCCGCCCGGTCAGGCGAAATCGTCTGATTCCACCAGTTTCGGGCTGATCCCTTCCGGCGTGATGCTGTCGTTCCTGTCGCAGTCCCGAAAGATCAACACGTCCCTGGCCGCCCGGACTTCCCGGAGCGGCCATTGAGCGTGTCATCACTTTCCTGTCCGTAAAGCCGGTCATCCCCGCCACTGCCCCGGAGCATGTCATTTCCGTCACGGTCTTCCATAATGTCTGTCCGGCCGGTTCCTTCCGACAGCCCCCGGTTTTCGCTTCAGACTCTGAAACAGCCGCCAAACCGGCCCATCCCTTTACCCTGCCTTTCAACGGCGGGTGACGGTATCGCCCGCCTCTTTCTGATTTCATGCCTGCGTATCTTGGGAAAGCCTGCCAACCACCAAACCCGCCAAATCCCGCTTTTCACCCAAAAGCGCATCTTTCGTGCCACACCGGGGACGCCCGCCCGCCTAATCCATGGTTGGAATGGAAAAATCCGCGCCTTCCCTGATACCCGATGGCCAGCGGGTGGTTACGGTTTTTGTCCGCGTATAGAATCGGATCGAATCCGGCCCATGCTGGTTCAGATCCCCGAAAGCGGATTTCTTCCAGCCGCCGAAACTATGATAGGCGAGCGGCACCGGGATCGGCACGTTCACCCCGACCATCCCGATGTTGATCCGGTTGGCAAAGTCCCGCGCCGTGTCCCCGTCGCGGGTGAAGATCGCCGCGCCATTGCCGTATTCGTGATCCATGGCAAGGCTGATGGCCTGTTCATAGGACTGTGCGCGTACGGTTGACAGGACCGGCCCGAAAATCTCTTTCTGATAGATATCCATGTCCGGCGTCACCCGGTCAAAAAGATGTGCACCCACAAAGAACCCGTGCTCATACCCCTGCAGGGAAAAGTCGCGCCCGTCCACGACAAGTTTCGCCCCCTGTTCCACGCCGGAATTCACAAGTTCCAGTATGCCCTGTTTCGCCGCCGCAGTGATCACCGGACCAAAGTCCACATCATCGCCCGCCGTGCAGGGGCCGATCTTCAGTGCCTCCACCTTCGGTGCCAGTTTCCCGATCAGCCGGTCAGCGGTTTCATCCCCCACGGGCACGGCGACAGAGATTGCCATGCAGCGTTCACCCGCAGCACCGTAGCCGGCACCGATCAGCGCATCCGCCGCCTGATCCATGTCCGCGTCCGGCATGATGATCATGTGGTTCTTGGCACCGCCGAAGCACTGCATGCGCTTGCCTGCGGAACACCCGCGCCCGTAGATATATTCTGCAATCGGGGTGGAGCCGACAAAGCCGATCGCCTGGACAGTCGGGTGATCAAGCAGCGCATCCACTGCTTCCCTGTCTCCGTTCACAACCTGCAGAACCCCCCTGGGCAGGCCCGCCTCTTCCATCAGGGCGGCGAGCATCACAGGGACGCCCGGATCCCGTTCCGACGGTTTCAGGATAAAGGCGTTGCCGCACACAAGGGCGGGCGCGAACATCCACATCGGGATCATGGCGGGAAAATTGAAGGGGGTGATTCCGGCAGCGACACCGAGCGGCTGCCGCATGGAATACATATCAATCCCCGGTCCCGCGCTGTCGGTATATTCGCCCTTCAGCAGGTGCGGCGCGCCGATGCAGAATTCAACAACCTCCAGCCCCCGCTGCACGTCGCCCCTTGCGTCGGGGAATGTCTTGCCATGTTCGCGGCTCAGCACCTCGGCCAGCCTGTCCATGTCCCGATGCAGAAGATCGACCATCCTCATCATCACCCGGGCGCGGGCCTGCGGGGTGGCGGCACCCCATTCGGGCTGGGCTGCCGCGGCGATTTCAACGGCCCTGTTCACCTCTTCCGTCCCGGCGAGCGCGACCCGGGCCTGCACTTCACCGGTGGCCGGGTTGAACACATCCGCGGTGCGCCCGCTGCCGCCCGCTGCCTCTGCACCATCAATGTAATGTCCGATCTGTTCCATTGGGACTCCGCTCCCTGAATCACTACCCAAATCTAATGCCACCTCCGGGCAAGGGAAACTGCCAGGTGACCGCCCGGACAGGCCACCTTTCCCCTTGCATTTCCGGGGCAGGGGGGCAAGGGTCTTCTGACCCGGCACACAAAGGAACTGCCCCGTGCGTATCGGCCTTTACCCCGGCACCTTTGACCCTGTCACGATGGGCCATATGGACATCTTCCGCCGCGCATGTTCGCTGGTGGACCGCCTGGTGATCGGCGTGGCAATCAATCGGGACAAGAGCCCGCTGTTCACCCTGGAGGAACGGGTGGCGATGGTAAAGGAAAACAGCGACCGGATCGCCCGCGACTGCGGGGTGGAAATTGTGGTTCACCCCTTCGGGAACCTGCTTATCCAATGCGCACAGGATGTGGGTGCAGGCGTTATTATCCGTGGCCTGCGTGCGGTCAGCGATTTTGAGTATGAATTCCAGATGGTTGGTATGAACCGGGCCATGAACGACAAAATCGAGACAGTCTTTCTGATGGCGGACGCGCACTGCCAGGCGATTGCCTCAAAACTGGTGAAAGAAATCGCCCGCCTTGGCGGCGATATAACCGAGTTCGTGCCAAAGGCGGTGGCCGCGGCACTTTTGCAGAAGATGGCCAACGAGGGAGGCGGCCGGGAACATCCCCGGCAAACAAAAGCCGGATCTGAACCCATTCTTCCCGACCCGTAAATCGGGCAGACCAGCCAGGAAAAACCGCAATGAAAAGCAGCGCAGGGATGTTTTTTGCCGGATAGCCGTTCCCTTTCTGTTGCGGGCCGGCACGGTGATTGCCCGTCACTTCGACCTGACCGGACCGGAACTGATCACCACAGCATGGATTGGCGGATCAGCCTTTGGGTTGATACCGAGAAAAGTTTCTGCGCAAGATTCTGTTCACGATGTTCCGGGACGCATGGGAGGCACCACCCGAAGATGAGCAAGACGCCGGCCTTTTCTTTACGGCCTGCGTATCGGCGTTTTTCCACGAAGACATCACCCACGCGATCACATCCTTGCGGGGCCTGCCGGTTTGCCCGGCCTGGAGGCACGGATTTCAGGTGCCAACCGGCCCCGGCCGCCATCGCCGGAATCTGGCAAAACCGAACACGACGATCACAAAAATCGGTATCGGAAAGGCAGGCATGCCGTCTTCTCCGGGGAACCTGTAACGTTGATAGTCCCGGAACCGGATCATGACGACCCAAATCCGGATGCCGGTTGCGCACAGAAAGGCTTACAGGCATCGAAGGGACATAATTTCACTCATTAACGGAGAAAACAAGATGAGAAAAATCCTTCCTGCAGCAGCCCTGTTTCTCTGCGTCTCGGATGCGCATGCCGATGTCGCGGGGCTTCAGGTTGCCGAGGTATTTATGCCGCATCACGAGACCCCGACGCGCGTTGCGATATGGTACCCCGGCACATCGCAGGGTGCCCCATCGCTCTATGCAAAAAATCCGGTGTTTGAGGGCGTCAAGGCACATATGGATGTACCTGTCTCGCCGGGGCAGTATCCGGTGGTTCTTTTTAGCCACGGCATGGGCGGGACAGATCGTGCTCAGGCCTGGCTTGGGGCCGCGCTCGCGGAACGCGGTGCAATCACTGTTATGGTCAATCATCCCAACTCAACCTGGGGCGATTTCGATATGACTGAAGGGATAAGGCACTGGACGCGTGCGCAGGACATGAGTGCCGCGCTGGACGCCGTGCTCGATATGCAGGCATTCTCGGACAGCCTTGATACAAACCGTGTTATGGGTGCCGGGTTCTCCTATGGAGGATGGACGGCTTTGTCCCTGGGTGGTGTGAGGGGAAATCATGCGGGAATTGTGGACGCCTGCACGACATACGCGCAGATGGATGCATGCGGGATCTTCATGTCTGAAGAGGTCAACATGCAGGGGATCGATTCTGCGACATGGAATGCCAGCTACGCAGACGCGCGTGTGACGCATGTTGCAGCCATTGATCCAGGGTTAGTCTGGGGTTTGGAGCAATCGGATACGGCTGAACTTGTGCCATCAACCCTTTTGATCGGCTTTGGCGGTGAAGATGACAGGAGTCTTGCAACAAACTTTGATCGTAGCGGGCTTGCCGCGTTTCTGGCTGACCGGAGAATCGAGCGGTTCGACCCTGCTTATCACTTCAGCGCTATGCCGATCTGTACGCCCTCCGGCGCAGCCATCCTTGCGGAAGAAAGGGATGATCCTGTGTGCACAGACCCGGCAGGCTCGGACCGTGCTGCGATACACGCCAAAATCATTGACTTGTTTGCCGAAGAACTCGGTCTCTGAAAAGGATCGCTCGCCTGAAATGGCGGGTGGCCAATACCCTTTTTGCCGCAGTGAGGCATGATCTCGAATATGCCTGCGTCAGCACTGACGACCGGGGCCTGGATTCGCGGACGGTCGCCTTCACGGTGGCTGGTGCTGATAGGGTTTTCGCGGAAACGATCAGCGGATCAAGGCGCGGGTGGCCGGAACCGGACAAGATGCCGGAGCAGTATGTGGCGGCGATGTTGTGATTGTCACCAAACACGACCGCCTGGCGCGATCCTTGAAAGACCTGTTGGAGTTCATCGAGTCGTTTCCGCGAGCGCAGTGTCGGGGATAGCTCCCCTGCCCTGTCAGCGGCACAGAAAGGCGAGGTGCGTCGCAGGCGCGACGAGAAACACCGTGCCATCCCGGAGATTGCGCGGCTGTTCAGACTCTGCGGTTTGATGGAACGCCGGCACTTGTCCCTGTAAGATGCGGAAAGGCGCAGAAAATCCGGCACAAGACCTGCCTGCTGTTCATCAGAACGCCATTCCCGGCCAGGCAGCAGATGGCCGCAACAGCGCGGCCGATTCGTTAGTGCCACACAGGAACAGACAATTCAGCACACATGCCCGGCTTTGAAAGTTCAGGGGATGGATGCCGCGAAACGTTCAAAAAGGTGGAAACTGTCCTTCGGCCCCGGGCTTGCCTCCGGGTGATGCTGGACGGAAAAGACCGGTCGGCCGGTCAGGGCGATGCCGCAATTTGACCCGTCAAAGAGAGATACATGGGTTTCGGCCACGCCCTCGGGCAGGCTGTCGGTGTCCACCGCAAAACCGTGGTTCATAGAGGTGATTTCAACTTTGCCGGTGCTGTGTTCCCTGACCGGGTGGTTTGCGCCGTGATGGCCGTGGTTCATCTTCAGCGTCCTGCCGCCCAGCGCGAGTGCCAGCATCTGGTGACCGAGGCAGATGCCAAAGACCGGCAGGTCGGTCCGGTTCAGAATATCCCGGATAACGGGCACGGCATATTCACCGGTGGCCGCCGGGTCGCCAGGGCCGTTTGAAAGAAAGAGGCCTTGCGGGTCGTGGGCCAGAATATCGGCGACTGTGGCGGTGGCAGGCACCACGGTGACCTCGCACCCGGCACCGGACAAACAGCGCAGGATATTGCGCTTGGCACCGTAGTCGACAGCCACAATCCGCTTGCCAGGGCCGGTGCGGCGGGGATAGCCATCGGGCCAGGCCCAGCGCATCCGGTCCCATTTGAAAGCCTGCGCACAGGTCACGCCCCTGGCAAGGTCACGCCCTTCAAGCCCCGGAAAGGCCCGGGCCTTTTCCACCAGGGCCCACAGGTCAAAAATTCCGTCCGGGCTGTGCGCAATTGCCACATGGGGCGCACCCTGCAGGCGGATCATGCGGGTCAGGCGGCGGGTATCGATCCCGCCCACACCGATGCGCCCGCCCCGGGCCAGCCAGTCCGACAGGCGGGACTGTGACCGCCAGTTTGATGGCTCGGTCGGATCCCATTTGACGACCATCGCTTCCGCCACCGGGTGCGCGGTTTCGTTGTCTTCGTCGTTGACACCGGTGTTGCCGATATGCGGGAACGTGAAGGTGATCGCCTGACGCGCGTAGGACGGGTCTGTCATGATCTCCTGGTATCCGGTCATGGCGGTGTTGAAGCAGAGTTCCGCCACCTTCAGACCCGTTGCGCCGAAGCCCCGGCCATAAAAAACAGTTCCGTCCGCAAGCATAATGCAGGCGGTTGGCGTATCTGAGGCGGTCATGGGGCAATCCTGGGGCGCGAAACTTGGCGCAGGCTACAGGGCCGCGGGGGCAGGGTCAAGGCCATGTCCCGGGTGGCCTTGCGGATGGTTGTCTTTGCCTGTCGCATGACCTATCTGGCAGGTCTGAAAATCAACCGAAACCCGATGAGGCGTTCCATGCGTGATGAAATCGCTGCCGCTATGAAAAATGCGTTACGCGAAAGGCGTACCGATGAATTATCCACGCTGCGCATGATCACCGCGGCCATCAAGGATCGCGACATCGCCGCCCGCGGGGCAGGCAACCCCGATGGCATCCCGGATGCGGACATCCTCGGGCTGCTGGGAAAGATGATCAAACAGCGGCAGGACAGTGCCCGGGCCTTTGCCTCCGCCGGTCGTCAGGAACTGGCAGATAAGGAACTGGCAGAGATCGGCGTGATCAGGGGTTTTATGCCCGTACAGATGTCCGAGGCGGAAATGGTCGCCGCCGTGCGGGCCACAATCGCCGATCTCGGGGCCAGGGGCCTGCACGATATGGGCAGGGTCATGGGTGCGCTGAAGAACCGCTATGCCGGGCAGATGGATTTTGCCAGGGCGAACAGTGCGGTAAAAGCCGCGCTGGCACCTTAGGGGTGCGCATCGGGCCACCGTCCGCCCCGCATCAGATCACCGGGGCAGGGCCAGTTTCGCCAGCCAGAGGTTCAGGTCGTAAAACAGTGCCTTGCGGGCCTCCGGCATCAGAAACCGGCCGAGCTCAATTTCGCGCCCGGCACCTTTCATCGTCAGGTAATCCTGCACCTCCCGTGTGTGCTCAAGGTGCGTAGTGACCCAATACGGGTTGGCGTACCAATACTGGTCCGGGGTGCACGGGTTAGATCGGTGCACGGCAATCAGATCCGGCCAGAGCATCAGGTGTTCTGTCAGTGTACCGTCCCGGTCGCTTGCCCGGATTGCCGCCCAAAGGAGCCAGAGTGTGCCAGCGGAGAAGGGCAAAATCCCCCACAGCACCGCGGTCCCGATAAAGGCAAGGAGCGGGAACATCAGTGCGGCAGCGGCCAGGAGTATGACAAGGACAAACCCCCGGTTTGACAGGGATCTGTGGGGGCGCAGCGTAACCTCCCACACCGGGGGGCCACGGTCCGGGGTGGTCGCCGGAAAGCCTGTTTCGTGGGATTGTGGCGCCGGAATCATGGAGGCGATGTTACGCCTGCATTTTGCGTCATGCCAATTGTTTATTGGCCCCGGGGCGGCAATAAACCGGGCCAACGCCGCTCGGGTGAAAAAGGCATGCCCGGCGGGGCGTGTGCAAACGGCAGGCCGGGACAAATACCGGCGGGCCCAACGCAATATCGGCGTTCCCAACGCTGCCGGTATGGGTGGGCGTACAGGTGTGCGGCTGCACCAGAATGCTCGGTGGCCTGTGCGCCGGCCGGTTTTGCCATTTTTGATTTTCCCTGCACTTTCGGTCAGGCATGAAAAGCGGCGGGAGGGGCGCGGTTCATGGCATCCCTGAAATCTCTGGTTCTGGTGGGTGCAGGGCACACCCACGCCCTGGTGTTGCGCGATCTGCGCGGCCAGGTGCCTGCGGACGTGTGCCTGACGGTGATCGACCCGCAGGCGTGTGCTGTCTATTCCGGCATGCTGCCCGGGTGTGTGGCCGGCCACTATAGCCGGGATCAGCCGAATATCGACGTGGCGGCTCTGGCGCGGGGCACCGGCGCGAAATTCGTGAACACCGCGGTGGTGGCACTTGATCCCGGGACAAGGCAGGTGATCCTGAAGGGCGGCGATACCGTGCCCTACGACGTGGCATCTTTCGATGTCGGCATCACCTGCGGGATGCCACAATTGCCGGGGTTTACCGATCACGGGGTGCCCGCAAAACCGCTGCCCGCCTTTGTTGCGTCGTGGGAATCCTTCCGGGACAGCGCGGAACCTGCCGCCATCGCGGTAATCGGCGGCGGTATCGCCGGTGCCGAACTTGCCATGGCCATGGCTTACGGGCTGCAGGCCCGCCGCCGGGCCTGCCGGATAGCACTGATTGATCGCGGCACAATTCCGGGCGGGGTCAGCCATGGGGCAGCCCGCAGGATCCGCGCCGCACTGGATGGTTTCGGCGTGGCGGTGCATGAAAATACCGACATCGCCCGGATCACTGCCAAAGGGGTGGAACTGGCAGACAACATCCTTTTGCCCGCCAATTTCGTGGCCGGGGCGGCAGGTGCCACACCGCACCCCTGGCTGGCAGAGACCGGACTGAACACAACGGGCGGGTATATCACCGTCGGCACCACGTTGCAGTCAAGCGACGCTGATGTCTTCGCGGCGGGCGATTGCGCCCATTTCGCGCCCGCCCCCTTGCCCAAAGCCGGGGTCTATGCCGTGCGCAAGGCACCGGTTCTGCGGCGCAATCTGCTTTCGCGGGTGCGCGGGGAAAGATTGCGGGAATTCAGGCCCCAAAGCGATTTTTTGAAGCTGATCACGCTGGGCGGGCAACGGGCCGTGGCGGAAAAATTCGGGATTTCGGCCAGTGGCACCTGGGCCTGGAAGATGAAGAACCGGATAGACCGGGGATTCATGAACAGTTTCTGAACACACCCCGGCCTTTTGACGTTTTGCGTGGCGCGGCCCTAGTGCCTGGGCGCGTGATCCCACATATCCTGCGTGGGCAGGGTTTCAAACGTGTGCTCCGGCGGCGGGGTCGGCAGGGTCCATTCCAGCGTATCCGCGCCTGCGCCCCAGTAGTTTTCTTCCGAAATCCTCCTGCCGAACATGATGGTGTAAAATACCACGCCGATGAAGAAGAGAAAACTGGCAAAACTGATAAACGCGCCGATGGAAGATACGTAGTTCCAAAGCGCGAATTGCTCCGGATAATCAATATAGCGGCGCGGCATGCCCTGACGGCCCAGGAAGTGCTGCGGGAAGAAAGTGATGTTGGCACCGATGAACATGGACCAGAAGTGCAGTTTGCCCGCCCATTCCGGATACTGTCGGCCCGACATCTTGCCAATCCAGTAGTAGACCCCGGCAAAGATGCAGAAGACGGCACCCAGGGACATAACGTAGTGGAAATGGGCCACCACGTAATAGGTGTCGTGGTAGGCCCGGTCAACGCCTGCCTGGGCCAGAACGATGCCCGTCACACCGCCGACGGTGAACAGGAAGATGAACCCCAGCGCCCAGAGCATGGGCGTTTTGAATTCGATCGACCCGCCCCACATCGTGGCAATCCATGAGAAGATCTTAACCCCTGTCGGCACGGCAATGACCATGGTTGCCAGCATAAAGTAGGACTGCTGGGTCAGCGACATGCCCACCGTATACATGTGGTGTGCCCATACGACGAAGCCGAGCGCACCGATGGCGACCATAGCGTAAACCATAGGCAGGTATCCGAAGATCGGCTTTCGGCTGAAGGTTGCGATCACGTGGCTGATTATACCGAAGCCGGGCACGATAATCATGTAAACTTCCGGATGACCGAAAAACCAAAGCAGGTGCTGATACAGGATCGGATCCCCGCCGCCTGCCGGATCAAAGAAGGTGGTGCCGAAATTCCGATCCGTCAGCAGCATGGTGATGGCACCGGCCAGCACCGGCAGGGACAGCAGGATCAGGAAGGCAGTCACGAAGATCGACCAGGCAAACAGGGGTGCCTTATGGAGCGTCATGCCCGGTGCGCGCATATTCAGGAAGGTCGTGATCATGTTGATCGCGCCCAGGATAGACGACGCCCCGGAGACGTGGACTGCAAAGATCGCGAAGTCCATGGAAACCCCGGCTTCCCGCGTACTGAGCGGCGCGTACAGCACCCAGCCAACGCCGGAGCCCGGCTGATCGTTGCCGCCAGGCATGATGACGGAGAATATCGCCAGCGTGGAACCGGCGCAGAACAGCCAAAAAGACAGGTTGTTCATCCGCGGGAACGCCATATCCGGTGCCCCGATCATCAGCGGCATGAAATAATTCCCGAACCCGCCGAAAAGCGCGGGTATTACCACAAAGAACATCATCAGGATGCCGTGGCCGGTGATCATCACGTTCCACATGTGCCCGTTTGGCGCGGCACATTCCGCCCCGGCACTGACAAGGCGTGCGGCGGCCTGCCCGGTTTCGTCAAGGCACATGTACTGAACGCCGGGCTCCATCAGCTCCATGCGCATATAGATCGTAAACGCGACCGAAACCAAACCAAGAAATCCCGATACAAACAGGTATAAGATCCCGATGTCCTTGTGATTCGTGGACATAAACCAGCGCACAAAAAAGCCCGGGCGGGCGTGGTCGTGGCGATGATGGGCGGCTGCATCTGCCATAGGTTATTCTCCCCGATACTGGCACACACCGAATCCGGGATAGGAATGGTGTATTGCTTATCGCCCGGCATACCCCGGCAAGGACCGGGTGACAATGGCAAAGATATCGGAACCGGGAACGTTACGGGCCACCGCCACACCCGGGCGGGCAGGAAAAGCACGGCTTTGCTCATAAATCCGCATATGTGGCCACAGCCTGATGCGCCCAACCGCCGCGACCCGTGCAGCCACACCGGGCCACGGATTTCTCTTGCACGAACAGCAGCATTCCCCTAAATCATGGCGACGTTGACCAGCCTTGGCAGTGCGGCCGTGGCGGAATTGGCAGACGCGCAGCGTTGAGGTCGCTGTTCCTTAACCGGAGTGGAAGTTCGAATCTTCTCGGCCGCACCAATTTTCGGGCCGGAACCGCCGCCCTATCGGGGGTGCGTCGCGTTGCGATACCAGGCGATGATTGAAAGGCGATTTTCCTTTGTCATCGTCCTGATGGCATAAGGCGGCGGCATGGCGTGGCTGCGCCCGGCCTGCAGGTATATGTCCCGGGCATGGCGTGCCACGTCCGATTTTGTTTCCAGCACAACGCCCTTCGGTGGCCAGCGCATGGTGTCGTGGTAGAACGGTTCCCGTGCGTGGCACATGGAACAATTGCCCAACACCGCCTGATAGACGTCCTCAAACCCCGGGGCGGAAACGAATTTCTGTTCAGATGCGCTCAATTCCCGTGTTTCCGCATCCTCGATTTTATCGTGCATCGGCGCAACTGACAGCCATGCGATGATGAACATCAGCAGTATTGTCACCGCCCAGGTCCAATACGGGCCTTTTCCGGTTGCGTGCATGGTGTTGAAGAAGTGCCGTATGGTCACCCCGGTCAGGAAGATCAGGCCGGCGATGATCCAGGCATATTCGGTGGCGAAAGCCAGCGGATAGTGGTTGGACAGCATCAGGAAAACAACCGGCAGCGTCAGATAATTGTTGTGGGTTGACCGTACTTTGGCGATTCTGCCGTATTTTGCGTCCGGTGTGCGTCCGGCCATCAGATCCCTGACCACGATTCGCTGGTTTGGCATGATCTGAAAAAAGACGTTGGCTGTCATGATCGTGGCGGTGAACGCGCCCAGGTGCAGCAGGGCCGCCCGGCCGGTGAAAACCTGGTTGTACCCCCATGACATTGCGACCAGAATCGCAAAAAGTATCAGCATCAGCAGGGTCGGGCTTTCGCTTAGCCGCGATTTGCACAGCTGATCATAGGCGAGCCAGCCGATGGCAAGCGACCCGCCGGAAATCAGGATACCCTGCCAAAGGTCCAGGTTGGCCCTGGCGGGGTCCAGCAGGTAAATTTCGCCCCCGACCCAGTAGATAATTATCAGCAGCGCGGCCCCGGAAATCCAGGTCATGTAGCTTTGCCACTTGTGCCAGGTCAGATGCGCGGGCAACCGGGCCGGGGCCACAAGGTACTTCGTCGTATGGTAAAATCCGCCGCCGTGGATCTCCCATTCCTCTCCGCAGGCGCCTTCGGGCATATCGCCGGCAGGCTTCAGCATCAGGTCGAGCGCGATGAAATAGAAGCTCGCCCCGATCCAGGCCATGGCGGTGATCACATGCAGCCACCGGACAGAGAAGGCGACCCAGTCCCATATTGCCAGCAGATCATACATGCCATGCCTCCCGGTGCGCGTGTGCCATAACACTGGTTCAGCCCTGATTATTCCGGTATCAGACGGTAAAGCCAAACAGCATCAAAAATATCTGAATAATGTCTTATCTCGACAATATCCGCACCTTCGTTCGTGTCTATGAGCTGGGCAACATGTCCGCGGCGGGCCGTGATCTGCGCATTTCGCCGGCTGTCACCTCGGCCCGGATATCGCAGTTGGAACATCGGCTTGGCGTTCGGCTGTTCCGGCGGACGACCCGGAACCTGACGCCAACCGGGCAGGGCAAGGCCTTCTACGGCGGGGCCTGCGAGGTGCTGGAAGCCGTCGAGACCGCAGAAGCCAATGTTGCCAGACTGACCGACAATCCCAGGGGCAGCATCTTTGTGGCGGCACCCCTTGGGGCGGGGCGCCGCCTGATTGCGCCCCATGTTCCCGAATTCATCGGGAAGTATCCGCAGGTATCGGTCCGGCTGCGCCTGACCGACCGGAAAGTTGACCTTACGACCGAGGGGCTGGATCTGTCGTTTTTCCTCGGCCAGCCGGAGAATAGCACGTTGCGTATCCGCAAAATCGCCGATGTTGAGCGGACGCTCTGTGCGGCCCCTGCCTACATTGACAGGCGCGGCAAGCCGAAATCGGGCCAGGAGATCGTGGACCAGGGCCACGAATGCCTGAGCCTGCGGTTTCCCGGGGCGGCGGAGTTTCAATGGCCGTTGATAACCGCCGACGGGCCGAAACGGTTTCGGGTATCCGGCCGGTATGAATCAGATGACGGCGATGTCCTGACGGACTGGGCCCTGGCCGGGAACGGCATCGTCATGAAACCGATGTTTGAGGTCGCAGGCCACCTGAAGGCCGGGCGCCTGGTGGTGGTTGGCGAAGAAACCCCGCCTGAGCCTGTCCAGATGGCCTGTCTGTATACGCACAGGCGGGGGCAGGACCCCAAAGCGCGGCTGTTCATGGAGTTTATGGTTGCGCGGGTCAAACGGGCCGTTTCCGTTTGATATCCCCTTTCCGCCGGGCCGCATACCCCCGGACGGGTGTACGGCAGGCATATTTCCGAAATTAAGGAACGCATGGCTTGTCCGGCCCGGTCCGGCTGCAATTCTCATACGATATTCTGGCTGTAACGGAATAATTTTCTTTTTAAAGCCGCATATATAGGATTTTGTTCTTTTTACATGATTTGACATCGATTTTTTCAGGCCATATTCCCAGAAGCAACTGTTTGCAGGAGCAACCGATGCTGCCAGAACTTTATGATTTCGGTTTTGAAACCCGAACCCTGCACCTGGTCGCCGGCCTGGTGCTGGGGCTTGTCTTTGGCGTATCTGCGCAGATCTCCCGGTTCTGCTTCAGGCGGGTTGTGGCCGGCCCTTTGGAAGGGCGGGCACCCGCGGCTTCGGCCTGGCTGGTGGCGCTGGTTTCGGCCATTGCCGGATTTGCCGTGCTGTCGGGCTTTCGCCTGGTCGATGCGGGCGGGCATCACCTTCTGTCGCCGGAAATACCGGTTTTGGCCATTGTTTCTGGCGGGTGCGCCTTTGGTGCCGGCATGGTGATGGCCCGTGGATGTGTCTCTCGCCTGACTGTTCTGTCGGCCACGGGCAACCTGCGGGCTGTCTTTGTCCTTTTGGTTCTGGCTGTCGCGGCGCACGGGACGATTAAGGGGGTGCTTGCGCCGGCCAGAGTCGCGATCGGATCAGTCACCCTGGATATGCCTTTCACCAGCCTTGGCGAATCGGCTTTTGCAACATGGTTTCTTGTCGCCCTGCTCACTGCCGGTGCCGTGGCGGTTATCCGGCGGGCACATACCCCTGTCCTGCACCTTGTCCTTGGTGCTGTCATCGGCCTGGTTTGCGTGGCCGGCTGGGCACTGACGAGCGTATTGCTTTTTGATGAGTTTGAGCCGCTTCCGACCCGGTCGGCTGCCTTTATCGCCCCCTGGAGCGATACGCTGTTCTGGATAATTGCATCTTCCGCAATCCCGGCGGGCTTTGGCGAAGGATTTATCGGCGGGGTGCTTGGCGGCAGTTTTCTGAGCGCGGCATTTCGTGGCGAATGGAAACTGCAGAGCTTTGACGGCCCGGCCCAGACCCTGCGTTATGGTGCGGGTGGTATCCTGATGGGGGTCGGCGGCGTTCTTGCGGGCGGATGCACCATAGGCGCAGGCCTGTCCGGTCTGGCAACCGGCAGCGTTGCGGCAATCCTCGCGCTGGCGGGCATCGCTTTGGGCGGATGGGTTACCCCGGATGCACCCCGGCAAAAATCAGGCGTTCCCGCCACGGCCTGAACCGGCCCGTGGCCGCGCCCCTGATCTGCCGGACAGGCCGGCCACCTGTCCGGCAGATATTTCGGGGATGACTCCGGGATTTCAGCTTCCCCGATACGTCGAGTATCCGAACGGTGACAGCAGCAGCGGCACATGATAGGGTGCTGCCTCTGACATGGCAAAGCGGATGGGGACTACGTCAAGAAAGCGCGGGGCCTGGGGCACTGCGGCCATGGTATCCAGATAGGCCCCGGCGTGAAATACCAGTTCATACGTTCCGGTTGCAAACCTGTCCGGTGGCAGGAACTGTTCGTCCGTCCGTCCGTCCGCGTTGGTCACCAGGGTTTTGATATGCGTACGGGCTGCGCCATCGATACGAAACAGCTCAATTCGGAGACCCCGGGCCGGCACCCCGCAGGCGGTGTTGAGCACATGTGTGGTCAGATATCCGGCCATTCCTGCCCTCCATGCCGTTCCCGGGGGAAGGTATATTTTATCTGTGCATGTTCAAATAACACAGGTGCCAAAGAGTCCTTCAAAAATATATTGAAAAACGGCATCTTTTTTCTGCAATACAACCGGAGGGCGAAGATAAAGAGAGAATCCCGTGCACCGATACCCGCGCGACATGACAGGCTACGGCCCGGTGCCGCCCGCTGCCGATTGGCCGGGCGGTGCCCGGATCGCTGTGCAGATCGTGCTGAATTACGAAGAAGGCGGGGAAAACTGCATCCTGCACGGGGATGCCGCGTCAGAGGCGTTCCTGTCAGAAATCACGGGGGCCCTGCCTTGGCCCGGGCAGCGGCACCGGGCCATGGAATCGATCTATGAATACGGTGCCCGGGCCGGGTTCTGGCGGGTGCATCGCCTGCTCAGGGATTTGCCGGTAACGGTTTACGGCGTGGCCACGGCCCTGGCACGGGCCCCCCTGCAGGTCAGGGCCATGCAGGCCGCCGGCTGGGAAATCGCGAGCCACGGCCTGAAATGGATTGAATACAAGGACATGCCCGAAGCGGAGGAGCGGGCCCATATTGCAGAGGCGATACGGCTGCATGCGGAAGTCACCGGGGCGGCACCGTGCGGCTGGTACACAGGCCGCTGTTCCATGAACACCGCCCGGCTGGCCGCCGAAACCGGACAATTCGCCTATATCGCCGACAGTTACGCTGACGACCTGCCGTATTGGGTGCGCTACGGGGGCAGGAACCAGCTGATCATCCCCTACACGATGGATTGCAACGATATGCGGTTTGCGATTCGGGCCGGGTTCACCGATGGCGCACAGTTCGAACGGATGCTGAAAGACGCATTTGACATGCTTTATGCAGAAGGGCAGGCAGGTGCGCCCAAAATGATGTCTGTCGGTCTGCATTGTCGCCTGATTGGCCGTCCCGGCCGTGCCGCCGCGCTGCAACGCGCCATCGAATATTTTCAGGGCCATGACGGTGTCTGGTTCGCCACCCGCCTGGCCATTGCCGAACATTGGGCGCAACGGCATCCGCCGGTGGCCCGCAACCTTCCGTCCGGGATGGATCGTGCGACCTTCGTGGCGGAATTCGGCGGTATCTTTGAAAACAGCCCCTGGATTGCGGAGGCCGCATTCGGGCTGGAACTGGGGCCGACCCATGATAATGCCGCCGGCGTACATTCCGCCCTGGCGCGGGTGTTCCGGTCCGCAGACAGGGAAAAGCGTCTGGGTGTGCTGAAAGCGCACCCGGATCTGGCGGGCAAATTGGCCGCCGCCGGCCGGTTGACCGCGGAAAGCACCGCCGAACAGGCCGGGGCAGGGCTGGACATGCTGACGGATGCAGAGCGTACGGCCTTTACCGAATTCAACGCGGCCTACAGCGCGAAATTCGGCTTTCCGTTCATTATTGCCGTCAGGGATAACACCAGGGCCATGATCCTGGAAGCTTTTCGCAGGCGCATCGGCCATGATTGGGCCACGGAGTTTGCGGAGGCCTGCCGCCAGGTGGAACGGATTGCGGAACTTCGTTTGGAAGAGAAATTCGGGCCATGATCCCGGTGATTCCCATAGAACCGCTGACGCAGGTGGCCTTCGCGGCTTTCGGCGATGCTATGGAGGCCGCAGGTGCACCTGACATGATCATCAATCAGGGGCAATGCGCACGCTACCACGACAGGGCGCGGCTGGATTTTTCAGACGGGCGCGCGGGTATCAGCCTGTTCCGGTCACATCCGCGCACACTGCCGCTCAGGCTGGATATGATGGAACGGCATCCGGATGGCAGCCAGACCTTTATTCCGATGGGCATGGCCGCGTTTCTGGTGATTGTTGCCGGGGATGACGCCGGCAAACCGGGCAGACCTGTTGCCTTTCGCACAGGGCCCGGGCAGGCAATTAACATTCACCGGGGCATCTGGCACGGCGTTTTAACGCCCCTGGAGAGCCCCGGGCTTTTCGCGGTAGTGGACCGGGTCGGAACCGGCCCGAACCTTGAAGAACACTGGTTTGACACCCCGTATTCGGTTGAACCGGTCAAGGATCATGCCGGAACGGGGCCGGTGCGGGCTAACACAGGGAGAACCTAAAATGGCCGACACTTCACTTGGGACGCCGGAACAGCTGCGCGACCCGGATTATACGCCACCCCTTGCCAGGGCTGTTCCGCTTGGCATTCAGCACGTGCTGGCCATGTTCGTATCGAACGTGACCCCGGCCATCATCATCTGCGGTGCGGCGGGTTTCGGTTTCGGCTCAAACTCCCCTGATTTTCCGCAGATGATCTATATGATGCAGATGTGCATGTTTTTTGCGGGGGTGGCCACGCTGTTGCAAACGGTCACGCTGGGCCCCGTGGGTGCCGGCCTGCCGATTGTGCAGGGCACATCTTTTGCCTTTATCCCGATCATGATCCCGCTGGTTGCGGGCAAGGGGGTTGACGCCATCGCCGTCCTGATGGGCGGTGTGATCGCCGGTGGCCTGTTTCATACCGTGCTGGGGCTTTTCATTGGCAAAATCCGCTTTGCCCTGCCGCCCTTGGTGACCGGCCTGGTCGTTACCATGATCGGGCTGGCACTGGTGAAGGTGGGTATCCAATACGCAGCCGGTGGTGTGCCTGCCATTGGAACAGAAGAATATGGTGCGCCGCTCAACTGGCTTATGGCCCTTGTCGTGATCGTCGTGACCCTGGGCCTGAAATTCTTTGCCCGTGGCATGCTGTCGGTATCTGCGGTGCTGATCGGGCTTCTGGCCGGCTACGCGGTTGCCTTCGTGCTGGGTCAGGTGAATTTCGCGCCCGTGGGCAGTGCGAAACTGTTTGCCCTGCCGGACCCGTTCCACTTTGGTGTGGAATTCACTGTTGCGGCGATCGTCGGATTCTGCCTGATGGCTTTCGTATCCGCGGTTGAAACCGTGGGGGATGTTTCCGGCATTACCAAGGGGGGTGCGGGCCGTGCGGCCAGCGACCGGGAAATCCGGGGTGCAACCTTTGCCGACGGTGCCGGCACCGCTGTGTCCGGGCTTTTTGGGGCGTTACCGAACACGTCGTTCAGCCAGAATGTCGGCCTGATCGCCATGACCGGCGTCATGAGCCGCCATGTGGTGTCCATCGGGGCACTTTTCCTGGTCGTGGCCGGCCTGATCCCGAAAGTCGGTGCCGTGATTTCATCGGTCCCGATTGAGGTTTTGGGCGGTGCCGTGATTGTGATGTTCGGTATGGTTGTGGCTGCCGGTATTTCGATTCTGTCGGATGTGAACTGGAATCGCCGCAATATGGTGATTTTCGCGATCTCCCTGTCTGTGGGGCTTGGCCTGCAGCAGGAACCGGGTGCCCTGCAATATGTGGGCGGTACGCTGAAGGTTCTGCTGACCTCCGGCCTTTTGCCCGCGGCCCTGCTGGCCATTATCCTGAACCTGGTTTTGCCTGAAAACCTGTCGGATGAAGCCACGGAAGAGGTTTCCGGCGGCATGTCCGGGCAGCGCAAGGGCCCGGCCTGACCGGGAAATAAAGATCACCGGTTGCAGGCCGGGCTGCCGCACCACATCGGCATCCGGCCTGTCGGGGGCTGTTCTGTGCCACAAACGGTCCGGCACCGGGCAAGCCCTGGTGAACATGCGCGGGTGTGGCGCGCCACAGCTGCCGGGGGGTGCGGTGTGCGCGTCCCGGTCGGGGTGTGCGGAAGGGGCCTGTTCTGATCGGTCGTTTGCCGCGCCACCCCCGGGGGCCGTGTGCGGGATGCCGGTGCGGCCATCCCCTGCCTGATTGAACCGCCAGGGCCACACCCGGAACCTGGCAGCCCGGGGCCGGGTGCGGTGAACAACAGGCCGGAACGCCCGAACCTGCGATCATTATGGGTGATCTGCCGGCATGAGCATCCCGGGCCATGCGCCCCGGGGCTTTGATTCAATCAGGTTCGGGGTGCGGCGGGCCAGGGCGCCGCCCACGCCCCGCATCCGTGCCGTTGACGGGCCACACGCAGATTTTGGTGCGGGGGGATTACAGGGCCTGGCTGTGCGGTTTTCCCGCCCCGGGCAGAAGGGCTTTCCCGGTTTTCGCCTTAATGTCTCCAGGGCCAGGTGCAAGCGTTATATATGGCGGATAAACGCCTCATTTATCGGGCGTTAATCGGGATTTAAATGCCGATTAACCGGTCATTTATCGCGCTTTAAATGCTGATTAACCGGTCGGTCTTTCACGCCATACGGGCCTGCAGGGATTCAGGGCGCAGGAACCTGCCCGCCAATGACGGGGAAGCGTATACGCCCGGCCCTGCGCGTTAAACAGCGCGGGACCGGGCCGGGAGGCCACAACCGGGTGCGAATGTATGCGCATGTGCCAGCCCGGCCGGCATTGCAAGGGATGATCCCGCCAGGGAGGCAGGTGGCGCGGGACATGCCGCGGGTGGCAGTGCGCAGGCCGTGGCCGACTACGCCCGGCTGATCGGGGAGGCGGCAGGTGCCGCGGGATACGCCGCGGGCGGCGGCGGGGGGTCAGAACCGCCGTTCCACCCCGATGGCGACGGATTTTTCCCGCCAGGAAAACGCCGCGATATCGGATTTCACCCGGCCGGCCAGCAGGGTGACATAGGGGGTGAAGCCGTTGCCGAGGATGATCCGGCCGGATTCCACCGTCAGGGACGCCTGCACCCCGGTTTCATCCGCCGATGCCGGGGAGGGCTGGTATACCCGCCGCCGGTCCAGCCGGATTTGCGGGCGCAGGGTGATGCCCTGGCCAACATCAAAGGCCCCGAACAGGGTCAGCCGCATGCGGCGGTAATCATCGATGGGGGAATCGGCCTGCCTGTCTGTCAGGTGCAGGGCGGCGCCGAGCGTGCTGCGGGGGCTGAGCGCCCGGGTGCCGGTCAGGCCGAATGTGGCCTCGGTGCCGTCACGCGCGTCGCTGCGCAGATGGTCTATCTTTTGCCAGCCCGCGGTCAGCCCCATGGTGGCACCCGCGGGGGTGCGGGTGGTCAGCCGGGCCCCAAGCCCCCGGCGATGTTCAAAGCCCTGGTTGGCCACAACCCGGCGCGACAGGTGCGGGGCAAGCACCAGGGTGGCACGGGGGGCCACAAGGCGCAGGCCCGCCTCGCCGCGCAGGGTCATGTCATCAAACCGGGTATTCGGGCCTTCATCGCCATAGGCTGCAAGACGGCCAAAGCCCAGCACCCGGGTGCGCGCCGTTGACAGGGCCGGGATGCTTTCCGTCACGGTGACGCCCAGCGCATAGCGCAGGCCGGGGGCGGTTTTGCCATCGCGCCCTTCCACCCCGAGGAACTGTATCGTGTCACTGTCATAGCTGCGGGTATGGCCCAGCCGGACCAGGGAAAGGTTCGCATCCCAATCGACGCCGCGGCGGGCATCGATGGCCCGCAGAAAGCGCAGCACATTGGCCCGGACCGGGGCGGGCAGGTCGCCGGACAGGACGGACAGGAATTCGCGCCGCGCCCGCGCATCGTTCCCAGAAAGGAAGAAGGCCCGGGCCAGTTCCAGCCGTACGCGCACCAGGCCGGGCCGGCGGGCCAGAATATCTGTAAACACCGCGGCGGCGGCACGCGGCTGCCCTGCCTCCATCAGGGCCAGGCCAAGGGCGAAGCGGCGGTCCTCCGCGGCATCGGGGTGTTGGGCTGCCCCTGTCCCCGGGGCGGCGGGCGTGGCGGGGGCGGCCGATACGCCGGGGCCGACACACAGCAGGGCCAGAACCAGGCAGAGCACTCGGCCCACGTGCGGGAACAGGGTGGGCGGAAAACGCCGGATGGGTGCGCAGACAGCGGGTATCATGGCAGGGTTTGAAGGCAGCACTGCCGAAAATCCCGACGGGCCGGAAAAACCGGGCCGGATGTGCCCGGCCCGGTGTTTTTGGCAGGATTACTTACTGCCTCGTCCTCTTCGCCCCGAAGGCCCCGATGATCCCGTCACTTTCAAAGGTGCCTGCAGTTTCCGCGTGGTCTTCGTTTGAAGTGGTTTGCGGGTCGTCTTTGCCGTAAAAGGCCCCTTCAATCCTGTCGGCTGATACGGGTGATCCATACGTGCCATTATCATTATTAACCGGCACATTACGGAAAACAACCTGTGTCACGCTGTGGTTCGCGTTGCGATCAATATCCTTGATATTGTTGAAGGTGGCGTCTATATGATTCTCAGTCACGTCGTAAGTCAGCACCGCATCCCCCTGCAACTGATTGTGGCGGTGCGGACCATGCGCCGGGGTGCCGACCATCACGCCGCGCCAATTGATGTTGCATGTGCCTGTTGACCCGCATCTCTTGGGGCGGGGGGGCATGCTGCCGGTCAGGTCGCCAAAGGCCCCGGCGACGCTGCCCGTGATGGTGATGGTTTCCTCCCTGTCATTCTCTTCCGTTACCCGCCCACCGGTCAGCACGGCGAACCCGGCGTGGTCCATCCAGGCACCGTAGATGCGGGAACCCGCACCAAGATCTACCTCTTCTCTGTCAATTCTCCCGGTAATATCACGGCTGTTCAGCAGGGTGATGCCATTCCTTGCCAGACGTGCCTCGGTTGTGCTTGCGTCAAGTTTTCCCATGATTTCATCAAGATTGACAGGGAAGGAAACTTCTTCGACACCGGCAACGATATTCTCGATTTCGGCGGTGCCGCCATCTGCTTCTGCTATAAAATTCGGGTAGTCGGAGGCGTTTTCGTCGGTCGTTGTGCCGTGAACCCCTGTAAAGAAAGTGCCGCCCTCACTGATGTTAATCCCTTCCGCCCGGGTGGCCTGTTGGGCCGCCGTTTCCCCCGGGGCCATGCTGCTTGTCAGGTTGCGGTCCCTTTCGGCCTCACTCAACCCGTCTGAACTGCTGTTGCAGGCGGACAGGCCGCACACAAGGGCGAGGGCGGACAGGGTTGTGGCATGTTTGTTCATAACAGTATTCCTTTTGGGCTTCCGGCATGTTTCCCGCCGTAAATCATATCCGGCCCGGCCTGTCAACAGGGCCTGCAAAAAATCCTGCACGGGGGCGGTTGCACCCGGCCCGGTTTTGCGGCACAGGGGGGTGTGCCCATCCTGCGCCCCAAAATTCTGTTCCGCATCCTTGGCCTGGCCGTTGTGACCGGGGCGGCGGTTTTCGTTCTGCGGCCCGGTTCTGTTCCGCTTATCCCCGCCGCCGGGCAGGCCGGCAGCGTCGGTGGCACGGTCCGCCATGTGGCCGATGGCGACACGTTTTTTATACGGGGTGTCGGGCCGCCGATCCGCATCTGGGGGCTGGACGCCCCGGAATGGGACAGGCGCGGGGGCGAGGCGGCAACGGCGGCCCTGCGGCGGCTGATTGACGGGCAAAACCTGACCTGTCGCGTGCGCGCCATAGACAAATATGAGCGGATTGTCGGGCAATGCTTCCTGCCCGACGGGGGTGATGTGACCGCCCGGATGATCGCCGCCGGGGTGGCGCGGGAATACTGCTATTTTTCGCACAACTTCTACGGCACCTGCGGCGGGAACTGACGGGTGGGCAGGCGATCCTGCTTGCCAGCGGGAATAAATCGGCCCGCCGTGCGGCGATTGAGGCGGGAGCGGACCGGCTGTATGCGGAATATCAAACGCTGCAAGAATTCCAAAAGGCCAGGGCGCAGGCACATGTGCGCCTGGCGGAAACGCGGGGCATAAGCCAGGCCACATACACAAGGTATGAACGGCAGCTTGACCTTCTGCTTTCAACGCTGAAAGACTGTGTGCGCAGGATGGGTGGGGAACTCAAATTGCAGGTTGAATTCCCTGACAACGTACCGGTCATGTTGGAAGGGCTGGAAGAATTGGGTGTGCCGGCACCGCCGGGGGATGACTTTCGTGCCGCCGCCCGGAACCAGGACCGGGAAACGGCACATCCCTGAACCCTTCCCCCCGCCCTGCCCCGGGTCAAACCGGTTCGGCGGTTTTACCCGCGCTGCCGGGCGGGAAAGTGCCGCCCGGCTGTAATACATTCCATGGGCGGGGTGCCCCCCTGAAACAACGCGGGAAACGCAATATGGCCGATATTGAAAAAGTGAAGGCGGCGTTGCACGGCGGGTTTCGCCGGCAGCATCCCGGTATCCCGTTTGATACGAAGGGATATGTCGGGGATTTTCGCCACACCCTTCTGCCGCAGGTTTTGCCAAGGGATTTTGAGCAGGATCTGCTGGCGGGGGACGGCAATGAACTGGCCACCAAATTTCGGGCGATACATTCATCATCAGGGCTGGCGGTAAACTGCCTTGCGCCGTTCCGGCGGCGGATGTCTGACATGGTGATACCGGCACAGCCCGCATTTGATACGCTCCGGTTTGAACACAAATGTCCCACCGGCCTGCGCGGCACACCGCCCAACCTTGACGTCGTGCTTTCGGGCATCCACGGCGTGGTCGGTATCGAATCCAAACTGACCGAATACCTGGCGCGGGAAAACGCCAGGGCCCTGGATACGCTCGCGTCTTACGAAAAGGGCATCACGGACTGGCGGCGCAACCAGGGATATTTTGCCGCACTGCTGCACCTTCGGGAATGCCCGGACCATTACAGGCACCTTCACGCCGCACAGCTGATCAAACACGCTTTCGGGCTGGCCCGCAGCTTTCCCCGGCGTCCGGTGACGCTGCTGTATCTGTTTTGGGAACCGGCCAACCCGGGGGCCTGTTCCGTGTGCGCGGCCCATCGCAAGGAGGTAGAGGAGTTCAGGGGGCGCGTTGCCGGATCAACCCCGGCGTTTGAGGCGATGAGCTACCCGGAGCTCTGGCATTTCTGGCAGGGTAACCCGTCAGCACCGCCATGGCTGCATCAGCACGTTGATGCCCTGAAACGGCGGTATCTGGTCACAATCTGACCGTGTGATAAAACCGCGCCACCCCCGGCTGACGGTATCATCGGCCCGGTCTTTCAGGGGGCCGGCGGGTGTGCCCGCCCCATCCCCTGTCGGGATGGTGCCGACAGGGCCCGGGCATCCCCGGTCGGGGAACGGGGGCCGGGATCACCTGTGCGGGATCTTTGCGGCACAGCGCGCAGGGTTCCCTTTGCCCGCCCCGAAAGGCGCCGCTTTCGGACGGGCGTTCAGGGGGCGGGCATCCGCCCGGCCAGGTCGGCAAAAAGGTTCAGGAATTCCGGGTCATACGGCGCATCCACATGGTTGTTGTTCCAAAGGCCGGACCGGCGCACCCTTTCCCGCCCGCTGTGACGGCCCGGCCAGCCGGGGCCGGGGACATCCGGGCGGGGGGCCAGATAGCTGCTGAGCAGGGCAATGCTGTTGCGTTCGATAATCCCGCGCGCGCTGTCCGGGCCGGGGGCATCCGGGATATCCAGCACCAGCAGCGTCATATCCCCGAGGTATCGGCTTACCCGGAGCTCGTGCGGCCGCTCCCGCGCCCGCACATCCCGGGGCGCGTTGGCCCCCCGGCCCCAGCTTTCAATGTTCAGTGCCGGGTCAGCGTTGATCAATGCCTCCCCGGCCAGCAGCCGGAAGATGGATGCAGCGGAACCCTGCTAACGACAAGGGTGCCCATTGATCAATGCCTCCCCGGCCAGCAGCCGGAAGATGGAGCCGCGATGGTTTCCCCCCGGCGGATTTTTGGTGCCGCGATGCTGGCACAGCCGGTTCCAAAGCGTTGTGCGGGATCTTGCGGCCAGGGCGTGTGTGCCGACCCGCACCACCCGCCCGGGGGCGGAAGGGGCAGTGCGGTGTTCGCCCGGTTCAAAAAAGAAATACACCCCGCGCCGGGGCCAGGGCATCCGCCCGTGACAATCGCCCAGCCGGTGCCGGCCGCCGACCCTGGTTTCAAGCGCATCCAGCACGGCATAGAACCTGTCAAGATCAGAACGCAGGGCCATTATCCGGCCAATGCAATTGTGCGCCGATACGCATGTCTTCCATCGGCACTGTCACCTTCGGAAAACGCCTGGCGCAGGTATGGCATAAGGTTTTCGCGATAGCGGGCACCGGCCAGAACGACGATTTCGCCGGCACCGGCGGGAAGGGTTGCCTCCATCCGGGCCTGCACCCGCCGGGCCCAGGGTCGCCTTTCTGCGGTTTGCATGGTGTTCAGGGTGCGGTTACAGGGTGCGCTGACCTGTGCGGGGGGCAGCAGCCCGTGTTCTGCCGACAGGATGAACCAGGGTTCCCCGGTTTCCTTCACCCGCCGCCGTGCCTTCAGGAACCAGGCAGACGTGTAAAGGTCTGCCGCCGGTGCGGCCTTCGGCTGCTTTTGCCCGACGCAGGACAGCAGGAAAATACAGGTCATTTATAAGCTCTCCGAATCGCTGATCAGGGTCAAGTTTAGGCAAATCACTGATCAGGGGTAACTCCCGGCGCGGAAATGGCTGTAATCCGGCCCCGCATCGGTGCACAGGGGCCGGTTTGGTTTTTGAAAAGCCCGGCTTGCACGACAGGGCGACGGTGCGCACATCGGCCAGGCGGCGCACCCGGCGACACGTGGTCGGATGCGATCTGCCGACGGGCGATTATGTCTCCCAACGAAGGCCGGGGAGTTAACCCCGGCGACACCCGAACGCCGTTCAGGGATGACCGGACATACACCTTTACGCCTAACGAAGGCCGGGAAGTTAACCCCGGCGACATAGCAGAGAGTTACAGATCGGATCGTTTCCCTCACCGCCCGCTCAACGAAGGCCAGGATGGAAACCTGGCGACACCCGAACACCATCCAAGACTGGCCGGGGTATCAGAACCGGTGCAAGCCCCGGTTCCTGAAGGGTCTGTTTTTACCAAAACAGGCATCAGCCTGTGCGCGGTCAGCCGGGCGGCAATCGCATCCCGCCCCGCTGCGGAAATCCGGCACCTGATTTTACGCCCGTCCCCATGCTGCCTGATTGTGAAGGATGGTTGCTTACGGTCGGTATCCAGTGCCACAACCCTGCCTTCAACGGAGCCCGCCTCTGCCCGGGCGCATGTGCGAAAGAGGCATGCGTGTTCCGCGTCTTCATTCCCGGTAAGCATGTCCAGGGCGCGTTTTGCTGCCGGGGGGCGGATTTCACAGGGGCGGTCACCTTCCAGGGTGATGATGGTACAGCCGATGCCGTTCAGGTTGCGCCGAAACATCCGTTTTGCAACGTCGCGCTTTTCGGCCGGGAAGTCATTATCCGGCGGCTGCCCTTCCAAAAGGCGCAGAAGGTTGAGTTCCATACGCACCACATGGCCCCGCACCTGGCCAAAGGCAGGGGCTTTTGTGCGCTGATCGAAGGGCCGGGCATCGACAGTCAAAGGGGAATTGGTGCTGGCGGACACAAGCTGCCAGGAAATATCAGGCCGGCCCTCATCTGTCAGCAGGTCAAAATAGCCGGCAACCTGCTGCAGCGCATCAGGTATCACAGGATTACCGCCGTTTTCCTGGCATGCCTGGACGATAATGCGCTTCGGTTTCATCGCCTGGCCTCCTGCCACGTCTGCATCCGCACCCTGCCACATCGGCATCTCAGCCGGGGCAGGTGCGGGATGATACCGAACCCGAATGTGCAGGGGGCCAGCGTCAATGCTTTCAGGTCTTTGTCGAACGGGGCGGCGCAGATGGTGCGGAATTCCCCTGTTCGGCCTGCTTTAGCCCTGGAATGCGAAATCGTCTTCGGCAAGGTGTGCGGCCGCCATATCCTCCAGCGTGTCGTCGCCGCCCCCGCCTTTCAGCCTGTCGTTGCCGCCCCCGCCTTTCAGCACGTTGTTGCCACCATCCCCGGTCAGCCTGTCGTTATGGCCGGACCCGATCAGGTTTTCGATACTGGTCAGCACATCGCCGTGCGCATCCCCGCCACTGCCGCGGCCGGTGGCCAGGTTCACCGTCACCCCGGCGTTCGAATCACTGTAAACGGCGGTGTCAATACCTTCCCCGCCGTCCAGCATATCGGCCTTGGCCCCGCCGTTTAGCGTGTCATTTCCCGCCCTGCCGACGACAGTGTAGCTGATATCCGGGTGGACATGGTTCCGATTCAATTCCTCGCCGTTGTCGGTTTCGGCCATTATATACGTTATGCCCTGATGTATCACGGTGGGGAGAGCAGACATGGATTCATACATTTCTGTTGGCGGTTCTCTAGCCCGGTCGGGCCGATGCAGGGGCGTGTGTACAGGGTCCGGGCGGGGCGGTCAATACCCCGCGGCCATATTTTCGGATGTTGTCGGACGCAGTGCCGGCGCGGTGTACGCGCCTTGTATTTTAACCTGCCCCTGGCCTTCCCGCCCCCGGGGCGGTGGCAATCAGGTCCGCCGATGCGAAGTTTATCGCCCGCAGGAAGGCGCGGTTAGCACTGTGAAACAGGGTGCGGCCGGCATCGTTTGCCATTGGCGGGCGGTTCCTGCGCCCTGAATCCCCTGCGGGCCCGTGTGCCATGAAAGACCGACCGGGTAATCGGCGGCCAGTGCCCGATAAATGAGGCGTTAATCCGGCCGTATCTGTCCCTTGCGCGACAGGGCGATGGCGCACACATCGGCCAGGCCCCGCCCTGGCGACAGGGCAAAGGCAGGGTGCCCGCCCCCGGTTCATCGGGGGCACAAGGGGTGCGCCCTGACAGCCTGCTTCCGCGATGCCACCAACATGGCGGTGTGCGCCAGGGCCAGGCAAATCGCTCTTTTTCCCGCACCCTGTCCCTACAGGCGCGGGTCGGCTGCCCCGGGGGATTCGCATTCGGGCCGGGGCTTTATCTTTCACTGATCGCGTGAGGCAGTGGCTTGAGCCCCTTCCGCAGGGTTCGGGGGGAATAATGCGCCCTGGCCCGTGTCATCCACCCGCAGAATGCCCAACAGCTGCCAGGTCTGCGGGCGTTTTGCCATGTTCCCAACGCAGAAGAGCATGCCCTTCTGCGGGTGTTCTTCGTTGAATGTTTTGCACATCCATTTGAGCGCGGCCTCATCTGAGCCCTCCCGACGCTTTCCGTTAAAGAACATGGCGTGGGCTTCCCGGTCGCCGTTCGCGTAATCATGCGGTCCCGTGCCATCCTCAAATTTGAACCTGAACGTGTAGGGGCCTGGTTCCAGTGCCTTCAGTTCTTCGTCGAAGAACTCACCCTGGCGTGCGGCCTTCCGACAGGTTTCGCGTTCAGCCTCCACCTGTTCGGATGTCTTTGCCTTGTAGTAGAATCGCGTGTTGCGAGGGCGGATCAGGGCCAGGGATTTTCCGGCATCCTCGGCGTCCTTGATTGACGCCGAAACGAGCGGGTTGAGGAAACTGGCGCGATCCCTGGCAGGCATTTTGCCCGAAACGCGGATCGTTTCCTCCATGACGTGGCAGCTTTCCTGTCGGCGGTCGCGCGTTGGCGGGCGGTATTTGAAATTGACCCAATCCCACCTGTTGAAGGAAGATTTCCCGGACAGATGGCGAAATCGTACAGGATACAGCCGCTTCAACGCGCCGCCGTCGGTTACCCCGGCACAGCAGACCGTTTCCCCGTGGGCACTGCTTCTTTGCGGCAATGCCTTCACCAGGATGGCCACGCGGCACTCACGCAGCGTTACGGACATATTTGGCGGGCCCGGCGGCAAACAGATGGCGGATTTCGCAGCCCGTCTGTTCGGCCAGGGCATCGGCGACCATGGAGCGGTGGCAGGTATTCGGGGCACGTTCAAAACACATCAGGCAGGCGGGGCTTGTGCGGGCGGCTTTGGCGAGTTCGTGCAGCCCGGCCTGGGCCGTGGCCGTTTGCAGCCAGGCGGCAAAGATGGCGCGGAATTCATCCATACGGCCGGCCCGCGCCGCGGCACGTCCTTCCCTGGGGTTGCCGAGAGCAGGCAGATGGCTGTATTCCAGCCCCGCATCGATGCACCGGCTGGCCAGTCTGGACTTTGAAAACCCCGGCTTGCGCGAAAGGGCGACGGCCCGCACATCAATCAGATGCCGCACACCCGCGCCGCGCAGGGCGGCAATAAACCGGTCGGGCGTGCCGCGCTCATAGCCGATGGTGAACAGGGTGATCATGGCTGGTTTATAATTTTCGGGCGGGGGCCTGTAAACACCCCCCTTGGCGGCGGCGCGGCGGGTGGCGTTGGCGCGGAACAGGGTGGCCGGAACCCGATCCCGATCCTGTTCATACACCTGAAAGGCATCGGTCAGGGTCAGGCAGGGGGAAGGGGGCCTGGGTGCAGGGCGGGGGCTGAAACTTACCCGGCGGCGAGGGCGGCGAGGGCGGCGTAGCGGGCGGCAATCCCGGCAAGGATGAGCAGCACGGCCACAGCGCAGCCACCGATGCGCATGATCCAGCGCAGGTCTGATTCGATCCCGGTCAGTCGCCTGTCTACCCCGGCCAGTTCTGTTTTCACGCCGCCGAGGTCGGCTTTGACGGCGGCCAGTTCTGTTTTCACGCCGTTCAGGTCAGCCCTGGTGGCGAGGTCATCCTGCCTGATTTGCAACACCTGAGCGGTGTGGGTGGCGATGGCCTCGGCATGTTTGCGGTCAATGCCCGCATCCGCCAGTTGCCGGGCTGCAGAAGGGGTATCAATGGCGGGCATGGCATCCTCCATTTATGACTTCGGCCCCTGGGGCGCGGCCCATCCCCGCCCACGCCCCGGCGACAGGGCAAAGGCAAGGCATCCGCCACCGGTTCGTCAAGGGCACGAGGGGCGGGGGTTACGGGGCATAATGCGGCGGGCGGGCGCGTATCCGGGCCCGCACATTGGCGGATGCCCCGGGTGTTTGGCCTTATCCTTCTTCGGGGGCAAGCCGGACGGCCCCCTGGCTGGCGTTGGACACGTTGGCGGCATACACCCGCAGGGCCCGGCTGACCCGCCGTTTGCGCGGCCTTGTGGGTTTCCACGGGTTTGCGCGGGCTTCCATCCCGGCCCGGCGGGTGGCCAGTTCCGCGTCTGTCAGGCGTACGTTAATGGTGCGGTCGGGGATGTCGATATCGATCATGTCGCCTTCGCGGATCAGGCCGATGGCCCCGCCTTCCCCGGCCTCCGGGCTGATGTGGCCGATGGACAGGCCGCTGGTTCCGCCGGAAAAACGCCCGTCGGTGATCAGTGCGCAGGCGGTGCCCAGTTTCATGGATTTCAGGTAGCTGGTCGGATACAGCATTTCCTGCATGCCCGGTCCGCCGCGCGGCCCTTCGTGGGTGATAACCACCACGTCCCCCGCGGCCACCTGCCTGCCAAGGATGCGGTTCACCGCCTCTTCCTGGCTTTCGCAAACGATGGCGGGGCCGGAAAACCGCAGCAGGCTTTCATCCACGCCGGCGGTTTTTACCACGCAGCCTTCCCGGGCGATGTTGCCGAACAGAACCGCGAGCCCGCCATCCCTGGAAAACGCGTGTTCGGCGGACCGGATCACCCCTTTTTCCCGGTCGGTGTCCAGCGTCTTATACCGCCGGTTCTGGCTAAAGGCCCGGGTTGTGCGCACCCCGCCGGGGGCGGCACTAAACAATTCATGCACCGCCGGGTCACTGGTTTGTGTCACGTCCCACTGCCGGATGGCCGCCGCCAGGGTATCGCTGTGCACCGTGGTGACAGAGGTATCCAGCAGGCCGGCCCGGTCCAGCTCCCCCAGGATGCCGAAAATACCGCCGGCCCGGTGCACGTCCTCCATATGCACGTTCTGCACTGCGGGTGCGACCTTGCACAGGCAGGGCGTGGACCGCGACAGGCGGTCGATGTCGGCAATGGTAAAATCCACCTCGCCTTCCCGGGCACTCGCCAGAAGGTGCAGGATGGTGTTTGTTGACCCGCCCATGGCGATATCAAGCCGCATGGCATTTTCGAACGCCGCCCTGGTGGCGATCCCGCGGGAGGAATACCGGGTTTTGCCCTGCTCATAGAAGGCGCGCGTCAGGTCCACGATCCGGCGGCCTGCACGGCGGAACAGCTGTTCCCGGTCCGCGTGGGTTGCCAGGGTGGACCCGTTGCCCGGCAGGGCGAGCCCCAGGGCCTCTGCCAGGCAGTTCATGGAATTGGCGGTAAACATGCCGGAACAGGAACCGCATGTCGGGCAGGCGTTTTCCTCAAACGCCCTTACGTCCGCATCGGTGCGGTCCGGGTTTGCCGCCTCCACCATGGCATCCACCAGGTCCACCGCCCGCACCGCGCCGTCTATATCCACCTTGCCTGCCTCCATCGGGCCGCCGGACACGAAGATGGCGGGAATATCGAGCCGCAGGGCGGCCATCAGCATGCCGGGGGTAATCTTGTCGCAGTTGGAAATACAGACCATGGCATCGGCGCAATGGGCGTTGATCATGTATTCCGCCGCGTCGGCGATCACCTCTCGCGATGGCAGGGAATAGAGCATCCCGTCATGCCCCATGGCGATACCGTCATCCACGGCTATGGTGTTGAACTCTTTCGCGACACCGCCTGCCGCCTCAATTTCCCGCGCGACAAGCTGGCCCAGATCCTTGAGGTGCACATGGCCCGGCACGAACTGGGTGAAACTGTTGACCACCGCGATGATCGGCTTGCCGAAATCCGCGTCCGTCATCCCGGTCGCCCGCCAAAGGCCGCGGGCACCCGCCATATTGCGGCCATGGGTCGTGGTTCTGGATCGGTAGGGTATCATGGCGGGGCCTTTCGGCTGTTTATCGGGATTTCGGCCAGCGGGTCATAAACCGGGATGTTCGCCTGGGTGGCCTGGCCTTGGCAAGCCCCGAATGGACGGAGGCGGCACACCCGGCCCAAGGGACGGGGACAGGCCGCAGCCTGCCCCTATGCTGTGTTGTGAACCCTGTCGCGGGAAACACCACGCCGCTTCTTCTGCCAAGAACACCCAAGGTATTACGGGATTTTCTTGCGTCAACAGAATTTTTGTGTTAAGGCTGACTTTTGTTATCTGACAGACATCAGGTGTGCCATGAAACGTTTTGCGTTTGACATTGGTTCCGGTTCCCTTGGGTGGTCCGTCTTCCGCCTGGAGGGTGACGGACGCAAACCGGTAGAACTGGTTGACATGGGTGCGCGCATCTTCCCTACGGGGCGCGATCCGAAATCGCGCGAATCCAACGCCTTGGGGCGGCGGGGGCCGCGCCAGCAGCGGCGGCAGGGTGATCGCCGAAAGAAGCGCCGGGGCGCACTCGAGGGGGTGCTTGCGGCCCATGGGCTGATGCCGCCGGCCGGGGATGATGAGGGCCGCCAAGACTTCTTTTCAACCGACCCTTACGAAGCCCGCGCCCGGGCTGCACGAGATGAGGCGGCGTTGTTGTATGACCTCGGGCGGGCTATCTGGCATATATCCGGGCACAGGGGGTTCAAAAGCAATCGCAAGGCTGATCGGACGAATAAAGATGATACGGGTAAAATTGCAGATGCTACAAGGAATCTGCGTGAGATGTTGGTACAGGAGGGTGCGCCGACCTATGGGGCCTGGCTGGCCGGACGCCACGCGCAGGGTGCGCCCGTGCGCATCCGGCTCAATAATGAAAAGGGTTATGACTTTTATCCGAACCGCGCCGTGCTGGAGGAAGAATTTGATCACATCTGGCGGATGCAGGCGCAGTATCATCCGAACTATTTGACCGACAAGGCAAGGGACGAAATTAAAAGCGTATTGTTCTTTCAACGCCCGCTTAAACCGGTGAAACCGGGGCGTTGCACCTTTTTTCCGGATGAAGATCGCCTTCCGAAATGGCATCCTTTGGCCCAGGAATTTTTGATTCTTCAGGAACTCAACAGGTTGCGGATTATCGCAGACAAGGGGGAGTGCTCCCTTGATCTGACACAACGCGATCTTTTGCTGAACCACCTGATGTCGGGTAAAAAACTGACGTGGGCCGGGGTGCGCAAAGCTTTGGGCATCCCACCGGATATCGGGATTAATCTTGAAACCGGCGGGCTGAAAAAACCTGCGCATAATGACGTTGCGGCCCGGCTTGCGGTCGGCACGAAGAAAAACCCGGCACCATTGGAGGAATGGGTGCGCCGGGGTGCGGATAAGCAGGTGCTGCTGCTTTCAATCCTTAATGATTCGGAAACCCCGGATGTGGCAATTAGACGCCTGCAAGATGAATGTGGCCTGGCGGCGGACATTGCTGAACGGGTTGAGAAGGTCACGCTGCCGACCGGTCACATCAGGCTTGGCCTGCGGGCAACCCGTGCCATCGTCCGGGCCATGCGGGATGAGGTCCGCGTCTACAGCGCGGCTGTCGGGTACGCCAGCGCATCAGGTCTGTTCGGTGATGGTGTCGTTCTTAACCATTCGGATTTGCGCCCGGAGGGTGATCCGGGGGTTGCGCGGTTGCCGCGCTACTACGAAGTGCCGACACTCCGGCGCATGATCGGCACCGGTACCGGCGTTCCTGCCGACCCGCCGGAAATCCGGTTCGGAAAGATCTCAAACCCCACGGTTCACATCGGGCTTGGCCAGTTTCGGCGGGTTATGAACGCCCTGATCGACCGCCACGGGAAACCTGACCAGGTTGTGATCGAAACCACACGCGACATGGCCAAATCCGCCCGCGAATTGAACGAGATAGAAACCGAGATCAGAAAAAACACGAATCGAAACGACAGGTGGCGTGAAGAACTGGAGGAGTGCGGCCTGCTGCCCCCCGGGGGGCGTGCGGGCGACCGGTTTTTACGGATGCGCCTTTGGGAAGAACTGGGCAAGACATGTGCTGATCGTCTTTGCCCGTATTCAGGCAGGCCCATCGGCCTGACCGATCTTCATTCCGACAGGGTGGAGATCGACCATATCCTGCCGTTCAGTGATACGTTCGATGACAGCCCGGCCAACAAGACGGTCTGCTTTCGGGCCGCGAACCGGGAAAAGGCCGGGCGGTCCCCCGGTGACGCATGGGGTGATACAACGCTCGGTGCCATCATTGACCGCGTAAAAGATGCGCCGGGAATGAAAAGGAAACTTTGGCGGTTTCTGCCCGGCGCACTTGAAAAATGGCAGGAGGACAAGGGTTTTGAGGAACGCCAGCTGCACGCTACCGGTTATCTGGCCAAGGTCGTGCGGGCCTATGCCGAAGCCCTGTTCCCGAAGGACGGCACAGCGCACATCTGGATGCCGAACGGACGGATGACAGCACTGATGCGACGGCGGTGGGGGTTGCACCTGCCGGATCACAACGCGAAAGACCGAAACGATCATCGCCATCACGCGCTTGATGCGGTGGTGGTTGGCGTGATCGACCGGGCCACGGTCCGGATGTTGCAAACCCATGCGCGCAGGATCGGGGCACAGCAGCTTGACCGGGTTCTTCCGGAACCGCCGGAACCCTATGATGGATTTCGCGACCAAGTGATGGACCGGGTTAGAAACCTTTGTGTCAGCCATCGCCCCGACCATGCAATCAGCGGCCGGCTGCATGAAGACACAGCCTATAGCTTGGTGCGTGATATTCCAGAAAATGCGGCTGCATTGAACATAGGCAACCTTGCTGCGCGCAAACCGGTAACGGCACTGACGGCAAAGGAGATCACCCGGGTGCGTGACCAGCGGTTGCGCGAAGAGTTGCGCAAGGTAACAGAAGCGGTGAAGGGTGACAAGAACAGGGAGAATGCTTTGTCGGAATGGTCTTCCCGCACTGGTGCGCAGGATCATTTAGCCCAACAGCGCGACTGGATCGCGGAGTACTATCCTGATTACGAACAACGGTCAAAGAGACAGCGCGCGCGTATTCGAGCCAAAGCAAACAAAGATCTTGGAAACTATGGCTTCAAAAACGTCAGAACTGTCCGGGTAATTAAACCTAAGAAATCAGCCAAGCCGGTAAAAAGCGCACCTTACAAATGGATGATACCGGATGGAATTGCTTATATGGATGTTTTGGAAAACCCCGATGGTAAATGGTTTTGCCATGCGACCGATATTTGGGCAGCACAAACCGCCCCGGAAGAGCCGTGGAAGGAAGATCATCCTGAAGCAAAATTCATCATGCGCCTGTATAAGAATGATACGCTGCAGCTGTTTGAATTGGACAAGACAGGCTTGCCTGTTCCGGGAAGCAACCGGATCAAGAAAATCGTGCAACTTGATCGGAGTAGCTCACGTGTGTATCTGGTCGGTGTGAATGATGCTGGTGAATATCGAAAACGACATGAAGACCCGGATGACCCCTTTCGCTGGGATTTAGCCAAAATAGGCAAGCTGAAGGCCCGCCGTGCGCATAAGGTGCGGGTCGATGAGCTGGGCCGGGTGCTTACCATTCCGCACGGAACGATGCCTCGGGTTCCGTCAAAAAAGAAGCCGTCATGACTGGGCGCATTGTGGAACTGACCCGCACAGGACTTGCTGTACACAAGCGGCGCGGATTCCTTGCCGTTGACGAGGACGGAACCGAAGCCGGGAAGGTCAGCCTCGATGATATTGAGGTGGTGCTGTCCGCAAACCCCGGTGTCATGTGGTCAAGCAACGCCCTTTCTGAATGTGCAGCTCGACAGGTTCCGGTTATGATGGTCGGGTCCGACTTTACACCCGTTGCAGTTGTTCTGCCGTTGAAAGGACATCATGCACAGGCACACCGGTTCCGCGCCCAGGCAGAGGCGACATTACCCCTGCGTAAACAGGCATGGGCGTCTCTGGTGCGTCACAAGATCGCTGCCCAGGCTGATGTTTTGGATCGGACCGGTAAACCATCCACCCGTCTGCGCAGGCTGTTGATGGCTGTGCGCTCCGGCGATCCTGACAACAGGGAAGCGCAGGCAGCACAAGCCTATTGGCCACTTCTGATGGGGAAAAGTTTCCGGCGGGACAGGAAGGCGGATGGTGCCAACGCCATGCTCAACTATGGCTACGCCGTGTTACGTGCCGCCACTGCGCGGGCTATTGTTTCTGCCGGGCTGCACCCGTCCCTGTCTGTTCATCACAATTCCGGCGGTGATGCCCTGGCCCTGGCTGATGACCTGATGGAACCCTTCCGCCCGACGGTCGATCTTGCCGTCTATCGGCTCTTGGAACAGGGAGTTGCGGGTGTGGAAGATAGCCGTGCTGATCTCATCGCCTGTCTGTCGGCTGATTTCCCGACCCGACATGGTGCCACACCCCTGTCCCAGGTTCTTGTCCGCCTTGCACAAAGCCTTGCCCGATCCTTCCTTGACCGCAAGCTGAAACTGGATTTTCCGCTTGGACCGCTACCGGATGACGAAGACGAAGATGCCTGAACGTTACAGAATCTTGTCAGGGTATCAGGTGATGTGGGTCTGGGTATTATTCGATCTCCCGGTTGGAACGAAAACTGAACGCAAGAATGCTACGCGGTTTCGCAATGATCTTCTCGACCTGGGTTTTGAGATGGTTCAGTTTTCAGTGTATCTGCGGTATGCGTGGAGCCGGGAAAAGGCGGAATCCTTTGCGCACAAGGTTGGTAATTTTGTGCCGGATTCAGGTCATGTGCAGGTGCTGTTCTTCACAGACAAGCAATATGCGCAAAGCAGGGTTTTTCACGGTCGGTCCCGACCCGCACAACCCAAAGAAAAACCGGGTCAACTGGCTCTTTTTTGAACCGGTCTGGGCTTGACCGCCCCTCTATGCTTGTTGGACTTTATGTTTCTTGTGATGTGAGCCTGATATATCGAAATAAATTTGAAAAAGTGCATTTAGGGGTTGTCAGTTCGAAAAGGGTGTTATATGGGCATTATGAAAGGGACGTGGTGCTGTTCTGTATTTAGCAAGTGTAGAGGGGGCGGTCTTTCCTTTGATAAGGTGAAACCTGCTTTAAAAGCAGGTTAATATCCACAAAATTGAGGCAGGCTGCGGCCTGTCTGTCGGGGGGACAGATTTCGGTCTGTCCCCCTTTCCCTTTTCTTGTCGGAGAGAATCGATGGAAAAACTGCATCGGACAGCCATATTCACATCTGTTTTGCGTCGGATTTTCAAAGATGGAATCAGGAAAAGACCCCATGTAACAAGGAGTTACATGGGGTCGTTTAGCAAGTGTAGAGGGGGCGGTCAAGCCCAGACAACGTTAACGCTCTCCCCGTACGCGCTTAT
>JACONK010000020.1:0-10012 GCA_014323795.1 Paracoccaceae bacterium | reverse complement strand
GGGGGGGGGGGGGGTACCCGGGAGCTTTTACAAAAATTGACACCTGATTGCGCATTGACACCTGATGCAGACAATCGGACCATGTGCTGTCAGGCTACGGGCACCTTGACGTGGCCTGCGGGGCAACCCTATCGATTCTGGGAGAGAAATTCATGTCTGACAACCGGCACCCCATCCCGGCGGAAATCGCTGCCAATGCGCACATCACCGCGGAGCAATACAGGGCCATGTATGAGGCCTCGATCACCGATCCGGAGGCGTTCTGGGGGCAGCATGGCAGGGCACTGGCCTGGTCAAGGCCGTTCACCAGGGTCAAGGAAACATCCTATGAATACCCGGATGTTTCCATCAGGTGGTTCGCGGACGGGGAGCTGAATGTTTGTGCCAACTGCATTGACCGGTACCTGGAGACCCGCGGCGACCAAACCGCGATCATCTGGGAACCTGATGATCCGAACGCCCCGGCGGAACATATCACCTATCGCGATCTGCACCGCCGGGTTTCAAAATGCGCCAATGTGCTGAAAGCACTGGGCGTGGGCAAGGGGGACCGCGTTGTGCTGTACCTGCCGATGATCCCGCAGGCGGCCATAGCGATGCTCGCCTGCGCGCGGATAGGCGCGATCCATTCGGTGGTGTTTGGCGGCTTTTCGCCGGACGCGCTGGCGGCACGGGTGAACGGGGCGGACGCCAAACTGGTGATCACTGCGGATGAGGCCCCGCGCGGCGGGCGCAACACGCCCCTGAAGCTCAACGCCGATGCCGCATTCGCGAAGGTGAACCACGATTGCATGATGCTGGTGGTACGCCGCACGGGCGGTGCGGTGCCCATGGTGGCCGGCCGCGACCATTGGCTGCACGAGATGGAAGAAACCGCCCCCGCCGACTGCCCGGCGGAACCGATGGGGGCGGAGGCGCCGCTGTTTATCCTTTACACATCCGGGTCGACGGGCATGCCGAAAGGGGTTGTGCACAGCTCAGGCGGGTATCTGCTGTATGCGGCCATGACGCACAAATACGTCTTTGACTATAAGCCGGGCGAGGTGTTCTGGTGTACGGCGGATGTGGGCTGGGTCACCGGCCACAGCTACATCGTCTATGGCCCGCTTGCAAATGGTGCGACCACGCTGATGTTCGAAGGGGTGCCGACCTGGCCGGATGCCTCCCGCTTCTGGAAAATATGTGAAAAACACCGGGTTGCCCAATTCTACACCGCGCCGACAGCCATTCGGGCCCTGATGGGGCTCGGCGATGCCTTTGTAAGACAGGCGGACCTGTCCTGCCTGCGCATACTCGGCACCGTCGGGGAACCGATCAACCCGGAAGCCTGGCACTGGTACAATGAAATTGTCGGCGGCAGGCGCTGCCCGATTGTGGATACCTGGTGGCAGACGGAAACCGGCGGCCACCTGATTACCCCGCTGCCGGGCGCGATCGGGACGAAGCCCGGATCCTGCACCCTGCCGTTCTTCGGTGTGCAGCCGGTGATCCTTGACCCGCAGTCGGGCGAGGAAATACGCACGACCGAGGCCGAAGGCGTGTTGTGTATAAAAGACAGCTGGCCCGGCCAGATGCGCACGGTCTTTGGCGATCATGACCGGTTCGTGAACACCTATTTTGCGGATTACAAGGGCTATTACTTTACCGGCGACGGCTGTCGGCGGGATGCGGACGGGTATTACTGGATCACCGGCCGGGTGGACGATGTGATCAACGTCTCTGGCCACCGGATGGGAACGGCAGAGGTTGAAAGTGCCCTGGTCGCCCATGACAGGGTGGCCGAAAGTGCCGTTGTCGGCTTCCCGCATGACATAAAGGGCCAGGGCATCTATGCCTATGTCACCCTGATGGCCGGCACACAGCCGACAGAAGACCTGCGCAGGGAACTGGTTGATTGGGTGCGCAAGGAAATCGGGCCGATTGCGAAACCCGATCATATCCAATGGGCACCGGGGCTGCCGAAAACCCGGTCAGGCAAGATCATGCGGCGTATTCTGCGCAAGATTGCGGAAAATGAGTGTGGTGCCCTTGGGGATACCTCAACCCTGGCGGACCCGGCGGTTGTGGATGATCTGATCAGAAACCGAAAGAACCGCTGAAAGGCGACGGGGAAGGAGGCACAGCCTGCCGTACGCTCCCGGGATTTCAGCCCGCCACACCCTGGCCGAACGGGTCCGGGTTGTAGTGCACGGAGTGCAGGTATAACCCCTCCGGCGGGCATACCGGCCCGCAGGCGGCGCGGTCCCGGGCCTCCAGTGCGGCCTTTACATCCTCCGGCCGCCAGCCGCCGGTGCCAACACGTTCCAGTGTGCCTACAAAACTGCGCACCTGGTTATGCAGGAATGATCGTGCGCGGACATGGAAGCGGAATTCGGTGCCTTGCGGGTAGGGGTGGCGGTTCACCTGCACTGTATCCACCGTCTTCACCGGGCTGGCTGCCTGGCACCGGGCACTGCGGAAAGTTGTGAAATCATGTGTGCCGGCCAGATACGCGGCCCCGGCCCGCATGGCCGCCAGGTCCAGCACCCGGGGCACCTGCCAGACCCGGCCCCGATCCAGCGTGACCGGCGCACGGCGGGTGACAAGGCGGAAAAGGTAGGTGCGGTTCACCGCGGAAAACCGGGCATGGAAGGCTTCAGGCACCGCCGCGGCATCAATGATCGCTATCGCGGCCGGCTTCAAATGGTGGTTCAGGGCCTGCATCAGCCGGAACGGGTTCCAGCCCCGTGCGCAGTGCACATGGGCCACCTGGCCGTGCGCGTGTACCCCGGCATCCGTGCGCCCGGCCCCCAGGACCGCGGGCCGGCCCGGCTCCACCTGCGCCACCGCATCCTCAAGCGCGGCCTGTACGGAAGGCCGCGCCTTCTGGCGTTGCCAACCGGCGAACCCCGTGCCTGTGTACTCGATTTTCAGCGCGAATACCGGCATGGCCCCAGGGTAGCCCGGCCCCCGGCCCCGGCGCAAGGGGCGCAGCCCGGGATGATATGATCCGCCGCCCTGTTTGCGGAACGGAAAGCATCATGCGACAGCCGGTGCAGATACCTGCCGTAAAGCTCGTGCCCGCTGCCGAAACCGCACCGGCAGGGCCCGGCGGGTGCCTGCCGGAATGAAACGGCAACGAAATCCGGCACACGGCGCAGTCATCGCTGCGGCATCTGCGGCTTTCCGCCCGTCCGTGTCAAAGGGGCGGATTAGTTTTGGAATTATCACCTGGCATCGGAACCAGTTACCAACGCCCGAATTACGCTGTAAAATTCTCCGATCTCCTTCAGGTGATCAGGTTTTTTGGTCAGCTTATACGACGCGTTGGTCGCCTTTTCCATTGACACCAGATTACCGGCACGGCCCGTTGTCACGTCCGCTTTCGTCCATGCGCCAACGTAAATGTCTGAAGGCGCGATACCAATGCAAAGCAATGCGTCGTATCGGCGATGATAACGAATGTGGTTGAACTGAAATGCGCCGCCCACGTCTTCGCTGGCAGTCTTCAACTCGAAAGTCCTGCCTCCGATCCGCATATCCCAGGGGCTTTGGCGTTTGCGCGTCCCGTCCGGCTTTTCGGGAAACGCGCATTCCAGCCCGCATGCGCGACAAAGGGCTTCAACGAAGTCCTGTCCAACGTCCCCGACTTTGGTATTGGGGATGTGCCGGATGTGCTCAAAGGGCATTCCGGCCCATTTGTCCGCATCCGTGTATTTTGCGAGCACTTCCTGCAGGAGGTAACCAGGGTCACGCTGCATCAACGAACCCCGCTTCAACCAGGGCAGCCTGAATGTGTTCCATGCTGATATGCCTGCAATTGTGTGCCGCAAGGTTTGAGTGTTCCCGCCAGTCCGCATTCCGCAAGGCGGCTGTCACACCTGGTTTATCCTTCCGAATGATAACGCCGTAACCGCAGCCGTATTTCACATCCCTGAAGTCGGTCACGAGGGTTGGCGGGGTATTATAAAAGGTGCGTTGCAACAGCCAGTCCGCTCTGCCAAGCCTGTCCTGGCCGCACAAGCGTTCCTTACGGCGGTCTATCGTGAACAACTCAACCCATTCACGACATGTGGATACAGGCTTGCGATTGTTTACCCCGCGCCGCCAAACCTGCCAGAGCGCGTTTATCTGCACACCCTTGCCCTCCGGCGTCACGAAGGCATCAGAAGGAAGATCCATCGTGTTCACAAGCTCCGCACCCCGCACCCTGAATTTGGGGCTTCCCTTGCCGTTCGATTGAAAGCCCATAGGCAGAATCATCCCGATATAATCCGCGAAGGTTGCCGCATGATTAACGAAGGCAAGCGCAAGCCATGCGCGATACCCGAACGGCGGGTTGCCAATCACCGCATAACGGGGCCGGTCATCGGAAGGTTTCCATGTGAGAAAGTCCTGACAGACAAAATCCGAACGGCCCGGCACCAGTTCAATCCCTGTCCGGTGGTCCGGTGGCAGCAGGTCGTAAAACACACCATCCCCTGCCGATGGGTCAACGAATGTGTAGTGTCGGGTTTCAGCATGATCCTCAAGCATCACCCGAAGCAGATTGTTGTAACACTTTTCAGCAACGGAAGGGCGGGTGAAAATGCGATCCAGGCTGACTGTTTCCGGGTTTACCCAGGCGGGTATCATCGGGTTTTCAGCCCAGCCCGCATTACGCAGCGCACACGCCTTGTCAAGAACCTGCGGTGGCTGGTCTTGAAACGCAAATAATGTTTTTGCCATGTCTTCAGCTTTCGCGTCAATCGGGGGTCGTGCGCTGCCCGCGTTTCACCGGCACCTCAAAAGTCTCAATTCCCTTCCTGTGTACCCTGGCACGGGCATACCGCGCAACGGAGTGACGGGCAAAATCGCGGGTATGATTATCCATGCACCCCTGTCGGCTGCCGCTGCATCTGTGCGGGGCTGTGACCGGGCGACCTGCGCGGAGCAGGCGTTGCAGGGTCAGTCTGTCAGCCTTTTTGTGACACCCCGGATGCATAGGGCCAAAGCCCCTTGATTTTTGCCTGCCGGCGTGGCTCATGGTTGGGAAAAATACGGGGCGGCCATGTCTGGTCTGTTCCGGCAGGCAGATGCCCCGGGGCCTCCTGTCAGCAAGCGCGGCACTCGTCATCTGCCGGATCATGAGTCCTGACCCTGGCCAGGCATATAGTCCCCCCTGTTTTCGGCGGTTGCGGGATTTTTGACATTAGTTGAATTTATAGTTGACACGGGTGTTTCCGGCCCCCAGGATCGGGGTGCGAAGATGTTGGGACACTGAGCCCCTGACGCCGGAAGGAGAAACCGACATGACTGAAATCACATACCACAACGGCCACTATTTTTGGGATGGTGCCCGCTATCGTGACCAGCACAGTTCTACTGCAGACTGGACGCATGGTGCATATGGCACCAATGCGGGAACCCCTGGGGATGATACGATTCTTGCCCAATCAAAGCAGATACATTATCTTGTGCCCCCGACCAGACCTTTTGCCTTTGGCTTTGCCGGGGATGATACAATCATTGGCACCAACCTTGATGACTGGCTGCAGGGCGGTCTTGGGAATGACAAAATAACAGGCGGTGCCGGGGCGGATCACATCCATGGTGGCCCCGGAATCGATACTGCCGATTATTCAGGTGCATCCGCATCAGTCACTGTTTCCCTGAAAGGTTTCCAATATGGAACTGCTTTGGGTGATGCCAAGGGAGATGAGCTTATCTCGATTGAGAATCTTATCGGCTCTGCACACGATGATCATCTTGTTGGTGATAACGGGGCGAACAAAATAGAAGGCAGAGCCGGGGATGACTACATTGATGGTGCCAAGGGGAACGATGTCCTGCTTGGTGGTGCCGGTAATGATCGCCTGATTAGTGGCCAAGGCGATGATCGTATGACAGGTGGTTCCGGTGCGGATACCTTTGCCTTTGGCTCCCATCTCTTGACCCCCGGTGGTCACGATATAATCACTGACTTCAATCCTGATGAGGGTGACAAGCTGAATTACATCTATGGAAACTCTTGGGGTGATATTACTGAAGAGTTTGTAGCTGTCCGTGTTCGAGTAGAAGGCACCGATGGAGTAAAACTGACTTGGGGTGAGGAGCATAGTTCGCTCACATTCCTGAATGCGAAAATGAGGTGGTTTGTCAAATCGGATCCCAGACCAGACACTGATCCACCCAAAAGCTTTACCTATGAACCGGGTTTTGAACCTAATGGGGCTGTTCCCAAGGAACCTGCTGAAACCCCCGCAGAACCGGAAGCACCTTCAAAGAGCTCTTATGTTGCAGTGGCAAGAATCCCGGACTCGACTGACGGGTTCAATATCGTAGACGGGAGGAATCCTGCCGAGGTTACTGGCGCACAGGAACTTTCCGGCACCAATAGAAAGGACTGGATCAGGGGTTCCGATGGCAAGGATGTCCTGCGCGGCAACTCTGGCCGGGATTACCTTGAAGGTTCTGGCGGGAATGATTTCCTGTCCGGCGGCAACGCCCGTGACTGGCTTGTTGGGGGGCGCGGAGGTGATCGTCTTCAAGGCGGAAAACAGGATGATATTCTGACCGGGAATCAGGGCCGGGATACCTTTGTGTTCAAGGCCAAGCATGGCGGAGACATTGTTACGGACTTCGCTGTCGGGAAGGATACGCTTGAGCTTCATGGTGTAGAGTTTTCTGACCTGACGATAAAGAAATGGGCCAAGGGCACCGGTGCGCGGGTGGAATGGGATGAGGGAGTGATCTATCTGGAGTTTGTCCAAAGGGATGCCTTGACAGAAGACTCTTTTGAGTTTGTGTAACGAGCTCTTGAAAATGAAACAAAAGAGGGGTATCTTTCGAGGTGCCCCTCTTCTGATTTGAAAGGAGAACAAGCAATGAGTGTTACAATAAAAGTTTATACGGAACTGACAGGGATGATGACCTTAAAGGAGGCTCCGGGAATGACCTCCTTCAAGGAATTAACGGGAATGACATCCTTGACGGAGGCACCGGGCATGATAACCTTGAAGGAGGTAAAGGGGATGACATCCTGAGGGGTCGTGCCGGGGATGATGTTCTTTACGGGGATGCCGGGGCGGATCTGCTCAATGGTGGTGCCGGGGTTGATATTGCCTATTATACCCTTTCCAACGCAGGTGTGACCGTGAATCTTGCCACTGGTGAGGCTAAAGGTGGCTATGCCGAAGGTGATGTTCTACTTAATATCGAGCGTCTGTGGGGTTCCGAATACGATGATATCTTGACCGGAGATAACGGGGATAATTGGCTTTATGGAATTGGAGGGAATGACATTCTATATGGCCGTGCCGGAGACGATAGACTCAGGGGTGATTGGCAGGCTGATAAGCTGTATGGCGGTTCCGGAGATGACATCCTTGACGGAGCTGGCGGGGCGGATAAGCTGTATGGCGGTTCCGGGAATGATACTTTTGAAAACCCTTTTGAGGCTGTCCTCATCCGTGGCGGGGAAGGTGTTGATACTGTCGATTATCAAAAATACTCAAAATACATTAAATTCAATGAAGGTGTGACTGTTGATGTGACAAGTGATACCTTTGTCAGTATTGAGATCCTCCGTGGCTCTTCTTTTAACGATACTCTGACCGGAAACTCCGTGATTACTAAAATCCATGGAGATCACGGAAACGATAAAATCTATGGAGGCTCCGGGAATGATGAGCTTGAAGGAGGTTACGGGAATGACATCCTAAGGGGCCGCGCCGGTGATGATATACTCTATGGATATGACAAGGTTAACGGATCCGGTTTCGGGGCGGATAAGCTGTATGGCGGTTCCGGGAATGATGAACTCTATGGAGGCTACGGGAGTGACATCCTTGACGGAGGCACCGGAAATGATACCCTGACTGGAGGTTATGAATATGACGGAGGAGATACCTTCGTGTTCAAGGCCAATCACGGCAGGGATACAATTACTGATTTCGAAATAGGTAATGATACCCTTAAGCTGCATGGCGTTGAGTTCTCTGATCTCACTATAAAGAACGCCTTTGATGGAACCGGTGCCAGAATCGAGTGGGATGAAGGCGTTATCTTTCTGAGTGGTGTCCAGAGGGATGATCTCAGGAATGAAGATAACTTTGAGTTCGTGTAAGGCGGGAAACCCCCGGGATTTTCCCGCCGGGATTTTCCCAGGGGCAGGGGGCCCGTAAACAATCCCTGACAGGGGCTTTCAAGGGCCCCGCCGGCGGGCCTTCCCCGGGGTTTGTTTCTGCCGGAACATGCCCGTCGCCTGTGCCCATGCCAGCCCCCGAACGCGGCATCGGCCAGCCCCGTGGCCTGGCACATCCGCGGCCCCTGATTCGGGGGCCGCTTTCCGTTTGCCGCCCCCACGATGCGGCCCGGCACCCGCCCCGGGGGTGCCGCCCCTGCCTTGCGGGCTGTGGCGCGGCGGTTCGGTATCCCCTGCGGTTTATTTTTGCGAAGAACGTTATTTTTGCTGTTGACGCCGGCCCGCCCCGCCTCTACATACCCGATTATGCAATCAACGACGGGCTGCCTCGGCACCCCGAACCAGCCGAAAGGACACCCCCATGAGCAGAACCAGATATAACGGCCATTATAATCCCAGCCTTAACGGGATTTACGACGATGAGGTCGGTTCCGCCACATATGGGGCCTCGAACGGGAGGGACTTTATATTCGGGCACGAGGGCAGGAGGGAGATCTACGGCTTCGGCGGGGATGACCACCTCATCGGCAGTGCCTTGCGGGACTGGATCCAGGGCGGGCTCGGCAACGACTGGATTGAAGGCAAGGCCGGGGCAGACAAGCTCTTTGGTCACCACGGGGATGATGTGCTCAAGGGCGGTGCCGGAGACGATGATGTCCGGGGCGGTAACGGGAATGACAGGCTCTTTGCCGGCCGCGGCAACGACCGTCTCGATGGCGGGTCCGATATCGATTGGGCGGATTATTCGGACGCCTTCGCCGGGGTCACCGTGGACCTGGTAAAGGAATTGGCCACCTACGGTTCAGGCGGGGAAAACTACCGCCAAAGCCTGCTCAACCTTGAAAACGTCCAGGGCTCCGGCCACAACGATAACATCGTTGGCACCGGTGACACGAACATCCTCAAGGGCGGTGCCGGGAACGATACCCTGAATGGCCGGGGCGGGGCCGATACCCTTGAAGGGAATGCCGGGAATGACCGCCTTGAAGGCGGTGACGGCAACGATCTGCTTTATGGCGGTGCCGGGAATGATACGATTTCCGGCGGTGCCGGGGGTGATGTGCTCCTGGCCGGTAACGGCAACGATTCGCTTGACGGCGGCGCCGGGACCGACTGGGCGGATTACTCACACGGCTTCGACGGAGTAACCGGCGGAATGACCGTGAACCTTGCCCAGGGCGTGGCCACCTACAATTCCGCGCAGGGCAGCCACAGGGATACCCTGGCCAACCTTGAAAATGTCGCGGGCTCTGGCGGCAACGATCACATCATTGGCGACAGTGTAAAGAACCACCTCCAGGGCCGTGCCGGCAACGACACGCTGGAAGGCGGGGCCGGGGCCGATGCGCTTTTGGGAAATGCCGGCAACGACACGCTGGAAGGCGGTGCCGGGGCCGATTACCTTGATGGCGGGGACGGGACGGACTGGGCCAGTTATGCTGGCGCGGCGTCAGGCGTTACCGTATCGCTGAAAGGTTTCCAGTTCGGCCGTGCCGAAGGCGATGCCCTGGGCGATACCTTTGCCTCGATTGAAAACCTTGCCGGGTCCGCCCACGATGATCACCTGGTGGGTGATAACTCGGCGAACCACATCAGGGGCGGTGCCGGGGATGACTACATTGATTCTGCCCAGGGTGCCGATACCCTTGAAGGGGGTGCCGGAAATGACCGGCTGATCAGTGGTCAGGGTGACGATGTTATGACCGGCGGTGCCGGGGCCGATACCTTCTCCTTTGGGTCCCACGCCCTGACCCCCGGTGGCCACGACACGATCACCGACTATAACCCTGATGAGGGGGACACCCTGGATTACCTCTATGGAAACTCCTGGGGGGAGGTGGAGCTTTC
>JACONK010000019.1 GCA_014323795.1 Paracoccaceae bacterium | reverse complement strand
CCGGCACAAAACACCATCGGCCAGCCCATACACCCCCCGGCACAGGGGTGCAAGGGAAATTATCGGGCAAAATCCCGAAAAGTTTTAAACCTGTCCTGCACCCGGCCCTGCAAAAGGGATTACAGACCTGGCCAAACATCCGATCGCCGCGCCCTGGCAGGGCATACATCCCCGGCGGCCAGGGCCGGGCGGGCGCGTAAAGGCCAGTTTAAGGCCACCGTAAAGGGGCTTTAAAGGCCGGTAAAACGGCGTTTAAACGGCGTTTAAAGCCTGATTAAACGGCCCGCACCGCACGGCGTTTTCCTGCCCTGTATCCGGCGGCCTGCGCACAGGCCGGGGGGCCAGGCGGGCCAGGGTTGGGCCGGATGCGGCTTGCGCCGGGGGGTGCGCGCCGGGGGTGCCCGGTTGTGGCGGGCCCATCCCGATGCCGTGCCGTTGCATGCAAAAGGGCACCCCGCCAGGGGGTGCCCTTTTCGTGTTTTTGTTTTGGGCCGCGGGGGGCCGGGGCACCCCCCGGCCGGCCCAAGCCGCCGGGGGGATGTGCAGCCTGCCGGTTCAGGCGAAGATGAAGTCTTCTTCCTGCACGCGCTGTGGGGGCAGGTCATCCAGAAAGATGCTGCTTGAGCCATCGCCCCAGGTGATCAGTGTGCCGGGCGTCGTGTCCGAATCACGCGCCTTCTTTTTGGTCAGGGTCAGGTCATCAAAACTGTCCGGTGCTGCCTCCCCCCGGAACACGATTTTATCGCCTTCCTCCTCTCTCGGATAGGTCCACTTGAGGCGTTTTATGACCAGTTTCTGGTTGAAATCCTCAATTTCATCATGGCCGGAGTTGGCCTGGCTGAACACAAAGGTATCGGCACCGGAACCGCCCCACAGATAGTCATCCCCGCGCCCGCCGTTCAGCGTGTCGTCGCCGGAATAGCCCAGCAGCCAGTCATCCCCGCCGCCGCCGTGCAGAAAGTCGTCGCCGGCATGGCCTTCCAGCCGGTCATCCCCGTGCTGGCCGCGCAGAACGTCGTTGCCCTCCTGGCCATGCATGGCGTCATCGTCGCGCCCGCCGATCAGCAGGTCGTCGCCATCCCCGCCATCCAGCCGGTCATCGTCATGCCCGCCGTGCAGAAAGTCGTTGCCGGAACGGGCCCACAGAGCGTCATCCCCGGCACCGCCGATCAGCGTGTCGTGGCCAGCATCGCCATCCAAGGCATCATCCCCGCGGGCCCCTTTCAGCAGATCATTGCCGGAACCGGCCCGCAGCGCGTCTTTCCCCGACCCGCCATACAGCGTGTCGTTGCCGGAACCGGCCCACAGGGCGTCATCCCCGGCACCGCCATACAGCGTGTCGTTGCCGGAACCGGCCCACAGGGCGTCATCCCCGGCACCGCCATACAGCGTATCGTTGCCGAGATAGCCATCCAGAACATCATTACCGGCATGCCCGTAGATCCGGTCGTCGCCAGACCAACCCTGAATATAAAAATCATCGTCCTCTTCAGTGCCGTGTACTACACGGACGACCTGGGAAGCATAGTAAGCCTCCCCCAGGCTACGGTACCCCTCCAGCCATTTCGAGTACGCCTCCGTATCCGACTTGTCAGGAATCGCTGTATACGACCCATTTGATCGGCTATACTCAGGGACAGGATCACCCGAAGCCGTGAGGTAGTAAGTCGATGAAGGTATCAGGTTTTTGCTCATGGTGTGTTTCCCTTGTTAAGGCTGATGGGGTTCCTGTAGTTCACATCCGGGATGTAAACCCCTTTTTACGTTCAGCCGAAGATGAAGTTGCCAGTTCCCAGATCATCCAGTTCCACACCGATGAGGGTGATTTTGGGGTTGAATTCCCAGTATAGAACCGCATTTCCGTTCTCATTTTTCGATTGCTGTATCAGCGTATCGTAATCGAGTTTATCTATAAACTCGGCGGTGATGCTGATCTTGTCCTCCCCTGCGGTGAAGCCGGTGATGGTGTCGTGGCCCGCTTCGCTGGTCCGAAACACAAACGTATCTGCACCACCGCCGCCGTCCAGCACATCGTTGCCCGCCCCGCCGTCCAGCGTGTCGTTACCGCCCTGGCCGTAAAGCGTGTCGCTGCCCACGCCACCTTTCAACGTGTCGTTGTCGTCCGCAGCACCGGTCAGGGTGTCCTTGCCCGCGCCACCGTCCAGCGTGTCTTTGATTCGGCCGTACAGCGTGTCATCTCCGGTGCCGCCGGTCAGCGTATCGCTGCCCGTGCCGCCGTGCAGCTCGTCGTTGTGGGCACCACCTTCCAGCTCGTCGTCCCCGGCACCGCCGTCCAGCACGTCATCCCCCGCACCACCTTCCAACGTGTCGTTGTGGCCACCGCCGTCCAGCACATCATCGCCATCGCCGCCGTTCAGGGCGTCTTTGCCCCCGCGGCCGTACAGATGGTCGTCACCCGCATCGCCGTTCAGCGAGTCGTCGCCGCCTTGGCCGTCCAGCACATCATCGCCAACGCCGCCGTTCAGCGTGTCGCGGCCGCTGCCGCCGTAAAGCCGGTCAGGGCCACCCGCGCCGTTGAGCTCGTCATTCCCGGCACCGCCCCAAAGAGCGTCGGCAAGGCTATCCCCGGTCAGCGTGTCGTTATGCCTGGAGCCGATCAGGTTCTCAATGTTTTTAAGCGTGTCGCCCGCCGCATGGCCCCCTATCCCCTCGATGGGGTCGCCGTTTTCATTCCTGGCCAGGCTCACTTCCACGCCTTCCCGGGAGTTTTCATAGGTGGCCGTGTCCCATCCATCGCCGCCGTCCAGCACATCGGCCCCTTCCCCGCCTTCCAGCGTATCATCGCCGCCGGCACCGCCCAGGGTATCATCGCCGTCCCCGCCTTTCAGGAAATCATTGCCGCCCTTGCCCCACAGCAGGTCATTGCCGCCCCGGCCGTCCAGCGTGTTATCCCCGTGATTGCCTATCAGGCGGTCGTTATACTGCGTGCCATCCACATGCTGGATGACATCCAGGTTCAACTTTGTCGGGTGGTGCAGGTTCTGGCCTTCCCAGGCTGGTTTGTCTTGGCTCTTGCGTTCCGCATGCGCGGGCTTCGGTTCAGGCTTGTCCGCCGGTTTAACCACCTTCAGCCGCACCCGGAAGCCACGATCTTCCGGCTGTGCAATAGATTCAAGGTCCGCAGTCGCGTTGTTTGTGTTCACATCGGCCATGGCCAAATCCTCTCATATGTTCCGGCGCACCGCAAGGCCCGCACGGGGAATTTTTAGCCTGCCGGTTCAGGCGCCCATGGCGGCTCATCTGCCCCGTGAAACCGATATATGCTGCCCGCCCGTTCCCGTCAACCCATGGTTCAAGATATTTTTCCGCGCAAGGGGCAGGGGCGCAGGGGCCGGGGCAAGGGAGGGAAATCAATCGTCAGTCTGCCGCGCCTGCCGCCCTGGCAATCCCTGCGCCCGCAGGGCTGAAGTGCCCGGTTTCTGACCCGAAGATGTGCCCGAAAAGCGCGTAATCCTCAGCATAAAACCCGCGTATTCTGGCGATGGTGGATGCGGTGCACATCATATAGTCGTGGTGCACTCTTGTTTTTGCCGACTTTTTTTATGGTAGGTTATCGGACCCCCCCCCCCCGCGGGTCCGCAACCATTCCTCCAGTGCGGGCAAGGCGCCGAAATCAAAGATCGCGTCAAAAAACAGCGGATCGCTGCCCAGCCAATGGGACAGCACAGGCGTATGATTTCTGACAACCCGCGAGATATCCCGGTACTCCTCAAAATGATCCGCAAAGGTTTGAAAATCCGGATATTCGGGCAAATTGCAGGATTTGAGTTTCCTTTCCTCCCCCTCATGATGTTTAATATACCTTTTATCGGGATGGCTTTCAGGCATAAGATGCCTTCTTAAAATCCTGTCCGCATAGCAGGATTTTAAACGCGCAACCGGCTCGCGCACCACAGCCATTTTTTCATATCCCTCAAGCTCCTGCAGATTGGTTTGCGCAAAAGACCGCATCCTTATATGTTTCCTCAGATCCTGCCTTTTCGGGGCCAAACCTGTGTTGGCCTCGTGGAGACAGAATTTCAACGAGCTGGATGCGCATTTTGGAACGGGGAAATAGGCAACCCCAAGATTGGTGTAAAGCAGAGCCATCGGACCTTGTCCATGCGCGTTGTGATTGAATCCCTTCCGGGATGTTTTACGGGATATTCTACGGGGCGGGCCCGCGGTGATCAAGCCGCATGGCAGAATGCGCACGCCCGCACCGATGCCCCCGTTTTATTTTTCCGCGCAAGGGGCCGGGCATGGATACCCCCGGCAGGCGTTCCTGCCGGGACATGGTGGCCATGTCAGGCGCGGATACGTTCATTTTGCGGATCCCACAGGGGCCGGTCGGGCTGGACAACCGCCCGGCACAATGTGCCATAAATTTCCACCTCCAGTTCCGTGCCCGGCACCGCAAGGTCCGCCCGCACCATGCCGAGGGCGACGGAGGCGTTCACCCGATAGCCCCAGGCGGCGGATGTCGTTTCCCCCACCACCGCGCCCCCCTTCCACAGGGGGCTCATGCAGGGTGCGTCGCATTCATCCGCGTCCACCAGGAGCGTCACAAATCCCTTTTTGCGGCCCTGGCGGCTTTCCTTTTGGAGCGCGGCTTTCCCGCTGAAATCAAACGGCTTGTCAAACCTGATGAACCGTTCCAGACCGCCTTCCAGCAGGGTATAATCGGCGGACAGATCGCCCTTCCAGGTGCGATAGCCCTTTTCAATCCGCAGGCTGTTGAGCGCGTACATCCCGAACGGTTGCGCACCGGTGGCCAGCACCGCATCCCAGATCGCCGGCATCGCCGCGTTTTCAGCGTGGATTTCCCAGCCGAGCTCACCGGCAAAGCCGGCGCGGAGCAGGAGGGCCCTTTCGCCGGCAACGGTTGCGTGCTGACAGGTGAGCCAGCCCTGCCCCAGATCGGCATCGGTGATGCCGGACAGCAGGGCCCGCGCCTGTGGCCCGCACACAACCAGCGTGTCCTGCTGTGCCGTGGTGTCGCGGACGGCCACCCCGTTTGGGACCGAATTCCGTATCAATGCGCCGTCGTGCCATTGCGCGGCGGCCGCCGTGATCAGGATGAAATTATCCGTATCCAGCCGGATGCAGGAGAATTCCGTCAGGATACGCCCGCGGCTGTCGGACACGTAAAGGAGGTTCATGCGCCCGATCTTTGGAATGGCGCCGGCACAGAAGCCGCGCAGCCAGTCATCCGCCCCGGTGCCCTGAATGCAAAAGCGGGAGAAACCCGGCATATCCAGCACACCGCAGGCATCGCGCACGGCCTCACATTCCTGCCTGATGCGCGGTTCCCAGGGGCCGTGGCGGGACCAGGTTCGGGTGCTTTCCCGGGACGTATCGTCGCCGGGCATGGCAAACCAGTTTGCCCGTTCCCAGCCGTTGTAGGCCCCCATCACGCCGCCGCGCCCTGTCACCCTGTTGTGGAGGGGGGAAAGTTTCCTGCCCCGGGCGGCGGGCCATTCGTGCCGCGGGAAGTGCATGGCGTATTCGTTTCCGTAGACCTCCATGGCCTTTTTCACGCAATAGTCGTGATCCGTGTAATCGGTGTAGCGGCGCGGGTCGGTGGCCCACATATCCCGTTCCGTGCAGCCATCGATGATCCATTCGGCCAGAACCCTGCCTGCCCCGCCGCCCTGGGCGATGCCGAAGGTAAAGGCGCAGGCCTCAAAGGCGTTTTTCACACCGGGCATGGGCCCGAGCAGCGGCAGGCCATCCGGGGCGTAGGGGATCGGGCCGTTGATGATGCGGCTGACGCCTGCCGTTGCAAACGCCGGCACCCGCCCCAGGGCGGCGGCCACGATATCCCCGATGCGATCCATATCGTCGGGCCAGAGCCGGAAGCTGAAATCCTCCGGCATCGGGTCATCCCCGGTTGCCCAGTGGGCCCGGCAGTCCGGCTCATAGGGGCCGATGTTGATGCCGTTCCTTTCCTGCCGCAGGTAATAGGACACATCCACATCCCGCAGCAGCGGCAGCTTTTTGCCGCCGCCCGCCGCGGACCATTCCTTCAGCACCTCAATTTCTTCGGTCAGCAGGTACTGGTGGGCCATCACCGCCATCGGCACGGTGCGGCCACCGCAGGGTTTGAACCATTCCCCCACCCTTTGGGCGTAGTATCCGGCGGCGTTCACCACGCAATCGCACCCAATATCGCCCTTTTCCGAATGCACGCGCCAGGTGCCGTCCGGCTTTTGGGTCACGCCGGTGGCCGGGCAGGAGCGCACGATTTTGGCACCCATATTGCGGGCGCCCCTTGCCAGGGCCTGGGTCAGCTGGGCCGGATCAATGTCACCGTCGGTCGGGTCCCAAAGCGCCCCTTCCAGCCCGTGGATTTCCAGAAACGGGTGGCGTTCCCGCGCCTGGCGGGGGGTCAGCATTTCCATATCGATATTTCGGCGGCGTGCCATGGCGCAGACGTGCCCGAATTCCCGCATGCGTTCTTTGGAGTGGGCCAGACGCAGGCTGCCGGTCCGGTGATAGTTTATGGGATAGTCGACCTCCGCCCCCAGGCGGGCGTAAAGCCTGGTCGAATAGTGCTGCATGTCCATGATGGCTTGGCTGGTCGAAAAGGTCGGCACATTGCCTGCCGCGTGCCAGGTGCTGCCGGATGTCAGTTCATCCTTTTCCAGCAGAACGCAATCGGCCCAGCCCCTTTGTGCCAGGTGGTAGAGTGCTGAAACACCGACAATCCCGCCGCCGATGATGACCACGCGGGCCGTTTCCGGGAACCCTGCCATTGGGTGCTGTCTCCTTTTTAATCTGTTACCGGGCTGTTACCGGGCGGGCGGTGCCATTGTGATGGTGTGCATAACCCTGTCGGTTTCTGACAGGATTTTCAGGATGTTTTGGTAGTGTTTGACGTCATCCCAGGTTAGCGTTCTGCCCTTGCGATCCTTCAGCCATTTCTGTGCGGGCTTGTATCCACCGATATAGAAATTCCATTCCGTATCTGATGCACCGGAAAAGTATTGGGTTTTGTTTATCCACACCTTGTCACCATCAAGATCAACCTTTTCCACCACGTTATCCCCATTCCCTGTGAACGGGTAAGGGGTATCTCTAATTGTATTCCCGTTCATCAGGTGCAGTTTGCGCAGATGTGTTCCCTTGGCGGATATGTGCCAGAATTCATCCGGCGTGGCAGGCCAGGGGATGCGGGGATAATCCTCTTTCAGGAATTCGGCGTAAGCGGTGCGGTAGGCCGGGGCGTGGAGGGTGCCGTAGATATAATCAAAGGTCTGCAGTTCATCCGGGGTGCCGTGATCGGGGTGTGCGACAAGGTCTTTCAGCCGGTCCCACAGGGCGGGGTTAAAATTGATGCGGCGGGTGGTGGTGTCGAGGGTCTGTTCGTCCGGGATGAGGTAGAGGGGTAAACAAACACCACCGCCACGGTAGAAAATGTTCAAGTCGATAGGCATATCATTTACAAAAACCAGGTTCCATGGCATCGATCCTACCACGTGTCCCTGTCGCCCGATGGTCAGGCAGATGTTATCCCCCGCCAGCATATGCCGCATTACTTGTTTGCGCCGATGAACGCAGACATTGGAGTCATACACTGTGTAGCGTGTATCGAAGGGTCTGTAGGTGATTGGCCTGACCTTATTGTGCCAGTGTCCGTCCGCCAATCCTGCTTTTGCCCGGTGATAGTTCCATTGATCCTGCGAGCAGAGCCTCCAAATAGCACGGGCTTCCGCCTCGTTTTCAGTTTGCAGGAATTTTTCAATCCTGGAACGGGCCTGCCTGTCTGACCAGGAAATGGCAAACTGATCCTGGGTCGTGACGATACCTCGACCTCGGGCGGGGTGGCCATTCTGCGAAAACCAGTCGGTGATGCCTGGGAAGCCGTAATAGGTATCATACAGTTCCCAGTCCATGGATTTGAAAGGCCAAGGTGCTTTTTCGGGGTTACATTGACAAAAATCAACGGTCGCCAAAGTAGCCTCTGCCAGGGTCGCATACTTGGCCGCCCGGCTGCGCCACAGATCGCCGCGATAGACCCTGGCTAATTCTTTATCGTCGCCTTTTTTCTTAATAGCGATAAGGATGGCCACGCCCTGCTGAATATCAAACACGTTTTCATCTTTTGATCCGTCCGGGGCGACCTCTCTCTTTCGGGTGTTTCCGTGCAGGTCCAGCACATAAATGCTGTCAAAGGTTTGCATCAGGTGCCGGCGCATATCTACAAATGTCGGGTTATCAAGGTAGGAATGGTTTGTGATTAACCCCAGAATGCCCTCGCCGGTGCGATCAATCAGGAATTCAGACAACCGAATAAATTTCACATAATCATCGGACAGCCATTTTGCCTGTGCGGGTTTCCGCAGCTCCGGGCCTTGTTTGTACACCTCAATCAACTGCGTGATCCAATCACCCTTATTATGTGAGTGACCCGAATACGGCGGGTTGCCGATGACGCACATGATCGGCATGTCACGCTTGATGCGGTTTGCGCCTTCTGCCTCGCGGGAAAGCCATCGGGCGAAGGGCAGGTCGGGCTGGCCGGCGGCGCCCTGCTCCAGGCTGTTGGTCAGATAGACGGACAGGCGCGGCGGGTTTTCCCCGGCGGGGGTGTAGCCCAAATCGGTCAAAATCATATCCAGTTTCATGTGGCACATGGCGTAGCTGGCCATCAGGATCTCAAAGCCGTGCAGGCGCGGGATCAGGTGATTTTCGATATAATCGGGCCACAGGGCGGGGGCGGTGCGGCGCACCCCGGGCGCGATCTGTCTGATCACCTCCGCCAGAAAGGTGCCGGTGCCGGTGGCCGGGTCGAGGATCTGGACGCGGTGCACCTGTTCCTGCCCAGGGGGCCGGTCAAGGGTCACTTTCGATGTGTCGGCCAGCCCGTCCGCCAGGCCGAATTCGTCTTTCAGCAATTCATCCACCGCGCGGACGATGAATTGCACCACCGGTTCCGGCGTATACCAGACCCCGCGGGCCTTTTTCCGGGCGGGGTCATAGGCCCCCAAAAAGGTTTCGTAAAAATGCAGGAACGGGTCTTCCTGCCCGGTCCGCCGGCCAAAGCCCGCCAGGATTTGCGCCATATCACAGGCGCGGAAGACATGGGCCAGATCATCAATAATCCAGGCGATGCGGCTGTCCAGGTCGGACCGGGCCACATAGCCGAACAGGCTGCGCAGGAAAGGGCCGGATTTCGGCAAAAGCTCCGGGGCCGCTTGGCGGCTGAAGGCGGCGGGGTTGTCGGCATGCAGGCGGGCGGCAAACATGCCGTAGGTGAGGGTTTCGGCGTAAATATCGGCAAATTGTTCCGGCGTGGTGTCGTGAATCAGGGTATCCCTGAAAGCCGCGTATTGGCCGGCAAGGTCGGCCTGCGCATCCGTATCCGCCAGGGTGCGGGACAGCACATGCCTTATCAGGGTGGCCTTGCCGGCCATGCGTTCGGCCAGGTCCTGCGGGGTGTCGATGGGGTGCGGCTGCAGTGCGACAAATTCGGCCAGCAGGCGTTCAAGGGTGGCAAAATCCTGCCGGCGGGGGCGGATAGTGTCAGCGTGCAGGTCGGCGATGGTAACCTGCGCGGCCAGGGTGCCGGCGCGATAGAAATCCCAGGCCAGGCAATTGGTGTAGATCAGGTTGGGCAGGGCGGCGCGGTAGCGTTCCTGCTGATCCCTGTCGGTGCCCCCGAGCATGGAAATATCGGTGCCGATGGTCTTGGCCTCCACATGGCCTATCACCGTATTATCCCGTGATACAAGGAAATCAGGCGCACCGCAGGCCACGCGCCGGGGTTCGTTCAGGGCGGTGATGTTCGGGGCGATGGAGTGCAGAAGCGTTTGCAGGGCAGGCCGAAAGGAATGTTCGGTCGCGTTCCCGGTTGCGCAAGTTGTTCCAACGGCATTCAAAAAGGACTGGATATCCATGGGCCCTGTGCCGGAAGCCGGCCGTTTGATGTTTTCGTGAACCTCTGCCGGTTGATTGTAACCCTCCGGCGGGGCAACCGGACAGTTATGTAAACACCTTCGCATGTCCGGTCAAAAGGGAAGCAGCCTGATTGGGCGGCATTTATCCCGGTGCCGGCCTGGCGTCACACCGTGGCCAGGGCGGCGTCGATGTGGTTTTTAACCTCCTCGATAGACGCAAGGCCATCAATCGCCCGCAATTTGCCCCGGGCGTAGTAGTAGCCGATGAGGGGAGAGGTTTTTTTGTAATATTCCATCAGGCGCACCCTGAGGCTTTGCTCATTGTCGTCCGCGCGCACCGGCCGGCCCGCCGCCGCCGCAAGCGCGGCACGGCTGACGATACGATTCACAAGTGCGGTATCATCCACCTGCAGTTCAATCACCGCGTCCAGTTTCCGGCCCTTGCGTTCCAGCAGTGCTTCCAGGGCATCCGCCTGGGCCAGGGTGCGCGGAAAGCCGTCAAGGATGAAACCGCCGCCTGTTTCCCCATCGAACCGTTCCCCGATAAGGCCAATGACGATTTCGTCCGTAACCAGGTCGCCGCGGTCCATGACCTCTGCCACTTTTCTGCCGGTTTCTGTCCGGCTTGCGCGGGCCTGGCGCAACATGTCGCCGGTGGACAGATGCACCATCGACCGATGCCTTGCCAGGTGGGCGGCCTGCGTCCCCTTGCCGGCACCGGGCGGCCCCAAAAGAATGATATTCATCTGCGTCCCCGTATCCCGCGGGGGGCTGCTTTCCCCCTTGATCGGCCGCGCAACCTGGATTTTTCGATGACGCTTTCATACTGGTGGGCCAGAAGGTGCGATTGAACCTGATTAATCGTATCCATCGTCACACTGACAACAATCAGCAAAGAGGTTCCCCCGAAATAGAACGGGATTGCAAGCTGTGCGCGCAGAATTTCCGGCAACAGACAGACCGCAGCCAGATAGACGGAGCCCAGCACCAGAAGGCGTGATACAACGTAATCCAGGTATTCCTCTGTCTTTTTGCCGGGCCGGATGCCGGGCACAAAACCGTTCTGTCTTTTCAGGTTGTCGGCCACGTCATCGGTTTTGAAGCTGACGTTGGCCGTGTAGAAGTAGCTGAAGAACACGATCATCGCGACAAAAAACAGCAGATAGAGCGGCTGCCCGGGGCCAAAATAGGACAGAAGCACGTTCATGAACGGCGACGTCTGTGTCCCCGAGAAGGTGGAAACAGTCGTCGGCAACAGCAGCAGGGCAGAGGCGAAGATCGGCGGGATAACACCGGCCGGGTTCAGCTTGATCGGCAGGTGAGAGGATTCCCCCCCATACACTTTCAACCCCACCTGACGGCGCGGATACTGGATGTGCACCTTGCGCAGCGCCCGCTCCATATAAACGATAAAGGCAATCACGGCGACAACCATGACTATCACGCCGACGATAACGGCAGGCGGCAGCGCGCCGGAACGGCCGGAGGCGAGGAACTGCGCCAGGGCCGCGGGCAGCTCCGCGATGATGCCGACAAAGATAATGAGCGAGATGCCGTTGCCGATGCCGCGGGCGGTGATCTGCTCCCCCAGCCACATCAGAAACATGGTGCCGCCCACCAGGGTGATCAGCGCAGGCAGCTGGAACGACAGGAAGCCCGGGTTCAGCACCAGATCGCCTGCCTCCATACCGCGGCTCATACCATAGGCCTGGGCTGCCGCCAGGGCCACGGTACCATACCGCGTATACTGGTTGATCTTTTTGCGGCCGGCCTCGCCCTCCTTTTTCAGCTGCGCCAGGGATGGCACCATGGCGGTGAGAAGCTGCACGATGATGGAGGCAGAGATGTAGGGCATGATGCCCAGCGCGAAGATGCCCATACGGCTCAACGCGCCGCCGGTGAACATGTCCAGGATGCCGCCCACGCCGCCCTGCAGATCTTCCACAAAGGCTGCCAGGGCAACAGGATCAATGCCCGGCACCGGTATGAACGTCCCGACCCGGTAGACGATCAGCAATCCAAGGGTGAAAAATATACGGGCCTGCAGCTCCTTGGCTTTTCCGAAGGCGGACCAGCTGAGGTTGGCCGCCATTTGCTCAGCAGCAGATGCCATGGGCACTCCTGTTATTTGCGGCGCGGCGGGTCATCCGAAGCGCGGAGCCTGAAAACCGGCAGGCGGGTGTCGCGGTGCCCCGGGCAGGGGTAACACGTTTTACCGGGCCGCCGTGACAGCCAGTGAGCCGCCCGCCTTTTCGACCGCCGCCACGGCGGATTTGGATGCGCCCGTGACCGACAGGTCAACACGGGCAGAAAAATCACCTTTGGCGAGTATGCGCACACCGGCGCGTTTGCGACGGATCAGGCCGCTTTTCAAAAGCGCGTCTTCGTCAATCCTGCCTTCCCCCAGCTTCCCGGCATCAATGAATTTCTGGATCAGGCCGAGGTTTACGACAGCGTATTTCCTGCGGTTCGGCTTATTGAAGCCCCGCTTTGGCAGCCGCTGGTACAGCGGCATCTGGCCCCCTTCGTAACCCGCGATCGAGACACCCGAACGGGACTTCTGGCCCTTCATGCCGCGCCCGCCTGTCTTGCCCCTGCCGGAACCGGGGCCGCGGCCGATACGTTTGCGGGGTTTGACAGCACCGGGATTATCCCGGAGTTCATGCAATTTCATGGCACTTCTCCTGTGCAGGATATGGTCCGCAAGGCACGGATTTTATTTTGTCTGCATGCGGCACAGGGCCACCGGGGACATATAGCCGGAACGTTTGTGCAGCGCAAGACATGCCCTTGCCGGAAAATGTGCATCAGGGCACATTTTAACAGGGAGCACCCCTTACGCGAACGCAAAAGAATCTTCTGTCAAGGCATCCCCTTGAACACCTTCAAGGCGGATCACGCCCTCATTCCAGACCACCAGGGTATCGTCTTCATAACCCGCGATGATCAGATCGGAAAACGTCACGCCAGAGGCGCGCAGTTCGAGCATGTCTTCCCCGCCCGAGAAATCCTTGACGACATCAAGACCATGGCCCGCACGGAACACAAATGTATCCGCACCGGCACCCCCTGCAAGCTCATCGGCCCCGGCCCCGCCTTCAAGGGTATCATCCCCAAGACCTCCGTGCAGGGTATCATCCCCGCCACCTCCGTCAATATGGTTATTGCCGGAATCCCCGGTCAGGGTATCGTCGCGGCGGGAGCCGGTGAGGTTTTCAATGCCGCGCAGAACATCGCCTTCCGCCTGGCCACCCGTGCCGGTTCCGGTGGCAAGGTTCACCTCAACAGCCCCCCGGGAGCCGGCATAAATGGCCGTGTCATTGCCCTGCCCCCCGTTCAGCAGATCAGCCCCGGCACTGCCTTTCAGGGTATCATTCCCGGCACCGCCGCGCAGGATGTCATCCCCGAAAACCCCATCGAGCCTGTCATTCCCGGCACCGCCCTCCAGCAGGTCATCCCCCCTGCGACCATAAATTGCATCATCATCGGCACCGCCAAAAAGCTCATCGTTCTCCCCCCCGCCATCCAGAAGATCACGCCCGCCATGGCCATAGACGGTGTTATCTTCAAACTCTTCGCCAAGGAGTCTGTCATTCCCGTCAGTTCCATTTATAACAGCCATGACGGCCTCCTCTCATTTGCAGGCAGCCCGGCTGCCGGTTACAGGGCCGGAAGGGGCGGAAACCCCTCCCTTCGGTTTATCGGTGGAAGGTATAAGGATTCCGCTCACAGATCAAGGGAGTATCCTGCACAGGACACCCTTCTGTTTCCTCCCTTTTCCTCCCTTACACGAACGCGAAAGAATCCTCTGTCAGGGCATCCCTTTGGACGCCCTCCAGATAGATCGTTCCTTCATCCCATTCCACCCGCGCACCGGTGCCCTTGGCCCATTTCCTTATCGTGAGGTCGCTGAAGGTTGCATCGTGAAGTTCAAGGGTATCCTTCCCGACAGAGAAATCGGTGATGATATCCGCCCCGTGGTCCGTGCGGAACACAAAGGTATCCTGGCCGGTGCCGCCTGTCAGAATGTCATCCTGGGCACCCCCCTGCAGCCGGTCACCGCCGCGCCCGCCGACAAGCCAGTCCCGGGCGGTGCCGCCGGACAGGAAATCATCCCCGCCGGCACCTTCCAGATAATCCCGGCCCTTTTTGCCGCGCAGGGCAGAGCCGCCAGAGTCGGCAATCAGGTGATCCCTTAAATTCCCGCGATTGGTGTCCCCGCCCCAGTCACGCCTGGAATTATCCGCCTGAATGCGGTTCAACCCGTCAGTGCTTTCAGGCACCCGTGCCACCGGCGTATATGCGGGAGCCTCAGGAGTTTCTGCCCCAGGTTCCGGGGCAGGCGCAACGAACGCAAAAGAGGCCTCTGTCAGCGCATCCTTTTGGACGCCTTCAAGGTAGATGGTGCCCTCGTCCCATTCCACGCGCACACCGGTCCCTTTGGCCCACTTTTTGATCGTGAGGTCAGGGAACCCTGCACCATGCAGTTCAAGCGTGTCCCTCCCGACCGAGAAGTCCGTAACAATATCCTTCCCGTGGTCCGTGCGGAAGATGAACTTATCCCTGCCGGTTCCGCCTGTCAGAATGTCATCCTGTTTTCCCCCTTGCAGCCGGTCGCCGCCACGGCCGCCCGTCAGCCAGTCACGGGCATTACCACCGACCAGGAAGTCGCGCCCATCAGAACCTTCAAGATAATCCCGGCCCTTTTTGCCACGAAGGGCAGAACCGCTTTCATAGGCGATGAGGTGATCCCTGAAATTCCCGCGATCAGTGTCGCCGCTCACATCCCTGACAGTGCCATCGGCAACGATCGCGCTGAACGGATACCTGGCAACATATTCAGCAGACGGCAAAAGCTCATCATACCACTGATGATCCTTGCCCTGGATTTTCACCGAGTTGGCCCCATGCGTGATTTTCACATAGTTGAGCCTCACATCAACATGCGCATCGTTGATGTCAAACCTGAACTCCAGGGTATCCCCCTCGCCGGCCCTGAAGTCATTGATGGTGTCCGTGCCGGCACCCACAATAAAGTGGTCCGCACCGGTTCCCCCTGACAGGACATCCCCGCCTTCACCCGCATCGAGGGTATCCGCCCCGGCACCGCCATCCATGGCGTCATCCCCGGACAGGCCATTGATATGGTTATTGCCGGAATTCCCGGCAAGATAGTCATTATGACCGGACCCGATGAGGTTCTCAATATAGCGCAGAACATCGCCCTCGGCGTGGCCACCCCTTGCCGTGCCAGTGGCAAGGTATACGGTTACGCCCGAATCAGATCCTTTATAGGAAGCCGTATCAAATTTTCCGGCAGCAGTAGGGTGTGCGTAACCGCCATCCAGCGTATCGGCCCCGGCACCCCCTTCAAGTATATCGTTCCCGGCACCACCGTAAAGGGTATCGTTCCCGGTGCCACCAGTCAGGGTATCGTTCCCGATATCTCCGGAAAAGTAATCATGCCCGGCACCCCCTTCAAGGGTGTCATCCCCGGCACCTGCGTAAAAAATATCATCCCCGGCACCTCCCCAAAGCCGGTTATCCCCGTCATCCCCGGTCAGGGTATCCCTATGGTTTGAACCGGCCAGGTTTTCGATGCCCGTCAGCACATCGCCCTGCGCATGTCCGCCCGCGCCGCGGGCCGTGGCCAGGTTCACGTCCACGCCTGCATTCGAACCCGTATAGGCGGCCGTGTCGCTGCCCGCACCGCCATTGATCAGATCAGCCCCGGCACCGCCTTCCAGGACGTCATTCCCGGCCAGGCCATAAAGCCAGTCAGTCCCGGCAGCTCCTTCAAGGGTATCATCCCCGGCCGTTCCATTTATAACAGCCATTTCAGTTTCTCCCTTAAAAGATGCCCCCAAGGGGGGTACCCCGCTTTATTGTTTAAGGACGAAGGCGGCTGTGCTGCAGCTACGCAACGAACTCAAAGTTATCTTCATTTCTCAGGTCATCCCTTTGAACGCCCTCAAGGTAGATGATGCCTTCATCCCATTCCACCCTGGCACCGGTTCCCTTGAAAGCTTTCTTGATAGTGAGGTCATCAAAGGATACACCCTCCAGGAGGAGGGCCAGTTTATCCTCCCCTGTTTTGAAATCCGCGATGATGTCTTTTTCACCATGATCGGCCCTGAACACGAAGGTATCCGCACCGGATCCCCCTTCAAGGCGATCATTCCCGTTACCTCCTTCAAGGTTATCATCCCCGGAACGGCCAAAGAGCATGTCCGCCCCGGCCCCTCCATTGAGCAGGTCAGCCCCGCCGCCGCCCCCCAACAGATCGGCCCCGGCACCCCCTTCAAGTTCATCAGCCCCGGCACCACCCCTTAGAATATCATTCCCGGCACCTCCCTCGAGGTAATCATCCCCGACACGGCCCCTCAGGACGTCATCCCCGAAAAACCCAATAAGGGTATCTTCACTGTTCGTTCCGTTTTTGGTAATCGGGGTCACCGCAGAAGGCTCTTCCGGTGCATCTGTATGACCAACAGGGCCAGTATCCCGAAAGGTGTTACCTTCCGGAAAATACCCTGCATTTTCCTCATCCCCGATACCACCCACTGCGGGCCCGCCTTCCGGATTCTTTTTTGAATCCTCCGAAGTCCCGATCTCATCAACCCCGGAACCACTCTCCGGCAGATCATCCCCGGCGGGATCTCCGATACGAAGATCATCCGTGTCAGTTTCTTTTGCAAAATCCATTCCGGCTTCCTTCCCTTTTCAAAAGTCTGTTTTGGCGCAGCCCAAGGGGCCGCGTGTGAGATATATGAAAAGTCTTCTCACAAGTCAAGAGGGCATGTTGAGGGAGGGGTGCCCTTGAGATACGAATACCCCTCCCGGTTAATTTACACGAACGCGAAAGAATCCTCTGTCAGGGCATCCCTTTGGACGCCCTCCAGATAGATCGTTCCTTCATCCCATTCAACTCTGGCACCGGTTCCCTTGGCCCATTTCTTTATCGTCAGGTCAGAAAACTCCACACCCTCCAGCGCAAGCGTGTCCTTCCCGACAGAGAAATCGGTGACAATATCCCGGCCATGCTTTTCGCGGAAGATGAACGTATCCCGGCCCTGATTCCCGGTCAGAATATCATCCTGGGCACCCCCTTGCAGCCGGTCGCCCCCGCGCCCGCCAACAAGCCAGTCCCGGGCGTTACCGCCGGACAGGAGGTCATTCCCGCTCGATCCCTCCAGATAATCCCGGCCTTTCTTGCCGCGCAGGGAAGACCCGCCGGAATCCGCAATCATGTGATCCCGGAAGTTCCTTGCCTCCCCCTTGGGGGCCTGATGCGTGTCCCCGCTCCATTCACGCGTGGAATTATCCGCCTGAATGCGATGAAACCCGTCAGTGCTCTCCGGCACCCGTGCCACGGGCGTGTAGGCGGGTGCGGGTTCTGCCGGGGTTTCCTCCGCAGGGGTTTCCGCAACAGGGGCCGGGGCAGGTTCCGGTTCCGCAGGGGTTTCCTCCGGGGTTTCGGCGGGTTCCTCTTCTTCCGGTTCTGCGGGGGTTTCAGCAGGTTCCTCTTCCTCATTTGCAAACCAGGATACCTCTGCATTCAGGAAGGTCAGCGAACTGTGCGCCTCACCCCAGGTGACCTTTACCGAGGTTCCGTCTTCCAGCAGTTCGGCGGAAAGCTCCACCTCCCCCCAGGAGTTTCCATAGAGGTAATCCAGGGTGTCCCCCTCATCAGGGTTAT